>JAEERW010000007.1 GCA_016286055.1 Bacteroidales bacterium
CCGTTGTACCAATTGCAGCATATTTAGCTAATGATTTTGGTACGCTTGTTTTGTTAATCAGAGCATTACCTCCGCCAAAAATTGATGTGGCAATTAGAGTGGAGCAATACTTATCGTCACTTAGACAAGATCAGCCCCCTCCTACCGCACCCACAAGCAATGTGGGAAGGATGGTTTTCTTATTTAAATTTTTGCCAATCGCCTGGATGGCGAGGTTGGCTGCCGCGCCTTTGATTAAGGATGCGGCAAGATTACTTTTTGTGTTTTGTGGTGTTTGCATAATAATAATTAATAAGTTACTTATCGAAAATGGATGATTGTATTTGTGTTTGTCTTTATAATCACTTATTTGACTATAATTGACTATCTTACCAATAATATCATCTTTGTCATATATTTTCAATCGGTTATCGTTTGAAGTAAACCATAAATGATCACTATCTTTGCAGTTAGGGATAGACATTACCATTCGTCCTCTGTCAAAAAAGTCAATTGCAAAATCTAAGTCGGATTTTGTATGGCGTTGATTACAAACAACATAGTTGTGAATATCGTTAGGCCGACATTTTTGCGGCTTCGTCCTTACAGAATGACAATTGTAAAGGTTATAAATACCAAGAAATGTATGACCGTTTATAAAAATGATATCGCTTATCGCATTTTTTGACAATTTAATTTCCACATTGCCGTGAATAGTGTCACTAATTACATATTCCGCAGCGAAGAATGTGTCGATACCTTTAACAATACTCTTTTTAGTAGTTTTGGGTATCAATGTATTAGCACTGCGCCATTTTCGGATAAATCTTCGAGTATGCTTGTTCAAGGTCTTATTAATAATTTTGTGTTCTTGTTTAACATCTGAATAAGTACCCCAGCTGCAAACGGAGAGGTTTTTAATACCTTCCCATTCGTACATACTGATTGATTGCCCCAATATGCGTCCGATTGTTACGGTCAAAATTATTGTTAGTGTGATTATTGCTTTCATAGTATTTGTTCGTTATGGTTTAACAATAGTGACTAAGCCCCTTTCAAACTCATCATAAGGAATAAAAACGAGATTACCATAGGCGATAGGATCCATAACCTCTATTCTCCAACGTATTTTTTCTGTTTTATTGCCATTTTTATCAACAATTGTTTGCTTCTCTTGAATAATTCGGTTAATGCCAACAATATGTTTAACCCCAGAGTTGTTGTAGGTTAAAGCTGCTGGACACCCCATCCGTAGATAATTACCAACAGACCACGGAATATTTTTTTTCTTTCCATCAACCTCTGATTTGGATAAGTCATAAGCATTAAAACCATTTTTTTTGCATAAAATAGAAAAATCATAACCGTCATTATAAAAGTCTGTGGTCGGAGTTATACCTAAATATTCTGCAATAGAATCAAATGTAGCTTGTGCGCATCCTGCTTCATCGCCCCATTGGCTCTTTGGATTTAGGTTTCCCTTCGGAAGATGATAGTCTTCTAGTACTATCCATTTTGTGTCTCTTTTTGCCACTGCCGCAGGTATGTTGAGCATCAGCCTTCCCGCAGTGCCTATTGCAGCGTACTTTAACATCGTTCTTGGGAGGGAGGCTTTGTTAGCAAGAGCGTTGCCTCCGCCGAAAACTGATGCGGCAATGATGGTGGAAAGGTATTTGTTGTCAGATAGGCAGGATAATTCCCCTCCTACCGCACCTACAAGCAATGTGGGAAGGAAGGTTTTCTTATTCAAGTTTTTGCCAATCGCCTGGATAGCAAGGTTGGCTGCCGCGCCTTTTATTAAGGATGCGGGGAGGGTGTTAGTGATTTCTTTTAGTGTCATGATAAATAATGTTTAAAATCAGTAAGTTAATTTTCATCTATATCTTTAAAAAACTGAGACTTGTATATACTTTCATTTTTATAGGTAAAGATTTTATCTCTCATTTCTTGAGCCTTGAATATAATAGGCAGATCGTACCAATCTTTTGAAAACCAATAATTAGTAGTTGGTTTCTCGTATGAGGAAAAGTTATCGAGCGTAAACACACGGAATCCTTTTGATATGAAATCATAAAGGAATTCCTTATCGACAGATGATGCCGAGTAGTGTCCAGAGGTTACACCGTAGTTGAATTTATGCCAATAATCCTGTTTAGGAGGGTTACGCATAATAGAACGGCAGCATCCGTTGTAAAAACTTCCGAGATAGTATTTATCATAAACAAAAATAATCTCGTCGACTGGTTTCTTGTTAATTGACTTCAGAACTACTCTTTCCGAATCAATTTCTGTAACATGGTATTGGCAGATATAGAACATTTCTATACCATCAAATAATCGTTTGAGCGTAGTCTTGCCTAACAATATGTGGTAGTGTCTATACTGGCGTTTAAACTTTCGCTCGTGCCGTTGCAGATGGCGTTTAAGCAGATTGCTGTTGTATCCTTTTTCTATGCATATACTCTTACCTTCAATATCCTGCCAAGTAACCATGTCCGAACTCTGACCACGTGTAATGCCGCCTATTGCAAGAAAAAAAATCAAAACTATTGTTCTCATATTTAATAAGGTTTTACGGCGCGGATAACCGCATGTTCAAAATCATATTGCGATAATACTTTACTTGGATCACCTTGTGCAGGGTCAATAATGTCAATTTGGTATCTGACACATTTGCCATTCTGTTTTCCAATCGCCATTTATTTTTCCCACTGCCGCAGGTATGTTGAGCATCAGCCTTCCAGCAGTGCCTATTGCAGCGTACTTTAACATCGTTCTTGGGAAGGAGGCTTTGTTAGCAAGAGCGTTGCCTCCGCCGAAAACTGATGCGGCAATGAGCGTAGAGAGGTATTTGTCGTCTGACAAGCAGGATAATCCACCTCCTACCGCACCTACAAGCAATGTGGGAAGGAAGGTTTTCTTATTCAGGTTTTTGCCAAGAGCCTGAATAGCAAGGTTAGCTGCCGCACCTTTGAGGATGGAGGCGGGAAGGGTTTTAACGATTTCTTTTGTTTGCATTTTTTTTAATATTTAATAGGTTTAAAATCAGTAAAATACTACTTATAGCAATGATGATGTAAGTGATTTTATTTGTCCATGAGTTGAAAACAACAACTATGTTGGTGGGTCTAGTGCAATTCTTTCGTCCATAAAGGGACAAGGTTGCTCTGACCATAACAACATATCTTCATAAGCTGAGTCAAGATCAGACGGTGGTTTTCCATCTATCCATTCTGTTGTTACATAATCGGAGTATATCAGATAATGCTGGTAATATATTTCTCCTTTGGTATACTTTATCTCAAGGTTTCGCTGTCCTTTCATATTGTATAACCTAACCTCGCCATCAATAGTATCATTAATGTAGTGGAGTTCTGACTTTATGTACAATAACGTCCAGGGGCAAAACGGTTGCCTACTGTCAAAATAATTAGTATTAATAATATGCCTATTATATTGATATATTTCATGGTTTAGTTTCAAATATTGTAGACTGAACAACATGTTTGTCAATTTTTTCTAATTGCTCTTGGGGATTAATGCGAAACCAATACATACCGATTTCAACGTAGTCTTGAATGCCACCTAGTAATGCAAATATGTGATTTGTTGTTAAAAAATCTGCAATTCGTTTGGTGTTCATTTTTGCGTATTTAGAATAATCTAAACCCGATAAATCAGATTTAGAACAACAAAAGAAATTATTATGTTGAAATGATACTTGTTCGTAACTACCTATCCAGATACCTTTATAAACATAGAAGATATCACTTACTGAATTTTTGGCAGGGTTTAAAACCACATTATAGTCATTAACCTTAATAGTTTCGTACATTGGTATAAAGTATGATTCTACATCATTGAGAATGATTCTGATAGAATCTTTTCCCAATATTTTGTTTGCTTTTGCCCATATTTTAGAGAACTTTTTTTGACAGTGATTAAGTTGTTTTTGTACTATTGTACTGTCAATCTGCCCGATTTCTTTAATCTGAATCTGACAAGGGGAAAAATCCTGAGCAAATGTTGCGATGTTTGATATTAATATTATTAATAGAGTATGGATGATTGCTTTCATAATTATCGACCGTTAATGCATCTAACTATACCATTATTGAATTCGCTTTGAGATAATTCTGTTATGTTGCCTAATAGAGGATCCATAACTTTTATAATAAATCTTGTTCGTTTTTTATTTGACGCATTCTGTTGATATTCAACTTGATTAATTCCAACAGTGTGGGGTCGTCTACCTAACCACGGTTGATATGTAACTGCAACAGGAATGTTTTGATTGAGTTTAGTCCCAACTGTAAATAGATTGTTCGCTAGATTTTGCACTAAATATCCTTTGCTTTCAGCTAAATCAGAAAAATCAATACCTTCATCTTTAGCAAGTTTTTTTTCTTCCTTTAATAATTGATTAGCAATTGAAGAGTATCCTAAATAGTCTGAAATAGAACGTAAAACAGTATGAGTACATCCCATTGCTTCGTTTATTTGTTTATATTTTGGCAAATCACCATTTGGTAGTTTGAAGTTATAAATAGTTATCCAATCACCAGAGATTTCGCTTGTTTTCGCCACTATCTCTGGTATATTCAGCATCAATCTTGCCGTTGTACCAATTGCAGCATATTTAGCTAATGATTTTGGTACGCTTGTTTTGTTAATCAGAGCATTACCTCCGCCAAAAATTGATGTGGCAATTAGAGTGGAGCAATACTTATCGTCACTTAGACATGACAATCCTCCACCTAATGCGCCCACTACCAATGTAGGCAAGAAGTTCTTCTTATTCAAATTTTTGCCAAGAGCCTGAATAGCAAGATTGGCTGCCGCGCCTTTAAGAAGAGAGGCGGGGAGATTACGTTGTGTGTTGGGTTGACTAATTTGTGCCATACTTTAATTATTTTTGTAGGTTCATAAATAATTTTTACCTTTACAGCGTGAATGCATAAAAGTTTTTAAAATCATGCAGCAAAGATACAAAATAAAAATTCAAAAACAAACAATTCGTACAGAAATTCACAATTAGTGAGTATTTTTAATTTCATATATAAAATTATTATATCCATATGGTTAATTTAAAGCGAATAAAAGCACTGTGCAACGAGGCTGGTATTACACTAAAAAAATTGAGCGACAAAACTAAAATATCGCAGACTGCCCTTACTATGGCTATGCACCGAAACAGTACCACACTTGAAACGTTGGAGAAAATTGCCCATTTTTTCGGAATTTCGGTAGGATATTTCTTTGGGGAGGATGATTGTTTTATGCCTATAAGAGAAGCGTTTGAAAAATTTGACAACGATTTAAAACTATCTTATAACTATATAATTACAACATTCAAATATTGTTTTCCTGATTTCAAGATGCCAATTTCTATTGAGGATTTAAAAAAATATTTTGGAAAAATGTCGGAAGATGTTGCAAATATGTTGGTTTTTTCTATGTCGAAACTCATAGGTAATCCTGTTCACATGTTTTTGAATCAATTCGGCCCAAAAACGCTATTAAAAATGGCCTCCGATGGGGTAATATCTCAAGACACTGCTGACTTTGTTATTTGTGCTCGGAACTACGAATTGTTTGAAAGTAAAGAAGTCAGGGTACTTATTGGAGAAAAAGCGGAACCGAATTTCTGGTACAAGGTGAGCAAAGGTCTTGCTTCAATAGGCAAAACACTAAAATAATACACATCACTTCCCCTTATGATTCTGCAAATATGCCTCAGCCACTTGGCAGAGCTCGTCGTAAAAATCTTGCCCGAAACGGCGGACGAGGGGTTCTTCTAAGAATTTGTAGGCGGGAATACCTTTTTTGCGTCCAAGAACAAAGGCAGCACGGCACACATGCCATTTGTGTAATTTAATTGATGTATAGATACCCACTTGTGCAAGACGGATGGGATATAGATGGCACGAGATGGGTTTGCGCCATTTGGTTTTGCCCTCAAGATATGCGCGTTCGTAGGCACAGAGAGTGATGCCGTTTTCGGTGTAAGAGTAGGCGCATTCGGCGTTATTATATAAAGGTGTCACAAGGTCGTTGTCGGCGTCTTTTACGGCAAAACCCTGCTGCTCCACGGCTTGAATATACTCTTCGGGCATGTATTCACGGGCGGCGGCATAGTTCTGCTCAAGAATTTCCACTTCGGAATAGTCGAGCGGAGCACCGCTGTCGCCTTCTACGCAGCATGTGCCCACGCAGGCGGTGATGTCGCAACAGAATTTTTGGGTAAAAATGTCTTCGCTTATAAGTTTGTCGCCGATAATAATCATAATAGATTTAAAAGTAGGATTATAAAACTGTTACTTTATCTTATTTAAAGCAACTTTTGAGGCTTTTTGCTCGGCTTCTTTTTTAGATATTCCGATGCCTGAGCCATAGTTCTGACCATTAATGCGCACGTATGATACGAAATATTTGCTGGTAGGCGATTCAAGGTCGGTGACAAACTCTATCTCGTGCTTATTTTTTTGCCCCCACTCTATCAACTGGCTCTTGAAGTTGGTATTGTTGTGCTCCAGCTCAAAGATGTTGAGATACTTGGGCATGATGCGTTTGTAGAGGAAACGTCCTGCCTGATGGAATCCTCTGTCCAAGTAGATGGCACCAAGGAAAGCCTCAAAAGCATCGCCGAAGAGGTGAATATTGGCGTTGTGACTTTTCACCGAGGTTTTCACCAATTTATCTAAACCTATTTGCTGGCTGAGTTCGGTAAGATTTTCCCCGTTGACAATACGGGCGCGGAGTTGAGTAAGAAACCCTTCTTGCTCGTTGGTAAAACGCTTGTAAAGATATTCTCCGATAAGGAGGTCGAGCACAGAATCGCCAAGGAACTCCAAACGTTCGTTGTTGATCATAAATCCTGTGTCGGTGCGTTCCGAAAGCGACCGGTGTGTAAGCGCAGTTTGGTAAAGCCCTCTGTTTAAGGGGTAAAAGCCCGTTATTCGCCTTATTTGGCGAGCGAACTCTTTGTCCTTGCCGAAAAAGTACTTTATGAATGCTGCTATGTTCTTAAACACCGATTTAGATTTTTTTGAAAAATAAAAATGGGGTGGGTATACGGTAGAGGTGCAAAATTTTGCGTCTCTACAATTACATCCCGCCCCTTTTAGCCGTTAAATCTTTTTGAATATCACCGATGCGTTGTGACCGCCGAAGCCAAAAGTATTGTTGAGGGCGGCACGGATAACCCTCTTCTTGGCAACATTGGGTGTGATGTCGAGATTGGGGTCGATGTGCGGGTCGGGATTCTGGAAGTTGATTGTAGGCGGAACGGTTTCGTTGAGCATTGCGAGCACGCACGCGATAGATTCTACCACGCCAGCACCTCCGAGAAGGTGGCCTGTCATTGATTTAGTACTACTAATGCTAACTTTGTATGCGTAGTCGCCGAATACTTGCTGAATAGCTTTAGATTCTGCAATATCGCCAAGCCCTGTGGAAGTGCCGTGGACATTTACATAGTCGATGTCCTCGGGTTTGAGTCCGGCGTCTTCAATGGCGAGTTTCATTACCGCAGCTGCGCCTCGGCCTTCGGGATGAGGAGCTGTAATATGATGCGCGTCGGCGGTGAGTCCGCTTCCGGCAAGTTCGCAGAGGATTTTAGCACCACGAGCTTTGGCATGTTCGTATTCTTCGAGAATGAGGCATCCGCCGCCTTCGCCAATTACAAATCCATCGCGTGTTGCGTCAAACGGGCGCGAAGCAGTTTTGTAGTTGTCATTGTTGGTAGAGAGAGCCTTCATAGAGTTGAATCCAGCAACAGCCGCAATACCCACGGGCGATTCTGAACCACCAGTAACAATAATGTCGGCTTTACCAAGACGCACGTAGTTGAATGCGTCGATAATGGCGTTGGTAGATGATGCGCAAGCCGAAACGGTGGTGAAGTTGGGTCCGCGGAGGTCGTACTTCATGCTGATGTGTCCGGGAGCAATGTCGCTGATCATCTTTGGGATGAAAAACGGGCTGAATCGTGGCGAACCATCGCCTTGGCAAAACTGCTCAACTTCTTCGGTGAGGGTGTTGATGCCGCCGATTCCTGAGCCCCAGATCACGCCTGCACGGTCGTGGTTAAAACTCTCGGGTGTGAGTCCGCTGTTTTTCCAAGCTTCGTCGGCAGAGATAAGGGCGAACTTGGCAAAAAGGTCAAGACGACCGGTTTCTTTCTTATTGAAGAACTGCTCGTCAACTTCGTCGAAGTTTTTTACTTCGCAGGCAAACCGGGTCTTGAATTTTTCGGGATTAAAACGGGTAATCGGACCTGCGCCGCTTACACCGGATTTTAAACTTTCCCAAAACTCGGTTATATTATGGCCTAAGGGGTTGATTGTCCCCATGCCAGTTACGACTACTCGTTTTAATTCCATAGAAATAATTTATTTTTGTTGGTTTTCGATGTATTCGATAGCTTCGCCAACGGTAGCGATTTTTTCTGCCTGATCGTCGGGAATAGAGATGTTGAACTCTTTTTCGAACTGCATGATAAGTTCTACTGTGTCGAGAGAATCGGCACCAAGGTCATTTGTGAAAGAAGCTTCGTCAGTAACTTCGTTTTCGTCTACACCTAACTTCTCAACGATGATCTCTTTTACTTTTTTCTTTATGTCTTCTGTCATGATAAATAATTTTTTAAAAATTAAACTTAGATTTCTCTTTTTTAAATTCGCCGCAAAGAAAACAATTTTAGACCGAAAAAAAAAATATTTTTGTAATTAATTGATTGTTAAAAAATTATTTTTCGACACAATGATTTAAATGCTTTAAAACGTGGGTATTGATAGTTTTTTTGATATATTTGCACGTTAATTTTTTAAAAAAAAATTTTTATGTGGAACATTACTATTTTTGCCTCAGGCAATGGCAGCAATGCCGAAAATATATTCAACTATTTTAAAAATAGCAAGTTAATACGTATTGGACTTGTTATTACCGACAATCCCAAAGCTTTTGTTATTGAACGTTGCCGTCGGCAATCGGTGCCATGCCTCGTGCTTTCGCAACGATTATTAGACGACAGCGACTTCATGCTGGGAGTTTTGCGCGACTTCAGAACCAACTTTGTGGCTCTCGCAGGATACATCAAACTTATTCCAGAATATATTGTAACCGCATTCGACCACCGTATTGTTAATATTCACCCTTCGCTCCTACCCAAACACGGTGGCAAGGGAATGTACGGCAAACGGGTACATCAGAGCGTGATTGACAGTAACGACAAAGAAAGCGGTATCACTATACACTTTATCGACAACGATTACGACCGCGGTCCTACTATTTTCCAGGCCAAATGTCCGGTTTTGCCCAACGACACTGCCGACACCCTCGCCGAACGTGTTCATGCGCTCGAATATGAGCATTACCCCAAAATTATTGAAGATACTATTATAAAGGTGTTGGGTCAATAATGCGACACTTAATATTATTACTACTGATTTGTTGTGCTACGGGGGGATATGCTAAAAATCAATTCGCCGGCGTAGACATACAATTTGTGCGTATTAATATAAGTGTAGATCCTGCGGTTAAATATATCAAGGGCGTTACCACGCATCATTTTGGATTAAAAACCCGTCAAGACCGCTTTTTGCCAGTGCTTTTAGAACTATCGTCAGAACTTAAAGTGCAAAGTGTGATACACGGCACCAAAACACTGAGATTCAACCATCAAGGCGACTCGATAATTATTTTTCCACAAGAAGTATGGGGGGCTAACGATTCCATTTCGGTGCAATACGAAGGTGTGCCAGAATCTTCTGGATTCGGCTCGGTGGTGTTTTCAAAATATGGCGACACCCCTATGTTTTGGACTCTCTCAGAACCAGACGGGGCTAAGGATTGGTATCCGTGCCGACAAGTGAATACCGACAAATACGACTCTGTGCAGGTGGTTGTGTCTTGTCCCGAACGTTACCGCTCGGCATCAAACGGCATAATTATCTCCGACACTATCAACAACGGTATTCGCACCACCACATGGATGCACCGTCACAAGATAGCTTTTTACCTTGTGGCTGTGGCTGTTAGCGAATACGAAGTGAGTCAAGAGTAC
Organism: Bacteroidales bacterium; assembly: GCA_016286055.1. Classification (GTDB taxonomy): domain Bacteria; phylum Bacteroidota; class Bacteroidia; order Bacteroidales; family UBA3824; genus UBA3824. The sequence continues at coordinate 10,046 of JAEERW010000007.1, forward strand.
ATTCATCTCAACAATGGCGATTCGGTGCTGTATGTAAACTATTATTTCCGCAACCAAGCTGATCAGGCTCGCAAACGCACTGCAAAACTGATTCCTGCATTCAAAATGCTATGCGACACTTTCGGCACATATCCTTTTGCCGACGAGAAATACGGTCAGGCGCAATTTTTATGGGGAGGCGGAATGGAAAACCAGACAATGACTTTTCTTATGGGCTTTGACCCGTCGCTCATGATTCACGAACTTGCCCACCAGTGGTTTGGCAACACCATCACGTGCAGCCGCTGGACCGATGTGTGGATCAACGAGGGGTTTGCCGAATGGTGCGAGGGATTTGCCGAAGAGATTGGTGTGGGGCGAAGCAACGACCCTGTTTCGTGGCGGCGGCGCAAAATCTTCTCTGCCGCATCAAAACCACTCGGTTCTATATATGTGCGCGACACAACCGATGTGTGGGAGATTTTCGACACCCGAATGACCTACGACAAGGGTTGTATGCTTTTGCATATGTTACGTACCGAATTGGGCGACCAGATGTTTTTTGGACTTTTAAAATACTACATCAAACACTCGCCATACCGATTTGCCAACGCCTCGTCGCAAAATTTTTTCAACTTAGTGAATGATTATTCGGGCAAAGACTACACTTGGTTTTTCGACCAATGGTACTATGGACGAGGAACGCCTATTTACCGGATTCTTTGGGAACAAAACACCGACAAACTGCTAAATGTAAAAATAGAACAACGACGCAGCGACTCTTCTATGACATTTTTCCGTGCCATAGTGCCTATTATGATACAAGGTACCAACGGCGAAAGCGTTTTTGTGCGTATCAATAATACTGACGAAAACCAATACTTCTCTTTGGAGCCCGGATTCAATGTAGACAAAATAATTTTCGACCCCTACGCCGATATTATTTCGTGGGGAAGCACCACCAAAGAAGAAAAACTATCCGACAACAGCTCTGTAAAAGTGCACCACGAAGGTTCTCAAATTACAATAACATCCTCAAATCCTAAATCTTACAGGCATTATTTAATCCAAACCTTTAAGCATCGCGTAATGCAATCTGGCAAGATAGGCAGCGACGGACGTGTTGTTGTCGACCTCCGCCGTATCCCTGCTGGAGATTACTATATTGCCTTAGAAGGCGACAAAAGCTATTTTGCTAAAAAAATCACTGTGAGCAAAAAAGGCCAACAGCACAAGTAACTCGTGCTTTATCTCGACCACACTTTAAGCTCCCTATTGCCTATCAAAAGCGAAACCCCATCTTTTTTGCCATCCTCGTCATACGAAACGCATATTTTGGGACTTCGACGCTCATTTATACGACGGTGAATACGGGCTTTATCTTCTTTAAAATCGGCGATACCCTGTTCTCCAATAAAATCAATGCTTATTGCTAATCCGTTGTTGTCTAATTCTTCAATAGATTTCCAGTCGATAGTAATAGGCTGCAAAATATCTTCGGGATAGCTAATCTTCGATTCGGAAACAGAGGCAATGCAAAGGTCAGCAATCAATGAATCGTCGTGTTGCAAAGTTGGCGATATTGTAGATTGTGGCTCAGGGTCGTGGAGCCTTACAGCATCAGACTGAGAATGCACAGCATAGGGCAAGTTTGCATAAGTCATCTGCTTCGGAGTGGAATTTTCAACATTCTCAAATACATAATTATCAACAACTTGCACATTACGTCCGGCAAAATTCACAGATATTGTTCCCGACAGCCGAGCTAAATCAATACTGCATTCCGAAAAATACACCACCCTAAATATCAATAAAAAAGCCAAAACCGCAGCTGCGGCAGCAAAAGCGTACCTTAGCGGACGGATTTGGCTACGTTTAAGGTTGTTTTTATATGGGCATTGTAAATCTTTGTTCGGTTTTATTTTGCAATAAGAATACAATACAGCCGACCGAAGTTTGCTGTCGTCTTGTAAAATCATTTGGTTATACTCTTCTTGCTCGGCTTGGGTGGCAATGCACTCGGACACAAGCACCGCAAGACGGTCGAAATATGGGGTGTCAATCTCGTTGAAATCCGAAGTTTGCTTAAGCTCCTCAGCAAACTCTGGGTCGATTGCGACGGGGAGGCCCTCCCCTACCGTGCAATCCAAGGCAGATTGGTATTCGTTGAACAGCTGACGAAACTTAGGATTAAGTGCAATGGCACGGTCCAACTCTCTCGACTGCTGCTCGTTGAGCGTGCCATCAAAATAGTCAACTATCAGTGCCTCAATATTATCACTATTTATATTCATACCAATTCCTCCAAATCTGAATGAGAACGAATACCTGTTTTTTCTAAATACTGTTTCAAGAAAACTCTTCCCCTAAAGATATAAACCTTAACCTGAGCAAGCGACAACCCTGTAACTTCGGCAATCTCTTGATATTGGTAACCTTGAAGGTCGCGCAAAAGAATTACGCTACGTTGTTCGGGTTTCATAGTCTGCAGAGCCTGTTGAAGTATATCTTGAACGTCGGTATATTGGTTAAAGGCGTTTTGCGGAATATTTACAGACTGTTCCAGATCGGATGTCCGATGGTCTTGGCGGACATAGTCGACCATTGCATTGTGGGCGCACGAAAACAGATAGGATTTAGCTTTGGCAGCGTCGAGGTTTTTGTGGGCAATCCACAGTTTCTCAAAACTATCTTGCACTATATCCTGCGCCGCCTGACTATTGCGCACCGATTTCAAAAGATATCGGTACACAAAATCAGAGTATTTGTCAACGCAATTATTATATTCTGTAATATTCACTGTAGCAATTATTTAGAATAAGAATTTAATACCTACAGAAAACGGATAGAGTTCAGGTCCGTGACCATCTTTAAACAATGGCACTGGCGAATATTCGCCAAACACTTGGAAACTGCGGTAGCCCACACCACCAATAAATGAATATTTCAGCAAGTTAGATTCAAACGGTTTGCGTAAACAGTTTTTCTGACGGTCGCCATCCACGTTGTACACTTGCTTTGTGCGGCTTCCGATTCGTATGCCACCCATAACGCCAGCATTAAAAAAGAACTTGTTGAAACCTCTGGTTGAAAACTCAAACACCAATGGAACATTAAGGTGCATCAATCTGTAATTAAAGCGCTTAAAGTTTGGAACAATGGTATTATTGTAGTCGGCGGTCAACACATGGTCCACAACCTCGAGGTTAAAGTTGTCTTGAAACGCATAGTGATTAAACTGCATAGCCACACCCATCACCAAACCGCAGTTTTGGTTAAAAGGCACCACCAGATTGTTGAAGTATATTGAAAAATCAAGCGACCGGCTTTCGTTGAGGGCAAAAAACTTAGCGTCATCAGGAGCCTCATACTTACCGTCTTTATTAAGCAGTCCGTTAACACCTAAAAACAATCCAGAGAGGTGACCCTTAAAATCTTTTTTGTTTCTCTTACTCATGTTGGCGTCTAAAATGTTGACGGGGTCGAATCCATCAGCATTGATAATCTTTTCACCGTTCACCTCCACAGTCACCACATTGTCGGCTACACGCTTGTAGATTTTAACAGAGTTGCCGTTTCTATTAATTTCCACACGGTTTGAATAATAGTTAACCATGCCCGCGGATTGAATAGCATCAATGGCGATATCAATTTTTTTAATAGTAGAGTCAATGTCGTTGATACCAGAACGCAGTGCGGCAATGCGTTCGCTGTTAAGAGAGTTGGTATTAGCCGAATCTCTGATAGCATCGATACGATGCGAAAAATCGTCACGGCCATGCAAGAGATCAGCCTTGCGGTTCATAAGTTGAATCTTAGCATCCATAAGAATGCCGCCAACGCTTTCTTGTGCCGAAACGTCAAACGTAGCACAAACATCAATCAATATGGCGGCGATAATAATTGAAATAATTTTTTTCATAGCAGTAATTTTTATGTTGTTTGCGCATAAGACGGACAACTACGGCAAAAGTTACAACCCAGCGCAAAAATAATTAAAAAAAATTTGCAAATATGCTCCAAAACACCTTACTTTACATTTTGAAAATGAGATAAACAATGCAACTGACAGAACGTGATTTTGAGAAACTTTTTAAGGAACAGTTTGTATCCATCACCATATATAGCCGCAAGATAGTACAGGACACCGACACTGCCAAAGACCTTGCTCACCGCTGTTTTATCAAGGTGTGGGAAAAACGAGAATCACTACCCGACGACAGCAACCTAAAAGCGTTGCTGTACCGTATAGCACGCAACCTATCAATCAATTACATCAGAGACCAAAAGAAATTTACAACCGATGAAACTCTGCCGCTATTTGAAAGCGAAAACGCACAAGCCGACAACGACATAGAAGCAAGCGAGCTCGAAGCCGCTATTGTAGACACCATTAAGCACATGCCCGAAAAAAGCCGCGAGGTATTCATCCTTAGCCGCTATCAAAAACTTACTAACCCAAAAATATCTGAAAAACTGGGCATAAGCATCAAAACCGTAGAGGCTCATATAACCTCCGCGTTGAAGATACTCCGAAAAAAAATATTCGGAAAAGAGAAAAAAACATAAAAAAATACATAGGGTAATCCTATTTTCGCGTGTTACAATACGAGAATTAATACATAAAACAAACTAACACTTTATTTAAAAGGACTAAACATGGACAATGTAGATTACACAATCCCTGAAATATCAGACCTCAAACTGCTCGACATCGACACTGATGCAGAATGGGAAAAGCTTTCGGGAGAATTAGGGCTCAGACGCAAATCTAAAATCTTGCGTCTCGACCTCCTTGTTAAGATAGCTGCCGCAATTATTATTGTGACCACTATCGGCATTTTTATGAACAACAGCTTTAAAGCCAAAGGACAATCTACCTACACTGCTCTTAACACCCCGGTTGAAGCCATTGTTGAACATTCAACCCAGATAAGCGTAAACCGAAACAGCTCAGTTACTTGCAGCACCGCCGAAAAAGGTCGATTCAGCGTCAGCCTTAAGGGCGAAGCATTTTTCAACGTGGAGAAAAACCCAGAACGCACATTTGAAATCAGCACCAACAACGTAAAAGTAATTGTTCACGGCACATCGTTCAACGTTTGCGAAAATGCAGAAACCACCACTGTTACTGTTACTTCCGGTATTGTTGAAGTTGTTTCCAACAAAGACGGCAAATCGGTTAAGATAACCAAAGACGAAGAACTTACTTACAAACCCGCACAAGGATTTGACGTAAAAACTGTTTCTAACTACAACAACATTGCGTGGAAACTCAAAGAGTTTGTATTTAACGATACGGAGCTTGGCGACATAATGCAACAGCTTGCTAAAGCTTACGGTTTTACATATAGTTTTGAGAATACCGAATGTGCTAAAAACAGAATCTCCGGCACTTTCGTTAATCAGAGCGTTGAGTCTATCATCGATATTCTCAACCAAACCCTCGACGAAACCAGCATTATCCAAACCCCTGACGGCGGATACTCGGTAAAAAAGATGACACAACATTAAAATCCAAATGACGGGGAGCAAAATCATCAAACACTTATTAAACCATTTAGTGTTAGCGGCAATTTTAATAGCCGCAATGATACCCCAAACAGTATACGCTCAAGCCGACAGCACTATCAAGATTAGCATATCACATAAAAAAAGCCCGCTGAAAGAAATATTGTCAGATATTTCAAATCAGACGGGTTTTTTGTTTGTATACAGCAGTCAATCTGTCGACGATCAGGTAAAACTCGACATCAAAATCCGAAACAAAAAGCTAACCACTGTTTTGGCGCAGATTTCGGGCATGTTAGACTTCTCGTACATCATTTCCGACAAGCACATTATTCTTAAACCCAGGAAAAAAGTGGTTACCACCAACGACCAATACAAGCCAAACGCCAAAAACGCCACAATAAGCGGATATGTGCACGATGCCACCACCCACGAAATATTAATCGGAGCCACTATCACTGCAGGAAATGGCGCAAAAGGAACTCTCACAAACTCGTACGGATTCTACTCCCTTACGCTCGAAAAAGGCGAATACAACATCACATACTCGTATCTGGGCTATCAACGAGAATACATCAATATCAACCTAAAAGAAAACGTAACCATCGACAAAGACTTGGAGCAAATCGACGCCCAGATAGAAGCCATTTCGGTAACTGCCGACAAAAACTCCAACAATATCAAGGAAACTCTGCACAATAGCTCTTCGCTCAAAGCCTCCGACTTTGGTAAATATTCGGGACTAATCATCGGAGGCGACCTTGTAGGCATACTTGCCACCGACCACGGAATCACTCGACAGAGCGACGGATCGGCTTTCTTCAACGTGCGCGGTGGATACAAAGACCAAAACCTTATACTCATCGACGAAGCTCCTATTTACCACCCGTCGCACCTATTCGGATTCTACTCCGCTGTGGCTCCTGAGGCTGTAAATGCACTCCATGTGTACACTTCTGACTTCCCCATCAAATATGGCGGCAGACTATCATCTATAACCGACATTCACACAAAAGATGGCAGCAGCGGAAAGTTTGTGCTAAGCAGCGAATTTACACCTCTCACTAACTCGCACCGTATCGAAACTCCCATTCCTAGCGATATTGTTACTGCCACCGCCGACATCAGAACTTCCAACCTTTGGTGGATTGCCAATATGATGGAATTCAAGGGCGACAACAAATTCTACGATGTCCATGCCAAAATTCACATCAAAGCATCTCCCAAAGACCGTATTTACATATCGTATTTCCGTGGCAAAGACCGATATTCTAACCTCCAAACCAGCAACAACTACGCTGTGGCGTGGCAAAACAACACTGCCACTATTCGGCAATACAAAATCATTTCGCCAAAGCTATATTTCAACAACAATATCTACGTAGGGCACTACAGTTACAAACTATTCACATCCGAAGACAAAGAAAATTATTGGCGAACCAGAATCGGCAACGTTGGCATCAAAACAGACATTGTATACAGCCCCAACGCAGCCAACACCATTAAAATTGGAGCAGAATACACGTTCACCACATTCGACCCTGCCACTCAATATATCGATCAAGAAAAAGGAAACCAAGGCATGATTACAGGCAACGCCGACAACATTGCTGCTTATATCGGAGCTGAAAGTTCGCTCAGCAACCGCCTGGCGCTTAAATACGGCTCAAGAATATCTATCTGGAACAACTACGGACCAGCAAAATACTTTGAATACAACAGCAAAAATCTCTCGTGGGACACTACCAATATAGAAGGCAAACGATTCAACACCTTTGTAAACTTTGAGCCGAGAGTGGCTTTGGTATACCGACCCAACAACAAAATTTCGCTTAAAACATCGGCAGAGCACAACGTGCAATACCTGCACATGCTATCAAACTCTATCAGCCCCTTCACCACCCTCGACCTTTGGATTCCCAGCGGGCTATATTTCAAACCACAAACAGCCAACTGCATCACCTTCACCGCCACTTACACCACCCGCGAGCTCACTTACACGCTCTGCGCATACTACAAACACTCAAAAAACATCACAGAATACGGACAGCACGCCAATATGCTCCTCAACGAATCTATCGAGAGAGATTTCTTTCTTGGAGAAGCTTCCGCAGAAGGCGCCGAAATTGCCTTAGAAAAAGACAAGGGCAGTTTAAAATTCAAATGCTTTTACGCCTACTCTCACAGCCTGCGCTACACACCCGACCTATCTAAAGAAAAATACATTTCAAACGACAATATACCTCACAACCTGCATATCATGGCGCAATATTCGCTCAACGAACGAATCACATTCAAAGCCGATTTCAACTGCTGCTCGGGTACGCCGTACACCGCTCCTGTGGGGTTCTACTACTATCAAGACTACAAAATTCCGCTATACGGCAACAGAAACAACGCCCGCCTCAGATTATACCACAAACTCAACGTAGCCGTGGTATACGACTTTAAAAAACCGCTCAGTAAATATATCAGGCACAACGTCACGCTGTCGGTATACAACGTTTATAACCGTAACAACTTTGTGATGGTATCATACAACAAAGTAAAGACTCCAAAAGGCGATTTTATGATACCGTCGAATATGATAAAGGAAAACGAATATACAGCCACAGGATTGGCGCTGCCAGGTGTTTTTCCAATGGTGTCGTACCACATTCAGTTTAACTACACACCACGAGACAAATCATAAAAAAAAAGCCGCAAACAAATGTCTGCGGCAAAAAAATAATCACAAACCACACTAGTATTCCCAGAGGTCTTGTTCAAAGTTGAAAATCTGTTCTTTGATGTTTTCGGCCTCGAGAAGAGCCTCTTGACCTACTGCATACTCCTGAATAGTACGGTTGTCGTACATATTTGATTCTGCAACTATAAAACTCTGGAAATAGCGTTTTTCAAATATATCTTCAAAGCTGAGTCGTGCGCCATCGTTCTTAGGATTGAAACATTCGGTGTTGGCGAGCAATTTGCGAGCCTCAGGATAGTAAATCCAGAACACACGGGTCTGACGTTCCTCAGGGTCGTCAATTTCTTTGTGATAAACACGGATAGCGCACAAGCCAATTATACGAACTTCGAGCACAGAACGCTGTTTGTCAAAAAACCAAAGCTCTTTGAGACGGTAACGAGTAACCTCGGAACTTACGTAAGGAGTTTCCACCGTCTTTTCAACAACGTTGTCGTTTTCATCAATCACGGTTTCAATATTAACCGCTGCTCCTAAGTTTTTGTGAATCTGCTGCTCTGTGAGTATTTGGGCAAACTCGTCGCCGCCGCTCTCATCGTAAGCAGTAAGACCTTGTGTGTGAATACCTTGTAACAAGACGTCGATTAAGCTAAGACGTCCGTCGGTAGGAGTTGTGGGAAAATATAGATGCTGATTGGCACGCTCCGACAGCTCTATCTGCCGCCATATAATTTTCGACCACATTACATCGGCTTCTCTTACATACTGATACGGCACCGGTTTGCGGTTGGTGGTGTGTATTTTTTCGTAAGGAAGTCCTAATAGCACCTGTGCCTGAGACTCCTGAGCCACAAAGCATTGCAGAAATGCTACAACAGCCGTTAAAAACAGAATTTTTTTCATAATGCTACAATTAAAAAAGAGTTTTAATAGAACTTCTATGTTTTATTAAAACTCTTTTTAATATAAAATATTGTTTGCGAAAGCACTTTTTTTACAAAGTGCAGGCAACAAAATCAAACTACCTTACAGTAAATTTGATAGTGTTGAGGTTACGGGTAGAACCGTCGGGACCTTTTGCCCTAACATCCTCGATGTATACCTTGCCACCTGAGGGAACACCAGAAATGAGCTGTTTCTGAGCAGCGGTAAACTGACCAGAGCGGCTTTCTTCTGTTTTGGTGAAGCCTTTTACAGTAGCTGATACTGAGAATCCGGTTACAACGAACTTCAAGTCGAAGTCGAAGTTTTCCATTTCGGCACGTACCACTTGGTTGATAAGGCTGTTCTTAGCGATAATACCACCGCGTTTGTTTTCACCGGTACCAACAGAAGCCATTGGGTCGGGAACACGTTTTACACGGAATTTCTTGTGGCCAAGAGATCTTGTCTGACCATCGATATTAGCAGAACAGTTAACTGTAACCTCGCCAGGAGTTTTAACGTTTACTACCCAGTCGGCACCTGATTTACGACGGATGCTACCGCCAGAAATAGAAGCGCTAACCTTCTCAGAAGGTACACCAGATGCTGAAATTTCTACAGGGTTGTCAACACCGATGTAGAATACGTTCATCTTGGTGGGCGAAACCGATACGCTCGGAGTTCCTACTTCGTAGGTGCTTGAGAAAGGATATTCTTTTACCTCGCCAGTAGATTTGTTCAATACTTTGATAACACCACCCCAAGAATGAACACCTAAGCCTGAGGTATTACCGTTGTAGATACCAACGCCTTTTTCTACGTTAAGGGCGCCACCTCCGTTCAGAAGCATTTCGGGATTCTGAGTAGAGTCGTATGCGGCAATAAATACCTCGGCCTTGAAGGGCTGGCCTTGGAGTACGTAGTTAGAAGGAGCATTAACCACAGCCTTGATGGCGTTGAACTTCATGTCGTTTTTACCAATCTGTCCCAAGAGATAAGACAACATCGAAGATTCGGTGTTTCTTACGTCGGCCTGCATCTTAGTCATAAGAGCGAGCACGCCAGCTGCGGGCAATTGGTCGAAGTTAGCGACATCCCAGTCGATAGAGTCTGCGTCACCGCCGTTCTTAGAAACAGTTTTAGCGGTTGAAAGCATTTCGCTGATACTGTGGATAAGGCTTTCGCGTGCAGTAACATTAGCAGGGATAGTAGATGTATCCTGCTTGATAATGTTGATTAAGAACTCACGATAAGCATTTCTTGAGTTCATAATGTCTTTGCCGTGGCCTTCCAAAATAAATATCTGACCGCCTACATTGTTGTCGTCTTTTTTAGAGACGAGGTCGCCGATATAGGAAGTCTGGTCGTTGTCATGCATTTCGCGGAGTTGTTGTTCGTTTTCAACGCCCTCAAGGGTGAAAACGAGCGTTTCTTTCCAGTGCTGAATTTCATTATATGCTTTGTCTGCCTCTATAATGACATCATCGGCGAGAGCCTTGAATGGCGCTACCGAGGCAGAGTCGTTAACCATTGCCTTAACAAATTCGTTCTGAGAATCGGCTATAACACCTTCGGTAATAGAGTTTGTTTTTCGAAGGCTGCTGTCCACGAGCGAAAATGCTGCAAGGATTTCGGCAGATACGTTCAAAGCAAGCAAGGCAGTATAGAAAAGGTACATCATACCAATCATTTTCTGCCTCGGCGTTTCCTTTGGTGCACTCATGTTGTTTATTTAATTTTGATTAAAAACTTAGATTAATAGTAGATTATTATGACATTTTTACATTCAAAGCTGTAAGCATGTTGCCGTAAACAGTGTTGAGTGCAGCGAGGTTTCTGCTGAGTTTGTTAACTTCTGCAGAGTAGGTTTCTGCACCGGTGGCAGCACCCTTAAGCTCTTTGATCATGCCCTCAAAGTCAACTTCCTGCAACTGGAGCTCAAATACTTGGTTGATAGCTTCGAGATTTCCGTTGAGGCTCTTGATGCTTTGGCTGTATAGTTTGTTGCCTTCTGCAAGGGGAGTGAAGTCGATGTCGGCAGCTTTTGAGAATGCAGCTTGTGCGTTGCTCATTGCGTTGTTAACATCGTCAACAGTAGAACCGATGCCAGAGAATGCGTTAGAAGCATTTTTCAAGCTGTCGGTAGCTGTGCGGAGGTTGGCCTCGAAATCTTTAGAAGCAGCTGCTGAGTTAGCAACGTCTCTAAGGTCGGTAACAGATTCGTTGAATTTTGCAAAATTCTGTCCAAGGTTCTCAAATACGTTTTTGCCTGCGCAATCTTCGATCATCTTGTTGAGTTCAGCGAATGCCTTGCCGTCAGAAGTTGGAGCACCTGCACCCATAAGTTTGTTTTTAGAAACAGGAGCACCTCCGTTTTCTTCCTCGAAATCATCAGGATCTACCATAAGCTCGGGATAAACGTTCTGCCAGTGGTATTCTGCTGGTAACGGCTCAAATGCTGAGAATGCGAAGATCACAGCCTCAGTACAAAGACCGATAAAAAGCATAACACCTGCACCGGGTAAGTGCTGGATTTTAAACAATGCACCAACAAGAACGATAGAGGCGCCGATGCCATAGATAAATGCAATAGTTCTTTTCCAACCATAGGTCTGGTTGAATGGTTTTTTCTTTGCCATAATGTGTTTTTTTAAGTTAAAATTTAAATTTAATTATTGTTTATAATATTTCAATTTTCGTTTCTGCAGTGCATAACAATGCAACACAGAATTATTCGCTAAAATTAAGGATTTTTATGTTACCCACAAAACGTATTTATGTATTTTTTTTAACATTTTATTCAAAAAAAAACAATAATACACGTAACAAATTATATACCAATAAATTATTAATTGATTTTTTTTTAAAAAAGAATACCGGATTTCGGAATTATGTTGTGCCGAAATCCGGTATCTTCAAAATCTAGTAAGTATTATGAATAGTGCTTAGTTCCAGTCTTCGCCCATGGTGCTGCGGCCCATGTAAGATCTTACGCAGCGGAATCCGATATAGCTCTTAGCGGTATCCTGATATTCGTAGGTTCTGGTAGCCACTTGGAGGTAGTATGCCACGTCTTTCCAAGATCCACCGCGGATTACTTTGCGTTTCAATACTGGCGGGTCGTCAGCGAAAGCGTTGTAACTGTAATCGGGGTTGAGGTCGTGGGTGTATGAGTAGGCGCTTTCGTCGAATGCGTTAGATGTCCATTCGGCAACGTTGCCTGCCATATCGTAGAGTCCGTACTCGTTGGGAGCGTAAGATGCAACTTCGATAGTACGGGCAGAACCGTCGTCGGCATAACGTCCGCGCAATGGTTTAAAGTTGGCGATAAAGCATCCAGAGTAGTTACGTGTGTAAGGACCGCCCCAAGGATACATTGAAAGTGCGAGTCCGCCGCGTGCAGCGTACTCCCATTCAGCCTCGGTGGGGAGGCGGTACTGTTCAACCATAGGCTGGTGGTTGTGACGGTAGTAATTGTTGAGAAGTTCTGTACGCCAGATGCAGAATGCGTTTGCCTGCTGCCAGGTAACACCTACAACGGGATAGTTGTCGAATGCAGGGTGCCAGAAATATTTACGAGCCATAGGTTCGTTGTATGAATATGTGTAGTCGCTCATCCAAACGAGTGTGTCGGGATATACAGGTATTCTGCCTTTCATAATGAAAGAACGACGGTCTTGGATGGGAACCACTTTGCCTTTTGAGTCGATTACAGTGCCTTCGTATTTACCGCCAGAGAAATCTTCGTTGAAGATGTAGCGGTTTTGTTTGAGGGCTGCTTGCTTGAGGTCTACCCATTCGTAATCGTAAACGAGCTTGCGGGTATCGATTTCGTGAAGTTTGTTAAAACGCTCCTCTTTGATAAGGAACATATCTTTAACGGCGTCGGAGATAGCCTGACTTTCTTCACCTTTGCCTTTCTGCCAAACTTTGTCGCGGTTTTCCCAGTTGAGCCAGCAGTTTTTGGTGTCGGTGGGGTCGTATTCGTTGGGGTCAACTTTTTCTTCGTCGTAAGGATAAACGAAGATGTTGCCTTTGCCGTTGTCGCCAACGCCTGCCATAACGCAAAGACGCATTGCGATAGAGTCTCTAACCCACTCTACAAACTGTCTGTACTCGTTGTTGGTAATTTCAGTGTCGTCCATCCAGAACGGGTCGACTGTAACTGTTTTAGACTGGGCGGTCAGTGCGAAGGGTACATCCTGATCGTTTGGACCCATTGTGTAGCTGCCCTGAGGAATAAAAACCATTCCGTAGGGGTCGGCCTCGGCATATGCCGCCGGTCTGTTCTGGGCTCCTGTCAGTTCGCCGTTCAATCCGCTGTTGCAGCTGCTTAGTGCCATCATTCCTGATGCTGCAACTAATAATACCTTTTTCATAATACCTTTTATTTTTTTGCTGATAAATATCTTTAAACATTTAAAGGCTCTACAAATATCTAACGCTTCTTACTTTTTGTGCGGGTTTGCTTCTTTCTGGCATGAAACTGTAGCCTATCATCACCTCAAACGACCCTGCGTTGGTCTTCCTGAGTTTTGAAATTCCGAACTCGTATGCGATGCCTGCTTTGAAGTCTCCCATTATCGTAAGTCCTGCTAATACTGAAAGAGCGTCTTCGTTTCTATAAGTAACGCCACCAAAAAACTTTTTATTGTATAAAAAGCTAAGATTTATGTCGGCTTGTAATGTATTGCCGTCCGACATCAAAATCACTTGCGGTGTCAAGTCAAATAACGAATTATCAAGCGGTATATTGTATGCTGCGTTAAAATAATAATGCCGTGCCAAATAAGTTTTTCCATCTTCGGAAAAATCAAGCTCGGGTTCAAGCAGATGAGTAGACGACAAGCCGAGCGAAAGCCCACCTATGCCGTAATATAGGCCAGCGCCCATATCAAATGCCATCTTGCGGCATTTGCCGTTGAAGATGGCTTCTGTTTCATCGGGAAACTGCCATTCGCCGTTAACTGTCTTATTATAAAGACCTCCGTCGGCAGCTATTGCAAGAAGCCCCGCTCCTACCTTTATATGGTATGAATACGCAATTTTTGCAGAAAAGTTGTTTTCAAAACCAATTTTGTCGTTGAGTATGGTAAGTCCAACACCGCCCTGAGTGCCAGCCACATTTACAGGCATATCCACGCACATGATTGTGGTTTGCGGGCCTCCGTCGAGACCAACCCATTGGTTGCGGTTTATTGCCACAGCATTGATCATTCCCTCGGTGCCGCTGTATGCCGGATTGTAGCCCACTTGGTTAAACATAAAGAAACTATAATGAGCGTCTTGCTGTGCAGTTGCGGTTAATGTTAGAAGGGCGGTCGCTGCCGCGACAAATAGTTTTCTTACCATATCATTGTGTTTTAGTGTTTTAGTAATTTATTTTTTTGTGGCGGATTTTTTCTTTTTGGCGGGAGTTTTCTCCTGAGGCTCCGCTCCTATTATCTTCATACAATCATCTTGTGTAAGATTTTCGGCATCAACACCCGAAGCCAGCTTGTAATATTTTTTCTTATAGTAGATTACAGGATGGTTCCAACGGTCGCGCACTATCTTGAAGTCGGCAGAGAACTCTTTGATGAGTTTTTTCTTGTCGGTTTCGGCTTTTTCTAATATGAGTTCGATGGCGCGTTCCATTGTAATGGTAACGGGATTGTCGTTTTTTTTCAAAGAGATGAACTTGGAGTTGTGGCTGATAAACGGGCCAAAACGTCCAACGGCAACTGTAACTTTTTTACCTTCATACTCACCCAAATCGCGCGGTAACTCAAATAGTTTGAGTGCCTGAGTTAAAGTAATGGTTTCAACTGTCTGACCTTTGAGCAATGCGGCATATTTTGGTTTTGGAGTGTCGGTAGATTCGCCGAGCTGAACCATAGGCCCGAAACGTCCTACACGAGCGTAGACATTTTTACCGGTTTCAGGGTCGGTACCAAGCAGACGTCCGCCTTGTTCGTTGTTTAATAGTGCCAGTGCGTCTTCGAGAGTGAGGTTTTCGATATGTTGGTCTTTTGGCAGCGATGCGTATACAGGGCTGTCGTCTTTTTCGCCAAGTTGGATAATAGGACCAAAACGTCCGATGCGTGCCGAAACCACCTTGCCGGTCTTGGGGTCGGTGCCGAGCACACGTTCGCCTGTGTTGCGTTCGCCGTCTTCGATGCTCTTCTGAGTGGTGACATGGAAAGGCGAATAGAACGAATCTATCATCTTAGCCCATTCGAGATTGCCCTCTGCTATCTCGTCGAACTCTTTCTCAACAGATGCGGTAAAGTTGTAGTCCATCACATCTTTAAAATGTTCGGAGAGGAAGTCGGTTACTACCATTGCAATATCCGACGAGAAAAGTTTGTTCTTTTCGTATCCTGTGTTCTCTTTTTTGGTCTTAGTGGTAATTTTGCCGTTTTTGAGAGTGAGGCACACGTAGTTGCGCTCAGTGCCTTGGCGGTCTTCTTTAAGCACGTAACCTCTTTTAATAATAGTGGTGATAATCGGGGCGTAAGTAGAAGGGCGTCCAATGCCGAGTTCTTCCAAACGTTTTACAAGGCTTGCCTCGGTGTAGCGGGCAGGCGGACGGGTAAAGCGTTGGTTTATCTCAATAAAGTCAAGGTTCAGATTCTGAGAGGCTTTGAGTGGCGGCAAAAGTTGATTGTCGGCTGTGGTTTCGTCGTCTGTTCCTTCGTGGTAAACTTTCAAGAAACCGTCGAACTTCACTACCTCGCCTGTGGCAGTAAACTCAGCCTTGTTTTTATCGGCTTCGATTACAGCTGTGGTCTTTTCGATAACGGCATCGCTCATCTGGCTGGCGATTGTACGTTTGAAAATTATATCATAGAGACGCTGCTCGTCGTATTTCTGGCTTACAACAGTGCGCATAGTGGTAGGACGGATGGCCTCGTGTGCCTCTTGTGCGCCTTTAGTTTTGGTTTTAAATGCACGGGGTTTGCTATATTTTTCGCCGTACTCTTTGGTGATAAAATCTTTTGCAGCGTTAACGGCAAGAGAGCTGAGGTTTACGCTGTCGGTACGCATATATGTTATGTAGCCCTCTTCGTAGAGGCTCTGTGCTAATGCCATTGTCTGGCTTACCGAAAAACCGAGTTTGCGGCTTGCCTCTTGTTGCAAAGTACTTGTGGTAAAGGGCGGTGCAGGCGATTTTTTGCCTGGCTTAACGTCTACGCTCTTAACTGCGAATCCACTACCGTTGCAACTATTGAGAAACTCTTCGGCTTGTTTTTGATTATCTAACTTGCCATTGTATTCAGCCTTGAAACTGCCTTCGGGAGTAGCAAACTGAGCGATAGCCTTAAAATAGTCGGAAACCTTAAAAGCAAGGATTTCGCGTTCGCGCTCTACAATAAGGCGCACAGCCACGCTCTGCACACGTCCGGCAGAGAGTCCGCTTTTAACTTTTTTCCAAAGCACCTCGCTAAGTTCAAAACCCACAAGGCGGTCGAGCACACGGCGGGCCTGCTGAGCGTTCACAAGATTGATATCAATGGTGCGCGGCGACTTAACCGCATCTTGAATGGCGTTTTTTGTTATCTCATGAAAAACGATACGCTTGGTAGAATCAATTGGGAGTTTCAAAACCACCGCGAGATGCCATGCAATGGCCTCCCCCTCACGGTCTTCATCGGATGCGAGCCAAACGGTGTCGGCTGCTTTAACGTCTTTTTTTAGTTCGGCGACCACATGTTTTTTTTCTGGATCGATTTCGTAAACAGGTTCGAAATTATTATCAAGATCCACTCCGTACTTCTTTTTGGAGAGGTCGCGAATATGTCCGAAACTAGGTTTAACAAGATAGTCGCTACCTAGCAACTTACTGATAGTCTTTGCCTTGGCAGGAGACTCCACTATTACTAAATTTTTTGCCATCTGAGTTTTGTTATTTGTTTATTAAAACGGCTTTTCCGCGTACAAACAATACGCCAATAAAAATCGGGTGCAAAATAATAAAAAAAGCAAAGCACTGACAAATTTTTTTTTAATTTCCGATTTTTTGTATATTTGCGATTGATTTAAAAGGAAAAACAAGATGAAACTTACCAAAAAAACACGAAGAATCATAGTTCTGCTGTGCTGGGCGGGCTTTTTGATACCCGCAATAACGGCAGGAATCCTTCTGACGCTGATTTCAGCCGAAAAAGTAGGATACATACCATCGTTCGAAGAACTTGAAAACCCGAGCAGCAACCTCGCCTCGGAAGTAATTTCGTCGGACGGCGTACTCTTAGGAAAGTATTACAAAGAAAACCGCACGGTAATCGAGTTTCAAGACGTTTCGCCCAACGTGGTAAACGCTCTGCTTGCCACTGAGGACGTAAGGTTTTACGACCATGTGGGAATCGACCTCCAAGCGCTTTTCCGCGTAGTTAAAGGTCTCGCCACACGTCACTCGGCATCGGGCGGTGGTAGTACCATTAGCCAACAGCTTGCCAAAAACCTCTACAACATGCGCGACCATGAGCGTCCGTCGGGATTGCTCGGCAAAGTGGTGATGAAACTTCAGGAATGGGTTACAGCCCTCCGCCTCGAACGCCGCTACACCAAGGACGAAATTATGGTAATGTACCTCAATACTGTAGGTTTCGGTCACAATGCATTTGGTATTCAGTCGGCTTCAAAGATATTTTTTGCCAAAAACCCCAACGACTTGAAATTAGAGGAAGCCGCAGTGCTGGTGGGTCTATTGAAAGCGCCCACAAAATACAGCCCCAAGACCAACCCTAAAAACTCGTTCAGCCGCCGCAACACAGTTTTGGCACAGATTGAGAAATATCAAGACGACCTTAACAAAATCAACGGATACCAAAAACTATCGCACAGCCAATACGACTCGCTCCGCAAGATAGAACTCGTAATCCACTACTCGCAACAGACTCACATTGAGGGCTACGCCACATATTTCCGCGAATACCTGCGCACCACCATGACAGCCAAAAAGCCCGACCGCAAAAACTACGCATCGTGGCAGACCGAACAATTCCGCGAGGATTCTACCAACTGGGCAGATAATGCGCTTTACGGATGGTGCAACAAAAATCAAAAACCCGACGGCACACCTTATAATATATACAACGACGGTTTAAAAATTTACGTCACCATCAACTCGCGCATGCAGCAATACGCCGAAGAAGCCGTAGAAATGCACATGGGCAAGGGTTACAAAACTGTTAGCGGTGGCAAAAACGACGCTGTTCAGGATTTGTTTAACCGCATAGAAATGAAGCGCTTGAAGAATCCTCCATTTAGCTGGCGACTCAACAAAAAGCAGATTGACCAGATTATGAACTCTGCAATCAAGCACACCGACCGCTGGAGAGCCGGAATCAAAGCAGGTAAGGATTCTATCGAAATAATGAAGGAGTTTAACACTCCCACACAAATGACCGTGTTCACATGGCACGGAATCAAGGACACAGTGATGTCGCCCTTGGACTCAATAAAATATTTCAAATCGTTTATCCGCTGCGGTATGATGAGTATGGAGCCCGGCACAGGCTATGTACGCGCATATGTTGGCGGCATCAACTACCAATTCTTCAAATACGACCACGTTTCGCTCGGTCGTCGTCAGGTAGGTTCTACATTCAAGCCGTTTATCTACACGATGGCTATGATGCACGGATTCCAGCCTTGTCACAAGGTAGCAAACGTGCCTTACTCTTTTGAAATGCCCGCAGGACAAGAGCCTCCTACTTACACTCCTCGCTACTCATCATCTTCGAAAGATAACCAGATGATTACACTCAAAACAGGTCTTGCCCTCTCGCTCAACCAGATTTCGGCTTGGGCATTGAAACAGACATCGCCCGAACAGGTTATCGGCCTTGTGCGTATGCTTGGTATCACCGCTCCCATCGACCCTGTGTATTCGATATGCGTGGGTGCAGGAGAAATCAAACTTAAAGAGATGGTGGCTGCATACTGCGGATTTGCCAACAAAGGTATGTACACATCGCCTGTTATGGTGCTCAGAATCGAAGACAAAAACGGCAACGAGATAGCATCATTTACAGCCAAACATCAAGAAGCCATCGACGAAACCACTGCTTACAAAATGGTGGAAATGCTTCGTGGTGTGGTTCAGGGCGGAACAGCAGGACGTCTGCGCCGCGATTTCGGACTCACCAACGACATAGGCGGCAAAACAGGAACCACCAACCTCTGCGCCGACGGATGGTTTATGGGCATCACTCCTAAACTCGTTACCGGCGTTTGGGCAGGCGGAGAAGAACGCTCTATCCAGTTCTCAAACGGCGAACTCGGACAAGGCTCGCGTATGGCTCTGCCCGCTTGGGGAATCTATATGAAAAAAGTTTACGACGACCCTGTGCTGTCGCAAATATACTCTCGCGACGACAAGTTTGAAGCACCAGCAGGATACAATGTCAATGCAGGTTGCGCCGACGACGCAGGCTCAAACGAAACAATAGAATCGGAAATCAACAACACATTTTCCGAGTCGGTGGAAGATTTTTAAACATTTCGTTTCCATAGTATGGCACAGAAAACTATACCGCACACATTACCTATTATAGCGGTGGTTTTCTGTGCTTTTTTATTTTTTGTAGATTGCGAACACAAATACAACTTCTACCTTGAAAAATCTAAGGACACCACAATAGTAATCGAAGGAATGATTACCAACGAAAACAAACGTCAAACTATATACATATCCACTGTTTCAAGCTATCAAGACGATAAACGGATGCCGATTTCTGGTGCTTCGGTGGCAGTAACAGCATCGAACGATAGTTCATACTACTTCTTAGAAGATCCTTTAAATCACGGTACATATATCTCTGAATATCCGTTCATTGGTATAGCAGGCAATATTTATTATCTCAATGTAAAAGTAAACGGAAGCACCTACACAGCCGAAAGCGCAATGTTGCCCGTTACTCCTCCCGAAAAAATAACATTCTACAAGAATGACAATGGAATGATGGGAATCAAACATGTGGCAGAGAGTTTTGTGGCTAACAATGCCGCCATGTACACAGTAGATTTGGATTGGAGCGGCGTGGATGGCTACGAAAACGCAGACCCGAAAACCACTAAGGCGCGGCTCTACTACTATTCGCTCACATCTGTTGATGTAAGCCAACTATTTGCGCCAAAAACCGAAAAAACAGAGTTTCCACAAGGCACAATAGTAATAGAGCGCAAGTATTCAATAGACCACAACTACGAATTATTTCTGCGTTCGTTGCTCACCGAAACCAAATGGTGCGGCGGCTATTTCGACGAAGCCCACGGAAACCTCCACACTAACATATCAAACAACGCCGCAGGATATTTTGCAGCATGCACGGTGGCGGTGGATACGGTGTATGCAAAATAGAACAAAAAAAAGCGGTGCACCGTAGGCACACCGCTATTATCATTTAAATGAACTAAAAATACAGATTAGTTACCTGATATGGTATATGTCCAAGAATAAGTACCATCACCGTTATCGGTAGCATCGCTGCAAGTAACAGTGTATCCATCAGCAACAGTATAAGTGTTATTATAAAAGCCTTTATATTCAGATTTTTTTGCAGTCAGAGTGAGAGTACCATTTCCAGTTAACGTCACATTGACAAAACAGTAGTCATTGTTTGTACATGCAATGGAATTAGAACCGTGGATATCGAGAGTTATACCACCACCTGACGATTCCATAAACGGCTCTTCAAACTCACCATAAGTAGCTGTTAAATTATTGAGTGTAACTGTGCCTCCCCATGAAAGAAAATAAAAGCAACCAGTACTTGTGCCACTGAGTTGGAATATACAAGGATCTCCCCATTTCTTTGCTTCAACATAATATTCAACATGCTCGTGTTTGGCTAAGCCTGAATACTCTTTATCAATATTAGAATAAGTACCACCAATAGTAGGCAACTGTCCAAATTGAGTAAGAGCAATGGCGGCATTTTTATAGTAATAATTGCCGTTTTTGAATCCGCCTGAAGGAGCAGCTGCTTCACCTTTATACAAAACGCCATTATTATCTTCAACAATAAAAGTGAGTGCATCACTACTTGTACTTAGGCTTTCATTAATACATATAGCAGCGTAGAGATAATCAGAAGTAGGAGAAGTGGGGTACAACAACATGCCATTACCTTGATACGCCGGAGTATAATAAGGTTGATAAAATGCGTAAATTGAATTATCTTCAGAATTGATAACAAGAGTTTTGACCGTGACAGGCTGATTATTAGATTCAAACTTAAATTTGAACATCGATTGCAGCATTTTGAATTCAAGATCTTTATCAAGTGTAAACTTACCATTTTGATCAACGCTTACAACCGTGATACCTGCAGCAATGCCGGCATCAAGCAAATTAGTTTTCTCACCATTTTGCTCTTCGTATTTGATATTCTTGCGATAAGCATACTCTTGGTTGTCGAAATTGTCAGCATTGTAGTAGAATTCAAGTTCGTCGTTAACTTCTACAGTTCCGGTGACGTTACCAGCAATAACACATGACAGTCCATTAGAACTGATATTTGTAGGACTGAGAGTACCTTCTAGATATTCCTCTTGAGTTTTATTATAAACATAAACTTTTTCTGAAGCTTTAAAACGGCATGAAGGAGAGTCGTCGTTTGATATAGTCATAGACTTGCTAATAGAATTATTGCCATTAATCGACGCTGGGAACTCAATAGTAAATGTTTGCGCCACTGCATTTGTCTCAGTGTTTGCAGCGGGTTGATAATCATCTTCGGTGGTTTTACAAGCAGCGGCAAGGGTGGCTACTGCTGCAAGCACAATAGCGGCTTTCATTAAATTGTTTTGCATATTTAGAATGTTTTTTTGTTAATGAAATAAATAAGTAATAATTGATAACTACCACTGTTTTTTTTGATAGTTGCCTCTACTTGCAGGGGTGCTCTGAGCGAGCAGTTGCAAGGGTTCTTGAAGTTCTATAACTTCAATTTTGGGTGTTTCGTAGGAAAGTTTCTCCTGTGGGGTTTGGTTCAATGTGTCCATTTTTTAATAAATTAGTTAATAATAAAGATGGGGCGAAAATATAAAAAACAACAACAATACAAAAAAAAAAAATAAAAAAATAACTGAAATACCCATAAAAAAACCGGCTAATCATCACTGACTGCCGGTAATAAAAACCAATTATTAATCCTTTTCGAAAATATCCCGCCGCATACTAACGACGCTGCTGGGCCTTGTTATCTTCGAGCATTTTTTTCATTGTAATCTGCAATTGTTCGCACTGCTCGGCGGCTTTTTCGGCAAAATCTTCGCCATTGCTTGCGTAGATAATTTGACGAGATGAGTTTACAAGCAAACCGCAACTCTCGTTCATACCGTAAAATGCCACGTCTTCGAGGCTACCACCCTGTGCTCCAATGCCGGGAACAAGAAGAAAATTGTTTTTGGCAATTTTTCTTACTTGCTGGAATTTGTATGCCTGAGTAGCACCGCAGACAAACATTATCTGATCTTGCGAACCCCAAAGTTGACCATATTTGAGAGTTTTTTCAAAGATGTATTCGTTGGATTCTTTTTCTTGAATAACTTGGAAATCAGATGCGCTCGGGTTTGATGTAAGGGCAAGAATAATTACCCATTTGCCTTCGTATTCGAGATAAGGCGTTACCGAATCGCGACCCATATAAGGCGAAACTGTTACCGCATCAAAAGGCATCTGCTCAAAGAATGTGCGGGCATACATTTTAGATGTGTTGCCAATGTCGCCACGTTTGCAGTCGGCTATGAGGAAAATGCCAGGGTACTCTTTTTTGATATACTCGGCGGTTTTTTGCAATGCGCGCCAACCTTCAACACCCATCGACTCATAAAATGCAGTGTTGGGTTTGTAGGCTACTGTAAATTGTTGTGTGGCATCAATTATGCGCTTGTTGAACTCAAAAATAGGTTCTTTTTCGCGCAAAAGGCAATCGGGAATCTTGGTGATGTCGGTGTCAAGACCCACACAGAGAAACGAATTCTTTTTCTGTATCTTATTGTAAATGTCGCGGTAATTCATCTCTATATGTTTGTTGTTTTTGTTATCCAAAAATGTTATTAAGCAAAAATGTTACCAATTTTGTTGATAACGGAAAATATTTTTATTCGTCGAATCCGCTTGCTTTGAGGCGTTCTGCATTTTCGGCGATTTGCAGTTTTTCGATAAGTTCGTCGATTTCGCCGTCCATTACCACAGGAAGGTTGTAGAGCGTGAGATTGATACGGTGGTCGGTAACGCGGCTCTGCGGATAATTGTAGGTACGGATTTTTGCGCTACGGTCGCCAGTAGAAACCATAGTTTTGCGCTGCGACGATATGCTGTCGAGGTATTTTTGATACTCCATAGCGTACAAGCGGCTGCGGAGTTCTTTCATAGCCTTGTCGAGGTTTTTCAACTGCGATTTTTCGTCCTGACAGGTAACCACAATACCAGAAGGAATGTGTGTAAGACGAATGGCAGAGTACGTGGTGTTTACGCTCTGACCACCAGGACCCGACGAGCAGTAGGTATCTTTGCGGATGTCGGCGGGATTGAGTTCGATATCAAACTCGCCAGCCTCAGGCAATACCACAACCGATGCTGCCGAGGTGTGGATACGTCCCTGAGTTTCGGTTTGCGGCACACGCTGCACGCGGTGAACGCCCGATTCGTATTTGAGGATACCGTAAACGCCTTCGTTGCTCGACGAAACTGTAAACACGATTTCTTTGTAGCCGCCCATTGTGCCTTCGGTAAAACGCGACACTTCGATTTTCCAACGGCGTTTTTCGCAATATTTGGTGTACATGCGGTAAAGGTCGCCGGCAAAGATTGCAGCCTCGTCGCCACCTGTACCACCACGGATTTCCACAATGGCGTTTTTATCGTCCTCAGCCTCTTTGGGAAGGAGCATAATCTTAATCTCCTCTTCGCGGGCGGGAAGACTTTCGGTAAGCGAATCGAGTTCCTCTTTTGCCATCAGACGCATTTCTTCGTCGGTTTCGGTTTTGAGAATCTCTTTTGCCTCATCGATGTTGGCGAGCACGGTTTTGTACTCTTCGTATGTATGGATAAGCGGTTCAAGTTCTTTAAACTCCTTGTTGAGAGCCACATAGCGTTTCATATCCGACATAGCGTCGGGGTCGTTGACGAGTTTTTGCACTTCGTCGAAACGCTGTTTTACGCCTTCGAGTTTGGCGAGTATAAGGTTTTCTGCCATTTTATTATAATGTGTAGATTATTCGTAAATAAATTCGCCGTATTGACTACGGATTGTAACTTGCTTTTTGTCGGCGGCTTCCACGTGTCCGATGATTTTGGCGTCGATACCAAACGACTGCGAAATTTTTATAATATCCTGCGCGGTGTCGGCATCGGTGTAGATTTCAAAACGGTGTCCCATATTGAAAACCTTGTACATTTCGCGCCAAGGTGTGCCGCTCTCTTTTTGAATAATGGAGAATAGCGGAGGAGTGTCGAAGAGGTTGTCTTTTACCACATTTACCTTGTCGATAAAGTTGATAACCTTGGTTTGTGCGCCGCCCGAGCAGTGAATCATACCTGCAATTTGGCTGCGGTGAGCATCAAGTATTTGTTTAACTACTGGTGCGTAAGTTCTTGTGGGTGAGAGAACAAGTTTGCCTGCATCTACGCTCAAACCTTCGATTTTGTCGGTGAGGAAATACGAGCCAGAATATACAAGTTCGGGGTTGATGGCGTGGTCGTAGGTTTCGGGATACTTCTCCCCTACCCTCTTAGAAAACACGTCGTGACGGGCAGAGGTGAGTCCGTTGCTGCCTGTGCCGCCGTTGTAAGCGGTTTCGTAAGTAGCCTGACCAAACGAAGCAAGACCCACTATAACGTTTCCGGGCTTGATGTTGCACGAAATCACATCGCTGCGTTTCATACGGCAAACCACTGTGCTGTCGACAATGATGGTGCGTACAAGGTCGCCTACGTCGGCAGTTTCGCCGCCTGTGCCAATGATGCCAATGCCGGCTTGCTGCAACTCTTTGAACAATTGGTCGGTGCTGTTGATAATTTCGGAGATAACCGCGCCGGGAATAAGGTTGGCATTACGTCCGATGGTAGACGAAACAAGAATATTGTCGGTGGCGCCCACGCAGATAAGGTCGTCGACGTTCATAATAAGAGCGTCCTGAGCGATACCTTTCCAAACTGAGAGGTCGCCGGTTTCTTTCCAATAGGCGTAAGCGAGCGACGATTTAGTACCCGCTCCGTCGGCGTGCATTATTACACAATATTCAGGGTCGCCCGAAAGAATGTCAGGAACAACCTTGCAAAAAGCGTTGGGAAACAATCCCTTATCGATATTTTTAATGGCGTTGTGGACATCGGTTTTAGAAGCCGACACTCCACGTTGTCCGTAGCGCAAATTTTCTTCCATAAATGCGGTCATTTAGAAATTTCGGCAAAGGTAGAGATTTTTTTTTATTCGGCAAGATTTTTTTTTGTATTATAAACCTATCAACATAAATCGTTTATTTTAAAAGACCGTTAGCGAGATTTTGCTTTGCTTTTTCGGGCAGAAGCGTTGTAAGTTGCTCAACAATAGAATAAAGTGCCGACCTTGAAGGTTTGTTGAGCGATATTTCCACACCTTTGTTGATAAGTTGGCGTGCTCTTGCCTCATTTGTCCACGGATAATCATAAAAACGCATACTGAGTTGGTTCATTAAATGCGTCATTGTATTCACAGCGGTAAGTCGCCAAGTCATCTCTTTAATCTGCCCGAGCAGTTCTTTTGCCAAAGTAACATCTTTATAAACAGCAAGTTTATTAATTTGCGAAGCGAAATGCTTTGTATTGATATGGTCGCTCTCGTCGCCATTTTCTTTGTCGGCTTCGGTTAATTCTGCCATTTTGGTGGTAAGTTGACGATAAATACGGTCCCATTCATAAATGCGGTCTTTATCCTCTATTTTGCGAAGCAGTTTTTTAACGTTTTGCAGAACACGTTTCCGTTCAGAGTTGTTGCGGTTTTCTTTCTCAATATCACTGAGTTCGTTAAAGAGACTGGTGGTTTCTGCGTCGCTTTCTTCAATATTGTAAATCGATTTTCGAGCCAACGCAATCATCTGCTCAATTTTTTGTTCTGCCTCTTGTTCAGATTGTTTCTTATCGGTATCAAGCACCTTGGTAACAGTAACATCCACCGAAGGGAAATAGGCTTCCAAGGTCATTTGTTCCGAAGTGTCTACCGAGAGGGTTAAATCCACAGGACTGTGGCGTGGGATAAAAGAAGAAATTTCATCGCCTGTAATCAGCACGTCCGACACATATTCGTAAAGTTCGGCAGTGCGGCCGAGTTCAGGTTTGTCGTCGCACTGATAGACGGGGATTCTAATCACATCGGTAGAAACTCCCGAGCGCAATTGCTGAGTGGTTTTTAGTCCGTTGATAACACCCTTGGCGGGCAGCGGCTTGTTTTTTTCCAAACCCTTAGCAGCCAAAAAGATAGCCTTTTCTTTATCCTCGTCCCATTTGGCAATGCCGATAAAATATGGAAGCACCGCCGCCCCTACCCTCGTACCTTGAAGAATAGTAAACTGCGACGGATAACAGGTTAAAAGTCTGCCAGATGTATCGTATGTGTTGATAATAAAGGTATTGGAACGTCCAAACAAAAGATTGGTTAACAACACGTTGCCGCGTTCGTTAATTTCGGTTTTGCCACTCGACCAAGCGTTGTCGGCTCTTACAAGTTCCACCATTACTTTGTCGGGACAAGTAGCACCTGAATTCTTTTTATCTAATTTTACCGAAATCCATTCGCAAAGTTCCACAGTGGTAGGTTCGTAGCTCACATTAAGTTTTACAACTTCGTCGTCGAACTCCACATTGGTATCGTTGTTGTCGATAGTGGATGCATAAAGGGCGGCACCTGTGGCAACGGCAGTCATAGGGTCGATATCGGTAGCCACATTGAAGGTAACTTGGTCGCGCAACATCTGACGGAGAAGAGGCGAATGTGTAGGACCTCCCACCAAAATCAGTTTGTTAAGGTCGAAACTTGAAAGGTTGTTGCGCGTCATAAGCGTTTTGCAAATATCCACAGCCTTTTGAAACACGGGACGCATTGCATCATTCACTTGGTTTTGGTCAACGCTTAGGTCAAGTTCAATTTCCTCGCCCTCGTCGTCGTAGCCAAGGTCGCCAACATTAGAGAGAATATCCTCACGCTCTTTAAACGAAAGCACATTTTTAACATCTTCGGCGTAGGTTTTCATTGCCTCGCGGAGCACAAAGTTTTTTTCCTTATCGGCTAATATCTTATCAATCTTGTAATTAGATTTGAGATAAGGGACAATGATTTTATCCACAATGGCAGCGTCAAGATCTTTGCCGCCAAGATAATTATCGCCCTCGGTATCAAACACTTGCATAATACCATCTTCTACTTTTAGCAGAGCTGCGTCGAAAGTGCCGCCGCCAAAGTCGAACACCATCCAAACGCCGTTTTTTTGATCGCTTGTAAGACCGTAGGCATACGAAGCCGCAATGGGTTCTTGCAAAAGTTCCACGTGGGTAAAACCCGCCATTTTAGCAGCCTCTAATGTGGCAGTTTTTTGATTTACAGTAAATTTGGCAGGCACAGTGATAACCACAGAGTTGAACTGTTCGTCGGTAACAAACGCCTTTAACGCTTTGAGCACCTCTGCCGAAAGTTCTTCGGATGTGAAAGAATGGTTTAAGTTAGAGCAAAAATATTCTTTGTCGGTGCCCATAGTACGCTTAAACTCAATGTATGTGTTCGACGCCTCTTGTTCCCAACTTTTAGTAGCGCGCCGCTTGTCGGATTTCATTGTGTTGTAAGCAGCGTCGCCTACTTTTGTGCTGCCTTTTTTATTAATAGAGACACACGAAGGCATAGTGTCTTTGAGAATATCTGATTTAATTACTACCGGGCAACCCTTTTCGATTCTGCAAATAGAAGAATTGGTGGTGCCGAGGTCGATTCCGTAATCAATTTTTAATCTTGCCATTATGAGATGTGTTATATATTTTGACTTACAGTAACTTGTGCCGATTGAATCATTACACCATTATAGTTGATTTGCGGCTTTGAAATTGAAGTAATAACCTGCGCCCCTGGTGTGAGCGATTCGTCGGTTACAAAATTGGCAACAACTTTCATTCCGTCGTCGTAAGGTTTGCCGAGCATATCCACAATTTCGTAGCCGTAAGCCTCAAAATTAGTTCTAATGCGCTCCACAGCCTTGGAAATCTGTTTGAAACCTTTTACCGAAGGGTCCATTTTAGACAGATTGGCTTCGATCCTAATGAGTTCGTCAGCCACTTTGAGCACCAACGAATGATCAGGAATGGCAGATTCCTGCGATTGGTTTTCTAAATGTTCCGAAATTTTATTCATAATCGCAGCACGGGTTTTTATTTTAATCCGCACAAGTAAAAACAGCAGCACCAACACTGCAACACTTAGCGCAATTAAGCAAATTTTGGCATCGCTTAAATCAAAAACTGGGGTTTCGGTAAGAATTGTTTCTATCATAAGTATTTATATTATTTGTTACTAACAATGTCCAATTAAAGCAACTAAAAATGCCCAACCTAATGAGGCAATAATATACCACAATATAACCTTAGCGCAACCTTCATAAACTCCGTCTGATTGATTATTTTGCTTAGGCTGCAATTTTCCACCTTTTTTTTGGAATAGAGCAATCTTGCTGTTAATTTCCTCTTTATCCATTGAATTATTAGACAAATTCAATGCTTCTTGCAACAAATGAATCGAATAATCTGGCGAAAATTTTCGTATGTTGTATTCATCAATAGAACATTCGTAAAGCATATTGGCAAGGCGATCAGAAACGAGTTGAAGTCGCGGATCGTCTGATGGAACTACTTTTAAGAGCAAATTATATTCGTCCTTAGTATCAATAATTAGTTTATCGCCGATACCTGATTTTACAGTAGTGGGTAATGCTTTAACACCCTCTGTGTTTAGAATATCTAATAGATCCTTATTATCTTGTAAGGCTTTATTAAGTTTGGCAAGAGTATTATCAGAAATAGTAGGAATAATACAATCGAGCCAAACGGGAGAAGGAATACACTCTAATAATTTGCTTGGGGTAATATAGACCAAAAGAGTATCAACAAAAGATTGAATCAAATCGTTTGCACTCTTAACCAGCGTTCCCTTAGAATCAACCGCCTTTAAAAATTCATCAGAGTATTTATTGTAAAGTTTTGCGGCATTTTGCAACGCCAATTTAAAATCACATTTCCAAAGGTAAATAATCACCCTATTTTGCAGCGACGAAAGATTATCCTCTCTATCCCAAACAGATAAAGCGTGATTTGGCTTACCTGAAAAAAGAACATCAAAAGCCTCATCGTCGAGGGAAGTCATCCTCAAAAACCAAAACTGAGCATATTTGAGACGTTCCTCTGAGTTGGAAAGCAAAGCCAAGGCATTGTCTAAATCCTCTAACGAATGAGTTAGGTTAGATTTTACATATAGATTATTAACCTTCCGCAAATCAAGAGGATAATCAATCTTACGCCCCACCTCCAAAAACTTGGTAGCCTTGCTGATGGTTGCCACAATCTCTCTATACGACGAGTTTGCATACACGCCCAAAACACGGAAGGGGTTGTTCAATATTATCTCAGGTACTGATGACATTAAAATTGTTAAATATTTGCCGTTGGTTTTATGTAATGCAAAGAAAAGGAAAATTTTTGAGATAACAAAATGGATTATTATAAATAGACGGATATTTTGTTGGCAACATATATTTTCAGGCAACAGAAGAGGAAACAACAGCCAATAGACAAAAGTTAAAACAATTTATCGCCATTATCAAAAAACTTATAGACGAAACCGAGTAACTTGCAATATTTCGGAAAGAATTGTTGTAGACATAAGTTTTTATTTTTTAGTTATTATGTAACAGATTCCTAATAAGGTGATTATAATCCAAAACAATAATGTAAAAAGGCAACCGGTTCCATCTTCACCACTTGATGGATTATCCTCCTTTATTTTTTCCGCCTTTTTTTGGAATAGAGCAATCTTGCTGTTAATTTCCTCTTTATCCATTGAATTATTAGACAAATTCAATGCCTCTTGCAACAAATGAATCGAATAATCTGGCGAAAATTTTCGTATGTTGTATTCATCAATAGAACATTCGTAAAGCATATTGGCAAGGCGATCAGAAACAAGTTGAAGTCGCGGATCATCGGGTGAAACTACTTTTAAGAGCAAATGATATTCGTCCTTAGTATCAATAATTAGTTTATCACCGATACCTGATTTTACAGTAGTGGGTAATGATTTAACACCCTCTGTGTTAAGAATATCTAATAGATCCTTATTATCTTGTATGGCTTTATTAAGTTTGGCAAGAGTATTATCAGAAATAGTAGGAATAATACAATCGAGCCAAACGGGAGACGGAATATACTCTAATAATTTGCTTGGGGTAATATAGACCAAAAGAGTATCTATAAACGATTGAATCAAATCGTTTGCACTCTTAACCAGCGTTCCCTTAGAATCAACCGCCTTTAAAAATTCATCTGAGTATTTATTGTAAAGTTTTGCGGCATTTTGCAACGCAGATTTAAAATCACATTTCCAAAGGTAAATAATCACCCTATTTTGTAGCGACGAAAGATTATCCTCTCTATTCCAAACAGATAAAGCGTGATTTGGCTTACCTGAAAAAAGAACATCAAAAGCCTCATCGTCGAGAGAAGTCATCCTCAAAAACCAAAACTGAGCATATTTGAGACGTTCCTCTGAGTTGGAAAGCAAAGCCAAGGCATTGTCTAAATCCTCTAACGAATGAGTAAGTTTTGACTTTACATAAAAATCCTTAACCATCGGCAAATCAAGAGGATAATCCACCTGACGCCCCACCTCCAAAAACTTGGTAGCCTTGCTGATGGTTGCCACAATCTCTCTATACGACGAGTTTGCATACACGCCCAAAACACGGAAGGGGTTGTTTAATATAATATCAGATACTGATAACATTAAAATTGACGATTGTTTAAGTAATGCAAAGTAAAGGAAAATTATTGAGATAACAAAATGGGTGGATAATAATTGGAAAGAATTGGTGGAGAGAAATCTTTCTTCCGTGTATCGCTTCGTGCTCTTGGCGGTTACAGGAGCAATTTATTCCCCACCGAAAAGCATCTAATATGCGCTGACCACGATTCGTTTGGATCAAGTTCAAATTCTGAAAAGGTTTTAATGTAATTATCTTCTTTGTCATTAATATAAAAGAACTCTGCAAAATCATCAACCAACCCATCAGCAATAGGGTCGTTGAAACAGGGTCCGACGCATACAAACTGATTGTATCCATTTAAATTGTCGCTTATCACCTGAGCAAAATTACCCAAATCAAACTTCCAATCCAAATCATACAAAATATGAAGTGTAGGAATATTTTCATCGCAAACAATATCCCCATCGTCAAGGTCTTCAAGGCATTTATTTATAGTTATAAGTTCAGCATCAGGACAAATATTTGAAACGTGGAGCGCGGCAAGTTTTAGGAGATTTTCAGTGGGTTGAATTATGGTAACTTTATTGATTTTTTGTATATAATCTTTGTGTTTCAAAAAATCAACATAACACATTGTGCCAATGGCTTGACCGCTACCGTAATCGATGATATTGATTACGGGTTTTTCAAAAAAAATCGGTGGGATATTTTCAAAAGCCTTATGGAGTAGGGCTTGGATGTATGCGGAGGATGATTGATTTGGTAGCATAATTAGATAGTATTCATTTTTTTCTTACATTAACCGCACTAATAAAATCCGCCCCTGCCATTGCCGTCAAAAGTCCGAAGAAATCTTGCTCGTCGATATGGTGTGATCGGTAGACATACCGACGGTTTGCACCCTCGGGCAGCATCGCCACAAAAAACGGAAACAAATGCTCCGCCTCGTATGGCTCGCTCCTTTTTGGCAACGTAATCGAAACGCTTTGCAACGGTGATTTAAGGTACTCAGCATCATACTCAAACCTGCACCTCCCGCCGCGCTCCATCTCCGTCAACGTCCCCGCAAAGGTGTCGTTGTTATATACAAAGAGTTGTCGCATAATCTTCGGTCTTTTGTTTTGTGGCAAAGGTAAATAAAAAGTGCGAAATGGCAAAATGGACAGACACACGTGTTATCTCGTTGTCGTCCAGATAGATTAGTATATTATTGTCGTTCATATTCATTGTAAATGTGTTTGTTTTATTGAGGTAACGGTAGCCTTGTTATCTAATTGTCTTGTCTTTATATCTTAGCCAACTATCAAGTGCGATTCTAAATAATTGAAGTGTTTCTAACCTCATTAGCCAATCATTATATTCTTGGCTATCAACATTATTATCCAATGACAAATCATAATCACCTACAAACAATTTGCCTGTATGTGTTAATTTGCTGCGTAAATTATAGATGTCTTTGTATTTCTTTTGGGATTTTTCACTATTCATTACGAATTTTGAAAGAAAATTAATAAATTTTTGTTTAATTCCCCAAATTGGTCGTCCACAATTAGGACAATGATATGGAGATTCCTTTATTGTTTGACAATTATGACATTCAAACTGTATTTCATCATCATCACACTCCAAGTTAACAAGTCCCTCAATTGCTGCAACGAAAGACAAAAAAGAAAGACTTCTTTTGTAATTAGATATATCCATACCATCACAAGCAAGATATATGCAAGAATTAACTTTTTGCTTTGTTTTTGGAGAAAGATTATAATACACTTGAAGTGATTCGTTCAATGTATTTGGAATCGTTAGAAAATGCAGATTGTTATCAATAGGATTGTCGGTATAATATTTATGCCTTGTATTATCCTTGTAAACAGCATGATTGAATGTATAATTGGAAAAATTATCAATGTTCAAATCGTTTTTTAATCCTTGATAGATGTATAATGCAAGAACATAAATGCTATTTTGGTTATCCATTGTCTTTAACTCATCCTCATTCATTTCCTCAACTTTTTTATTTGGCATTTGAATACCCCATACATTATTTGATGGTGTATATTGGAAAAACCTATAATTAGTTAAACACGATAACAAGTTCAATATTTCTTTTTCTTTGTTAATTCGACATTGTAATAGTTCGTTCGTATCTTTTGGTTCTTCCTTTTGATACTCTATTGTATATTCAAGGAAAAAAGGATAATGGGACGC
This sequence comes from Bacteroidales bacterium, assembly GCA_016286055.1. GTDB lineage: Bacteria > Bacteroidota > Bacteroidia > Bacteroidales > UBA3824 > UBA3824. The sequence goes on from JAEERW010000007.1 coordinate 43,347, forward strand.
ATAAGGACAATACGGTTTGTTATCCGTACTTAATGGTAGAATTTGAAATTTATTGTCATATCTGAAACCTATGTTCAAAAATGCGTTTGTAAATGCAATTGTTTTATAATATTTAATCATTTTTGTTTTGTTTTTAAAATTCATACTTAAAAAGGCAAATCGTCATTATCGATTTCAATAACGTCTATTGCCTTTTTGAGATAATACAATTTGTCCCAATAACCAAATGGGAGTATTTGTTTGAATTTTTCAATACTATCTTTTGGAATAATAATCTTTTGTAAAGATTCACAAGTTAGTCTTTCTGGTGGAATTATAATTGAAGGTGTCTTCTTAATATCGCCAAATAATTGTTTTTCTACGCATATTTTAGAATTTTGAATGGTAATGTATTGCAGTGATTCACAACCACCAAATACAGAACTCTTCAAATATGTTACAGAATGAGGAATGATTATTTCTCGTAATGATTTACATCCTGCAAAGGCTTTTGCACCTATGTATTTTACTGAATCAGATAAAAAAATATGTTGTAATGATTCACAACCATAAAAAGCACCGTCACCAATGTAACTAACAGAATTAGGTATAATGATTTCTCGCAATGATTCACAACATTCAAAAGCATAATCGCCAATATAAGTTACAGAATTAGGAATAACAATTCCTTGTAAAAATTTACACAACTTAAAAGCATATCTTCCAATAGCAACAGTTGTATTGGGAATGATAATTGTACTTAATTGATTAACACAATCTTCATAATCAAGCCCTGAATCAAAAAAAGCCCACTCACAAATATAACGAGTTCCTTTCTTAATCTCATAAAAATCCAAATCATAGTTGTTACAACATAAAAGTTTTTCACCATTATAACTATATTCAAAACCGAATTCATCTTTAATACTATTCTGATAATCGTCGTCACACACCTTTGTTGATAAACGATTATTCAATTCTTCCACCGAAAAACATCTTATATGCCCTGTCCAAGGCTTATCGGAATTAAGTTCGTATTTTTCAAATATCTTATTATAAACATCTTCTCCATCAAAGAATCCTGCAAAATCATCCATCAAACTATCTATTAACTGAACACCGAAATACGGTCCAACACATACAAACTGATTATACCCTTTTAAATTATCACTTATTACTTGTGCAAAATTACCCAAATCAAACTTCAAATCCAAAACATTCGACAAAATATGAAGCGTTGGTATATCTCCCTCACAAATAATATCATCGGCAACAAGTTCATCAAATTCTTTATTAATAGTTACAATCTCGGCATCAGGACAGAATTTTGAAACGTGGAGCGCGGCACGTTTTAGGCATATTTCTGATGGTTCAATCAATGTAACTCTTTTAACTTTCTGCGAGATACCTTGTTGTCTAATAAAATCAACATAACACATCGTGCCAACGGCTTGTCCACAGCCATAATCAATGATGTTGATTTCAGGTTGTTCAAAAAATAATTCGGGAAGATTTTCAAAAGCCTTGTTGAGTTTTGCTTGGTGCATATTACCAAACGCATACAAATACACCAACATTTGCGGCTCGGAATCTATCAGAACCACGCCACGTTCAAGTTGAGAATAAAGTCCGTCAACGAGTTCTTTCGGCAAATCGTCTATAAACTTTTTAGCAAATCCTCGCACTTTGTCAAAGGTCGGATTGTCAAAGTATTTGAGTTTGTATGCGTATGTTGTAGTCTGTTCTATTAGCATAATTTTTCCCGTTATTGTTTCTGACGTTAAACCTGTTTGCTTTGCTTGTTCATAATTCCTCCTCGCCAACTCTTTACTCGTATTCGCATAGCAATATTCGCACAGATGCGGGCAGGTGTTGTATTCGCCGATGTCTTTGCTGACTATGCAGCCGCAAAATTGACGCTGACCTTTGTCTCGGTTGTCTTTTTTCTTGATGATTTTTTCACCGTCAAAAAGCGAGTTAACTATCTCAACACCAAGATAATCCATCAAAACTTTGTCGTTTTTCGCAAACCGTATCATCAAATCGTCGTCGATACATTTGTTGTGTTGGATGCCGAATTGGGAGATGTCAATTTTTTCGCCGCAAGTGGCAAGTTGAAAGTTCCATTTTTTATTGAGTTCAGAGAGATTTTTTGCAAAATCAACCATCTGATTTTCTGTCCATTCCGCATAATTGATGTTGTTTTTTTCGAGGTTGGATTTTACCTTTTTATAGAGTGCAATATCCGCAAAACTGAACACAAGTTTTTCGGTATAGCCAAACAATTGATCGCCAATGGTTTCAACCTTTCGCAACAAATCGTCAACGGTGATTTTATCGGTAAGAATCAGCGGGTCGAAACGCCAAATTACCCTGCCTTTGCCAAAGGTTTTTACCAATTGTTTAAAGGTTTCTATTCTATCTTCAAGCGGTGGCACACCTTTTTCCAAACCTTCTGAAACATAATCGTTTAACGTGAATTGAATATAAAAATTCATCTTCTTCAATTCATCGATATGATTTAAAAGCGGCTTGGGATTTTTTGACCAAAAAACAAAGAATCGGGCGTTTTTATATGACACATAACTCTTTACGCCGTTGAAAGGATTAGTCCACGCCGAATAACCAATTTTGAGCCGATGGAAAAACCAATCGGCATAAAAAGCCGGAATGTCGGTGCTACGGCTCGCCGAAATGATTATCGGGGCTTGTGCATCAACTTCTTCACCGTTTTCGCGGGTAATTTTTATCTTTTGCCACTGTGCCATACTTCGTTTTTTAATGTCAAGTACAAATATAAAAAAGATTTTTGGTTGAACGTATCGTTTTTGCGGAGAAAACATTATCTTTGCACTTGCAGACAAAACTTGTTACGCTATGGTTTGAGTTTTGCCAAATGCAAGTCAGACAGATTGGAAGAGATTGTAAAATTTGTGTCTATTGAATTGTCCAAAGAAGAATATAAATTTGGACTTATAGACGTGATGGAAACGCCTACCGATGGCAAAAAAACCAATATAATGTTTAACGCCCGTTTGCAAAGAATCATAGAAACCGCATATCAACAAACCGGCAAACAGGTTGTTCTTCTTTTTGACGAATACGATGCATTGATGCTCAACACAATTGAAGATTTGACATTATTTAAATCGTCGTAAACTTTTCAAGCGAAAAACGGACGATAGACGAGTGGAAAATAGCAAAATATATCATAACCTCCATTTCGTCATCTTATGTGCGCACACTAAATTCACCGCCACAACCACCACGCCGAGCGCCATCTGCCAAATATCAACCGTTAGCATCATAAAGCATTGCTTTAAGATATAGATGCTAATCGGCAGACAGACAATACTTGTGGCTAATGCAGGAATATATTTACGAAGGACAATCGACTGACCAATATGCACCACGTAATGAAACGTCAACCCGATGAAAGCACCGAGCCAAATATTCCAAACAAACTGATTGTCAATCCACAACGCCAAGAGCGCAATAATTGCAAAAACCACAAACTCCTCCGCCACCGCCAAGGCGAAACCCTCGTTGGTTGTTCCGTGAAAAAGGCGGTGGATTTTAGGGAAACGACGTTGCAGCATCTCCTCATTGCGGTCGAGAAAAATCCGCATACCAATAATCTCCTCCAAATCGTGGAAGATGAAAAGCATAGGAAGGGCAAAGGCAAATATACTCATCTCAAAAATTTTTTTTAACCACAAAAATAAAAAAAAATCATTTTTTTCTCCGTTACGCAAAAACACTTCGCACCAAATTATTATATTTGCAATTACAAAAGAGGTCAAAAACGACTTACTTCACTTCCTTACGCGGAATCGTAGGCTTTGCCTATCTCCGCCTGATTTGAGTCGTTTAATTACCTCTTTTTTAAGATATTAACAAGGTCAAGGCCGACTTACTTCTCGCTTATTAGCACCATTAATGATTAGTCGGCCAATTACCTTTTATTATTTATAACATTATGGACGACAAGATTTTAAGCAAAGTAGCACTGCGGTTTAAGGCGGTATTTTTAAACATTGACCGCAAGGCGATAAACCTAAACTCCTCCATCACCGAACCCGTTTTGGCATTTGTAAAACGGCTCAACGAAAATGGATTCTGCGTCAACGAAGAACTACTTCACGCGCTCAACGCTGTAAATGTCAAGCATTTGACAGAGATTACAGAAATCATCGACGAGGTGATGGGCGTAAAACTCAATTGGGCTCCGCTGGTAAAAGGTTGGGACACACCCACAGGCGAATCCCTCCCCGACCATCTTATTACGCTAATAGCCAATATGTTCGGCAATCAGTCGGTTTACAAAGGCACACGGCTACAATGCGGACACCTGATACCCGAAGGCACTTTCCCCTTGGAGCGTTACAACGGCTGCCCATTCTGCGGACAACAATTTGAAACCGCAAACTTTGTTTACAAAGGTCAGGGCAGCAAACTAAAAGAACTCAGATTGTTCACTATCAAAGATATACAAAAGGTTTATCTATCGTTGCTCAACTCCCCTACCCCGTTGGACGGCACGCAGAAAGATACGTTGCATTTATTGCTCGGCGAACTGCCATTACCCGAAAACGCTGAGGTAACAATGAAGGAGACTATAATGTTGGTTATCAAAGTATTGGCAGAGAAAGGCGACTACTCTTTCGGCGACAAAATGCTAAAAAATCCCGCCGACATTCTCCGTTACCTTTGGTACAACAAAACTGGATATGCCCAAATTATTGAGCCAAAAACACTTATATCACATTCACGCAAAATTTACAGCCACATTTTTGGTCCATTAGACAAAGGTGCAGACGCTGCCCAAGCAATGAAAGAAAAACTGCGTTTGAAATACAGCCGAAAATTCTGTCTTCAAGTAGCCCGGTGGCTCAATGCCGTGCCCATTACAGCCAAGCAAGCCGCCGAAATAATGAATCCAAAACGCGGAATGTGGGTGCGCTTTATACGTGCGCTAAGGCTCGGCGAATATGCCCGTAAAAACGGCATGGAGCACCTAAGAGATATTCTCGACGTATTTTACCGCCAGGATTACACCACGTGGCAGGGCGAATTAAACAAGGCTATCAATGCCGACGACGGAGCAACTACCTTAAAAATGCTCCAACAGCGTCCGGGACTATTTGCACGCTGCCTTTTTGCCACAATGCTGCGTTTTGGCAAAGATGTTATCCTCGAAGCCTTCAACCAAATATCCGATAATCTTCCCGCGCGGTTGCTGATTTCGCTCGGCAATGCCGCTGAATCATATTTCAACACCGACCTCGACCGCGTAGTACGCCCCATCACAGGCACGCCCAAACGCATCGACCACAATATCATTCTCACCCTCTACACCGACACCGACCGCAACGAGATGGCTTCGGCGGTGGATAAAATCTATCAACAATCGATGGCACGGCGTTTTGCGGCGCAGAAAACCGAATCCAAAACCATCTACATCGACCCCTCGCTCTACAATATTCCCGTTAGCGTGGGCGACCGCTCTGCCTCAATCCAAGATACTTCGTGCGCGCTCACCGGCACAAGATTTCCCGTAGAAGGCGATGCTGTAAGGCTGTTTTTGCAATGGGGCAAGGGGTTGCCAGCGCAATGGCTCGATATGGATTTAAGTTGCCGTATATCGCTACCCAACAACGAGAATGCCGAATGTGCATACTACAACCTCACTTGCGTGGGAGCAAAACATTCGGGCGACATCCAACAAATTCCCGATATGGTGGGCACGGCAGAATACATCGAACTGTCGTTGCCCGAATTAGACAAGGCTGGGGCTAAATATGTAACGTTTACTTGCAACGCCTACTCCAACGGTGCGCTCTCACCAAACCTCGTGGTAGGTTGGATGAACTCAAAATATCCGATGAAGGTTTCAAACGAAAAAGGTGTGGCATACGACCCGTCGTGCGTGCAGCATCAAGTGCGCATAAGCGAAGGCAATCTTTCCAAAGGATTGGTTTTCGGAGTGTTAGACGTTGCCAAACGCGAAATTATTTGGCTTGAAATGCCCTTTACGGCGCAAAACCTCCGCGGTGCCGACAGCAAATCAGTAGAAGCCCTTCTTCACCGTTTGGAAACAAAACTCTCGATAGGCGGACTCTTAGATATCAAAGCCAAAGCGCAGAACCTCACCATTGTAGACACCCCCGACACCGCCGACGAATCTTACACCTACGAATGGGCACTCAATCCAGCAGAAGTGGCTGGGATAATGAATATATAAAAATTATCAAATTTTAGCATTATCAATCAATCACTTACAAAAAGTTTTTACCAAATCTACCTAAAAAAAGCATAGATTTGGTAAAATATTTTTATCCCAAAAATTACTAAAATATTAATTATTAATAATTTACAAATTCAAACACCGCGACACTACAAAAAAAGTTTTTACCAAATCTCAAAAAAATTTGCACATTTGGTAAAAACTCTATATATTTGCCCTTGAAATCAATCATTTACACACTATGATTATAGGTCGCAAAAAAGAACGGAACAATCTATTGTCGCTTTTGGAGAGCCACAAGTCGGAGTTTGCCGCAGTATATGGTCGTCGCCGCGTGGGCAAAACCTATCTGATAAGAGAAGCATTTGAATATCGGTTTGCATTTCAGCACACTGGGTTGCAAAACCAATCAAAAAACGCTCAAATAGCGGAATTCTGCAAGTCGCTCGCAAACGCAGGGATGAAAGATTTAACGCAACCCACCAATTGGCGCGACGCATTCTCACTGCTCGAAAAGCACCTTGAATCTCTTCCCGAAGGCAAAAAAGTTGTATTTATCGACGAATTGCCGTGGATGGACACCCCTTGTGCAAAGTTTATAAGCGCATTGGATCATTTTTGGAATGCTTGGGCCACAATGCGCAAAGATATCGTGCTGATTGTATGCGGCAGTGCTACTTCGTGGATAATCAGCAACATAGTAATGAACTACGGCGGACTTCACAACCGTCTCACAAAGCACATCTACGTAGAACCGTTTACGCTCCACGAATGCGAACTGTACGCCAAGGCACGCAACTTGGGTATGAACCGCCGAAACATTATGGAAACCTATATGATTATAGGCGGCATTCCCTATTATTGGGACTATTTGGCAAAAGAACTTTCGTGGGCGCAGAATATTGACAGTATGTTTTTTGTAAAAAATGCGCCGCTACGCCGTGAGTTCACCGCCTTGTACGCCTCGCTGTTCCGAAAGCCCGACGAATACATAAAGATTATCAATGCGTTAGGAACAAAAAAAATTGGAATGACACGTTCCGAAATCATCAGCGAAACAGGAATAGACCAAGGTGGAAAACTCACCAAAATGCTCGAAGAGTTGGAAGAATGTGATTTTATACGTTCATACAATTCCATAGGGAAAACCAAAAAAGACTCTGTATATCAACTAATTGACAATTTTACGCTGTTTTATTACAAGTTTTTGGACGGCAGGAGAAACTTTGCCAAAAACTATTGGCTCGCAATGCAAAAAAAGCCATTGTTCAATACTTGGAGCGGACTTGCCTTTGAGCGTGTCTGCCTGCAACACACCGAACAAATCAAAAAGGCATTGGGTATTTCGGGAGTAATGTGCAACGTATATTCGTGGGTATACCGCGCCAAAAATCCAAAAGAAAAAGGCGTCCAGATAGATCTCCTCATCGACCGCGACGACGATGTAATCAACCTTTGCGAAATGAAATACTATGATTCCACATTCACCATCACCGAGGACTACGACAGCAACCTCCGCCGCAAATCATCGGTTTTTGAGGCTCAAACATCCACACGCAAAGCCGTCCGCACAGTTATGATTACAACCTACGGCATTACCCACAACGAATGGTCAAATAACATTACAAATCAAGTAGTTATGGATGATTTGTTTGAGGAATAATATTAAATAACATCAAATGAAAACAAATATACACATATTACTCATAATCACTTTCTGCCTCTTGATAAATAAGAGTTTTAGTCAGGGAAAGGTTACAATGCTGGTAGGAAGCCAATACTACCCATCCAAAGACTCCACAAATTATATGTGTTTGCCTTACGCATCTGTAAACATACCCGGGGAATGGAGAAGAACCTCATTTAACCAAATAGCCAACCAACAGTTTTTTAAAAACAATGAAAACACAATAATATCGTTGGCTTTTTCTTCCAATAACAGGTATGAATTTAACCAAGACGGAGCAAAGGAAGATTTAGATTTTGCATATGCATATTACGAATGGGACACTCAATTCCACATTGAAGAAAATAATTATAATCGATTATTTTTGGAATGCGACACTTTAAATAATTATGTGATATACGAACTATACAAAGAAAACTCAGATACCATATATTTTAGAGTTGGAACGTATAATCACAAAATTGTTTATATATACTCTATCAACAAAACAAACGAAATAACTGAAACACAGTGCATTAATTTACTCAAAGGCATAACTTTATATACAAAACAAAAACGAAAAAACAAGAAATCAAAAAACAACGACTAATACACATTGATAAGTTTTAAAGGAGAAATCAACTTATCAATCAACCACTTACAAAAAGTTTTTACCAAATCTCAAAAAAAATTGCACATTTGGTAAAAACTTTTTACAATCATCTTATTATCAATCATTTACAATTGAGTTTTTTTAAACCTTCCAATGTTTCAATTGTGAAAGATGGCTGTCGAATAGTGCACGGCGGTCGGTATCTGACTGATTATCAGGGTTTGGCATCTGTTTAACAAGAAAATCGAGCAACAAATCTTTGCTACTATAAGCAAATTTACCATCCACGTAGCACCATTTGCAGTAGTCCTCGTTGAAAGCGCCGTCGGGTTCGTGACTAATAAGCGAATCATCGGTAAGAGGCATTCCGCAGCACTGACAAATCAACGTTTGCGGCGAACCCAAAAGAGTATTAATCGACACGTTAAACTCCTTTGATAGAGTTTTAAGCATATCGGTATTAGGTTGGGTTTCGCCATTTTCCCAACGACTTATCGCCTGACGGCTTACATTTACTCGTTCAGCCATCTGTTCCTGCGTAAGGTTGTTTTTTTCGCGCAGGTTTCTGAGAATTTCTTTTACTTCCATAATTAATACAAATTAAACTGTGATTTTGATACCGCAAAATTACAGCCTCCACCCCCTCGTGTCAAGAAACAGGCGGTTGCGTTTTGTTAAAATATGTTAATGTAATGGCGGTTAAATTAATGTTTACATCGCCCCCTCATACTGCATCGTGGCATCTTCCCAATATGCCATCTCTTTTTCGAGGTTGAGTTTTACGGTGTCATATTGGGTAAAGAGATCCATATCGGTTTGGTTTTCGGGGAGTTGAAGTTTTGCTTGAATTTCAGATAATTGATTTTCAAGTTCTTGAACACGCTGCTCCGATTTTTCAACGTTGGATTTTAGTTTGCGGAGCATTTTTTCGCGCTCTTTTTTGGCTAAATAATCCTCCTTACCAGTGGCAGGTTTTGGGGCGGGTTCGGGAATATTATTTTGAACGGGTTTGGGTGTAGAAACGATGGTTTTCTGCGCTTCAAATTCCTTCATATTCTGCAATTTCTTCTTTTCAAGGAAGTAATTGATGTCGCCTTTGTATTGCTTAATTTTGCGGTCGCGGAATTCGTAAACAGTTTCGGCAAGTCCGTTGAGAAAATCGCGGTCGTGCGATACAAGAATAATTGTGCCGTCGTAAGCCAAGAGAGCCTGTTTGAGAATATCTTTGGAACGGATGTCGAGGTGGTTTGTAGGTTCGTCGAGCACAAGGAGCGAATAGGGCTGAAAGAGAAGTTTTGCCATCTCTAATCGAGCACGTTCGCCACCAGAAAGCACCTTCACTTTTTTTTCAATATCCTCACCGCCAAAGAGAAACGCTCCGAGAATATCACGCACCTTTGTACGCATATCACCTGTGGCTATATCGTCGAGAGTTTGAAAAACGGTTTTGTTGAGGTCTAACAGTTCGTCCTGATTTTGGGCATAATAGCCAATAGAAACGTTGTAACCTATTTTGAGTTCGCCATCGTAAGGAATTTGCCCAATAATGCAACGGCTAAAAGTGGTTTTACCCTCGCCGTTACGACCCACAAAGGCAACCTTTTCGCCGCGTTCGAGCACAAACTCAACATCATCTAACACCACCTTTTCGCCAAACGCCTTGGTAAGATGGTCGGCCTTAACCACCACTTGTCCGCTGCGGGGCGCGGGGGGAAAACGGAAATGAATCGAACTATTATCCTCTAAATCAACCTCTAAGCGTTCCATTTTGTCGAGCATTTTGATACGGCTCTGCACTTGGTTGCTTTTGGTGGGTTTGTAGCGGAAACGCTCTATAAAATCTTCGGTATCTTGAATAATTTTTTGTTGGTTTTCGTAAGCCGCAATCTGCTGTTGACGGCGTTCTTTGCGAAGTTCTAAGTATTTGGTATACGATGCGTTATAGTCGTAAATCTTGCCGAGCGAGATTTCAATTGTGCGTTTGGTAACGTTGTCTAAGAAAGTGCGGTCGTGCGAAATCAAAACCACCGCTCCGGCGTAATCTTTAAGATAATCTTCGAGCCACTGAATCGACTCAATATCAAGGTGGTTGGTAGGTTCGTCGAGGAGAAAAACCTTTGGTTTGCGCAATATGCATTTAGCAAGCACGATACGCATTTTCCAACCTCCCGAAAATTCTGAAACCTTGCGTTGGAAGTCCTCTTGACGGAATCCCAAACCTTTGAGCACCACTTCGGCATCGGCGTTACGTTTGCTTCCGCCAATGAGTTCAAGTCGTTCGGATTTTTCGGTGAGCGAATGAATTAGGCGCATATAGTCGTCTGATTCATAGTCGGTTCGCTCGGCTATTTCAACATTTAGTTTAGATATTTCTTCTTCTAACTTAACAGCGTCTTCAAAGCAAGTGAGGGTCTCCTCAATAACGGAGCGTTCCGATGGAAGTTCCATTTGCTGAGGCAGATAGCCCACGGTACAATCTTCGGGTATGGTAATGCTTCCCTTGTCGATTGGCTGAATACCGATAATGGTTTTGAGCAGCGTAGACTTGCCCGCGCCATTTTTGCCGGTGAGTCCAATACGGTCTTTTGGGTTGATTACAAAGGTGATATCGTTAAACAAATCGGTGCCAGAAAACGACACTGTTACGTTGTTGATAGAAATCATTGTTTTACAAGTAATTATAATTTATCGGCGAACACATCCACACGGCATTGGTCGGTGCACTCGTTGAGCAGTTCGGTGTTGGTTTTGTTGAGAACAGGGTGCACAAAGTCGGGAATGAGGTCGCACAAAGGCATTAACACAAATTTTCTGTTTTGCAGAAGTCGGTGAGGGATAATGAGATTGGGCTTGTCAACTAAATCATTACCATAATATAGAATATCAATATCGATAGTGCGCGACGAGTACCCCTTGCCCGAACGCACGCGGCCAAGTTCGGCCTCAACCACGTGGCACATTTCCAAAAGTACTGACGGATTGCAAGTTACGTCGGCCTCAGCCACAAGATTTAGATAGTCGGCGTCGGCATAACCCCAACTCTCGGCCTGATAGATTTTAGAAATACGTTTTACTCTGACACCGAGGTCTTTAAGGTTATCGATAGCGTTTTTAAGATACTCTTCGCGGTTGCCCTTATTCGACCCAAGCAAAAGATATACAGATGTTGACATAATAGTTTGTTTAAAATTTTGCGCAAAGTTAGAAAAAAATGAGCAAATCAAAAACTATTGGCATTAATAATTTATCAATCATTGGTAAAGTATAGATTACAAAATATTATTGGCGATCTTAACAATATTATAAAAACATAGGCAAAATTTTACAAAAAACACCACGAAAACATAGGCAAAATCAGGGCAAGATTTTGGGATTATTGAAATTTTTGGTGAAAAAATATTGGGGATTATTGCGAAATAAGCATTACAAACCACTCAGAAGTTGGTTGTGCCATTTATAAACTCCTCTGCTTTCTTTCTATTCCAAGATGCTATACGATAACCGACAATCAATGCAAACGACCTTGTACGAATAGAGCAAGACTCCTGATATTCTTCAAAAATGGACAACAGACCATAACTGACACTTACAGCAAGCGAAAACCTGTTCCATTCTATGCCGGTATCCGTTCTAGACCCAAAATCATATATCGACAGGCTTTCATCTTCAAACAAATCGCCCGACAAATTATACTCCTTGCACTCGTACTCACCATTCAAAGCACGTGACCCATAAAAACCTACCGAACAAAACATACGCAAATTATCGCTGACATTAAATCTAACAGACATAGGCACCGACAATTCCAAATAACGGATTGCATAATGGAAACGGTATCCATACTTATCCACATTCATTTTACCACCTTTCTCATAATAGTCAATAGCGGGAGCAAGCGACAATCTGTCACAACGAAATTGTCGATTAAAAACAATGCCGCCCATACAACCAAAAACAGGTCTCACATTAGTGTAGTCGCCGCCGAGAAACGAACCACAAAATCCGCCTCTTACACCCACAAAATTTTGCGCCAAGGATATTGACACAAAACACAGACAAACAAATAGCAATAATATACGCTTCATTCTAATTGTAATTTTCGGGGATAATAAAAAATCTGAAAATATAGTGAACAGAGTTTTGTCTGATAATCTCATAATTATTAAAAACAAGAGGATTACCGGGTTCACATAAATCAACGCTATAAGTATATTGACGATTACCAAAAGATATTTTGGCATAGTCAGCACCACCAAAAGGGTATGGGGAGAAAACATCTAATCCGTCATCATCTAAATTCTGACAAAAAAAGCGAAGGGTATCGCAGGGAAGAAGGTCCCTATTGGTGTTTGGTGGCTGATCAAGGACAACATTAACCACTGTATCTGAAAGATTTACAATTTCATATTGATTAATTACGTGGGCATAATTGTTGCGGTCAGTGCAGTACATTCCATAATCAACAAGAGGAAACATACAACCTTGAAACACACATAAACAAAACAAATAGAATATATTTTTCATTGCTCAACAGTTTTTTCAGACTCAGACCTAAGTTCGTCAGTAATTATATATTGGAACATATACTCAAAAGCCGATAGTTTATAAACTTGACAGTTTGCGTAGACAAAAGGACTAAATTTATCGAACTTATCTTTCGAAAAACCTATCGTTATGGAATTTGGGAAATAAAAAGTGATGGAATCCACATCATCAAACGGCTTGTTATAATACACAGTATCAACCCGTCCATTAAAACCATAAGCATCATCAAGGGAGTAATCACGGTACTGACAAGAGTCTCCGGGGAAAAGCACAGCATTTTCCATCTGTCTTAAACCGAGAGAAGTATTTCGCCATAGCACCACAGACACCATTGAAGAAGAAGAATTCTTAACCTGATTGTAAGAATGCATAGATGGTGAATCATTCTCGCACGCCGAAAAAACAATCGGAATAAAAGGCAATATTTTAAGCAAGTTCATTTTAGGGCTTTATTAGTTAATAGAATTTTTCGCAAAGTTAGAAAAAATCGCATCGCATCCGCCAATTACATTAAAATTTTTTACTATATTTGTAAATGACTATTATTTGATTTTAACATTAAAACGCTGATATTATGGACATAGTAATGATTCTTGAACTACTGATAGTTCTTGGTGCGCTGTACGTGGGTTCGCGCTACGGCAGCCTTGCGCTCGGAGCCATTTCGGGCATCGGACTCGCGCTCTTAGTGCTCTGTTTTGGGCTCAAACCCGGCAACCCGCCCACCGACGTTATTTACATCATCATTGCCGCCGTAACGTGCGCCGGAATGATGCAGGCGTCGGGCGGAATGGATTGGCTAATTCAACTTGCCGAAAAACTTTTGCGAAAGCACCCCAACCACATCACGTTTTTTGCGCCACTGTGCACGTTTTTCCTTACCGTTTTGGTGGGCACAGGACACGTGGTTTACACTCTTATGCCAATTATCTGCGACATTGCGCTAAAAAAAGGCATCCGTCCCGAACGTCCGTGCGGTGTGGCGAGCATTGCAAGTCAAGTGGGTATTACCTGTTCGCCAATTGCTGCTGCTGTGGCGTCGTTTGTGGTAATTTCTAACGCCAACGGTTTTGATGTCAACAACTTGCAGGTTATTGGCGTAACAATTCCCGCTTGTGTGTGCGGACTTATGGCTGCGGCTGCGCTCAGTTACAAACGCGGTCTCGACTTAGACAAAGACCCGAAATTTCAGGAACGTCTCAAAGACCCAAAAACGAAAGAATATATGTACGGCGACTCTGCCACGCTGTTAGACAAGAAGATAAGCAAAGAGGCTAAACGTGCCGTGTATATTTTTGTTGGTGCATTGGCGTTGATTGTGATGTATTCGGTGTTTCAGATTGCGGGTATGGACCTCCGCCCAAAATTTGATGGCAAACCGATTGGTATGAACATTATTATTCAGATAGTTATGATAACGGCAGCGGCATTTATGATAATATTTTGCAAAGCCGCGCCCAAAAAGGCAGTGGGCGGAGCCGTTTGGCAAAGCGGAATGGTGGCTGTGGTGGCTATCTACGGTATCGCGTGGCTTGCCGACACGTTTTTCAGCAACTATCTTGACGTTATGAAAGGCAGTTTGGAAGGCATTGTAAGCCAATATCCGTGGACAATAGCGTTTGCGTTTTTTGCCGTTTCGGTGCTGATAAACTCGCAGGGCGCCGTGGTGGTGGCAATGCTTCCATTAGCATACTCACTGGGCATCGACGGACCAATTTTGTTGGGTGTGCTCCCAAGCGTTTACGGATATTTCTTCATTCCCAACTATCCAAGCGACATCGCCACTGTTAACTTCGACCGCTCAGGCACCACAGTGATAGGTAAATACCTTCTGAATCATAGTTTTATGATGCCTGGCTTAGTCAGCGTAACAGTCTCCACACTTGTGGCAATGCTGATAACGTGGTTGGTATATTAAAAAAATGGTTACTCCACTAAGCGATATTTAAAGAAAATTGGTTAGTGGAGTAACCGATTTTTAGCAAATTTTGGTTATTGGAGTAACCAAAATTTGCTTTTTTGTTTTTTGTTCATTATCTTTGCGGTGTTTACAATTATCCCGAATTTATGGAGACACTGTACAAAAAGCATAAGATACTGATTTCGCAAGTGAATTTGGAAATTGTGCGCGACACTATGCACACAATCAATTGGGAACGTCAACTTGTAGCAATCAGAGGTTCGCGAGGTGTGGGCAAAACAACGCTCATAAGGCAATTTATCCGTCAAAAATACGGCACAGAGGCTGGTGTGGCACTATATTGTGTAATGGACAGCCTATATTTTACCAACCACACGCTGTCAGATTTGGCAGAAAACTTTCATCTTGCTGGCGGACGGCATTTGTTTCTCGATGAAGTGCACAAATATCCCACTTGGAGCAAGGAAATCAAAGAGATAATCGACCTATATCCCGATTTAAAAATATGCTTTACTGGCTCATCATTGTTGCAAATACTCAATGCCGATGCCGACCTTTCGCGAAGGGTTCTAAGTTACAATATGTCAGGACTTTCGTTTCGCGAATATCTGCGTTTTTATCACAAAATTTCACTGCCATCTTATACTCTAAACGAAATAATCAACAATGCCGACGAAATTTGTGACGAAGTTTGCAAAGTTTGTAGTCCTCAGCCATTGTTTAATGCCTATCTAAGAGCAGGTTACTATCCATTTTTTGATGGAAACGAGACCGAATATTACAGCCGGTTAGAAAATGTTGTAAGTTTTATAATCGACCAAGAAATTACTCAGTTTTGCAATGTAGACCCTGCCTACACACGAAAACTCAAAGCCTTGATACTCTACCTCTGCAACAATGTGCCTTACGAGGTGAATATCTCAAAACTTGCTACGTATTTGGAAATAAACAAAGCAACAGTGCTCAACTATCTTGCGGCTATGCACCGCGCCGAACTAATAACACTTATCTACTGCGACAACAAATCGGTATCAAAAATGCAAAAACCTGACAAGATTTTTATACATAACACAAATATTCTCAACGCATTAAGCAACAACACTATAATTGGCACAATTCGCGAATGTTTTGTGGTAAATCAATTGTCGCAACATCATACTGTGGAATATTCAAAAGAGCACGGCGATTTTATGATAGACAGCAAAATTCTCTTTGAAGTTGGAGGTAAAGAGAAGACATTCAATCAAATAGCGGGCATCGATAACTCATACATCCTTGCCGACGACATAGAAATGCCCATCGGACATAAACTTCCACTATGGATTGTGGGAATGGAGTATTAACATAATAAAAAACAAGTATATGGCTGTAAACAAAGTAATAAACATCAAAAGCATAATCACCATAGTTTATACAATTATTCTAATGGTATTATTTAAGAATTTCTTTGAATTTTGGTCAATATTTATACCGTCAACAATAGGAATAATTATCTTGCAATGGTTAATTGAATCAATTACTTACAAAAAAATAGGTATACAAGCCAAAACTCCTATAATATTGCTAAATGTACTAATTTTGATAGTAGTTACATCCACCATAGGATTATGGATGTTAGCATTTAATACTTTTGCCAACGATTTATCACCATTATTAACGATGGAATATTATTCATCAAATAGTGCTCTTCTCTATGTAATGCCGTATTATCTTATAAATGTGATATTTATCATATACTTATTGGCAAAGAAAAAGACGGAATGATATTAACCCCCTCAATACAAAAGCCCAAACATCCACAGCGGAATCCTATTACCGATGCCAGATTCTATGCCGTCGATAGCCAAATAACTCTGAGGAATATTCTTAATTTGGTCGAAAGTTTTGTTGGGTCCACCCACTTCAAAAAGATATTTACCATCAACAATAAAATCGCCCTTTTTGGGGTAACGAACATCAAATAATAATTGTAACTGACTGAAAAAGAATGTTTCACGCAATGTACCAACATCTATTTTATTAGATAATGCGTACATAAGGTTTGTGTTGTAAAGATACACTTTTGCAGGAGCAGTAAGATGACGGTAGTTTTTTAAATCCTTGGTTAACAGCGAAATAATACTGCCTTTATCCAATGTGTAAAGCATTTTTAAGCAACTATCACGAGTAGAACCAAGAGATTCTGCAAGTTTTGAGACATTTACCTCAAAAGGAACATTGCCCACAACAAGCATAAGAAGGGTTTTTATCTTCTCTACTGTTGAATATGAAATATCCACCGTTGCCGGCATATCAGATTCGATAACAAGTTGAATAACAGAATTTAGCCTCATATAATAACCACCTTTAATCTCACCTGCAAAAGGATAACAACCCTGTCGGAGATAGTCGTCGAAACATTTCAAAACTTTGACCTTTGGCATAATATCTAAGGCAATGTCAATATGATTTTCAAGTAAATTGTCAAGCGTCAAAGGGTCGAGTTTTATTATTTTAGCAAATTCAAGATATTCTCTAAACGACATATTACCAAGTGTATACAAAACCTGACGACGCGAAAGGTCGGCTTTGGAATTATCAATTTCCAACATCGACGAACCTGTATAAACAATTTTAAGATCGGGATAGTTGTCGTAAAAATTTTTTAGATAAAGACTCCAATCCTTAAACTTGTGAACTTCGTCGAAAAACAAAGTGGTAACGCCATAATTATAAAGATATTCAACAAGACTTAAAAGGTTATTGGTTTTAAACCACAAATTATCAAGCGAAACCCAAAATACCTTGCTCTTATCCTTAAAGTTCTCTTTGATATATTGAAGCATCAAGGTAGTTTTACCAACGCCCCTTGCTCCGCGAATACCTATCAAACGGTCTCGCCAATCTATTTGATTATATAAATAACGCTTAAAAGTAGTTTGTACAGTTGCCAATCTACGATAAAAGACAGTTCTAAGCGGTTCCAAATCAATTTGTTCCATAATCACTACTGTTTATTAATAACACTGCAAATATACAACAATTTGACCTTTCTAAAAGTTAAATTTATTTAAAGTTTGCACTTTCCAAAGGTCAATTTTTATCCAACTTTGTACTTTCCAAAGGTCAATATTTCACCAAAATTGTACTTTCCAAAGGGCAATTTTGGTTATCTATTCACCACCCAATGACCGTTTTTGCGGCTGCCAAGGCGGGTGATGATGCCGTAATCTTTCAGTTTTTTAATGATTTTTTCTACGGCACGCTGAGTTATGCCCATTTTTTGAGATAGTTCTGAGGCGGTTGAAGTAGGTGTTTTTTCAAGATGCAATAATAGTTGTTTTTCATTTATACCGAACTTTATACCGAACTTTATACCGAACTCACTACCGAATATATTTGCAAAGTCTTGATCTATAAGCGAATCTACATTCGACTCTTTTAACTCAGCACCTTGATGGATTTTTAAAGTATTATAAATTTCTTCGAGCATAAAATCAATAAAAGGTCCAGATTCACCCGCATTGGTACTTTCAGTAATAGCATTGTAATACGATTGCTGATTGGCATACACCATATTTTCCACGGGGAGATGTTCAAAAAGCGGATGCAGTTTACCAAGAATAAGCGACTGCCAAAGACGACCTGTTCTACCGTTGCCGTCGACAAAAGGATGTATAAACTCAAACTCGTAATGAAAAACACAACTTCGTATTAGAAGATGGTCTTTGGACGATTTCAGCCAAGAAAACAAATCGTTGATAAGCATTGGCACTCTATCGGGAGGTGGCGCCATATGAACCAAACCTTTTTCAGAAAAAACGCCTACGCCTGAACTACGGAATCGTCCAGGGTTATCAACCAATGCCTGCATCATTACACCGTGTGCTTTAAGCAAATCTTTAACACTAAAAGGATTAAGTTTTTGATACAACTCGTAGGTGGCAATAGCATTTTTCACTTCCTGAATCTGTTTTATAGGCGCAATTACGGTTTTTCCATCAATAATATCACGCACATTATCTTCCGAAAGAGTGTTTCCCTCTATTGCAAGCGAGGAATGAATAGTTTTGATACGGTTAGCCTTTCGGAGCAACAATCCTCCTTCCTGTTCAAGACGGATGGCATAACGCTCTATCAACCGAGAAATTTCGGATATTAGGTTAATAGCCTTGGCACTTACTGTAAACGGTGGCACATACATTTTTGAGATAATTTAGTGGTTAATAGGATGTTATTTCTTTTTGCGGATGATTTTGGCAAAGAGACGTGGGAAAAACCTACTTACCCAAATACCATTGGTTTCGCCGCCACCGGCTGTGATTTCAAGTTTCTCTTTTTCAATACCTTTGATGATTTTTTCGGCAAGAATTTTTGGGTCGAGACCCTTGGCTTGACCTTCATCGTTGACACCACGTTTTTGGGCGTTGGCATCTAAGGCATTGATAGCCACGTTGGTATTAACATAGCCGGGACAAACCATCATCACGCGAATACCATTGTCGTAGTTTTCGGCGCGAAGGGTTTCAAAAAATCCGTGAAGGGCGTGTTTCGCCGCAGCATATCCCGAACGCAAAGGTATACCAAACTTACCTGCAAGCGAACTCATACATACAATATGTCCGCTTTTTTGGGCAATCATACTCGGAAGAACCACCTTTGTGAGGGCTGCCGCGCCAAAAAAGTTGATATTCATCATCTTTTCCACCACGGTTAAATCCTCGTCAACCACCAAAGCACGCTGAGAAGCACCGCCGTTATTGATAAGGACATCAATATGCTGATATTCAGCCACAATTGGTTCGGCAATTTGGGCAATGCTGCGATACTGCTCCAAGTCGAGAACAACAATACGCACCTTGTCGGGATATTTGCAAGATGATTTAACACGCTGTAATTCAGATTCTCGGCGCGACGAGATGATAAGGTTTGCTCCCAATTCGGCAAATTTGTAGGTGAGCGCCTCTCCTATTCCCGACGACGCTCCCGTAATCCATATATTTTTGTTTTCGAAATTCATTTTTACGTATATTTGCAAATCTTTTCGGCAAATATAATAACAAAAAACGAAAACAGAAAAAATGGCTGATATTTTAGTAAATATAACTCTCGTCCTGATAATGGCAGGAATAGGAATGTCGCTGACATTCAACGATTTTAAGAACGTATTTGTATATCCAAAATCAATTTTGACAGGCATAGGAAGTCAGTTGCTGATACTTCCGGCATTGTCGTTTTGTTTAGCATACTTAGCACCAGTGAGCGCGGCAGAAAAACTCGGAATTGTGTTGATAGCACTTTGTCCCGTGGGCACAACAAGCAATATTTTGATACATATTTTTAAGGGGAACACCGCTCTATCTATCTCAATGACAATATTTAACAGTATGTTGTCACCGTTTTCGATACCGTTTTTCATAGCCGTGGCGGTTAGTTTCTTTGTTAACGAAGAATTAAACGTAAGTATGTCGTTTTCAGAGAGTTTTGTACATATTTTACTTACAGTGATACTTCCTGCGTTTTGCGGATTGATGGTAAGACGATATATGACCAAAGTGGCTGATTATCTGAGCCGTCCGCTCAAATGGCTTTTGCCACTGCTGCTGCTTATAGTGTTTAGCATAAAGATTTTCTTAGGCAACAACGAAACCGGCTGCACTCCGATGACAATGGACGAGATTTTGAAATTAGCACCGTTTGTACTACTGCTCAACATATTAGGAATGTACGGAGGATTTTTCATAGCCAAACTTTCGCGCTTAGACAAGCCCTCGCAACTCACCGTAGCCATTGAGACGGGACTCCAAAACACCGCCCTCGCCCTCTCCGTAGCCGCCACCCTCCAAGGCGCGTGCGAAATCGAAAAACCCGCCCTCGTATACGCAATGCTTACATTCTTCACCGCCGTTGTATTTTTGCTGATACATTCGGGGATGAAGATAAAGGATGTGTTTGGGAAGAAAGAAGAGGAATAAAACTTCAATTATTTTGCGAATAAAGAAAAATAATCTATCTTTGTATTGTCAGTTTTTTAACACTCAATTTAAGAAATTATGATTGAAGCACCCACGAAAGACAGACCGATTGGTTATGAAACATTGTTTCAATGTATAAAAACTGTTCCAACACAGTATTTAGATGAAATATTCAACTATGTGAATTTCATTTTGTACAGAAATTCGCACCCAGAACCACAAAATAAAGCAACTCAATCATCAGGATTAGAAGAGTTTTACGGCTGTATGGATTTTGACGGCGACCCATTAGAAATTCAAAAACGTATGCGAAATGAATGGAATTGATTTTGTGGCAGCCACCGCCATTGAATCTAATGCACCACTAATTACCGCTGATAAAGGTTTCAAGAAAATTGCCGAACTTGATTTACGACTGATTGAACCGGTAATATAAAATAGTGATAGGGTAGCATTTAATCATTGCTTTCAGATTGATCCTTTGGTTTCTTGGATTTCTTTTGTCCCAAATGATATTTTCGGATATGCTCAGCCTTTTCATCTGCGGATAATGGCGGCCTCATAAGCATATCGCGCGCTCCGGGGTCAGTAATAATTTCAAGCCACTCTTCGGCTGTTTTAGGTTTCAATTTAAATTCAGCCATAGTTTTCTTTTTTTGCTAATATACGAAAAAGATTGATACATAGTTGAATTTTGATTGGTTTTTCCCCATTTTTATAAATAAACGATAACATATTAATACTCACCAATTTTAACACTTTTTAACTAAATTTTGGGAATACATTCCCTAAATTTATATGGAATTTGGGGAATTGAATCGCTAAATTTGATACAAATTTGGGGAATTGGAGATAGGAATATCAATCGTGGCGAGCCATTTTTCGCTCACCCCAAAATTTTTTTGACCAAAATCCTCGGTTTCCCCATTATTTTTTTGGACGAATTACTCGGTTTCCCCGAAATGTTGAAAAAGAGTAACGGCATAATTAGAGAGAATAGCCTTAGTCATCATTTCTTTTCTTTTTTAGAGCACAAGCGGCTGCGGCATCCATTACTGAACGATATTTTGGATTGATAAATTTGCGTATATCGTAATAATCCAAAAAGACACGCATTGTTTTAGTATCAAATTCAACAGGTACTAATACGTTATCAAATTGGTTGAATGGGAACCACCACATTGTAGGAAATTCGTCAAGACCATTGAATACCTGTGCACGTGACATAGCGTGTCGTAAATTGTTCCTAACATACGACCTAAATTCTTCGCCCTGAAACTTTGGATCCAAATTATCATTTTTTAACTGAATAGTGTCGAATAAGAATCCTGCCATATAAAAATTGAATGACTTGACATAATCAATAAAACCCTTCTTGTCTTTGATAAGGTCTTGGGGAGTGATTTCATTGCCAGTTGTTTTGTCGAACACTATGAAATGGTTGTCTAGGTTGCTTCTGGCTCTACTATTTTCGTATCCAAACGAAACCAAACCATCGCCAATTTCAAGAAGAGTTTCGTATTCCATCCAAGGTTTATCTTTCATCATTGAATTAACACTATTAAAAATTAGGCTGTCAACATCGCCATCGTGTTTACCAAACATCACATCAAACATTCTGTTTCTGATTTTTTCTGTATTCTTACAACCGTTAAGTTTGTAAGGAAAAAACACTTCTCTTGTGTCTGTTGGTGTGTCAGTGGCATCAAGGTCAGTTGAAGCAAGTTCCTTCAAAAAATTAGGTAAGTCTTTGCTACCGAAACAATATGTCCTGATAAGGTCGCCGTATTGATTTTCATTTGTCCGCGAATAATAAGATTTGGATTTTTCCATCAATTTTTTGGCGTAAGGAGTAAGATAAAACTGATCGTTTATTAAACCCTTGGTAATTTCAGAAATTTTGGTCAAAGTAACTGTATCTCCACGTAAATTAGTGACGGTTAAGGTGTTGAACAAATCCAACGGCTCAATTCTTTTACCTGTTTCGGTATCATAAATGGAGATAACATTATCAAAATTGCGACCACTGTAAAGTAGTCCGTTATTAACCCATAGTGACATTTTGGTTGTCTTTGTGGATTGTCTGCTGTCGGAATATTTAGACATTTCTTTGATTAAATCTTCGTGATTGTTGAAAAAATAAGAATCGTATTCTTCCAAATTCCTCAATTTTTCACACACATTGTCGAAAGTTATTTCATCTTTGACGTAGTTTGCCATCACTCGTACAAGTGAATCGGATAAGAAGTAAGTGGTGGTAAAAACCTTAACCAAATCCGCCTGAACATCAGGATTGTTGATATAAGAATACGCCTCGGTTGCACAATCCAAATCCAATGTCAATACACATTCGTAGTACCCGTACATCGTTGTATCTTTAACTTCTGAACTATCAAAACTACGAATAACGTCGTCATCCATTTCAGGGAATATAGTCTCCGTCCACTCCATTTTTTCTTTCGACCTTAAAAGGATTCCTTTAAAAATATTCTGAGCATTAGTTTCAACAGAAACCAACCATATCAACAACAAAAAAAATATCTTTTTCATAAATCAAGATTTTACAAGCTGGAACTGATTATCATCGCAAATATAAAAAAGATTATGGAAAATGCAAATGGATGGTAAAAAAAACAACTATTTTTCCATTTCCGCAAAAAAAATAATATATTTGCACGGAAAAGATTATAACATTATGGACTAATCCCGAATAGTTATGCAAACACCACAATCTCCACCCCCGCCCGTCCCAGTCGCGGCAAGCAATACCGAACAAAAACTCGCCGACGCCAAAGCATGGATGCAATTCATACAGATTGCGTCGTTGACGATTGGCGTGGGGCTGTTGCTAGCGGGCATCATTTTCTTCTTCGCCTACAATTGGGACGCCATCCACCGTTTCGCAAAAATGGGCATCGCCGCCGGACTGCTGCTCGTAGTCTTTTTGGTGGTGATGATTGCGCCGATGCACAATTTTACACGCAACATAGCCATTTTTGCGATGTGCGTATCTGTAGGAGTGTTTTGGATTATATTCGGTCAGGCTTACCAAGTGCAGGCTGATTCACCCACACTCTTTCTCACTTGGGCGCTGTGCATTGCTATATGGGTGTATGTCGCTGATTTTTATCCGCTGTGGGCTTTTTTTGTGGTGCTTTTGGCGATGGGCGTCATTCCATATAATCATCTGTTGATACCACGCGAAGGTTGGGAATTGTCCATAATGATGATATACACCGCAGCATGGTTTGCATTCTTTTACCTCACACCCCGATGGCTGCCGAGCCGTACGGAAGCTCCATCGTGGCTGCTCAACACATTGTTTGTCATGACATATTACTGGGCGATTTCTTCGATGTGCCGTGTGGTTTTCACAGATTCTGGGCTCTATGTCTTCATTGCATTGATTGCGATAGCCGCGTGCATCTGGTACACAATGAAACACAAAAAAATACTGCTCTTTTCATGGCTGCTATTCGGGGCATTGTGTCTGCTGGAATGTCTGCTTATACAGTTGCTTGACTTAGGTGGCATTGTGATAAATATAATTGCCATGATAGGCGCATTTATAATAGCGACAGTCGTAATCGTCCATCAACACAAAGAGTGGAGCAAAGACAAGCCAGAAGACAACAACAATTAAAAACACCTGCACAATATGGAAAACACAGAACAAAATAAAACAGACAAACATCTACCTTGGCCCATGTTGATACTATCGGGCTTAGGCGGACTGCTTATTGCAGTATTGGTGTCAGTCTTTGGACTCTTAGTCGCAGACAACCATAATGGGCGTATATCAATAGCAATAACGTCAATTTTGTTCATCATTGGAGCAATTGCCACTACACAAAAAGACAATGATATTATTGCGATGTTGTTTGGACTGCCGCTTTACATAACGGGGTTTGTTCTCGGATTTGTTGCCTTCAAGTCCGAGTCCATTGCAATGATTGTGGAATTTATAGTTGCAATCATTGCATTTGCGCTGTGCAAGAGCCAGACGTGCAGGAAATGCCTGCTGTTTTACATATTGTGGCTGCCATTGCAGATAGGATGGTCATTCACGAATTTCCATCACGATTCTCTGTTCTCAAGTGTCTGGAGTTACATCATCGTGCTCATCTACATAGCCATCTTTGGAGGCACAATCAACAAAAAAAGGATTGAACACCTCGAGGTCGACAATTATCTGCCGGTGGTGCGATTCACCACAGCGCTTGTAATCGGCGTCGCGCTCTGCTATATGTCGTTTTTTCAAGGGGTAACGCAATTTGCATTCTTCTATGCGATAGCGTTCATTTTTGCATCGGCAAGTTTCGCCATTGCGTACCATCTGCTCAGCAAACATATTTCGGGTGCCAAACTTGCCAAAAGCTGCTTACTTGCGTTGCTGTGCTGCGCCGCCACCACTGTATATCCGGCGATGGCTCCGGCGTTTTTGGGTATGATGCTGTCGTTCATGATATTGGACTACAAGTGCCTTACCATTTTTGCAGCCGCATTTGTCGCCAGCATTTCTAAATTCTATTACGATTTGGACATACTGCTGATACACAAGTCGTACCTGCTGATGGGCGCGGGCGCATTGTTCCTGTTGATATTTTTCTGCATAAAACTCCTTACCAAAAATGAGCAAAACTAAAAAAATCATATTGGCGGCAAACCTTCTTTTGGTGCTCGGATTCTTTGTCTTTGCCGTGTCAAAGTACGAGGAGCGTCTTGCCAACAGCACAGAAATTCTGTTGGAGTTATTCCCACACGATCCGCGTTCGCTCATGCAAGGCGACTATATGGAGCTCACCGACTTCTCTCTAGGGTGGCGAATTCCACGTGACGACGATTCCAGGTTTATCGTTGTGAAGGTTGCGCCCGACAAGGAGGTCACATACGTGCGCATGCAAAACGACAGAACCCTCCACGAAGGCGAACTTCTGCTCCGCTACACCCGCGACGACAGAGGCAGGGTGAGCTTTGGCACAGAAACCTTCTTTTTCCAAGAAGGCACAGCCGACAAATACACCAACGCCCGATACGCCCTCGTCAAAGTGGATCCCGACGGCAATTGCACCCTCGTAGGATTGTGTGACGCAGAGAAACAGCTGATAAAATAGGCTCACTGCTTCTTTTTCAGTGCAAAAGCGGCTGCGGCATCCATTGCTGGCAGATATTTCGGGTTGATAAACTTTCGTATGTCGTTATAGTCCAAATAGAAAGGCATTATTTCAGTTTTGAATTCAACAGGCACTAAAACGTTATCATATTGTGTGAAAGGGAACCACCACATTACAGGTAATTTATAAAGACCACCGAATTTTATAATCAGCGACACAACGTGTCCTCCATCTTTATTAACATAAGACTTAAATTGTTCTCCCTTAAACTTTGGATCCAAATGTCCATTTTTCATCTGAGTGGTGTCAAAAAGGAATCCTTCAACATACAGATTAAACGAATTGACAAACTGCACAAAACCCTTCTTGTCTTTGATAAGGTCGCCGACTGTGATTTCATCGCCAGATGCCTTGTCAAACACGACGAGATGGCTATCGCTGTTGCGTCTTGCTCTTCTGTTTTCGAAGCCAAACGAAACCAAACCATCGCCAATTTCAAGAAGAGTTTCGTATTCCATCCAAGGTTTATCTTTCATCATTGAATTAACACTATTAAAAATCAGGCTGTCAACATCGCCATCGTGTTTGCCAAACATTACATCCAACATCCTGTTTCTGATTTTTTCTACATTCTGACATCCGTGAAGTTTGTAAGGAATAAGCACTTCCCTTGTACCTGTTGGTACGTCAGTAACATCAGGGTCTGATGACGCAAATTCCTTTTTCGATGCGAACCAAAGGTATTTATCATCGAAACAATATGTCCTGATAAGGTCGCCGTATTGATTTTCATTTGTCCGCGCATAATAAGTTTTGGACTTTTCCATCAATTTTACGGCGTATGGAGTAAGATAGGGGCAGTTTTTGGGAATCATATCGTTTATTAAATACTTTGTAATTTTTGTGATTTTGGTTACAGTCACCGTATCGTCACGATAATCTGTTACAGGTTGGGATTTAAACAAATCCGAGGGTTCAATCCTTCTGCCTGTTTCGGTATCATAAATGGCGATAATGTCAGCGGGATATACGTGACCACAGTAAAGGAGTCCGTTATTAACCCATAGCGATATTTGGGTTGTCTCTTTGAATCGCCTGCTGTCGGAATATTTGGACATTTCTTTGATTAAATCTTCGTTATTGTCGAAGAAATACGAATCGTAGTCATCCAATTTCTTCAATTTTTCGCAAACTTTGTCGAGAGTTTTTTCATCTTTGAGATAGTTTGCCATTACTACCACAAGCGAATCGGTGTATTCGTTAGTGGTAGTTAAAGTCTTAACCAAATCTTCTTGAACATCAGGATTATTGATGTATGGATACGCCTCGGTTGCACAATCCGTATCCAATGTCAAGACACATTCGTAGTACCCGCACATCGTTGTATCTTTATATTCATAAGACCAATGGTATGGTTCAATTTCTGTTTCAATAGATTTAGTTACTGTCCAATTCTTTTTTTCTTTTGACCTCAAAAAGAATCCCTTAACAATGTGCTGTGCATTGGTTTCGATAGACACCGCCGACATCAATAATAATGTCAACAGGCAAATAAATGTCTTTTTCATAAATCAAGATTTTAAAGTTGAAACTTAATGTCGTCACAAATATAAAATTTTTTTTTGGAATGATTAAAGGATGGCGAGAATTTTAAAAAGAGACTAATATGTTAAATATCAAAGCATTATAAATACAAGACACAATTTCACAACCATAAAACGCTAACAATCTATCACTTAACACTTAATTAACTAATTTGGGGAATTGAATCGCTAAATTTCCCCATAATTTAGGATACAAAAAGATACATTAGCAAGCCATTTTTCGCTCACCCCAAAATTTTTTTGACCAAAATCCTCGGTTTCCCCATTATTTTTTTTGGCAAAATCCTCGGTTTCCCCAAAATGTTGGGGGCAAGATAAAAAGGCAAAAAAACACTAAAACATTATTTATCAAGAATATAAGACTTTAAAATGGATTTTAATCAGTATTTTATGGGAAAAATAATCCGCCAAACTCGCGATTTTTTGTTGAGTTTGGCGAGTTATCGGGGGTAACGGAATAATTAAAATCGCCATTACAACAAATGCAACTTCAAAAATTAACAATTTTTAACTAAATTTAGGGAATACATTCCCCAAAATCAATAGAAATTTAGGGAATTTATTCACTAAATTTGACAGAAATTTGGGGAATTGAAATAAAAACTATATATTTGCCGAAATAAAAAACGATTTATATGATAGAGAGATTCATTCAAAAAAACATAGCCACAGACTTTGAGCGTGGCAAAGTCATTGTTGTAATGGGCGCACGTCAAGTAGGCAAAACCACTATGATTCAACAATTTCTATCCAATGGAAAAGCATTATTGCTCAATTGCGACGATGCCGAGGATAGGGCGGCAATAGAGGACAAATCGTCAACGGTGCTAAAAAACACCCTCGCTAACTACGATTTTGTATTTATCGACGAGGCGCAGCGAGTGCCGAATATAGGCCTGACATTGAAGAAAATCGGCGACCTTAAACTAAAAACCCACGTCATAGTATCAGGTTCGTCATCGTTTGAACTATCAGGCAACATCAACGAACCTGCAACTGGTAGGCTCATTGAGCATCAGTTGTTTCCGTTTTCTCTTGGCGAACTTGCAGGGCACACCTCGGAGCACGAGGAGTCGAAAATGCTTGAAAGTAGAATGATTTATGGTACTTATCCCGATGTGGTAAATTTTCCAGGAGAGGCTCGCAGAACGCTTTCTGACCTCACCAACAACTATCTATACAAGGATATTCTCAGTTACAAGGGCATCAAAAAGCCCGAGGTGTTGCAAAAACTTGTAAAAGCACTTGCCTTGCAGTTGGGTAGCGAGGTTTCGTACAACGAACTTAGCAACCTCATAGGGATCGACAAGGCGACCGTAGAGACATACATAGGCTTATTGTCGAAGTGTTTCATCATATTCAAACTCGACTCCTTCTCACGCAACAGCCGCAACGAAATCAAAAAAGGCAAAAAAATCTATTTTTGGGACAATGGCATACGCAATGCAGTGATTTCTAACTTTGCCCCGCTCGACAGCCGGAACGACAAGGGTGCACTATGGGAAAACCTTATGATTTCGGAGCGTATGAAACGCAATCTATATCTCGGTAATTACGCCCAACTATTTTTTTGGCGTACTACGCAGATGAAAGAAATTGACCTCGTAGAGGAACTCGACGGACAACTAACAACATTTGAATTTAAAGAGAAACCAGGTAAAATCGCCAAGATTCCCACCGATTTCGCGCAAGCATACCCAAATGCAACATTCGCGACAATCACACCTAATAATTATTGGGAGTTTGTGGGATTGCGGCAAGGTATACAATCTAAACCTTTTTAACTAAATTCCCTCACTCGCAATCACTCAATTATTTGCGGCGCACCGTGTCCCGGGCAAAAGAGATAACCCGAAAAACGCTCTACAAGGTGCTGACGGCATTGTTTGGCAAGGGTTGAATCGGAATCCACACCCGTCATAAGGAATGGCGCAAGAATGTTAAACTCGCGTTGCTGATCCGAAAAACCTTTGATATTCACGTAGATATCGCCGCAGAAAAGAATTCTGAGTTGAGGACAAACAATTACCGATTCGCCACGAACGTGTCCGCCCGGACCTTCGTAAAAATCAAACTTATAACCACCAAATATCACATTACCAACATATTGCAAGAGTTCTCCATCAGATTTTCGAGGCGCAAGGGCAATGCATTTTTCAAGCGGCGGCGGAGCATATTCCGAAATTATCCGGCTCAACTGACAATATGGCGCGTGCAACGGGTTTTGATAGCGAAACGGTGCATCTCCTTGAATATCAAGACAAAAATCCTCGCACGACGAATGGCTCATATAGATACGGTCAAACTCCGAAAGTATTCCGGCGTGGTCCATATCCGAATGAGTGAGGAAAGCGATTTTTGGAGTATTATGATAATTAACATACAGATTTTCAAATAGTTTTATCATCTCATCGCGGTAACAGGCAAAACCACTATCCACAAACAGCAAACCATCGCCGCACTCCAAAACAAAAGTATTGCTACCACATGGAGGCTCTATGGTATAGAGAGTGACGCCATCAGCAAGAGTGTTACGACTAACAGAAGGGGCAAAACGTTCGCCCTTGTGTTCACGGACAAACTGAGCAAAACGGCGGATATAATCAAAAGTCTTGATTTGCGGCTGGTTATGCTCGTCGAGAATCTGCATCAGGCTGTTGGCAAGCACAAGCACATCGTTGGTTTTGCTCTGCGACAATCGGAGTATCGAACGCATCTTGTTGGCAAAAGTGATATAAAAAACAGTGCCGTCGAGCAAGCGGTCGGTAACTTCATAATCAAGAATATTTATTTCGCAAACTTTTGATATACTGTCGATTAGAGATTTAATTTCAGAAGTGTCTTCAACAAAAAGTCCCATTTTAAAATGCTGCACTCCCGT
Organism: Bacteroidales bacterium; assembly: GCA_016286055.1. Taxonomy (GTDB): domain Bacteria; phylum Bacteroidota; class Bacteroidia; order Bacteroidales; family UBA3824; genus UBA3824. The sequence continues at coordinate 73,871 of JAEERW010000007.1, forward strand.
TCCATTTTCTTGCGAACTGATATACGAAATGTTAACGTTGTGGGCGTTGATAATCTCCAAAACAGGCAGCACCGCGCCGGGACGGTCGTCTAAGGTAAGCACAATCATAATAATGCGAGCCTCTGAGCCATTAGTAGAAAGGTAACCACAGCGAGAAAGATGCTCTTTAATCAGTTGATGTTGAGCGGATTCGGCTGCCACCTCGATAAAAAGCGTGTGAGTATCCACAGCCTTATTGTAATTGACTCTCACGATGTTACCATTATGCTCAGCAATAATCTTTCCCGCCACCAGAAACGCCCCAGCCTTATCGGGCATACGGGTTATGTAAGTCCTTTTTTCCATTCCGCAATAATAGGGAATGCAAAGCAAAAAGACAATTTGATTTATAAAAGGGAGGGATTGATTAAATGATACATCTTTGACATATTGCTAATTCTTTCGATAATAGAGTTGCGAATATCGTCGGGAGAAAGCACCAAAAGATTATCGCCAAACGATATTAAAACGCTGATTAATTCATAGTTGCGTTTACATTCAATAGAAAAAAACATTCCGCCTTCGAGTTAAGGATATTGTTTGCGCAAAATAGTTTCCTTGTCGCCCGAAATTGTCTTTTGCGAACCGTGCAAAGGCTTGGTGAGAATGTAATTTTTGGATTCGTCGCTCACCCAAAATGTTATTGTTTGTAACGGACAATCGTCAAAAAGTGTAACGCCGATGATGTCATCAAAACGCTCCTCTAAATCCTCAGGTGCATCTTCAAAATCTTGTATGTCAGACGGTTGAATTTCTATAATACGGTCTAACGCAAACGTTAGGATTTTGCCGTCCTCTGCCGCCGCGCCGATAAGATACCAACGGTCGTTGTATTGTTTCAAAAGGTATGGAAAAAAATCAAGACTTTTGGGCTTGTTTTGCGAAAAAGTTTGGTACGACAGCCGTACCGCCACACGGTTTGAAATAAAGTTGAAAGCCTGACCTAACTTATTGCTATTCTTTAAGTAAGGATTATTACTAAAACAGATAATCTTGCGGCGTTCTTCGATTTCGAGGCGGTTTTTGAAATCTTCGAGCCACTCAAAATTTTTCAATCCGTCAAACTGTCCAAGAGTTGCAAGTGTCTCTTGCAAAAGGTTTTTCTCATCGTCGGAGAGTTTTTTGGTAAAAATCGAAAATGCAGGGTCAGAGTATCTGAGACAACGTTTTCCGGCGGCGGAAAACCGTTCAATATTTGCTCCAAAAGATGCGCCCTCTATGAAAACAAGGTCTTTTTCAATCAATCGTCGGCAAACCGGTTTGCCAAGCCGCTCGTTGCACTTTTCGGTCAGGTCGTCAAGATTGTAATAATGATGACGGTCTGAGAGGAGTTCATCGAGGATGGCGATGCGGGTGAGGGCGTTTTTGTTGGTGGGCATGGGTTATGTATCAGATTGATTGTTAATCACTTCCCAATGGCCGTTTTTCCGTGCTCCAACGCGCCGAATAGAGCCGTCAGATAGAAGTTTGGCCAATAGCCTTCGTATATGACGTTCTGATTTGTTCAATAATTCAGACAATTGTATTGCGTTGATATATGGATTATCACGTATTAAACAAATCATCTGAATAATTATAGTGTCATCAACCTTCTCGTTTTCGTTTATCGGGTCATTTATCCTGACATTTGTCAGGTTATTTCCATTTATCGTGCCAATTAACCTGACATTTGTCAGGTTATTTTCATTTATCGGGTCATTTATCCTGACATTTGTCAGGTTATTTTCATTTAACGGGTCACTTATCGTGCCATTTATCGGGTCATTTCCGTTTAACGTGCCATTTATCGGGTCATTTATCGACTGTTTGTCAACAATGTCGATATTTGTCGCTTGGTTATCGCTTGGTTTATCGCTCGTTTCTTGGTTATCGCTTGCCTCCTCGTCAGGGTAAAACTCCGCCATTGCCTCCATATCGGGTTCTTTACCCAAAGTCGGAAGTTTTAGGAAGGTGCGGTCGTACTCGTGCTTGACAAAAATTTCGGGGGCGGTGTGGAAAACCTTTTCCCAAACGTACACTATGCCGTTGAGACCGCTGCCGGCACGCTCGCCAAAACGAATGAACGAAAACATTTTCAACAATGTGGCATTGCGTGGGTCTGATACGCCGCCCGCCAACGCCTCGCTTGTTGGAATCCTCATTCCGCCCGGATTGGCAAAGACAAAACCGTCGCTGTTTTTGCTGACAACAATTCCTTGACGTCCATAATAATCTGCGTGGACAAGACAATTGGTAACAGCCTCTCGCAGAAGACGATGCAATAACAAAAGGAAACATTGACTAAAAAGGCTTCTATTAACGATTTTTTACCTCCTGCCAAAAACTGAACAATGGGGATTGTGGATTTCCTTCAGCTTTAAATACTTCTTGAATGTCATATTTTTTCAAAGTAAGTGCCTTTGTCTGTGCTTGTCGTGTTTGGTTATTTTCCTTTTCTTCAATTATTTCGTACTCAACAAGCAAATTGATAATATCTTTTAGTACTTCCGGCTTCCTGCATTTCAACATATTATATTCAAAAAGGTTGGATTCATATAGGCATGTTGTTTTGTTAAATTTATACAATAGTCTTTTAGTCATTTTATAGAACTCCGTATCACATTCAACATACATATCTTCGTCTGTATCCTTAGGTTCATTATCATTGTTGATGTTGAACCCTAACTGTGAAAGTTTTTGAAATATTATCTCAGGATAATATTCTGTTATCGATTCTTCTTCATCATTGTAATCAGTAATTACTAATTCTGCAATTCGACAATTCTTGTCTATGGAAAAATTCTCAAAAATATTGTCACTATTATCCCATATTACAATTTTCGAGAAAGAGCAATTTGTAACATTAATATTCTTAAAATGAGAATTTTTTAAACTTATATTTACAAAATCACAATCCTCGAAAATAATATTATCCAAAGATTTATTTTCAAACACCAAACTTGAAAATATTATTTTTCCATTAACAAGTAGCGTATTTTCAGGATGATATTTATCAAGTAAAAATGGCAATAATGTACCAATATTTGAGTGAAGATAACTTGGTCGCCAATCTTTTTTAAATTGCAGTAAACAATTATACACAAGCAAAACATCTTCTTCCTCAAATTGTGACAAAATATACTGCCCCACAGAATCAGGTAATTCCGCTAATGAAAGCATTCTGTATAAATTATCATTTGATGTTTGAGTTTTTTCTTTCATATATTTTTTTATCATAGCTTCTATTGCCTTTGATAAAAAGAAACATTTAAATTCCTCGTGATCAAATTTTCTATAAATATCTCCATCATTTATAAGCATAGCATGGAATTGCACCATTTTAAACATTTGCGGTTTCCTATCTTCTGCAATGTGCCATTCTTCGCATAAAACAGTGATATAGAATTGTAAAACATCAATAGATACTTTATCCGTTTGGTTTTCCCACATATATAGAGCAATTTCAGATAAAAAACGTATATGTTGATCAAATACCATATATGGACACCATGTATCTAGTTCTGGATATGACCATTTATCAACTTCTCGATGAATAAATTGTTCGATAACGTTATTAATACTTTCCAACTTGTTGTTTCCTCCCTTTGAAATAAACTCGCATGGAGTTATTTTAGCATCTTTAGCCATCGTAACCATTTTTGCAAATAAATATGGTCTTTCCAATAGAGGATGTTTTTTATCATTTAGGATATCTAATAAACGACTATATTCTTTTTCTTCAAAATTATACTTTGATAAAAATTTAGAACATTGTTCCTGAGTCCAATTATGAATCTTGATTTCATTACAAATACAAGTAGCGTAAATATCACTTCGAAGTATTCCAGTCCGTTTTAAATATTCTTGAGTATCAAAGAAGGCTCTTCTTGCTGCCGCAATTAATGTTCCCTCACCTTCCATTTGTTTGACTAAATTAGACAATGAGTTCAAAGCTTGGTCACCACCTTTTTCTACCGCTAATTCGTCAAAACCATCAATCGCTAAAACTAACAATCTGTTTCGCAGAAGAGTTAATATGGTGGTATAAAAAATACCAGACATTCTCAATTCGCCTAATGCTTTAGAAATTGCTTCGTCTAATAACACTAAGGTTCTGCCATGCAAATCAATATGTAGAAATATATAATTTGATTGATTGTTAAGGTATAGTTGAGCTTGCTGGTATTGAAATTGACGTAATAACATAGACTTACCATGACCAGCATCTGCAGTGATAAAACAAAATTTTGTTCCGATTAGCCGTTTATCTTCATTAATTTCTTTGTCAAGTAATTTCAATGCATAATCTTCAGTTCTTTTGATTTGAGCACGATCACAAAGGGAAGCTTGTGGATCTATGTAACATTGTTCATCTTCCTTGTACTTTTCTATTAATCTATTTGCAAAAACATCCAATTGGGCCAATTCTTTTGATAAAAATACATTATAAGACATAATTGTTCCTTTATATTCAACCTTAACACAATCCTGATCATCTATGTATATACGACCACTTATGGTAGTGTTACCCATTAATCTATCAAACGAAAATCTACCTGAATTATAATCAAAATCTACACCATTATCACTATCAGCAAAAGAAGCTAAGTCTCTTTTTATGCCTTTAAATTTTTGTGCTGCCCTTTTCTTGCGGATAGTTTCTTTTGAGATAAATTCGTCGTATGACAAAACACTCTCACCGTACTTAATCATAATAGAGTCGCTATCTCTATCTTCATAAATACGTCCTTGAATAGTAGTTCCAAATCTAACTATTACAAATTCACCTGATTTTTCCAAGACGACATCATCCTGGGTATCAGCCAACGAACGCAATTCGTTTTCTATATTTTCAAATTCTTGTATCGTCATAATTAACTTTTATTGGTTTTATTGAAAACTGTTCGAGTATATTTTTATCTGTATTCTTTTTCTCGTCTAACGAATGTTTCAATCCTATAAATAGTTTTATGGATTTATTATTTTTCCTACATAAAACTAATGCGGGATACACATCAACATCGTCAGAAAGAACATATATGGCTTGTGTCCGTTCTTGAGGGTTTCCAATTGTCAATATATCACAACATATCATATTATCAACCATCTTCTGTCCATATTGAACCAATACATCTTCATTCTTTTTGGAGCAACCACCAACTGAACAAAATTTTGTCTTAGACTTTGTTAGTCTTTTAACTAGTGAAATTGCACAATTGTTATTATGACGGTTGCACACATCATCTTTTAATGAAGCCGATAGACTTAGTCTTGGACCTTTAGTATGTCTACATGTGTTGTACAATATAAAGTCATCTCCAAACAAACTCTTGGCATATTCCATTTGGCCTCGTATTAATTTATTTCCATAAATAGGAGGTATCGGTGCAATATCGTGAAGCTTAGACATGATTTTAGACGCATCGTGTGACAAAACAACACCTTCGTACCATCCATCATATAATCGCAAAATAATCTCATCAATATCACCCTGAGCTAACGCATCTTGAACAATTTCATTTAATGCAAACTCTATTTTTGTTGGATTTGTTATTTCTCCACCAAAAATATTGTGAAAATCAACTAAAATTGCCGCCTTACTCATGATTGAATTGTTATAGGTTATTAAAATTATTAATCAATTCAACGGTAAGCGTGGTCAACATCTTAATTAACTCATTCAATCTTAAATCATCAGAATCACTGAAATCAAAAATTGAACGTCGAACAACTGTTTCTCCGTGAAATAACTTATTCCGCAAGAAATAGACATAATTACAACATATAAAGGCAATTAAATCTACATCTTTGGTAATGTGATTTGTGATGTTTACATTACAATCATTTTCTATCTGATCATATAATCCAAAGGAGCGCAACTCTGTTGCCCTATAATGTAACAAATCTAAATTGATTTGTGCAACTCGGTAATCAACAAAGAAGTCTGATAATTTTTGCTTATATTCTCTGTACTTATCAAGACTGGCTGTTGGTTGATAGTTGTTTTCAATCATATCATGCCAACGAAATTGTCTAAGGTTCGCGACACTCATTCCATGAACTAATCGCGCTGTATTAGAATATCTTGAACAACGAGTTGTTATCTCTTTGAGCATTTTGTTAAGCGCATTGCTTATGTTTGGTCGTTTGGTTAATGGTTGTTTCAAGAGATACACAGCAATTCTTTCAAAAGCTCTCCACACGCCTTCCAATTTTTTGACCACATCTGATTCAGTTATTGCCTGCAAAAGATGAGTAACAATAATTCTTAATCTATAATTGATATCTCCTTCACCAAACAACAAAGATAAACTACTTTGATCAAACGGTATTGGAGAACTACAAATTCCAAATGGCTGCTTGTCCCTTGTAAATTGCTGACAAATCAGTTCTGTTTCTTTACCATTCTGAATTAGTTTAATCGAAATAGAATTTATCTCTGCACTATTACCATTAATACAATAATGGAACAGAAGAGTTTTTAGTAATTGATTGTAAAATGAATTCTGAACATTGAACAAAATATCACTCCCCGACATTTTTTTACCCCGCTCCCCCTCAATAATGATTGAATTACCATTGAATTCAAATTTATCGGTTTTGCCGTTAGAGTGGTAATACGGAGCATTAAATGTCTGATTAACTATACTAGTGTTATTTAATCCTATTGTTATAATGTATTTCATGTTTATTTGTATGTATATACTTATATATAATTAGTAATCCTATTAACAAAGCAAAAAAAGTAAACGCACTTTGTAATCGATAAAACATTTTATTCATTGCAAATATAAAAAATTTTGCGGAATCAATGTTCGTAGCCGTAAACTTTTTTTATTTTTATCTATTAGTGCGGAAAAAATCGGAAAGATTACAGATGGATGGACAATTTCCTACAAAAAAAGCGCTTTATTCCGCTACGAAACACAAAAATTTCATTTCGTAGCGGAATAAAGGCAAAAATCTGCAAAATTTAACATTCGTTAACAATATTGTTGTCAGAAATATTGATTTTATCAAAGATTATTTCTTTCCCCCCAAAAAACACAACGTGCCGAAATAAATCTCTTTATCTCAGCACGTTGTCATTATAAATACTTAAAATTTACTTCTATTCCCCCCTCATAACTTTTGCTGCCGCAATCATATTTTCAATTGAGGCTTTGGTTTCGGACCAAGCGCGGGTTTTGAGACCGCAGTCGGGATTGACCCAAAGGCGGTCGGAGGGGATGTGGCGCTGCGCCTTGTGGAGAAGGGTTACGATTTCGTCGACGGAGGGAACGCGGGCGGAGTGGATGTCGTAGACGCCGGGACCAATCTCGTTGGGGTAACTGAAACGTCCAAACACATCGAGCAACTCCATTTGCGAACGCGAACATTCAATGGTAATTACATCGGCATCCATCTGTGCAATGTGCTCAATGATGTCGTTAAACTCAGAATAACACATATGAGTGTGAATTTGGGTTTCGTCTTTAACGCCCGACGACGACAAACGGAATGATTTTACAGCCCAATCCAAATAACTGTTCCAATCAGAATGACGGAGCGGAAGTCCCTCACGGATAGCGGGTTCGTCAATTTGAATTACCTTAATGCCGGCACGTTCAAGGTCAACAACCTCGTCGCGGATGGCAAGGGCAATTTGTTTGGTGGTTTCGCTGCGGGGCTGATCATTGCGCACAAACGACCATTGAAGAATAGTTACAGGACCAGTGAGCATACCTTTCATAGGTTTTTGGGTAAGGCTCTGGGCGTATGTAATCCAATCCACGGTCATAGGCTCGGGACGCGAAACATCGCCAAAAATCACCGGAGGCTTAACACAGCGCGAACCGTAACTCTGCACCCAACCGTTTTTGGTAAAGGCAAAACCATTGAGTTTTTCGCCAAAATATTCCACCATATCGTTGCGCTCAAATTCGCCGTGAACCAGCACATCCAAGCCAACCTCCTCTTGCCATTTTACGGCGCGGGCAGTCTCCTCTTTCAAAAGGCGGGTGTAATCTCGGTTTGAGAGTTCTCCCTTGCGGTTTTTGGCACGCCACGAACGCACTTCGGCGGTTTGCGGAAACGAGCCTATGGTAGTGGTGGGAAACTTGGGCAAATGCAAACGCTCTTGCTGTTTTTTGGCACGGGCGGGATAAGCACTTTTACGATTGTAATCATCTGATGTAACGGCATTTACCCTCTCCCCTACTTTGGCATTGTGAATAAGCGGAGATTGTTTGCGGTCGGTATTATCAGCAACATTCTGATTATAAATATTTTGAAGAGCGGGGTCGTTGAAATTTTCAGCCAATGCAGCCAGCGTTACCACCTCGGAAGTTTTTTGGCAAGCAAAAGCCATCCAACGTTTAATTTCGGGTGCAAGCGACTGATTATCAGTTTCAGCGGCAAGGTCGTAAGGCACGTGCATAAACGACGACGAAGCACCAACCCAAACCCTATGCGCTCCAAGACGGTTTACAGCCTTGCGGATTAAGGCAAGAGAGGCGGCAAAATCGTTTTTCCAAATATTGCGGCCGTCAACCACGCCGAGCGAAAGAATTTTGCCGTCGGGAACTGCGTTGATAAGGGTATCAAACTCTTCGGGAGCACGCACAAAATCAACGTGAACCGCCTCCACAGGCAACGAGAGGGCAAGAGCGGCATTATCGCGAAGTCCGCCAAAATATGTGGTGAGAACAATTTTTAAATGAGTATTATTGCGGATATAGTTAAACACCTTGGTATAAAGCGCTTTAACCTTTTCGTCGAGGTCGAGCACAAGGCAAGGCTCATCAATTTGCACCCATTCGGCACCAACTTTTTCTAACGATTTCAACTGTTCGGCAAACACAGGTAAAAGACTATCAATAAGGTCGATACGCGAAAAACCTTCTTCCTTTTCCTTACCGAGCAAGAGGAACGAAACAGGGCCCAAAAGCACAGGTTTAGTAACGATTCCGGCAGCCTTAGCCTCGGCAAACTCGTCGGCGGCTTTGGTGGTGGTGAGGCTAAACTTCTGATTTTTAACAAATTCGGGAACAATATAATGATAATTAGTGTCGAACCATTTGGTCATTTCCATAGCAATAATATCATTGCCATTGCGCTGAATGCCGTGAGCCATAGCAAAATACAACTCTATAAGATTGTTTTTCAAAGCGTTGTAACGTTCGGGAATAGCACCGAGGGCAAGAGTCTGGTCGAGCACTTGGTCGTAAAACGAAAAATCATTTGAAGGAATAAATTTTACACCTGCTTGCGATTGTATCTTCCAATTTTCTAAACGAATAGCGCGTGCCACTTCGAGTAATTGTTCAATAGAAGACTTGCCGTTCCAATATGATTCTTCGGCTTTTTTGAGTTCGCGGTTGCGGCCGATACGCGGAAAACCGAGGACGTTGGTTTTTATTATTTGTGTCATTTTCAAAATTTTAAATTAGTAATTCTGCCGCAAAGTTGAAACACAAAACTTTACCATACAAACATTTTTAAAAATTAAGGAAACTTTGCTTTTTATCCCGAAAAAACTATAACTTTGCAGCAAAATATCCTTTAAAACTAAATTTTTACAGAATGGCAAAATTAGACGAAACCGACATCAAGATGCTCAACGTGCTGCAAACCAACTCTGACATCACCACCAAAGAACTTGCGGCCAAAGTAAACCTCACCCCCTCTCCCACCTTTGAGCGACAGAAACGTCTTGAACGTGAGGGATATATCGATCATTATATGGCTGTTGTCAACCCCGAAAAAGTGGGCAACGGACTTTTGGTGCTCTGTGGCATAACGCTAAGGCAGCACGCCAAAAACCTCGGGCGGCAATTTGTGGAATCGGTGCAGCAAATACCCGAAATATCAGAGTGTTGGAACACCTCTGGCGTATACGATTTTATGATGAAAATCTACGTCCGCGATATGAAACACTATCAACGCTTTGTGCTCGACACCCTTGGCGAAATCGACTGCATAGGTTCGCTCAACAGTTTTTTTGTAATCGGCGAAGTAAAAAGCGGCGGCAAAGTGCCGATAAATGGAGATAATTGATATATTTGCAAAAAAATAACGATATGCTTACCAACGGAATTTACACACACACCTACACAGTCAACGCGTCGGACATGACTCCGCAATATAGGCTTACGCCAAACGCTATGGCAATGTACTTTCAAGATAGTTTTGCAAGGCTGATGACAATCCACAAATTTGCCGCATTCGACATTGAAAAACAGCAGCGTATGTGGGTAATTACCGAACTAAATTTAAACATCAAACAAACCGACATTTATTGGTCGGAAGCATTCACGGTTGAAATTTGGGTAAGCGAACTAACATCACTACGGATATACTGCGATTTTAGAATTGTGCGCACCCACAACAAGGAGTTAATAGCCTATGGCACAAGCCAATGGAACATTCTTAATCTCGACACCAAACGTTTAGAAACCACAGATTTTCTTGCCGAAAAACTCACCGTTGTGCCGCAATTAATGACCGAAAGCCACAAAAAAATCCGGTTTCCAAAGGCGCAAACGGCAGATATGCAAATAGAGCATCACCCCACGTTGCTCGACCTCGATTTCAACCATCACGTTACCAATCGCAGTTATTTAAGCATAGCCTTGCTGACAATGCCACCAGAAATACTTGACACACAAAGCATAACGTCGCTCACTGTTCATTGGCTCCACGAAACATATCTCAACGATACTCTCACGTGCAAAATGTCGGATTTAGGCAACGGTCAATATCTGCATACCTTAACCAACAACCAAGGCGTTTTAGTGTGCGAAGTAATGAGCCAATGGCAACCCAAAACCGAAACCAACGATATATGCCAAGTGCTTAATCGAGATTTGTAAACTCCTCATCTACAAAAATATGAGCGTAGATTTCACCCGATACCCCTTTGCCAACAAAACCATCCGCGTGAGATACGATGCGGAAGCGAACAAACATTGGTTTGTGATTGAGGATGTGCTGTGCGTGTTCTTTCCTAATGGAGAAAAGTTTTGGGAGGGGCTGAAAAATGTGTTGGCGGCAGAGGGATTGTCGTCGCCGGAGGCTTATGTGGCTTACCAAACCCCAATTGGTATAATTGATGTGGCAGACTTGCAACAGATGATGCACATTATTGCATACATTCCACGACGAACACGCAAAAAAGAGATGGTGGCGTATTGGCTTTATAATCACAAAGAAAGCGATACAAGTGTTGACGAAGTTTCACTCAAGCCATACGAGCAAAAGATTATCACCCAAATTCATAGACGCAAAGCAGAGAAACCTCCCCACGAGGTGGATGAAAATGCAGTGGCTGTAAAAATAACGGTGATACTCATTATAATGATTATTCTTCATATAATCTGCGCAATCGAAGGCGCTTTTACAGAATCACAATTACACATCGGGTGGGCACTAATGGAATTGGTACTATTCTATGCCATAGTTAAAACAAAAGAACGTGCTAAAGAGGGAAAAAATAAATCTTCAAACAAAAAACCTGTTCAAATATCTATCATCGACAAAATTGTCAACATTCTCAAAGACCGAGTGATGACATACGCTGAAAAAGAAGCTATTGTAGAAGAAGCGGTATCATTAGGAGAAAAAAGAAGACATGTATACCATTATATCCACACGGCAATAAAAGATGCAATTATTTTGCATAAAAAAAATGAGCTGACCCAATGCGTAAAATGCCAAGAAACAATTCCTGATGATTCGGAGCAATGTCCATTTTGTGGAGATTATCAGATTTGGCCAAAAATTCAGAAACTTACCGCTCTTGCCCTCAGCGACCGTGTGCTCACAGATTTGGAACGCCAAACTATTGTAAACAAAGCAATTGAATGGGGCATAAGTAGAGAAGAAATCAACCAATATCTCGACGACCAACTCAACTTGCGTTTAGAATACTATACAAAGGTAGACCTACGTGATTGCCCTTACTGCGGTGCGCAGATTCCGCTCATTAGCGACGAATGTATGTATTGCGGCAAACCTCTCGAACACGTTGATAATCGTCCGCCTCAACCAATAAGGATAACAAGCGAAGAGGCTGACATTATCCGCAGCGAAAACCAAAGGGTGGAAACAAAACGCCACGGCATCAAACACTGTCCCGACTGCGGTGCACCTTTCCCACTTATCAGCAATATATGTCAATTGTGCGGACACGTGCTCCACGAACGCGACGAAAACAAATTAAACATCCAAAACCTTAGAAAAAGCATAGAAGAAAGTATCCAAATGGCTGCCAAAGCCCAAAAACCTTCGGCACGAGGCATTGTTATTGATTATTTACACATTTTTGTATTGATTATAAGTCTATTTGCCTTGTTTATGGGTTATCATTATCACAATGATTTTTTCAAATATATCCCAGTAGTAGGACTTTTAACCTTTATTTTAATGTTTATAGTAAATATAAAGGCGGAAAAATTATCAGCAATAAAATCAAACGAGGATTATTACAAAGCAAAATACGCTTACGAAATGTATTTGCGTCAAGTAAAAACTCTCTATGGCGATGACCCTGAGGCAAAACCGCTGTTAAATCAATTTGCTGAGATTATAAATAAGTTGAAAGAAGACCGTCGCAAAAGCCGATTTGTAGTAGCTCGCAAAATCACTACATTATTTCTGTGGTCGTTTGGTATTATATTTTTGCTTTGTTTACTTGATTTTCTTAAACCCAAAGCAGAGCGGTGGACTATTCCTCAAGGAACAGAAAAATTATATAGCATAACCAAACATCTTAAACCATATCCATCCACAATAGTAGTAGATTATGAGGCAAAACATATTATGTCTACCAATCAAGATGCAGAACTCACTTTTGTACTTTCATCACACGATAATGATAGGTTTAGGTGGAAAGTAAACAAATTAGAATTTGTTCAAGATCCCTATGAAATATACTACAGCTATCCTTCTTATCATCTTTTTCACATTATATTATTAGACAAACATTTAACAAAAATAACAGATATTGACGATGACATTATCAGTGAAGATTTCATCATCTATAACAAGAAGTTACAACAAAAAAAAATATACTTTGATTTTTGGTCAAAAAAAACCTCATCAAACATAGAGGATCTAAAAAGAATAGCAAATAGTGCAGAATATTACACAATAGAATTTGGAAATGGACGATAAAGCAAGATTTCAAGATACTTTAACACAATTGGAGCGACATCTTTACGATTACAAAAATTGTTTTCCTAAAAATGTTTGGCAGTTACTCAGCACCGACGTGCCGATTATTACTCTTATTGTATTTGCGTACATTATCATTAAATTGATAGGTTTTTGCGTATGGTCTATGATTATAATTGGAATTTTGATTATAGCAATGATAATAATACTCGTTTACAAAGATTCAAAAAGTGCGTGGAAAAAACTCATTTTAAAACGAGGAAATTACGAAAAAGATCTTCACACCATAAAAGAAAAAATCGAAGAAATAGACATCGAAGATTTTAAACAATATCCCGATGTAAACAATTATCTAAATACTTTTAATAGCGAAATAAGGAAAGAAACAGAGCGAAAACAAAATATCAGAAACCAATACCACACAATTATTTTTGGTATCTATTCAATATTATTAATTGCAATATTACTGACATTTAAAATAGATTTCAGAATAGCAAACAAAGTTGTAGCCGAAAACATATCTTACGATGGACGTATATTCAACTCACTGCATATCACCTATGAACAACCAATAGCAACAATCAAACCGCTTTCTGACGAAACCTCAGAACTTATACGCGAATTTGTTCCGGGCTCAAAAAGCAAGAACCTATGCTTATTTTTTGAAGAAACTAAACATTCGGCAAAATTTGTATCATATATGCCAACGTTCGTAAAAGATATAGGTTACAATGATGTGGCAATTATAATTACCGACACCACAGGTCATCCTGTCTCCTATTTACCATTTTTTTCCTTTGAACCATGGAGAAGAAATTACGATAAAGGGCTCATCCATTCCCGTAACATAGCAGAAATATATGATGAAAACCATCCATACGAAATACTCCGCCGTGTAAAATATCTGCAAGAAAATGCCGACAATTTAAGATATGTAATTGAGAAATATTTATTATATTAAAAAATATGATCACCGATTTTACCACATACCGTTTTAGCGACAAGGCCATCCGTGTAAGATTCGATGCGGAGAAGGGTATTTTTTTGTTTGTGGTGGTGGATGCTTTGGCATTGGTACTCTCCAATCCCGAAGTATTTTGGACGAAACAGAAAAAACAGTTTTCTACTTCTACTAATAATTCATCGGATTATTATACAACCGTCAACACCAACAACGGCGCGGTAGACGTAGCGGATTTACATCAGATTGAGGCAATTTTAAAGACAATTCCAAACCGAAAAAACAAAAAAGAAAGATTGTTGAATTGGATAAACAACCCCATACCAACCAAAATTACAGAGATGGTATCTATTGCGCTGTCAGACGGAGTGATGACTGAGACAGAACGCAACAACATTATAGACAAATCAGGAAAAGCCGGGATTTCTACCGAATTAATCAATCGGTATATCAATGATGCCATTGTGCAATGCAGACACGCAATGACACAGAAAAGTAATTCAAAATCGCAGACAAAAACATACGAATTTACTATCAATAAGGAAACCAACCGTATTGAGGTTAACGAAAAAAAAGAGCCATCGAATGATGGCTGTTTACTTTTGTTTGCTATTTCATTCATAGAGTTGTTATTAATGATTTCAGGGGGAATCAGCATCGTAGTATTTATGATTCTTATTTTAGTACAATTCTTTGCATACGGATTAATTATAGAAAAAAAATACCCCGACATAGCAAATAATAAGAGTTTCTATAAATATAATACAACGCCATACTACAAAAAAACAAAAACATCATACACAAAACCCGCAATACCACAATCGATTAGGGAATGGATAAGGGCTGCGCTCAAAAACAATATTCTGTCGTTTGCAAAAAGGAGAGAGATTGTAAACGAAGCCGTAGAAAGTGGCGCAGATAGAATGCTAATCAACCTAGAGATCAACACTGCGATTAGGAAACGTCTCCAATCGTTCAAAAGAGATAAACTTACTATATGTAAACGTTGTGCTGAACTAATACCTAACGACATCGGGCAATGTCCATTCTGCGGCAAAGAAGATATTTGGCACAAAATAAACAGCCTCACCCGTCTTGCCCTCGCCGACCGTGTGCTAACCGATTTGGAACGAGAAACAATTGTTAACAAGGCGGTAGAAGGCGGTATAAGCAAGGAAGAAATCAACCAATATTTAGACGATCAACTCAATTTGCGTTTAAAATCATACACCAAAGTAGACCTCCGCGATTGTCCTTTCTGCGGTGCACAGATTCCCCTCATCAGCGACGAATGTATGTATTGTGGCAAACCACTCGAACATATAGAAGGCAGCACCAATATAGCATTTAACATATCAGGCAAAGAAGCCGACATAATTCGTAGCGAAAACCAAAGAGTGGAGCAAGAGCGTCACGGAATTACAAACTGTCCCGACTGCGGTGCGCCTTTCCCGCTCATCAGCAATATATGCGAATCTTGCGGACACGTACTCCACGAACGTACCGAAAACGCCCTCAATATCAAAAACCTGCTTACCAATATGCAGCGAAGTATCGACCGCGTAAACAAAGCACCCAAACCAACAGTATTGCAGATTATAATGTATTGGTTTTATTATATACTGATGATACTCAGCATATTTGCCTTTATTGTTGGCATAATTGCCGACAACGAGGTAGGAAAAATCATCTCATTGGCAGGTTTTATCGGAGGTATTATTGCAATGGGAACAAATGCGGTGCTAAACGACACAAAATCACCTGTTTTGATAGCCGACGGCGAGTATTATAAGGCAAAGCACTCATACGAAATGTTTGCCCGCGAAGTAGACACCCTCTACGGCGATGATGACGAGGCGCAGAAAATGCTCAGCAATTTTTCATCAACGCTAAAACTGCTAAAAAGAGAACGTTACCAAAACCGAATCAAAGTGGGCAGAATAATACTAATAACAGCCTTGGTGATTTTGGGAGTGGTAACATATTTTAGCGTCAAGGCAGAAGATTATACACAGCCCCACAAAGAAAACAAAGAAATCACAATTCCACCCAATACCGAATGGGCATTGAATTTTAGCAAGCATTTAGAGCCATATCCACCAGAATCGGGCGTACAAGATAATTTGAGCGATTTTTTGAGAGCCAACAAGGGGGCAGAACTCTCATTTGTGATGGGCGAAGACAACAACCAACCTGTTTTTCATTGGAAAGTGGCGCAATTGGAACTTTTGCCGGGCGAATCAGCCGACACCAATCATATATTCAAAAATGTGGAAATAGGTATTCAATTATTAGATAGCAATTATCAGCAAATCAAAACATTAAGCATCTGTTTGGCAAGCAGAATGCCTTATCATAATTACAATACCATAATCGACAAAGGGAAAGGTCATTACTATATAGATTTTTGGTCGAAGAATTACACCTCAGAAGAAAGCATACTTTACACAATCTCCGAAAAAGCGGTTTATTACACGATCTATTACAACACCAAACCCTCTAATTATTAGCACTATGGACGATAAAGCAAGATTTCAGAAAATACAATCACAATTGGAGCGGTATCTGTACGAATACAAAAACAGTTTTCCAAAAAACATTTGGCAGATTATCGGAGTTGACATACCGTTTGTAATAATGGTAATTTCGGTGTTTGTGGTAGTCAGGCTGTTAGGGTTTGGCATTGGGGCATTAGTGCTTGTAATATTAATGTTGCTACCGTACATACTGATGTGGTCAACTCAATCAAACAGCATTTGGACCAAGATATGGAAAAAACGCAAAACTTACCGCGCCGACAATCAAGCCATCTTAGACAAAATCCACGCAATAGACACATCAGAATTTGAGCAATATCCCGACGTGAAGCGATATTTAGAAAACTACCAAAGCGAACTCGCCGCCGAAACCATCCGCAAAGAATCTATCGCCAAGAGTCACAAAAAGATAATGATAATAGGTTCGATAATAATTGTGGCAGGGGCATTGCTAACATATACCACCGAAACAAGAATTAAATTGTTTCACCCCACCATAGTTGACAAAAACGAGAAACCACAGTCGCAAGAAATACAAAACGTTTTCACCGACGGGCAATTCTATTCCACTCTAAAACTCACCCCAAAAGAACCCTTAGCCGTTATTTCTCCGCTCAACCGCGAAACCAAACAAATGATAAAAGAGGATGACAAAACTCTGAAAATATATTTCAGGGAATTTAGCGGGGTGAGCCACTACCTCAGAATCAAAACACCGCAGATGTCAACAACTGCTACAAACCGTTTTGAAAGATTTCGCCTATTTATCACCGACACCACAGGGCATCCAATCAAAAACATACCATATTTTGATTTTAAATACCTGCTATATGGTACCAACTCGCCCATTATAGAATCTTACCCTATAACCATCAACATCGAAAACCACCCCTACGAAATCATCCGCCGAGTGCGCTATCTTCAAGAAAACGCCGATAATCTAAGGTATGTAATCGAAGGTTTAGATTAGAACCTCCTCAATTTCGCATTGATGCTTTTTCTTTTCGTCGTAGTTGATGCCGATGAAGAGAATTTTGCCGTGGTAATAGTCGAAGGCGTGAAAATATTCTTTGCTCTTGATTTGGGCTATGGCGCGACCGGGGGTTTTGTTTGATTTCAATTCTATTATCATGGGCGGATATTTGCCGTCGGGGTGAAGAGGTGTATAAATCAGGTCAGCAATGCCATTTCCGGCTGAGGTTTCTTTAAAAACGGTGTAATAATTCAAAGCGTCGATAAATGCCAAGTAAACCGCCGAGGCAAGTGCCTGCTCGTTGTCGTAATTGCGATGCGATGCCACGTGGATATGACTGCGGTTGAGGGCTTTGGCAACTTCGCTGCCGTTGAGTTGAAGAGTTTGTTCAAGTAACTCTTCCGAAGCCTTGATTATTTGGTCGGTAACCTTGTAAGTTTTGTCATCTTCCAAAGCGTTGAACCATTCTAAACGAACCTCCTTGTTGGGTATGCGGCAGGTTTGGGTGTTGTAGTCGTAAGCCAAATATCCAAGGTGGGTCAAGTAGGTAAAAGCGTCGTCCTTGTTGTTAAAATCGGTCATAGTGTTCATATAACGGCTTACATTAACCTTTACATTTTCGCCCGAAACCATTTTTATTACGTCGTCTTTCATTCCCTTGAAATTGGCATTAAGACGGTCGATAATTACTTGATACGAAGAAGTTTTGCTCCAATGACCTTCAAAACGGTGATTGTTTATACTTTTTATCACCGATTCAGGATTGTAAATATCAAAACCATTCTGACTATATCCTTGATACCAATTTTTACATTCGGTGTGGTTGATTTGATATTTATCGCAGAGAATGGCAACTTCTTCATCGGTAAAGCCCACAAACTCTGACAATTCCTTGGCATCAATAATTGTGTATTCATCAAAATTATTGAGTTTGCTCTGCACCTTGTCGCGCACCACGGGAAGGATACCTGTAATGTAGGCAAGCGAAATGGCAGGTTTGAGGGTGTTGCTTTTAAACAATCCATTGAGGAATTCCAAATAATCTGCAAAAAGTTTGGGCGAAACATTCATCCGCACCAACGAATCGTACTCATCGAGAATAATCACAAAAGTTTCACCTGTGGCGGCGTAAACACGAAGCATACAATCCGCTATGGTTTCGGCACTTGACAAATCAACAGAAGGAAACTGCGTTTTAAACTCTGAAACAACAAAATCAGATAATTTATTAAGCATATTGTCCTTATCCTTGGCATTCTGATATTCGCTTGCAACATCAATTGCAATAAAATTCAGTTTGTTAAGATATTTTTCGTAATTATCTGCCTTGGAAATTTTCAAGTTTTGGAACATCTCGCGCGAATCGCAACCCTTTGAATAATAAGCGCAAAGCATATTAGTGGCGAAAGTTTTGCCAAACCTTCGCGGACGCGACACGCATATATATTGGTTGCATTTGTCGATAAACTTGTTTAATTCGCTAATCATCATAGTTTTATCAACATAAATATCAGCAGCCAAAATTTGCTTAAAGCCTACATTACTCGGATTCAAATAGATGCCCATAATATTGCGGTTTATTTTTCGGCAAATATAAAAAAAATGGATATATTTGCAAAAATCCAGCTCCCCTAACCTACTTTTTCAAAAAAAATCCTACCTTTGTAAAAAGTTACGGCCATTACAGTAACAGTTATTACAATTTTGGATGATAATTACTTATAGCGCAGATAATCAAACAAGTATACAAAGCAATTTAGTATAACCGCACAATAGAAAACTGCAACTATGCCCCAAGGATACACCTCCATACGATTTGAACGTAAAGCCATCCGAGTAAAATGGGATGACAAGCCAAAGAAATATTGGTTTATAGTGGTTGATGTGCTTTCGTATTTGTTTGACAATCCGCATAATTTTTGGAAACGAATCAAATCAGCGATAGCAACCAACGGAGAAGCAACGTCAAATTATTATATCTCTTACACTTACGATAACGAAACATTTGACATAGCCGATTATCAACAAATTGTAAATATTTTACAATACATACCAGGCAGAGTAAACAAAAAAGAACGCCTTGTAACTTGGCTCATATATCCAATGCCATCTGCTATTCAAAGCAGAGTATACAACGCACTTTACAATAAAAATCAAACTCAAACAGATTGGGATAATATTATCAAAGAAGCAAACAATTGCGGCGTTCGCACGGAAACAATCAAAGATTATATCGATTTTTTAAAAAACAGAAAGCAATACCAAGCATACATCAACGATATTAATAACCAACCATTAACCCAAGATACGGGGAATACTCCAAATGATAATAATACAACTTCAGATAAAGAAGTTAATTTTGGGTGTGTTGTTGCTATTGTTGCAATAATTGGACTATATGCTTCTGTTGGTTTTATACAAAAATATGTATACACACATTCCGACTTTGCGTGGATTGCTGTCGTTGTATTTGTAATTATCTCATTAATAGGATTATACATTTACCACAAAAAAACTCAATATACATACATTCCACGACCAAAAAGCGTAAAATTTGTAAATACCAAAACGCCATCACCGAAGCAAACAAAAACGAAGGAAGCAACCGAAACCGTTTCGATTGATGGCAAACGCAAATGTCCGCATTGTGGACGAACCATACCTATAACCAACAACAAATGTCCCTTTTGCCACAAGCCAATTGTATTGTTTAAAATGGGAAATGGCATAATGCCAATCAAAGATTCACATCAACTCATATTCTCAAAATATCATTACGAACCCGAAGACGAAACACGTAAAAATATAGTGGTAGTAATATGGAGTATAATTGGAACTATAGCAATTATTTACTTTTATATGTCGATTATTGATTCATGTAATTAATCATTGCCAAACAACAACGAGATGGAAGATATATTTATAACACATACATACAAAAAGCGAAAAATTCGTTACCGTTGGGACGATGTCAA
Organism: Bacteroidales bacterium; assembly: GCA_016286055.1. Classification (GTDB taxonomy): domain Bacteria; phylum Bacteroidota; class Bacteroidia; order Bacteroidales; family UBA3824; genus UBA3824. The sequence goes on from JAEERW010000007.1 coordinate 94,490, forward strand.
CGGCAAATATTGGTTTGTATGCAATGATGTAATAGATGCGTTGTGTGCCGGCGACAAAAATGCTTGGAATATTTGGCGAGCGTTGAAAAAGATTTTAAAAGAAACATCGTTTTTTACCGAAATGAGTTACTACACGCTCAATGGCGAGCAAAAAACTATAAATGTAGTTGACTCAAGAAATATTGAAGATATTCGCAGCCACATATCTCACACCGATCAACGTAAATTTATCGAATGGATCAATAATCCTATACCACAATCAATTATCGACCTTACTGCGCTTGCCCTCAGCGATAGAATTCTTACCCCGTTAGAGCGCGAAACCATTATTGAGGCTGGCGTAAAAGAGGGTGTGCCCAAACAACACATTATTGAATATATCGAAAACGAATACCGCGAACGCCTAAAATCGTATACCAAAGAAGAACTCCGCGACTGTCCGTTTTGTGGTGCGCAAATTCCGCTTGTGAGCGACGAATGTCTCTTTTGTGGCAAATCATTAGAGAATGTTGTCAAACCAATTAAAGTTAACCACAATCTTGAAGGCTCGGCTGCCGACATTATCCGTAACGAAAACCTCATCTACGAGGAAAAACGTCATAATCTCAAAATCTGTCCCGACTGTGGTGCGCCTTTCCCGCTTATCAGCAATATCTGCCAATCGTGTGGATTTGTATTGCACGAACAGCGAACCAACCAACTTAATATCAAAAGTCTGCTCATTAATATTCAGCAAAGTATCAACCGATTAAACAATACACGCGCCAAAGCACTTCAAGTAGTAGACTATTGGCTATACTATTTGATATTGGTAATCTGCGGATTTGGATTTATTACCGCCATAATGTTCGACAACGAGGCGGGCAAAACCATTAGTTTGATAGGTTTCTGCATAGGCATTGGATTCGTGGTTTTTGGTGAGGCGCAATTGCTCAACAACACAAAAACACCTATTCAAAAAACCGACGATGAGTATTACAATGCAAAATACTCTCTCGAAATGTACACAAGGCAAGTTAAAACCCTCTATGGCAACAACCAAGAAGCAAAACAATTGCTAAAACATTTTAATGACCTCATCAACCAACACAAAGAGAAAAGGCAAAAACACCGCAAAAAAGTTTTGATTACTACTGCCATATCTTCATTGGTAATATGTGCGCTAACTATTTGGTTTATGGCGCAAAAAGAGGTAAAACCAACACAAAAAACATACAAAGAGTTGCCTCAAATCAATACCTCAATTACAAGTTTATCCAAATCATTAAGTCCCGACCCTATAAACCACGGTGTAGAGCCGCGTCTCACCGATTATTTAGAATCACCCGACAGCGCAAACCTTTCGTTTATTGTTGCCGAATACCACCCCAATAATCATCCTCAGCCATCTTACCGTTGGAAAATTAACAAACTAAAACTAAAAGGAACTGGCGTAAAAGACACTCATCATACCGTTGCCAATCATAGTATTGGTATTACTCTGTTAAACAAAGATTTACAACCAATAAAGACTTTCGGTGGAAGCATTGTAAACTCCATCCAATATTGCGATTATCATTCAATTATGGGCAAAGGATATGGTGAGTATTACGTAGACTTTTGGTCTTCAAACACCTCTGAATCAAAGGAAGAGATTGAAAAATTTTTTAAACGAGCAGTTTATTACACAATATATACAACAAAACCTCAAGGAAATGGACAATAAAGCAGATTTTCACAACATACAAACAGAGTTAGAAAAGCATCTTGTGAAATACAAAAATGCTTTTCCGAAAAATTTTACGCAGTTTGTGCGCACCGATTTGCTCATAATACCCATTATTGTTACAGTTATTACCATAATTGCTTGTATTAATTATAGTTACCTACCGCTTTTAATTCTGATTCCCACACTTATTATTACAATATATTTTTACAAATTCAACGATATAGGCAAAAAACTTACCTACGAACTCAACAATTATAAAGATAATTTAGAATCTATAAGGCAAGAAATCAACAGTATAGATACAAGCGAAGTAGAGGATTATCCCGATGTAAAAAACTATCTCGAAAACTATTTCAACGAACTTGAGGCTGTTACTCAATACAAATACATTTTAGCCAACAAATATCTGAAAATAAAAAAGATAGCAATGTTGATAATTTGTATCATTAGCGGCATTTGCATTTTTAGTATCGTTGCCAAAAATATTAATGACACTAATGTAAAATCCTCCGAAAAACTAAACCCCCAGTCGATGATAGCCACCATACCACCGACAGACACTGCGAATCTACAGCCAATCAATTTATATTTATTTGACAAAGACGCTGCTGTATTGGCATTTAAAACATCTAACCTAAACAATTTATTAAAAGGTAAGATATACCGTATAACCATCGTTGACCACAATGGCAAACCTGCAAATAATATCCCTTATATTGATTTTATTTACAAAAATCAACAAATCGTATACTCCTATCCTATTGCCAACGATGCCGAAAACAACATCTACGAAATCAACAAACGCATCAACTATCTACGCCACAACGCCGACCAACTAAAATACACCGTAGAATTATTAAAATGGTTTAGATAACATCTATCAAAAAAATGGATATATATTGCAAATTATTCCCCTACTCCCCCACCACCTTATCCCTCATCTCCTCGGGTAAAAGTGGGCGCACGGTGTCAATGCAGCCAAAGGGAACTACTATGCGTGCAATTTTGGTGCAATCCTCAAAGGCGTCTTCGCCAATCGACAACAGTCCTGAGGAAAGGTTCAGGGTTTCGGCGTTGACAAGTTCCGCACAGGCGTAGGGCGCGATATTCTGAATAATGTCAGGTAGGGTTATCCACTGGTTTCCTATGCCCCAATGCGACACAAGAGTGTAAGTGGCGTAGTCGATAAGCATATTGTCCTCAACAATAAAACGTGGCGAACGCGACTCTACATTCAGCGCAGACACACACCCTGCAAACACACCTCCACCTATCTCGTTAAGCGATTCGGGCAGCACCACGTGGCTTAGTTGCGAACAGAATGCAAACGCCTTTGATCCAAGATATTCCAACCCCTGAGGCAGAATCACCTCGCTCAGATGCCAACTTCCTTGAAAAGCCTCATCGCCTATCTCCTTTACAGTTGGCGGAAGTTCCAGAGTTTCAAGCGAATCGCAGGCATAAAAGGCGTTACAACTGATAAATTCAAGATTTTTAGACCAAGTGATATTTTTGAGAGCACCGCAGTGAGAAAACGCCTCCGCGCCTATCACCGTTACAGTGTCGGGAATCACAATGCTTTCAAGTTTTGAGCAAAGTTCAAAACTATTGTTGCCGAGATATTTTAGACTATTGCCGAGGTGAATATTTACAAGGTGGTCGCAAAGCGAAAAAGCGTGGTTGCCAACCACTCGGACGTTTTCGGGCAGCGTTACCTCAGTGAGAAACTTGCAGCTGAAAAACACATAGTCGTCGATGATTTCGATTTCGTCGGGAACGGTAAACACAGAATCAGTGCCGAGATAAGCCAAAAGCATTTTGTTTTTACGGTCGATTAGCATCTTGTTTTCAAACACCAATTCAGGGTCTTGCGAATCAATCTCCAAATTATAACAGGCACGAAACGCCCCCCACCCCAAAAGATTTAAATCGGGTGGAATATTCACGTATTTGAGACACTTGCATCCTGAAAACGCACCGCCGCCAATCAGTTTTACCGATGGAGGAATTGTAACACGCTCCAAACGATTGCAGTTTTCCATATTGCCGTCGAATATGATAAACGCCTCGGCGCAGATAATCTCGGTGCCGGGCTGAACCATATAGTCGGTTACATTCGGGTCGGTAAATCGGATAAGTTTTTTGCCGTCGGGCGAATAGAGCACGCCGTACATATCCTTAACGGCAGTATCAAAATCCTCAGCGGTAGTGCCTGTGGACTCCATCATCGCGTAAAACTGTTCTTCGGTGATTTCCTCGTTCTCGTCCATAAGATTGTGAATCAGTCGGTAGTAATATTTTATTTAATCTAAACCTTAAAGAATTTGATAATCTCTTGGAGACGTTCTGATTGCTGCATAAGGTTAGTGCTGCTCGATGCCATTTCGTCGGAAATGGTAACAAACTGCTGAATACCAGAATTGAAACGTTGCACAGCGGTGTTGATTTGAGCACCACCCGAAGCCTGTTCGCGGCTCGACTGTGCAATTTCGTTAACAAGCACCGTGGTTTTTTCTATCTCGGGCAGCATCTTAGAGAAAACATTGCCAGTGAGTTTAGCTATATTTACGCCTCCCGCACTCACTGCGTCGATATCCTTGGCAGCAGATGCACATTTTTCGGCGAGTTTGCGCACCTCGGCAGCCACCACAGCAAAACCTTTGCCGTGTTCACCTGCACGTGCGGCCTCCACTGCGGCGTTGAGAGCGAGTATGTTGGTTTGGAACGCTATGTCGTCAATAATAGAAATCTTCTGGGCAATTTCGGTAATTACCGTAACGGTCTTTTTGGCAGCCTCATCGCACTCACGAATCGACTTGGCTGTGGAATTAGCAATTTTCTCCGACTTGGCAGCGTTTTGGCTGTTCTGATCTATCGACGAAGCCATCTCGTTGATGGCGCTGCTAATTTCCTCGGCAGAGGTGGCCTGTTCGTTGGCGTTAGTACTCATCTGCTGGCTGACACGGTTAAGTTCGCTGGCGGCAGTGGCTATTGCTTTCGAACTCTCTGAAATAGAGCGCACTATATCGGTAAGAGTATCCTTCATATCAGCCATCGAATTGTTGAGTTTCGACATTTCAGAATCGCCCTCAGAATGTTCAAAAAAGGTGGTAAGGTCGCCCGAAGCGAGTTGCATAGTTTTGTTGGTATTGTTGCGCAATCCATTGGTAATAATGGAGGAACAAGTAACCAAGAAAAATATCACCACAGCCAAAACAATCACCACGAGAGTATACCCCACAACACGAGTCTCTTTTGTAGTGGTTTCGATATCCTCGGCACGTTTAGCCGAAAGACGCTCCACCACATCGCTGAGTAGCACAGTATGTTTTTTAAGGGTCAAACTCACATCAGGCAGTTTAAACAACGCCTCGCGCATACCAAGCGAATTATTAAACACTACGGAACTTTTCGACAAGTAATCCTGCTTAATTTTGGTAATCTGAGCATATTCGCGTTTCAGGTCGGGGTCAAAATCGGTATTGGCGAGATTTTTTTCTATGGCAGAATTCTCGTTGAGGTATTCGTCAAGAAGGATATCATCGTTGGTGACGACAGGCATCGCAAGTAGTTTGTTCAAAAGCATATTACGGCGCAGCTGCTCACTTGCAAGAGCATATTTCGGGATAGATCTGATTCGTTTGTAAAATTTATCTACACGGCCTTCATAATCCTTCTGCATGGCAGTAAGTTCTGCATTGGCCTGTTCTGTTTCCTTGTTGGTGTTTTCCACAAGTGAGTACAAGCTATCGAGAAGATTGTAAACAGTTTTAACGGAATCATACGCACTACTCAATTCGGGAGGTACAGGGGCGCTTTCTACTAAATTGACAAGTTCGGCAAATTCGGTTCGAGTGATGTTGTAGGATTCGGCTGTGGTGCGACGGGCATCTTCAGACATTGCGGTGTTGAGCAGTTCTTGAAACGCCGACACATTATTACTCAAGTAGTTGACCAAATCATTAGATGTGTGCATCATAGGCACATATCGGTTAACAAGTTTCTGTGAGGTTTCGTTAAGTGAGCCCAAAATAATAATCGGGATAATAGATAACACCATCAGCGGCACCACCGCAACGGCAAAAGCGATACCCAACTGGGTTCTTATTTTTAAGTTTTTGAATTTCATGGTTGTTGATGTGTTTTTTTAATAGTTCGATAAACAAAAACTAAGCCGAAAAAAAAAACTTGGCATCTACAAATATACGAAAATTATCGGAAAAAAGATTGACAGAAAAAGTGTTTTATGGCAAATTTTAACAGTTTTGACCAAAAATTTGAATAGCTCCCTAACTACCATTACCAAGCGGCAACCTCTATTCCCACATCCCAGCCGGAGAGTTAGATATAATATCAAGAGGCACAGAGCGTTGTATATTGTTGTTATTTGTATTGCAACTTAAAAACAAAGTAGCAGAGTGATATATTTTGAAATCATATTATTAGAATCAAGATTGAGGGACAAAGATAAATAACAATATGGGGAAACACCATAATTATTTTACATCCTAATATCCCTTACACAAATCTGTCCGTTAAATATAAGTTCGATATTTTGGGCACGGTAGTCTATCGGCGGAAAAAAGAGGGCGAAATCAGTTTTTGAGTTACTTGAAACGCTAATCGTCTTAGGCGACAAAGGTATGCCCGAAGCGTTTTTCAGGTTGTATTTTTCGCCATTTGCCATAATGTAACAGTCTGATAGAGAAACCGACAAATTGTACTCGCTGTCGGCAAGGCTGTGATATCGGCAATAGAATACTGTTTCGTCGGTGTTAAACTCAATATCAAAAATCACAAACGCCTTAGTGCTATCAAATACGGGTTTCATCAAACCGTCTTTAAGAGTTTTGCGCTTCAGTTTTAAACCGAAAATGCCTAACCCCTCCTGCTCCACAAAGTCGATAGTTTCGGGGGAATCGGTTATGGGCTCAAATTCCAAACAAAAGTCCACCTGAGTACCTTTCCCACCTGGAAAATATTCGGGCACATCTTCATATTCACCTGATTCTAGATTATTTACACCATCAGGAATAGAATATGCTTTAATAAGGTTGTAGTCTTTACCATCCGCCACAATGTGCACAGAAGGCGAATTTGCTACAGGAACTGCCATAAGAGAGTCGTCAGAAATATTTACGGCATGGAAATCTACAACAGTGCGGTCATCGTCGATACGTATAGCCTTTATAAATGCGAACCCGTCGTTAAAATAGGCGTTGCTGCTGTATTCGGGATCTTACCTGGTGAAACACTATTTTGTGATGTTGCTAACACAATCGTATGTTTATAATTACAATGCAAATATATAAAAAGATACGAATAAAAGGCTGACAAATAAAAAAAATCATATATTTGCAATCAAAGGCAGACATAAAAACGAATTTCCAATTACATTTACCAAAAAGACATTAATAGTATGAAAAGATTAGTTTTATTAACAGCATTATTGTACGTTGCGCTAACTACTTGTGCCCAAGACTATTTAAACGAGGAAGACAAAGAACCTGCAGGACCAATACCTTCAAAAGTTGAAGAGTTAAGACTTATCTATAGTCTGTCAAAGTACGGACACAAAAACAAAGATGCAATATCGCTTATTACCGCAGCACAGATTTTAAAACAAAGTAAATATAGATTACCAGATTTAACCGTTGAAAAACTACTTGACGAAGCAAAAACGTATGCCAATGGTGACGATGACTTATTATCCCAAATCAAAAAAACAGAAGACGGTACTTTTAACCCCAATAAATCAGACCATAATATTATTGGCGAAAGAACATACGAACATGGTGCTGTAGGAGAACAGAAATACTCGTTGGATATGATTAATGCTTATTCTACCGACACATATAAAATACGATTTAAAGAAAACCAAAAAGCAATAGTGCATGTAAACGGCGTAGGGCTCACCGACATCGACCTTTATATCTACGACTCAAACGACAACCTCATCACCTCCGACACCTCCGATTCCGACAATTGCGAATGCACATGGATTCCCAAATGGACCGGAATTTTCACCATCCGCATCAAAAACCGAGGAAGTATGTACAACCTTTACTATATGCAGACTAACTAAACTCTAATGATAATCGGAAGGCGTTTCCGGACAACTAATCAAAATGGCTATGAACAAATTATTTGCAATATTATTACTGCTTTTGTCTGTGAGTGGGTTTGGGCAAAGCGCAGAGGCTGATATGTTATATAGACAAGGCAACAAACTCTTATTAGCCGAAAAATTCGAAGAGGCTATCCCTTATTATCAAAAATGCGATTCGCTCGACAAGGCGACATTGACCCCTGCGTCGAAGAATTATTACCGTGCGGAATCATCTATTGCATATTGCTTGTTGTTCATAACATTAGATAAATACAGGCACTGCAACTTCCAAGATGCTGTCAAACTTGGCACACAGGCAATGGAAATCATAAAAAAAATCAAAGGCGAAGAAGACCCTGATTATGTCACATCATTGACCATTGTGGCATCTGCTAATGATGCGATTGGCAACTATACAGAAGCCATAAGGCTTGGCACTCAGGCGATGGAAATTAATAAAACAACCCTTGGCGAAAAGCATCCTGACTATGCTTTCTCATTGAACAATCTGGCATGTTATAATTCTAAACTTGGCAACTATGCGGAAGCCTTCAGGCTTGGCACACAAGCGATGGAAATTTATAAAAAAGTCCTGGGCGAGAATCACCCTGAGTATACCACGTCTTTGAACAATTTAGCAGGTTATAATGCTAACCTTGGCAACTATGCGGAAGCCATCAGGCTGTGCACTCAGGCAACGGAAATTAACAAAGCAAACCTGGGCGACAAGCATCCTGACTATGCTCTCTCATTGAACAATCTTGCAACTTATTATGCATACCTTGGCAACTATGCGGAAGCCGTCAGGCTGTGCACTCAGGCTATGGAAATAAGGGGGGAAGTCCTTGGGAAGCAGCACCCTGATTATGCCTCGTCGTTGAACAATTTAGCAGGTTATAATGCTAAGCAGGGCAACTATACGGAAGCCATCAGGCTGTGCACAGAGGCTATGGAAATCCGCAAAAAGGTACTTGGCGAAGAACATCCTGATTATGCTCGGACATTGAGCAGTTTAACAGGTTATTATTATTCCCTTGGCAACTATGAAGAAGCCTTCTCGTTTGGCACACAGGCGTTGGATATAATGAAAAAAGTTCTTGGTGAGGAGCACCCTGATTACGCTGCGTTAGTAAATAGCATTGCAGGGTATTGTTATGACGCTGGCATCTATGCCGAAGCCATCCAGATTGGTACTATGGCTATGAAAATAAGGGAAAAAGTCCTTGGAAAGCAGCACCCTGATTATATCTCATCATTGAGCAATCTGGCTCTGTATTATTTCAAAGATGGCAATTATGATGAGGCGACAATGCTGTTTGAACAATCTTATAAACTAAGCGAAACATTGATTTTAAAAACCTTTGCTTATCTTACAAATAAGGAGCGTTCTGATTTTTGGAATAAATATTCTGATTTTTTCCATAAGAATATGCCTGCTTTAGCAAATGAACAACCTAATTCCACTCTCAAAAGCCTTGCATTCAACAGTCAGTTATTGTCAAAAGGTCTCCTTCTTAATGCCGAACTTGAAATCCAGAACCTCATAGAAAAGCGAGGTAACGGACAATTAAAAGATATGTATAACCAACTTAGGCAAGACCGAAAAAAACTTGACGAGCTTTACCTGCTTGCACCAGCAGAAAGGACTATGAATACCGATTCGCTATTAAAAGTTATCGACAACGAAGAACGCTTACTTGTTGAATCTTGCAAAGAACTGGGTGACTACACAAAGAATCTTTCAATCAAATGGGAAGACATTCAGAAAAAATTAAAAACCAACGATGTAGCCATAGAATTTGCGAATTTCAAAGGAACTGATAAAGAAGATAGATACATCGCCCTCATCGTAAAAAAGGGGATGACTGTCCCCGAATTAGTGAAATTAGATTTTAACGACACAGTCACCGTTGATTACTCATCACCAAAACTATACAACAAGATTTGGAAGCCTCTTCAACCATACCTCAGCAACGTTAATAATGTATATTTTTCTCCATCGGGCAAATTTCACACTATAGGTATTGAGTATCTGCTAGACAACGATGGCAAAGTATTCTCCGACAAATACAATGTTTTCCGTCTGTCATCTACCCGCGAATTGGCATTGCCCAAAACCTCAAATCCTAACAAAAAGGCTGCAACTTTTGGCGGTATCAAATACGACACCGACAAAGCAAATAATGGCAACGGAGTTATGTATCTTGTTGGCACAAAGAAAGAATCAGAAGCTGTTGCATCATTGTTGAAGTCGGCAAAATACAAGGTTTTTGTCCAATCCGACACAGCTGCTACAGAGGAGAGTTTCAAAAATCTTTCGGGACTAGGTATCAAAATACTCCATATTTCTACACACGGTTTTTATCAAGCAGAAGAAGATATGTCTTCGATAGGTCTGGAATATTTGGCAAGTGGCGCTCAAAACAAAGAAGACCGATCGCTTGACTGCAGCGGACTGCTGTTTGCAGGTGCCAACGCCGCTTTCGACCCTGTGGCACGCAAAGCAATTCCCGACAACGTTGACGATGGCATACTCACCGCCAAAGAGATCTCGCGTATGGATTTTAAAGGATTAGATTTGGTGGTCCTCTCGGCGTGCCAGACCGGATTGGGCGAGGTAACGGGAGAAGGGGTCTTCGGTCTTCAGCGAGGATTCAAGAAGGCTGGCGCTCAGACAATTATTATGAGCCTTTGGGATGTTGATGACTATGCCACACGGTTGCTGATGGTTCAATTTTTCAAAAGTCTTACCGAAGGATTATCCAAACGCAAGGCTTTTCAAACGGCAATTCATTATGTAAAAAGCAAAAACAATGATCCAAAATATTGGGCAGCATTTGTAATGGTGGACGGGGAGGAGTAGCGTCTCCCCCACCCTACTTGTCCTTCTTGCCAAAAAACCTCAGCAAAAACATCGTATCCATTATCGCAAACACAAAGTACACCGCCATAAAGAATATTACAAATGGTATCCCAGATTCGTGGGGAAGGGTAGCATACGAACACATTAAGAATACAAAATATAGAATCAACTTCAACACCGTAGACAGCATAAACACGCCTGAGAATTTGGCAAACTTTGAATATCTTGGCTTGGTGATAACCAAAGCCGATAAAATGCTTACTGCTGCAAAAAAAGCGGGTGTGGCATACACCGACCACGACGATTTTTCGGGTATGATTATCATAAAAATAAATGCGGCAATAAGTGTGCATACCGCCGCCATCACTATAAATTTTGTCAACTGTTTCTGCATTGTTATTTCTTAATGATATTCTTTACAAACAAATAAATACCCGCAGCCACCGAAAGCAGAGATGCAAGCACGGTAATTGCAGGCTTGGTGGCAAAATAATCATCCGCCCAAACACCTGCCAACACACCGATAACAATTACGGCTGCCATCTCAAAGGCAGCCGTAGTGTATTTTGCAACGTCGCGGAGGTTGTCGCTATCTTTTTTCAAGATTCTACTTCTTTATTGCGTTAGCAGCGGAATCTTTACCATCCATCTGGCATGTACCAGTGAATACAGCACCCTCTTCGATGATTATTTTCGATGTATCGATGTCGCCGTGCACTATTGCGGTGTCTTTGAGCTCAAGGAGTTCCACGCATGAAAGTTTGCCGTCTACCTTGCCGCTGATGTTTGCCACCTTGCAAGATATCTCGCCTTCTACCACGCCCGACTTGTCGATTACAAGGCGTTCGGTGAGGCTGATATTGCCTTTAAGCTTGCCGGCTATACGTACACTGCCGTTCGATTTGATTTCGCCCACGAATTCGGTACCGAAGGCGATTATGCTCGTATTGTTTACTTGGTCTGTTTCAATCTTTGCCATACGTTAAGAGATATTAGTTAATTTTGGCGCAATTTAGAAATAATTTTTCAAAATGCGCTACTCTTCGGGAGATTTTATTTCAAAATCTTCCATAAATTTAGTTGTGTACTCTCCTGCGCAGAAACGCGGGTCGCTCATAAGTTGTAGATGGAAAGGCGCTGTGGTTTTCACGCCCTCTACCACGAGTTCAAAAAGTGCACGTTTCATTTTGGCGATAGCCTCCTCGCGGGTTTGAGCCACAGCCACCAACTTGATAATCATTGAGTCGTAGTACGACGGAATCTGATAGCCGGTGTAGATGTGAGTATCCACGCGTATGCCGTTGCCGCCAGGGAGGTGCAATCCTGTGATTTTGCCGGGACACGGACGGAAACCATTGAAAGGGTCTTCGGCATTGATGCGGCACTCTATGGCGTGAGCCTGCGGATAGTAGTTGCGTGTAGAGATTTTTGCTCCTGCTGCAATGCGTATCTGCTCTTTGATAAGGTCAAGATTGGTAACTTCCTCGGTGATACCGTGTTCTACTTGAATACGAGTATTCATCTCCATAAAGTAGAAATTGCGGTGAGCATCCACAAGAAACTCTACTGTGCCCACACCCTCGTATTTGATAGCACGAGCGGCTTTGCAGGCAGCCTCGCCCATCTTGTGACGGAGCTCCTCGGTCATAAAAGGCGAAGGAGTTTCCTCAAGAAGTTTCTGGTGGCGACGCTGAATAGAGCAGTCGCGTTCAGAGAGGTGGCAAACGTTGCCGTATTGGTCGCCAGCAATCTGTATCTCTATGTGGTGGGGTTCTTCGATGTATTTTTCAAGGTAAACTGCGTCGTTGGCAAACGATGCGGCTGCTTCTTGACGTGCTGCATTCCAAAGATGCTCAAACTCGTCTTCGTTGCGGATAATGCGCATACCTTTGCCGCCGCCACCTGCTGTGGCTTTGAGCATTACGGGGTAGCCTATGCGTTTTGCCTCTGCTTTACCTTGCTCCATGGTGTCGAGCAATCCCTGTGTGCCGGGAGTTACAGGTACTCCATGTTCGGTCATGGTTTTGCGGGCAGTGGCCTTGTCGCCCATCATCACTATCTGCTCGGCTGTGGGACCTATAAACTTGATTCCGTGCTCAGTGCAGATGCGGGCAAACTTGGCATTTTCCGAAAGGAAACCATAACCCGGGTGAATAGCGTCGGCGTTGGTAATTTCAGCAACCGAAATAAGGGCTGGAATATTCAAGTACGACTTAGCAGAAGGTGGGTTTCCAATGCAGACAGCCTCGTCGGCAAACTTCACATGCAACGAATCGCGGTCGGCTGTGGAGTATACTGCCACAGTTTTGATGCCCATCTCTTTGCAAGTGCGGATAATGCGAAGGGCAATCTCGCCACGGTTGGCAATTAATATCTTTTTAAACATAACCTATCTTTCTTAATTAGGGTTCGATAAGGAAAAGAGGCTGGTCAAACTCTACGGGAGTGCCTTCTTCTACAAGGATTTTGGCAATTTTGCCCGAAACTTCCGACTCTATTTCGTTGAAAAGTTTCATAGCCTCAATGATGCAGAGCACCTGGCCTTTGCTAACTTCGTCGCCTACATTTACGTAGATAGGCTTGTCGGGTGAAGGACGACGGTAGAATGTACCTACCATAGGAGCCTTTACTGTAAGGAACTTTTTCTCGTCGGTCTGGGCGTTTTCGCGATACTCTATAGGAGTGGTTGTTGTGGTGGCAGCCGAGATAGGCGAACCCATCTGCTGAGCCATACCCGAAATCATAGGCATCTGGAAAGCGGGCATCTGAAAGTTTTCGCCACGGGCAATGTCTTTGTCGCCTGCGGGGAATTTTACGTTGAGTTTCATGTCGTCGGTCTGAATGTCAACTTCTGAAATACCGATTCGAGAAACGGCTTTGATAAAATCTTGTACTTCCTTTAAATTTGCCATAATATTTTTACTTTTTATTTAATTATCAAAACAAAATTACTGTATTACTACGAGTTATAAGCCCATTTTAGGTAAAGTGCGCCCCATGTGTATCCTGCTCCAAAAGCTGAAATAATGATGTTGTCGCCTTTGTGGAGTTGATTTTCCCATTCGCAGAGGCAGATGGGTATAGTGGCGGATGTGGTGTTGCCGTAACGCTGAATGTTGATCATAACTTTTTCGGGAGGCAGTTCCATGCGTCGTGCGGTGGCATCGATAATGCGGAGGTTGGCCTGATGCGGCACAAGCCAAGCAATGTCGTTGGCAGTGAGATGGTTTCGTTCCATAATCTCAGCCGATACGTCGGCCATGTAGGTAACTGCCGACTTGAAAACTGGCTGTCCCTCTTGATATACAAAATGTTCGCGGTTTTGAACGGTTTCGATAGTGGAAGGCGACAACGAGCCGCCAGATTTCATGTGAAGGTGTTTTACGCCCGAACCGTCTACACGAAGAATATAGTCTAAAAGTCCGAGATCCTCGTCAGAGGGCTCCAACAGCACAGCCGCAGCGCCGTCGCCGAATAGCGGACAGGTTTTGCGGTCGGTATAGTCGGTGATAGCCGACATTTTTTCAGAACTTACGAGGATAACCTTTTTTTCAACGCCAGACTGTATAAACTTAGAAGCTGTTACTAATCCGTTTAAGAATCCCGAGCAAGCGGCGTGAAGGTCGTAAGAAAAGGCATTCTTCATACCCACCATGTCGCAAATCTGTATACCCGAAGCTGGAAACACCATATCAGGTGTGGTAGTAGTGCAAATCACCAAGTCGATTTCCATAGGGTCGAGGTGTTTCTTGGCAAGAAGGTCTTTTACAGCCATCGCACCCATAAAAGATGTGGCTTTGTCCTTATCTTTGAGTATTCTGCGCTCTTTGATACCTACGTGTGAAGTAATCCACTCGTCGCTAGTGTCGAGCATTTGCGACAATTCATCGTTGGTGAGACGATACTCAGGCACATACATACCTACTCCCGTAATAACAGCGTTAGTTTTTGCCATAAAGAAAAATTATCTAAAAAAAATAAAAAAGACAAATGTAGGAACATTCCGCAACGGGCGCAACATTCCGCCATCTGTCTAAATTCTTTTTACTGCTGCGGCATAAAGCTACTCAGTGGCAGCTGCTGACTTGTCGATAGCGAGTTGGCCTCTGTAATAGCCGCATTCGGGGCAAACTGTGTGCGACTGGATAGTGGCTCCGCAGTTGCTGCATTTTGTAAGGGTGGGTGCTACCGCTTTATAATGGGTTCTTCTTTTGTCTCTTCTCGTCTTCGAGGTTTTGTGCTTAGGATGTGCCATTTTTAATAATATTTAATACGTTATACCTTTTATTATATACAATTTCAAAATTCATAGTTTCGCAACTGATCCCATCTCGGGTCGGTTTCTAAAACATTATCGTGCGCCTCAAGAATTTCGAGGGTGGCGCTCATGTCGGGGTCGCACTGCGGCAATCCGTCAATCCCGACGGGATGCACGCGTCTGGCAGGAACGCTCAGCACAATATACTCATATATATGGTGTGCGAGGTCGATTTTTGTCTCCTCGTGCGAAAGCACGATTTCGTCATCGGCTTCGGCGGGATCGCTCGTCTGGTCGCCAAATTTAACATCAAGGGTAAAATATCCCTCAATGGGCATGTGGAAGAGTTCAAGACACCGGTCGCACTCCACTTCTACGGTTCCTTTGATATCGAACCCAAACTTGAGCCCAAAATCAGAAATATCCGCGGTAACATCCACATCGATCTTACCGTTTTGGAACTCCGATTCGGCAAAAAGAGCGAAAAAACTACCGTCGAGATGATATTTCATCTCGTGGCGTCCTGCTGTCATCGTTTTGTAATCTACTACAAAGTTGTTTTTCGCCATAATCGTTATGCTGTAGAAATTGGCGCAAAAGTAAAAGGTTTATTCTACAAAAACAAAATTTTTACCTAAAATTTTTGCATATTCTCTCTATCGGGAGACAATTCGGTTATAACGGTTGCCTGAACAGCATTAGGGTTGGGTTCGTCCTCATTGAACTTAACGTTGCTGTCGGGAACCGCTACGCTTATCACCTTGAATGGGTGGTTGTCGTTGTCATAAAGGAGGTTGAAGGTTTCGCGGAATTTTACATTGCCACGGGTAAAGTAGCGCACTTTGGTTTTGCCGTTGAGAATTTCGTTCCAAAAGAGGTCGAATGTCACCATTTCGCCCTTGGTAAGTGCGAGCACATCGCGGATGTTGTGCCCCACAATGTCGTTCTTTTTGTAGCCAGTGGTGTCGAGGGTTTTGTCGCGAAGGTCGAGCACTATGCCTAAGGTGTCGTATCGGGTGATGATTGATGTTTGCGAAAGCACGTCAAGAATAGCAACAATCTCACGTTCCGACAAGCGCACCTCGTCTTGGGCTTTTTTAATGTCGACGTATGAAGCGGCAATCTCTTTCTCACGGCGGGCAAGCTCGTTGCTTTGGGTTGAGAACTTATTGAGGAGTTCGGCGCTGTTGATATTCTTCTTGATGTTTGAAATTGTAGAAGCGATACGTTCTGCCACGTTGTCGAAAAACCTGATCTGATAGTCGGAAATCTCTTTTAGCGAGGCAATTTCAATAACTCCGTGTACTTCGTCCTCAAACTGCAGAGGCACGAGCAAGAGGCACGACGGCTTTTTCTCGCCCAATCCCGATGTAATATAAAGGTATCCTTCGGGCACGTCGGTCATATAGATGGTTTTTCGCTCTATGGCGCAGCGTCCTACAAGGCTCTCACCAAACTCCACAGTGGTAGTGAGCTGTTTCTTGCGGTCGAAAGCGTAAGTGGCTTTCTGTTCCAACACTTTTTTGCCATCGCGCTCTTCGGTAACGAACATCGCACCCTGCAAAGCTCCAAGGTATTTTACTAGGTAGCTGATAATCTTGAAGGCAAAGTCGGTGATGTCGGCGTTGTTCATACGTAGCAATTCGCCAATCTGCGCAAGGCCTTCTTGTGCCCAGGAGAGTTTTTCGTTCTCTTCGATACGTTTTTTTTCTTCAACTCTGGCATGGAGAAGGTTTTTCTGCATCTCAATGAGCGCCGAGTCGAGGGCGTTGTTTTCGTCGTGGCTGTCGAATGTGGCTTCAAGGTCTCCCCTACCCATGCTTCGGGCAAACTTGGTGGTACGCATAATACGGTCGGCAAGGAAGTTTACCGAGTTGTAGAGTTTCTGTGTCTCCTCATCAGTGGACTCGAGTTTCGAAATCTTGTCGAAATCGCCGCTACGGAGTTTTTGCAGCACGTTGTCTACCTCGCGCATAGGCTTTGTGGCAAAGGTTACAAACATATAGGCAAACACTGCCAAAAGCAAAAGTCCGAATATTGTTAGAATAATAAAGGTGTGAACTCCGCTCAACGCCTTTTGACGGAACTGCGAATAATCTATTTCATAACCGAGTGCCCACGGTGTGGTGTTGTCTTTTACATCTATAGGATAAAAATTCATCAGGCAGTGGTCGCTCTGCGAAAAGTCGAACAAGCCAATATTTCTGTCGGAATAGGTGTAATCGAGACTGCGGAGAGTGCCGTCGGATAATTGGCGCGAGAGCCCTCCCGTCTGGTCAATGTCGGGATAAGCATCTTTAAAGAATGTGTTGATAAATTCTGGATTGGAATGCACCGCAATTTTGCCGTTGTTGGTAAGGACAAACATATTGCCATCAAGCTCAAGCGACTGACGGCCGAGGAGTTCTTCTATTTTTGACAGAGGAATTTCCACTGCCACTGTTCCAGCAAATGCGCCTGCAACCTCTATCTTGGTGGCAACTGAAAAGCAGTAACGGACTTCGGTTCGCATAAACGACTCGTTGCTACTGACGTACATATTTGTAAAGAGGTTTTTTACTGTTCCAGTTTTCATCTGGTAGTAAGACTCATCTCCAATTTCACCCTCAAGGTCGAGAGTGTCGGTGGTAATGTAAGGAAGCCCATCGCGCAAGTAAGACCGCATTACAAACCGTCCGTATGGTTTGAACCATTGAGGATTAACCTCAGAATATTCCCACGTTACCACAAAGGCGCTAAAATCGGGATTTTCAGAAACCAAATTATTGAGCGACTGTGTGATATACGGCATCATCTCATATCCGTATTTTTCGTTGGCAGTGGCAAGCATACTGCTGATAGTGCTTGCAGTTTTGATAGTGGAATTGATATAATCAGAAAGCTCCACTGCCCTTGTTTTGGTAAACGCTGCGGTAGAGAGCGAAGTTTCGCGAATTGTGTTCTTGTATTTACTATATATGAAAGCTGAAAGACCTACGCCGTATACCAACAGCAGCGCAAGAACCAAAATAATTATGTTTTTATTCTTCCTATTCATAATATGCTATATTTTTGACGCCTACAACAAAAAGGTTACAAGCAATTTTCAAACCATAATGCGCTGTTTACAAAAAGGGCATTATAATTTTTTCCAAAGATATAAAAAAATGATGAAAGGAAAAGTTTTTTTTACGAAAATCCACATAAATTATTTTCTTTCAACCTTCCACCCCTCAGGAATAAAGCCGGTGCCGCGTTTTGCCGGCAATGCTGATGGACAAGTGATAGTGCCAGAGGGCGCAACGCCTTCGAGCCATGAGTATGTACCAAATGGGAAAAAAAATCCGCCTTCGTCGAAATCGTAATAGATGGTTTTGCCCCATGATGAAAATACAACTGAAACGTTTGCCATTTCTGTACAGTCTTGAAACATTCTTGTGCAGCATCCCTTTGCCAATACTGTTGCCATAATCTGAGGTGCTGTGGCAAGGCTGGTGCAGCCCACAAACATATTGGCATAGCACCATGGAGTTAAAATGGTGGCGGGCAAATCGGGCGCGAGGGTCAAATTAGTACAATTGTAAAACATACCGTTGTAACATGCCGTAGCTAACAATGTGGCTGGTAGCTGCGGCGGAGTGGTAAGGCTGACACATTCGCTAAACATCCATCGGTAGCAGCAGATAGCAAGGTTGGTGGCAGGCAGCTGCGGAGGAGTAGATAAGCTTGAGCAATCCCAAAACATCTCCTGATAGCACCATCCCGACAAAGTGATGGCAGGCAACTCAGGGGCAACCACAAGACTTGAACAGCCTTTGAACATACTGTAATAACAGTTTTCTGCCAAGTGAGTGGCTGGCAACTCAGGCGCCACGGTTAAACATTTGCAGTCGGCAAACATACTTTCGTAGCACCCTTCGGTGAGTTGTGTGGCAGGCAATTGTGGTGCTGTGGTGAGTGGGCAACCTTTAAACAATCGTGTGAAACAATAATTGCAAGGGATTGTCAAGGTCTCCCCTACCCCATCGATAAGTGTCATAACATTGCCGCTGCACTTAAACGTGTCGGAAACGCAAAAATGCAACGAGTGAAAAGAGTCTTTGTTGATACCGTCGGGGTTGATGCCCTTAAAATATACTCTGCAGTTTTCGGTTACATAAATAGAATCAAAATTGTTCCACACCTCTTTATCAAATGAGTATTGTATATCAGGATAAACAGCACTTCGTTTCTTCAGCGAAATCGACGCCCCCGACGGGACCTCAAAACAGAGATAATCAGGCTCTGAAATGCATGATGATAACATCATTAATAAGGCTAAGAGAACAACGAGCAGGGTTTTCATAGCAATAGTTTCTTGAATTTGGATGCACAAAGATAAAAAAATTAACTCATTGCGGAAACATAAGACGGGGTGATTGCGTATAAAAAAATGTGTTTCATGTTCGAGAATACTTCTTTTTTTAGTTGTTTAATTGAAAGCGGGACAAGTTATTTTTGGCTTGTCCCGCTTGTTTTTTTATCAACTAAATACCGCCCATTTAGTGGCAGAAGAGCATTTCTCTATATTTGGGCAAGGGCCACATCTCGTCGTCGATAATCATTTCGAGGGCGTCGATGCTCTTGCGGATAGACGACAGATAGGGTTTTACAGAGTTGTGATACTCCAAAGCCTTCTGAAGGTTGTCGTCGGCATGCGACGCCTTGTTGCGTGCCTCCGACATATTGGCAACATCAGTCTTGATAACGAGAATCAGTTTTGAGATGGTCTTGATGGTATCCAAACGGTTCTCTATCAAATCGTCAAAGCCTAAACCCTTGGTATTGTGGTAATTCTCTGCTAAAAGATTCTGATAGCGGATGGCTGTGGGTATGATATGATTGAGGGCAAGATTGGCTATCACAAGCGATTCTATATGGATTTTCTTGTGATAGTTTTCGGCGTAGATATCCTGACGTGCCGAAAGTTCGCGCTCAGAGAGAACTTTTTGAGCCTCAAAAAGTTTAACAGTGCTATCTAAAGTATAGGCTGAAATAGATTCGGGACAAGAGGTAACGTTCGACAGTCCTCGGCGAGCTGCCTCAGCCTTCCAATCGTCGCTGTAGTTGTTGCCCTCAAAAAGTATGGGATAAAACTCTGAAGTATAGTTTCCAAGTATTTTGAGGATGGTTTCATCGCGGTTAGCGCCAGAAGAAAGGGCTGAATCCAACTCGTTTTTAAACTGTTCTAACTGACCAGCCACAATAGTGTTGAGCACAATAAGCGGACAAGCACAGTTGGCACTGCTACCCACAGCACGGAATTCAAACCTGTTGCCAGTAAATGCAAACGGCGATGTGCGGTTGCGGTCAGTATTATCTAAAAGGATTTCGGGAATCTGCTCAATGTCGAGATTGATAGATCGTTTAGCTGCTGCATCGAGAATTTTTCCATCGGCAGTCTTCTCTTTTAGCAAAGCAAGAATCCTGCTCAGATGGGCTCCAAGAAATACCGAAACAATGGCAGGCGGTGCTTCGCTTGCACCAAGACGGTGTTCGTTTCCTGCGGTCATAATAGAGGCACGGAGCAAGTCCTGATGATTGTAAACAGCTTTGATAACGTTTACCAAGAATGTGAGAAACATCAAGTTAGAGTCGTGATCCTTGCCGGGCGATAGTAGATTTACCTTGCCGTCGGCAGCCAGCGACCAGTTGTTGTGCTTGCCCGAACCGTTGACTTCGGCAAATGGTTTTTCGTGAAGAAGTATTCGGAAGTTGTGCCTACGGGCAATCTTCATCATCAAGTCCATCAAGAGCATATTGTGGTCAACGGCAAGATTTGCCTCCTCAAATATAGGAGCGCATTCAAACTGTCCTGGGGCAACCTCGTTGTGACGTGTGCGCACAGGTATGCCGAGTTTGTGACATTCTACCTCCAAATCTGCCATAAACTCTACCACACGCTCAGGAATTGAGCCGAAATAGTGATCGTCTAACTGCTGATTTTTGGCAGAATTGTGACCCATAAGTGTGCGTCCGCAAGATATAAGGTCGGGACGAGCATCGAACAGAGCCTCGTCGATAAGGAAATACTCCTGCTCCCAGCCGAGGGTAGCGATTACTTTTTTGGTGTCGGGCAAGAAATATCGGCAAACAGCAGTTGCCTGTTTGTCGATAGCGTTGAGGGCGCGGAGCAAGGGGGTCTTATAATCGAGAGCCTCGCCTGTATATGATACAAAAATTGTTGGTATGCAAAGAGTTGAGCCAATCACAAAGGCTGGTGAAGTGCAGTCCCAAGCAGTGTAGCCGCGAGCTTCGAATGTATTGCGTATACCGCCGTTTGGGAAGCTCGATGCGTCGGGTTCCTGCTGCGCAAGCACCTTGCCGTCGAACGATTCCACAGGCATACCGTGGTCGAGAGTAAAAAACGAGTCGTGTTTTTCGGCACTCTGGTCGGTAAGTGGCTGAAACCAGTGAGTGTAGTGGGTAACACCGAGCTGCAAAGCCCATTCTTTCATAGCGTTAGCCACGTGGTCGGCAAGTTCGCGGTCGATTCGCTTGCCCTCGTCCATGGTTCGCTGCACCTGCTTAAACACCGATTCGGGTAAGAATTTTGCCATTTTCTGCCTGTCAAACACATTACAGGCATAGAAAGTGATACTTTTGTCGGCCGAATGGTCTACATGTACGGGCTTATGACCGTATTCGCGTTCCAACGCTTTAAATCTGCTTATAGCTGTCATAATTGGATAAAATTATTGCAAAATGATGGCGCAAAGATAAATATAATTCATGAGACTACAAGATAATAATTATATAGCATTATTAATCACAATATACCTTCCCACTTGACACTCGATGCAGCGTTTTGGTCGGCAGTATTCGTTGCGGAGCTGTAGAAACGCCTGTGAATCAAGTGCTGAGCGTGCTTGTATGCCCTGACTCACCATAAACTTGGTAACAGAATTGTTCTCTGGCGGAATCTGCTCCAAAAACGATACTGCCCGTTGCGCCGCATTGTCGTCTTTAAAATACAAAGAATAGGCATAGAGAAACGGACATACAAGATTGATTACAAGGAGATTGAGTGTTTCGTTACCGAGCTTTGTCAAAAGCGTGTCGGGTAAGAACGGAAACTTCTGATTGTTAATGTTAATATCAAAAAGAGTAAAAATATCAGATAGAGTTTCGGCCTCCATCACCTTCGAAAAAAGATTCTCGCTTCTCCCCACAAGCACCGACAACTGCAAGATTCTGCGATCGGGAAAGTTGACAGGGCGTATGCCAGAGAACTTCCACACCGACGGGTCGATGGAGGTTAGGTTGTATTTCTGCTTGTGATAATAATATTCACGTTGAATGTCAATGTATTTCTCACCCGAAAACTTTTTGAGCGAAAAGAATCCCGCCTGCCCAAAAAAAATTGCAGCTATGTTGCTGATTTGATGACGGTTTTTTTCAACGATAGTGAATGGAACCGACTGTGCCAACTGCTTGAAAGGGAGAGCATTTTTGCCGAAACCGAAAGCCGCTGATAAATAGTGCCAGAAGGTCTCTTTCCAGTCGCCATTGTTGAGTTTAAGTTCGTTGAGCACATCCAAGGCCTTTGATTTAAGACGATCGCTTGCAAGACGGTCGAGAAACGAAGCTGTTTTCAACTCGCCGAAACGCTCAAATCCACAGCGACATAGGTCAAAATCCTTTGTAGTAAGCAATGAATTATAAACCTCGGCATATTTTTGTTCAAACGGCAGCACAAGAGTAGGTACAAGGTTGCCTTTATTATCTTTAAGAGGCTTGTCGTCGTGAAAAACAATGTGAAGAATTATGTTTGAATAAGCAGGGTCGCCGTCGTGATTGTGCAGCTGCCAGTGCGACGACTTGACATGCAATTCGATTTTGCCCGCCCAAACAATACTGCCGATACGTATTTGAGCGTCAGTAATGTCGGGACCCGAATCGGTATTTGTATATCCCGGCTTGATTATGCTGATACTTTCGCCCTGTGTGGTATGGAGGGCAGACTGTGGAAAAAGCCTGTTGAACCATATAAAAGACAAAAGTTTTTCGTTCATAACCAAAAATTTAACACACAATAAATTAAAGCCTATTATCTAATGTTAAGCATTATGATTAGATATAAGATTTTTAAGTCGCTCAATCTGATATTCCTTGCCTACTTCAAGCACTTTGATGGCGGTTTCGGTAAAATAGTGATGCTTGGTGAGGAAATCCACCTGTTTTTGATTCCAAGCGTCGATGTCTAAATTGCTACCAAGAGCCTTCAACTCGTCGTAGAGCATATTGGAAACAGGAATAAAGTCGGTACGGCCAAGGTACACAAGGTCGGCATCGCACATAATGCGCTCAAATTTGTCTTTGGGATTTGGAGGCAGCTTGGTGGCCATTATCAGCTGGCAAATTTTCTCAATCTGTTCCTGAGTGTAGTTATAATTTGGCAGGATGTCGCGGGCAATCTGAGTGCCAAAATACTCATGGTTGTCGCTACCCACAATGTAGCCGGTGTCGTGAAAGAGAGCAGCCGTTTTAAGCAAGAGCAAATCCTCGTCGCTCACGCCCTCGCCATAGCCTAGAATCTCCACCTGATTGATTACATCTATGGTGTGGCGAGTGTTGTGATAATAGAGGAACGGCGGAAGCTCTTTATCTAATTTATCAAGAATAAATTCCTGTAAATCAGTAAATTGACGAAGAGAATATTTGATTTGAAAAAACGAATTTGGATAAAATCCCTTATCCACGTTAACCGAATAATCTTTTTTGAGGCGTTTGATCTGATAAGTTTCCAAATCGCGGTATTTCACAGGGATAACTCCAATAAACTCGGTTACAAAGAACTCTTTTACAAGGTCGTATGTAAAAACCGACACGTTGATTTGGTTAACACCTGCTGCTGCGGCAATACGAGAAGCATTGTTAACGGTGTCGCCCTTGATATCGTAAGAAATTTTTTTACGTCCAGATGCAGAGGCAGTTACAGGACCTGTATGAATACCAATGCGCAATTGCCAAAATTTTTCGCCCCTCGATTCGGCTGCTTTGTACGACAATGTCTGAAGATAGTCGTTCATCTCCAAAGCTGCAAGTACAACATCAATAGGGTTTGTAATATTTTTTTCAGGGATACCTCCGGCGCATAGAAACGAATAACCGATAGTTTTGCTTACCTGCAGACGGAATTTCTCAGCAATGTCGTTGAAATGAAACATCACCTGATCGAGTTCGTCGATAGCCTCGGCAGAATTTTCGCAGTCGGTAAGGCTTGAAGTGGCGCGGATGTCTAAATACATCACCGTCACCATCTTGAATTTAAGCAGGTGTTGCTGAAGTGTGTCGGCCTTTACGCTTTCGGGGACGTACTGCCCAGGAACAGCCGAGAGGATATTTTCAAGGCGTTCTTTTTCAGTCAAAAGCGAGTCGTAAAGAGCCGACATCTGTTTTAGTTGTTGGCTCAACTCGTTTTTTTCGCGTATCAGCGCGGCTATACGGTCGGTAGTGTCTATATTATCCGAAACGTCGGTCATCTGTTTTTGATTTATGCAGCAAGTTACAACAAAAAGGGGAAAAAAACAAAAAAAACTGCGAACAAATCATTAAAAAAATCAAATGATTTATTCGCAGCCTAGAACGGCTTGTACCGCAATGATTTATCTTTTAAGAATCCAAAGACCGTCGTCGCCGAGTTTAGATTTAAGTGTGGCAATAGAAGCTTTTGCCTCTTCGCGGGTCTTGAAAGATTTTATAGATACACGATTATACTGTCCGAAGGGGATAAGTATTTCAGCATTGTAACCTTTAACTTTGAGTTTGTTGCAAAGGTTCTGTGCATTGCTGTAAACGGTAAACGAACCAGCTATGATGTAAAACATATCGCTTTCGTTTACAACTGGAGTGGTTTCGGGTTGGAGATTGCCCTGTTGGTCTTCAAGCATAATGGGCTCCGAGATTGAAGTCGTATCGGTGAAAGTAGGTTCGTCCATCGAAATTGTCGACTCGTAGTTGTCAAAAGGATAAGGAAGTGTGTCGCTATTTTCGCTAGATTCGTTACCCTTGTTGCCTTTGCAGCTTACTAACAATACGGCTGCGGATAGCAGTGTTAATCCTAAAAGTTTAATTTTTGACATATCAGTTCTGTTTTAATGAATGTGTTTATAGTTTTAAAATTTTTTATAAAGGTAAAGACTTTTATCAAAACAAACAAATTTTTTTTATTAAAATTTTGTAACCTATTGCTTAGTAGCAAGAATACAATCGGGCAAGCATTAATCGGCTACCGCTATTGCGTATGTTTGCTCTTTAAATGTGGCTGACAAAACAGCATCGGAACCGTCGATTCTGGCAACGAATCCTTCAAATACTTGCTTATCTTTGTTACATGTGCAGTAATAAATTTCACCAGAGGCGTCTATGGCAAAGTCGTTGACATTGTTGTTGCGGTCGGTAACGCGGCGCAAAAGTCCTGTGTCAATATTGTAACTGCAAAGTGTGATTTTGGGACAGATATCTTCCTCAAAAATATCAGTTTCTACTGTGAATATCAAATACTTGCCATCGTTTGAGAGTTGAAACTTGCAGCAATCCGAAAAGCCAGCGTTGTCGTCGGCACAAAGATCTTCGGTGTCGATGACACGTTTCAGAGTAGCTTTTCCATTTTTAAAATTGCAAATATAAATGTGGCATATGTCGTGAAAAACAAGAGTCTTGCCATCGGGCGAAAACACTGGATTGTAATAATCATTGTCGGTGTCGAGCCAGTCAATGTCGGACACCGAGCCCTCTTCAATATTATAAATAACAGGCTGCCAATGGCTCAACAGTGTAGACTGACTGTTAATTGCAATATATTTGCCGTCGTTGTTCCACGAACCCATATAAGCGTTTCGAGGAGGGAGATCAAGCAATGTAGTTGTCTGACTTTCAATATCTATCAGTTTGATAACACGGTAACCAGGACGGCTATACGACGAGTAGGCGATAGTGCGTCCATCGGGCGATATGTCGAGTTGGGCACTTTCGATATTGAGTCTCAATAAGTTTTCGAGCGAATTGCCATAATATACGGTGTTGTATTGAGCCACAGCAAAAAAATAATCTGGTCGCGATGGTTTTTGAGTATTTTTTGTTTGCGCCAGAGCCGTTACAGCCATAGATGCAGTCTGAGCAGTATCTCCAAGAGATGCATCCGTAGGGTTGACGGCATTGTCGGGTGCCACACAACGCGAATTACAAGCCGGCATAGTCAAAACCAGTGAAATTAGTAAATATATACGAGTCATAAAACAGCAGTGTGATAGTTAGTTCTTGTTTAATTATAAGTATTTGAGTTTAAAAAAGTTTTCATACGCTTCTAAATCGGTGAGGGATTGAAGTAAGGGTAGATTGGTGCGGTTTATTACAAAGGGGATAAAGTCACTTTCGGGTTCAAGGCTTTGATAGTTTACCAAAATAAACTTTCGGTAAAACTCCAACGCGGTATTCTTGTGCGAAAAAGTGGAGACGATTACAAACTTGTATCCGTCAGCAAATTCGCGGCTCTTAACGTCGTTTTCGGTGTAAGAGTTTTCGGCACAGAATTTTTGAACCATATATTCAGTCTGCGGAGCGTTGGGGTTGTCGGTTTTGTATGCCAACACAAAATAATGTGCGGCGGTGAAAACGGTGTCGAAACGCTGAGTTTCAAAACGTCCAGAGTTGAGTGCCGACAGTTTGTTCTGCGCCGCCTCGTTAAGGTCGCTCTTTGGAAAACGCTTTACAAAAGTTTCCAAAGTAGAACGCATAGCAGGAATATTTTGCATACGCCCATGGGCACGGGCTTCAAGATAGTAGAAGTTTTCGGCAATCTTGAGGTCGGCATAACGTGTTTCGGCATTGGTGCAAATTTGTATGCAATTTGGATACATTCCATTTTTAAAGCTATTGACAGCAGCATTGTAGACGTTCAAGGCAGAATCTTTGCGAGCCTGAACATTTTTATGATAGTCGGGGTCTCCGAGAATTTTAGCGTATCCGCTTTCGGGATAATTAGAAATCAACTGGGTTTTGGTATATTCGGCAAGCGATTTTTCGCCCTGCACATTATATAATTTATAAAGTGTGTAAAGCGACTGCGGCATAAGATAGTGGTCGGGGTTTTTCTGGTTGAGAAATAATAGTGTTTCGATGGCCTTTGCTGGGTCGTCCATTTTTTCGTAATATACATCGGCAGCGGCAAACCACGAATCGGCCTCAATATTCTTAGAAACGGTTTTAGCAGAATCGGTCATAGGCAAGTTGCGCAGATAATATTCAGGCATCTTGTTGTTCACAGCTAACTCTGCGGTGTCTTTTGGAGCTTCGTCAACGTTGTCGTCAAGCACCTCAACGCTTTTGTTTTTGCGTCGCCAGTTGTCTTCCAAACGGCGTTGTCCCCATTTTTTTACAAATTCAGACTTACCGTAACTAAGTGATGTGTTGTTATATAGATACCATTTCCCGGCAAAATTAGGATTTCCGTCCTGACCAGTATACTGTACGCCAAAATTATTTTCTCCACCGCTATAATAGATCTGCTGATTGCTATTGGCGGCGGCTTCCTGTTCTGCCACTTGCGCAATCAACTGCGCTACAATTTGATTACGTTGATTTTCGGGCATTGCTGCCACACGCTGGATACTGTCTTGATAGTTGGCTTGGTTGATGTAGCCCGTAAGTAGCGAAAGGTTTTCAGATTTCTGGGCTATTTCATCATAGTCAGAATATGTTTTGGGCAGATACGACATAGTGCTGTCGTAATATTTTTGGGCGTTGATATAGTCGTGACGGTCGAAATAAATATTTGCCGAAGCGAGATACGATTTTGCCTTTTGAATATCGTTTACACTGCTTTCGTGAGCAGATTTTTTGTAATATGCAAGAGCTTTGTCGATATCACCACTGCGGCGGTATACTTCTGCAATTGCATAGTCGATCTGATCCTTGTATTCGGTATTGTTTTCGTCGCGGGCAAGTTTTTGGAGTTCAACAATAATTTTATCAATGTCGGCATCTTGGTCAAAAACAGTAGCCAGGTTAATTTTAGCGTTAAACACCGTGGCGTAGTCGGGATTAATTTTTATGACTTCCAAATAGTTTTGACGTGCCTCATTGTAATTGCCGCATCTACGGTTGATGTCGCCCATAATATACACAAGCCAAGCGCGTTTATTTTTGTTTTTGGTAATCTCAACAGCTTTTTTAAGAGCTTCGAGAGCCTCATCGTACTGACGCACAGCAATATAAATATCAGCATAGGTCATCAATATGCCACAATCAAGTTTTTTGGGATGACGTTTGTCGGCGTTGAGTTTGTTGATAATTTCAAGGGCTTCGGTATAGTTTTTTTGCACCGACATAGTTTTTGCGAGCCACATTTGAGCCTCAAACTTTGCAGGTTCGTGCTTAAAACGGGTGGTGACAAGGCGGAACGAAGATTCTGCACGGTCGTAGTCGGCCAAAACATAATTTGCCTTACCCATAAGGAGATAAGTATCATCAATCCATTTGCAAAAGTCGGGTTTGTTGTAAAACTCGAGTTCACTCTGATCCATACCCCCACGTCCGTAATGTTTTTTGGGTTTGGAAGTTATGGAATGAGTAAGGATGTTCTTGCCACATTTTTGAACGCACGACTCCATGTCGCCACGCACCAAATCGGCCGCACCCGGAGCATCTACCTTAAACACAGGCAAAATTTCGGTATAGTCGCATTGCAATTCGTTATCTATTCTTTCAACGCCATCCAAATAGTATTGTTTAGCGTTGAAATAGACATTGTAATGCGCTGTAAGGTTGTGAAACGCACGTGTAGAAGCGGTGTTTTTAGAGTTTGAACAACCCATAATCACCGAGGCTGAAACAATGCCGCAAATAATAATTCTATTACTAAAACCCATTGAATATTAAACAGTTTCTTCGCCCACGATCAATTTATAGCCCTTGCCGTGAATGTTAAGGATTTCAATAGTGGGGTCGTTGTTGAGTTTTTTTCGCAATTTGGTAATGTACACGTCCATACTGCGGGCGTTGAAATAGTTGTCGTCGTCCCAAATCTGTTTGAGTGCATAATTGCGTTCCAACACTTTGTTTGAATTGACGCAAAGCAGACGGAGTAGCTCGGTTTCTTTGGTGGTGAGTTTTTCGGGCTCCTGATTCTCAAACTGCAACTGCTGTTTGTTGCAATCAAACGAGTACTTACCTAATTTATAAGAAGATACCGATTCACTTTCCATTGCTCCCGAACGGCGGAGCACTGCCTCGATACGGAGCAAGAGTTCCTCCATATTAAACGGCTTGGTGATATAGTCGTCGGCACCAATTTTAAAACCGGTAAGCACGTCTTCCTTCAAGTTTTTGGCAGTGAGGAATATGATTGGAATCGAAGTGTTTATCTCCCTAATTTCGGTGGCAACGGCGAAACCGTCCTTTTTGGGCATCATAATGTCGAGGATGCAGATGTCGTAATTGCCCGAGCGGAATCCTGCGGTGGCTTTCTCGCCATCGTTGAAAAGGTCGGTGTTGTAGCCCTTGGCGTCAAGATACTGTTTGAGAAGCGAGCCCAAGTTCACGTCGTCTTCGGCTAAAAGTATGCTAACTATTTTTTCCATATTCGTATTATTTATAATGTGTTCGTTACTGTTTTAAATTAAAGGGCAAATATATATAAAAAGTTGTTCCTTTGCCAACTTCGCTCTTGATTCTTATTTTGCCCTGATGTTCGTCAACCACGCACTTGACATAACTCAAACCGATACCGAAACCCTTAACATTGTGCACGTTGCCGGTATGTACACGGTAAAACTGGTCGAAAATATGTTTCTGGCTTTCGCGCGAAATACCTATGCCATTGTCGGTTACAGAAATTTCGATACCGTTTTTCACATTTTCGGTGGTGATTTCCAAACGCGGAGTGGTTTCGGTATATTTCAAACCGTTGTCCAAAAGGTTGAAAATCAAGTTGGTGATGTGCACCTCGTCGCCTTCCACCATATCGTCGTTGGCTTTTAACTTGGTAATAATCACACCGTTGCGGTCTTTAACTTTGAGATCGAAGGAATTGACCACTTTTTTAATCAACTCATTGATATATAGTTCTTTTACCTTCATCCGCACTTTACCACGCTCTATAACAGCCATCTGCAACACACGTTCCACCTGAAAACCAAGACGTTTGCTCTCGTCTTCAATCACCTGAGAAATATGGTCGAACATCTGCTCGTTTTTCATAACGGTCTTGTCTTTAAGCATTTGCGAAGCAAGCGAAATCGACGATATAGGCGTTTTCAACTCATGGGTCATATTGTTGACAAAGTCGGTCTTCATCTCCGAGAGTTTTTTCTGGCGGAAAATTATCACAAGAGTAAAGGCAAAAGTAAGCATCACTATAAGCGTAAGCACGAGCGACGAGTAGGCTTTTTTGGAGATAGACTGCATTGTTACCTTGTCTTCGTCGGGGAAATACACCACTAAATAGTACGGCGGAGAAATTATATCGTTGGGATAAAGCATTATCTGATAGGTGGATGGCACCGAGTCGGGATTGAAACCACCTGTTTTGAAATAATACTCGTTGTTTTCGCCACGGATAGCGAAATCGTATTCGGCGTCGATACCGAAGTTGTCGAACTGTTTTTTGAGATGCTCATTGATAACACGGGGCGAAATGCGGTCTTCAATATTGATTTTCTTGCGGATAAGTTGGTTGACGAGATTTTCCACAAATACAGTCTTGTTGTGGATTTTAGCCTTAACCCTCTCTTGAAACTCCTCACGAGCCACAGTCTGCTCCATCGGAAAAGGAGTTTGACCTGCTTGAAGAATCGACATAGAGGCGGAGTCGCGACTGAGCACCACAATCTTACCTCCCACGGTGTCGCGCATCATACTGTCGGCGATAACTCTTCCTGGGCGGTCGAGTTGCGGAACAGGCTTGCCCAACGACGACGAGTCGAAATTGACGGCTATCACCTCGTTCTGAATATGAGAAACCACCTCGTTCTCTTCGAGTTTCTGAACCACGCGGTAAAGCGAGCGATTGACACACTGGCTAAACTGCTGATGTCTAACGGTAAGGGCTTCCTTAAACCACGACACCTGTATCACAATCAGCCACACCATAGTGAAGGTCATTACGCAGGCCAATGTTATAATAATCTTTCTGCTCATTGTACTGTTGATTTTCAACGCACAAAGGTAATAAAAAAAAGAAGATATGAGCAAAATTAATTGGTAAATGAATTTAATTAATTTATCTTAACAAAAATCAAGACAGATTAACTTTGCAATATTCTATATTTGCAGCAACAAAATAGTAACCTTATGCGCCAATATTTTCAACTTCAATTCACAATGTTCAATCGCCGGATGCGAGATTTTGGAATAAATCCGGTGCTTGGGTATATGCTGTTGACGGGTTTGTTTATAGGATTTGTTAAGGCGCTGTATTATAGGGTAGAAGAATATGCGCCGTGGACTTTGATTGGGGCTTGCGCAATGGCTCAAATGCCGCTTAGCAGCAAACAACGCTCTGATTTTCTGCTAACTACATTTGGCAAAGGCAGGAAAAACAAGATAAGGATAGTAGAAAACCTCATTATTTCGCTGCCTTTTGCAGTGACGCTATTATTAAACCAATGCTTTAATCAAGCAGCAATAATTATATTATTGTCAATCGTTTCTTCATTGGTAACATTTAGGGGAAATGGAGATTTTGTAATACCCACTCCATATTCAAAACATCCGTTTGAATTTACCGCTGGGTTTAGATATACATTCTATTTAATAGCATTGGTTTACGCAATTACGGTTATTGCAGTGAATGTCAACAATTTAAACTTAGGTTTAGCAACCATTGTGGCGGTTTACCTCATAGCAGCGAGTTATTACTCAAAACCCGAAAACGAATATTATGTTTGGATTTTTGCCAAAACGCCACGCAAGTTTTTAAGATACAAAGTATTACAAGCAATTAAAAACGCTTTCTTTATGGCTCTGCCACCGATTGCATTGCTATCGGTTTGCTATTTCTCCGAAATATTATTGATACTAATTGCAATTGCCGCCGGAACTATCTTTTTGATTACTATGATATTAGCAAAATATTCATCGTATCCCGATGGAATAGGAATGTCGGTAACTATAATGCTGATTTTGGTGTTGATGTTTCCTCCGTCGGTATTGGTGGCAATTCCATACTTTTATTATCGCTCTATCAACAAGTTAAAACCATTTCTCGATGATTAAGATAACGAATTTAAGCAAAAGTTTTGGCAAAAAGAGTGTGCTAAACAACCTCTCAATAGAGTTTCAACGTGGCAAAATCTGCGGCATCATTGGCGAAAACGGCGCAGGCAAAACCACATTGTTTCGCTGCATTGCCGGATTAGAAAGTTTTGACGGTGAAATAGTTAGCCAACTATCTCCTCTCAAAGACCATTTGGGATACCTCACCGCCGAACCGTTTTTTTTCTCAATGATAACAGGCAAAGAATATATACGCCTATTGTGCAATGCCCGCAACAAAAAATTACCAGAATTAGACAAGAATAACATCTTCGACCTTCCTCTTAATCTATACGTTACCACTTATTCCACAGGAATGAGAAAAAAACTCGCCCTCTTGGCTGTGCTGCTGCAAGGCAACGACATTTTCATCCTCGACGAACCATTCAACGGCATCGACCTCAACGGCAGCATCATTCTCACCGAAATAATACACAGGCTCAAAGAGTTAGGCAAAACGGTGATAATCTCGTCGCACATTTTTTCCACCCTCAGCGACACCTGCGATGAAATCCACGTTCTCCGCCACGGAACCATCACTCAAAAAGTAACCCGCGAAGAGTTCTATCTACTTGAAAAAGAGATGAAAAACTCGGCGGTGATAGGAAAGATTGAAAGGTTGGAGTTGTAGCAGCCACTGTTTTTCAGAAATAGAAAAAAATTTTTCCGCATTTCATTTGCATATTCCGCAAATCTCTTTTATCTTTGAAATGCGAAAAAATAGTATCAAAATGGATCAAAACGAATCACTCAAAAAAAACAAAAACCGCGATGCTATTATCAAGATTGCAAGGCAGGTTTTTAATAAATACGGGTACGACAAAACCCGTATGGATCACATTGCCAAGGCGGTAGGCAAGGGCAAGAGTTCTATTTACTACTATTTTAAAAGCAAGGAACAGATTTTTCAGGCTGTGGTGTTGAAAGAGGCTATCGCTTTCCGCCGAAATATGATCGACTCGATCAACAGCAACGAAAACCCCGCCGACAAAATCAAAACCTACATCATCACAAGAATGAACACCATCAAGGTGTACAACAATTTTCACTCCGCGTTGAAAAACACCCGTTTGCGCCATATCGACTTTGTGCGCCGTTTGAATATTTTTTACGACAACGAGGAAATTCGCCTGTTTCACAATATCTTAGAGGAGGGAGTGGAGAAAAAATATTTCAGTATTACCAACCTTGATATGGCGTCGGTGGCAATAATTATGGCGGTGAAGGGTATCGAAGACTATATTCTGCGCACCGAAAACCCCGAAATTTTTACCACTCGTATCGACGCGCTGCTCAAAATTATTCTTCACGGCATTGTCCGCAACCATAACGACTAAACCCTTGAAACAATGGAAACAGCAAACACAAAAAAGGCAACGGTTCTTTGGGTTGACGACGAAATCGACCTCTTGAAAGTGCAGATTCTGTTTCTCAAAAGCAAGGGATACGAAATTGAAACTGCCTACAACGGCAACGACGCACTCGAATTGGTAAAAAACAATTTTTTCGATATAATTTTCCTCGACGAAAATATGCCGGGACTCAGCGGTTTGGAAACTCTCCGCGAAATTAAGAAAATAAAACCCGACATTCCCTGCGTAATGATTACCAAAAACGACGGTGAAGAGTTTATGGACGATGCTGTGGGCTACAATGTGGCTGACTACCTTATCAAGCCGGTTAACCCAAACCAAATTTTGCTTTCCATCAAGAAAAACCTCGAAAACACCCGCCTCATTACCAAAAAAACCACCGAGGACTATCAACAGGAGTTTCGGCAACTGAGCATCGACCTCTGTTCGGTAAGCAATTTTGCGCAGTGGACCGACCTCTACAAAAAAATTGTGGATTGGGAACTTAAACTCGACGGCATAGCCTCCGACAAAACCCTTTCGGAGATTCTCGCCAACCAAAAGAACGAGGCAGACCGCGAGTTTTGCAAATATATCGAAAAAAACTACGAACGTTGGCTCACAGGCAGTCGCGACGACCGTCCCATTATGCAGCCCGACATTTTTAAAGAGAAAATACTCCCCGCCATCCGCAACGGCGAAAAGATATTTTGGATAGTAATCGATAATCTGAGATTCGACCATTGGAAAATAATTCAACCACTTATTGCACAATATTTTAACGTAGAGCACGAGGATATAATGTGCAGCATTTTGCCCACCGCCACGCAGTACGCCCGAAACGCTATGTTTGCCGGACTTATGCCGTTGGACATTGCAAAGCATTTTCCCGAACTTTGGGCCTACGAAGACGAGATGCACTCCAAAAACAACAACGAGGACAAGTTGATTGAAACTATGCTAAAACGTTTCCGCACCGACATCAAGTTCTACTACTGCAAAACGTTCACCAACAAAGACGGTCAAAAAATCAACGACAATATCCAAAACATTATCAACAACCAACTTAACGTGGCGGTTTACAACTTTGTGGATATGATAAGCCACGCCCGCACCGAGGTGTCGATGATGCGCGAACTTGCCGACGACGAGGCTTCGTATCGCGATATTACCAAAACGTGGTTTGAACATTCGGCTCTGTACGAATTACTTAAAATACTGTCTGACACCGACTTTAAGATAATTTTCACCACCGACCACGGCAACGTGAAGGTAAACAATGCCATAAAAATAATCGGCGACAAAAACCTCACCTCAAACCTGCGCTACAAACAGGGACAAAACATAACATTCAATACCAAAGAGGTTTACGCACCCGAAAACGCCGACCGCATAATGCTGCCCGCGCCAAATATGCGCACACGTTACATTTTTGCGCATCACAACGACTTTATGGCATATCCCAACAACTATAACCATTACGCCAAATATTACAAAGATACTTTTCAACACGGCGGCATAAGTCTCGACGAAATGCTTATTCCGCTTATAACTCTCACACCTAAGAAATAATGGAAACAATTGTAATTGAGGATATTAGCAAAATAGACCAAGCGGCACAACAGTTTAGCGAATTGCTTCAAAACCGTTACGCCGACCGCCACTGTATAGTTTTTTACGGTGGAATGGGAGCCGGCAAAACCACTTTTATAAAAGCATTCTGCCGCAGTCTCGGCGTTGAGGACAACGTATCGAGTCCCACCTTTGCCATTGTAAACGAATACCTTACGGCAAAAGGCACACGTCTGTTTCACTTCGACCTTTACCGCATCAAAGACCTTGAAGAAGCAATGTCGGCAGGCGCAGAAGATTATCTCTACGGTGACGGTATCAGCCTGATAGAGTGGCCCGAAGTGATTGAGCCCATCCTCCCGCCCGACACCCTCAAAGTTACCATCACCGCCGACAACGACCATCAGCGTACCGTAAATATAGAAACTTTCTAACAACTTAAAAACACATCAGTTATGACACAGTGCAGCATCACCGACTACACCTGCATACCGCAAGAAGAACTCCAAGCCGCCACCAAGGGCAAAGAATCAATCTCTATTGGCGTGCCCTGCGAAGACGAGCACGAAGAAACCCGCACTCCGCTCACTCCAATGGCTGTTTCGGCACTTTCCGATGCCGGAATCCACATCAAAATTCAAAAGGGAGCGGGCAAATGCGCCAACTACTCCGATATGGAATATTCTGAGGCAGGTGCCGAACTGTGCCAAAACAAGAAAGATGTGTTTGACTGCGACATAGTTATAAAGGTTTCGGCATTCAGTCTCGACGAAATTGACCTTATGCACCCGCGTCAAACGGTGATTTCGTATCTCGGAATAGCCATTCGCACCAAAGAGTATATTCAAAAACTCTTATCTAAAAAGGTGATAGCCATAGCGTTAGAATATATCAAGAGCGACAAAGACTTTTTCCCGATTATCTATTCGCACAGCGAAATTGCCGGACGAAGCGCAGTGATAACGGCGGCAGAGTATCTCGGTCGTCAGCGTGGCGGCAAGGGCGTATTGCTTGGTGGCGTAACTGGCATAACACCCGCATCGGTGGTGATAATTGGCTCAGGCACAGCGGCTTTGTTTGCCGCACGCACAGCCGACAATTTTGGCGCAGAAGTAAAGGTGTTCGACGATTCGGTCTACAACCTGTTAAGGCTCACCCAAAAACTTGGCAAAGAGATATTTACATCAATTCTTCAACCGCAAGTACTCAAAAAAGCCCTTGCCTCTGCCGATGCTGTAATAGGTGCCAAAAGCATCAAGGCAATGCCCTACCCTGTGGTTACCGAAGATATGATTGCGGGAATGAAAAAAGGCAGCGTGATTGTTGACCTCAACATCGAAACGGGTTCGTGCTTTGAAACAAGCCGTCCCACCTCGTTTGAAAAACCCACATTCACCAAATGCGGCATCATACACTACTGTTTGCCCAACATAACGGCACTTGTACCGCGCACAGCCACTATTGCCATCAGCAACATAATGTACCCGATATTTTTAGAAATATGTCGCAACGGTGGCGTAAAAGATGAAATCAAGCACAACTACGGACTCCGCAACGGCATCTACACCTATATGGGCATCCTCACCAACGATTATCTCGGCAAAAAATTCAAAATATCGTCAAAGGATATAAATTTGTTTACAGGGGCAATGTAGAGACGCCATATTGGTAGAGACGCCATATTGGTAGAGACGCCATATTATGACGTCTCTACAACAACAATGCGGTATCTATTTTTTGTCCTCACCGTATTTCTTCACAAACGAGGTAACAATACGTTCGATAAACATAAAGAGGTATTCTACGCAATAGCCAGCCAAAAATGCGAGCAACATTGGCGAGAGGGATGCGATACCAAATTGTTGCGTTTTTTCCAAATCGCCCCAGAACAATCCGATAGAAAGTCCTGCAAGTGAGGCTAACACAATGCGCAACAGATATTTAGTATTGGTAACGCGCGAGAATGTAAGGCTCCGCACCTCGGAAGTGATTTCGCGAAGCACAAACGATAGTCCGCCCATAATACCGTACAACAGCGGCAAAAGGTAAATACCAATAATCACGAGATAACTCTGCGCCTGCTGAATAGTGTCGGTATTGGCAGCAACACCCTCCTGAGCGGCATTGAGAGCAGCCTCTTCACGTGCCTGTTTCTTTTTTGGCGAAAGTGTAACAAGGTTTTGCAAATAATCAACCCAAGGTATAAGGTGCTGAATATTAGAGGTTTTTTCATTATCAAGTTCAATCATCTCGTTTTGTAACTGCTCGTTTTCGAGAGCGAGAGCAGAATCGTCAGCACCGTTGTTGAGCACAAGCATAAGTTCATTGAGACGGCTCTGTTTTTCAGCAATTTTTTGGTTGCACTCTTGAATATGGTTCATACGTGTGCTGCCGAGGAAGAAATAAATCTGTACCAACAGCAAAATAGCCATAATAAATAGCGAGAGAAACGTGTAAACCGTTACCGACCATTGCGATAGCGGCATATGGTTTTGAATATTGAGCGCACGGCAAATTTTACCGGGATTTTTGCGCGGCATAGGTTTCGAAGCAATAAGACTGTCGATAGTAACGGGCGCAATAAGTTTGGTCAACTCGTTGTAAGTGAGGCGCAAATCAACCTCGGCTTCGGGACTCCATTGCTTGTTTTGCAAAAGAAATTTTGAATGAACCACGTTGTTAACGTGTTCTTTACTAATGTTGATGCCGTGTTCGGTGATGTATGCGAGCATAATTTCGGCATTGGTAACCGCCGCCGACACCTGTTCCGACGGTGAGAAATTACCCTCAGCGCGAACCTCAGTAACAGTTTTTTGAGCGGTGTCTACTGCCTCAAAAACAACTCCTTCGTTGTTTTCTTGCTGTTCTTTTGTAGTTTCTTGATTTTCCATTGCAGTTAGTTTTTAGAGCATAAAGATAAAAATTTTTTTTAAAGCAACGACAAATAATCGCGGAAAACTTTTTTGTCGGTTTCGGGCTGATGAATCCGTTGCCAATCGGTGCGTGTAACCATTCGGTTAATTTTGTTGCCAATACGCAGCGAAAGATTTGTAAACCAATAGTTTAAACCCGAAATATCGGTACAGTTTGTATCGTGTTCCAGTCTATGAATCATAGTTTTGGCTATCGAAACGCACCGCCCCGAAAGATGTTTTTCGTAACGGCTGAGCAATTGCGCAAGGCAACGAAGTTTTTCAATATCGCGACGTTTGTCGGAAAAAGCATTGCCCGTAATCTGATTGCCGTGAACGCGGTAAATTACGCAAGACTTATTATCGTGCTTAATAGTTATATCGCTCATTATCAGACGAAAAAGATAATCGTAATCTTCGTATGCAAAAATATCTTCGCGCCACTTGCCCAAGTGTTTCACAACAGAAGATTTAAAAAGGAAACACCAAATAGGAATATTAAAACCTTTGAGCATATCCTTGTGAGTGTGCTTACCAAGATGACTGTCGCGAAATTGGAGCACTGGCTGAGTCTGTTTCCACGATCCAACATTATCTTCACGTGCCATCACGTAAGGCGAATAAACAGCATCAGCGTCGGGATTTTTGGCAAAAACTGCAAGAAGACTCTCAAAACGATTTTTGGTCATAATATCATCTGAGTCAAAGAATTGAATATAGTCGCCGGATGCAGCCTCAATGCCTAAGTTACGAGCCGCGCCTGGGTAAAAATTTCCGTCATTTTCTATAATTTTCACCTGTTCGGGAAAAAGTTTCTCCAACAGTTCAACCGTATTGTCATCGCTTCCGTTGTCAACCACAATAATTTCGTATGGTTTAACGGTTTGATTAACAATAGAATGAATCGTTTCGGGAATAAAATCCGCACGATTGAGGGTTGGTATTATGACTGAAATTTTACAATCTTGCATTTTTTAATTTAGTTTTCGGCAAATATACATTATTTTAGCGAAATAATTACAAAACTATTGAAGTGAAAAAATTTACATTAGTATCCACCATATTTAACGAGGCTAAAAGGCTTGAACAATCGCTCCAAGAGATTGAACGCCAAACTATTACCCCCGACGAAATAATAATCACCGACGCAGGTAGCACCGACGGAAGCATCGATATTCTCAATGCTTACGCCGCAAAATCCAAGTTAAATATCCGTGTAATTGTAAAAAAAGGCTGCGCAGTGGCAGAGGGTCGAAACATTGCCATCGAAAATGCCGCCAACGATTTGATTGTAAGCACAGATTTTGGCTGTCAATACGAACCTAATTGGCTCGAAACTCTTGTAAAATATTTCGATAATCCTGAAATTGAGGTAGTTGGCGGTGCTTTCACTGTTAACGAAACAGAAATCAAAACCGCAGCCGCCCGTGCCGATTACATTCTTCAAAATGGTTATCAAGTAAAAATCGATGACAATTTCAGTGTTTCGTCGCGCTCCATAGCCTATTACAAATACGTCTGGACCAAGATAGGCGGCTACAACGAATGGCTAACCCTTGCCGCCGACGATACAATTTTTTGGCGCGAAATTAAGCAACATAAATTCCGCTATATAATTGACCCTAAACCACTTGTAAAATGGAATCGTCACACAACGGCACGTCAGTTTGCACGCGAGGCAGGTCGCTATGGTCTCGGCGACGGCGAAAGTCAAATTAATTTTCGGAATTTTCTAAGTAATGTAGCCGAAACCGCTATAAGATACAGCATTATCCCATTCACAGTGATATTGCTAATAGTCAAAAATTGGTGGTTGACACCTTTATATATTATAATGATTTTTGGGTTACGGTCGTACTTCCGCGCCATAAAAAACGTTATAAATCTGCACAACCCCAAATATGGGTATAAAAATTTGCCAATGTGCTTTTATATGATTGAAACACAGCGCATAGCATACATTTTCAACTACATAAAAGGATGGCTTTTTAAATCGTCGGCGCAAAAAACCGAACAACAAAAACTAACGGTAAAATGAAAGTAGTAATATATTCAAATAGTTCACTTGGAGGGTGTTACGAA
Organism: Bacteroidales bacterium; assembly: GCA_016286055.1. GTDB lineage: Bacteria > Bacteroidota > Bacteroidia > Bacteroidales > UBA3824 > UBA3824. The sequence continues at coordinate 134,620 of JAEERW010000007.1, forward strand.
TACGCAAAACAGATAGCCGCCGAATATGGCCGCAACGCCGAAGTGGAATGGTGCAAGGCTCTGTTTCCAAAAGGCAGTGCCAAAGATTGCGCCGAAACCGAGGATATATTGCTGAAAGACAGAATGTTTCGCGGCATTTGGAAACTATTTGGAAAAATCTATTTTCTTTACCGTTCGTTAATTAATCCAATTCGTGCTTATAAATACGCAACGAAAAACAAGACTGACTTACTCATTTTCAACGACTTTGACCAAGTAACATCGTCATTGTGGACACGCCGTTTTCGGAATAGAAATTTCAAAACAGCAATAATACTACACGACCCCGACCGAACTGCGTATTTTCACCGTAAATCGTTATCCGAAAGCACAATGCAGCGGATAATGGACGTGATGGATATTGCATTTTATCACGAAAAACTACCTCCCCTACCCTATTACAGCAATATAGATAACCGCATAATATTCAGACACATACCGCACGGAATCTATCCGCCTGCTACACCAGATAAAGAAATTACAAAAATATTTCAAAACCTTAAAAATCAAGGCATTACCACATTATCAATAACAGGCAACATCCGCGCCGAAAAAAACTACAAAATAGCCATTGATGCAGTAGCACAACTACCTAACACTGTGCTAATTATAGCCGGCAGAAGCGTTACCGTAAACGAAAATGTGGACACTTATCGACAATACGCACAAGACAAAGGTGTTTCAGAGCGAGTTATTTTTATAGAGAAATACTTAAACAACAATGAGTTAAGCGCAGTTTTTGCCAACAGCGACATCATACTTCTCTACTATTCCACAGCGTTTAAATCGCAAAGCGGAATACTCAACAGCCTGTCGCCTTACAAGCCAAAACTGATAGTTTCCGACACCGAATCAGGTATGGCTCAATCGGTTAAGAAATACGGAATTGCCCGTCTTGCCGCACCCGACAGCGTTGCCGCACTTGTAGAAGCCATCAAGACATACCCCGCAGAAAATCCTTACACCGAAAATTGGCAAAAATTTGCCGATTATTCATCGTGGAAAAACAATATTGCAATACAGATTTCAACTTATAATCAATCAGTTACCAAAAATGGAAACGCCTAAAATCATACTCGCCCACAGCGGAAAACAACATTCGTATCTCACCGCGCTTTCGCTTTTGGAACTCGGATTTTTGGAGCGTTACTACACAAGTTCATATATAAAGAGCCAGTGGCTTCAAATTTTTATCAACAATCATCATATCAATTATTTACAAAAACGATTTATCAACGGATTAAGCGGCAAAAAAGTAGTAAGCAATTGGCGTTTTGAGGTTAAAGAAATACTCATACGCAAAATTTACGGCAAAAGTCGTGGTGTACAAAACGCTGTTTATCAACGTGATGAAAACTTCGATAATTATTTGTCTAAAAAAATTAGACAAAACGATTTTGATATATTTTGGGGATTTCAAGGCAGTTGTTTAGAAACACTCAAAACCACCAATCAATCAGGGCGTTGCAGCATTGTAGAACTCGCCACAGCGCACGTTACCGAGGCAAAAAAAATCCTTGGCGAAGAACAACTTTTGCATCCCGAATGGGCTGACAGTATCGACAATCTCGTTTTCCCAGCCGAATACGAAAAACGTCTTCAAGAGGAACCACACACAGCAAAATATGTGTTTGCCGCATCGGAATTTACACGTCAAAGTCTTATCAACGACGGAGTTAACCCCGAAAAAATAAAGATTTTGCCTTTATGCTTCAACACCTCGGCAATTCCGCCTTGCCAAGATTTCAAAAACATAGAGAATCGCCCTTTGAAGGTGCTCTACTGCGGCACAGTTACTCAGCGCAAAGGCATAAAATACTTATTGGAGGCATTTCGCAAAATTCCAAAATCCACAGCCGAATTGCACATCATAGGCGGCATTCAAGGTAGCGGCAAGGCTTTTGATACATACAAAGATGTGTACACATATCACGGTGCAATACCGCAAAACGTACTGTTTACTCGTTACCAAGAGTTTGACATACTAGTACTTCCAACGGTTTTTGAAGGATTCGGACTTGTAATTCCCGAAGCCATGGCAGAAGGTTTGCCCGTTATTACCACACAAAACTCGTTTGGATACGAGATTATAAAACATCACCAAAACGGTAGCATTGTACCCATAAGAGACACCGACGCACTAATTAAAGAAATACTTTATTACACATCGCTTAACAACGATAGTTTCAACATTTTGCGTATGGCGGCAAAAAATAGTGCAAACAACTACAACCGCGAAAATTTCAGACAGCGAATCAAAGATATAATATGCTCGATATAGACCTGATAGAAATATTAACCCTCTTGCTCGCACTTTTGGGCGTGTGGCAGTATCTCAACCGAAACGACGAGTTTCCGCTGCTTCTGATACTGTTTTTCTACCTCACAGGCATTGCTCGATACAACGCCGTTATGAGTGGCACTTCGCGGTGGGCATACGTGGCTTACGCCTACAATATTTTTGAAATGAACGAGGAATTGGCTATTGAAGCGTTGAACTATTTCTTTCTTGGAACTGCTGTATTTACAATCACTTACATTATAGCAAGCAGTCGACGACCACAAGTTGCCACAATTGATACGCCCGAACTTTTGTCGGAATTTTTAAAGAAACGGCAGTTGCCAATAATCATTCTCTATGTAATTTTTCTTATAGTAAACACATTGGCAAACAGAGTGTTGAGCGAAAGCACCTCAGGATTTTCTATGGGTTTGGGCTATGCGTTTTTATTTAAACTCGCAATCGGCGGACTTATTATCCTGTTTTTTATGCTGTTTAAAAACCTGCCCAAAGAAAAGATAGTACAAAAGATTGTATTTCTGGTACTTATGGTTTCAGCGGCAGTGTCGTCTTATTCTCCACGCGAAAGGTTTCAGTTTCTCTCGTGGATGGTGGCGTTGATTTTTGTGATTGTGGGCAAGCGCAATATTATCAGTAAATCAATAATTTACGCAGTTGGCGGAACTGCCATTATCATTATGTTTATGATAGCCGGCAATATGCGTCACGATTTTTTGCGAAACCTCTCTTTTGAGCAACAAATAGAATACGCACAATACCGTATGCAGTTGGCAGAAGACCAAAATATGCTCGACGGCTTTATGATGGTGCTGCAAGTTTACCCGCAACACCTTGATTATACGTGCGGTATGGAACATTTAGAGATACTTCTGCGACCCATTCCGCGTACCCTTTGGCCCGACAAACCCGTGGGAGGATACGCCAACAAACTCGGATTAAACGAAGGAATGTACGGCAACACCACTGTGGGCATTTCGCAGTCGATATACGGCTCGTTTTATGGCGAAGGCGGCGTTTTTGGTGTCATACTGCTGAGCATTATCTATGGAATAATGTTTAATTGGCTGTTTAACACCACATTAAAATATTCGTCGGACATCCGGCTCATTCTCCACGGCATAATCTTCGCCTCCACCATACCCATACTCCGTGGCGGCGACCTCCCCGGCATCGTTGCCTTTATAGGAATGAGCTTCTGGCCTGTGTTTGGATTTGTGTGGATGTATAGGAGGTGGATAAAGAAGGTGAAAGAGAAAAAGTAAAAAAAATCACAAAAGTCATACGACTTTTGTAAAAATTTTTGCAAAAGTCATACGACTTTTGTAAATTTGCAATATGAAACGAGACATTATAAACGACTTAACCGCTTGGAAAGACAGCAACCATCGCAAACCGTTGTTGCTTACTGGCGTGCGGCAATGTGGTAAAACACATACACTCAAAGAGTTTGGAGCCACCTATTTTAAAAACGTATGTTACATCAACTTTGAGGCAGAAAACAAATACTCATCGATTTTTGATTACGATTTTGATACCACCCGGATTATCAACGAAATATCACTCATAAGCGGATGCAAAATCACCGAAGGAGAAACGTTATTGATATTAGACGAAATACAAGAAACCCCAAGAGCAATTACAGCACTCAAATATTTTTGCGAAAACAAGCCAGAGTTACATATAGCCTGTGCAGGGTCGCTGTTAGGCGTTGCACTCAACCATCAAAATATTTCATTTCCCGTGGGCAAGGTTAACAGAATGCAGATGTTGCCTATGAGTTTCAGAGAGTTTGTTACGGCACTCGATCAAGAACAGTATCTTTCGTTGTTTGCTCAATGGCCTGTCGACCGCGAAATACCAGCATCTTTTACAAAGCCATTGGAACGACTTTTAAAAGAGTATTACCTAATTGGCGGAATGCCCGAAGTGGTTAAGCAATACGCTGATACAAAAGATTATACAATAGCTGCACAAATTCAAGACGACATTCTGGCAGATTATTCCGACGATTTTGCAAAACACGCCCCAACAGCCGAAATTGAAAAAATCCGTATGATTTGGGATTCGGTGCCCAAACAGTTGGCTAAGGACAACAACAAGTTCGTTTTTTCGCACGTAAAAGAGGGCAAACGCGCACACGAATTAGAAGGTGCTTTACAATGGCTCAAAAATGCAGGATTGGTCTACTTGGTAGAACTTGTTTCCAACGCCGAACCACCCCTTGCCGCTTATGCCGATGCTACATATTTCAAAGTGTATGCCGCCGACATTGGACTGCTGAGCCGCCGTCTTGGATTAAGTTACAAACAGTTAATTGAAGAATCGGATTATTCAACTACTTTTAAAGGTGCGGTTACAGAAAACTACGTTCACAACGAACTTATAAATCTCCGTCGCCATCCCTATATTTGGCGTTCGGGAAATAGTGCAGAGTTAGATTTTCTGTTTGAAAACGACGGTGAAATAATACCGATAGAAGTAAAATCGGCAACTAACACACAAGCAAAGAGTTATCGCTTATTTTGTAAAAAATACAATATAAAGAACGGATTCAAACTTTCTCTCAAAAACATTGCTACAAACATCGTGGAGGGCACATCCACAACAAGTCTTCCGCTTTATTTAGCGTGGAATATTGAAAATTATTTTTAATAAACTATTGACTCAATTCATAAAATTATTATATTTGCTAAACAGCAATAATTTTATGTCTAATTATTTAAAAATTAAATCATTATGAAGAATTTATTTATGATTTCGATAATCGCAATTGCGATGTCAGCGATGGTTGCTTGCGGAGGGTCGGGCAATACAGGTTCTGGTACAAATCCTCAAACAACAGAAAACAGCCAAACCACCGATAATGGCGGCGCAAAATCTGGAAATAGCAGCAACAGAGTAGTTGCCGACGTTTTAAATACAGTAGAACAATCTCTCGGAGTAGATTTTGCCAAAATGATTCCCGACGCATTTGCAATTGACGGTGCAATTATGTCAAAAAAATACACCCTCTATTTTGTATTACCCAACAAAAGGACCTCAAACGAATCTAACGCGGAAATTGAAGATTTCAACAAATACTTAAAGAGCATCTCTGCCGATGGTAAATTATATAGTGATCAAGAACTTAGCACTGAATTTGACGGCACAATAGAAGATGGAATATTTGAAAGGCTGTTTGTTAAAATTGGCGAAAAGAAATGGGGAGTAACCGTTTCGTACGGCGAAACCAACTATGAATATTCAGATGGCAAGCAGTATCCACATTATGCAATATGGTTTGAAAAAATATAAATCACTATTTTTTAGATAATTACAAAAACCATTTTTTTAAAACTCGGCGGAATCTATCAGAAAAAATGAGATTCCGCCGAGTTTTGATTTTTAATATCTACGCATTATTATAATTTTGCCAAGCAAAAAATTTGCGTTCAAACCTATGTACCCTATTGAACAAATACTTTCCGAAGTATACGATAAATATACTAAAAATCAAGCAATTATCGTTTCGTCGCCAACGGCAACGGGCAAAAGTACGATATTGCCTTTGGATATTTTGAAGCGCAACGGCAATGACGGCGGAATAATCATTATGCTCGAACCGCGTCGCCTCGCAGCCAAAACCATCGCAATCCGAATGGCCGACCTCTTGGGCGAAAAAATCGGCGAAACTATCGGTTACAGCATCAGGTTTGAATCTGTAAAAAGCGAAAAAACTCGCTTGGAGGTTGTTACAGAGGGTATTCTCACACGTATGCTCCAATCCGACAACGAACTTGCTGGCATTTCTACAATAATTTTCGACGAGTTTCACGAGCGAAACCTCAACGCCGAACTCGCACTCGCCCTTTGCCGCGAATGTCAGAAAATTCTCCGTCCCGACCTCAAAATCATCATAATGTCAGCCACTATCGACACGCCAACCCTTTCGGAAATGCTCTCTGCGCCAGTTATCACGTGTCAGACCAAGATGTTTAATGTGGAAACAATTTACGAAGGCAACGCCGATGAAACCACGATAGCCGAATCTGCCGTTGCCGCAATACGCAGAGCATCAAAACAATACGAGGGCGATATGCTTGTATTTCTTCCTGGCGAAGGCGAAATCCATAAATGCGAAGAGGCATTAAAATCGCTCGACAACAATCTATTCGCAGTTCATCCGCTATATGGAATGTTACCTCCGGCACGTCAAACGGCTGCAATTCTACCCGACCGCACCGGAAAACGCAAAATTGTTCTTGCCACATCCATTGCTGAAACTTCGCTTACGATAGAGGGCATCAAAATAGTAATAGACAGCGGTTTCAGTAGGGTGCAAAAATTCAATCCTAACACTGGACTTTCGCGATTAGAAACTGTGCGCATTTCGCAAGATATGGCAGACCAACGCAAAGGACGTGCAGGACGATTGAGCGAAGGCGTTTGTCTAAGACTTTATAGCAAAGCCGATTACAGTCGTATGGACACTTGCCGACGTCCCGAAATTGAGTATGCCGACCTTGCTCCGCTTATGCTCGAACTTGCCAAATGGGGCGAATCCAACCCCGAAAACCTTCTTTGGCTAACTCCTCCGCCAAAATTCTCCATTACGCAAGCCAAAGACACTTTGCTTCAACTCGAAGCCATCGATCAAAACGGCAAAATCACCCCAAAAGGCATTGAATTACAGAAAATTCCTTGTCATCCGCGAATTGCCAAAATGCTTGTAGAGGCACAAAAAATCAACCTCTTACCACTTGCCGCCGACATTGCTGCCATTCTCGATTTTCGCGACCCAATGCCCGATTCAGGCACCGACATTAACCTGCGTATCGAAACCCTCCGCCGTCTTCGCGCACAAAACCGCCATTCGCGTGCCTTCGACAATATCGAAAACAGCGCGTTTCAATACCGAAAAATGTTTTCAGCCACCACCGACAATGCCGAAATCGATCCTTACGACACGGGCTTGCTCCTTGCCTACGCATTTCCCGAACGCATTGCCTCTGCCAAGCCGGGCAACAACGCTCAATTTATGCTCTCAAACGGCGCCATTGCCATGACCGACCACAGCGACCCTCTCGCCAACGAACCATGGCTCACAATTGCCTCGCTCAACGCCCGCGACGGCATAGGAAAAATCTTCCTTGCATCGCCGCTCGCCCCCGAAAGCCTAAAACCTATGCTCCGCGAGCAAGACACCATATCTTGGAACACCAAAAAAGGCGGAATCACAGCCGTAAGTCAACTTAAAATAGGCAGTATAATTCTCCGCGAAAAACCGTTGCAAAACGTTGACCCCGAAACAGTTGCCCACATTATCATTGATGCCGTAAAAAAAGAAGGTGCTCCGCTTTTGGATTTTTCCGACGAAGTGGCGCAATGGCAAAACCGCGTTCTCAGTCTCCGCCAATGGAATCCCGAACAAGAATGGCCCGACGTTTCCACCGCCGCACTTATCAACACCTGCGAACAATGGCTTCTGCCGTACCTCAACGGAATTCGCACCGCCGAGCAATTAAAACGCCTAAACCTCATAGAACCACTGCAATACCATTTAGATTACAATCTTCAAAATCTTTTAGACACCCTTGCACCCACACACCTGCAAGTACCATCGGGAAGCCGTATCCACCTGAAATACAATCCCGACGGCACTCCGCCCGTATTGGCAGTACGTCTGCAAGAGGTTTTCGGACTTGCCGAAACCCCAAAAATCAACAACAACCGCACCCCCGTACTGATGCACCTCCTCTCGCCCGGCTACAAACCCGTTCAGATAACCTCCGACCTCCGCAGTTTTTGGAACACAGCCTATTACGAAGTAAAAAAAGAACTCAAACCCCGCTACCCCAAACACGTCTGGCCCGACAACCCATGGGAAGAACAGGCTGTAAGGGGGGTAAAACGTAAAATATAACTCTATAATTGACGCAATTATTCACATAAAACCACAAATTTCCATGGAAACATCATCACAAATGCATCTCCGCCCATACACACCCTCCGATTCCACCACCATTCTAAGTTGGTGCAAAACTCGCCGTTCATTTCGACTTTGGAGTGCCGACCGTTATAAGAATTTCCCTGCCACACCCGAGGATATGGCAAATCAATATGCCGACGGCATTGTATACCCATTAGTGGCTGTGGCAGATAATCAAATTGTGGGACACCTTATTATTAGGTATCCATCTGAGGATAAAACAGTTGTACGTTTTGGATTTGTAATCATCGACGACACCAAACGCAGCAAAGGTTATGGCAAAGCAATGTTAAACTTAGCCATTGATTACGCACAAAAACAATTAGGCGCAAAGAAAATCACCCTCGGAGTTTTTAACGAAAACCCTTCGGCAATAGCGTGTTACAAATCAGTTGGTTTCAAAATCACCTCCGAACGCAATCATATCATCGATGGCGAAGAGTGGCAAGGGGTGGAAATGGAGAGGGAGATTTAGTCAAAAAGAAAAGTATTTATCATTTTGAAAAGTACAAACAAAATATTATTTTTGCAATGTTATCCTAAAAAACGATAATTATGGTTACACTAAATGATATTGCAGAATACATAGTAATCTTTATTGCTTCATTCGCGTCTCGATTTTCAATCACGGAAACTCAGGCGTATAATTATTTACGCAAGTATGATGCAATAAAGTTAGTTCATGAATTTTATGATGTTATGCATACACAATCATTTGAGGATATGACAGAAAGCATTGCAATATATTGTCGCAGAAAAGGAGGTGATTTATGATACTATATCATGGCTCTACTTTGAACATCAATAAAATAGACCTATCACAATCACGTCCAAATAAAGATTTTGGTAAAGGTTTTTATCTTTCGGCAAACCAAGAACAAGCATGGAGAATGGCAGAATTTAAGGCTCGCACAGAAGGAGGAGAACCAACGATGAACTCCTTTTTATTCGATGAAAACATATTATCATCAAATACACTCAAAATATTAACATTTGAGGATTATTCAGAAGAATGGGCAGAATTTGTCTTCTTGAATAGAAAAAACAAAACATCAGAACAAGCACATGACTACGATATTGTATACGGACCAATTGCCAACGACCGTGTAGGATTACAAATAACAAAATACGAAACAGGAATTATTACAATCGAAAAGTTTCTCGAAAATCTAAAATATATGGGTGGCACAACATATCAATATTTTTTCGGAACTAAATTAGCAATCTCAAAACTGCATAAAATATGAATATCACAGAAAAAGAGTTCCAATATATGAAACGGTACTTAACGACCGAAATTATAAGCATTCTTGTAGAAGAAAAGGGTTACAAAATAGAAGATGCAATAGATAAAGTATATACATCTCAGATATACGAAAAATTATCTGATCCCCAAACTGGTCTATTTTTTCAATCACCGAGATACATAATGTCGTATATATAAATTACTCTCTAAACAAATCATCCAGCACCACCACGCTTTGCACCATCTGCGAATATTTGCCGGGAGCGACGCCTTCTGTGGTAATTAGCGTAATCCACGGTGTATGCTTCAATGCGGTTTCTTTTACAAAAGTATTCTTACGGTTTTGAATTTTATCGTATTCTTCCTTGTCTAATTCGTAAGGCGATTGCGAGTACTTAACCTCGCAGATATTTACTATTCGGTCGGCGCGTTCGATAACAATGTCGATTTGTGCAGCCGGAGTTGACGTTTTGCTACGCCAAGAATAACTAATTGTAGAAATTCCGTCGATACGCAAAGCACATTTAATCTGATGTATATGCGCCATACAAACCAGTTCGTAAGCGAGCCCCATCCAAGTATTTATTTCAGGAGTGTTGATATGATGACTCCAATATGCAGTTTCCACCTCGGCACGGTCGATAAATGTAAGGTAAAACAGACTAAAAAAGTCGCATATTTGATAAATGGCATCCTTGGTTTTCAGTTCTTTTTCCCTAACAATATTTTTGCGGATAAGATCGCAATACACAAGATCTTCCAATTGTTGACCAAGGTGTCCGTTGTTGGGCAATTTAAGTGCTGTGGCTATTTGCGAGCGGGTCATTCCTTGACGACTTTTGCCGAGAGCCTTTATAAGTTCTATATAACGTTTGGGATTTTTGTAAAGCGTGTTAAATAGTCGCCTAAATTCTCCACGCATTTGCATATCGCGACTAAAAAATAATCTGTCGATATTCTGAACAGCACTTTCGCCTTTATCCAAAAGGCTTAAATAATAAGGAATTCCGCCAAAAACCATATAGGCCAAAAGAATCATCTGACGGTTCCACACAAAGCCTTGCGATTCGATATACTCTTCGGTTTCTTTCAGCGAAAATGGATGTATAGGAAGTTCGATAGTGATACGGTCGTGAAGTCCACCCTTGCTGTTGATAACATTTCCAATCATCCAACTTGTAGCACTGCCGCAAATAATAAGCACCACATTGTCGTGGAGCGAAGCCCATTGATTCCAAAAATATCCCACAGCGGCTGCCACATTCGACTTTTCGGCATCCATCGCCGGCAGTTCGTCGATAAAAATAATGCAACGTTCTTTCTTCTTAACCACCTCTTTAAGAGCACGTTTAAGCATAACAAACGCTTCCATCCAATCCGAAGGGTGATGTGGCATTTGATAGCCAAAATCGTCCATAGCATCGGCAAACGCCACAAATTGGTCTTTCAATGTTCCTTCGATAACACCTGTCATCTTAAACACAAACTGTTCAGGCTCAAACATTTGGTTAATCAAAAAAGTTTTGCCCACACGTCTACGCCCATATAGAGCCACAAATTCGGCTCGTTGACTATTTAACGCTGTGTTTAATGTGGCTATTTCAGTATGTCTTCCTATCAACGACTTCATATTAATATCTTTTAAGGCAACAAAGATAACACAAAAAAGTGGCAACACCAAACATTTTGGGCGAAATCTATCTATTTTTAGGTAGATTTCGCCCAAAAACTTAATTTCTGGGCGAAATCCACACTATTTTGGGTACATTTCGCCCAAAATATCAACCTCCAACACTTGCACATTTGCAGCCAACAAACTAACTTTGCCCAAAATTGTTGCCACCATGAAACCGAAATCTCATCGTAACTTTTGCGATCGTAACCCGCTGTTTTGGACTATCTCAAAGCACAAAAACATCGTTGCGCGAAGATTAAAAAACCTTTTAGGAAAAGACCGTTTTGCCAAAACCAAACAAACCGACAAACTGCCCGAAATCATATCCTCATACACATCTGTGCTGATTAAAACCGGAAAAGGCATCGACCCCGTTACACAACAAAACAAGGCCGTAAACATCCGCATTGCCGCCGCAAAAATCTCTGGCATAATAATAAAACCCGGCGAAACTTTCTCGTTTTGGCGCATTGTGGGCACCACTACCAAACGAAAGGGCTACAAAGAGGGACGTATTCTCAAAAACAACAAACTTATCACCGGCACAGGCGGAGGTCTATGCAATCTTGCCAACACTATTAATAATATGGTGTTACATAGTCCGCTCACAATCACCGAGTTTCACAAACACACCGACGCACTTGCCTGCGACATCGATCACCGCGTTCCAATGGCAAACGGCACGTCGGTAAGTTTCAACTATATCGACTATCGTTTCAAAAACACTACAAATCAGAATGTTCAGTTAATTCTTTGGTGCGACGATACCAACCTTTACGGAGAACTCCGTAGCACAAAGTCTTTTGATTACACTTATGCTTTAATTGAAGAAGGACACCATTTTGAACGTCAAGGCGATACCTATTACCGGATTTCTAAAATTTACCGCACAACCACACTCCGCGCCACAGGAGAAATCACCGCCAAAGAACTAATATGGGACAACCGCTCCGAAGTAATGTTCGACCCTGCGTTGATTCCGGCGGAAATGATTTGGTAATATAAAAGTTGGAAAAGTACCAAAATAATGGCATTTTTATGTTGGAAAAGTCCCCAAAATTACTTATCTATATAATAGATAATCGTAATATTTTTAGTATCTTTGCTTTGTAACAATCAATTCAAAACTGTTATTAATATGAGAAAAACACTTATATTCATTATTTGTATAGTACTTGTTGCAATTAATCTTCAAGCACAAGAGACAGAATACGCCAATGGTTGGGATAGATACCAAATTGCCAAACGTACTGACGCAAACCCATTGGTTAATAAATCATTTCTCAAAGGGAATCTTACAGAACGTCAAAAAGAGTTGGCTCTTGCCACTCCCTACGTTGACTCATCTCTCAAAGTATACGACGTTGCGCATTTGCTATCCGCCGAAGATTACAACTATATACAAAAAAGGGCAAAGGCATTTGTTGCAAAAAATAATATTGATTTAGTTATTGTTACCATTGACAACAATAACAAAGAAGCAAGCGAAAATAATAATGCGAGCGAAAATTATGCGATGGATTTTTATGAATACAACGACTTTGGCAAAGGTGAGGCATCAATCGATGGTTACGATGGTGTAATATTATTAATTGATATGCAAAACCGAAAATTCTGCATTCTTGACATAGGCATGCCGAATGAAAAATACTGGATAGCGCGCACTTATCTCAATAAGTATATAGATAATATGGCTACATTTCTAACAGCGGAAGAATATTCTGCGGCTATAAAATATTTTATAAATGCTTACGAAAGTGATTTAAATAATGCCAAAGCCTTTTACGAAAAAAATTCTCAATACTCTAACTTTAAAAAAATTTTAGGTGCTTGGGTATCAAGGAGCAACGACAACGGAATGGCTTTCCTATTTTATCCTAATGGAAGTATATTCGCCGAAGGTAAGAATATAAACACAAAATTTAACTCATGGCGTATGAAAGATAACAACACCATCGAATTTGAAATATTACATGGTGACATGTCGTTTTATATGCCGTGGAATATAGAAATATCTAATGACAACCTCACAATTAACTCAGGTGAAGTCCAAATTGATTTAGTTAGATATTTAGACTAAATGGCAATAGATTAAATAATGTTTTCCACCCCAATGCAATACCTATTAACCAACGACCATAGTATAGAATTTGTTGTAACAGAGGATATTACAAAAGATTTTGGACTGCATACCCATACATCGCACTACATTGTTTCATACATTACACAGGGCGGTGCGGATCTCTATTACAACAACGTAAATCTTGCATTACATCAGGGCGACACCTTTATAATACGACCTTATATGCCGCACTCAGTAAAAGTGGAGAAAGGCGCGCAGATTATATCGCTGTGTATCAATAAGAATATACTATCTACCGAAACCGCCGAGAGCCTTTGCAACATTATTAAAACAAAATACACCGAAGCCAATCTCAATAAAGCCGCATTGCAATCTTTTTTAGAAGCAATTGCATTAATTTACAACAACTTAGACAAATATCTTCCTTCCGAAATTCAAGCCATTGCCGATAAAATAGCATCAATGTCAACATCACCTTGCTCATTAGACCAACTTTCTGAGGAAGTGTTTGTTAGCAAATACCATTTGATACGCAAATTCAAAGCCTCCACGGGACTTACCCCACATCAGTTTCTTATACAGGTGCGTGTGCGCAATGCTCAAAAAGAAATTGCCAACGGCAATCGCCTGATAGACGCAGCGTTAGACAACGGTTTTTACGATTCAAGCCATTTTGACAAATGCTTTGAAAAGATTGTTGGCATTTCGCCGAGTGAATATTCCAAAAAGAGTCGGGGAATATAAAATCAGCAATTTTTTACAAGCATATACCGTCGCCGCGCCGTAATTTTGCGCTGTAAAACAATTTAAAACAGCGTAGAAAAAATGGATACATTTGAACAATTCAACAACGGCAGCCTTGCGCTCCCCAACAAAACAGTGGCATTTGCCAACCTAAAATGGAACGCCCATCCAACATTCAAAGGCGTATATCTCAAACACATAGTTACCGCCGCCGACACCAACGGCACATTTAGTTACCATCTTGTAAAAATCGACCCAGGATGCAAAATTGCACTTCACACACATAATCCTCAGTTAGAAACTCACGAGGTAATCAGCGGCGAAGGTACTTGTCTCAATGATGGCAAAACACTTGATTATAAGCCGGGTACAATCAGCATCATCCCCGCCCAAATACCCCACGAAGTAACCGCCGGCGACAAAGGATTGTACCTTTTTGCCAAGTTTATGCCTGCGTTGTGTTAATAATAAATAACGATCATCAACCACTTCCCCATAATATCCGCCTGAAAGACAAATTCATTTCGGCGGATTTTTTATCTAAATAAATAACACTCAATAATAAATTTCATTATATTTGCAGCAATAATCAACGCAAACAATTATGGAAGCAACATCTAATATACAGTTTTTAATCGACATTGATGATATTTCCCTTCTGAAAGATATCAAAAAGGCTTTTTCGATGGTAAAGGGCGTGAGAAAAATACGCATTCCTGAACTAAAAAGACTTACTGAATATGAGCAATCTGTAAAAGAGGCAAGAGAAGGCAAGGTTAACCGCTATGCCACTCCGGAAGAGTTCTTCAATAAAATGGGAATATAATGGCATACGAAATTATCACTACCAAACGCTTTGAAAAAGAGGTTAAAAGGTGCATCAAGCGTGGTTATGACATGTCGAAACTTAAAACAGCCATTAATATTTTGGCAAAAGAAGGTCATTTGCCCCCAAAATACAAGCCTCACATTCTCCATGGCAACCGCAATAATCAATGGGAATGTCATTTAGAATCAGATTGGCTTCTAATTTGGGAACAAAATGATCAAGAACTTACTATGCTAATGCTTAATACTGGAACACATTCCGATGTGTTTTAATCTTTAATCATACAACCCAATATTCTTTTCGTCAACTTGTTGTTCAACTGATGTTAACTGTATCTTCTTGTGGGTTGTGCGGTCGTAGCGGTAGAAGGTTTCGGTTTTGCCGTCGTATTCAGAGAATACAAACGAGTTGCCGCCAGTAAAGTTGAAACTACTTATCGACTGCGAAACCTGCTCCAAACCGTTGCCGTCGTAATCCGATACGTAGAGCATCACATTATCCATACCGTTGAGCAACTTATCGTTGTTAGTATCTTGGTTTACAACCGCATAGATATTGTAATCACACATCAACTGGTACGGCTCAGAATCAAAATAAGCAAAAGAATATTTGTAGATAAGGGCGTTTTTGTCGAAAAGACGCTTTTGTACTCCATCTTTTACAAAAATTAAGTTGGCAACTGCGGGGTTGAAACTTTTAAACGAGTTTTGTATCGATTTGCCCAAGGCAGAACCCTCCACAAGTTCGTCGCTACGGATAGCAGTACTCTGAACTGCAAATACATACACATCTTTAACGGCTTTCATAAAAGATACAGTTTCGCGCACCTCGGTATTATCGTCGGGGTCGGAAGTGTCGGCAATGATAATTTGGTTCGGTGGCTCGTAGTCGTGTCCGCCAAACATATCGTAAGCGACTGCGCACAAAAAGATTATCAATGCCACGCCAGCCACAAGAATCAGCACGGCGTCAATTTTTTTTACAGTTTCAATAAATCGGTTTTCCATAATAGATAAGATTAAATTATTTTATGGACAAATGTAGCGCATTTACCCCGCCCAAACAATATCTCCTCTGCCAAATAGAATTAAAATACGTTAAGGATGGTTAACTAGGAGGAGAATGAATTCAAATACCAATGCTAAAACAGACAATGCCACAACCAGTCAAAAAACGATACCAATAATGCTATAATAACCGCAACAATCGGGGAACAATAGACTATGAGAAAAATCCACAAAATAATATTGTTGTGTCGCTGATTCGCTTTTTCTCCTAATTTCTCAGCCTGCAATTTTTCCGCTTTTTTTTGGAATAGTTGAATCTTACTATTAATCTCCTCTTTATCCATTGAATTATTAGACAAAGCCAATGCATTCTGCAACAAATTGACGGAATAATCTGGCGAAAATTTTCGTATGTTGTATTCATCGATAGAACATTCGTAAAGCATATTTGCAAGGCGATCCGAAGTAAGTTGAAACCTCGGATTGTCGGGCGCGGAAATTTTTTTGAGCACATTTAATTCATCCTCAATATCGCAAAGAAGTTTCACTCCTATGCCATTTTGGGGAAGAACAGAATTCGCCTTACGCCCCTCGGTGTTAAGAAGGTCTAATGATCCTTAGCGTCTTGTATGGCTTTATTCATTTTGGCGAGAGTATCATCAGAAATAGTAGGAATTAAATAATCAAGCCAAAATGGAGATGGATTGGAATCCAACAACTCGTTCGGAGTAATATTGGTTACAAGGGTATCCACAAAAGTTTGCATCAAATCATCAGAACTTTTGACAAGAGTTCCCTTAGAATCAACTGCCTTTAAAAAATCGTCTGAGTATTTTGTGTAAAGTTTTTCGGCATTTTGCAACGCCGATTTGAAATCACATTTCCATAAACAAATAATTATCCTATTTTGCAGCGACGAAAGATTATCTTCTCTATTCCAAATAGATAAAGCATTATTTTGTTCACCAGCAAAAAGTGCATCAAAAGCCTTCTCGTCGAGAGGTGTCATCCTCAAAAACCAAAACTGCGCATATTTGAGTCGCTCTTCTGAGTTGGAAAGCAAAGCCAAAGCATTGTCTAAATCTTCCAACGAATGAGACAGGTTAGATTCTACATTCATATTTTTAACCCTCGGCAAATCAAGAGGATAATCTATATTTTTACCAACCTCCAAAAATTTAGTAGTCTTGCTGATGCTTGCCACAATTTCTCTATACGACGAGTTGGCATACACGCCCAAAACTCTGAATGGGTTGTCTAATATAATTTTAGGTACTGATGCCATTAATTTTTTCTTAACAAATCAATCAGCATTATTATCCAACAAAGCATTTGCCATTTGGATAACCCTTTCTATAAACTCTCCTGTTGGTTCTACAAAAGGTCTGACATCATCCTCAATCAGACCGTATGTATCATCATAATCTCCTGTCTGACGCATAGTAAACAATTTGTGATAGAGATTTCAAACTCATAACGCAACTCCTTCTTTCATAACGTTTTTGTAAAATGGTGTAAAACTCTTGCCTTCCCATTCTGCCATTGTGTACATCACAGGGTTAATCATAGAGTCTATTGCCCACCCCAGTTCGCGCACAGGATAACTCACCTTGTCAACATCATCAGAAGTAATACTGGGTTTGTCTAAGAGTATAAGCACATCCCAGTCGCTGTCGTTACGGGCATCGCCACGGGCACGAGAACCGAAAAGATATGCCTTACCCTTGACAGGCGCAATACTAACAAAAATATTGTTAAGGCAATCGCTGATAACTTGTATGGTATTGTTAGTCTTATCCATAGCAAACACTTTTATTTGTTTGCAAATATAAGAAAAAATATCTTACTCAGCCACCAATTCCTTTATCTTATTTTCCAACGCTGGGCCGCGGAGGTTTTTGGCGATGATGATGCCGTCTTGGTCGATAAGGAAGTTCATCGGGATGGATTCTAATTCGTAAACTGTGGATGCCTCGCCATACCAGCCTTTGTAGTCGCATACGTGCGATGCCCAAGTGAGTTGGTCTTTTTCGATTGCCTTGGTCCACGCGCTCTTGTTGTTGTCGAGCGAAACCGAAAATACCTCGAAGCCGTCGCCCGATTTAAATTTTTTGTCGTGGTAAGCATTGTAGACAGCCACAACGTTGGGGTTTTCTCTGCGGCACGGACCGCACCACGATGCCCAAAAATCTATCAGCACAAGTTTGCCTTTGAGCGACGAAAGTTTCAGCACTTGGTCGTCGGGAGTTTTAGCGGATATTTCGGGAGCCTTGTCGCCGATATTAAGTCCCACGTTTTGAGCCACGCCCAGCATAGGCAGCAGTAGAATTGCAATTACAAAAAAAATCTTATTCATAATACTATATTATTAAGGTGTTTTGTTATTATAACGGATAATGCCGATAAAAATTGCAGGGCTCGCTGATGTAAATATTATCCACTATTATTCAATTAGTTACAAAAAAAATCGAAATTTTATTAAATTATTTTTAAGATTTAATGCCGTATACGAGATTTTTGACGTACTTTTGTTGCTTGAAAAATACTTTATTTGTACAACGATAATTAAAAAACAAGTAATCTGCTATGAAAGGATTCTTTAAAAGTTCTATCGGGAAAAAACTGATAATGAGTATATCAGGTTTGTTCTTGATATTGTTTCTGCTATTCCACCTGTGTATGAACGCGGTGGTATTGTTTAGCGAATGCGCCTACAACAGTGTTTGCGCATTCCTCGGCTCCAACTGGTATGCCGTTGCCGGCACGGTGATACTCGCCGCCGGATTTTTGGTGCACATCGTTTACGCGTTTGTGTTAACGATTCAGAACCGCAAGGCTCGTGGCACAGACCGCTACGACAGCCAGAATCTCCCCAAAGAAGTGGAGTTCGCTTCGAAGAATATGCTCGTTCTCGGCATCATTATCTTCTGCGGACTTATCACCCACTTTGGTCAGTTTTGGGCTAAGATGATGTTCGCCGACCTTATTGGCTGCGAAGAGGCAGAGAGCCTCTCTACCAACGGCGCTTATTGGATCAACTACTATTTCCACGAGTGCGGCGCATTAAGCATCGTGCTTACAGTAGTTTACCTCATTTGGTTCGCTGCCCTCTGGTTGCACTTGAACCACGGTTTTTGGAGCGCATTCCACACCGCTGGCCTTAGCAACAAGACTTGGATTCCTCGTCTCAAATGCATCGCCAAATGGTTCAGCACCATCGTTTGCTTAGGTTTTGCAGTTATCGTAATCTACGCTGCTTGTGGCGGAATCAAAGTTCCCCAAGGTTGCTGCAAAGACAAACAGGCTGTTGAATGTCAGCAAAGCACTCAGACTCCCTGCCAACAAGAGTCTAACAAATAATCTTAATCCATCATCTTAAAAAGAAAGAAACAATTATGGCACAATTGGATTCAAAAATACCAGAAGGCGATTTGAAAGACAAATGGAAAAACTATAAAGAACACCAGCATCTTGTAAATCCCGCCAACAAAAGAAAAATAGATATAATTGTAGTAGGCACAGGCTTGGCAGGCGCATCGGCAGCCGCTTCGTTTGCCGAGATGGGCTTTAAAGTTAAGGCATTCTGCTATCAGGATTCGCCCCGCCGTGCTCACTCTATCGCCGCTCAGGGCGGTATCAACGCTGCTAAAAACTATCCCAACGACGGTGACTCGGTTTACCGCCTTTTCTACGATACTATCAAGGGTGGCGACTACCGCGCACGCGAAGCCAACGTTTACCGCTTGGCAGAGGTTTCTAACTCTATCATCGACCAGTGTGTGGCTCAGGGAGTTCCGTTTGCCCGTGAATACGGCGGACTCTTGGCTAACCGTTCGTTTGGTGGCGCGCTCGTATCACGTACATTCTACGCCCGCGGTCAGACGGGACAGCAACTTCTCCTTGGTGCATACTCAGCACTCAGCCGTCAGATCGGTTTGAAAAACGTGGAGATGCACACCCGCTGCGAAATGATGGACCTCGTAATGATCGACGGCCGTTGCCGTGGTATCGTTGCCCGCGACCTTCTCACTGGCGAAATTTCATCTCACTTTGGACACTGCGTAGTATTGGCAACAGGTGGTTACGGCAACGTTTACTTCCTCTCTACCAACGCTATGGGTAGCAACGGTTCTGCCGCTATGAAGGCTTACCGCAAGGGCGCATATTTTGCTAACCCCTGTATGGTGCAGATTCACCCCACCTGTATTCCTCAGCACGGCGACTTCCAGAGCAAACTTACCCTTATGTCTGAGTCGCTCCGCAACGACGGCCGCATCTGGGTTCCCAAAAAGAAAGAAGATGCCGAAAAACTCCGCAAAGGACAAATCAAGGCTTCTGACATTAAAGACGAAGACCGCTACTTCTACCTCGAAGAGCGTTATCCTGCATTTGGTAACCTCGTTCCCCGCGACGTGGCTTCACGTAACGCAAAAGAACGTTGCGACGCAGGTTTCGGCGTTAACTCTACCGGCAACGCTGTATTCCTCGATTTTAAATACGCTATCGAACGTCTTGGAAAAGATGTTGTTGAGCAACGCTACGGCAACCTCTTCCAGATGTACCAGAAAATCACCGACACCGACCCCTACAAAGAGCCGATGATGATTTATCCCGCTATCCACTACACAATGGGTGGTCTTTGGGTCGATTACGAACTTTCTACCACAGTTCCCGGATTGTTTGCAGCAGGCGAAGCCAACTTCTCCGACCACGGTGCCAACCGTCTTGGTGCTTCGGCACTTATGCAGGGTCTTGCCGACGGTTACTTCGTATTGCCTTACACCGTTCAGGAATACTTGGCCGACCAGTTCAACGTTCCCCGCATCAACCCCAAAGAAAACGACGCGTTCAAGAAAGCCGAAGACGACGTTAAGGCTTACATCAAGAAACTTATGGACGTTAAGGGCGACGAATCGGTAGATTCATTCCACAAACGCCTCGGACACATTATGTGGAACAACGTTGGTATGGCTCGTACAAAAGAGAGCCTCGAAACCGCCATCAAACAAATTCAGGAACTCCGCGCAGAATTTTGGAAAAAAGTTCACATCCCCGGCAAAGCCGACGAACTCAACAACGAACTTGAAAAAGCCAACCGCGTGGCCGATTTCCTCGAACTTGGCGAACTTATCGCTCGCGACGCACTCCACCGCAACGAATCTTGCGGCGGTCACTTCCGCGAAGAGAGCCAAGACAACGGCGAGGCCAAACGCGACGACGCTAACTTTATGTACGTTGGCGCTTGGGAATACAAAGGCGAGAACCAAGAACCTGAACTTCATAAAGAAGATTTGAACTATCAGTTTATTAAAGTTCAGACAAGAAACTATAAGACAGGTAAATAGTTACCGCATCAAAATTTTCAAACAAACTTAAATTGAATCAAAAATGTCAGAAAATAAAGGTTTGAACTTGACTTTGAAAGTTTGGCGGCAGAAAGACCGTCATTCAAAAGGTCAATTTAAAGAATACAAAGTGGAGAACATATCCACTGAGGCATCGTTCCTCGAAATGGTAGACATACTCAACGAGCAACTCATCAACACCAACGACCCCGACGGCCCTGTGGCATTCGACCACGACTGCCGCGAAGGTATCTGCGGTATGTGCTCGCTATTTATCAACGGCCGTGCTCACGGACCAGACGATGCTATCACCACCTGCCAGTTGCATATGCGCAAATTCAAAGACGGCGAAACTATCACAATCGAACCTTGGCGTTCGGGCGGTTTCCCCGTAATTAAAGACCTTATGGTAGACCGTAGCGCATACGACAAAATTATGCAGGCAGGAGGCTTTGTTTCGGTATCTACCGGCGGAGTTCCCGACGCTAACGCAATTCCTATCCCCAAGGCTGATGCCGACGAGGCTATGGACGCTGCCGCTTGTATCGGTTGCGGTGCTTGCGCTGCCACCTGCAAAAACGGCTCGGCAATGTTGTTCGTTTCGGCAAAAGTTTCGCAACTTGCACTCCTTCCCCAAGGCAAAGTTGAGGCTGCCAAACGTGCCAAAGCAATGGTTGCCAAGATGGACGAACTCGGCTTCGGAAACTGCACCAACACAGGCGCTTGCGAACTTGAATGTCCCAAACAGGTATCAATATCGCACATCGCCCGCTTGAACAGAGAATTCTTAAAAGCAAATATTAAGGACTAATTCTTAGAATTATATTTGACAGATTTAAAGTAGAGATACACAGTTAAGTGTGTCTCTACTTTTTTTATACACAAAACACAACAACTAACCATTTTTTCAAAGGAAATAATTTTGCCTTTAATATTATCTTTCTTATTTTTGTAAAATAAAATACGAGTTATGGAAAGTCAAATAGAAAGCGAACTTATTAAGCAACTCGAAGAACTTAAATATAAGTATCGGGCTGACATTAAAGACAGAGAATCTCTCGAAAGAAATTTTAGGGAGAAGTTCAATGTGAGAAACTTCTGTCATCTCTCTGACAGTGAGTTTGATATGCTTTTGACCGACCTAATCGACAAAGATGTTTTCAAATGTTCAAAAAAACTGCGTGAAAAACAGTTGTTTTACCGAGAAGACGGTTTGCCACTCTATTATAACCTTATTAATACAGATGATTGGTGCAAAAATGATTACGAAGTTGTAACACAACTGAGAATCAACACCGCCAATTCCAATCAAAGGTATGATGTAATAATCCTTATCAACGGTTTGCCATTGGTGCAGATAGAACTCAAAGACCACAAGGTAAATCCACGCAAGGCAATGCAACAAATTATCGACTACAAGCACGACAAAGGTAACGGCTATCTCAATACCTTGCTGTGTTTTATGCAGTTGTTTATTGTTAGCAATGAAGATAAAACATTCTATTTTACCAACAACAACGACAATTATTTACAGTTTGACGCCAAAGAACAGTTTTTGCCTATTTACAATTGGGCAGACAGCAACAACAAACCAATTAACCAGTTAAACAAATTTACAAAAATATTTTTAGAAAAATACGCTCTTGGCGAAATGATATGCCGGTATATGGTCTTGGTCAATACTGAAAAAAAGGTGCTTATAATGCGCCCATACCAAATTTATGCCGTTAAAAGGATAATGGACACCATAAAAAACGGCAAAGGGAACGGGTATATTTGGCACACGACAGGCAGCGGCAAAACTCTTACCTCATTCAAAGCGTCAACTCTGCTTAAAAATGAGGAAGACATAGAAAAATGCTTGTTTGTGGTTGATAGAAAAGATTTGGACAGGCAGACTCGCGAGGAGTTCAATAAATTTCAGGAAGGTTGTGTAGAAGAAAACACTAATACCGCAGTCCTTGTACGCCGTCTGACTTCAATGGAAGACTACAACAAGGTAATCGTAACAACCATACAAAAACTTTACAAGGCATTGTCGGAAGATACTTACAAAGAAGATCTTGAAGACATCAAAGACGACCGTTTTGTGTTCATCTTCGACGAATGTCATCGTTCCCAATTCGGACGAAATCACAAGGCTATCAAAAAATTCTTTCCGAACTCGCAAATGTTCGGTTTTACAGGAACGCCAATTTTTGACGAAAACGCCACGTACAAACAAGCCGACGGACAAGAGGGGCAATACAAAACGACAAAGACCGTTTTTGGGAAACTTCTTCATAAGTACACAATTACACACGCAATCAACGACCTCAACGTTCTCAGGTTTCATATTGACTATTTCAAGCCAAATGACGAAATACCTGAAAACGGATACGACAAAATTGCAATTGTTAAGTCGATATTGTCCAAACACGACAAATCTACCGCAAACAGAAAGTTTAACGCCCTGTTTGCAACTTCGTCGATAAATGATGCCATCGAATATTACAAGATATTCAAGGAACAGCAAAGAATAATGTCGGAAACTAACTCCGACTATAAGCCCTTGAATATCACTTGCGTATTCACACCGCCGTTGGAGGCTGTACAAAACAACGAGAAAACCCTTAATGATGTTAGGCAACTTCAAGAGGATTTGCAGCAAGAGAGATACGACAACAAAACCGACCAAAACAAAAAGAAGGCGGCTTTGGAAGAAATTATCGAAGACTACAATAAACAATTCATTGAAGGATATGCAAAAGGCGACGAAAAAGCCCTGAAAAGCGGTTTTTCGCTTCAAGAGTTCGACATATATTATCAAGATGTGCAATTGAGAATCAAAAACCAAAAATTCTCAAATGAAACATACGCACATAAAAACAAACTCGACATTACCATTGTTGTAGATATGCTGTTGACGGGATTTGATTCCAAGTACCTCAACACTCTCTATGTGGACAAAAACCTCAAATACCATTCGCTAATTCAAGCGTTTTCGCGTACCAACAGAGTGCTCAACGACACCAAACCGCAGGGAAATATCTTGGATTTCAGGGGGTTGCAAGACGAAGTAGATAGGGCGGTTGCATTGTTTTCGGGAGAAGACTTGAACACCAAAAGCACAATTTGGCTCGTAGAACCCAAAGAAGAGGTCATCAGACAATACAAAGAAGCAGTCAGCAATCTCGAAGACTTTATGCATCGTCAGCAACTCACATTGTCGCCCGAAGATGTTTACAATATTTGTGGGAACGAGGCCAAATGTCAGTTTATCAATAATTTCAAACAAATTCAGAAATTAAAGACAAAACTCGACCAATATACCGACGCCACCGAAGAAGACGAACAAATAATTGAGGATATTTTGCCACAGGAAGATTTGATCGGATTCAGGGTTGCATATTTGGAAACCGCCAAAGCCATCAAATTTGAAAAATCCTCGGCACAAAACGAGCCTGACAACGGAGCAAACGATTTCAACGACGACAATTTGGATTTTGAATTTGTTCTTTTTGCTTCGGTAATAATAGATTATGATTATATAATGGAGTTGATTGCCAAATGGACAGGCAAAGAGACCAAGCAAAAACTCACCAAAGAGCAAATCATCAACATTATAAAATCAAGTTCCAACTTTATGGACAACAGCGATGAGATTATCGAATACATTAATTCGCTCGACAAGGACGATATCAATGGCAAAACCGTCGATGAAGTTAAGAAAGACTTTGAAGACTTCAAGCAACATAAATACGACAACGAAATCAACAGCATCGCAAATGATTTCCAACTCGACAAAGATAGTTTGAAGGCATTTATCACCCGGACACTCGACCGCCTGATATTGGACAACGACCAACTAACCGAACTATTTGAACCGCTTGAACTCGGTTGGCGCGAGCGTGTTGCCAAAGAAAAAGAGTTTATGGCACGGATAGTGCCATTGCTCAAACGTATGGCAAAGGGCAAAGAAATTTCAGGATTAAATGCTTGGGAGGAATAAACAAAATGACAACAGAAACGACATACGCACCCGAATTGCGTTTCCCAGAATTTCACGACGATTGGCAGGTGAAACGATTGGGGGCGGTCGCAGACCGTATTACAAGGAAAAACCGCGAAAACAATCAAAATGTATTGACAATTTCAGCACAATACGGATTGATTAGCCAAAACGATTATTTCAATAAAAACGTGGCGTCTAATGACGTTACAAATTATTATTTGATACACAAAGGCGAATTTGCCTACAATAAAAGTCGTTCAGGCGGTTACGAATTTGGAGCAATAAAGCCTTTGAAACAATACGAAAAAGGTGTTGTTTCAACACTATATATATGTTTCGGGATTATAGACAACAACGATAAAGATTTCTTTGAACAATATTTTGAAACAACTATATTCAATAATCAAATAGGTAAAGTAGCCCAAGAAGGCGCAAGGAATCACGGATTATTGAATATTAGTGCAGATGAATTTTTCAATTTGACCATCACCATCCCTACCATCGCCGAACAGCGCAAAATTGCCTTGTGCCTGTCATCGTTAGACGATTTGATAAAATCCGTTGGCGACAAAATCGAATTGTTGAAACAACATAAAAAAGGATTGATGCAGCAATTGTTTCCGAAAAACAATTGCGCCGTCCCCGAATTGCGTTTCCCCGAATTTTCAGGGGATTGGCAAGTGAAACTGTTAGGGGATTGTTTTGATGAACGAATAGAAAAAAAATGTATCAATCTGCCATTGCTATCATTGACAGAAAATGGCATTATACCACAAGAAGAAACAAATCGCAAAGACAATTCCAATGCAGATAAATCAAAATATCTCCGCGTTTGTATTGGAGATATAGCATATAATACAATGAGAATGTGGCAAGGTAGATGCGTATGGGTAGATACAGAAGGGATTGTTAGTCCCGCATATACAGTATGCAAACCTAAGGAAAACATTTTTTCTTTGTTTTTCTATTATATGTTTAAGACACGGAAAATGATTAATGTTTTCCATCAACACTCGCAAGGTCTTGTAAATGACACACTAAATTTAAAATATGAAAAATTTAGTGCTATCCGAGTATCCGTCCCTACCCTCGCCGAACAACAGAAAATTGCCGCGTGTCTATCGTCGATAGACAGCGAGATAGAAACAAACGAACAAAAACTAACAAAATTGCAGGAGCACAAAAAAGGTTTAATGCAAAAAATGTTTGTCAAAATCAGATAATTATGGCGAAAACATTAAGTAATATTGCGGAAGAATTGTCAAATTCACGAGAGAATATCCATCTTATCTATGCGTTTAACGCAACAGGTAAGACAAGGCTTTCCGTTGCATTCAAAGACTTCGCCAATGATAATGATATAAATGGGTTCTACTATAATGCTTTCAGCGAGGATTTGTTTGTATGGGACAATACTAACGTAAAATTAACCATAAGCGAGTGTTATTTAAACCGAATACATTGGCAAATCACAGAAGAAAAATTGAAGGAAAAACTATCTCCATACAATCCTAAATATGATTTTTCTTTAAAATACTATGATGATTATGCGAGAGGTATTTCATCAGTTTCATTCTTTATCAAAAATGATCCGTCATTGACCCCTATAAAAATATCAAGAGGAGAAGAGAAAATTTTCATTTGGTGTTTTTTCTTGGCTATATTTGATTCGTCAACTGATGACTTTGAAAGTCAATACATTTTCATTGACGACCCAATATCAAGCATTGACGAACATAACTTGTTTACAACAGTTTTTTCAATATATGAACTCATTGAAAAATACTACGAAACTCGTAAAATAATAATCACCACACATCACCTTGCTTTGGCTACCGTGCTGAGCACGTGGCTGACACAGGGGGAGAAAAAAGATAAATTCAAGAAAAAACATTCAATCAAACTATTAGAATGCAACAATGGTGATTATCAATTGTTAAATCCCAAAAATGAAGTCCTACTTTATCATTTGAGGATTCTACAAATAATAAGCGAGGCTGTGGTCAACAATTCATTGGAAATGTATCATTTTGCATTACTGCGGCAACTACTTGAAAATATATCTTCGTTTTTGGGTAGCGGACAATTTAGTTATGTATTACACGTGTTAGGTTTTACAAACGCAGAGCAAACCGCTTATGCAGATATTATAAATAGTCGTACTCATAAGAACATATACACCCCGCAACAAAATGCAGTCTTATCCAATGATGATAAAGAACTGATTACAAAAATATTCAACAAACTAAAAGATTCATTCCAATTCATAATATAATTAAGATATGTCAGAAAATAATCAAAATAAATTAGGCGACATCCTTTGGGCAATCGCCGACCAACTACGAGGTTCAATGAATGCAGACAGTTTCCGAGACTATATGCTCTCGTTTCTGTTTTTGTACAATATCTCTTGGAGATACAGAGAAGCCGTTAAAAAAGAGTTGGGCAAGGAATACGACAACGAAAGCAAAACTCCGTTGCTCGATTGGTATAAAAAGAATCCTAACGACATCGAAGAATTTGAAAAACAGATGCGTCGCAAGGTGCATTATGTTATTGAGCCTCAATATCTGTGGGACAATATTCGCAAATTGGCAAGCAAACAAAGCGCGGATTTGCTCAGCACATTGTCGGACGGATTCAAGAAGATAGAAAACGATGCTTTCGGCAATACGTTTGAAGGATTGTTTTCTGAAATTCACCTCGACTCCGACAAATTGGGCAAAAATCCTACTGAACGCAATCTCTTGCTATGCAAAATCATCAACACCATAGCCGACAAATTGGAAGACTTTGCAGAAACGACCGATGCATTGGGCGATGCTTACGAGTATGTGATAGGCAAATTTGCAGCAAGTGCAGGTCAGAAGGCGGGCGAATTTTATACTCCGCAACGCATCTCAGATATACTATCCAACATCGTAGTACTTGATTGTCAAGACCCTCAAAACGGCAAGAAACCAAAACTCGAAAACGTGCTTGACTTTGCCTGTGGTTCAGGATCTTTGCTCCTCAATGTAAAAAAGACTATGGGTGAAAACGGTGTGGGCAAGATATACGGTCAGGAAAAAAACATCACCACTTACAACCTTGCCCGAATGAATATGCTTCTTCACGGTGTAAAAGACACCGAGTTTGAGATTTACCACGGCGATACACTTGTCAACGATTGGAAAGTGCTGAAAGAGGAGATTCCGGGCAGTCATATAAAATTTGACGCTGTGGTGGCAAATCCTCCTTTTAGTCTCCGTTGGGAGCCGGGCGAAAAAGAGGAAAAAGATTTCCGTTTTTCGCGATATGGCGTTGCACCCAAGTCTGCGGCAGACTTTGCTTTTCTCCTTCACGGATTCCATTATCTGAGCGACAGTGGCACAATGGCTATTATTCTGCCCCACGGCGTTTTGTTTCGCAGTGGCAAAGAAGAGGCAATCCGTACAAAACTCATCAACGACGACAATATAGACGCCATCATCGGATTGCCACAAAACCTGTTCTATTCAACGGGAATCCCTGTCTGCATTTTGGTCTTGAAAAAATGCCGCAAAAATTCTGACGTTCTTTTTATAAACGCTTCATCCGACGAACATTACGAAAAGATAAAACGTCAAAACAACCTTCGCGAAAAAGACGTGAAAATGATAGTGGACACCTACCGCGAAAGGGCTGAGATTGAGCGTTATTCGCGCCGTGTGTCGCTGCAAGAAATCAAGGAAAACAACTACAATCTGAACATCACCCGCTACGTCAACCTTTCAATAGAAGAAGTAAGTGTAGATTTGGCAAAAGTTCAGAAAGAGTTGAAGAACATTGACTTAGAAATCGAAAAATTCCGCGCCGAACACAATAGTTTTCTGCGCGAATTGGGTTTGGAGGAGATATAAAACAGATAAAACATATTATCTTTGCCGCATAAACATTAATTGTTATCAATTATGGAACACACACTCAACCGCTGTCAAGAACGATTTTTACGTTATCGTTCGGCGCTTCAACGTCT
This sequence comes from Bacteroidales bacterium, assembly GCA_016286055.1. Lineage (GTDB taxonomy): Bacteria > Bacteroidota > Bacteroidia > Bacteroidales > UBA3824 > UBA3824. The sequence goes on from JAEERW010000007.1 coordinate 163,849, forward strand.
TAGCGAAGCCATTTTGGAATACGAAGATGCAACCGACGAAAACTCAATAATAAAATCGATGATGCGCGATTCGATAATCAAGCGTTTTGAGTTTACCTTTGAACTTGCTTGGAAGGTAATGAAAGACTATGCCGAATACAACGGTTACGAAGGTATGGCAAATAGTCCGCGCAATGCAATACGTCTTGCCCTCCAAATGGGCATTATTACCGAAACCGCTTGGATGTCGATGTTAGAATCGCGCAACACAATGGCTCACGTTTACGATGAAGAAGAAGCCGACTCGGTAATGGACGACCTAATGCGTTACCACAATCTGTTTGTTGCGTTTGAACAATCCTTAACCAAATCTCTTTACCCCGGACAACAATGAAATACGGTCTCGACGACAAATATTTCGACAAACTGATAAGCGTTTTCCCCCGCCATCCCGAAGTTGAGAGCGTAATACTCTATGGTTCGCGTGCCAAGGACAATTACAAGCCATTTTCGGATATCGACATCACACTCAAAGGTTCTAATCTCACACGTCAACATTTAGGGCAGATTTTTACCGAAATCGACGATTTGTTGTTGCCATATTTCCTTGATATTTCCATCTACGATAAACTCACAGATAAAGGGTTTATTGAGGCAATAGATAAAACCGGGGTGGAGATATATAGGAAAAATATGCGATAGAAACTTTTGCACAGGATAATGGCTTCATTTACCACTATCCGTTTACAAACGGTATGAGTTTTTTTTATATGACGAATAAAAATCATAAAAAAGATGATGCAATCAAGCATAATACTCCTGATTTTACAAGAAAATACGGAGTATAACTCCTGATTTTACAAGAAAATACGGAGTATAACTCCTGATTTTAACGAAAATATGAAATAAAAAAATTCCTCAACTATTAGCAATTACGATAGCAGCAATAGTAAAAAACCACAGCCACTGTTTTATTGTTAGCCAAATAATCACGAACTTTGCCAAAAATTTGAAGCACAATGGAACTTAGACAATTAAAATACTTTGTTGCAGCGGCAAAATCGCTCAATTTTTCAACGGCAGCCAAAAGTCTGAATATTACCCAAAGTACTCTTAGCCAGCAGATTAAACAGTTGGAGAACGAACTTGGCGACGACCTTTTTTACCGCACAAGTCACGAGGTAACACTCACAGAATCAGGCAGTGCGCTACTTCCGTATGCCATCAAAACCGTGAGCGATGCCGACAACTGCCGACAGAGGGTCGATGATATCAAATCTATATCCTCAGGCAGCCTGAATATCGGCGTTACATATTCGTTTGGTCAGATACTCATAGAAACCATTTTCAACTTTACAAAACTATATCCAGGCATCAAACTATCAATCTATTACAAAACAATGGAAGAACTCTCTGAGATGCTCCAAAAACGTGAATTGGATTTCTTCCTTGCCTTCCGTCCTGCCGAAAACAGCCGCGACATTGAGCATCAGGTATTGTTCAACAATAGTCTCGCAGCCATAATGCGCTACGGGCATCCCCTTGCCCAAAAAGAATCGGTAACATTCTCCGACCTTGAACCTTACACATTTGTAATGCCATCAAAAGGACTTCAAGCACGCAACACATTCGACGAAATATTCCGTTACGAAGAGCGCCGCCTGAAAGTAAACATCGAAATCAACGAAGTGAATATGCTTCTGAAACTTGTGGAGAGTAGCAACCTGCTCTCGATACTCTCAGAATCTACCATACACAACTACACCGACCTCAAAGCGGTACCCATCAATTCGCCCCAAAACGAGATGCAGGGCTGCATACATTTTCTCAAAAACGACTACCGCAAGCACTCAGCCGTAGAGTTTATCAAAATGCTCCGCGAAAGCGACACCGTAAAAAAATACTGTATGATTGGATAAAAAACAAAATCCATCATTGACGGCAACGATAGTGGCTATTGAAACAAACCTCAGCCAAAGTTTGCACAACGCATTTTTAGCCCGTACCTTTGTGTCATAAAAATTAAACGCAATAAAAATGGCACAGATATTAATTTGGACACTGATTGCGGCCGCATTGATAGCCGCCTTTGTTACCCGCGCAGCCGAAAAGACTCGCAAAGCAGAACACTATTTTAACCACGCCCGCCACGGCGAAAAAGTTACCAACACAGGCGACGCCGGTATCGACGAGATTTTCCAACCTGTCAACCGCTGCGAAAACAGCCGTACCACACCTATTGCCTCGGCGGTAAAACGCACAGCAGCGGCATAACTCTTCTATATAACATAGCCGGCGGGGATGGATTTTTTTCTGTCCCCGCTATTTTTTTTGTAATATTCATTATTTAGCGCGTTATAGGAATGATTATATTTGTATGTTAAAATTAAAAACACGCACTATGAATAAAGTATTTATACCCGTCCTTGCCTGCGTCATTGTACTTGCGGCTTGTACAAAACAAGAGCCAGTGGTAATCAATTGCGAAGAAGGGGATTATATATCTAAGTTGTCTTCAATCATAGTATACGGCTCTGACAGTTTGGTTATTAACCAAAATTACAAAAATTTCTCATACTTTATCGACAAAGAGCATAGTACGGAAACAATAGAAGACGGATGTCATCAATGGGAGTTCAGTATAAAACGCAAAGATCTGTCGGCTCCTGACTACATTCGTGTCATTGTCCCCGGTCCCGACCGCAAAGAACGCCTAAAAGACGAATCTCCTTCATTTCCTCCTCAATTATTTATATTAGATTCTCGACACTTTTATTATTGGAATAGTTTAAGCGCTGACCACAACTTAAAATATGGACTACTTTCAACAGAAACATTATTTCCCGAAATAGAGATTCAAGTAGACAAGTTTATTCCGCAATGCTATGATACTGCCTCACTACCTACATTCATAAAAAAAGCCGAAACAATTATCATAAAAGGGGACTCAGTAACATTCAACTACAACGGCAACCACACCGAAATACTCAATATAATTCCATATTCTGACTATGAGTTTGCCCTAAAAGAAAATCAGTACGGATGGAGATTTAGTGCAACAAATCAAAATTACACTTACTTAATTGAAATCTGTACAGTTATGAGTATGCCCAAAGATGAATTATCAGTAGACCCTTGCAATCATATTGAGTGTACAATATTACGTAATAATTATTATCACATGGGAAGATATGAAATATGGAATGATAATCCTTTGGTAAAATACGAAATACATAAACCAATCAAAGGTTGCGCAAACCTTAAGCCCCATCTGTGCCGCAATTATCCCAGCTATCTAACTTGCAAAAACGCAACAAAAATGACTTATCATAATTGGGGTTGCGGTCTCGACAAAGAATGGGGAAAAGGGTTAAAAGAATTTCCAGACGAACAATTTATTGAAAACTATCTTATACAAAACGTCCCAGAATTTAGTCAAGGAGATTTTATATTCAATTATGATTCGGGAAGTTTAATACATACTGCTCCTCCAAACCAAAACGGTAATTGTGCCATCAATTTGATACATTGGTATCCTTTAGAATCAAAGGACAATAATTGGAAAATATACACAATTGGCCTCAACGCAATTGCAAGCAACAAGTTTTCTGCCTACATGTACAATACTTCCACTGGCATTACGCCAGACAAAGTAGAAGATGATTTAAATAACTACTGTAATTTAGGCAGCGTATATATGCACAACGATGGAATTGATATATATTATTTCATCAACAACGAAACTCATCAAGATAAATATTTATGGAATGGCAAAGAAATGTTAAAATCAGAAGATGATTAAACATATTTATCCGAACTGTTGAGTAAAAATCGGTAAAAAATCCTTATATTTGTGCGTTACATCTAAAAAAATCGCACTATGAAAAAAGCATTAATCCCCGCCCTTGCCTGCGCCATTGTGCTTGCTTGTAAAGATGTGGATGATTATTACCCCTACGATGGCGAAGAGGGCGACTATTGCGAAGAAGAAGCACCCAAACCGCCTACACCGCCCAACACCGAAAAAATCAAAAAATACCTTACCGAAAACGTCCCCGGCCTCGACAAAGGGGAATTTAACAACGAATCAAATCGAGAATTATATCACACAGCCCTGCCCGACCAAAACGGCAACTGCGCCGAAACAATGGTGCATTGGTTTCCCGAAGATAAAAAAGGTAGCAAATGGACAATATATGTAATAGGTCTCAACGCCGTGGCAAGCAACAAATTTATGACCTTTACATACACCTCGTCGGGCATTACCCCATCCACAAAGGAAAAAGAATTAAACCACTACGATGAATTAGGTCAAGTATCCATGTACGACGGAGGCATCTTTATCAATTATTACATCGACAACGACTGTCATCAAGACGAGATTTATTTCCCTGAATATTAGAGGTAGTATAGCGCAATATATCAAAAATACATATGCCGTTGAGCAAATAAACTCAACGGCATTATTTTTATCTAAAAATTGACATTATCAAAAATTATTTCCATATTTGCAAACTAAACAACTAAAAATATGGAAATACGTCAACTAATCTATTTTGTAGAAACCTCTCAAACGCTCAACTTTTCGGAAGCGGCAAAAAAACTATGTATAAGCCAAAGTACATTAAGCCAACAAATTAAACAATTAGAACTTGAACTTGAAGAAGAATTATTTTATCGCACAAGTCACGAAGTAACACTCACCGAAGCGGGATATGAGTTACTACCCTTTGCACGGCAAATTGTCAGCGACATCAACAACTGCCACCAACGATTTCTCGACCTTAAAAAAATTGCCACGGGATGTTTGAATATTGGTGTAACATACTCGTTTGGTCAGATGCTTATCGAAACGATTTGTAATTTCACAAGAATTTACCCCGGTATAAAACTCAACATTCACTACAAAACTATGGCAGAACTCACCGAAATGCTCTGTCGCAGGGAACTTGACTTTTTTCTCGCATTCCGCTCCGCAGAAAACAACAAAGAGATTGAGCATCAGGTACTTTTCAATAATAATTTATCAGTAATAATGCGTTCGGGGCACCCATTAGCACAAAAAAAGGCCGTGACATTCTCGGATATTGAGCCATATAATTTTGTAATGCCGTCAAAAGGTTTGCAGGCGCGAAACACTTTTTACGAGATATTCAAGCACGAAGACCGTTGTTTAAAAGTGGCAATAGAAATAAATGAGGTGAATATGCTTTTAAAATTGGTGGAGAACAGCAATTTTCTATCAATACTCTCAGAATCCACCATTCACAATTGCACAGGACTTACGGCTGTGAAGATAAACTCGCCCCTTACCGAGATGCAGGGTTGTGTACATTACCTTAAAAACGACTATCACAAACATTCGGCGGTAGAATTTATCAAAATGCTACACGAAAGCAAAGCCGTACATAAATACTTGTATATGCGTTGATTTTTTGCTTTGTTTTATTTTTACCGATTACTGCTATCGGTAAAAACGATAGACAAATATAGGCAATTATATCCATAGGTTAATCTGTGCCATTGTTAAGATTATATTGGCAATTAATATACTGTACTACAATTACAAATCCCGATAGTAGCTATCGGTAAAAATCATAACCAACGTTTGATAATACGTTTTTTTGAAGATATTTTTGGAGCGTAATAAAACAAAAGGGGACGGATGCAAGAATTCCGAACCTTATCACCGTCCCCCTAAAAGTCCAACCTTAAAAAAGGAGGTAAAGATGAATACGTAACTATCATTAAAAAGTTGCTTACGCAGTAGCTAACAACAAAACAAATTCTATCAAACAGGGATTTAAAATATAAATCCATATAAATCACTAAATTAAATCAGAAAATAATGAAACTATATTTTATAAAATACTTTATGGTGACAACCGCCATAGCATTAACATTATCTTCTTGTCAAGATGATGAAATAAGCCAATTAAAAGGAAATGAAACGAAGAAACTGAGTTTATCAGATTCAGACAGCAAATTGAAAGACGTTTTTTCCATTAGATTTACACCGCCCAAAAATAGTCTGAAAAAGGGATTACTTGTAGACCAAAGAGACAAGGATATTGTTGACATTGAAACAGGTGTCGCTTTCTTTGCAGAAAATCCCAATAAGACATACGAAACTATGAAAGTTTGTAGAAAATCTGATCCCTCTAAATATTTTTATATAATGCTAACAAACTTAGACATACCATATCCGTTTGAGGTATATTTGAAAGATACTACACAAGTAATTACAAGCGAGTGCGGACCGTATGCAAACGATTATTCTTATTTAAAGGAATATGGTTTGCTCTACACTAAATATGGAGCAGACCATATAAAAGATTACATTTATATGAAACTTCCATTGGTTCGAAATGGTAAAGAAGTGCCAGGCAAAACAAGAACAATTAGAGGACGTCTTATGAGAGATTACGATATTGCAGATTTATTTGAAACCGATATGCATCACTTATACGATACTATCACAGACGAAACCATCGATGAGATTTATGTAGGGAATGAGTACGGATACTACAACGCCTTTGTATTTGGATTAGATGAAAAATATAGGGATTCCGATGCCAATCATTCACTTGGAGGATTTAGAGATTTATATAATGTCAACTATCCAGACGAGATTGAGTATATAAGAGAACAATGGCCAGGATTCCCTGATTACGCATTAAAACAAATATACACAAAAGATTGCGCACACATAACACACTCAGGTGATTATTGGATGTCCACAGATACAAAAGGATTAAGACGGAGGTTGTCTATATACAGAAATGAGTGGATGTATGATAATCATCCTTGGTCAGCAAGTTATTTATATGCAGGACTTAGAAATAACTCGAATAAAGATTATGGATACGCTGTTCGCCTTGTTTTCGACCCGTTCTTTAATTAAACTAATAGTTGTGCCGATTATGCTATGTCTCACCATTAACATAGCTTCGGCACAACTTGAATTTTCCAATTTTATAGTTGGTAAAAACACCATCATGCACATAGAGCTAGATGGTACAACGAGCCTTGTTACACACAACGGAATAACAGGCGATGGGTATCACTATATTTTTCACAGTCTCCTATCCGACAATAACGGCAATCCTTTAGTAAAATTGGGGAGAAAGTATTATAGAGATAAAAATGGTACAGCCGCCAGTAATGGAGTTTGTTCGCTTAACTATTTTAATGAAGATTCTATATCCGAAAACGATGCCGGTATATGGACTCCACCTCCATTTATGCTCAAAAGTCCCGACAACAAATACTCTTACATTATCCATAGTTCATTTACATACAAATGGGAGTACAACAGCGAAATTGATTCATTAATACGTACTGGCAAAGCTCAAATTAGATGCTTTTGTAAAAATATCTTCGATAATACAGACAAAGGCAAGGATTTTATCATCCACGAATACACTAATATTGCTTATTTCAAAGATATAATTTACGGTAGCACAATAGGTGGTGATCAAGACCGTGATTTTGAACTACCATTTTTTGCAGGAATGTCGCATACCGATGGTAAAAGTATTTGGGTGATAACTAAAAGCAGTTATGAAGACAGCGTAGTGGCAATCAACTTGAACGGCTCATCAATAATATCAAAAAAGAAATCGTATCTTCATTTAGAAAAAGACGATTATTGGGGAACAACAGTAAATATCGCAAATTATAATGTTACAGACAACGGCAAAATATACGCAAAAGTACCCAATCAACCTAAAACGCTTTGCATATCATTCGATCAAGATAGAGGCTCGATAACCGGCCTTTGTTTTTATAACATCAAAGCGGAAAGCAAATTGGTTGACATATCTACCACCGGAAAATACTTTTATCATACACGCGTTGTTAGTAATAGTCCAAAGAGAAACGAATTAGTCCGCATAAAAATCAGTGATATCGAAAATGGCATTTACAACACCGAAGTGATAAATTCAACTCAGCCAGTAGACAATGAAAACTACTCAACTATCCGCATCGGTATCGATGGTAACATTTACGTCCGCAACGGCAAATCTATGATGATAGTGTACGATTCTGAGACAGACAACCCACGTTTTGAAACTCTTTACACCGATGCCGACATTCCTGATTCTGATATAAATTTCCCTAACTACCTCTACACCTACGAACTATTTGCTTGCAACTCTGACTGCGACCGCAATGCTACTTTTTCTTTTCCCGACCCACGAAACGAAATCATTGCTTACGAATGGGATTTTGGCGACGGTTCCACATCAACAGATGCATCTCCAACACACAAATACTCTCAAACAGGGATTTACACAGTATCGCTTAAAGTAACACTAAAAAATGGACACATAAAAACAGTACCAACCCGCAAAATTTCCATTTTAGACCACAAGGCCTCCGCCACATTCAACAACGCTATCGTCTGCCATGGAGAACCGCTCAAAATATCTCTCACAGGCAACGCCCCATACCAAATATTTTATACCTTTAACGGCGAAGAGCAGACTATAACAACATCCGACACTGAGTTCACCCTACCCCAAGCCCCAGGCAAATACACCATCACCAAGATAAAGAACGCCTACTGCGAAACCAAGCCCAACAAAGATAACACAGCGGAGATACTGCCACAACTAAATAATTTGAATATTATCAAAGAATAAAAAAATAACTGCATATGAGAAAACAAGTCTACACCTTATTATTATTTCTATCTTTTGCCTCAATCTCTAACGCTCAAGACGTGCAAATAGAAGGCATTGAAGGCGAGCAGATAACCATTGCAATCAGCGGGTTTGCCGACAACGAGAGGTCAAAATTCAACTACGCCCAAACCTCAGGAGGAAGCTACGTTGCCACCCATTTCGACAAAAATACAGGCAAAATCTCTTTCACATTCAACCAACCGAACACATATTCTTTTGATTTCTACGAAGACCTCGAAGGGTGCATCAATTCTACATCGGTAAGTTTTGTGATTAAAGAGAAAACAAAACCAGACCCTGAACCAGAGCCAGAGCCGAAACCACAACCAGAACCACAACCAGAACCGCCTTTGCCAGAAAAAGAAAACATCACCCTAAATATTCCTAACATCTTTACTCCCAACGGCGACGGCATCAACGACAATTTTCATATAAAATACAGCAACCGTCCCGAAGGCTTTTCGATACACATTTTTACACGTAACGGGCAAAAAGTTTACTCATCCGCCAATCCCGACTTTGTATGGGACGGCAACGGTATGAGTAGCGGCACATACTTTTACATAATCAGTTACAACGACATCATTGGCACACGCACATTGTCGGGTAACGTAATGATAGCTCAGTAGGTTATTCGTTGTAATCAGCCAAAGCAGCAATAATTTTTTCCATACGCACACGAGCCTCGTTGCCGGTGCAGGTAAAATTATTGGTGATGATAGAGAAGGCTATCTCCTTGCCCGACAGCGATGTAACGTAGCCTGAATATGATTTTACACGACGGATTGTGCCACTTTTGCCACGTGCATTGTTGAAGGCGCGGGTATTGCGACACATGCTGCCCATAGTACCCTTACCGCCGCACATTGTCAGGCTCTCGTTAAACTCTTTGTAATACTGTCCTTTGGTTTTCATATATTGAAGCAGATAGCAAAGTTGACGCGGTGTGGCAATGTCGTAGTGCGAAAGTCCGCAACCGTCGTTGATAGATAAACCCTTGGTATCCATTCCCTTAGTATTCCACCAGTACATAAGCGAATTGGCAGCAGTGGTAACGTCGGTGGTTTTCACCTGTTTTAATCCCACAAGGCAGAGGCAATGCTCGGCAAAAAGGTTAACGCTGTAAAGGTTTGTCATCTTGATAATTTCGGCGAGAGTGGGTGATTTGAGGGTAAAAAACTCCTTCTGCTTGCGCTCGTCGGGTACATAGGTGGTGTCAAAAGTAGTAAAGACATTGCCGTAAACAGGTATTCCCTGATCGTCGAGAGTGTTTTTAAGTTTTTCGGCAACAAAACGAGCGGGGTCGGGCATAATGGCGCGGACAGTTACATCAGGATTGTTCATTGGCATTGGACCAGCAATCATTTTCTCTAATTGATAAGCCTTGCCAAATACGTTGGTGTTTTCGCGACGGATGTTTTCGGCTGTGGCGCAACTAATTACAGTCATTCCAGGAATATATGGCTCGCTGTTAACATACTGAGCAAGAGAACCCTTAGCGCCTGTGCGGAAATGGAGAGTAACTACATTGTCGTTGACACAAAGTCCCGACGGCACAGCGCCATAATAATTGCCCATATCTTCCCAGCTCCAAGTGGTGGGCACCATCTCTTTTTGATATATCGACGCGTCGGCAATGATGTTGCCCGACACCTGCTTGATGCCCGCACGGATAATCGCTTGCACAAGTTTGTCGTTGTAAGTGGCATCGATATCGAAATATTTAGAACCCCACGTAGGGTCGCCACCACCTATAATAAAAAGGTTGCCACGCAGACGTCCGTTTTTGTCGATAGAGCCGGTGTAAGCGAGTTTAGTATCGAAAGTGTATTCAGGACCGTACATTTCGAGAGCGGCTGCTGTAGAAAACAGTTTCATATTGCTTGCCGGCGTAAGGCTCATGTCAGGATTGTACTCAGCAATGGTGGCACCGGTGTTGATGTCGATAGCGAGAACACCAATCTGTGCGTTGAAAAAATAAGGGTCGGAGGCCATAGCCTCGATAGCGGATTTCACATTGCTTTGGGTCTGTGCACCGGCAGAAACCGTCGCCGAAACTATAGCTGTCATCAGTAATGTTTTGAGTTTCATCGTTAAATATGTTAATTTTTTCGGATTATAAAAGTAGTAAAAAAGTAATTACAACAAATAATTTTTGCACAAAACTACAAATTTTTATTACGAGCCAAAATAATTGGTATCTTTGCAGAGTAAAACAACAGTAGAATATGCAAGAAACAACCGACAAAGAATGGACCGAGGTGATTAAGCCAAGACGCAATCTTTTGGACTTTCACTTCAAAGAGATATGGCGCTACCGCGACCTGCTTATACTGCTAGTAAGGCGCGACTTTGTAGCTGCATACAAACAGACCATTCTCGGCCCGCTGTGGCACATATTACAACCCATATTCACCACCATCACATTTACTATCATCTTCGCCAACGTAGCCGGTATATCCACCGACGGCGTCCCCGCTCCCCTATTCTACTTTACTGGCACATTGATTTGGGGATTTTTTTCAAGGTGTATTCAGTCTACATCGGGAGTGTTCATGGGAAACCAACAGATTTTTTCCAAAGTCTACTTTCCGCGAATGATATTACCGCTCAGCACAATTATAACTGCATTTATCGCTTTTCTAATTCAGAGCCTAATACTCATAGCAATGTACATCTACTACTATTGCCAAGGAGCCGACATACACCTCAACGCCTGGGCGTTTTCGATACCACTTATGTGTCTGATAATGGGCGTTATGGGCTTGGCAATGGGCATTATCATTAGTTCTGTTACCACCAAATACCGCGACCTAAGTATGTTTGTAGGCTTTGGCATACAGTTGCTTATGTACTGCACTCCGATAATCTACCCTGTGTCGTTCATACCTGAGAAATATAGGTTTCTACTATTATTCAACCCCCTTGCCCCAGTGGTGGAGGGATTCAAATACTCTATACTCGGTGTAGGCACCTTCAACGCCAATATGCTGCTTTACTCGGCAGGCGTAACAGTAGTACTTTTGTTCATAGGATTGATATTATTCAACAAAGTGGAACAAAAATTTATAGATACGGTTTAATTATTTAGCACGTATCTTGCACATATATACAATATAAAAGCATGTTTTCAAAAATTTTATTGGACATCAATAAAAACTTGACAAACAATATATTGTACCAAGTTAAATAAACCCCTTAATTAAGCGGGTGTCCCTCTGTATTGAAACAAAGGGAACATCATATTATTAAACGAGAATTATAGAAAGAATGAAAATACTCATTACTGGAGCGGCAGGATTTATAGGACATCATACAGCGAGCAAATTGCTTAGAAAAGGTCACGAGATAATAGGCATCGACAATTTAAACGATTATTATCCAGTATATTTAAAAACATCAAGGCTTGAGCAATTAGGCATCAACCTCAATGGCACAAGTTACAATCAACACATAGTCAGCAGCTCACAACCCAATTACACATTCATAAAACTTGATATAGAAGATCGAGAATTGCTTCAAGCCCTATTCAAATCAGAACAATTTGATACAGTAATCAATTTTGCAGCACAACCGGGTGTAAGATATTCCATAGAAAATCCATATACCTATGTACAAACCAATGTATTAGGATTTTTAAACATATTAGAATGTTGTAGGCACAATAAGATACAGCATTTAATATACGCCTCATCATCAGGCATTTACGGCAAAAATAGCAAAATACCGTTTTCAGAAAGCGACCGCACCGACACACCGGTAAGTATTTATGCAGCCACCAAAAAAGCCGACGAGCTTATGGCGTTTACATACACCACGTTATACAAATTCAACACCACAGGATTAAGATTTTTTACAGTTTACGGTCCGTGGGGACGACCTGATATGGCGCCAATGCTATTTGCCAATGCCATTATAAAAGGAGAACCCATAAAAGTATTCAACAACGGTAACTTAAGCCGCGACTTCACATTTATCAACGATATAGTAGAAGGAGTAAGCCGTGTAGTGGAAAAAGCTTCGGGCGAAGAAGCTACCGCAAAAATCTACAACATAGGATGTGGACATCCCACTCAACTGATGGATTTTATTCACATATTAGAAGAGTCTATTGGCAAAAAAGCCCAGATAAATTTTATGCCAATGCAAAAAGGTGACGTGTATCAAACCTATGCCGACACCACACAACTTGAAAACGATTATGGATATAAACCCACAACACATTTAGATGATGGGATAAAAGAATTCGTCAAATGGTTTAAAAACTACTATCAGACGCACAACTGATAAAAAAAATGCCGAGCAGCAATACAAAGATAATAAAAAACACATTCCTCCTAAATGTAAAAACATTGATAACAATGGTGTTGTCGTTCTTTACCACAAGAATGATTTTAAACGCATTAGGAGATAGTGATTTTGGTGTTTTCGGAACTGTAGCTGGTGCAATGGCTATGTTGGCAAGTCTCAATTTGGCTATGACACAAGCCACACAACGCTTTATGAACTATTCCGAAGGAGAAAACGATCAACAAAAAACAATATCAATTTTCAACAACACCATAATACTGCATACAGCCATTGGTATTGCAATTGCTGCAATAATGTTGATAATGTATTACCCTTTTTTCAACGGCATTTTTTATATACCCGACGATAGAACAGACGCAGCAAAAATTATATATATATTTCTGATAATAAGCACATTTATCACCATCATCACAGTACCATACGATGCTATGATCAACGCCCATGAGGACTTTTTATATTATAGCATTGTGGGAATATTGGTGGCAGTACTAAATCTTGTTTCAGCTATCATAATTGTAAACTACGCCAGCGACAAATTAATATTATATGGACTATTAAACGCCTTAATATCAGTAATCAACATGATTATCATGAGGATTTACTGTAAAAAAAAATACGAGGAGTGCATCTTCGAACCCAAAAAATACGTTTCGCGAGAGCAAATAAAAGAGTTAGGTAGTTTTGCCGGATGGAATTTGGTAGGAATTACTTCGTCAATGGCAGGCAACCACGGCAGCACCATACTCATGAACCATTATTTCGGTCCGATAGCCATCACTGCCAAAAACCTCGGAGACCAAATAAGTGAGCAAGTAAACCTTATCACCACCAATATGACCAAGGCGCTCAATCCGGTAATTATGAAATCAGAAGGCAGCGGAAATCGGCAAAAAATGCTCAACCTCACATATATAAGCTGTCGTTTTAGTTTTTTGCTCTATTTGGTAATTGCGGTGCCATTTTTGTTCAACACTAACGCACTATTGGAATTATGGCTCAACAATATTCCACAATTTGCAGTTATTTTTTGCCAGTGGCAAGTAATCAGAACGCTTTTTGAACAATTGTTTGTACCTTTAAAAACTACTTTGATAGCACAAGGCGACATCAAACAAATCAATATCATAGACCTCACACTAGGCATTCTAACATTTTGTATCTTATTGATATTATACAATTTGGGATTTCAAGCCATTTGGCACTACTATATTTCAATAGCCATTATGGTAATAGTAGAAGGATGTTTAAAGCTATTTATTTGCAAAAACAAATGTGGACTAAACATATCGTATTACGCCAAAAAAGTAATCATTAAAAGCAATTTGGCAATGTTGATATGCGTGACTGTGGCATATGGACTATTTAGATTGGTTAATTTAGAAACAGGATTATTGGCTACCCTTATTATAATGGCTACAACATTAGTTATAATAATAGCCTTTGGTCTAATGCACGAAGAAAGAAGAATAATAAAAGAAGTTTGGCATAATACAAAGCTAAAATTCAACAAAAACCACTAATGGAAAGCACCACCGAAAACATCAACCAACAGTCGAGAAATTCAAACATTGAAATATTACGAATACTTGCCATTGTACTTATTGTAAGCATGCATTTATTAGGCAAGGTATTCAACACAACAGATTTTTACCATAGAGAATTTATAATTGGCATCAATGCCATAGGCAACATAGGTGTTTCAATATTTGTTTTAATATCAGGATTTTACGGTATCAAATACAAACGAAGCAAGGTATTAACACTCATCAACTTAGTATTGTTTTATTCGATAGCGTCTTTTATCATAAAGATATTTTATCTGCATCATCCTATTGATTTTAAAAGCATAACCACAAATATATTTCCAATTGCCACCAACAAATATTGGTTTATTACATCATATATAATACTTACACTCTTATCGCCATTTATCAATAAGTTTATAGAGAATCTTTCACAGAAACAATATCAAAAGTTGTTGTTAATCTTTGCGGTTTTTTTTGTAATAGCTCCAACGTTTTTATGGGTGGAAATTTTATCAGATTCAGGCAAAGGACCTATCAATATGCTATTTTTGTATCTATTAGGTAGATATTTTGCATTTTATGGATTTCCCAATTTTATTAAACTATACCCAAAAGTAATTATGGGGGCATGTTTTTGCCTGATTGTAGCACTCAATTCATTAATTACTAATTATTTCAACAATGGAATAATAATGCCGTTTGCCCGCGACAACAACATTCTCATAGTGTTAGAAGCTATATGTTGTTTTTACGCATTTCTACAATGGCATTTTAATAGCAACACCATCAATTATTTGGCAAAATATGTTTTTCCAATATACATCTTACAAAGTGCTGTACTTCACCTATTTAACATTAGAGAAGAGGCATTTTTTATCGATTTTACAAAAGGTTTGTTTTGTACAATAGCTATATGTATCGGGATTGAATTGATACGTAGAATATTGCTAACCGGGCTATTCACCAAAACTCAAGAGATACAGAACAAAATAATCGACAAAATGGTATGAATCAGAAATATTCATTCGTTTTATCGTCGTGCGACAATTATAGCGACCTTTGGAATCCTTTTTTCACTTTACTAAAAAAATATTGGAAGGGATTCGACTATAAAGTGTTTTTGTGTACTGAAAGTAAGAATTTTACATTCGATGGCATTGACATTGCGTGTCCATTAAACACCAAACCGTCAAACACATGGTCGCAAAATCTTATTGAGCTGCTCAAAATATTACCCACTGATTATCTGATATTTATGTTAGATGATTTTTGGATAAAAGAAGAGGTTGACCAAAACCAATTGAATCAATATCTTGAAATATTCGACCAAGACAAAGAGATTGGCTTTATGTGTCTTAGACATCAACCTGCTAGCAAGTTTCAACCATCATCAAAATATCCTCTTTTGGTAGAATATCCCAAAAAGTTTGACTACCGAACCACCACACAAGTGGGTATATGGCGAAAAAATTATTTGCTCAAACTTCTACGAGCACACGAATCCGCTTGGCAGTTTGAAATATGTGGATCGCGACGAAGCAATCGCTATCTACCAAAACACTATGTAATTAGTTCTCATGCCAAATGTCCTATTGTGTACGATGCCGGAGGAGTGCTATTCAGAGGGTGCTATGTAAAAGAGTTTATCGAATATTTTATAACCGAAGAAAAAATAAAATTAGAACAAGAGCGAAAAATAGACACCAAAACTAACTTAGAAACAGCCACCTACCATAAAAAAAGAAATTGGAAAAACTATCTCAACCCCAAAAAATATATCAGCGTTATAAAATCGTGGATATAAGCATAGAATACAACAAATTGTGGAATCAAGGCATACCCGCTGTATCGGTAATAACACCAGTATACAATAGGCCCAACGAATTGGTACGATGCATTAATTCGGTTAAAAATCAAACTTTTCACGATTTTGAATACATTATAGTCAACGATGGCTCTACCGATAATCTCGACACAATAATAAAGCCTTTTATGAATACGGTAGATTTTGCTGTTATGTACATCAAAAAAAAAAACGGAGGTGTGCACACAGCACGAAACGCGGGAATCAGACATGCGAGAGGCAAACTTATTGCTATGATAGATTCCGATGATGAATTTTTGCCAAATGCACTTAAAATATTTATCGAAACTTGGAACAACATACCCGACAAAGAACAATACGCCGAAATAAAAGCCATGTGTATTGACCAAAACGGCGTTAGAATCACGCCTAACCTACCTCCCAACATCAACGCCTTACCTATGCAACAAAGGTGGAAGATTATCAAAACCCAATACCCTGGAGAGCAAATAGGATTTCGAGTGGCGGAGATACTCAAAAAAAACACATGGCCAGAACCCGAAGGAATAACATTCGTAAACGAAGACATTGTGTGGAAACGTATCCACAAAAAATACAAAACATTCTTTATCAAAGATGTAGTTAGGATTTATCACACCGAAACCGACATTTCATATACCAAACAAAACGGCATCAACAAAAACCAACTTGTAAAAAACAAGGCCTTCAACGCCTGCTACATGCTCAACGAACCAGACATTTACCTATCGGGTACAAGTGAATATTTAAAGATGATGTTGTATTACTGCATATTAGATAGAATATTAAAAAAATGGAGAAATGCCAATATACCTATAAAACTCTCAGGAAAGAAAAACAGACTTTTATACACCCTATTCTACATTCCGGCTCTAATACTTGCCAGCACATACATAAAGAAAAAGCTGTAGTCATATGAGTAGTTTTTTTAAGTACATACTACATCCCAAAAAAGTAATACTCGAAATAATAAACCGCTTAGGTTCGATATTATCTGATAAACTATACATCAAAATTCGATACCGTTTAACCATAGGCAAAAAACTTAACTTAAAGAATCCTAAAACATTCAACGAAAAACTCCAATGGCTCAAGCTTCACGACCACAATCCTGAATACACCACTATGGTGGACAAATATTTGGTAAAATCTTATGTTGCCAACATTATTGGTGAGCAATATATAATACCCACATTAGGGGTGTGGGATAAGGCAGAAGATATTGATTTTGAAAAATTGCCAAATCAGTTTGTATTAAAATGCAATCACAATTCCGGATTAGGTATGTGCATATGCCCTGACAAATCAAAAATCAACATACTATCAGTAAAAAAAAGTCTCACCGAAGGCTTAAAACAAAACTTCTACCTATACGGACGCGAATGGCCATATAAGAATGTTAAGCGCAAAATAATAGCCGAAAAATATATGGAAGGGGCCAACGGTAAACCAATGATAGACTACAAGTTGATGTGTTTCAATGGCAAAGTAAAATGCACATTTACCTGCACCGAACGAGAAAACGATTTAAAAGTAACATTCTTCGACAATAATTGGCAACGTCTACCCTTTGAAAGACACTATCCAGCAAGCAAGATAGAAATACCTAAGCCAATAAATTTCAACAAAATGAAAGAGTTGGCAGAAGTTTTAGCTAAAAACACAAGATTTATTAGAGTAGATTTTTACGAAATAGATCAGAAAATATATTTTGGCGAACTTACTCTATATCCCGGATGTGGATACGAAGAGTTTACGCCAGAAAAATGGGACGGTATTTTGGGTGATTGGATACAACTATAAACTATGAGACTGATTTTTGTTACTTGTACATTGAATTCTGGTGGTGCCGAACGTGTTATCAGCATTCTTGCTAACTATTTTTCCTCAAAATACAATACAGAGATTATCTGTTGGCGCAAAGACGAAATTTTTTATCAGATAGATCCCGCAGTTAAAATAGTTGAACTCGAAGACTACGGCAAAAATTTAATAACCAAGCTATTGGCACTCAGAAAACATTTTCAAAAAGACGACATCATCATTCCTTTTATGGAAGAAATTTATGGAAGAGTGCTCATAAGCGTTATTGGACAAAAAAGAACTGTAATACCATCAGAAAGAAACGATCCAAGCAAAACTAAAATTCTTTGGAGAATAGGTCGGCGCTTGTTGCAATTCAAAATCACAGCATTTGTGGTGCAAACAGAAACAATCAAAGAATACTACACAAAAGCATTTCAAAAAAAAATATTCGTCATACCTAACCCTGTTCACCCCAAGCAATATACCACACACCAATGGAACAAAGAATCTAAAATGGTGTTAGCCGTTGCACGAACCGACCCACAAAAAAACTATCCGATGATGATAAAAGCATTTGCACAATTGCACAAATCTCATCCAGAATATATACTTGAAATATACGGTTCAAAAGATAAAGGCGAATCTTATTGTCAACAACTATTGAAGTTAATTGCAAGCAACAATGCCGAACAATACATACATATCAACGGACGTCATCATAATGTAGCACAATTATACTCACAAGCATATTTGTTTGTTATGAGTTCCGATTTCGAAGGCATGTCAAACTCTTTAATCGAAGCTATGTGTTCGGGACGTCCTGTAATATCTACAAGAGTATCTGGCGCAAGAGACTTAATTGTGGATAAACAAAATGGCTTGCTGGTAAATATCGGAGACCAAAATGCCTTTACCAATGCCCTCAAATTACTAATCGAAAATCAAGATTTAGCCCAAACGTTAGCCCAAAATGCCACTAAACTTAGAGAAGTATTGAGCAAAGATACAATTTGCACTATGTGGAACAACCTATTAATCAATAATACTGCGTTATGCCAGCAGTCTCAATAATAATACCAATCTACGGTGTAGAGCAATACATTGAAAGCTGCGCTAGAAGTCTATTTGAGCAAACTCTCAACGATATTGAGTTCATATTTGTTGACGATTGCACCCCTGATAAGTCTATAGAGATATTGCAAAAAGTAATCGAAGAATACCCACAACGCCAACCACAAGCAAAAATAATCCGCCACGAAAACAACAAAGGGCTTCCTCAGGCGCGCAAAACGGGAATCGAAAACTCTACAGGCGAATACATTGGACATTGCGATTCCGACGACTGGGTTGACAAAGAAATGTACGGCACTCTCTACCAAAACGCCACTAAAAACAAATATGACATAATCACTTGCGACCTTTTCAAAACCGAACAAGGACACACAAACATCTTAAGCTACTTTTCGCAAAATCCACAAAGCAAAGAGTACATTTTCAAAAACATATTCAGCAACACTTGCTTGCACAACCTTGTGGGAACACTTGCCAAACGAGATTTGTACAGCAATATTAAAATACCGCAAACCAGTTTGTACGAAGATTTGGTATTCACCACTCAGCTATTCCATCGTGCCAAAAGCGTTGGATATCTACACGTTCCGTTTTACCATTACATTATAGGTTCTTCGTCGATGACAAATGCGGTGCATATTGAGCAAAAAATCAAAAACCTCATCCTCGCAAAACACAATTTCGACATTATTCTCAACTATATAAAAGATAACTCCCTCAACGAAAAATATGCATCAACCCTCAAACTATTTCACAATTTAAATTACCAAACAATAGTACGAACCAATCAACTCAACAAAGAATATCAACAATACCGCTATCCCAAAATCAAAGGAGGCGTGATATTCAACAGGGATTTCAACTGGCTGCTAAAAATCAGATATATAATACTATCGCTAAGGATGTACTGGCTTTACGATATCTTGGACAGGAAAGCAACAAAAAATCCAAAAATCAGAAACAAGGTGGCACAATAGCTATATCATATTAGTTAACACCTTGAATATAAAAAACATCTTGCTCTCGTCTTTACGCTTACAAAATGATGCGTTTTTGATTAAGGTAAACCTATCTTTAATGCTGTTGCGATAATTGGCCAACATCTTGATATATGCCAAATCTGATTTTTGATAAAAGCTTAAAGATTTCAAGAAATAATCAGAAGTGCGTTTTACATAGCCCACTCCTATTCGGTAGCAATAATTAACAATATCGGTTTTAAATTCTTTAAAAGTGGTGCGAAAGGTTAACAGATTAAAAAACTTACTAACAAACAGACATATAGTTCGCCACAACTTAACCCAAAGAGAAGGCTCTCCCTCACCGTGGACGTTTTTAAAGTGAATACGGTGGAGAATACCGCTCAACTGATCGTATTTAATTGTGGCACAAGCAATTGCCACAAGGCAAGTCCAAGTATCGTGGTATCTTGTATTCAAAATATCAAGACCCGGCAAAGGAATCTGCGAAATGGTTTGAGCCAAAGCACGATTAAAACACATAGTACAGCCGTAGATAGTATTCTTGTTGATAACATTCAAAGCATAGTCAAGCGATTGAATATCTTTGAGAAACAAACCTTCATTTACACCATCTTTTAAAATCATATAATTGGAACAATACAGAGCAGGAGCATCAATACCCTTGATAGAATCCACCGAAGTCAAAAGCTTGTTTTTCAGCCATATATCATCTTGGTCGGAAAACGCAAAATAATCTGCTTCCAAATCATTATCAAGGGCATAAAACAAGGCGGTAAAAAAACTCCGTCCGATGCCAATATTCTCACAATCGTTGATTAAAACAATTCTATCGTCGTGGTAATTGTTGATGATACAGCAAGTTTTATCAGAAGATCCATCGTCACGAACATATAATCTCACGGTGACACCTTCTTGCATCAAAATACTATCTATCTGCTCTTTAATATATTTTTCGCCATTATAAGTGCTCATTACAACGGCCACGTGCGGTTTATCCATAAAAACATTATATTTGCAAAAGCAAAACAACCAAAACGCAAAATTAAAAATAATATCATAGAACTGCAATGATGCCAGTTATAAAAATAGAAAACGTTTCAAAGCTCTACAAACTCGGATTCTACGGTGCCGACACATTCCGCGACGAGGTGCTCAACTTCTTTGCCCGACTGCGTGGCAAGCCTCCTGTAAACTCTGTGGTTGGAGCCACCAACAATCTTGCCGACTCCGACGCAGACACCGACCTCGTTTGGGCACTCAAAGACATCAACCTCACCGTCAACCAAGGCGACATAGTTGGCATCATAGGCAAAAACGGTGCAGGCAAATCCACCTTGCTAAAAATCCTATCCAAGATAACCACACCCACCACCGGCATTGTAAAAATCCGCGGACGCATAGCCTCGCTCTTAGAAGTAGGCACAGGTATGCATCAGGAACTCACCGGACGCGAAAACATATTTCTCAACGGCGCTATCCTCGGAATGACAAAGCACGAAATCCGCTCCAAGCTCGACGACATCATCGACTTTGCCGGCATAGCCCGTTACATCGACACCCCCATCAAACGCTACTCGTCGGGCATGCGAGTCCGCCTCGGCTTTGCCATAGCAGCCCACCTCGAGCCCGAAATCCTCATCGTCGACGAAGTGCTCGCCGTAGGCGACGCCGAATTTCAAAAACGCGCCATCGGCAAAATGCAAGACATCAGCAAAGGCGAAGGCCGCACCGTGCTGTTTGTGAGCCATAATATGACCAGCATCAAAAACTTGTGCAAAACAGGAGTGCTGATGAAGAATGGACAAATTCAGGAAGTGGGCGACGTTAACGAAATAGTTGCGACCTACCAGGCACAAAATTCACAATCCGAAGAAATTAGAAAGACGTGGAGTTTGGAAAACGCACCTGGCGAAAACGGCATCAAAGTAAAATACGCTGGCATTGAGTTCGAAGGCGATAGATTGACTGTAAAAATGCCGTTTGATATAGTCACCGAATTCTGGTGCGAGAAGGAAGGTTTTCCGATCAACGTGTCAATGCACCTATACGATGCCGCCGGTAATTGTGTGTTCAACATCAGCACAGAAAACAAACCATTGGGCAATGGTCTGCACAAAGCAGTATTTCACGTACCAGGTAATTTGATGAACGACGGAATTTATTCTGTAGGCAATATGTTTGTCTCACAGTCTACCTGCCAGTTTTTTCACAAAGAGGCTTGCGGATTTGAAATAGCCGAAGACCGCAACAAATCAGGATGGCACGGCAAATGGACAGGTGCGGTTCGACCTATAGGATTTATTCCTGTTCAATACGAATAAACCTTTATGATATAATCTCATTATGGACACCATTTACGTAACATCTCCCCTCCTACCCGACCTAAACGAGTTTGAGAAATATCTTGAAGATATTTGGGCAAAAAAATGGATCACCAACAACGGGCAATATCACAAGCAATTAGAAATATCACTTGCAGAATATCTTAAAGTACCATACATAAGTCTTTTTACTAACGGAACCCTACCGCTGATAACGGCACTTCAAGCATTGAGAATAACAGGCGAAGTAATCACTACCCCATATAGTTTTGTAGCCACCACTCACGCACTTTGGTGGAACGGCATCAAACCAGTCTTCGTGGATATCGAACCCGAAACAGGCAACATAGACCCATCTAAAATTGAAGCCGCCATCACTCCCAAAACCACAGCCATAATGCCAGTGCACGTTTACGGCAACCCCTGCAAAACCAAAGAAATACAGGACATTGCCGACAAGTACGGTTTAAAAGTGATTTACGACGCAGCGCATGCCTTCGGAGTTGAAGTTAATGGCAAAAGCATATTAAACGAAGGCGACATATCTACGCTGAGTTTTCACGCCACAAAGGTTTTCAACACCATAGAAGGAGGTGCAATGGTAATGCACGACGAAAAAACCAAAAAACGCATCGACTACCTAAAAAATTTCGGGTTCGCTGGCGAAACCGAAGTAATAGCACCTGGCATCAACTCAAAGATGGACGAAATCAGAGCGGCATACGGACTCATCAATTTAAAGCAAGTGGACAAAGCCATCGAATCACGTCATCAAACAGCAATAAAATACCGCAACGCACTGCGCAATGTGGAGGGCATAACATTTTTCGATGATATACCAGGAGTAAAGCATAATTATTCGTACTTTCCTATCTTCATTGATTCTAAAAAATTCGGCATCTCACGCGACGAACTTTATGCAAAGATGAAAACTCACGACATATTCGGACGCAGATATTTTTATCCGCTCATCAGCGAGTTTTCCACCTACCGAGGCCTCGAATCAGCCAAAGCAGAGAATCTACCCGTTGCCCACAAAATGGCAGAAAGTGTGATATGCCTGCCAATGTACGCAGGAATGAGTGATGTGGACGTGGAGAGGGTGATTGAGTGTATATTATAATGGAAATAAAACAACAACGATCATCAAACATTGAATTATACAGAATAATAGTCATGCTACTAATAGTAGCACACCATTATGTCGTAAATTCAGGGTTGACTTATGGCGTAATAAATTATCAACCAACAGCCATTAGGTCTATTTTTATGTACATATTTGGTGCATGGGGTAAAACTGCCATCAACTGCTTTGTAATGATTACTGGTTATTTTATGTGCAAGGCAGACATTTCTATTATCAAATTTATAAAACTATTATTTGAAATTGTCTTTTACAAACTCATTTTCTATATAGTTTTCTTAGTTTATGGATATTACGATTTTTCTTTCCATAATTTTGTTCACGCATTATTTCCAATACAAAACATAGCAGACAATTTTGTGGGTTGTTTTTTAATATTTTATCTCACAATTCCATTTCTCAACATTTTAGTTAAAAATCTAAACAAGAAACAACATTTGTATTTAATAATACTATGTGTATTTACATACACTATTCTTTATCAAATACCCGGACATATTGTAAGATATAATTATGTAATTTGGTTTGCAGTTTTATTTATAATCGCTTCTTACATAAGATTTTATCCTACAAAAGTATATAACAATACAAAAACTTGGTGTTTGTTAACATTAGGATTATTACTTTTGGCAACTGCCACCATACTAAGGTCTATCTACTATTCCAACGGCGAAAATGCATATCAATTTGTATCTGACTGTAATGCAATTTTTGCATTACTTATAGGAATATCAAGTTTTATGTTTTTCAAAAATATTAACATAAAACCAAACAAACTAATCAATCTGATAGGCAGTTCCACATTTGGTGTACTATTGATACATGCAAACAGCGATGCAATGCGACAATGGTTATGGAAAGAAACCTTAAACAACGTATACTGGTTTGGAACACCATATGTATTTATACATGCAATTCTTTCTGTAATAGGCATTTTTTCGATATGTATCATTATTGATGTAATAAGAAAAAGAGTGATAGAAAAACCAGTAATGGAGTATATTGAGGAGAAGATAAATCCACACTATTAAAATAGACATTTAACAACAATATGAAAAAAAAGACAATACTTATACTTGGTGGAACATTAATGCAAGTACCTGTTATTCAAAGTGCAAAATCCCAAGGTTATTATGTAATAACTGCAGATTATCTACCCAATAATATAGGACACAAATTCGCAGATGAATATTTTAATATTTCTACTACAGATAAGGAAGGAATACTTCAATTAGCACGACAAAAAAATATAGATGGTATACTAGCGTATGCCTCTGATCCAGCTGCACCAACAGCAGCATTTGTTAGTGAACAAATAGGATTACCAGGCAACAAGTATTCTGTTGTAAATATGATGTCAAACAAGACGCTTTTCAGACAATTTTTGTACAACAATCATTTTCCAACCCCTGAAAACCACAGTTTTAATGATTATGATAGTTTTAAATCGTACATAAATAAAATAAATTATCCTGTCATTATAAAACCAGTAGATTCCTCGGGGAGCAAAGGTATATCTATAATTATCAATCGTGATATCAATCTTAAAACGATTTACAACAATGCTATTGAATATTCTAGAAAAAAAGAAATTATTGTTGAAAAAATAATAGAAGGGAATCAATTACATGGTGACGCCTTTGTAGAAAATGGGAACCTAATTATGATGTATCTAGGAGATCAAAATTTTGATGATTCCATCAATAAGTTAGTGCCATGTTACACAATTTGGCCATCAAAATCAAATGAAAAAGTTATTTCTCACATAGAAAATCAAATACAAGAATTTATTCAATTAAGTGGATTCAAAAACGGAGGTCTTAATATTGAAATACGCATCGAGAAAGAAACTGGGATACCATACATAATAGAAATAGGTCCAAGAAATGGAGGACATTTTACACCAGATACTATCCATTACGCAACTAACTTTGATTTTGCAAAAAATTCAGTAAACGTAGCATTAGGAGGAAAAATCACATATCATAAAACAATTAAACAAGGCTACTTTGCTAACTTAATCTTGCATTCAAATCAAACAGGAATATATAAAGGAATTACGTTTAAGAAAGAATTAGAAAATAAAATAATCGAATATCATATTTACAAAAATGAAGGAGACATAATATATCCATACAATGGCTCTAATACAGCCATTGGTGTAGCTATAGTAAAATTTAACAATTACACAGAAGCCATAGAAACATTAAATAATGCGTATAAGTATTACATTATCAACTTAGCCTAACACTTAACATAATAACAAAGAACAACAATAGAACCAACCATACAAATGACAATATCATTAATCAATAATATAAGTATAATTGCAGATATATTATACGCGTTTAAAGAAGAATTACCCCTATTAGGAACAAGTAGCGAGTATAGATTAAAAATGGCCGACAAATTCTTCAAAAATGGGAAGGTATTAATTATTAAAAAAAACAACACAATTACAGCCTTTTCTGCTTTTTATGCTAACGACCTATTAACTAAAATTGCATACATATCCTTCTTCGCAGTAAAAAAAGAATACTCGAATCAGGGTGTTGGTACCTTTATGATGAATAAAGTATGTGAATTATCTAAACAATACGGTATGGAAAAGATTAAGCTAGAAGTTCACGAAAACAACTATATTGCAATTAACTTTTACAAAAAAAATGGTTTTAATACTACATTTGAAAAATCTCCAAAAGGATTCTATATGATAAAAAAAATATAAAGACTTAATTAACCATCTACACAATCATTATTTAGTAACACACCAATGGCATTACCAGATAGTATTATGCTCTTAGTAAAATGTATGACCTACAACCAAAAAGCATTCATCGAAGATGCAATGAACGGTTTTTGTATGCAAAAGACATCGTTCCCGTTTATCTGTATCATTATGGACGATTGCAGCACCGATGGCGAACAGGATACTATCAAAAACTATTTTCAAGAGCATTTTACTCAATTAAACGAAAAAGAAACTGATAATTACATATTTCACTTAGGAAAACACAAAACAAACGAAAAATGTTATTTTGCAGTATTTTTTCTAAAATATAATCATTATTCAATTAAAAAAAGTAAAGACTCCTATTATACAGAATGGCTAGACAAATGCAAATATATCGCTATGTGCGAAGGCGACGACTACTGGACTGATGAAAACAAATTACAGATACAAGTGGATTTTTTGGAAAAACATCTAGATTTTAGCCTATGCAGTCACAGATACAAGAAATACTATCAAAACGAGAACCGATGGGAAGACGATGACTATGATTCAATGTTTTCCAAAGAAGGTGAAGGTTTTACAATAACAACAGAGATTAATTATCTAAAATGTTGGTGTACAAAAACTATGACATTAATGTACAGGAAAAATTGCATCGACATAAACACTCTCCAAAAATATAAACACACTAGAGATGTACATCTCAACTATCATCTATTATCACAAGGAAATGGTTATTGCTTACCATTTACGGGAGCTGTTTATCGAATAAACGACGGAGGAATATGGGGTAATCTATCTCAATTGCAAAAAAGTATTACCAACTTTTGGGTCTATGAGGAGTTATACTACCATAATCAAAATGATAAAACCATAAAAAAAGTATTCCAAAACTATATTAACAAATTAGTTTTCGACAAAATTGCCTCACATGATTTAAATAATTCCACGCGGAGTATTTTAAAAAAAATAATTCACACGTTATTGATTAGGAAAGAATTCAAAAAAATCATATCCTTCATCAAAATCTGCTTAAAAATATACAGTAAAAAAGAAAACTTTTATCGGTTTTGTTAATCAAAAAAACGACACTAACGCCCCCAAAAAGCCAAATATAATTTTCAATAATAAGTATGAACACTCTTGCACCAATCGTTCTATTTGTTTATAACAGACCTGAGCATACTAAACAAGTTATCGAATCGTTAAAGCGCAATCACCAAGCGCAACAGAGCGATTTATTTATATTCTCAGATGGTCCAAAAAATGAGTTAGCAGAAAAAGAGGTTAATCAGGTAAGAAATCTTATCAAAACGATTAGTGGATTCAAAAGTATTACAATACAAGAATCGCAATATAACAAAGGCCTTGCAAATTCAATTATAGATGGTGTTACACAAATTCTCAAGCAATATGGCAAAATAATAGTACTTGAAGACGACTTGGAAACAAACCAATGGTTCTTAACATTTATGAATGATGCATTGAATAAATATGAAAACATAAATAATATATTTATGATAGGTGGTCATAATGTTAAGATAAAAATCCCTTTTTGGTACACTCAGGATTATTACTTA
This sequence comes from Bacteroidales bacterium, assembly GCA_016286055.1. Taxonomy (GTDB): domain Bacteria; phylum Bacteroidota; class Bacteroidia; order Bacteroidales; family UBA3824; genus UBA3824. The sequence goes on from JAEERW010000007.1 coordinate 191,837, forward strand.
GTCCACCGTTCATGCTCTTGGGGTTGGGGAACTTGGCTAAACAAATGGGAATTCGCCGATTGGACTGTAAAAGGATATAACGATTTCATAAAAAACGAATCTGAAATACAAAAATTCAACAGAATAGGCTCCGATGTAACACCAATGCTTAAGAGCCAAATGGAAGGCAAAATAGATTCATGGGCTATAAGATGGGAATTTTGCATGTTTAAACACGATGCCTATTGTTTACGACCAGTTTATTCTTTAGTAAACAACATAGGTTTAGATGGAACTGGAGTCCATTGTGGTAAAACAGATGCATCAGAAATAACGTACAAATTGTATAATAAGAACAAATATAAAATCAATCTCCCCACTAAACCTTTAATTAATAGTACATTAGAAAAAAAATTTAAAAAATTCTATGATAGAAATATTATTAAAAACGAAAAAAAAGAAAAAAGAGCACATATTATTATGGCATTAACCCATCCTCGATATATAGCAGGATGGATAAAAAGGAAAGTACTTACATTTATAAACAAATGAAGGTATTATACGATTCACAAATCTTTGACCGTCAAAATTTCGGAGGCATTTCTCGATGTTTTTCTGAATTAATCAATCATTTTCCTCCTGCTTTATCTCCCAAAATTGGATTATATGAAACTAATAACGTTTATTTAAACAATTTAGGTTATCCACGCAAAGGTGATTATTATAATAATTTTATAAAAAAAGGAGAATTTCCAACAAAAAGAAGATTATTTGATTTGGTTAATAAAATTAAAAAAATAAATTATTGGGACACAACAAACCAACAAATAAGTATTAAATTAATTCAAGAAGGTGATTTTGATGTGTTTCATCCTACTTATTATGATGATTATTTTTTAGATTATTTAAACAACAAACCTTTCGTATTAACCATCCACGATATGATACCTGAGAAATATCCTCAGTATTTTGACACAAAGAATGATTTTCAAATAAAAAAGAAAAAAACACTAGCACCATTAGCATCCGCAATAATTGCAGTTAGCAACAAAACGAAAGAAGATATTATTAATATTCTCAATATAGCAGAAAACAAAATATTTGTGATTTATCACGCGACCAATCATGCAATAAAGCCAAAAATAATACAAGACAAAATCATCTCTTACCCATATATACTATATATTGGAGAAAGAGACATATATAAAAATTTTATTCCATGGATTAAATCGGTCAAAACTGTATTAGAGAGATTCAACCACATAAAAGTGGTATGCACAGGAAAACCATTTAACCAAAAGGAAATAGAATATTTAACTCAATTAAAAATACAAGACAAGTTTATACATCTATTTGCAAAAAACGATGACGAACTCTTCCATTTATACCACAACGCAATATGCTTTGTATACACATCAGAATACGAAGGGTTTGGAATACCTATATTAGAGGCTTACCAAGCGCATTGTCCCGTTTTATTAAATTATGCAAGTTGTTTTCCCGAAATAGCAAACGAAGCAGCCATCTATTTCAATTTAAACCAAAACGGAGATAGCAATTTTGCAGAAGTATTTGAAAAATTCTATTTATCATCAACAAATGATAAACAACAATTAATCGACAAACAAAATAAAAGGTTAGAACAATACTCGTGGGAAAAATCAGCAAGAGATTTATTCAATGTATATCAAAACGTTATAGACGACTATCACAACACACGTAATTAAACTCGTACAAAAATATTAACCCAATGCCCACATTCACCATCATCACCGTCTGCCTCAACATCGCCTCCACCATCAAGCGTACATGTGAGAGCATTGTGAACCAAACCTTCCAAGACTTTCAATGGATAGTGGTAGACGGTGCATCAACCGACGGCACTCTCGACATACTGAAAGAATACTCCTCAAGAATCGATATCCTCATCTCCGAGCCAGATAAAGGCATTTACAATGCTATGAACAAGGGAATCAAACACGCAACAGGCGAGTACATCAACTTTATGAACGGCGGCGACGAGTTTTATGACAACAATGTTTTGAAAAATGTATTTCATAAAGGATTAGACTTTGATATTGTATACGGAGATTCTTGCCATATCTATAAAAACGAAAATCAAATCATAACAACAACCCCAGAATTCACCGCATACGACCTTTATTACTATTACCATTTGACACATGCGTCATGTTTTATCAAAACGTCTGTTCAACAGCAATATATGTTCAACGAAAAAATGATAATTGCTGCCGACAGGGAATTCTTTTCAAAAGTTTTTCAAATAGGTTGTTCTTTCAAGAAAACAGACATAATTATATCTAAATTTCATAGAGATGGCATCAGCTGTCTCAATAATGACCTAAAAAACAAAGAGGACGAGTGTATCAAACATAAGTATTTCAAATCGATGTATTATAAAGAACACTCTCCTAAACTTTACCATCTTTATGAATTTCTATCCAATTCCATTAAATATCCAAGATATTTTTTTGGTTGGGTCAAGCGACTTATCGTCAAACAAAAAGCATAATTACAATGGCATTCGAGGTTTCGGTGATAATACCTGTTTTCAATCGCGAAAAATTTATCGAACGCGCTATTATGTCGGCTGTTACATTAGAATGCGTAAAGGAGATTATCGTAATCGACGATGGATCAACAGATTCCAGTTTCAGCATTTGTCAGCATCTATCTTCAATTTATCCCAAAATAAGAGTATTATCACATCCAGGACACAAAAACAAAGGAGTGTCGGTATCTAGAAACTTAGGAATAGCAAGCGCCAAATCTGCATATATCGCATTTCTCGACTCCGACGACTACTACTTGCCAAATCGGTTTGATTTCGAAATCAAGTTGTCTGAAGACATCGGCATATTTGACGGAGTTTACGGAGCGGCCAATTATCACAACACTACTACTAATGATAACACTCTTTATACTATAAAACAAATTATAGAACCAGAAAAACTATTTAAAGCGTTGCTTTGGCAAGACAAGGGTCTATTCTGTACTCCTACCATCACCATAAGAAAAGATGTATTCAAAACCGTTGGATACTTTGACCCAAAACTTAAAGTTGCCGAAGATACTGATCTGTGGCTCAGATTATCTGCATACGCTAAAATTCTCTCTGGGAGTATCAATAATGTCCTTTGCATTGTTGATCTTCACGACAATAACACTAAGAATACTAACGCTCATCTCTACGAAGAGTCGTACAAATATATTTTCAACAAACTGTTAAGGAAAATACTTTTTTCTCCTCGTATAGCTTACAACAACAAAAACGAGTTGTTATTAGCCATAAATCATAATTGTAAAATATATCCCAAAGTCTATTCTGAATCACGTTTTCTAACGAAGATATTAGCCAAGCATCCGATTTTATTCTTTTGCCCAGCCATATATCACAAGATAATTCAAATGATATTAAAATAATTATGAACCCGTTCGAAGTTTCCGTCATCATCCCAATCTACAACTCCGCCAAATATATCTCACGGGCTGTCAATTCATGCATTGGGCTTACCGAAGTTGGAGAAATAATATGCATTGATGACGGCAGCACAGACGATTCGTATTCTATTTTATGCGGTTTGAAAGAAGCCTCATCAAAAATAGTACTGCTTCAACACCCTGACAAAAAGAACCACGGACGCTCGGCAAGCAGGAATCTGGGGATACGTAATGCGAAGTTTGACTTTGTTGCTTTTCTCGACAGCGACGATGAATACACGGAATGCAGGTTTGAAAACGAAAAAAAAATGTTTGAAAACGACAACAGCATCGACGGCATATATGGAATTGTAGAAACCAAATTTGAAACACCACAATCAAAAACAGAATTTGAAAAACGCTTCGACAGCAACATCATTAAGATAGATACAGAAACTCAGCCCGAACTCCTATATAAAAAACTGCTATTGGGTGGGCATGGATTTTTTCAGACAAACACACTCACTGTTAGAAAATCAATCTTCACCAAGACAGGTCTTTTTGACGAACAATTCGTGGTGATGCAAGACACTCACATGTGGATACGTATGGCAGCTAAATGTAAGTTGGTGAGCAATCAAAATAACAAACCCATTGCATTCTACCATATTCATACAACCAACAGTGTTATCAAATGCGATGACCTACGCAACAAGTTGCAAGTAGAACTAGGATACTCACTATTTAAATGGGCATTAAAACAGAAGGAGTTTCCTTACGACAAGAAAAATGATTTTTTTATAGGATACAAAATAGGATATCCCAACGAGTCGGATTTCCGAACTCTTGTAAGATTTTTATGGTGTAACCCAAGATTTTTATTTCACAGATACACCTTGAGAAAAATAGTACAAATTATAAAAGGCAAATAATCTAAGGTTGTCAGAATCTCATTATTTTACAAAGAATCGCTGTTTAAGATAAAAGAATTAAGGCGCACCATTAGGCACGCCTTATATTATAAGTAACAATAAATGTTAGTCCTCAATCAAGCACTTACCTGTCATCTCCTTGGGTTGTTCAAGACCCATAATGTGGAGAATAGAGGGTGCTACGTCGGCAAGAATACCATCTTTTACCTTGGCGTTCTTGTTTTCGGTAACGTAGATAAACGGAACGGGATTGAGCGAATGGGCTGTGTTGGGTGTTCCGTCGGGGTTAATCGCATTATCAGCGTTGCCGTGGTCGGCAATGATAATGGTTTCATAATCGGTAGCCTTGGCAGCCTCAACCACTTCGTTAACACATTGGTCGATGGCTTTAACTGCCTTTTCGATAGCGCTGTAAACGCCGGTGTGACCAACCATATCGCCATTGGCAAAGTTTACAACAATCCAGTCGTAATAATTCTTTTTGATAGCCTCCACGAGTTTGTCCTTAACCTCAAAAGCCGACATTTCAGGTTTGAGGTCGTAGGTGGCAACTTTGGGAGATGCTACGAGGATACGATCCTCGCCTTCGTAGGGGGCTTCGCGACCACCGTTAAAGAAGAATGTAACGTGTGCGTACTTTTCTGTCTCAGCAGTATGAAGTTGTTTAAGTCCTTTGCTCGAAATATATTCACCGAGAGTGTTGGTAACATTCTCCTTGGGGAAAAGAATATGAACACCCTTAAACGAAGCATCGTAGGGGGTCATACAGTAATATTGCAGACCGGGGATGGTCTTCATACCCTGCTCAGGCATATCCTGCTGGGTGAGCACGATGGTAAGTTCCTTAGCGCGGTCGTTGCGATAGTTGAAGAAAATAACCACATCGCCCTCTTTGATAGTGCCGTCAACGTTAGAGTTAACGAGCGGCTCCATAAATTCGTCGGTATTTTTGTGCTCCTCGGTGTGCGAATCGTAGCAGCTCTGAACGCCGTCTACCATATTCGCAACCTTGCGGCCTTTGCCTTCGATAAGCTGGTCGTAAGCCACCTTGATACGATCCCAACGTTTGTCGCGGTCCATAGCATAGAAACGTCCGATAATAGAGGCGATATATCCGTTGCCGATTGTGTCGATATGTTTCTGAAGGTCGGCGATAAAGCCTTTGCCGCTCTTGGGGTCGGTATCACGTCCGTCCATAAAGCAGTGAACGAAAGTATTTTTGATGCCGTACTCTTTGGCAATGTCAACGAGTTTAAAAAGGTGGTCGAGCGAAGAGTGAACGCCGCCAGTAGAGGTCAAGCCCATAAGGTGAACACTCTTGCCGTTTTGTTTGGCGTAGCCGTAAGCCGACTTGATTTCTGGGTTTTCAAGAATGCTGTTGTCTTTGCAAGCGCGATTAATTTTTACGAGGTCTTGGTAAACAATTCTACCGCCACCGATATTGAGGTGACCTACCTCAGAGTTTCCCATCTGACCGTCGGGCAAGCCAACGTTTTCGCCGCTTGCGAGCAGTTGCGAATGGGGGTAAGTGTTGTTAAGATAATCCATATAGGGTGTAGGGGTCTGGTAGATAACGTCGCCCTTGCCCTTGTTTCCGATTCCCCAACCGTCGAGAATCATAAGGAGTGCTTTTTTTGCCATAATTTATTGTATTTTATAATAATCAATTACTTCGGGCAAAATTATAAAATTTGCAGCAAACGGACAGGGAAAAGGCGTTTGTTAATGAATAATTAATATAAAATGGACGACATATTATCATCACCCGATTATTTCATAGCCCACGCCGGCGGATCAATTGATGGGCAAAAGTACTTGAATTGCAAAGAAGGGTTGTTACAATCACTCAAAAACGGATACAAATATATTGAAGTAGATTTAGCACTCACATCCGACAACGCAGTAGTTTGTCTTCACGATTGGCAACACTTCAAAACTCTCGCATCCATCGCCATTGACAACGAACCGATGTCGCTACAAGAATTTCAACAACAAAAAATACTGGGCAAACTCACACCTTTGACATTAAACGATGTAATATCGATTCAAAAAGAACATCCATTTGTAATAGTAACCGACAAAATTTCCAACCCTGACATACTCAACAGTTATTTTCTTGATAATAGGAACAATGTAATGGTAGAGGCTTTTAGTTTATCCGATTATATCAGACTGAAAGAATGTGGATACACTCCAATGATGTCAATATGGCATTTCAATTATAAGAGTATACGATTGATATTTGCTCAACAAAGGGAAACAAGAACCAAGATCGATTGGGTTTGCGTTGATTCAGAGAGCAACATAAAGAGTCTCAGAACATTAAAACGCCTTCTCAAATGCAAAATAGCATTATACAGTAGCAACTCTGAAACATTTTTCAAAGAACATCTTGGCAAAGGAATAGACCTCATTTATACCGACAACTGGAATCTCAAAACACGCTCCAACAATGACTCTATAAACAAGAGTACATATTAAAATAAAGATAAAAATCAATGATACCCAAGATAATCCACTATTGTTGGTTCGGCCCGAAACAGATGTCTAAAACCGACAAGAAATGTATCCAGTCGTGGAAGAAAAACCTTCCGGATTACAAATTGATGTTTTGGCACGAGCAAAACTCTCCTATTGACGTTCCGTTTGTAAAAGCCGCCATCGAAACAAAAAAATATGCCTTTGCATCTGACTATGTGAGGATTTGGGCATTAAACCAATATGGTGGTGTCTACATGGATACAGATATGTTAGTGCTAAAAAACTTGGATATTTTTCTAGAGACTGAATTTATTGGAAAAGAAAACGCGACCACCATTTCAGCCGGTATAATTGGAATAGACGCTGGTAGTTGTTTCATAAAAAAAGCCATGGAACTATACGATTCTTTGGTATTTGACATTAACAATCTTCAAAAGCTATCCATTCCACAGAACCTCACCAAAATAATAAATGAAATGGAACCTAGTCAACGTCCAAAGATATATCCACCCGACGTATTCTATCCTTTACCAATGGAAGCCACAGTTGAAGGAAACTTTAATTACAAGCCACACCTCACCAACAACAGTGCAGCCGTACACCTCTGGAACGCCAGCTGGCTCGACGAACTCAATGAATACCGCAAACAAAGTAGCGGAATCAGAAAATACTGGAATATAATTAAGGCTCATTTATGTCGAACACAATAGAGTACAATAGCAGAATAATGAAACTACAAAAACTCACCCTACTTCTACGAGACGGACTAGCCAATCGTATGAGGGTAATAGCCAGCGTTGCTCATTTAGCAAAACAAGGAGTCAAAGTAGAAGTGTTATGGTTAAAAAACTGGGCTCTCAATTGCAATTTAGAAGAACTTTTCGAACCCATAGACGGAATCGAGATAAAAAACATTGCAAAAGAACCTGTATATTATGATACAATACAAAGCGGTCTACTTAAAAAGGCTTATTCCAAACTACACGGATTAATACACGGTTACGATTATGTTTTTTATAGTCATGGATTAAAATTTGAAAAACAATTGAGCGACAATGACTTTATGCAAAACATCTTCTGTAAGCATAAGAGAGTTTTTTTAACAACATGTTTTTGCGTTACAGCCACACAAGACTACTCTGTATTCAAGCCAAAAGAAGAAATCACAACCATACAGACCCAAATACAGCTTCCATCCAAATATATCGGCATCCATATCCGCCGGGGTGACAATGTGGCTTCGATGGAAAATTCACGCATCGAGGGATTCATCGACATAATCAACCATGAGATAAATATCAACCCCGACGTCATATTCTACCTTGCCACCGATTCTTACGATGTTAAAACTTTGCTTAGAATAGTATTTGGCAGCGAAAGAATTATTATCAAAGACAACGCCTTATCTCGCGACTCTCATAAAGGCATAAAAGAAGCGCTTGCTGAAATGATTATCCTTTCCAACGCCGACAAAATCATAGGCTCTGCATTTAGTTCGTTCGATGAGGTTGCAGCCTTGCTCCACAACACTGAATTAATAAAAGTAACAACCCAAAAATGCTGAAACAAATATACAACAATATAAAAAACAGGTACGACAAGCGGCATTCTTTCAGTTTCTTAGATTCAGAAACTGAAAAAATCTTTTTTGCAGATATTCCAACGAACCCGATATGTAACGACCTTTCGTCACTATCCGAAACTGCCAAGGCAATATTCAGTCATTTAACAACCGACTTAAACCCAACATACCTATTCCATTACACTAAAAAAGCATTTTTCGAACCCGAATGGTTATGCGGCCTCACCGAAAATGGCGAAATAATACCGGCATCTGTTCCTAACAACGACTGGCAATGGAAGGGCTTCTGGCCTATGCATCCACTTCCGAGCGCATTCAACCTCAAATTCAGATTAAAAAGACATCTCTATTTCGACAAGATTCTAGTGGTTGACGATTTTTACGGTTTTTCAAACAACTACTACCACTTTCTTGTGCATTTGATAGGGCAACTTTTAATGCTGCAAGATCATGGAATTGACCTGTCGCTACCAATGCTTATGCCCAAATCTATAAGAGAGAAAAGTTTTTTTAAACAGTTCGCCGACAAATATCCGCTCTTAAAACAACTGAACTACATCGACTACGACAGGAGCATTGTGCATTGCAACGAATTCTATATTTGCAACAGCACAATTGTTTCCGAAAACCATATAAACATATTCAAACAGATTACCACCGAGTCGCTTAGCAACAAGAAAAAAATCTTCATCGGACGCAAGAACGTGGCAAGAGTAGCCTCCAATGCGGATGAGATAGAAAACATAATGAAAAGTTTCGGTTTTGAAACCATCTATTTTGAAAACCATACATTAGATGAACAAATTGCAATAATACGAGGCGCAGATTACTTCGTCTCATACCATGGAGCGGGACTGACAAACCTTCTATTTACCAACAATCCAAATCTTAAAGTGCTTGAAATACACAATTCAAATGCAAAGCTATACTGGCACTATGCGTTATTCTGCGCAAAAATGAAAATCAGTTACGACTGTTTTGTTGGAGATGAGATGGTCAACAATAGTTATTACGTTGATCCAGAGAAATTTAAAAATAAAGTATCGGAATGGATATTATAAAAACTACATAAAAAAATGCTTTTCAATTCAATCGACTTCGCCATCTTTCTGCCCATTGTATTCGCCATCTACTGGTTTGCATTCGGCAAAAGCCGAAAACTTCAAAACGGATTCCTTGTAATAGCCAGCTACGTTTTCTACGGCTGGTGGGATCCGAGGTTTCTCGCACTGATTTTTCTCTCCACAATTGTGGACTTTTTTGTAGGTCGCGCCATAGGCAAATCCGACGACACCACGAAACGCCGTCGGCTGCTGTTTGTAAGTCTTGGCGTAAACCTCGGAATGCTTGGATTCTTCAAGTATTTCAACTTTTTTGCATCCAACTTCGCCAGGGCGTTCTCGTTATTCGGAACAGAGTTTTCTATACCAACCTTAGAGATAGTGCTGCCAGTGGGTATTTCGTTCTATACTTTCCAGACACTAAGCTATACTATCGATATTTACCGCAAGAAACTTGAACCTTGCAACGATTTTGTGGCGTTTCTCGCATACGTTAGTTTCTTCCCGCAATTGGTCGCCGGACCTATCGAGAGGGCTACAAACCTGCTGCCGCAATTCTACAAAGAGCGCACATTCGAATACGCCAAAGGTGTTGACGGAATGAAGCAGATTCTCTACGGATTATTTAAAAAGATGGTAATAGCCGACAGCTGCGCCAAATGTGTCAACCCGTTCTTTGCCGACTACGCCAACTATCCAGGATGCGATTTGATTATCTGCTCAGTATTGTTTGCTTTTCAAATCTATTGCGACTTCTCTGGATATTCCGACATAGCCATCGGCACAGCCAAACTGTTTGGGTTCAGTCTTATGCGCAACTTCAACTTCCCATATTTCAGCCGCGATGTGGCGGAGTTTTGGCGCAGATGGCACATCTCGCTAACCACTTGGTTTCGCGACTATATCTACATTCCGCTCGGAGGCAGCCGCACCACGCTCGCAAAAGTTATACGCAACACCTTTATTATATTCCTTGTAAGCGGGTTCTGGCACGGTGCAAGATGGACATTCATTTTCTGGGGACTTCTCAATGCGCTCTATTTCCTCCCTCTCCTACTCCGCAAAACCAACCGTAAAAATCTCGACACTGTAGCCCAAGACCGTTTCTTTCCATCCTTCAAAGAATTATTTCAGATGCTCATCACATTTGGTCTAATCACCTTCGCATGGATATTCTTTAGAGCCGAAAGTATGGAAAAAACCGTCGGACTTATAATCAAATGCGTTACCGATGTCATCACACACCCAGCGTCACTATTATTGTGTTTCAGAGATGTTTATATCGACACCATAGTGATAACAGCAGTATTTGTAATCATAGAATGGCTCGGCCGCCGCAACCAATATGCAATCGAGAGTTTCCTTGTAAACAAACCCACTCCTCTACGCTGGGCTATGTACTATGCGTTTATCATAGCCATAGTGCTCAGTTTAGGAGAAAAACAGGAATTTATTTATTTTCAGTTTTAAAATATGAAGATTTTTATCAGAAGGTTATTCCTATTTGTCATTTTGTTATATACTGGAAGCCTTATTATCGACATATTAATCTCGAAAATTGCACAACCAAGAGCTGAGTTTTCGAGCTGGAAAGATTTATATAGCAACAATATCAATGCTGACATGCTCATATTTGGCAGTTCCCGTACTATGAACCATTTCAATCCCCAAATGATAGAAGACTCGCTGAACTTATCGGCATATAATATGGGATTAAGCGGATCAAGAATCGAAATATCATTGCTTAGGCTAAAAGAACATCTCAGAATATGCACAAAAAAACCGCGATACATTACATTAGAAATCGACTGGATGACTTGCGACGGTGCAAAAATTCATTATTGTCCTTGGCAGATGTTCCCGTATATGCTCTACAATAAAAACATATACAAATACACCCACGATTATAAAGGTTTTTATACACATTATTATTTAATCCCGTTGGTAAGATATGTAAAATACCTTCCAGATATTTTCAAAAACAGACACAGGACATACTATCGAAACCCAAATGTTTTAGGAAAGGGTTTTGTAGTTCTAACTCGCAGTTGGGATGAAACAACACAAAATGTGAATCCGTTTAAGGCATCAATCCCTAACGAAGAAAAAGAATATCTCAAAGAGTTTATCGATATTTGTAGATACAACAAAATACAACTAAACATGGTATACGCGCCAGAACATATTAAGGTTAACAAAATAGTAACAAACAGGGATACGATTATCGACTATTTCAAACAGCTATCTACCCTAAATAATATTCCATTCGCTGATTTCTCAACTCTTGAATTATGTTCCGATTCAGTGTATTTTTACAACCATAGACATCTTAATATTCGTGGTGCCAACAAATTCACCTCCGAATACTACATTCCTTGGATAAAAGAACTTTATGGATTATAACATATCTGAAACATCAACCTACACAACACCAATGTCCACCACTCCCCTATTCTCCATTCTTGTAGCCAACTACAACAACGCCAGGTTTTTCGGTGACTTTTTCCCGAGAATCATTGGGCAGACATACCAGAACTTTGAAGTGATTTTCATTGACGACGGCTCTACAGACAACTCGTTAGAAGAAGTGCAGAAATACGCCGGACAAGATGCACGTATCAAAGTGTACAAAAACGATAGGAATATGGGCAGCGAGTACACAAAAAAAAGAAACATAGAACTGTCGTCAGGTAAATATTTCGCCTTTGCCGACCCTGATGACTTCATTGAAGAATCTACCGTGGAGAAAGTAATGGAACAGTTTCTCAGAGACGACTCTCTGGCAATGGTTTATACCAACTTCTTTCTCGCAAACGAAGATTTGTCTGACGAGCGTAAATACATCTACCCAGAAGACGTTCCCGACGACAAAATTCTCATGTTTGGCTTTACTCCCAACCATTTTGCGGCTTTCTCCCGTGAGAAATACAACCTAACCCCAGGCTTAGACATATCTCTGAAACGTGTAACCGACCGCGACCTTGTTCTACTTATGGAAGAAGTGGGTCGTGTTGTCCGCATCCCCGACTACCTTTACCACTACCGCATCAATTCCAACAGCATATCAAACAATCGCAACTCATACAAAGCACAATACTGGGCGTGGCAGGCAAGATATCGCGCTTGTGAAAGACGAGGGCTAAGCAAGGAAGATGTTTATGCAGAAATAATGTCGTATGTCGACAACAAGAGATTCGACTTCAGCACCACTACCGACTACAAACTCGGGGAAAAAATCCTCGCCTTACCAAGGTGGATTAAGTATAAATTATTCAAGCGGAAATAAATATGTCTCTCGTTTCTGTAATAATTCCTGCCTACAACTACGCTCAATATCTTCCAGAAACCATAAAGAGCGTAATAGATCAGACACTATCCGACTGGGAGTGCATTATTGTTGACGATGGCTCAACAGACTCAACAAAGGATGTGGCTCAAAAATACACTATCAACGACAACCGAATACATTATTTCTACAAAACAAACGGAGGCTTGTCTTCGGCTAGGAATTTCGGATTACAAAAAGCTAAAGGCAAATATGTGATTTTTCTCGATGCCGACGACCTATTAGAGCCCAACAACTTAAAACACTTGTCTGCTTTTTTAGATACACAAATCAGTGACAGCATAGTATTTGGTTCTTTCATAAAATTTTACAACGACAAGTCTCCCGATTATCCTTGGTATCAAGATTATAGCTATAAAGAAGGATTACAAGATAAGTTTGCAAGCCTACTTGTCGAAAAGAATATGTTTCCGTGCTGCGCCCCCCTATCACCGCTTTCAATCATCAAAGAACTCAACATCACTTTTGACGAAGCGCTCACATCATACGAAGACTGGGATTTTTGGTTGAGACTATCATCACATTGCAACTTTTATTACATACCCGGCGAGAATGCCGCAGCAAGAGTGCGTTTTCACTCGGGAAGTATGAGCACCGACAATTGGCGAATGGAGATAAATCAACTTAAAGTAAGACTTAAATTAACCCATCACATATCAAACAAAACAGACAACTTATCTAACGACAAAGGAATTGAATCATCGGTTAAGACACTACTCTACAGCATTGCCGAAAACATAGCAGAAGGCAATGCAGACAAAGCTCTAAAACACCTTGAAGTCCTCATCGGCATCTATCCCCACAGAAAAATCAAAATTCTGAACCACAAGTTTCTCCTCTCCCACCCTACACTTTTTCGCAAATGTGTCTGGATACTTTGGGAAAGAATAAGAAATATTGTTGGCAATAAATAAAATAATTCCTACATTTGACCCCGATTATAAACAACACACATTATGAACATAGCAGTAATAGGATGCGGCAACCTCGGCTTTTCTATAGCCAAAGGTCTTGCCAACAAACAGAAAGAGTACAACTTAAACATAACAGCCACCGACCCGTTTGCCGACTTAGACAAAATTAGGGCTATCGGTATCAACGCTTCGCGCGAAAACCCCGACGTGGTAAAAAACAGCGAGATTATTTTTCTCTGCGTTAAGCCATGGATTGCCAAAGACGTTATCGAGGAGATTTCGCCCTATATGAAAAAAGGACAGATATTGATTTCACCCGTTGCAGGACTGAGCATCGACCAGATTCAGGGCTACTGCTCGCAAAAAATCAATGTCTTCAGAATAATGCCCAACATTGCGGCAGCCATCAATCAGTCAACCACTTGCGTAAGTCACGACGCCGACGACGAAGTTGTTGACAAAACTATGCAGATTCTCGGTATTCTGGGCAAGACCATCCTCATCGACGAGGACAAAATCAACGCAGCCACCATCCTCACAGGCAGCGGCATAGCGTTCGTTTTACGTTTTATGCGTGCAATGGTAGAAGGCGGCATCGAAATCGGTTTCAAATCAGACACCGCAGCCGAGATTGTAAACCAGACTGTAAAAGGCACGGTGGAACTCCTTATGAAAGACTCCGCACACGCAGAGGCACTTATCGACCGTGTTTGCACGCCTTCGGGAACAACAATCCGAGGGCTCAACGAGATGGAGAAAAACGGTTTCTCTTCATCGGTAATCGAAGGTATCTTGTCGGCTTATCACAAAATAGCCAAATAATCAATAAAACAGCAGATTATGTTTTCAGGAATTGTAGAAGCCACAGGCAAAATCACAGGCATCAAGCGCTACCAGCAAAACATCGACTTTACAGTGTCGTGTCCTTTTGGCGCACAACTTACCATTGATCAAAGTGTTGCTCATAATGGTGTATGTCTCACAGTTGTACGTCAAACCCCCGAGGGCTACGTGGTAACAGCTATGCAGGAGACTCTCAACCGTTCAAACCTCGGATTGCTCAAAATTGGCGACGAGGTAAACCTTGAGCGCAGTATGAAACCCGACAGCCTTCTTGACGGACACATTGTGCAAGGTCACGTAGACCAAACAGGCACTTGCACCAAGATAGAAGATGCCGACGGAAGCACATATTACACAATAGAATACGACCCGTCGCAAGGCAATATCACTGTAGAGAAAGGTTCCGTTGCTGTCAACGGAGTAAGTCTTACGGTCTGCAACAGCGAAAACGGCAAGTTCCGTGTGGCCATCATCCCCTACACCTACGAACTCACCAACTTCCACAACATAAAAGTTGGCGACAAGGTGAACCTCGAATTCGACATCATTGGCAAGTATATTCAAAAAATTGCCGCCGCATACCTTAATAAATAATCTACACAGCACATCACAAAAAAAGCGGAGTTTCACAACTCCGCTTTTCTACTTACTAATTTAACCTAAATCTTATTATGAAAAGAGTTCCGACACTTTAAAATGAAATATTTTTGTATTTTTTATGACGATGTGCTTTATTATCTTCTGTTTACATTATCTTTTACGCCGCACTATAATAAAAGTTTCAATTTAAAAAAATTTTTTTTAACTTTTTTTTAAAAAAATATACAAAAGGCTTTGCAGTATACTGTAAGGCCTTTTTTATTTCTTTGGGAATTTCAATCTGAATGTTGTTCCTTTGCCCACTTCGCTATTGCGAACGTAGATTTCGCCTTTGTGATAAGAGTTTACAATACGTTGAGCGAGCGACAGTCCGAGTCCCCATCCGTGTTTCTTGGTGGTAAAGCCAGCCCGGAATATTCTTTTGAAATATCGTTTGGTCATTCCTTTGCCAGTATCAGTAATTTCTATCTTGGCGTGTTTTTCGGTATCGAAAAGTGTAATAGTAAGCGTTCCAGAGCCTTGCATAGCATCAATAGCATTTTTGCAGAGGTTTTCGATCACCCATTCAAACAGCGAAAGGTTGAGTGGTGCGGTGATGGTTTTGCCCTCGGGAATCTTTAAAACGTACTCAACATTCTTAGAAGTGCGCGAACGCAAGTAGTTGACAGCGTTTGAAAGGGCTTCGCCTACATTTTCGGGTTTTAATTCTGGTTTGTTTCCTATTTTAGAGAAACGGTCGGTAATTTTCACAAGTCTGTTTACGTCTTTTTCCACCTCACCAATAAGTTCAGGTTGGGCATTCTGCATTTTCAAGATTTCAATCCAAGCCAAGAGCGACGATATAGGTGTTCCCAATTGGTGAGCGGTCTCTTTGCTCATACCTACCATCATAAGGCTCTGGTCCGACTTGTTAGAAAGCCGCAAAGCTACAATAGCAACCACAATAAATATCAGGGCTACAATAAGTTGAATCATGGGATATGTTTCCAACTGTTTTAAAATGGTGCTATCTTCAAAGTAAAGGATATCATGATTACCCGGGCTCGACTCAATTATCAGTGGGGGACGGTTTTCGCGCATACGCTCCATTTCGCTTTGCAGAAAATCCTCGTCGGGGTTTTCCACCGCAAGGTTTTGGGCGTGCATACGGTTGTCGGAGGTCATCATTATTACAGGAATTGTAGTGTTTTCCTGAATAATACGGTAGACAATCAGGCTTACAGAGCCGTCAAAGTCCACATTTTCAATTTCGTTGATAGCCTCAGCCCAGAGCGATATATTTTGTTGTTCCCGCTCTTTTAGCTTGTTTACCAAAGAGTTGGTGTAAAGCCACGACGCAATGCTCACTAAAATTGCAAGCACAAAAATCGAGGTCTTTATTATTTCCCGTGTATTCATAATATTTTTTTTATATAAATAAAGCGGACAAACTGCCCGCTTTATTGTTAGTCGATTTGCGAGAAATCAAAAATTATATACCTTCAACTACACGAGTCCAGCCAAATGGGTCTTCGCATTCGCCAAACTGTATTGCTGTGTATTTTTCGTAAAGCTTGCGGCTGATAGGACCGGGCTGTCCGTCTTTTGAGATAACGTACTCCTTGTTGTTTTCAAGGTCAACTATCTTGCGGATGGGGCTGATTACAGCTGCTGTGCCGCAAGCACCTGCCTCTTCAAAGGTAAGCAGTTCTTCCTCAGGTATAGGACGGCGTTCGGTCTTCATTCCCATATATTCTGCCAACTGCATAAGGCTCTTGTTGGTGATTGAGGGCAATATCGACGACGATTTAGGAGTGATGTAGGTGTTGTTTTTGATACCAAAGAAGTTGGCTGCACCACATTCGTCGATGTATTTTTTCTCCTTAGCGTCGAGATAGAACTCGCTCATAAATCCGTTGTCGTGGGCTATCTTGTTGGCTTTGAGGCTTGCAGCATAGTTGCCGCCCACCTTGTAGATACCTGTGCCGAGCGGTGCCGAACGGTCGTAAGAGCGTGTTATCATATAGTCGCCGGTTGCGAATCCGCCTTTGAAGTAAGGACCAACGGGCGTTACAAAAATCAAGAAGCAGAACTCCGACGAGGGTTTAACACCTACTGTGGGACCAACGCCAATCATCAAAGGACGGATATAGAGGGTTGCACCGTTGCCGTAAGGTGGAATAAAACGAGCGTTGAGTTTTACCACCATCTCGGTCATCTTGATAAACAAATCGGTAGGCATCTCGGGCATTAGAATGCCGTTTGATGTGCTCTGCATGCGTTTTGCATTTTCATCAGGACGGAAAAGTCGAACTTTGCCGTCTTTGCCGCGGTATGCTTTCAAACCTTCGAAAGACTCCTGTCCGTAGTGGAGACAGGTGGCGGCAATGTTCATCGAGATGTTCTCGTCGCTTGATACTTCAATTTCGCCCCACTTTCCGTTTTTGTGGTAGCATCTTACATTGTAATCGGTGCGGATATAGCCGAAACCGATTTTGTCCCATTCTATTGATGGCTGGGAATTTGTGTTTTCGCTCATGGTAAACTATTTTTATCTTTTAAAGTTGTAATGTTACACTTTTTATCGTTACGTTGTTACTCCTGTTGTGTTAAATCTCTGAAAATTTTTTCTAAACTATTCTTATTCTGACTGAGTGTCAGTATTTTAAGATTATTGGCAACGGCAAAGTCGAATACCTGTTCGCGGATGTCGGTACCATCGGGCGACTTTATCTGCCAAACGTTTTGGCTTTCAATCACATTATCCTCACCAAAAGCCGTTATAATGGTATCTTTTGATGGCTGCGAAAGAAATTCAACGGTAACTGTTGACGAGTTTCCTGCTGCACGGAGGTTTTGCAAAGTGTCGTCGGCCACAATCTTACCCTTGTTAATAATTACCGCCCGCGAGCACACTGCCTCTGCCTCCTGCATAATGTGTGTACTAAGGATTACAGTCTTCTCCCGTCCAAGATTTTTGATTAGTTCGCGGATTTCGAGAATCTGGTTAGGGTCGAGGCCTGTGGTGGGTTCGTCAAGAATCAATATCGACGGATTGTGAACCATAGCCCTTGCCAAGCCTGTGCGCTGACGGTATCCCTTGCTGAGTTCGCCACACTTTTTATATTGGTGCTCGCCGAGACCCACAGCCGCTATTGCCTCGTCAACTGCCTTGTGCACCTCCGAGCCAGGCATGTATATCCTTGCTGAATATTCGAGATACTCCTTTACATACATATTAAGGTATAGTGGATTATTTTCGGGCAGATAGCCGAGCTCCTTTTTGAGGCTCTCCATATTGCCATCGGTGTCGGTGCCGTTGATAAACACCTTTCCGCTGTCGGAGGCGAGGCATCCCGTTATTATCTTCATAGTGGTGCTTTTGCCCGCTCCGTTTGGACCCAGGAAACCTACAATTTCACCCTTGCCCACCTCGAACGATATTTGGTCTACGGCTCGGTTTGTGCCGTAATTCTTTAACAATGTGTCTACTTTTACAGACATTATTTATATATTCGTTGAATTAAATGATTTTAAGAGTATCAACCGATATTTTTAAAGCTTTAATACTCAATGATGCGCAAAGTTAAAAAAGATTTCAGATGTCAACAATCAAAATGAACAAAAAAATTTGACAATCAAAGTATTTATTTATAACTTTGCTAAAAAATTTTTGACCAATACTTTGATTAACGACAATAGTAATATGGAATCAATATCTGCGAAATATTACACGCCACAAGCAATAAGTAAATTGTCTTTTACTTATCAACTAAGGCTATTGCTATTAGCAATGATTATCACGCTGTTTGCCAATAGTGCATCAGCCCAAGACGAAGAAAACTCAACCGAGAAACAAGCTACTCAGCACGAAATTGACAGTCTGCATCATCTCATCAACGAGTACACTCCCGAAAGCGTTAAGGTAAAAATCTATTACGACATTGCCGCTTTGCACACCAATTACGACTCCATCCTGAAATACAGCCTGCTTTCGCTCAAAACCGAAGAGCAATTGAAACGCAAAAACGAACAGATACTCCACGAAGAAGAGAAAAAAGAACTCCTCCTATACATCTCTGCACTTGCCGGAGCGCTCATAGTGGTTTCTTTTGTGGTGTTCTTCATCACCAGAATTCTAAAAATCAAGAAAAAAGCCAACGCTACACTATCAGAACAAAACGGAATACTTATAAGTCAGAAAGCCGAGATAGAAGCTCAGCGCGACAAAATTGAAGCTCAGCGCGATGAGATAGAAATTCAGAAAAACCTAATAACCGAGCAGATGAAAGAAGTAGAAAAGGTTAACAGCCAGCTACTTGCCAGCATCACCTACGCTCAGCGTATTCAACAGGCTGCTCTATCTACGGGCAATGAAATGACTACCAACTTCAAAGAGTGTTTCATATACTACCAACCCAAAGAAATCGTTAGCGGCGACTTCTATATCACAGAAAAATACGGACGTTTTTCGGTAATGATTACAGCCGACTGTACTGGGCACGGTATTCCGGGTGCGTTTCTTTCAATTTTGGGCATAGCTGCCATCAAAGAATACATGCGTACCGAAGAAGATGCTGCAAATCCAGGTTTGGTACTCGATAGGATACGCGAATTTATTAAAGCTACAATCAACTCGCACTCCGACAGCCGCCTCAACGACGGAATGGACATGACTATCTGCTCGTTCGACTTTCAACACATGACTTTAACATACGCCATCGCCAACCAAAGAGTTCTTTTAGTACGAAACGGCGAAGCCATCACCCTCAAAGGCGACAATATGCCAGTAGGACGTTGCAGTTACGAGCGAGACCATTTTGTGTCGCTCACAACCAACATCGAGCCAAACGACATGGTATATATGTTTTCTGACGGCATTCAAGATCAGTTCGGTTTTGAAAACGGAGACTCGTTGCGTTTGCGCAAATACTCTTCACGCCGACTCAACGAAACACTTGTTTCACTTTCGGCATTACCCACGCACGAGCAGTTCGACGAACTATCAAAAGCAATTACTAAGTGGAAAGATACCAACCAACAAACAGACGACATGACCCTAATTGGAATCAGAGTTTAAAATAAATTATTAACTGTAAAGTATTATAACAAAGCTATGAAAGTAATAAGCAAAGTATCGTTATTGGCATTAGCGCTCACATTTACCACATCAGCATACGCACAAGACGAACCAACGACCGAAATCACCTCAGGCCTTTTAGGCGAAGAACCTGTAATAGTACACAGCGCCGACCGTGTATTGATTTATCCGCAGCGTATGGCTTTAGACGAAAACACTTCGGTAATGGATCTCTTGATGATGTTTCCCGAAGCTCTCAGCCGAAATTTTCAAAACTTAGACGACAGATATGTTGTCCGCGTAGAAAACTTCAACTACGAAGCCGACCAGCGCCTTTTCCTCACCACTCTCAAAGCCAAATATGTTCAAAAAATACAAGTTTGCGACAACCCCGACGTTATGAAGGGTAGCAAAGGTATCAATGGCGGCGTTATCGATATCAACATGGTGCGCGGCGCTTTAGAAAACGATATATATATAGGTGCAGAAATCGACACCAAAGGATTATCAAACACCCCGATTGCCAACGCTGTATACGGCAACGGCAAAACCGACGTGCTTGTAACTGCATCGCTTTCCGACCCTTCGATGAAAGGCGAATATGGCTCTACAGCCCGCTGCGCCGCCAAGGTAAACCAAGCCCTCAACGACAACCACAACCTTATGTACGATATTGCAGCTCGTTACAACCATAACAACGACGACATAGTTTCCTCATCAAATTCGCGTTACTATGGCTCACAAATTCAATACGACGGCGTTTTCAACGAAGCCGGCACAGCTCTCAGCGTTTCGGGCGGTTGGGAATATTACGACGACGGAGCTCAAGCATCAGTTCTTAATAATTTAGGCAAAGATCGCACTCGCGAGGTATGGCAAGTATATATTGCCGAACTTTGGACTCCAATAGTCGACGGACTGGAACTCACCGCCGGATGGGAATTAGACTATGCTAATACAAGTATGCACAATATGAATAGAACATACGCCGACCCTCCAAATAATTCTTATTGGACACGAGACGTCCGTTACGTTACCTACAACAACGACTTTTACGCACAATTAGATTACACCATTGGACCTCTATCGTTGAGCGTTGGCGACCGTGTAATGTGCTACCGCTATAAACATGGCGACGAAGATATCAATCATCCTTACAACCTGATAGTTGCAAGTGCAACTCTTACTCCCAATTGGCACCACCAAATACAAGGTTCGTATTACCGCCGCTTTAATTCTCCCGACTATATTGATATACACAGTTCTATACGCTACAACGGCTTCGGAACCTCTGCTACCTTAGGCAACAAAGACCTCAAATATCAGCCTGCCGACGTTTACCGCTTGATGTACACCTATTCTACAAAGAAATTCTGGGCTTCGGTAATTGGTCGCTACATCGACACCCGCGACAGAGTGGTAGAAACCCAAGGCACATATCTCAACGAACCTATTACCACATTTACCAACGACCCCACATCATACAGCATCACCAATGTTGACGCTGCTTTTACATTTGTCCTCAACAAATCTTTATCGTTTAACATTGGCGGCAGTTACTTCAATCAAGACCTCACAGGCGAAGATGCCGAATACTACTACGCACGCATCTCTCCGATCGTAACGCTGCCAGGTAATTTTAAAATCAACGCTCAGGCTATTTGGTGCAGCGACAAGAGTCCCGAAAAACTCCTCACCGACACCGAAGTTTACGCAATGCTGGCTGTACAAAAGACATTCTGGAATCACCTGACCATTGCCGCTCAATGGCACGATATATTCTGCAAAGACCTCTCAACAGGTAATTTCAGATTAACATACACTTTCTAAATAATACAAAAGACTGAATTAGACTGAATTATGAAAACAACTAAACTAATCACTACCTTAATGACATTCGCAGTATTACTACTGTCTGGATGTGCTTCGGAAAACGACAACGCGAAAATAAGAGAATTTGACGACCTCGCTAGCAAAAAAATAGTAGTGCAGGAAGGCACAATATTCGACGAGGAACTAACAAAAAACTATCCCTCTTACAACATCACTCGCGTTTCATCGTTTTTCGACATCTACAAAGTGCTCGTAAACGGAGATGCCGACTATGGAATCGACGAGGACGTTACCGCTTCTGCTATTATTTCGAGCGGACTTTCGATTGACACCGCCTACGCAAACATTCCTGCCGAGCCTATGGGCGCAATTTTCAACAAAAACAACACTACCCTACAGTCGCAGTTCAATGATTTTATCGACGAATTAAACCGCAAAGGCGAACTCAGCAAAATCAGAGAAAAATGGTTCAACACTGCTTCGCCGTCGTCGCTACCTATACCTGAATGTACTGTAACTTCTGGAAAACCTTTTACTGTGATTACCGAAGGCGACTATCCCCCTTTCAATTTTTCAATTGGCAACAAAATTTCAGGGTTTGAAGCCGAACTGGTAACGATGTTTGCCAACTATATCCAACGTCCGGTAAAAATGATAGTGATGCCATTCAGCGGTATTATCGACAATATTGCACAAGGTAAAAACGATATGGGTATTTCTGGAATAACTATCAACGACGAACGTGCAAGCAAAGTGCTGTTCTCAAAACCATACAGCCAAACTTACACCATAATCGTAAGGATAAAAAAAGATTACTAAATTGGATTCCTACTCTTAATGACTTACAAACAAAAAAAAGCAAAAATATGAATATATTTAAGATCAACAGTGCTGTTTTGGCGCTTATTTCATCTGCATTTCTGCTTGCAGGATGCTCAGGCTCGAAACAAGACGGGAAAATACGTGATTTTGCCCATCTAAATGGAAAAAAAATCGTAGTTCAAGAAGGTACTATCTTTGCTGAAACCTTAGCCAAAGACTATCCCTCGTACGACGTAACCACTGTGCCCACTTTCTTCGGAATATACAAGGCGCTGGTGTCAGGTACCGCAGAATACGGAATCGACGAGGATATTAGCGCTTCGCTGATACTTTCAGGCGGACTATCTATCGACACTTCGTTTACTAATATTCCTGCCGTACCTATGGGTGCCATTTTCAACAAAAACAATCCAGGACTAAAACAGAAGTTCGACGAATTTTTATCTTCATTGGAACAGAGCGGACAGCTTGCCGAAATACGCAACAAATGGGTAACATGTTTAACTCCCTCGTCGATACCAGTTCCTAAGGCGCATAGCACCGAAGGTGAACCTATCAAAGCCGTTATCGAAGCCGACTATCCTCCGTTCAACTTAAAAAACGGCAGTGATGTTTCAGGTCTCGACGCTGAACTGCTCACACTTTTTGCCGACTATGTAAAACGCCCTGTTGAAATTAAAATTGTACCTTTTCACGAACTTATCCCGGCAGTAGAAGGAGGGAAAGCCGATATCAGTATCTCTGGCATATCAATTACCGAAGAACGTGCCACTAAGGTGCTTTTTTCAAAGCCGTACAACAATACACACATTGTTATTGTATCGTTGAAAAAAGATTAATGCCTTATCTATAAATCATAAACCAATGCAACAATACAATTTTCCAAAGATAATTTTAAAAACCGGCAAAGACCGCAGTATCAAGCGTCTGCACCCGTGGATTTTTTCAGGTGCAATCAAAAACACTATCGGAAACCCTATTGAGGGCGACGATGTGGCAGTGTACGACAACAACAACAATTTTCTCGGTCTCGGACACTACCAAAAAGGCGGTAGCATCACCGTGCGCGTATACTCGTTTGACGAGGTAACTCCCGACCGCGAGTTTTGGAGAGGCAAAATAGCCACAGCCATTGAACTGCGCCGCCGCTGCGGATACTTAGACAACAAAGAAACCAACGTCTGCCGCATTATCCACGGCGAGGGCGACGGTTTTCCGGGTTTTATATGCGACTACTACAACGGCACAATCGTTTTTCAGTCGCACAGTTGGGGAATGTACAAGTTGGAGGAGATGTTTGCCGAAATATTTAAAGAGACACTTGGCACAAAAGTAACCAACATATATTCCAAAAGCGAGAAAACCCTTCCCAAGAGCAACGAGATAACTGCCGAAAACCGTTTTTTGCTCGGTTCTCAGCCCGAAGGCGTGGTAATGGAATACGGCACAAAGTTTTACGTTAACGTGGTGGAAGGTCAAAAAACCGGCTACTTTATCGACCAACGCGAAAACCGTCATCTCTTGCAGCATTACAGCGAGGGCAAGAGCGTTCTCAATATGTTTTGCTACACAGGAGGATTCTCGGTGGCAGCATTGGCAGGCGGCGCAAAAGACGTTACAAGTGTAGACGCGTCGCAAATTGCCATCGACCTTACCAAACGAAACGTTGAGATGAATTTTCCCAACTGCACCAACCACAATGCTTTGGCTGTTGACGCATTTGACTATCTCGACCATTTGGAAAAAGACCGTTACGACCTCATTATCCTCGACCCGCCCGCATTTGCCAAACACGCAAGCGCAATGAATCAGGCAATTAAAGGTTACACAAGAATAAACCGCGCCGCACTTGAACGCATTGCGCCAAACTCCATTATGTTCACATTCTCGTGCTCGCAGGCTATCGACAAACTCACTTTCCGTATGGCAGTGATGGAGGCGTCGATTCAGGCAGGACGCAAGATAAAGATTCTACACCAACTCACCCAACCCGACGATCATCCTATAAGCATTTATCATCCCGAAGGCGAATACCTTAAAGGATTGGTACTTTTTGTAGAATAATTAAAGCAAAGGTTAATATGTACACGCAATCTCTTACCAACTATCACCGCAACTCCACAGTAGAAGTAAAGATAGGCGGCGTAACCATCGGCGGCAACAACCCTATAAAGGTGCAGACAATGTGCAACACCTCCACAGCCGACGTGGAAGGCACTGTGGCTCAGATTACCAAGGTGGCTAAAACCACATCTTGCGACATTATCCGCGTTACCGTTCCCTCTATCAAAGACGTTGACCACCTCCGCGAGATAAAGAACCGCCTTAATAGCCAAGGCATTAATATTCCTGTGGTGGCAGACGTGCATTTCAACTCAGAGATAGCATTCCGTTGCGCCGAGATAGTGGAGAAAGTGCGTATCAACCCCGGAAACTTTTGCAGCCACACCAATCCCTGCAACACCGAAAAAGAGTTCAACGACGAAGGTGCGGCTATCGAAAAACGCTTTACAGAGTTTCTCGAAGTATGCAAAACACATAATTGCGCCGTACGCATAGGCACCAACCACGGCTCGCTATCGGCAAGAGTATTAAACCGTTACGGCGACACTCCCGAAGGTATGGTGTTTTCGGTGATGGAGTTTTTGAGAATTGCAAAACGTCAGAACTTCAACAATATAGCTATTTCGCTAAAATCGAGCAACCCCTTTGTGGCAATACGCGCCGCAAGGCTTTTGGTAGAGGAGCAAAACAAGGAGCATCTCTCCTACCCTCTTCATCTTGGCGTTACCGAGGCGGGCGAAGGCTCCGACGGACGTTTAAAATCGGCGGCAGGCATTTCTCCCCTACTCTGCGACGGCATTGGCGGCACTATCCGCGTTTCGCTTACCGAAGACCCTGAGTTTGAGATTCTTCCCGGCCGTCAGTTTGTGGATTACACCAACTGGCGCAGTGAGCATAAGTCATTGCCCGAGATTCCGCTGTTTTATAATCCCTACGAATACCACCGCCGGAAATCGTTTGAATACAACGGTATTGGCGGCGACAACATTTCCACCGTCGCGCTCTTTATCGACAAATACGAACACGCGCAAGATTTCACCCGCTGTATGGGCAAATTGCGACACGAAAACCGTATGCCCGATGTAATTATCCGCGACGACCCCGACTTCTTCTTTATCGACGAAGATACCGATTTCGGCACTCTTGCCAACAAGAAAGTACTCATAGCCGCGCCCAAAAACCGCAACAAGATTGGAGCATTCCGCTACATATTCTATCAACTGCACCAACGCGGATTAAACAACCCCGTGCTGTTGTGTCCCGATTTTGGCGAAACTAACCCCGAATTTGACTCGTTCGCGCCCGTAGTAGAAACCGCAGGAGTGTTTATCGACGGTTTTGGCGACGGAATCTGCCTCTACGCAGGACGTGGCGTTGAAAAATCGGCTCGAATGGCTTTTGATATCCTTCAAATCAGCCGCCTAAGAATTTCTGGCAACGAATATGTATCGTGCCCCGGCTGCGGACGCACACTCTACGACCTTCAAGCCACAGTAAAAAAGATAAAAGCCGCCACAGCCAAATACTCCAACCTCAAAATCGCCGTAATGGGCTGCATTGTAAACGGTCCGGGCGAAATGGCAGACGCAGACTTCGGCTACGTGGGCGACGGAGTGGGAAAAATATCGCTCTACAAAAACCGCCAACTTGTGAAAAAATCTATCCCTCAGGAGCAAGCGGTGGACGAACTTATAAAATTAATCGAAAATTTAGATTAAAATTACATATTTCGGCACAGTTTTTTAATAATTTTAGGGAAAAATTATGGAAAAACAAAAACTTTGCGTATTTTTACAACCTAATTGATTTTGTTATGAAACGTGTTGGACTATTGTTTTTAACCTTGTTGGTGTCGATAACTTTCACAGACCGCTCTGTGAAAGCCGACAACGAGATAAAGATCGAAGGAATTTTTCAAGGAGAAAACCTCTTTGTAATGAACCCGTTTGCTTCGAGCGGGGTGGGTTTCTGCATATTTGAGGTGCAGGTAAACGGCAAAGTGTCGTCCGACGAAATCAATTGCAGCGCGTTTGAAATCGACCTTTCGGCATACCATCTGAGCAAAGGCGACCCTGTTGCGATAATCATCAAGCACAAAGACGGCTGCACACCAAAAGTGCTCAACGCCAACGTACTAAAACCCAAAACCACATTCAACACAGTATCTATCAAAATCGACAAAACCGGCAACATATCTTGGGTAACCAAAGACGAAACTGGCAGCCTGCCTTTTATTGTGGAGCAATTCAAATGGAAAAAATGGATAACAGTGGCGCAGGTAGACGGCAAGGGTCTGCCCGCACAAACCAACTACTCCGTTAAGGTAAACCTCCACAGCGGTATCAACAAGTTTCGCGTTAAACAGATAGACTACACCAAAAAGCCGCGTTACACTCCCGAAGTAACAGTCAACAACCTCCAACCCGACGTAACATTCCAACCCGGCAACAACGGCAAAACCACAGGTTCGGTAACATTCTCACGCTCTACCGATTACGAAATCTATGATTTCTATGGAAAACGCCTCGCCAAAGGTACAGGCACGATGGTCAACGTGTCGTCATTCCCCAAAGGAACGTACTTTATAAATTATGATTCCAAGAGCGAATCGTTTGAGAAGAAATAATTTACACTAACCTTTTTGAAGTACTTCTTGAAGTAAGGCGCATTTTTTCAAAATCAATATTATCGATAAGAACCAAACCGGGCTTTTTTCCAACCGAAATTGCCCCGAGTTGATTGTCTATACCCAAAGCCTTGGCTCCGTTGAGTGTGGCAAAGCGCACAATATCCGTCAACGCTATTTCGGGATAATAATCAGACAATACGCGCATCTCGTCCACCATATTCAAACTATCGTTCGACGACAAAGAATCCGTTCCAAGGCATACTGAAAGTCCTTTTTCAATCATCGCAGGCACATCGCCGATACGATGTTCCAACATCATATTCGACTTGGGACAAACCACAAAAAACGGATTCTGTAATTTAGCCTTGGCATAATCCATATCCTCACGGCTCGTGTAAATATTATGGACAAGCAAAACACGCTCATAATCAAGGTAATCTGCTACCGACTGCAACGACGACCGTCCTGTAACAGGTATCGCCGACAAATCCATCGGAAAACGCTCTGCAATTTCGCCAGAGTGATTAATATATAAGGTGTTCTCTGATTTGGTTTCTTGATTGTGAATAGATGTTACCTTACGGTTACTATTAAGGGAGTTAATAGTTTTGAAAAGCATAGGACTAACCGAATAAGGCGCGTGGGCCACGGCAGAGATACCTTTGGAATTGATTCCGCACTGCACATATTTATTAAATACATTGTTAAATTGCTCAATATCAGCCTTGCAGCGTTGTGGCGTAGTGCCGAGGAGTTCCACAAAATTGGTGTAATGGATTTTGCTATTCTGCTTTACGTTGGCGGTGTTGGCAGTATTAGAGATGTCGCCCACGGCAACCACCCCCTCGCGAAACATCATTTCGTCGGCATCCTTGGCGGCAGACTCTTGATAAGGCATTGCCCCGAGCCGACTCATTCGGCACACAAAATCCACAAGGCTCTCCGCATCAGTCACCCGTCCCCTCAAATGCGACAACTCCAAATGGCAATGCGCATTAACCAACCCGGGCACAATAATGCCATTATAAAAAATAGTGTTAGGCGTTTCTGCATCAAGCGTGCCAACGCTCAGGACAGTGCCATCCTCATCGTTGATAGTAACAGCGCCATTCTTTATCGGTGCGCCGGTATTAGTAAAAATGTAGTGGGCAGATAGTGTGTGGGGCATAATAGAATCTATTTTAGAAGCACAAAATTAACAGATATTTTTGTAAATCAACCAACCAACAGATAGGAAAAGATTATTACCTTTGCCCAAAACACTTCGCAATGGCAGAGAATTGGGAAATATACACCGATTGGAACCCGTGGCACGGATGCACAAAAATAAGTGCCGGATGCAAATTTTGCTACGTCTACCGTCAGGACGCTATGTACGGCAGCGAAATTTCGAGTAGCGAGTGCCGCAAAACTGCCAATTTCAACCTGCCCATCAAACGCCGCCGCGACAAATCGTGGAAAATTCCGGGCGGAAGGGTTGTATTTACCTGCTTCACCTCCGACTTTCTGTTGAAAGATGCCGACCAATGGCGACCCGAATGTTGGCAGATGATTCGGCAAAGGAGCGACCTATGGTTTCATATCTTCACCAAACGAATCGACCGCTTTATGGAGTGCGTTCCCGACGATTGGGGCAACGGCTACGACAATGTGCTCGTGGGTTGCACCGTAGAGAATCAGGCAATGGCTGATTACCGTCTACCCATATTCTTAAAACTGCCCATCAAGCACAAAAGCATCATCATAGGTCCAATGCTTTCCGACATCGACCTTGCACCGTACCTCCACCCTCAAATCGAAGAGGTAGCCACAAGCGGCGAATCGGGCGTAGGTGCTCGTCCCTGCCACTACGATTGGATTCTGCACGTTAGGCAACAATGCGTGGAGCGTGGCATACCGTTTCGGTTTCATCAGACTGGTGCGTATTTTGTCAAAGACGGCAAAACCTACCGCATTCCCCGCCGCTACCAACTCAGCCAAGCCCACAAAGCCAACATCGACTACAAAATCGGCAAATATATGGTCCCCGAAACGATAAAATTTGAGTGGAAGGAGGAGGATTATCATTTACCTTCAATATCTTGACTTAAAAAGGCAATTTCCTCCCCCACCCTCGCAATCCTCTGATAATCTTAACTTACCATCCATCCCCATTCCATCCAAAAAATTTTGTGTAAAAAAATTGCAAAAAACTTGTTAACTTATATTCTTTTTTTCTTAAATTTGTGGATAGTTAAAAAAGAAAAAAACTAAACACATATCCAATGCAGAACAACTATGGTGAAATAGTACAAGTTATCGGCCCGGTGGTGGATGTAAGTTTCGAGAAATCAGGAGCAGCGCTGCCTGCTATTATGGACGCCCTCGAACTTACCCGCGACAACGGCGAAAAACTTATCATCGAATGTCAGCAGCATATCGGAGAACATACCATACGCACTATCGCTATGGACTCTACCGACGGCCTGCACAGGGGAATGAGGGCAATACCCCTCGGAAGCCCCATCAAAATGCCCGTGGGCGAGCAAATCAAGGGCCGCCTGATGAACGTGGTGGGCGAACCTATCGACGGTCTTGCTGCGTTAGGCAAAGAAAACGGATACCCCATTCACCGCGAAGCACCTAAGTACAAAGAACTTACTACCGAAACCGAGGTACTTTACACAGGTATCAAGGTTATCGACTTGATTGAGCCATACGCAAAAGGTGGTAAAATTGGTCTTCTCGGTGGTGCAGGCGTAGGCAAAACGGTGTTGATTATGGAGTTGATCAACAACATCGCAAAAGCCTATTCAGGACTTTCGGTGTTTGCCGGTGTAGGCGAGCGCACTCGTGAAGGCAACGACCTCTTGCGCGAAATGCTCGAATCGGGCGTTATGAGTTACGGCCCAAAATTTATGGAAGATATGGAAAAAGGCGGTTGGGACCTCTCAAAGGTAGACCCCGAAGCCGTTAAAAACTCCAAAGTGTCGATGGTGTTCGGTCAAATGAATGAACCCCCGGGAGCACGTGCACGTGTGGCTCTTTCGGGACTTACCGTTGCCGAATACTTCCGCGATGGCGACCAAAAAGGCAAAGGAAACGATATCCTCCTCTTTATAGATAACATCTTCCGCTTTACACAGGCGGGTTCAGAGGTTTCGGCACTTTTGGGACGTATGCCCTCGGCGGTAGGATATCAACCCACGCTTTCGAGCGAAATGGGCGCAATGCAGGAGCGTATCACATCTACCAAACACGGTTCAATCACCTCGGTACAAGCCATCTACGTGCCTGCCGACGACTTAACCGACCCCGCTCCGGCTACCACATTCAGCCACTTGGACGCTACCACGGTGCTCAGCCGTAAAATTGCATCGCTCGGTATCTACCCCGCAGTAGACCCGCTCGACAGTACTTCTAGAATCCTTACACCCGAAATCGTTGGTGCTGCACACTACAACACCGCACAGAGGGTAAAACAGATTCTCCAACGCTACAACGAGTTGCAAGATATTATCAACATTCTTGGTATGGAAGAACTCTCCGACGAGGACAAACTCACCGTTAGTCGTGCCCGCCGTGTACAGAGATTCCTTTCGCAGCCGTTCCACGTTGCCGAGCAATTCACAGGTCTCAAAGGTAAACTTATCCCGATTGAAGACACCATCAAGGGCTTCAATATGATAATGGATGGCGAGGTAGACCAATATCCCGAAGCCGCATTCCACCTTGTAGGCACAATCGAAGAGGCCATCGAAAAAGGCGAGAAACTTTTGAAAGAATCAAAATAAACGTCTGAAAGATGAATGTAGAAATAATTTCACCCGACAAGCAAATCTACTCCGGCGAGGCAACCTTAGTAAGTCTTCCGGGTACAAAAGGCTCGTTTGAGATAGAGCAAAACCACGCCGCCATAATCTCCACCCTCGAAAAGGGCAAGATCAAAATCAAAAACGGCGACAAAGAAGAGTTTTACGAAATCTCTGGCGGACTTGTGGAGTGCAGAAAAAATCAGATAAATATTTTGGTCAACTAACAATAACTTGATAATTAACAAAATACCCCGAAAGTTTCTTGTATACAAGAAACTTTCGGGGTATTTTTATCTTATATGCAAGAAAGAATTACTTAATCCATCCGTGCATACGCATCCATTTTTCGCAGGCATCGTGCCAAAAGGCTTGTGTGTCGGTGGGTGCTTTTACCTGCAAACCGTGGTCGCCCTTGGCATAGAGATGAAGTTCTGCCTCAACACCATTTTTGCGGAGGGCGTCGGTATACATAACGCTGTTGGCGTAAGGCACAAGGTTGTCGTCGAGAGCGTGAGCAAGAAATGCCGGAGGAGTATCCTTAGTAACCTGCTTTTGGCTCGAAAACTTGTCGGTAAGAGCCTGATTAGCATCTTTGCCAATAAGGGCCTCGCGCGAACCCATATGTGTGGTTTCTGCCTCCATAGTAATTACGGGGTAAATCAAGATAGAAAAATCGGGACGCGCGCTAACGTTGTATTCCGATTTGTAGACATTGTCGTTGTAATGCGTAGAGATTACCGAAGCCAAGTGTCCACCAGCCGAAAAGCCGATAACGCCAATCTTGTCGGGGTCGATGCCGTATTCCTTAGCATTGGCGCGAACATAGCGTACAGCCTGTTGAACGTCGATAAGCGGACCAACGGAGCGGTCTTGCATAAATTGGTCTTCGGGAAGGCGGTATTTTAGCACAAAAGCGTTGATACCCACCGAGGCAAGCCACTCAGCGGTTTGCAAACCCTCAAAAAGGTAAGTTAATCCAGCATATCCGCCGCCGGGGATAACAATCACCGATGCGCCAGATGGTTCTTTGGCAGGGAAATAAGCAAGTTGCGGAGTAGACACGCAGCGCATAAAGAAAATGTTTGCGCTTTGTTCGTCGCACTTTTTAGGTTCGCCCTTAGCGCCGGGAATTTTGGTAAAAAGTTCGATAGTTTTAGCCGGTTCGGGAGCCTTAGGCATCTGCGGACGCTGTGGCTGCTGAGCCATTGCTCCTCCGCCAATAATCATAGCCGTAGCAAACACGGCTGCAAAAGAATATAGTCTTTTCATTTTCCTGTGATTTTAATAAGTTTATCAGCAGCAATAATACAAAAATTTTTTCACAACAAATAATCAAAATAATTTTCGGGGGTAACAACAACAGAATCTTTCACAGGGTACGACTGCAAAAAAGCGTCAGGGAATGGGGTACGACCCTTTTTAGCGTTCCATTTCATTTCAAAAATAGTCATCTCCCCGTCAGACTCCTCTATATAATCGATTTCTTGTTGCGTTTTAGTTCGCCAAAAATATGTGTTGCAATAGTTTTGGAGGTAATGATTTCGTTTGATACGCTCAGATATAAAAAAGTTCTCCCAAAGTGCGCCCATATCGTTGCGCATTTGTACAGGTGCAAACTGCTGAATCACAGCATTTCGTATTCCGTTGTCATAAAAAAATACCTTTTTAGACTTTTTGAGTTCGTTGCGCAAATTACGACTGAGACCATTTAGACGAAAAATAATAAAACATTTTTCAAGCAGGTCGATGTAACGCTCTACTGTTTTGGCATCGCTACCAATTGTTTGTGCAATTTCGTTGTACGATACTTCGGAGCCAATTTGAAAAGCCAAGGCTTTGAGCAGACGGTCGAGAATCTCTGGACGGCGAAGGTTGTCGGATGCAAGAATATCTTTGTAAAGGTAACTATCAGCCAGAGTCCGCAATAATTCCTGAGAATTACCTACATTTGACAATATATCAGGATACGAACCATAGATGAGTCGTGTTTCTAAAAGATTCTGCACATTAATATAGCCTTCCGACTTGTAAATTTCGCCTGTGGAGATAGGGAACATCAGATACTCAAACTTTCTTCCCGTAAGAGGTTCGTTTAAACGATTTCTAAGTTCAAAAGCAGACGAACCAGTGGCAATAACCTGAACGTCAGGGAAATTATCAACCACAATCTTAATTGTAAGACCAATATTGTCCACTTTCTGAGCCTCGTCGATAATCATAACACGATTAGAACCAATTAGCATTTTTAACTCCTTGATGTTTCGGTTAGTGAGGGCAACAACTGTTTGCGGCTCGTCGCAGTTTAGGTAAAGAACATCGTCTCTAAGATTGTTGGTAATATGTTTAAGCAAAGTGGTTTTACCAACTTGACGCGCTCCAAGCAATATAATCGCCTTGTTTTTAAAACAACGGTCGAGTATTATCTGATGTAAGTCTCTTTTAAACATAATGTTGGTTAATGGATTTATTCTGCAAATATAAGAAGAAAATTATCGTAATCCAAAAAAGTAATGTCTTTTTTGGATTATGATCCAAAAAAGTTATAACTATTTTGGATTACGATCCAAAAAAGTAATATCTTTTTTGGATTAGCAAAGGATGAATAAACAAGACTGAAATATAATATTTTGAAATTTCGGATAGAAATGTTTTCTTTGCGTACTAATTTTATTTACAGAATAAAATCAACTATGCACAACATCCTCCTTGTTTGGGACCGTATCGGTGATTATCATCTTGCACGTGTAAGGGCGTTGCGGAAGGTGGTAGGCAATAGATTGGTGTTTACCGCCGACCTTGCCGCCGCCGACAACCTATATAAGTGGAAAACCGAAAACCTTGAAAACCATTTTGTGCTTTCCTCTAAAACCGCCGAACAAAAGGATGTGCGCACAAGGTTGAAAAATTTTAAAAAGATTATCAAAACTCACAACATAAAATACTGCTGCCTTGCTGGTTACGGACGTATTGAATATCTGGGGATGATAATTGCCGCAAAACTTCGCGGATGCAAGGTGCTGATTTTTTCGGAGAGTTGGTACGGACGGCGCACACCTTTTAATATATTAAAGTCGTGGTTTTTAAAAATGTTTGCCGATGTGTTTTTGGTGTCGGGCATAAGGGCGAGAGATTTTACTGCTAATATTCTGAAAATCAAGCCCGAAAAAATAGCCATCCCCTACTCAGTGGTAGACAACGCGCATTTTGCAAACCCTGGCAATTATAATCCCGATACCAAGGTTATGCTCTGTATGGCGCGTTTTAGCAAGGAAAAAAATCAGGAATTTCTTATAAACGCATTTTTAAAATCCTCATTATCGGAGAGTTGGACATTAAAACTTGTTGGAGCAGGTCCGCTAAAAGAAGAATTAGAGCAAAAGTTTAAACAAAAACATAATATAACACTATGCAATTGGGCGGTTTACAACGAATTACCTACGATTTACCATAACAGTTCGATGTTTGTTTTGGCAAGCACGTTTGAGCCGTGGGGATTGGTGGTAAACGAGGCAATGAGCGCGGGACTGCCGTGTGTGGTGAGTCGTGCCGTGGGTGCTATGCCCGATTTGGTGGATTCATCAGACGGTTTTACATTCGACGAAACCAACGAACAATCGCTCGTGGACGTTTTCAACTGCATTGCCACATTATACAAAGAACAACTTATGCAGATGAGCCGCGCCGCCGTGGAGCGAATCAGCCGTTTTACCCCAGAAATTTGGGCGCAACAAGTTGTCAATTTGCTTAAAATATGAACATTATCAACATTATAGACCGTATCGACAAGGTAAATTTCGGCATTTGGAACGCCGCCCTCCTACCCTGCACCACACTTTATAATATATATAAGGTGAAATGCTTTGCGGTTTTCCCTCGTATAAACGATTTGCCCGATGTTAAAACGCTCTATAATGTTGAACCAATTATTATAGATAACACTGACACTGAGGAATTTAGAAAATTTTTAGAGAGTTTTTCGCCCAAAGAGACCATAATTGTAACACACGGAAGTTGGCGTTTCCCTACACGATGGGGAAATTATGCCGCAAATAACGGTTTCAAATGGGTTTACACACCTCACGGAATGTTAGAGCCGTGGAGCAAGAGGTTAAAATGGTTGAAAAAATTGCTTTATTTCCAATTTATAGAAAAACGGATGATAAAACGTGCGGCAACCATTAGGGCAGTTTCAAAACCTGAAATGGAAAATCTCAAAAAAGATTTCAAAAAAGTAGTTCACATACCCAACGGAGCGGCAGTTATTAAAAGTTACTCAGCGGTAACAAAGCCTATAACCCTTTTGTTTCTTGGCAGGCTGAACTCCAAAAAATGCGTCTACGAGATACTCAGGGCGTGGATAGATTCCAATGGGTTTGGCAATGGAGATTATAGTTTAAAAATAGTTGGTCCCGACGATGGAGAGTTTCCTCGGCTTGATGCATTATACCGGACTTTACCCGAAAACAAAAACGTATATCTCAGCAACACACCCGTTTATGGCGCAGAGAAAGAGGCGTTGTTGGCAGAAAGCACATTTTTTCTCTTGCCATCGCAGTCGGAGGGTTTTCCCACATCGGTGGTGGAGGCAGGAATGGCGGGATGCGTACCAGTTATCAGCGACGGTTGCAATTTTCCCGAACTTTTTGAAAATCAACTTGGAATCAAAGTAGAAAGCAATTACAATTCGTTGCTGAAATTTTTCAATAATATTCCGCAACCATCTAACCGTAAGCAATATACCGATTATTTTGTGGAGAATTACTCCATAGAGGCAATTGCGGAAAAAATGGTTTCGCTATACAAACGGCTGTTAGAGCATTAAACCCTCGTCGCAAAAACTGTAATAACTATCGCCGGCAATGATAATGTGCTCGGGAAGGTCGATATGCAGAAGTTTGCAAATCTTTTTTAAATCTTGGGTGAGCGAAATATCCTCTTGGCTTGGGCGACAAGTGCCTCCGGGATGGTTGTGACACAGGATAATGCGTCCGGCATTGCACTCAAAGGCATAACGGAGAATCTCTTTAAAATCTACCACCACCACATTCGACGCACCTTTGCTTATTTGCTGACGGCGTATAAACTGTCCGCTTATGTTGCAATATATCACCCAAAATTCCTCGTGAGGTTTTTCGCGAAGAAACTTCATAGATTCAAACACATCTTTGCTCGATAAAAGTTTCACCTCGGTGGGCGGAGTGGCGGCGGCAATTCGGCGACCAAGTTCCTGAGCAGCACGGATAATGGTAGACTTTGCCGGACCGATACCTTCCACCTGCTCAATCTCCGAGCGGGTTAGGCGGGTAAACTTCATCAGGTTG
Source organism: Bacteroidales bacterium (assembly GCA_016286055.1). Taxonomy (GTDB): domain Bacteria; phylum Bacteroidota; class Bacteroidia; order Bacteroidales; family UBA3824; genus UBA3824. The sequence goes on from JAEERW010000007.1 coordinate 228,538, forward strand.
TAGTCTGCCATCTTCATTACGTCGTTGGCAAGGTCGAGCGCCGAGCGATTTGCAGTGCCGTTAGTTATAAGTATAGCAATAAGTTCGGCAACGGAGCAAGCATCGGGACCATTGGCGATAAGTTTTTCGCGTGGGCGGTCGTCTTCGTTCCAATCTTTGATGGGCATAGGATAATGGAAATAAAAAAAGGTCTCAACCGATTACCCGTCAAGACCCTCTTTGCGTATTATGACAACAAAATTATTACAACTTGTTAACAAGTTTCTGCAACTTTGATTTCAAGTTAGCAGCCTTGTTCTGATGGATGATGTTTCTCTTGGCGAGTTTGTCAATCATTTTAACAACACCCGGAAGAGCCTTCTCGGCTTCTTCTTTCTCTTTTGTTGCACGGATTTTTCTTACTGCGTTACGCATTGTAACGGCATAGTAGCGGTTGCGAAGTCTGCGAACTTCGTCCTGTCTGATCTTCTTTTTTGCTGAATGATGATGAGCCATTTCTCTTTTATTTAATGCTTTTGTTTATATTCAAATATTCTGTTTACAAATCAGAGCGCAAAGTAACAAAATATTCTTGATACCAACAAAAAAATTTGCGGATTTAAATTTTAATTTTTACTATTGTACCAAGAAAAATAATTATGAACAATCCAAAAATATCTGTTGTAACAGTGGTTTACAACAGCGCGGCACTTATAGAAAATACCGTTAAAAGTATTATAAATCAATCGTATAGCCACATAGAATACATAGTGGTGGACGGCGGAAGCACCGATGGCACTATTGACATTCTCAACCGTTACAAAAAAAATATTTCTACCCTCATATCCGAACCCGACCGCGGAATATACGACGCAATGAACAAGGGAATCAGCCTTGCCTCCGGCGATTTTGTGGTGTTTATTAATTCGGGCGACAAATTTTCTTCGCCAGACATTCTTGAAAAAATTTTTTCTAACCCCGATGCCGCACAAGCCGACGTTATCTATGGCGACACCGACATCACCGACTCAGATGGCAATATTATCCATTCGCGCCGACACCGTCCGCCCGAAACACTCGATTGGAAAAGTTTTAAGCGAGGAATGTTGGTTTGCCATCAGAGTTTTATTGCAAGGCGCAATTTAATAGATAGTTACGATTTAACATACCGTTACGCTGCCGATTTTGACTGGTGCATTCGCATTCTTAAAAAATCTAAGAGCGCGTACAACTCCCGTCAGGTGATAAGCCTTTTTCTCGAAGGCGGACAGACCCGCAAAACCATCGTCCCCGGCTTAAAAGAGCGTTTTAAGATAATGCGCCACCACTACGGACTTATTTCAGCCACATTTTGGAATATAATATTAGGTGTGCGGTTTACGTGGTTTGTGATACGGCATAGATGGTTTTAAACGGCATTAAAAACCCTTAGGCAAACAATTTTCCATTCCAAAGGCGCGACAAAAACTCTTTGGCAGGCCAAACCTCCACACCGTTAAACAATCGTGGGCGTTCCTCCAACGATACCACAATTAGTTTACAATCAGGATATTCCTCTTTAAACGCCTTTAATCCTTTGAGATGAGAAGAAACCACATTTGCCGACGACTTGATTTCAATAGCCACTTCGGCATCGCCAATTATAGCATCAACCTCGTAGGCATTGTTGAGAGTATGCCAAAATGAAAGTTTCTTATCAGATTCGGTATAATCGAGATATGCGGCAAGTTCTTGAATAATAAGATGTTCAAAAGCGTGACCATATTCAGAAGTTCCTCTGGTTAAACGTCCTCGGTGAAGCAAATGATTGGTAATACCCGTGTCGAAATAATAGAACTTGGGCGACAACTGAACTTTACGCTTCAAAACCTTTGTGTAAGCAGGCAGAAACATACCAATAAGCGTCTCCTCCAAAATAGTAAAGTATTCTTTAACAGTTTTTGCCGACACACCGCAATCGGTAGCAATTTTGGCGTAATTTACCATTTCAGAATCACTGAGAGCCGCAACCTCCAAAAACCGTGTAAAAGAATCCAAGTTTCGCACCAATGCCTCGGCAATAATCTCTTGTTGAAGATAATCACCGATGTATGCTTGCAGACGTTTTTGCGGAGTGGTGGAAAGATAGTGGCGCGGCATCATTCCGTAATTGACCGCACGGTCTAAATCAAAATCGGGTATTTCAGCACTAACCAACGGATGGAGAACCTTGCGAATAGCCCTTCCGCCAAGAAGGTTAGCCCCCGAACGTTTTAATTTGCGTGCGCTCGACCCGCACAAGATAAAATTGATACCGCGGTTGGTAATAAGCCAATGAACCTCGTCGAGCAACGAAGGAATTTTTTGAACCTCGTCGATAATAACGGTAGACCCTTCGTCAAGCATCATACACTCCTCGCGCAACTGCGACGGACGGAGTTTGTATTGAGCGTAAACATCAGATTTCAACAAATCGTAATAAGGGGCATCAGGGAAAAGTCGCTTCAAGAGAGTGCTCTTGCCTGTCTGTCTCGGGCCCCACAGAAAAATACTATCTGTTTTGATATCGTTAAGCGAAAGAAGTCTATCTAACATACACATTTAGTTTAGCATTTTGCAAAGTTACTAATAATAAAAATATTAAACAAAAAATTTGAATGAAAAAATGGAGTACAACTTCCGATTTTATCGCAAAAAATGGAGTATCACTTCCGATTTTAACCAAACAAAAATGGTTTTAACATTCTTTAATTACCTTTTAAACCTCTTAACAATAATAAGTTGTTTCTTTGCACCGTAATAAATCAGAAAAAAAAATTGTCTTTTTCATAAATACAGAGTTTAATAGTAACAACCAAAAGGGAGGCGCGCTGAGGCCTCCTTTTTTTGTTTTAAGTGTAGTTTTAACAATAAATCCAACTTATTTTTACAAAACGGTATAAATCAGCACTTCCACAGCCTCAATTTTTAACGAAAATTCTTACTTTGTTTAATATCCATATAAAATAACCGCCATATCTTTGCAATCGGAAAAAGCGATGAGATATCGACTTTTTCAGAGTAAATAATTGTCTTTTCATAATATTAGGTTTAGGTTAAAAATTAGTAGCAACAATGGCAGGGAAACCTGCTTTTGTTGTTTTTATGGGTATAGGTTTGACAAGTTGACCAAAAAAAATTATCTTTGTAGCCAAAACCAATCACGATGGATTCCGAAATAATGCTTGTAAAAAACGAGGACATTGACCGCAAGCGATGGGACAGCGCCGTGTCGCAAACGCCTTATTGCTCGCTGTTTGGATATTCGTGGTATCTCGACAACGTTTGCACCACTTGGGACGCGCTCATTACCCAAAACTACCGCCGCATTATGCCCATACCAGTGTTTGAAGGGCAGCACCAGCAAATGCAGCAATACCTTCTGTGGTCGGGAATCTATGGCAGCGAAATCACCACAAGTGCAATTGCCGAGGAGTTTATCAACCACATACCCGAAAACTACAACGGGCTTTACCTCAATTTCAACAAACTCTGCGACATATCTAACGTAGAAAACGGACTTATCCATCACGAAAAAGTTTATCAAATCGACCTCTTGCAGCCTTACCGCAATAGAAGGTTTCAAACGCCCGCCACATCCAACAAAAAATACTCGGTAGACGCAAAACAATGCGTGTCGTTCTTTTTGGTAAACAACTACAAAACCGAAAGCATACTTTATTTCCAACTTTTAAAAGAAGTAAAGCAGCGCGGACACTGCCTGATTTTTGCCCTTGCCAACACCGACAAAATAATTCTCGGATGCGCAGTGGTATTTATCTCACAAACAGAGATTTACCTAACCGACATCAGCATCAACAAAAACCAAAAAGACTACAAAGCCATCAAAAACGAACTTTTGGATACTATTATCAGTTACTTTTCGGGCAAAAACTTCACTCTTTATATTAAGACCAACAAACGGGGCGTGTACGACAGTTTCGACACCGAAACACTCGAACTTTTCGACGCCGTGCCATACCCACACATTTATTATATAAGAAACAATATTTCGAAACTATTTAATTTTTTTAATTTTAAATAACTATGATACACACACTTACACAATATCCGTCGCCAGCCGACCTCTACATTGCCCAAATGCGCGACATCAATGTGCAGAAAGACCCGCAGCGCTTTCGCAACAATATCAAGCGTCTTTCGCACCTGCTCGCTTTTGAAATTGGCAAAACCCTCGACTACAAACCCACCGAAGTTACCACTCCGCTCGGCACTGCAAAATGCCGCGAACTCAACGACAAAGTGGTGATTGCCTGCATTTTTCGCGCAGCACTGCCTATGCACGAGGGATTTTTAGACGTGTTTGACTATGCCGAAAGTTCATTTCTTGCCGAATACCGATCTTACAACTCAGACGGAGGTTTCGACATCAAATCAGGTTATGTGGCATCGCCCCGCTTAGACGGAAAAATCCTCATAATGGCAGACCCGATGTTGGCCACAGGCGCAAGCATTGTTACCGCTATGGACCTCATCAAAAACCTCGGAACGCCCAAGCACATACATTTTGCCTCTATAATTTCGAGCAAAAAAGGTATCGAAACCGTTGAAAACCTTGCAAAACCTTGCAGCAGCGATATTTGGACAATTGCCACCGACGATACTCTCAACAGTCACGGCTACATTGTGCCCGGACTTGGCGATGCTGGCGACCTCTGTTTTGGCGAAAAACTTTAACCGTTTATGACACAAGGCTTAGTAATAAAATCAACCGGCAGCAACTATTTGGTAGAAATTAATAATCAGATAGTTAACTGCAAAATACGCGGCAAAATCCGTCTCAGCGGAATACGCACCACCAATCCCGTGGCTGTGGGCGACAATGTGAGCGTGGAACTCTCAAACGATACAGAAGGCGTTATTACAGAGATACTTCCGCGCAAAAACTATATTGTGCGAAAATCTATCAACCTAAGCAAAGAGAGCCACATAATAGCCGCCAACCTCGATCAATGTATGCTTGTGGCAACGCTAATATTGCCCGAAACGCCGTTGGAATTTATCGACCGTTTTCTTGTGTCGGCAGAGGCTTACAAAGTGCCTGCAATTATAGTATTCAACAAATCAGACCTTTACGGCGATTTACAAGAAGTGCTAAAAGATACGATGGATATTTACACAAAAATAGGCTACAATTGCATAGCGGTGTCGGCACAAACAGGCGAAAACGTTGACACACTGCGCACTATGCTCAAAGACAAAACCACATTGATTTCGGGCAACAGCGGCACAGGCAAAAGCACATTGATAAACCGCATAAACCCCGGTCTTGGATTGCGCACGGGCGATATTTCGATGTACAGCCTTCAAGGAAAACACACCACCACATTTGCCGAGATGTTTCACCTCGATTTTGGCGGCAACATTATCGACACCCCCGGCATTAAGGGTTTTGGAATGGTGGGAATGACCCAGGAAGACATTTCGCACAATTTTCCCGAAATATTTGCCCAATTAGAAAACTGCAAATTTTACAACTGCACCCACACCCACGAACCCGGTTGCGCCGTTAAAAAGGCTGTGGAAGATGGCACAATACACCCCTCACGTTATCATAGTTACATAAGCATAATATCCGACGACGAAACCCAAAAATATAGAAAATCGAGCCGTGAATAAGTTTTTGAGACATATTGTTTTAATAATCATCATTGCAAGTTTTAGTTTAAACGGCAATGCGCAGAATTTGTTTAGATATCTTGATCAATTGTCTTCAAATAAAGGCTATTTCACTGTAAAGCCAGTTTTAGGAAACCAAAAAGTATTCTATTTTACTTGCGGAGTTGGTGATCCTGCTTATGACCACCCAGAAGAAGTTGATTTAGAAGCCCTTTACAGAGAAATTCACGACACCACAAAAATCCCGAAACGCAAAGTTGTTCTCGATTGGTGCAAAGACCATTTTTTTGAAACCAATTTTATAAGTATCGAAAAAAACGATTGTTGCATCAAAATCAACCCGCTTTTTATTTTTGAAGGCCGCAAAATGAAGGGCAACGACACCTTATCGCTATTCACCCGCAACACCCGAGGCATTGAGGCATTCGGCAAATTGGGCGGTCATATCGGTTATTACACATCGTTTTACGAAAACCAAGGCGGATTTTTCCCCTACGAAAAAGAGTACATTGATAAATACGACGTTATTCCCGGTCAAGGACACGGTAAGGAATTCAAAGACACTCAGTTAGATTGGGCTTGGGCAACAGGACATCTCAACGTGCGTGTCAATTACAATTTAGAGTTAGTGCTTGGCTACGGCAAAAACTTTATCGGACACGGATACCGCTCAATAATACTCTCCGACCAAGCGTTCAACTATCCATATCTGCGCACGCAGTTGACCTTTTTTAATAATCGATTGTATTACAACTCAATTTGGGCGCAGACTCAGAGGTGGAACCACGATTCCGACTTTGTAAGCAACAACCATACATTCCACAATGCCTCCTACAATATTCTCGGGTGGAATCCACACGTGCTGCACGGGTTAAACATATCGCTAATAAACGGAGTTACGTGGAAAAAGAGCCAACACAGCAACTTTTGGGCGGCAGATTTAAGAGTTTCGCCATTTGAATATTTAAACATCTATGCACAAGCACGTTACAATAAAGACAATATCGATGACAACAAAGTTGGCTATCAGGTAGGATTTGAAATATTCGACGTTTTTGAGTTGAGTAAAATATATTATTTTAGGAATGTACTAAAATGGCATATCCAAGCCGAATACAACAGCAATCCCTTAACGGGATTGAATCCTCTGCAAGACCAATGCTCTTTTAGCCATTACTCTGAGCCTCTGCAATTTTCGTTAGAAAAAGAAAAACTATGGATTACCGACCTGACGCTTTACAATCGTTTTGAGGTGTCGTTAATGCACTCCGACTGCAACATCCGCAAATACACCGACATAAAACTCTCGCTCATAGCCAATCCCACCACCGGCTGGCGCATCTACGGCGGCGGCTACAAGCGCAACAACGAAAAGTACTTTTATGTTGGCACAAGTATATGTCCGGAGAGGAGGTATGAGAGGGAGATGTAAGGGGTTAACGTTTGCAATAATCCTTAAACTGTTCCCTTGTTAATGCCACACCAACCGCAGCATTGCGGTCCAAACCATAAACAAACGGTCGGGGCAAAGGTTTGTATTCTGATAGTTTTAAACAGATGCGGATGGGCTTTTCAAATCCTTTATACTGAGGTTCTTTGCCTGATTTGGGCAACGCGGCGAGTTGGGATTGCAACATCTCTTTCATATCAACGATTTTAACGGATTCCACACGGTAAAATCCTTTTACTTCGTGATTGGCAACAGGTGCAAAATATTTGATTTTTTGAAAGTTAACACCTGAAAGAAGTGTGTTGTATCCCGAAATAAATTCGTTTGCCTGACCATTGATAATAAGTTGAGAGTCAGTATTAACCCGAGGGTCAATACTTGAAAGAAAATACGAACCCTTAATTACAGGCTCGTCGCTATATTCCAATCCCTTTTGCGGAATTGAGGTTTGTAATAGAGTTTCATCGGCGTTGTCATCCTCCAACCATTGCTTAATCTGATTGTAAAGCACATCTTCTGATGATGCGGGGTCGAGGAGCAAATCGTTGAAATCACCGTCTTGATTGTATAGAGAATACCAATGTCCGCCGGGTTTCAGCGGAAATGCACCAATATTCACCTCGTCAACACTGCGCTGATAGTACGAGCCTTGAAATTGTTGTTTCGACAGGTTGCCCGGATAAAGGACGTAACCGCCAATTACCTCGCGTTTTAGTTTATCGTCGTTGGATTTATTGTAATAGATGGCGTCGCGGTAACGGTGCATTTGGTTGATGGCATCCACGGGCGGCACTTCAACACCATTAGAAGGGGGAATTGTGGTATCGCGAAGACGGTATTTGGCATCAAAAAGATATGTATATTGTATGCCGCCTTCGGTTTTGCAAAGGCGCAAGACAATGTCGGGACGCTGTTCGGTAGTTTTTGAAGTAGTGTCGGCAATGTCGGTGTTAGGGCTTGCGGGCGATTCGTCGTGAACGTGCTCCTCGTTGTCGGTGGTGGCGTTGTACATCAGCGAAACCATTTGCAGTTCGGGACGGCTGTTGTCAAAAAATGTAATTTCCGACTTGCTGCCTTGCAAAAGTGTTTTCACAAAATCTCCTTCTGTTTTGCTGCCCTTGGATTTCATTGCCGCCTTGCCTCGCAAAATATGCTGAACAATGTTTTTCACCTTAATAAAGCACCATATTTCATAAAGTTCCGAAATATCCTTGACTTCGAGTTGCATTACGCCTTCCTGCAAGTCGTAGCCGCATTGAAGGATAATCCAATATTCGTAAACGTCGCGGTAGCCCGCAGCCTGTTTCATCACCAACGAATCCTGCGTAAAACCCTTAAACGTGCCAATGCCACGGAAAAAAGGGTCGTTGTTGAGGGCGTAAAGGCTGTCGTTCATTGTTCGTATCTGATTGAGGAGATCGATATTGTCGGCTTTCAAAATTTTACGCACATTTTGATGCACTCGCTTAAATCTGTCATAAATATTTCGCAAGGCATATTTAAGAAAACGGTTTTCTACCGTGTCTTTGCTCAGAAACATCTCCTCCATACGGTAGAGATGCGACGGATTGTCTTTGAACTCCTCGTATTCGTTTTCTAAATCTGCCAGCATATAGGGCATACGCTCTGCGCGTTCGTAGCGGACGGTGGTTTGCAGGCGGCGTTTGGGATTGTTGATAATCTGACGTGCCGCATCAGTAATTTTATCAAAACAATCGCGGAATATCTGCCACCAAATCAAATCGGGCGATTCGTGGTTGGAGGTGCGGAATGTCAAGTATGTTTGTTTTAGGAACGAATAACTCAACATCGCAAACTCCTCCTCAATGTCGCGGATTACGTTGCGCATATCGGTGCGGTAGTCCATCTTGTAACTCAAAACCTCGGTGGTAAAGGCAAGTGTTTCTTCTCGTCCGTTTTTTTCGTAAACAAGCCTGATGTCGGTGCGCCCAACTTGGTTTTTGAAATTGATAGTTCCAAAAATAATCGAATCTTCCGCCGCAACGTGTTGATTTCGTTCCTTGCCGATGGTAAGGCGCAACAATCTGATGCTTGGGCTGTTAATATTGGCGTGGAGCGGATAGTCGGTATTTTCAAAGAAAAAAGCGTCCCAATCGGTAATGTCGTCCTCTAAAAGCCAACCGTCGTTGTCGTCGGCAAACGAAGCACCTTTGCGAATCTGCACACCTTCCGACACCTGCCCATAAAAAGAACGCTTGCGGAGCAAAGTGTCGGGCTGTTGGCTGTCTATCAACAGATTGTCGGCACATTCTCTTATACGTTTGCCATAATTTGGGCAAGTGAAACACAATGTTACGTCCTCGTTGCGGACTTGAAGATGTTCTATCAAATTGCTCATTTAGTCCAATACGACACAAACTGTTTGCTATTGAGTGTCTTTGACATTGAGTCAAGCACTTCGTAAGATTTTGGATAATCGGTACTGTTGATAACGCCTTTGAGATTTTCCAATAAATTGTCAATCGACCGTTTGTCACCCTCAATGCGCGACAGGATTTTCATCAATGTAAACTCGTCTAAGGCAGCGTTAGTGGCGGTTTCGGGATTGATGCTGTGCGCCGCACTCACATAGAGAAGTGCCTCGTTTGCAGCACGGTAGCCAAGTTTAAATGGAGTTTTATCTAATATCGCATTGATGGATGTTAGGTAATTCTTCACGGCATCTGCATCGTTGTCTTTGGCCTCCAATCCGTTGATATGACGATTGATAATCAGTTGTTTAATACCTTCGTCCATTTCAGGAACGTTGTTTTCGCTCGTTCCGTTGAAATAACTTTCGTAATCCACATCGTCCATCACAATCGACATAGCGCGGTCCAAAACCTTTCGCGAAAACGAAAATGTGGTTTCGTCCATATTCACAGTGCCGAGGATTATGAGATTTTGAGGCAAAGTGAGGCCTTTGGTGCGAAATCGTTGCACCAATTTGGTTTCCGGACTATTTGTCCCTACGTGTGCAGCATCCACTTTGCCCAAAAGATGATTAAGCATTTCGGTACAAACATCTTCGCCAAATTCAGCAAACGGTTTTATTATGGGGTCGGTTTCGTATTCGTTGTTTTCGATTGAGCGGCTTTCTATTGCGCTAAGGAACTCTGCAAAATACTGTTCAACAGGTGCGAGGTTCATCTCATCGAGACAAAGGAAGAACGGAGTTTCGGGATGTTTCCACGCCCTTGCCACAAATTCCACAAAAGGCGTAAATTCGTAATGCGCTCCGCCGATATTGCTCTTGTAGCCAACCACTTCCAAAGAGTTGTGCCAATTTGGCTTTACCTGTATCAACTCAAAATTTGCGGGCTTGTGAAGTTGCCATCTATTGAATCCACCCTCCACGGATTTTGGGTCGTACATTTTTTGCAAATCCTCTGAAACAGAAGCCTGCGCAAGTTTTCTCACAATCCGACTCTTACCTGTGCCGGATATTCCGGCAAGAAGGATGAATGGCTTGGTGCGGATGGCGGTGAGGAGGGGGCGAAAGGTGTCGGGGATTACATTTATCTGAATGGGTTTAGAATAATTATTTGAAAGCATTTTACGCATTTGAGCGTACAAATTATCACCCTTTTCAGTCAATGCCCAACCGTCATCTGTAACTTTGGCAAAGCCCAATTTCTCTAACGTTTTATGCGCTTTCAGATTCCTTACTTTTTGAGAAAAATAAGTATCACTTCTGCCTGAAATGATATCAACATCTTCTCCGTCAGGTTGAAGCATTTCTGTCAATACAGAAATCAACTCAGTAGTGGACATCTCTCCTGAGTTTTTACCCAATGCAATTATCGCAGGGTAAACAAAATCGCTTTCAGAGTACTTAGACATAGTTGGTAATTAAAAGGTGAGTAACTTTTTTGTCATTTCTATTCATAAAACTTACGACATATTCTTTGTCGAAAGATTTTATATGAATGCCGCTATGATTTGAGTAGAGGTCATATATAAAATCAGTGTTCTTGATAATCAGCATCCATTTTGCCTTACATTTGTTAATCATATAATTGGCAAGTCGGCTTTGGTCTGTTCTTGTGAAATCATTTTGCGCATAGGTACTAAATTCTGTGTCGTATGGCGGGTCAAGAAATACAAAGTCTGTTTCTCGTGGCTGATATTTTGATAAAAATGCTTCAAAATCAATATTATCGATGGTTGTCTTTGATAGTTTATCTTGACAATTATCAGATTGGTAATAGTTTAATTTTTTTCGTGTTAGTTTTCCGTTATAGGCGATTCCGCCATACGGAACATTAAACTCACCATTGGAATTGTATCTGAACATTCCACTATAAGCATAATTTCTCAGATAGTAAAACAATGTTATGCGCCATTCTTGTGACAATTCATAATCAGAATTATACAAGTATCTGTAATACATATACAAAGCGCCTTTGATAATGGTTTCGATATTGTCGAAAACGTCTTTCTCCGGCATCATTCCTTTTGTAAGTTCCAATTGTTTCATACGTTGCATTTTCCTTACAAAAGTTGTTTTCATTTCGTTTACAAAAAATGATTTGTCTATATCCATCGTGTCAATGATAGACAATATATCGTTTTGATTATCAATTATAAATTTACTTATATTATCAATGAAGGTGTCGATATTAATAGTGTCTGCTCTAAAAGATTTGTATAGTTCGTTGATGGTTTTAAATTTTGCGGCAGCAAATAATCCTGCGTTATCTATTGACTTGTTTGTAGATTCGCAGTATTTGAAAAAAGAAGGATTTTGTGTTTTTATAAAGCCATATAATCCCATCAATTCAGTTGAAAAGTCGTTGATGTAATATTGTTTCGCGGAAATGCCCATAAACACAGAACCGCCACCCACAAATGGCTCAAAATAGTTGTCGAATGATTCGGGAAGATTTGGAATAATGTATTTAAGTTCCCTTTCTTTTCCTCCCGGCCATTTGATAATAGGTTCCAAACTTGCGGTTTCATCGGTATGTGCTTTCACGTTATTGCCATATTATGCCGCCAAGCACCAAACGGATTGTATGTTTTTACCTTGTTAAACTGACATAAAAAAAGCGGGTGCTTTTACTTCCGTCTGTTCAAAATCAAGGTCTTAGGATACCTATTCACAAAACAGACAGAATAGCACCACGCTTTGTTAGTATATATACACCCGTAAAGTGTGCGAAAGGGTATAATATACCCTCAGCACACTACGGGACTGTAAATACACAACCCGTGGCGTCCTTTCTGCATTTGTTTTTGTGTGAATTTCAAAAGTTCCTAAGTTTTGATTTTCAAAAACAAAGCGCAAGTAACGCCTTTAAATATGTAGTTGCCCGCAGCCGTTTATGAAGGGCAGCGATGCAAGGGCAAAGGTAAGGAGAATTTTTGGGATGGGGAAGAAAAAGAGAAAATTTATTTTTCAATTTTGCGCATATTCAGAAACGAGCAATATTCGTCCAACGAGCGTTTCAAAACGTCCTGAGGAATGAGTTTGCGTTTGTATTCGGCGACCATTGTGGGGCTTAAAGAACGGCTCAATGTGTATTCAACTACGCTTTTGTCGGCTGATGGACAGAGGATTATACCTATCGACGGATTTTCGTTGTCGCGCTTGACATCACGGTCGAGGGCTTCGAGGTACATATCCATTTTGCCGACAAACTCAGGCTCAAAGTCCACCGCTTTAAGTTCCACGGCCACAAGACATTGCAGTCCACGGTGATAAAACAAAAGGTCAATCCTCTTGGACGAGCCTCCAACCTGAACGGAGTATTCGCTGTCGATAAAGAGAAAATCCTTGCCGAGTTCAAGTATGAAATCTTTCATATGGTTCAGGAGTTCCTTGTGGAGTTTGTGTTCGTTGTGCTTTATCGGCAGGTTAAGGAAGTCGAGAACGGCCTTGTCTTTGAGCATAAATGCCGCATCAGGATATTTTTGGAGCAATGCAGGCGAAAATTTCTTTTCCTTGCTCATTACGGTTTCAAAAGTCTGCGAAACTATGCAACTACGCAGTTCTTCGGTTTTCAGCCTGTTGGCGTAAGCATATAGAATATAAAAAATACGCTCCTCATAAGAATCACAGCGGTTGAATATTTCGAGATGAATAGAAAAAGTTGTTAGTTTAAGTAATTGAGGAATAGGTACAAACGTAAAATTGTCAAATTGTGCAGATGCCATCTGCACAATTTCATTGTTCGATTCTAATCGTGCAGTTGCCGACTGCACAAATTCAGGCAAAGGTAATCGCGCAACAATTTTATCGAAATCTTCTGTTGAATATGTGTCGTAAAATTTCACCATATTGTAAAGATTTCTCTTGCCATATCCTTTCCGTTTTGGGTTCTGATGTTTGAGGTAATCAGCCAAATCGGTTACAACCCTCTCACCCCAAGCGGATGATTTCAGACGATCAGAAATGTATTGCCCTACTTCCCAATATGTGTACAACATCTCCGTGTTGATGTTTTGTACAGCACGGTCAAGGTGTTTGTTGATTAACGCGTCAACAAACTCAAATTGCCTTTCTATATCGCTGTATTCTATGGTCGTAGGTTTCATTTTATAATGATAATGATGCAAGGACAAAGGTACGGAGAATTTTTGGGGATTGCAAAAAAAGTTCTACCTTTGCCACCGGAAAAACAAAAATCAAAATGAAGAGACTTTACGCTTTTGTAGAAAAACATTTCGATATCATTGAAACCATTTTGGCAGTGGCTATTATGGTGTCGCTGTTTTTGGTAACGCAACCTGTGCCATATTCGCTGCAAGTTACGTTCGGAATACTTATTGCCGCCGCGGTGCTCTATTGGCTGATGGCTGTGCGTCCGTTTGAAAAGAAAGTTTCGGTTTTTCGCAACGTTACACGCCGCGTGGTGTGGAGTTCGTATATGATGTGGGCATTGTCGCTACTTATGAAACTTGGTTTTGAACAAAACGTTGACACCGACAAACTGTTTATTATCACGATGGCAGTGCTTGGCGTGGGATTAATCTGCATTCTACTAAAAAGATTCAAACTCGGCGAAAAAGACCATTTTATGCCGATGCTTGCTAAAACATTGATATTCATATTGATATTGGCTTGGCTGATGTCGTTTTAAAAAGATAGAAAAATGATAGAAATAATGTCGCCGGTGGGCAGTTTCGAGTCGCTTGCATCTGCTATTCAGGCAGGGGCTGGCTCGGTTTACTTTGGACTCGGAAAACTTAATATGCGTGCGGGAAGTACCGTAAACTTTACCGAAGACGACCTCGAAAGCATTGTGTCGCTATGTCAGGAACACGGTGTAAAAACCTACCTTGCCGTCAACACCATTATGTACGACACCGACATTGCCGAAATGCACCGCATTATCGACCTTGCCAAACAAAAACATATCACAGCAATAATTGCTTCTGATACAGCCGTTTTAGAATATGCATTAAAACAAGGTGTGGAAATTCACGCCTCCACTCAATTAAATATCAGCAACATTGAGGCTGTAAAATTCTTCTCAAAATATTGCGACGTAATGGTTCTTGCCCGAGAACTCACTCTCGACAAGGTTGCCTACATTCATCAGCAAATCAAAGAACAAAATATCCGCGGACCTAAGGGCGAACTTGTGCGCATAGAGATGTTTGTGCACGGGGCATTGTGTATGGCAGTTTCGGGCAAATGCTACCTGAGCCTTCACGAACTCGGACGCAGTGCCAACCGAGGTGCGTGTCTACAAGTGTGCCGACGAGCCTACACCGTTAAAGACCGCGAATCTGATATTGAACTCGACGTTGAAAACGAATACATAATGTCGCCCAAAGACCTCTGCACCATTGGTTTTATCGACAAGATACTTGCCGCCGGAGTGGAGGTGTTGAAAATCGAAGGTCGCGCCCGTCCGCCCGAGTATGTAAAACTCGTTACCGAGGTATATCACGAGGCAGTTAAGGCGGTAGAAGAAGGCAGTTTCTCCGCTGAAAAAGCCGAAAAATGGAAAGAGCGTCTCTCGGAAGTGTTCAACCGTGGATTTTGGGACGGATACTATCTTGGACAGCGTCTCGGCGAATGGAACAATATGCACGGTTCAAAAGCCAAGTATCTCAAAGAGTTTGTAGGCACGGTAAACAACTTTTTCAGTCGTCTGAGCGTAGCCGAAATTTACATCAACAGCGGCAAAATCTCCGTTGGCGAGCGGGTATTGATAATAGGACCAACCACCGGCACAATAGATATGACCATCAGTGAAATCCGTTTCGACGACCGCAAGTCCGACACCGCCGTAAAAGGCGACGTAATCTCCATCCCCGTACCAGAGAAAGTAAGACGAAGCGACAAGTTGTATGTGTTGGTGAAGAATTAATTTATTTTTTACTACCTTTGCGCCCGTAACAACAAAAAACATATCATAATGGAAAAATTCGACAACACCCTCCCCTACAAGGTTAAAGATATGAGTCTTGCCGCTTGGGGACGCAAAGAGATAGAACTTGCCGAGGCAGAAATGCCCGGTCTTATGGCTTTGCGCAAAAAATACGCCGCTCAGCAGCCTCTCAAAGGCGCTAAAATTATGGGCTCGCTTCATATGACCGTTCAAACAGCAGTCCTGATCGAAACCCTCACCGCACTTGGCGCACAGGTACGTTGGGCAAGTTGCAACATCTTCTCTACCCAAGACCACGCAGCAGCAGCCATTGCACAAGGCGGCGTGCCCGTATTCGCTTGGAAAGGCGAAAGCCTCGAAGAGTATTGGTGGTGCACCGAGCAGGCTTTGACATTCGGCGACGGCGTTGGTCCCGACCTGATTGTTGACGACGGTGGCGACGCTACCCTTATGCTCCACCTCGGCGTTGACGCTGAGAACAACCCCAAAATGCTCGACACACTGCCCAAAGGCGAAGACGCTGTGCAACTTTACAAACGCTTGAAATTTAACCTCGGCATCGACCCGCAGAAATTCCACAAACTTATCAAGAACGTTCGCGGTGTATCTGAGGAGACCACCACAGGCGTTCACCGTCTTTATCAGATGTTTGAGGCAGGCACACTCCGTTTCCCCGCCATCAACGTAAACGACTCGGTAACAAAGAGCAAGTTCGACAACCTCTACGGCTGCCGCGAGTCGCTCGCCGACGGTATCAAACGCGCCACCGACATTATGATTGCCGGCAAAGTGGCAGTAGTTTGCGGCTACGGCGACGTGGGCAAGGGCTGCGCTCGCAGTATGCGCGGATTCGGCGCAAGAGTAGTGGTTACCGAAGTTGACCCCATCTGCGCTCTCCAAGCCGCTATGGAAGGCTTCGAAGTGGTAACAGTAGAAGACGCCCTCCCCTACGGCGACATCTACGTAACCTGCACCGGCAACTGCGACATCATCACAGCCGAGCATATGACCGCTATGAAAGACAAGGCAATTGTCTGCAACATAGGCCATTTCGACAACGAAATTCAAGTTGCCGACCTCGAAAAAATCAAAGGCATCAAAAAAATCAACATCAAACCTCAGGTAGACCAATACATCTTCCCCGACGGACACTCGATAATCCTCCTTGCCGAAGGACGTCTTGTTAACCTCGGATGCGCCACAGGTCACCCCTCGTTTGTAATGAGCAACTCGTTTACAAACCAAACACTCGCTCAGTTGGATCTTTGGACCAAGAAATACGAGACAGGCGTTTACCGTCTGCCCAAGTATCTCGACGAGGAAGTTGCCCGCCTCCACCTCGACCACGTAGGAGCAAAACTCACCAAACTTTCGCAAAAGCAAGCCGACTACATCGGCGTTCACGTTGAAGGTCCCTACAAGGCTGAGCATTACAGATACTAAACAATTACACAATAAAAAACGGATAGCAAACATTTGCTGTCCGTTTTTTTTATATTTCAACCGCAAAAATCAAATAACCATTTTTTAATTATATTCGTTAAAATAATTGCATTTGTAATACAAATGATATATATTTGCAATCTATTGTATCACAATTAATCGTAAAAATTATGACAACAGCAGCAATCAGAAAACCAGTTTCGTTTAGGTTAAAAGCCGACCTTATAGAAGAACTCAAAATTAAGGCTACCCGCGCCAACCGTTCGTTAAATAATTATGTTGAGAGTGTACTTCTCGAAGATGTTTACAACGAGCCCAACGAAGTAACCAAAGCGGCCATTGAAGAAGTAATGTCGGGTAAAAACCCTTCAAAAGAGTACACCAATATTGACGAAATGTTCAACGAGATACTAAACGAAGCATAATGAAGATTATTAAAACATCTACCCAATTCCGCAAGGACTTGAAACGTTACAAACACAAACCGTTGAAATTACAAGCCTTGAAACAAATATTGGAAATGCTTGAATATGAAAAACCAATTCCATCCGAATGCCACCCCCACATGCTCAAAGGAGAATACAAAGGCTGCATGGAATGCCACATCGAGGATGATTTCTTGATTATTTGGTTCGACGAGAAAAATAACGTAATTGAATTAGTTCGTTTAGGCACTCACTCTGAACTATTTAAGAATAATTAAACCTATGCACTGCAACAATTTAGACGAAGTACGCGCAAATATCGACCGAATAGATAGCGCAATAATAGCCCTCATAGCCGAAAGGGGCGAATATGTGGCTCAGGCCGCTACCTTCAAAAAAAAAGAGGAAGGGGTAAAAGACTCATCACGAGTAGAGAAAGTAATTCAAAAAGTGCGATCCAAAGCCGAAACTCTTGGAGCAGACCCTGATATGGTAGAAAAACTCTACCGACAAATGATAGCATCGTTTATCAAAAAAGAGATGGCAGAGTTTAACGAAAACCAACCGATAACCCTCTTAGACAATATCCACCGCATTTTTACCACACCTATGGGTGCACAGCGTATTGCCAAAAACCTTTCGCTTTCTGCCGACACCGACCCTGTGGATTATTGCAAACAAAAAATACAATCGTCCCAATGCACCATCACCCGCAACGGCAAAAACTATTACTGCACTATCGACGGCATCACAATCACAGTTAACGCTAAAAGTTACACTATTATAACTGCGCATAAAATATAAGCGTTATGAAACACATTATTACAATCATTGCAATTCTAATACTATCAACTGCATCAATCTCAGCACAAGAGGCTTATGCATTAATGTCACCCGACAGCACAACACTAACATTTTATTACGACACACAGAAAGCATCCCGAGAAGGAACTGCCTTTGAATTAAATCACAACGGAGAGTTACCTCAATGGTGTCAAATGGAAATGATGTTAGCAGCACCTTGGAATCCTCATTTCACAAAAGTTGTCTTCGATAATTCATTCAAAGAAGCCCGTCCGAAATCGTGTTCCGATTGGTTTGCAGGTTTTCATAATCTTGTCGCAATAGAAGGTATCGAAAATCTCAACACTTCTGAGGTTACTACTTTTAGTAGTATGTTCTACCATTGTCAAAGCCTCAAAAACATAGACTTAAGCGGATTCAATACAAATAAAGTAACAAATATGAATAGAATGTTTTCGTGTTGCGAAAATCTTACTAATCTTGATTTAAGTTCATTCAATACAGATAAGGTTGAAGATATTGATTATATGTTCTATCGCTGTACACGTATCGAAACAATTGATTTAAGTAGTTTTAATACACAAAGTGTCAAAAAAATGAACGGAGTATTTATGAAGTGTACAAACCTACAATACATTGATTTAAGTAGTTTCATGACCGCAAACGTGACTGACATTAGTGACATGTTTTCGAATTGTTACCATTTAAAAACCATTTATGTAGATAAAGATAAATGGCTTTTGAATAATGATTTAATAACTAACGACGAAAATCTATTTTACAATTGTTTAAGTTTATATGGAGGAGAAGGTACTATCTATACCTCAGATAAAATTGGAGTCGACTATGCTTGTATTGATCAAGGTCCTTCAAAACCGGGATATCTTTCATCCAAAGAGCGCAAACCAAATAAACCAGTTTCATCGGTTGCGGTACCTTATTTTGTATCTAAAAATGATGTATTTTATTTTCGATATAATAACCATATCCCTGATGATGCTTTTATAATATCGGGATTGTTTATTTCGTTAAATGACATATCAGAAAACGTAACAAAGATTATAATTGAAAAATCGTTTGCCAATTATAAACCAATAGAGATAATACATTGGTTTTCATACTGTAAGAATCTTACTACAATAGAAGGACTTTCTAACCTCAATACTGATAGTATTACAGATATGCATTATATGTTTTATGGTTGTAGCAGCCTTACCACTCTTGATTTATCACATTTCAACACAGAGAATGTTACTAATATGAGTAGTATGTTTGCATATTGCAGCAGTCTTGTTGATTTAGATATTTCAGGTTTTAATACACAGAATATTGAATCTACCTACACAATGTTTCTTGGTTGCAGCAAACTTACATCATTAGATCTCAGCAGTTTCAATACCGCCAAAGTTACAGATATGGATGGCATGTTTAACGATTGTACAAATCTTAAAACCATCTTTGTGGGTGATGGATGGACTACTGCGCGTGCCCGTTATGGTAGAGAAGAGGTTGATGGAAGAATAATCATTTACAATGAGAACGGTGGTATATTATTCACCAACTGCCACAGCCTCGTAGGCGGCAAAGGCACAAAATTTAGTCCTCGATACACCGAAAAAGACTACGCCCACATCGACGGCGGAGAATCCGCACCGGGATATTTCACCGAGAAAAAATAAATATAACACCACTATGAAACACCTTATCACCATCATCGCGGCACTAATACTATCCGCCACATCTGCCTCGGCACAGGAGGCGTATGCTTTAATGTCTACCGACAGCACCACTCTGACATTCTATTACGACACACAGAAAGCAACCCGAGAAGGAACTGCCTTTGAAATGAATGTTGGTGATTCTATCCCTCATTGGCTTTTTCAGGAATATTTTGGACAGAAATATACAAAGGTTATCTTCGACCCGTCGTTCAAAAATTACCGACCAACCACATGCGCTTATTGGTTCGGAGAGTTTAGAGATCTAACCAATATTGAAGGTATGAAAGAGAATCTCAACACGTCGGAAGTTACCAATATGTCCTATATGTTTGCCGGTTGCAACAATCTCCCCGAAATAGACCTCAGTGGGTTCAACACCAAAAATGTAGTGGATATGCATAAAATGTTTTCAGGGTGCAACGAAATTACCACACTTGATTTTAGCACTTTTAATACAGCCAAAGTAACCACTATGGGAAATATGTTTCAAGGGTGCATAAATCTTACGGAACTTGATTTAAGCACTTTCAACACCGATAATGTAACAAGTATGCACAGCATGTTTATTTTGTGCAAGCAACTTAAAAAACTCAACATATCAACCTTCAACACATCTAACGTTGAATCCATGGCGTATATGTTTGGCGATTGTCAAAGTCTCGAAACTCTTGATGTGAGCAAATTCAACACTGCAAAAGTTAAAAATATGTTCAAAATGTTTTGCGGTTGTAAAAATGTATTAGAATTGGATGTGAGCAAATTCAACACGCAACAAGTGATTAATATGCAAGATATGTTTGCTTGGTGTTACAAGTTACAGAGCCTCGACGTTAGTGGGTTTAACACTACAAATGTTACCAATATGAGTGGTATGTTTGCCGATTGTACAGTGTTATCTAGCATTGATGTCAGCGGTTTCAATACCGACAAAGTTACTGATATGAATTGTATGTTTAGCAAATGCTATAAACTAACCAATCTCAACCTCAGTGGGTTTAAAACCGACAAAGTAAAAAGTATGAGATGGATGTTTAAAGATTGTCATAGCCTTGCAAGTATCGATTTAAGTAGTTTTTACACATTTAATGTTGAATCTATTGAGGGTATATTTGAGAATTGTAAAAAACTAAAAAAGATATACGTAGGAGATTTTTGGAAAATAAAAAAGGATGCTACATCAAACAATATGTTCAAAGGTTGTATTTTTCTTTCGGGTGACAAGAAAACTAAGTACCACGAATCTCATACCAACATAGAATACGCCCGCGTAGATGGTGGCAAATCCGCACCAGGCTATTTCTCTTACAAAAACAACGTAATAAGTTATCCACCTTTCCCACGCGAGGCATATTATGTATTCAACAACGACACAATGTTTTTTTACTATAACTGCGACAGACCAGTAAAATCTTTTGATATAAAAGGCGACCGGTTGGTTTATGACCATAAAATTACAACCGTAGTATTCGACAAATCATTTAAAGATTACCGCCCCAAAAGTTGTCATTATTGGTTTCTCGGCTGTGAAAAACTTACAACTTTCATTGGAATGAACGAGTATCTAAATACCGACAGCGTTACCGATATGATAGGTATGTTCGAGTTTTGTGAGAATCTCAAAACACTTGACCTAAGCGGATTCAACACCGAAAATGTAGAGAACATGAACTCTATGTTTTATTCTTGCTCAAATCTTGAAACAATCTACGTTGGCGACAAATGGATCATGAATAAAAATAACCGAAGCCAAAACATGTTCCAAAATTGTTACCAGCTGTGCGGAGAAAATGGTACAGATTATTATCCCCAAAAATACAACGATTATTTTCGTGCCCAAATTGATGGTGAAGGCACACTTAAACAGGGATATTTCACAGCCAAGGGTCATACAGCATTGCGTCCATACTCAGTTATAGAAAACGGAGTCCAGACATTTCGCTTCGACGGTCAAAAGCCCGAAAACGCATATAACATGCGTAAATCAAAACCCGAATGGAATGTTAATGATATATACAAAATCGTATTCGACACATCGTTTTACAAGTACAAGCCACAATCATTGGAAAGTTGGTTTGAAGGTTACTCAAATCTCACCGAGATTGAGGGAATCGAATATCTCAACACTTCAAAGACTGCTACAATGGCTAATATGTTCAAAGGATGCAAAAACATCACAGTGCTGGACCTTACGGGGTTTAATACTTCGGGACTAACTTTTGGTTTTTGTTTTAAAGACAAATCAGAGGTACAAGCGGCGTTGGATGATCCTAATTTTTCTTGGCCAAATAGTTCTCCTTGCTTCAAAGGAACGTTTTCTGGCTGTTCCAAGCTTCAAACTATATATGTAGGTGATTATTGGAAAAGTAGTTACTTTTTTAGCAACACAGTAAAAATTAACGATAGCACATCTACATTCTACAAATGCGAACAACTTATCGGAGGCGCAGGAACTAAATACAAAAATGGCTGCGATTTATTTCAAATTGACGAAGGAGAGTCTTCGCCAGGATATCTCACTTATAAAAGTCCGTTTGATTACACCGACTCACAAGGCAACACGCCATACGCAGTAGTTAAAGACAGTACATTATATCTATATTTCAACAACGACAAACCCTCCAACGCTATCAGAATAAGGGCTTGGGATGATAATGTCCGCAAAATTGTAACCAAAATTGTATTAGACAAATCATTCAAAAACTATAAGCTCAAAAGTTGTAGTGGCTTGTTTGGATTTTTATATAATGTTAAAACGATAGAAGGCATTAACGAAAATCTCAATACCGAAAATGTATTTGATTTTGCAAATATGTTTAATAATTGTTACAATCTTACCGATTTAGACTTAAGTGGACTAAATACAGCAAAAGCAACAGATATGAGTGGAATGTTTGAAGAATGTCATAAATTATCATCCATAGATATCAGTGGATTTAATACAACCAACTTAGAGAAAATTGTTGATATGTTCTATAATTGTCATAATCTTAAAACCATTTATAGCGATAACTTATGGAATGTTGATCATCTAGACTCTACCTACTCTATATTCCAAGGATGTGAAATGCTATTTGGTGAAAAGGGTTCAGAATGTAATATTGGAAAAGAATTGGTATCATTTGCACATATTGACGGTGGTGATTCAAATCCAGGATACTTTACACTAAAGGGTAATAATCCTTATGAGCCTACAATAGATTATTATAAAGCATTACAGCCATACTTAGTGTTATTTAATGGAATATTGACATTTTATTACGATCAAAATAGACCAGTACAATCATTAGGATGGCCAAAATGGGAACGAACATGGTTATCGTTTACTGATAGCACAATCGTAAAAGTAGTATTCGACAAATCGTTCGCAAATTATAGACCTACATCTACAGAATTATGGTTTTCAGATTGTAGCAATCTGAATTCTATCGAAGGTATGGAATACCTTAACACGTCTGAGGTTATAAATATGCGTTATATGTTTGCTAATTGTAGCAAACTCACAAACATTAACTTAAGTCATTTCAATACACAAAAAGTTTATGATATGAGTTATATGTTTGCTAATTGTACAAAACTTACAAACATTGACCTTAGCCATTTCAATACACAAAACGTTACCCATATGTTATATATGTTTGCCAATTGTACCAAGCTCTCAAAAGTTGACCTTAGTCATTTCAACACACAAAAAGTTACTCAGATGGATGGAATGTTTGCTCTATGTGAAAACATTACAGAATTAGACCTCAGTAGTTTCAATACTTCAGAAGTAATGTCTATGTATAATATGTTTCACGAATGTAAGAAACTGAAAACCATTTTTGTAAGCAACAAATGGGTTGACAATTTAATAAGAGGCGAGCATCCATTATTCACAAACTGTCCCAAACTCATAGGTGGCAAAGGCACAAAATTCACCCCCGAAAAAACTGACAAAGAATACGCCCGTATAGATGGCGGCATTTCCGCACCGGGATATTTTACAGAGAAAAAATGAAATTATATATTAATTCTCATTATATTTGGAGAAAAAATAAAGAATCATGGCTGACAACAATTTTTTACCACAACATGGCAATTATAGAAATCTTCGTGTGTATAAGGTCACAGAAATAATATACGACATAACCTACTATTTTGCGCAAAAATATTTATCTAAAGGTGATCGTACCGTTGACCAAATGGTACAAGCAGCCCGTAGTGGCAAACAAAACATAGCCGAAGGCAATCAAGCGGCTGCCACTTCAAGCGAGACAGAAATAAAACTTACAAATGTTGCCAAAGCCAGTCTTGAAGAATTATTGATAGATTATGAAGATTATCTTCGTGTTCGCAAACTAGAACAATGGAACAAATTGCATCCTAGATTTGAAACTATGCGTCAATATGCTAGAAGTGAGCAAATAATGAAAGACTATGCTAAATACATCGTCCGTATGACTGATGAAGAAATAGCAAACTTATGTATCACTCTAATCCATCAAGCAATATTTATGCTCTTCAAACTTCTTGAACATATGCAAGAACGTTTTGTTAAAGAAGGTGGAATCAAAGAAATAATGTATAAAGCAAGAACAGAGTATAGAAATGAACAAAAGCATCTAAGTTCTCAGCAAAATCAGATTATTCAGAGTAAACAGAGTACTCAGAGTAATCAGAATAATCAGAATTATCAGAGTGATCAAATTTCCATAAACAATCAAAATCTCCATAAAAAATGACCTTTCTCTACCCTACTCCATCCCCCCTCTCCCCTATCCTCCTCTCATCCGATGACGAAGTACTTACAAATCTGCACTTTATAAATTCAAGTGAGGCGGCTCTGGTGGAGAATGGTGGCACTTTGCCAATATTTAAGGATGTAACCAAGTGGTTAGATGATTATTTTGCGGGAAAGAGACCGAATTATATACCTGAATATCAAATTAATAATGCGACTCCGTTTCGCAGAGAAGTTTTAGAAATATTGAAGACCATACCATACGGCGAAACAATCACTTACGGCGAAATTGCCACTCAAATTGCCAAAAATCACAATATTACCAAAATGTCGGCACAGGCTGTGGGTGGTGCTGTGGGTTGGAATCCTATTGGAATAATTATTCCTTGCCACAGAGTTTTGGGCGTTAGCAAAAAACTCACAGGTTACAGCGGAGGAATAGATAACAAAATTGGTCTATTGAATATTGAGGGGATAAAATATGCTAACTAAAAAAGTTTAACCGAGAACTTGATTTTTTACAAATAATTCCATACGTTTGTAACTCACAATTATATACATTACCAACCATAAACAAATGCAACAATGAAAAAAATCTCGTTATTATTAGCCGTAGGGCTCACAATGCTTACCTTGTCGGCCTGCAACAACGGCGGCAACACCAACAACGCCACCGAATCTGCCAACAATTCTGCCACCACCACTGGTGATTCTCAAACCTCCAACAACAGCGGCAACGCTACAAAAGCCGATGCGCAAAAGGCTATGATTCCCGGCAAACTCAACTTCGTGAACCTCAAAGATGGCGAACAACCCGTTATGACCGCCTTGACGCTCAAAGGAAACCAAGTTGGCTCTGCGGAATGGAATGACCGAAAGCCAGCCACCGAAGGCATCCGCTGCATCTTTAATCTGAACGAGTGGATAGAGTTTTATCCCGTGACC
Organism: Bacteroidales bacterium; assembly: GCA_016286055.1. Classification (GTDB taxonomy): domain Bacteria; phylum Bacteroidota; class Bacteroidia; order Bacteroidales; family UBA3824; genus UBA3824. Next base: position 254,028 of record JAEERW010000007.1, read on the forward strand.
AATGCAGAATACGGCATCAAGGTGTGGATTATCAAGCACAAGGACGACCAGAGCTACTACCTGAAAAACAAGATGCGCGACATCACTCCCGGATTTGTGCAAGGCGGCGACATCCGCAAGGATCCCGATGCCGAGGAAGGCAGCCCCTGGGGAAGCATGTATGTTAATCCTGAAAACGCTGAGCCCGGCTACTACGACTTTGTATTCACATACGAAGACAAGGTATTTGCCACAATGCTCACAAAATTCTACAAAGTAGATGAACTCGACAAATCCGACGAAGAATTGGAAAAACTGATGAAGGAATAAAACAGAATCATTTATATTAATTTTGCCCATAGTGATGATAAAAATACACTATGGGCTTTTTTATAACCACATTCATCATAACTACAAACATTATGTGTAAAAAAATTTTACAGTGTTGTAAAATTTTTTTACACTTTTACACTATTGTTAAAACATTAAACTATTAATAATCAACAAAATATTCATAATGGTACGTTCTGTGATGAATAAAAAGGAGTTACTATGTTTTCACTCAAAGCAACCATTATGAAAAAACTAACATTACTATCAGCAGCCCTGATTGCATCCAGTACAATTGTACATAGCGTTCATGCTCAGGACTTTATATACATTATGCCCAGCAAAGAGATTGCCGAAACTGGCGAAGATCTATGGTTTAAGGCGTATCAAATTGATAAACAATCTTTTGCACTATCAGACCGCAGCCGTACTCTCTACCTTCAAGTACGCACTGCATCCGACAGCGTGGTTTGGAGCGAGAAATACCCCTTAGTTTCGGGACGAGGCAATGGACATATTTATATAGGTGCTGATTGGCCTCAGGGTGAATACTTTATTGAAGGCTACACAAAGTCTTCGTTCACATCCGACAGCACACAAGCCATTCGTCCACGCCGTATCCGTGTGGTAGATCGTGTAACACAGATGGATTCTATTTCAAACCAAGCGATTAAGAATGATTCCGAACAAAAAATAAACTCAAAACATCGTTTCGACCTATTTCCCGAAGGGGGACATCTTGTCAATGAAATCTACTCAGTAGTAGCATTCAAAGCCACATACGGAAACGGTATTCCCGAAGAGGTATCTGGAAAAGTTTTTGAAGATGGCAAAGAAATAGCGTCTATACAAACCCTCCACGACGGTATGGGGCGGTTCTCCATTAATCCTATGCTGGGTAAAGAATACAAAGTAATCCTCGACGACGGCAGAACAATTCCATTCCCAGCAATTGAGCCCGAAGGTCTCTCTCTCCGTGTTTCTAACAACAATGCAAAAGGATTAACCTTATTGGTTTCGTCTTCCAATAATACACCTCAAAATTTCTCAATCATCGCCAAGCAGAATGGTATAGAGTGCAGCACAGCCAAAGGCACAGTCAATGGTCAGCAGATAGTGAAACTACCAGCAGAATATTTTACCCTCCAAGGCATTGTGGAGATTACACTGTACGATGTCAACGAACGCCCTGTTGCCGAAAGATTG
>JAEERW010000012.1 GCA_016286055.1 Bacteroidales bacterium
GTGTTAGGCCTGCCGCTAGCGTTTATCCTGAGCCAGGATCAAACTCTCCGTTGTATAAATTCTTTCTTATTATCAGGGGGTCTGTGTTATCTTACTTATCGTAAGGTTTCCCGTTCTTTCTTGTTCGTCACATCGTATGATGTGCTCAAACGCCTTGTGCTTCCTGTCAGTATTTTCAATGTGCGTGGCGAAGTTTCTTTCTCAAATTTCGCGGTGCAAAGTTAGGTAGGTTTCTGTTCTCCTCCAAACTTTTTATGTTTAGTTTGTGTTAAGGTTTCAAGTTTTTTTTCACTTTCAACTCTTAATTTCAACGTGCGTCGTTCTTTGTTTTTGCGGGTGCAAAGGTAAGGAGTTTTCTTGCCTACTTCCAAATTTTTTGAGTGTTTTTTTTATAGTTTTAACAAAGTTTTTTTTAGGCTGTGTAAATTAGATGTTTATACAAACAAAAACTGCCGTGTTTTTGGGTACACGGCAGTTTAAAATATGAAAATACACTAATTACTAAGCGTACATTGCAACGATAGCTTCGTAAAGTTCTTGTTTGCCAGAAGTCTGTTTGGGTTCACCGTTCTTCTTGCCGTATTCGTAAACTTGTTCGAGAGTGAGTTTGCCATTCTCGAAGTCTTTACCCATACCTTTGTCGAACGAAGCGTAACGTGCTTTTTTCATCTTCTTGTAAGGAGATTCTTCGAGCAATTTAGCTGCGTTTTCAAGAGCACGAGCCATAGCGTCCATACCAGCGATGTGAGCGATGAAGATGTCTTCGAGGTCGGTAGAGTTGCGACGAGTTTTAGCGTCGAAGTTTGTACCGCCGTTGCCGAGACCGCCGCCACGGATGATTTCCATCCAAGCTTGAACGAGTTCGTACTGGTCGATGGGGAACTGGTCGGTATCCCAGCCGTTCTGGTAGTCACCACGGTTGGCGTCGATAGAGCCGAGCATGCCGTTGTCAACAGCAACTGCAAGTTCGTGTTCGAATGTGTGACCAGCGAGAGTAGCGTGGTTAACCTCGATGTTTACTTTGAAGTCTTTCTCCAAGCCGTGAGCTTTGAGGAATCCGATAACTGTCTCGGTGTCAACGTCGTACTGGTGTTTAGAGGGCTCCATAGGTTTGGGCTCGATAAGGAATGTACCTTTGAAACCTTTTTTGCGAGCGTAGTCGCGAGCCATTGTAAGCATAGTAGCCATGTGCTCTTTCTCACGTTTTTGATCGGTGTTGAGAAGGCTCATGTAACCTTCGCGACCGCCCCAGAATACGTAGTTAGAAGCGCCAAGCTCGATACCAGCGTCGATGGCGTTCTTGATTTGAACGATAGCGCGGGCAACAACGTCGAAGTCGGGGTTTGTAGATGCACCGTTCATATAACGAGCGTTTCCGAATACGTTAGCAGTGCTCCAGAGAAGTTTAATACCGGTTTCTTTCTGTTTCTGTTTGAGGTAAGCAACAATTGCTTTGAGATTAGATTCGTATTCTTCGATTGAAGAACCTTCAGAAACGAGGTCTACATCGTGGAAGCAGTAGAAAGGAATACCGAGTTTTGTCATAATTTCGAAACCAGCATCGGCTTTCTTTTTGGCAATTTCAACGGCGTCTTTGCCCTCGTTCCAAGGGAATTTCTTTGTGCCACCGCCAAACTGGTCAGCACCTTCAGCACAGAGAGTGTGCCACCATGCCATTGCAAAACGCAACCAGTCTTTCATTTTTTTGCCCATTATAACTTTTTCAGCATCATAGTAATGAAATGCCAGAGGATTTTTCGAATCTTTGCCTTCGAATTTGATTTTTCCGATTTTAGCGAAATATTCTTTTGCCATTTTTTTGAATATTATATTGTTAATAAATAAAATTGATTACAAGATTTTTCCAAGTTTTTCTTTCCATGCTTCGTAAGCGTCGTCGTAAGCGGCTTGATTCTTAACATCTGGGTCGGTAACCTCTACCTTTTTGAGGTTGCTGAATGCCTCTTCGGGCGAAGCGTAAATACCAGCGCCGATACCTGCACCACGAGCGGCACCAATTGAACCGTCGGTGTTGAAAAGTTCGATTGCAGCACCTGTTGTGGTAGCCAAGGTGTTGCGGAATACGGGAGAATAGAACATATTGGCTTTGCCTGCACGGATAACCTTAGTGTCGATGCCAATAGTCTTCATAATGTCCATACCGTATTTAAACGAGAAAGCAATACCTTCCTGACCTGCGCGGTAGAGGTGAGCTGCTTTGTGGATGTTAAAGTTGAGGTTCATTACTGCGGCTCCCGGATTTTGATTTTCGAGAACACGTTCTGCACCGTTGCCAAAAGGCATGATGCTAAGGCCCTCGCTGCCGATAGGAATGCCAGCAGCAATAGTGTCCATTGCAGAATAACTTGTCATACCAGCTCCAACCTGTTTGTTGAGCCAAGAGTTGAGGATACCTGTTCCATTGATACAGAGCAGAATGCCGAGACGGTTGGTTTGAGCAGTATGGTTAACATGTGCGAAAGTGTTGACACGCGACTGAGGATCGTATTTAACCTGTTCGCTAACGCCGTAAACAACGCCCGATGTACCACCTGTAGCAGCAATTTCGCCAGGATTTAATACGTTGAGCGAGAGTGCGTTGTTGGGTTGGTCGCCGCCACGGTAGGCAACTTTGATACCTTTAACAAGTCCAAGTTCTTTAGCAGCCTGCTCGGTGAGTTCGCCCTGAACCGAGAATGTGGGAACAATCTCAGGGATAATGTCTTTGGAGAACCCATAGTAGTCTAATAAGAACTGAGCCACGCAGTTGTTTTCAAAATCCCAGAACATACCTTCTGAAAGACCGCCAACAGTAGTTTTGATTTCGCCGGTGAGTTTCATAGCGATATAGTCGCCAGGTAGCATAATCTTGAAAATTTTGCTGTAAAGTTCTGGTTCGTTGTCTTTTACCCATTTGAGTTTCGACGCAGTAAAGTTACCGGGCGAGTTGAGCAAATGTCCGAGACACTTCTGTGTACCAATTTCCTTGAGCGCGGTAGCACCGATTCCTGCAGCGCGGCTGTCGCACCAAATAATTGCGGGACGCAAAGGATTCTGGTCCTTGTCGACAGCAACAAGACCGTGCATCTGGTACGAAATACCAATAGCCTGAATATCGGATGGATTAACGCACGACATTCTCATAACTTCAGCGAGCGCGAGTTTGAGGTTTTCCCACCAAAGGGTAGGCTCCTGCTCTGCCCAACCGGCTTTAATAGCTGTTATTTTCATTTCCTGCTTGGGATAAAAAGCCGATCCTTCGCACTTTCCGCTTTTGGCCTCAATCAGTGATACTTTTACTGACGAACTGCCTATGTCAAAACCTAATAGATACATACTTAAAATGTTTTACTTTGTTTAAAAACTACAATGCTGTTATTTACCGCAAATGTAAGAACGTTTTTTAAATAACGAATATTTTTTCTTTAAATTTTTAAGGGGATTTTGTTATTAATTGTTAAAACGGTAAGCACCAATATGTTGCAACAGCAACCAAAATAGGGAATGGTGAAGAAAAAAAACGGAGTGGTGACATCACGTCGGCACTCCATTTTTGTGAACTGTATTATTAAACTGTCATTATATAAAAGGTGTATCGTATATAACCTCCTTTTTCGGATTGAACTATAAACTTTCTGTTTTTTAATGACGATGCAAAGATACATCGTGTTTTTGATATTTCCAAATTTTTTAACAAGAATTTTCAAAATAAATGATAGATTTTTTATGATTTGATTAATATATAAAAAATGATAAAGATAGAGCATATAATTAATAATATATAATTACTTATTTTATTGTTAAAATAAAAACGATTGAGTATTAGAGTTCTAATAATAAAAATTTTAAGTATGATAAAGAATTATGATAATGAAATGATATTTTTGGGAGTAAAATAATTTTGTAGGTACTTGATTTTTTGCTAAAATCTCCTTAACTTGCCGACAAAAAGACAAACACTATGCAAGGCAAAAAAATAGAAAGTCTTGAAGCATTTTTGCACGAAATTGCTACCGTTTCGGAGGCACTAAAAGGCGTATCAGACGATAATATAAAGGTTTGGACCGAGGGTAAGAAACAGATAGAAAGGGCTGTGAACCAATTTTATGGCGAAAAGCATTTTATCATTGTTACAGGAATGTTGAAGGCCGGAAAATCAACCCTCATCGACCTGCTTGCACGCACCCGCAAGGCAAGTCTTGTAGGCTTTGGTGTGGATACAACGTTGCGACCTGCCGTTATCAAAATGTCGGAAACCGAACCAGAGGGATGCATCAAGGTATACTATAAGCCCGACGGTATGGACGAAAAAACTGCTATGCAGCAACTTACCGATAGTTTGCGCGGGTTGAAAGAGTTTTCAAAGATTCCTATCAAATACGAACTCAACGATAACTATCTGCGCAAGATACTGTGCAGCAAGGTAGAAGAATCTGACAACTGCCTCAATGCCGAGCCGCTTTTGGTGATTGTAGAGGTTCCACAAAACAACGAAAGCCGCTTCTTTGCCAACGATTGCATATTGTTGGATATGCCAGGATTGGATTCTACCAACAGCGTTCAGAGCCGCGACAACGAAAAGTACAAGGCATTTTTTGATGAGTGCGATTTGCTCCTTTTTGTGCAGAGTAGCGTTGCGCCTATCAACAAAGAGGCAGGCAAATACTTAAAATACATAGGGTTAACTCGCGACGAAAGTACTTACAGCCTTGTGCAAAATGTGATGAACGTAAAATATTGGCAGCACGAATCAGTTACCGACAAGGAACAGCAAAACCAAACTCGCGATGGTATTAAGGCTTTTAAACAATGTCTCGACAAGGACAACGCCGAAATTAAACCATACCGTGTAAATCTTGGAATGGCTTACGATGCAATTCTCGGTAGCGACGACGACCTAAAAACCAATAAATCAGAGTTGTTGAAAGATTCGCACTTCACCGAAATGGAAGACAATCTAATTACCGACATTGCCAACAATGGAGGGTATCGTCATTTAGCCCATTGCGCCGACGTGTTGCGAAACACACTCTCTAACACCATCACCAACACCGAAAAACAAATTGAGGAGATAAAATCAAGATTATCAGAACTTTCGGATGATGAAAAATCTTTGAAGCGGAAGATATCCAAGATTAAACGTGCATACGAGAATTATCAATTCCGCCCTATGCAATTTGCTGTAAGCGAGAATCTTATCAAAGAGATTAAAGAAAACCTCTTTAAAGAATTTGACTATATAAAATCGTCGGAAAAATACAGCGGCAAAATCACTATCCAACCCGAAGACGACAACACAAAGATTAAAGCCAAGGCAACATATCTCACCGAATTTATGAACGAATGTGGTGTATTTGCAAAAAAATACATAAGAGATTCATTTAAAGAGGCTTACTTAGACAATCTTGTTAACAAAAACGATGTCAGCAAAAACGCTATACAACTTGCTCAGGAGGAGTTGAAGGTGGTAGCCGAAGGATTAAAAGACGATGACATATTGCTAAACACCGATATGATTTCTGCCAACGCCAACAAGATAGGCGAGTTAGACAGCACTTTTGCCTTTGCCGACTTTGACGGTGGAAGATTTGAACCTCAGCGTCCGTGGTATCTGTTCGGTTTTCAAAAAAAGATAGAATACAATCTCAACAGGATTTACGACAAGATTTTTCAACATTACTCCGCCGAACTGTCAAAACTTATTGGCAACAACAACGTTACAAAAATAATAACCACACTTTTGAAATCCGTTATCCAAGACGACCTTCAACCGCAACTCGTGGAGTGTGAAAAATCTCTTTCGCAAATGCAAGGGGTTATCGAAACGCTCAGCCGCGACGAATCGCTGCTTAAAGATGCTGTGGTAACGCTGAAATCAATGAAGTCGCCCGATGCGGAGAGCATAAAAACTATCAATAACTAAAACTATGAAACCGATTTTTAAACACCTTATATTATTATTGATTTTGGCGGGAGTATACTTTGCCGCCGATTTTTTAGAGAAGGGCATAATACTCAACGACATAACCCCCTACCCTGTTTTGGGTATTGTGTTTTGGGTGTTGCTGCTGTACATTGTGTTTGTGGTTGTAATTCAACCTATTATACAGTTTCGCAGATTAAAAAACATCAAATCGGTGGACGTTGACAAGGCGGCGAAAAAAATCCACAAACAACTTGAAAATCACAAATTTGAAGACAAGGACAAGGAGGAGCATTGGCAGTCGCGAATATGGCACAGCATCAACGACGAACTTGTAACCAAGCGCGACAACGACCCAGAACGCAAGCAACGCCTCACCGCCCTCATCGAAGAATACATCAAAACCGACAACCAACACAACGGCAAGGCAGAAAAAGCAAAAAAAATCATCAACAAATACAGTTGGAGCGCTGCCCTGTGCGTGGTTTTTAGCCGAAACAGTTTTTTAGACGGGCTTCTGATACTTTTTGCACAGTTGAATATGACTGTGGAAATTGCAAAACTCTATGGATATAAGCCGTCGCCAATATTTAACGCGCTGTGTTTCGGATGGATAGCCACCAATTCTATCATCACGGGATTGTTTTCGCAGGCGGGAGCCGAGGCTGTGGGTGACGTGTTTGCCGATTCGCTCACCAACGGCGACATCATCGAGGGCGGACTCACAAGCACCATACTCTCCAAAACAAGCGGAATGGTGGTAGAGGGTCTTGCTGCCGCCACAACTGTTTATGTTACAGGCAATATCGTGCTACTGCATCTGCAAGGTAGTCCCGAAATTAAGTTAGAAACACTATTCAGACTACGCCGCCGCGGACGTTTGGAACTTATCAAAGAGATTCCCGCCAATGTGGCAGAAAAAATCAAAGGCGTGATGCCATCGTGGTTTGCAAAGGTTCCAGCCTAAACCTACCACCTATACCCTACCCCCACGCATCCACCCAAAACCATCGGGTGGGTTTTGCCACCGTTTTTGAGTATCAACGCCACACAGTAAATGCCGTTCTGCATAGGTGCGTCGATGGTTTTCCTACAATGCGACAGAAAAGAAATCAAATTGCTTTCCGCAGAAAGCAAATTTTATTCAAAAATGCTTTTTGCAGAAAGCAAATTTTTATTAATTTTGCTTTTTGTAAAAAGCATAAATTTTAGAAGGTATGGACGTATTATTTGACAGACAGGATATTATGCTAAGAACAACGTCGATGGATATTGTGCGTACGTTTACCAATAGCATAAATTGGTCGGCTCAGATGCTATGCATCAGAGGTGCAAGAGGTGTTGGAAAATCTACACTATTGAGACAGTATATAAAGCAAAACTTTGAAAATAAAAGTGATAAGGCATTATACTGTTCGTTAGATTGGGGATATTTTAGTCAGCACTCTATTTTGGAAGTGGCTGATAAGTTTTACAAAACTGGCGGAGAGTTGTTAGTATTAGACGAGGTACACAAATATGACAATTGGAGCCGCGAGATAAAAGAAATCTCCGAAACATATCCCACCTTAAAAGTGGTTATGAGTGGTTCGTCGCTATTGAAACTCCTTTCAGGAGATGCAGATTTATCGCGTAGATGCCGCAATTACAATATGCCAGGGCTGTCGTTTCGCGAATATCTGCATTTTTACAAGGGAATAACGCTAAGGTGGTACACATTGGAAGAAATTTTAACCAACTCTACGGCAATAGCAAGAGAGATAAACTCACAATGCCGTCCGTTGGAACATTTTCACAACTACCTTCAATACGGATATTACCCGTTCTATATATCAAATCCCATTGATTATTATCCACTTATAGAGCAAACCAAAAATTATGTAATTGATGTGGAACTACCGCAGCAACGAAATGTAAATCCATCTAATTGCCGCAAAATCAAAGCACTAATTAACGTTTTGGCTCAAAATGTTCCTTTTGATGTGGATATTTCAAAACTTGCCCAATCAACATCGCTGCAACGCAACACCGTGCTCGAATATCTCAACTATCTCAACGACGCAAAACTTATAAATCTGTTGTTTAGCGACTTGGTTTCGGTAAAAAAAATGCAGAAGCCAGATAAAATTTTGCTCGAAAATCCAAATCTTCTCTATGCGCTCGCCACATCTCCTGTAAAAATAGGCACAGCACGCGAATGTTTTGCAGTTAACCAACTAAGTGTCAATCACACCGTTGAATACGGCAAACAAGAAGGAGATTTGAAAGTTGACGGCAAATACACTTTTGAGATTGGCGGCAACGGAAAGACATTCAAACAAATAGCAGGAATATCTGATTCTTACATTCTTGCAGATGATATTGAAAATCCACGCGGTAACAAAATTCCACTGTGGATGGTGGGATTTTTATACTAACAAAAATTCTCCCCTACTTCACCACCTTATAAAACCCAGCAGGAACAGGTACTTCAAACTTCATAATCTTGCCGGTGGCAGGATGACGAAATGCGAGGGTGGCAGCGTGGAGGCAGACGCGACGGATTGGGTCGGTTTTGGCTCCATACTTAGCATCGCCAGCAACGGGACAGCCTATCTCGCTCATTTGCACGCGGATTTGGTTTTTGCGACCGGTGTCGAGGTTGAGTTTCACAAGCGAAAACTGGTCGTTGGAATTTAGCACCTCGTAGTTTGTAACGGCAAAGTCGCCGCCATTGTTGATCCACGAAGAGTGTATTTTAAGCATTTTATCCTCAGTAAGATACGATTTTATAGTGTCGCGTTTCTTGGGCGGAATGCCTTCTACCACAGCAAAATAACTGCGCTCTACCACCATATTGTTCCAATCGTTGCGGAGCATATCGCGGGCACGGAGACTTTTGGCAAACATCATTACGCCAGAGGTTTTGCGGTCTAAGCGGTGGACAACAAAAATATGAAGTCCCCTACCCTGTCGTCTTACGTGCTGATTTATAAAGTGATAGGCTGTATTTTCCTTATCTTTGTCGGTGCCCACAGATAGCAGACCTTCGCGCTTGTTTACCACAATAACATCGTTGTCTTCGTAGAGGATATTGAGGTATTTGTTTGAAAAACTACCCTTGGGGAGTTTCTGTTTGGGAAGGATACGCACCTCGTCGCCGGGTTTTAGAGCATAGTCAAAAGCCGTTGTACCAATGCCCGAAACCACCACACGACCCGATTTGAGCATTTCGCGCACATCGGTACGACTGCGGTCGGCAAGTTTTTCAAACATAAAATCGAGCAATTTACCCTCTTTGTCGGATTTAAATACGATGTCTGCCATAATTATTTAGTTTACTTTGAAACTTTCGAGATAATTTTGTATAGCCTTGCGGTCGAGTTTGCGACCAATAAATACAAGTTTTGTAAAACGTTGCTCGCCGGGCTGCCAATCTTCGCCGTCTTCCACAAGGAAAAAGTTGCGAACACTTTGGAAAATCAACCGTTTGGGTTTGCCCGCTATGCTTAGTATTCCCTTGATACGGAACACGTTAGACGCATTATATTGCAAAACGCCTTGAATCCAATAAACAAATTTTTGTTCGTCGAGACTGCCTTCTATTGTAAATCCCTCGCTTACAATGCTGTGGCGGAATGCCTTTGCCTTGGCGGGATTTTGAGCAAACGATCCAAAATCGGCGTCCATTGCCTCAAATTTTAAAGGTGTGGCGTTGCGAAAATCTACCACAAGTTTTTCAACATTGGCGGCGGAATATGCAAAAGTGTTGATAATGTCTACGTTAGATATGTCGGCGTGCGACACGCAATACAATTTTGCAGTGGGGTTAACGGTGCGGATAAGATTTTTAACGCGCTCGCCCTGTTCGGGAGTTACGTCCTCAATTTTGTTTAAAAGGATAATGTCGGCAACAGCAAGTTGACGGTGCACCTCGGGTTGTTCGGCGGCGCTGTCTTCGTAGGTCATAGCATCGGCAAGGCATATTACGCTGTCAATTACAAACTTACGCTGCATTTCTTCGTAACCCACAAAGTTGTCGATAACGCCTGCGGGGTCGGCAATGCCGGTGGTTTCGATCAAAAGGTTTGAAAACGTGTATTTAGAAGTAAGCAAGTTGTTGAGCGTTTGGGCAAGACCCTCGCTAAGGTTGCAGCAGATACAGCCGTTAGAGAGTTCAATCATATTGTCGATATTGCCAACGATAAGTCCGCCGTCGATACCCACCTCGCCAAACTCGTTTTCAATTACCGCAAAACGCTTATCGCTATATTTGCGCACTATATTATTAAGGAGCGTGGTTTTGCCTGCGCCCAAAAATCCTGTAAGAATTGTTACTGGAATTTTACTTGAAGTATTGTCCATTGTATTAAATATTTATTGCCGGAAACATCCCGGAAAAATCAGCGCAAAGATACAAAATGTTTTTGGTAATTTTGAAAAAATGAGTATATTTGACAAAAATTTGAACGTGATGAAAGAGACGAATTTAACAATCAACAGCATTATAATGATGCTGAGCGTTTTGAGCAACGAGGACAAAATCTGCGTAGCCGAGCAACTATTGCAACAGGCCAAGCCCAAAAAGCCCAAACATTCAGCCGATTACTATGCCGGGATGTGGAGCGATGAAAATTTTCCACCCATTGATGAAATGTTGGATGATTTAAAAAAGTCAAGACGTTTTAAACAAAAAGAATGGGAACTATGAGTAAATATCTTTTAGATACTAATGTCTGTGTTTGCTTTTTGAGAAATAAATTTAAAGTTGACCAAAAAGTTAAAGCAATTGGTTTAGAAAACTGCGCCATAAGTGAAATAACTGTTGCAGAACTAAAATATGGCGAGGAATACGCTAAATTGAAAGATGGTGCAAAATTTAAAGACCAAAAATTAGATGAATTATTTGAGGATATAACTATTTATCCCATAAAGGATGCCTTAGATTTATACGCAAAGGAAAAAGCCAGACTAAGAATAAACGGAACTCCACAAGAAGATGATTTTGATTTACTTATAGGCTGTACCGCCGTGGTTAACCAATTAGTAATGGTAACGGAAAATCACAAAGACTTCAAAAATATCCAAGGCATAGATATTGAAAATTGGATAGTTAGGGAATAAGGTCTACTCCCCATCTGGATTATTCCCTCTACTGCCAAATCTGTTTCTGATAGTGTAAAAAAGGAGCGAGAGAGAGAGAATCAAGGCTACGGCATATCCTACAAGGGCGGCAATTGGAAAACCAAACAGCGAATATGTGGTTTCCTGACCCATTACGGCAATGATTGACGAGCCAATGATGAGCGCGGCTATCATTACGGCATAAACCAACTTGTTGGCTGCGGTGTCGAACTTTTTAATTAAGAAACCAAGACCTGTAATACGATGATTTGCAATCAATTCGCCCCGACGGAGTTTTTTAAGAATGAGCGAAAGTTCCAACGGAGATGTTTCCAACAAATCAGATGCCTGCGAAAGATTTTGATTGAGGCGCGATTTGAGACGGTCGGGCGAAAGACGCTCCAAAAAGAGTTTTTTGCTAAATGGTTTTAAATATCCTGCAATGTTGAAACCACTGTAAATCGACACGGCAACCCTTTCGGCGGCGGCAAGCGAGGTAAACGATGCCACCACTTCGCGCGGAAGCATTAGTTTGTGACGGTAGGCTATGCGCATTATGCCAAGCGAAAACTCCTGCATATAGGTGGAGGTTTCTTCCATATAATAAAGGTTGTCGGCAAGATACTGAATTTCGGTTCTAAAAGATTGATAATCATCAATTTCACCACCAACTGATAGTTTGCGCAGACTCTCCGACAATATTCGCGAATTGCGAGCCACAAGAGCGGCGGCGGCATCGCACACAAGCATCCTTTGATCGGATGTGAGCATACCTGTGGAGGCATAGTCGGCAAACGAAACCTTGCCGTCGGGAAGTACTGAAACCACAGTAGAGCGTGGCGAGGTGTGGAAAACTCCCGTTTCTAAAAGTCCAGACACGAAGGTTTTCATAAACTTGTCGGCAGTATCGCGCGGCGACACTCCCCACGATGCAAACTCGGCAGAATTATTTACATTAATAGAATTGTAATAATCTGTTACCAAGGTAGATACAGTGGTGTAAAGGCTATATACCTTGGGCACCACAAACGACCCCGCGCCGCTATACGCCTTGCGAAAACGTCCTATCATATTAGCCTCGTTGCGAAGGTCGAGTTCGGGGATAATGGTCTCCTCAAACAAATCTACCAACTGTTTAGGATTTGGTATTCCGTGGTTTACAAGAAAATTTTCGATAAGCGAAACAATGTCGCGGATAAGAGTGATGTCGGTTTGCACAGAAGCCACAGCCTCAGGCACAAGTATCTTAACAGCAACATCTTCGCCCGAAATCAGTTTTGCGCGGAAAGTGCGTCCAAAGCCCTCGGCAAAAGACGGCGTGCTGTCGAAATATGTGAAAATGTTTTTGGTCTTCATTCCCGTGGCCTGTTCAAACTGGGCAATAGCCTGCGCCTTGCCAAACGGCTCGGTAGACGACGAAATTTTGGCCAACTCGGTGATGAGCGGCTCGGGCAGAATATCAGGACGGCAGGCGAGATAGTCGGCAAACGCCACCATTGTGGGTCCCAACTCTTCCACCACCCGGCGAATGCGCTGCCAACGGTTAAGCGACGACGAATCTTTGTCGCTTACACGGTGGTCTTTGGGCAAAAAACGTCGGAGCCCTGTTGTTTCAACAACGCCCTCAAAACCGTTTTGCAACAATATGTTCACAACCTTGCCAATGCGACCGAGGTTGCGCACCCGCCAAGCCCTAATTGCCATATTTAAAGACCTTTACGTTCTTCTTGCTTCATTTTGTAAAGTTTTTCGAGAATAGAAATTCTGCGGCGGAGTTTTTCAACCTCGTCGGCGTGTTCGTAACCCATTTTCTCGATAATGCGGTTAACAATTTGCTCGATAAGTTTTTCGGCATCCTTAGCCTTGTCGGATGTAAAGCGCTTAAAATCATCGAATATGGAGTTTCCCTCCTCGCGTGAGATACGGCGTTTTTCTACAAGGTCGTCTACCGATTTCTTCACTTTGTCGCCCGCTTCGTTGAGCATTTTCATTCCGAGCGACGCAAGTTTATCTATCATAATAAGTTAGTCTAACGATGCAACAAGTTTTTCGAGAGTTTCGATACGTTTTTTGAGTTCCTCAACCTCGCTTTTGGTGGCGGGACGGAATTTGGCGATAGTTTCGCTCACCACGTCGCGGATTTTCTTTTCGGTTTCTTTTGCCTTGGAATCCACGTTGGTAGAAAAATCGTCAACAATTTTTTTGCCCTCGTCGGCAGATATTTTGTTGCTGCTGATGAGTTCCGAAACTGCCTTTTCGAGTTTCTCCTTGGTCATTGCGGCAAAGCCTATGCCTTGGTAAATCAGTTTCTTAATCAAACCGTCTACGCTCTCCTTGTCTTTTTCTTCTTCTTCCATTTTATTAATATTTATAAGGTTAAAAATCGATTTATTGTAAAGCCAAAGATAAGGATATTTTTTGAATAATGATAAAATTTTGAGAAGAAAATTCGCCGCAGCCAAGTTTATCCTCTATTCGGGTTTTGCCCAAAATGCTTCGTCGTCGTGGGTTACAACATCGTTTTTGCCAATATCATAACAATCAAATTCGTTGGGTATCAGCAATATGTAACGGTCGCCACTACTTACCGAGGCAGGCTCTACGCTAAAACCGTGTTTCTCGTGCGAACAAAACCAATAAAGATTTTTTGCCCAATATGCCTTGTAATAATCTGCCGAAAACCAAACACTTTTAATAAAATGTATATCAAACTTGGTTCCGTGAGCCAAAGCCGAGCGCATTTCTTGAAGCGAAAGTGGAGTGTCGTCCTCACCGGTAATGTAGGCGCATAGGTCAGAATCGAGCATCACCCATTTGCTCATTTCGGGAATCCAAACAATGTTTACCACGTGGCAATCGTTGTCGGTGGCACTTTCGGGTCGGCATGTGATAAACCTATTGGTAATGCCGGCGGCAAAGAGCAATTCAGAATTAACAATCGAGTGCAAACGACAATTAATGCCGGGTTCCACGTTTTTAACAAACTCCCAAAGCGAAATGGCATCACGCTTTTCGGGCTGTTGATTTTGATTGCGGTGAGGAATATTGTTGGCAACAAACTGGGAAATTTTCAATGCTTTTTCCCAAGTAGAAAGATTATCGTTGATAATAGTGTCGATGCGAAAATAATTGTAAATTTCCTTAGCGCGGTCGGCGTCGGGGGTGTAGGTAAAATGGAGCGAATTGTCCGATCCTGTGGCATAAGTACTGTTTTTCAATAAATTAGCGTTTCGAGATTCATTTTTGGTAATGTACTCATCATCGTCCTTGCACGAAACAATGCATAATGCAGTAATAGTCAGTAATATAAGTTTTTTTGTGTTCATAATAAATGATTCTGTTGTTTGTGGCCGCAAAGGTAGGGAGAAATTTTTGGGAGAAAAAAGATTTGTGAAAATTTGCGATGCAGACCCTTATTTCCTCCTCAGCGACTCCACCTTCGACTTCAACGCACGGAATGTAACGTCTTCTTGTATTGCCATGATTTTCATAATCGAGGGTTTGTCGTATTCTTTTGACGCAAGAAGTTTGTAAAAGGTTTGACGGGGATTGATGCCGGGGTATTCGTCTTCGATTTGGGCAAGAAGGCTGAGGTCGATTGTCTTGAAATATTCAAGGAATTTTTCATAATCTTTTTTGTTCCACTGACCTGAATTGCCGCTATGGACAAAAATACTGTCGTAGAGGATTTTGCCGTCGTGATAAATCTCGGCGTAACGGGTTTCAATTTCGGTGATTTTGCGCTGCAAACGTTGGATTTCCTTGTCGTTTTCATCAGATTTTTCAAGAGTGTTGAGTTCGTCGATACGGTCGCGCGACTCTTTGAGTATCTGACGGTTAATAGACAATTCGCGCTCATAACGGCGTTTCTGAATCACCACCACAAACACCATCGCCGCCACCAATATAACAAACGCAAGCATCCAACGCTGAAAACGGTTCTGATTTTCAAGTTGTTGCAAATCAAAATCAAACTTTTGGCTGTTTTGCGACACTTTGTAGTCGTTGACCCAATTAATAAGAATGTTTTTGATTGAGATAACCACATCAGCCATTTTCGCAGCCTTCTGATAGTCGCCGACAAGTTTGTAATGATTGTAAAACTCCTCGTATGCAATCAATTGCGGATACGAAACCGCCAATGGATTTTCCTGAAAAAACTCCTCAGCCTCGGCAGTAAGACCACGGCGAAAATACAACTTCAAAATGGCGATTTTGGCATAATCGGCGGCAAAAGATTGAGGTCTGTCGTTGAGTACTTTACGGGCATAACGCTCGCATTTTTCGGGTTCATCGTCGGCAAGAATCCACGCATAATTGCTCAGATAATAATAATCGGTGGTATCGGCAACGCAAAGACGCATATTGAGTTTTGCAGCGTCGGGGTTGCGGTCGGGATTATGGTCGATAAAAAGAAAAAACGATTTCATAATGCGTCCATAATTCTTTTCGCGCTGATTATGAGCATATTTGGCAACGGTATCGAGCAATGGCATCGCCGCCTTGCAATCAAGATTGTTGGTATTGTAACTAAGATTTACAGACGCAAGCATATATTTCAACTCGCTATTGTCCAACAATTTAATGATAGTTTCAGCCTGTTTGAGACAATAAACGCCATCGTTGTGCTGAGCGGAGATGTAGAGTTTGAGACTTTTTAAGAGCAATGAATATGCAAGTTTCTCATAATCAGAATTTTTAACATAATAATCAATCAAATTGTTGATACGCAAAGTGTCGGTAAAAGATTTAATAGAAAACACATTGTCGTCGGTATTGTAATAATCAAAATATTCGTTCAAAAAGTTGCAGTACATACTATCAGCGTGCGACATCGGCGGATGGATTTCAGACTTATGATTGTTGAAATACTCCTGCGCCATCTTGTACTCGCCATCGTTTATCAACCCGTAAACCTTATCAAAAATAGGTTGGTTTACAGATGATTGAGTGCAAGCGACAAGGAGAAGCATTGCAACAAAAAAAGTGATATGTGAGGCGCGTATCATTGTTTTAGTTTTCTACGACATTTACAGTAATCTTTACTACAACATTTTACAATTTACACCGACATTTACACCGACATTTACACCGACATATTAATAACCCAAGTTCCATTTTTATCAGATCCTTCACGAGCAATAATACCTTTATTTTTTAACGATGCAAAAAGTCGCTCCATTTGTCGTGTACTCATATTCAATATATTAGCCGCTTTATGCGCAGTAATTGTCGGTTCTTTTGCTATTAAATCAAGTAATTGCTGTTCGTTTATCCCGACATTTATCCCGACATTTACACCGACATTATCATTGGAATCATTCTTTTCCGTAGTTGCATCCACAAATTTGCCGATGGTTTTTGGGAACGAAATGGAAAAGATTCCATCCTTGCTGAAAATTGGCTCGTTGAGACCAAATTCTTTCATCAATCCTATCATACGCGGAATGCCCGAACCAACTTTTTCTACAAGTTGCATCCGAGTAAACAGACTGAATATAAATGGATTACGTGATAGGCTCTTATGTCCGAAATTTTCTGCCACTTGCGGCAATAGTCCTCCTGGATTGCTGATTTCAACACGGTCGTCGTAAACTGCAACCACAATAGTAGCACCCGATTCGTAGTAGTCGCGATGGCTTAGGGCGTTAATCATTGCCTCTCGAAGTGCGTCAATCGGAAGTTCAAAAACTTCTTTGTGAGGACCGGCATCGTCAACAATAACACGCATTTCAATTTTTTGCATCAGCCAATCAATGGTCTATTTATATTGTTGATATACAGTGCCGTACATTCGTTTATCGTCGATTATGAAAACATTGTTGGTGCCCTTGAACAGCACGCAATGCACCCAACATTGAGGATAATGGACTTCGGGATGCGATGCAAAAAACATCACTGCACCCGCCTTGGGTTTGCCGGTGCGCTCGTCGAAACAACCAAGGTTTTCGAGGATTTGAGCGTCGTCGATGCTGCGCGAAATTTTGGCAATTCGGCAAAATGTATCGAAACATTCTTTGTCGATTTCTTGCAGTAAATCAACGTTGTAGGCAGGTGTAGCATCATAATGGACGCTGTTGCACTCTCGAAAAAAATCGAGCATCTCGTTGCGTGTGCGGAGTTTTTGGGCATTTGGACCTTGTCGGACAAAAACGCTTCCACCACAAATATAAGGCTTGTCTTTGCCTTCGGGAATGTCAATCACCCAAACCGTTTTACCCTCAATATCAGCACTATACATCTCAAAATCAATTTGAGGCGATATTTCGGTAATTGTGTCAGAAATTGCCGAACGTTTGCTGTTGGTAATGTTACAGCCGATGATTTTGCCCTTGTCGTCAACGCCGATAAAAATAAATCCTCCGCCAGCATTAGCAAAACTGCACACCTCCTCCGACAGTTCGCGAACCTTAGCCGGAACTGCGGATTTGAAGTCCACCTTGTAGCCTTCGCCCTGCCTTATGAGGTACTGTATGCGGTCTGCGGTAATCATTTAGCATTGATTATTTGGTGCAAAGATAATCAGAATTATTGGTAAATCGAAATTAAAAATGACTTTTATTAAATTCCCCCAACCACCTGATTCTCACCACGTAACAAAACGGCAACGCTGTTAAACTTTTCGCATCAAAATCCCTTTATATCGCTAATTATCAATTATTTATCCCGCAACATCGGCAAAAAAAATATTTGGAGGCAAGATGGTTTGGTTGTTATCTTTGCTGACAGAAATTCAAACCACTAAATCTGTAAAAAAATGACAACATTTAAATCATTTGCAATGGCACTTGTATGTGCTTTGGCGTTGGGGTCTTGCTCGCAGGCTCAGCAACAGCCGCAGTCTGTCAGCGAGAGGGTTGACAAGTATTTTGCCGAAAACCCCGACAAGTTTATGGGCTCGATTGAGATTCAGGAAAACGGCACAACCGTCTATCAGAAGTCGCTCGGATACGCCGACATCGAGAACAAAATCGCCGTAAACGCCGACACCAAATTTCGAATCGGCTCTATCACCAAGACTTTTATGTCGGTGCTGGTGTTGAAGGCGGCACAAGAGGGCAAACTCTCGCTCACAGACCCGTTGAGCAAGTATTTCCCTGAGGCTCAAATCCCTAATGCAGAGCAAATTACGGTAGATATGCTACTCTACCACCGCAGCGGACTCCGCGATGTGGTCAACGACAAGTTCGACGAGTTTGTGACCTATTACACCAAGCCGCAGACCCGCGCACAGATGATTGAGCGCATTGCCAAGGCGGGCACCAACTTTGCGCCCGACAGCACTTTCCGCTACTGCAATTCGGGATTCATTCTCCTGACCTACATCATTGAAGACGTGTGCGGCAAGAGTTATGATGAATTACTCAACGAACAGATTATCAAACCTTTGCAACTGTCGCACACGGGCGTTTGCACCACTCCAATCAATTCTAACGAGGGTTTTGCGCAGTCGTTTAGCATTTCGGGCGAAAGGTTGGAAGAGTTTGACCCTTCGGCGGTTTTGGGTGCAGGCGCAATGTACTCCACTCCGGGCGACCTCCTGAAATTCTTCAACGCGCTCACTTCCGGCTACTTCGGCAACGGAATTTTTGAACAGATGAAGGATTTCAAGGATAATTGGGGCCGCGGACTGTTTCCAATGGATTACGGTGATTACAAGGGATTTGGACACACGGGCGGCATCCACGGTTTTGCTGCGGTGATGATGAAAATTGACGACAAAACCATCGTTTTTTGCTCCAACAGTTCGTTTTCTGACGCTACCAACTTGATGAACGCAATTCTTGGCATCGCCCCCGAACCCAAACCACAATACATCACCCTCCCCACCGAACAACTGAAAAAATGCGAGGGTAAGTACACCTGCGAACAGTTGAAAATGGATGTCGAAATCACTTCCACAGACACTAAACTTGTGGCACAGGCAACTGGACAGCCGAGTTTTCCGCTCGATGCGATTTCCGAAACAGAATTTGAGTTCAAGGCGGCAGGGGTAAAGATGGTTTTCGACTTGGCAAAACACACGTTCACATTGCATCAACACGGCGGCGAGTTCATTTTCAAAAAGACCGGCGAGGAGGAAAAGCCACAATATCAAGCCGCTAACACCGAGCAACTAAAAAAATATGAAGGCGTTTATCATTCCAACGCTTTGGGAATGGACATCACGGTCGCTGTCAAGGACGGACAATTGACAGGTCAAGCCACAGGACAACCCTCATTTCCGCTCAACGCAACGGCAGAAAACGAATTTGAGTTCAAACCCGCCGGCATCGTGATTCGTTTCGATGTGGATAACAACAAATTGACGCTGCGTCAGAGGGGTATGGAGTTTGAGTTGCTGAAAAAATAGGATTGGCAGAAAATTGTTGCGGAATTGAAAAAATTTCCCTATCTTGCAACCGAATTAAAACTAAAACACAATGAAACACAGAATATTATCATTAACTCTTTTAATAACAATGGCGCTTGCCGCCTGCCAAAACTCTAACGATATGGAAATTTACAAATTCTCCGTAAAAGACCGCAAGGGCAACGATGTGAGCCTTGCCGACTACAAGGGTAAGGTGCTCTTGATTGTAAACACCGCCACCCGCTGCGGATTCACGCCGCAATACACCGAACTCGAAGCCCTCTACGAGAAGTATTCTGCCAAGGGTTTGGAAATCCTTGATTTTCCCTGCAACCAATTTGGGCAGCAAGCACCCGGCACCGAGGAAGAGATTCATCAATTTTGCCAATTGAACTACAACACCAAGTTCCCGCAGTTCAAGAAGATAGAGGTCAACGGTGATAATCAGTCGCCGCTGTTTGCCTACCTGAAATCGCAAAAGGGTTTCAAGGGTTTTGACCCCAACCATCAGATAGGCAAAATCCTCATCGATATGCTCTCGAAGGCAGACCCCAACTACGACAAGAATCCCGACATCAAGTGGAATTTCACCAAATTCCTCATCGACCGCAACGGCAACGTCATAGAGCGTTACGAACCCACAGAGGACATCAAGGTGATAGAAAAGGCTGTGGAAGGGTTGCTGTAAAACTTTGCGCCGCAATGAATTAATGTGGAGTGGCAAAATTACCACTCCACATTTTTTTAATATCCTTGATTTTTAATACTTTAACAAAAATATGAGCCAATTTCACCCTGTTTTTTACACTTTTATGAGGATAAAAACAAGGGATTTTTACACTTTTATGAGGATAAATAATTTTTTCCCCACCCCGCTCCTACCGTAAAATATCTTTACACCATTGTAAAAAAAATTTACAACCTTTACAATAGTACAAAATTACAAAATATTGATAATTAGGTGATTACCTCTTTTGGCACGGCGGATGTTTTTATTTTGGCAGTATTAACAACATAAAACTGTAAAAAAATGAAAACGATTATCGCAACAATGTTGGCCGCAGCAGTAAGTTTGCAAGTGGCTTCCGCTCAAAACATCAGCGGAAAAATTTCTAACAACGAAAACCAACCAGTGGAATTTGCTAATGTAATTCTGTTAACCGCTGATTCTACGTTTGTTACAGGTACAATTTCTGACTTTGACGGAAAATTCACGGTAGAACGTCCCGCCAATGCACACTATATTAATATTTCGTGCATCGGTTATGAGAGTTTTTACAAAAAGATTTCAGAAGTGGCTGATTTCAACAATATTGTAATGAACAATTCGGCTGTGGAACTTCAAGAGGTAACAGTCAAAGCCATTGCCCCAAAAACTCAACTTAAAGACGGCGCAATGGTTACCAACGTGCAGGGAACCGTGCTTGCTCAAACTGGTAGCACCACACGTATGTTGGAGAATGTTCCCGGATTGATGAAGGGTCGCAGCGGTGGCTTGGAGGTGATTGGCAAAGGTTCGCCCGAAATCTATATCAACAACGTTAAGGTGCGTGATATGAACGAGTTGGAGAATATTTCGCCCGAAAACATCAAGAGCGTTGAGGTGATACAGTCGCCCGGAGCACGTTATTCTGCCGAGGTTACTTCGGTGGTTCGCATCACCACTCTCAAACCCGTGGGCGAAGGTTTCGGATTCAAAGCCGAATCTTATTGGTATCAAGGTTTCGACGACAAAAATTCCTCAATAGACGAAAAATTCGACTTTAACTACCGCAAACAAGGATTCGATATTTTTGGCGGTCTCCGTTTCGCCCGCAACTTCAAATTGGGCAATGTATCAGACATTTACACACTCAACAACTCTAACTACCATTGGGAAAACATCAACAGATTAGA
The DNA here is from genome assembly GCA_016286055.1 of Bacteroidales bacterium. Classification (GTDB taxonomy): domain Bacteria; phylum Bacteroidota; class Bacteroidia; order Bacteroidales; family UBA3824; genus UBA3824. The sequence continues at coordinate 21,276 of JAEERW010000012.1, forward strand.
CCAACACGAAACTTACGACTATGCGCCTATAAATGTTGGAGTTAACTATCAGATTAACGATAAAAACTCTGTTGGCGCAAAATATACACACCACAAAGTTTTCAACCGCGACGACGAGGCGTGGAACACAATTGACGTACTTTGCAACAATGAAAATTACGACGAGTTGAGCACTTACGTAAACACCACACAGCCAGATGATTACCAACACGAAATCAACCTCTATTACAGTGGCAACATCGGTGGTTTTTCGGTAGATTTCAACTCTGATTTTATTTACAATCCCAAAACCAAAATCACTTACAACAGCGAATCGAGCAAAAATTCTGAACAACGCGATTTTGCAGTTACCAACAACATTCTCAACAAGTTGTCGGCACAGAAACTCGTTCTCGGACACTCGCTCTTTGGCGGACACATCGACTTTGGCGGCGAAACTTCTTATACATACCGCACCGACGAAACTATCAGTGATGCCGACACTTACGTTCCTTCTGTTAACAGCAAGACCACTCAAAATGGCATAGCGGCTTTTGCAGAATACAGTTACACCATTGCCCAAAAAGTTAACGTAAAAGCCGGTCTCCGCTACGAGCATATCGACCTCGACTATTACAACAACGGCGAACACGACGAAAAAGCATCACAGATTTACGACGAGTTTTTCCCATCTGTTTCGGTAGACGGAATGTTAGGCAAAATTGGTCTCCACGTGGCTTACAGCGAAAAAATCTCTCGTCCTTCGTACTATGTAATGAGCAACGCCACCTACTACGGAAGTCGTTATCTTCAACAAACCGGCAACCCCACCATCAAGCCCACAATTATGCGTAACGCCGATTTTTCGCTCACTTACCTTTGCTTTCAGGCATCAGTAAACTACACACACCGTCAAAACGCTTACTTGCAATACCAAATGGTAAACCCCGAACACCCCGAATCAGAAACTCTCAAATGGATCAACACCGACAAACCCACTCTTAATCTGCAACTTGCAGCACAACTTCCCATAGGCATTTACCGTCCCACAATAGCATTTATTGCTCACAAACAGTGGCTCGACGACATTGTTTCCAACGGTCAGACCATCAAACTCAGCCGTCCCTACTATGTGCTTGTGTTCAACAACGCTGTAAACCTCAAAAGCGGATGGGCGTTTGAATTTAACACTCAAACATTCTTCAAAAACGGTCAGGAAGATTTCTTAAAGGTAACCAACAATTCGGTACAAGCAAGTTTCTATATTCATAAATCGTTCTTAAACAATGCATTGAACCTCGAAGCCGGAGTATCAAATCTTTTCCGCAACGGCAACACCGACGTAATGCTTTACAAAGAATCTGGCTATCTTTCGCAAGAAGTTTTTGACGAAACCTCGTTCAACATTCGCCTCAAATACACCTTCAACCCCGCCAAGAGCAAATACAAAGGCACCGGCGCAGGTAACGATGAGAAGGATAGGTTGAAGTAATAAAAAAATCAAGAATCACAGCCGTCAATGAAATGTTTCGTTGGCGGCTTTTTTGTGTTATACCACCGCCTCCACAATTTCTTTATTGCCAAATTTCAATGTCTTAACCCCCGAAACCTTGTTTTTATTGAAATTAAAACTTAACATATAGCCCTTGTTAACATGGTAATAATCAAGATATTCGGTAAGTTGTTTTTCGCCACGCTCGTTGTAGGCATCGCCGCGCCAAATTTTCATTTCAATAATGTATTGTTTGCCTAAATAATCTATAATCATATCGGTACGAGAGCGGTCGCGGGTTTCGGCCTCGATGTAATAATTTCCTGTGCCATTGATAATTGGCTTGATATAAAGCATAAAGAAACGGCGACCCTCTTCTTCCTTAAATTCAGTGTCCTTACCTCCGTAAATATCGTTGAAATGAAGAGAAAAACGTTCAAGAATTTTGTCCATTTTCAAAACTCCATCTTCCACAAACTGATTACGGTCGGTGTCGCCGTGAGTGTACATTTCGTTTTTATGCTCCTCCTCGTTGGTAAACAGGTTGTAAAGGCGGGTTTCCATTGTTCGGTTAAAAACGCGCACTTTGCCATTTACATTTTTGATAAAATTAAACATCGCAGCAAGGTTAATTACCTTGATATCAAGATTAAACGAATACTCTTTGCCGTAGTACAAAATATCTTTTAATGTGGATTTGATTTCGGGAAAATCCTCCATTTTTTTTATCAAATCGTCAAACAGTGTATTTTTTTCGGTCAAGAGCAATTTTTCGGCTTTTAAAAAGCCTTCATAATTCCAACCAAGTTTTTTAGTATCAATCAATTGACACAATCTTGACACAAAAAACGGATAACCAGACGAATAATCCCAAATCAACTGTGCCATTTCAGATGTATTCATGCCGGTTTTGTGGTCGGATTCGTATTCGTCAAGCATTTTTTCAATACCGTCTTTGGGCAACGACATATCCTCGTCAAACGGCACGGCAATGTTCCACGGCGAATTGTACTGATGGTCGCTATCAGGACGAACTTTGAGTTTAAGATTCTTAATGTCGTAAACTCCGGCAAGTATAACCGACTGAAATGTAGGAATATCCATTCGGTTGAGATACTTATCGCGCAACAAACGGAGAAATTTTATAAACGATTCAAAATTGCTTGCGCTGTCCACCTCGTCGATTATCAGCACAATAGGCTTGTCGGAATGTTCGCAAATATCGGGGATAAACTCGTCTAAAACATTAAATTTTATAGTTTCTGTTGCTGCATTATGTTCAACTATCTTATTAATAGCGTTTTTAACATAATCGTTAAGGTTAGTTACACTTCTTAATTTAAGTCGCAAACTATCCACAAAAAAATAAGCCAATGATTCTTCGGATGCGAATTCTGTTTCACCCATCCGTTCAAAACTTATCGAAAACACTACATAATCATTACACAATCGCTTAGCCAAATGGTAAAGCGTAGTTGTCTTGCCATATTGACGCCCACGGTTGATGGTGATATATTTACCTTTGACAACATATTCTTCTATGTCGTCAATTCTTTTGGTGAAGTTCACCATATAATGTAACTGTGGGTAACAAATCCCCGTTGTGTTAAATTCGCGCATAATGATCAAATATAAAATTCCCGCCAAAGATAAAAAAAATATCCGAAAAGCGAAACGGAGGATACTATTCTTATCATTGGAAAAGTAAAAAAAAGTGTGTTTAGTCTACACAATAAAATCAACACGGAATCACTAATATATAATTAAATTAAATTGGGATGACATTGTCGTCCCCAAACCATTCTTGTGCCTTTGATAAAACACTTGCAGATGGCTTATGGAAAAAAACAGCCAAATTTTCTTTTGTGCGAGTGCAACATACGTAAAATAATTTGCGTGAACGTTGTATGGTTGACGAATTACTTAGTTCACGTTGTGATGCCGTGAACATATTTTCAAAATTATAGTTATTCCATCCGCCATTGTCGAGAATAACCAAAACATTGTCGAACTCTGTTCCTTTTGTCTTGTGTTGAGTTGAAAACGGTGTCATACCCTCCAAATATTTATAAAGAGCCTGAACTTCGGTATATGGCACATCCATTACTCTTTCATAAACATATAAATTTCGAGTTTGATATTTTTCCAGTTTTTCGTCTTTTCTTACTATTCCAAGTACATCTGCCAAATCAATAATCTCTCCAATAGTTTTTTCTCCAACATTTACTAATTGGTTGATAGATTGATGAAGGACTCGTCTATCTGAAATAGAGTTTATCTTTTTCTCTGTAACTTTTAAAAATTCATTAACATTACCTGATGAATACAAATAAATGCATCTTTCTATGTTCATTAAATGGGTTACCAAATCAGAACGTTTGGAACCGGTTTTACTGTTTTCATCTTCGTCCTGTTTTTTATCATCAATTAATTGATCTGCACTAACATACATTTTTACAAAATCATCAAAAACAAATTCTAATGCGTGATTATAAAGAGCCTGATTATTGTTAATATAAACCTGCATTTGACGAGTCGGTGGGATTTGCTCGCCCAACTCTTGAATAACTTGATTAAATGTTTTCTCCTCGGTACTGATATTATGTTCTTTCACGAAATCTTTTACTCTATCTCTATATTTTAGAACACCATCATCTCCATGAATTTCCATCAGCATCGGGAAACCAGCCTTTCCTGCAATTAGTTTGTGAGTAAGATTAAGTTCTTTTGTTTTTTGAGAATTATCAAAAGACCAATTTTCGTTGTCTTGCAGATAATTACGCACATCATCTATCGTAAAATCATCTGATTGAGTGTACAAAAAAATCACTCGTCCTATTTTTAATTGACCGTCATCAGTTCTATTTGTTGAATCTATATCATCGGCTTGATGTTGTTGCAACCCATCAAATCTAATTCTGTTAGCAAGATCTATGACGAGTTTGGGAGAACGATAATTCTGTTCTTTTTTTACTTCATAAACCGTTTCATTCTGTATGTATGATTTAAGATCACCAATACCAGTAGGATAAATGGCTTGCATTGAATCACCAAAGAAACCCAGACAGAGTGGACGGTTCTTATATCCACTAAGTGTATCAAGCAATGTTGAAATAACTAATGGGCTTGTATCTTGATACTCATCAATAAAAATAAAAGGATAAGAACCTTTTACAATTGCACATAATTTCGGATAGTGAGCAAACATATATTGAGCAACTTTCAACACTTCGTCATGTGATATAATGCCATCATGCAGCCTCACATATTCCTTATATTTGATAGGTATTAAATCTCCGTCGTGAACAAAAAAATCAGAATCAATAGGAATACTTAGATTGGTGTATGTTTTTATATTCTCTGTATTAATTAATTTCAAAAGCGAATCTCGCAATTCATTTTGGAAATTGCCAATACAATCCCAAAGAAAATCGTGAATAGTAGAAACACGAAGATGTGTATCATTTACACGACTTTCAATCTCTCTTACCGCAGCATTAGTATATGTTATGCAGGCTATCAAAGAGGTTGGATATTCTGCAATAACACGCTTAATCACTTGCACCAATGTATAAGTCTTACCACTGCCAGCACCTCCACTTAAAAGAAAGTGGTGTCCGGAATAGATATGTTGCATTATTTGTTCTAACTCCTCAGCCATAGTAACCCCTCCTTAATATATGTAGGAACTTGCCATGTATTTCCCTCTTTTTCAGCAAGAATCAAATTAATTGCTAATGCAGCCTTGCTTTCAATTCCATTTGCTGCCAAATTATATGGGTTTTGGTCATTTTTGAAAGTTGACAAAGCGTCTGCGTTTAGTGCTGTTTCGTCGATATCGCTTTGTTTTATAAAATCAGCATTTAATTTGAAAAAATCATCTTCAAAACTGCGGGGTTGATAATCGCCTTCTTTCGTTTGAAAACAAACCATCATATTACCGTCTTCATCACAGGACATTTTATTATCAGCATCATTCCAACTAAAAAGTTTATCCTTTGGCAATAATCTCATATAAAATGCAACATCACAATTATTATTAAAATAATGCTTCAATGCAGCATTTGAGGTAACATAGAGATTCCCTTCTTCATATTGACATTTTTTGTGATGTCCTTCGGGCGAACAAATGTCAATATCAGTAATTACCAACATTTTCGTTAGTCCAATAAAATGAAAAAATTTTTCAAAAATGTGAGAGTGTGCTCCGACTGGTAAAACAGAGATTTTTTGCGACAAAAGACCTAATTCTCCATTAGATTCATCAGGTTTCTGTTCGTCATCAATTTTTTTCATCATCAATGGTAGTAAAATACGTTCAGTATCACCTTCTATAAATACTGCCTTATCGGCAAAAAATAACTCGCTATTCATCACTGTAAGATACTGTTTCAGAAATCTATAAGCATTATCGTCATCTTCATACATTTTTGCTAAATCTTGTAAATTTTTGGATATCACACAATTACTAAAATCTGAGCGTTTTAAATACTTAATGGCTTTAAAATCATCACAATTGGCGACAATATGCGAAGAGTGTGTTGTTATGATTGATTGTAGCGTGGATTTAACTCCGTTTTTCCCGACTATTCCATCACCAAGCAATTTCTTTATATTTCTAATAAAGACATATTGCATTTGTGGGTGTGTATGAGCCTCCGGCTCTTCAATAATAAGTAAGTTAATATCGGCAGGTCTACGATTTGTTACACGCTTCATTCGTTCAACAATCAACTTAATCTCAAAAATCATAGAAATCAAGTTCATATAACCGAGTCCGTTATAATTTTCAGGCAAATCTCGCTGACTGTGTTCGTAAACAACCGTTGTGTTACCTTTTAAAAGTTCACGATGCCTAAGTGTTGAAACTACTTTAATCAAAGTTTCTTGTTTCCGCATACCACCTAGGTCGCCAATAGTCTTTATTATATTGTCAAAAATATTACTATATATTTTTGTTAGTTCTTGATCTGTTTCTTTTAATCTTGCAATAAATTGTTCTCGTGTATCTGCATTGGATTCGTCTTCACCTTGTACATCGTATAATTTTGATGTTTGCTCCGAAAGGGTATGGTCTGCGTCTTTATTATCGACACCACGCCGTGCACTAATATATTCAAAATTTATAACATCATCTAAATGGAAACCTTGAAGTCCATCCAACTTTATAAAACGGTTTTCATTAAGAACCATATCTTGTTTTTCAACATGTACAGATTTGCGCACAATCTGAAAATATTTGGAGTGATTTGCATTCATAAACTCTCGTTTATCAAACTTTGTTTCAGAATTTTCATTTTGGTGCGTTGCTGTAAATTTGGATTTAACATGATTATAGTCTGTAATCAAACGTGAATAACAGTTATAATCAAGTTGGTAGTCAAACCCAATGGCAAAATAATTATTGCCATCTTCAAGATTAGTGAGTATCTTATTCCCAATATTATCAAGACTATCAGAATCTGAGAATTCTGCAATCAAACGAAGTGAAATCCCTATTGATTGATAATCTTTTTCTTCCAGTTGTGGTTGCTCCAATATATCTTCAATTTCTTTTTGGAAATCTAGGTTAAAATCATTATATTGGAATTTTCTTGTCCGTTCTTTGCCGCTGTTAATAAACTTATCAAGAACGATTAGCAACGATGTCTTACCCACATTATTCTTACCAACAATGAGGGACAAATCGGGTTGCAAGTCGATTACGAAGTCTTTTAACAGACGAAAATTTTTGACACGTATTTGCTTTATTACCATAAACTATAAGTTTTTTATTGCAAAGATAAGACATAATCAACAAAAATGCAATAGCACAGGAAGTAAATGACCAAACCAATAATTATTTAGTGAAAAATCTTTATCTTTGAATTCACAACTAAACATAATTAACCATGCTCATTCTTATTACCGGCGCATCATACACAGGCAAAACGCTTTTGGCGCAGCGATTGCTCGAAAAATATAAATTTCCATACCTATCAATCGACCATCTAAAAATGGGTTTGATTCGTAGCGGCAACACCACGCTTACTCCCGAAGACGATGATGCCCTCACCGCTTATCTTTGGCCTATCGTCAGCGAAATAATGAAAACCGCTATCGAAAACAACCAAAACCTTATTGTAGAAGGATGCTATGTGCCCTTTGATTGGCGGCGCGATTTTGATGCAAACTATTTACAATCAATACGTTTCATCTGTCTTGTAATGACCGATAATTATATACTCCATCATTTTGAAGACATCAAAACCCATTGCTCCGACATCGAACATCGTCTCTACGGCGCAGATTGCACCATCGAAAGTCTCAAACGCGACAATCAAAAGTACCTAAACGGTTTTAAATCCGCCGGCGAAGATGTGGTAATGATTGACGATGAATATCCATTATCTGGAATTTTGTGATTTTTCGGGGTAAAACAGGTGGAATTTTGTGATTTTTTAAGCAAAAATAGCCGGAATTTTGTGATTACCTATTATCATACCTCTTAAAATCAATTACTTAATAAATAATCCCTATTTCCTCACCTTTTTGCTCAAAAAATATATGCTTTGGAGGATTGAATCGGGTGTGTAATAGAAAAAATACTATATTTGCCTTCAAAATAACAAACACATTAATGATATGAAAAAATTACTTTTTCTTGCTCTTGGCGCAATGATGATGGCATCGTGCGCTACGCAAACACAACAAAACACTTGCACCAACAACAACCCCGTGCTGACTATCGAAGGCGGTCAGGTTCAGGGCGTTAACACTGAAAAAGAGGGCGTTATTGTTTATAAAGGAATTCCCTACGCCGCTCCTCCGATTGGCGAAAACCGTTGGCGTGCTCCTCAGCCAGTAGTGCCGTGGAAAGGCGTTAAGGTGTGCGACAGTTTTGGTCATCCTGCATTTCAAGGCGCACATTACAACGGCGGATACACCACCGAATGGGGCTACGGCGACGAAAAGGCTTACAGCGAAGATTGTCTCTACCTCAACGTTTACACCAAGGCGTCGGCTCAGCCCGAAAAGAAACTCCCCGTGGCTATTTGGATTTTTGGCGGCGGACTGCGGGAAGGCTGGGGCTCTGAACCCGAATTCGACGGTCAAGAATGGGCTGCCAAAGACGTGGTTTTGGTAACGTTCAACTACCGCGTGGGTCCGTTCGGATTTTTTGCGCATCCCGAAATTTCAGCCGAAGACCCCGCTCACGCCACTGGCAACTGGGGCACTCTCGACCAAATAGAGGTGATGAAATGGGTGAAGAAAAACATCGCACAGTTTGGCGGCGACCCCGAAAACGTTATGATTTTTGGTCAGAGCGCAGGCGGACGTAGCACCAAATTCCTCTCCTCATCGCCCCTCACCAAAGGTCTGTTTAACAAGGCTGTAATAATGAGCGCAAGCGGATTGCAGAAGCCATTACCCAAGGAAGAAGCCGACAAATTGCCCGCATTTTTCCGTCAGAGCCAACTTACCCTTGCCGAGGCTGAGGCTCAGATTAAAGAAGTTTGCGATTGGGCTAACTTAAAGACTCTCAAAGACCTACGAGCCGCTTCTACCGAAGAAATCTACGCCCTCGGACCTATGTATACTCGTGTAACAGGCAAACGCAGTTGCTTAAACGCCGGTCCGATAGCACCTTACGTCGACGGATATGTTCTTCCAAAGGCTTTTGACGATGCCTGCATTGCCAACGAAATTGCCGACGTGCCTTATATGATTGGCTGCACGCTCAACGACCCCGGAAATATGGCTGACCAAATTGTGGATTTCTGTCTCAACCGTCAGGAAAACAACGGCAAGGCGTGGGCATATCAGTTTGCCCGTTCCCTACCCGACGACGGCAGCCATCCCGAGGACTACCTCAAAGGCGCGTTCCACTCGTCAGACCTCTGGTATGTGTTTAAATCGTTGAAACACTGTTGGCGTCCGTGGACTCAGGGCGATTGGGACTTGTCGGAACGTATGCTCACCGCTTGGAGCAACTTTGCCAAATACTCCGACCCCAACGGCGCTAACGGCGGCGACTGGAAACCATACACATCTGAGAACAAACAGTTTATGCGTTTCAAATTAGACGAAAAAGATGCAGAGGCTTCCTCGCTCGGCGAACCTATGAAACCGTAACACACCATAATTAAATACAACAAAAAAGCCTTTCACTCTTGCTTGGTGAAGGGCTTTTTTGATTTACATAATCAACCTAATTCTGCCATCCTCTTTTACAAAAACAACTAATGATTCAAGCGTTGATAAACAGATAGATGCATTGGTTTTAACAGCGGAGAAAATAAAGGTGGTGAAAGTGAAAAAATAAATTTGGCAAATAAAAATTTTAATTGTATTTTTGAGTGTTGAATCAAACTCATAGAATTATGTATACAAACACATACAAGGCAGATTACAACACAGCCGAAAACTATTTCAAGTTTTTGAACCCGTTGAGCGACAGTATCAAACTTTGTTTGCTGAAAATGCTAACGGATTCGTTGGTTGTTGCCCCTACACAAACCGAAGAAAAGAAAAAAACTTCATTGTCGAAACTTTTCGGTGTATGGGCAGACTATCCCGAAATGGATAACATCGAAGATATCATCAAAAACAGCCGCACAAACGGACATCTACGTCAAACTGCATCCTTTGATTGACTATGAAAAAATATCTTTTGGACACCAACATCTGTATTTTCTATCTGAAAGGGATGTACGAATTGAATAAGAAAATAGAAAAAGTCGGACAAAAAAATTGTTTCATTTCCGAAATAACAGTGGCTGAGTTGTTGTATGGTGCATACCATAGCAAAAGTAAAAAGCACATTTCAGAAGCACGTCAATTTATTGAGGAGTTTACGGTCATACCCTTTGCAGGACTTGCTGATGATTTTGCCAAACAAAAGGATATGCTCACAGACAAGGGGCAGATGATTGACGATTTCGATATAATGATTGGTGTGTCTGCTCTCAAACACGGCTGTATAATGGTAACTGAAAACATCAAGCATTTTTCAAGAATAGATAGCCTTGATATTGAGAATTGGATCAATAGATAAAATAATACAACAAAAAAGCCTTTCACTCTTGCTGGGTGAAGGGCTTTTTTGTTTTACATAATCAACCTAATTCTGCCATCCTCCTTTACAAAAGTTTCGCGGTGGCGCATAATAACGGCATAAACCTGCTGAATAGTAACAGGTTTGCCATCTTTACGCTTATGCAGACCGCGGGCATTAATCATATCAGTGATTTGCTCCACCCTCAGCCCGTGCCCACCTGAGGCTATAAGATAAACGATTGCTTCTACAAGGGACATTTTATTATTTACTTTAACAATTCTATTCTGCTAACAAAAATAAAAATAGATTACCAAATGTGCAAAAAAAGATGGATTTGGTAAAAAATTGATGAGATTTAAATATTGACCCTTTTTTAAAAGTCAAGTGTTTTATTATTTTTTTGAAGTGGTGAGGGTTTATATATATTTAAGGTGTGGTTGTTTTTCTCGCTTTCAGCCTACGGACATTACTACGATAAATATCGGTACTAATGCTTTAAACTTGATGTTTGTTGATATTTTCAAAAATAGTATATTTTTACCTTCGGTTTGATACAATCCTTTTCTTAATTTCCTATCATTATGCAATTTACAATCCCACAAAAAAAACTCCGAACCTAACGCCTATTTTTATTCGTTAAGTTCGGAGGTTAGTGTATTATGATGTAAAAATTTAAGGTCTACCCCTACCTCACAAAATTCATCATCTGCCACTTTTCCCTTTCGGGGAATTTGGCGGTGCCGGTGGCAAATTGTTTGAGCATATATGCCATATTGTCGGCGAGGGTGCGCATTGTTTGGAGACCTTCGGTATCTTGCGACACTTCACCTTCGGCGGCGCCATAACCAATGTTCCAATATTGCGATGTAACTATCGGCATATTAAGCATTTGAAACGGCATCTGCAAGGCTTGGAACGCTGCGGTGGCTCCTCCCCTACGGCATACGGCTACGGCTGCGGCTGGTTTGCCCTGCATATTGGCTCCTCCGGCGTAACACATACGCTGAACCACTGAGAGAACCTGTCCGGCGGGCTGTCCGTAATATACCGGCGAACCCACTACCACGGCGTCGCACTCGCTCATTTTGGCAATAATCTCGTTGCAAACGTCGTCGTCGAAAACACATTTGCCGAGACCCTTGGCGTGACACTGTCCGCAAGCCACACAGCCACGTACAGGACGGTTGCCCACGCCCACAATCTCGCTTTCGATAGAGTGCTTTTTCAGTTGTGCGGCTATCTCGCTCAGAAGGGTGAAGGTGTTGCCGTTGCGCCGTGCACTGCCGTTGATTAACAGCACTTTAAGGTTGTTGATATTAACGCCTGCCGCCTCGGCGCACGATGCAAGAGCGCTTGTGCCCACCGATGCTACTGCGGCTGTGGCTGCCACTGCGCCAATACGTTTGATGGCGTCGCGGCGTGATATGTTTTCGTCGTTGTTTGCTTGAATGTTGTTTTGATTGTCCATTTTTTTATCACTTTTAAATTAAATATTCGGGGGCAAGGTAATAAAAAAAATCAAGTGTTGTATGTGATATTTTCTACTGATTATTTTATGAAACAAAAATCCTCTACTTGGGATTTTCCTTTAAAATCCAAAGTAGTACTTGCGATTTTCAATCAAAATCCAAAGTAGCACTTGCGATTTTCCTTTAAAATCACAAGTAGAATTGTTGTTTTTTAGAAAAAAGGATTATATTTGCAGTGGCAATAAATTATAAAAAATGCGACTATGCTAAATCGTATATTACAAATTAACAACGAATTAGAGTCGAGTATATTTTTACTTGGCGCACGTCAGACAGGCAAAAGCACTGTGCTTAGGCAGCAATTATCCAACGCAACGTTTATCGACCTTCTGGATTCAGATGTCAGGGAGCGACTCAAACGCCGTCCGGGATTGCTCTACGATATGCTCATCGACCTTCCTGATGAATCAGTGGTGGTGATTGACGAGATTCCAGAAGTTCCCGAACTGCTCAACGAAGTGCATCGTCTCATCACACAGAAAAACCATCGTTTTGTACTATGCGCATCGTCGGCTCGCAAACTCAAACGCAAAGGGCACAACACCCTCGGCGGACGAGCATATCCTGTCTATTTTTTCCCGTTGGTGAGCGCGGAAATTCCCGATTTCGACATCGACAAGGCGGTTACATACGGAATGTTGCCACCGCACTACCTTGCCGCCAATCCACCAAGGATGCTGTCGGCGTATATCGATATTTACATTAAGGAAGAAATCAAGGAGGAGGCTCTCGTAAGAAATTTAAAAGCGTTTCAACGTTTTTTGGAAGTGGCTGCAATTTGCGATGGAGAGATAATCAACAGCAACAATATTGCCCAAGATTGCGCCGTGAGTGCCACCACTGTCAATTCGTATTTCGACATTTTGGAAGACACTCTCATCGGTTATCGAATTCCTGCATACACCAAAGTGATTCAGCGCAAAGTGGTACAAGCGCCCAAATTCTACTATTTCGACGTGGGCGTTGCCAACCATCTTTTGCACCGCACACAATTGCGACGCGGCACTCCCGAATATGGTCACGCTTTTGAACATCTTGTGATTCAAGAAATTATGGCGTATTTAAAATACACTCACAGTCAGGAATCATTGTCGTATTGGCGCACATACACAGGCATAGAGATTGACGCGGTAATAGGCGACGCGCGGGTGGCAATTGAGATAAAATCGGCTGAGGAAATTCTTACAAAACATATCAAAGGTCTTAAAGCCTTTGGCGAAGAACATCCTCAGAGCCGTAGAATAGTGGTATCGCTCGATATTTTCAACCGACGTATGGGCGAGATAGAATGTCTTTTTGTAAAAGATTTTTTCAAACTCCTATGGCAAGGCAAAATTTAATTCTAACATTTATATTAATTTATAACATTTAAACTTCACTAATTATGTACAAAAAAATGATTATCTGCGCGGCTATCGCGCTTATGGCTTCGGCTTGCTGCAATAATGAGGGAAACTCTTGCGGCAAAGAATCTGCAAATTCGGGCAACGGCGTTTCGTTTGAAGAGGTGCTCAAAACCCGCCGCAGTATTCGCAGTTACGATTCGTCGAAAACAATTTCGGAGGAAGAGGTGCGCCAACTGCTCATAGCCACTCAGGAGGCTCCGTCGTGGGCTAACCAACAGCCTTCGAAGTATTACGTGGCTATCGGCAAGGAGAAATTAGAGGCTGTGCAAAACCTTGTGGGCGGCAACAAAGACCGCATCAAAAATGCTCCTGTGCTGATTGTCTGCACTTTTGAAAAAGGCAAGTCGGGATTTTTCCAAGGCAACCCCGCCAACGAATTGGGCGACTATTGGGGCGCTTACGACAATGGACTCAGCAACTGCTACTTGATTTTGCAGGCTCGTGCTATGGGTTTTGACACTTTGATTATGGGAATGCGCGAAAGCGACAAACTTCGCGAACTCTTTGCAATTCCCCCCGAGGAGATGGTTACGGCTGTTATTTCGCTTGGCTACCGCTTAGGCGAACCTAAACAACCGCAACACCGTCCGCTCGACGAGGTTGTTAAATTCTTTTAGAGTTTTTATCAACGAATTAAACTAAGGTAACGAATAATTACCTTTAAAAATAAAAAAGGCAACCTTAAAAGTTGCCTTTTTTTACGAATTGAACGAATAATAATGTAATAATAATTTATAAATTAATGGAAATTTCTTGACCGTCGTACTCTACGGCGGTCTTTTCTTTTGTGCCAACTTTTTCTATGAAAAATGTGCGTTTTTGCAACATTCCTTTAAAACTACCTTCACGTTTTTTAATTGTGAGTTTCTGAGCCTTTTGGTTCCACACAAACGTTATGGTGGCAAAATCGCCCCGTTCGTAATTATAATTGTCGTTTTCGTCTTCATAAAGAGCAAAAACGCAGTCTTTGCCGGGGTAAATTTTCATAGTTATTGAATCGCGGCTCTGCTCAATGGTGTTTTGTGCTGGCTGTGCAAAAGGTATTATGCTGCCGGCTTTTACAAAAAACGGTGTTTGGGCAATAGTGGTGGGCACTTTTACAGTTTGGCCGCCGGCGTAGAGTTGGTCGGTCCAATAGTAATACCAGTTGTCGCCTTTTGGCAGGTATTTATCGGCGGTTTTCTTTACAGAAAAATCTACCGAGGGATAGGACTTTGCGTTGCCGGTTTCTTGTTTGTTCCAGCCAGTCATTTCGTCTATCTTAATAATCTTTTCCTCAGTGTATTGCGGCGACACTACGGGGGCTGCAAGGATAGATTTTCCAAACATAAACTCATCGGCAAGGCGGAGAGTTTTTGGGTCGTTGGGGTAATATGCAAACAATGGCATCATATAACTTGCATCGTTTTTAGTAACGTCAAATGCCAATGAATAAATATAAGGCAAAAGTCTATAACGCAGATTGATAGTAGATTCAATAGCATCATAAATTGGTTCGCCTTTTGAGCCAAACTGGTATATTTCTCTTGGAGTGTCGGCACCGTGCGAACGGAACACAGGATTAAACAGTCCGTACTGCATCCATCGCACGTAAAGTTCTTGAAACTGAGGATTTTTTGCTCCCGAAGCCGCGCCAAGCACATTATACGAACCAGAGAAAAATCCGCCTATATCTGTATTGAAGTTTGGATTTCCTGTAAGCGTAAAGTTCAATCCTGCGGGAATTTGTTTGCGGAGCATATCCCACGATGAAGCCACGTCGCCACTCCACATATTTGAGCCGTAACGTTGCTGACCTGCATACGACGAACGTGTCATTATAAAAACACGCTGATTTTCTGAAACTTTGCGTTGGTTTTGGTAAATTCCGCTAACAGTGGCAAGGGGGAATGCATTACGCATTTTGCGAAACGAACCAAAACCTGTGGGGAACTCATAATCCTCGTCGGTGGGATAAAAACAGTCGGGGTCGGTAGAATCCATCCACCAAGCGTCAATGCCGTAGTCAAAGAGTTTTTTGAGGTATTTCCAATAAATATCTTTTGATTTTTGAGGGAAAGGATTGTACACTCTAACGCCAGACGGATAATCCATTACGGGCGGCCAAATGTGCGAAATTCCGCTTTGAGGCCAAGTGCCGAAGGTAAAGAGGAGGTTGTCTTTTTCTAACTCTTTAAACTGCATTGTCATAGGTCCGAAACTTGCCCAAATCGAAATCATAATGTGAGCATTCATATCGTGGATACGCTTTATCATTCCTTTGCCATCGGGAAAACTCTCTGACAGGAAGTCCATTGCATTCCACAGATAATTGTTACCCCAATATTGCCAATCTTGAATAATGCCGTCGAGAGGCACGCCAAGAGTGCGGTATTTTTCTACCACGCCGATAATTTCGTCTTGCGATTTGTAGCGTTCCTTACTCTGCCAATATCCAAAAGTCCAGAGCGGAAACATCGGCACCTTGCCCGAAAGTTGACGCATTAATGCAATTACACCGTCGGGATTGCCGCCGTACATAAAATAATAGTCGATAACGTCGCCAGCCTCGCCTTCAAGGGTCATTATGGAATTTTTTTCGGAGTATTTTCCCCGCGAATAGTTGTCCCAATAGATTCCCCAGCCTTTTATCGACTGTATAACATTCTGAAAATCTTCGAGATTACTCTGTTCAATGAGGGTTTCGGTGTTGTTGCGTTCAAGTTTGCCGTTTTGGATTGTTCCCACGCCGTAAACTGTTTCGTTGGCAGCAAGTTTAAACGATTGCGAAATCTTAAAACTTCCCTTGTCGGTGCCGGAGGTTATGGGCGAAAACGAGAACGAACCCTCGTCTAATAGTTTTCCGCCCTTGATACCAGAGAACGACACTTTGCCGTTGTTATCCACAGTAACTTTAAGTTTGGCGGATTGATAGGTGGTTACTCCGCCCGATTGCGACTGCTTTACAGCCACATTTTGCGGTTCAAGAATTACCACGAGGCTCGGTTGCGCTCCCGCAGAGTTGGTAGGAGTTTTGGTAACACGCACAATATCAGGCGTATAAAATGTGATTTTTACATCGGTGTTTTGGGCAGAAAGATTTGCCGCAAACAAAAAAATTGCAATAAGTGATAGAAGTCTTTTCATATATTTAATTTTAAACATTACAAATAGTGCCCACAAATATAGCGTTTTTTTGCAAATCAGACTGCTTTTGAAGTTTTTTTTAAAACAAAAAAAATCCGCCTTCACGTATTCACTACGCAGGCGGATATATGTAAAAAAGGGCAATGTATTATAAATGATTACTTGGGATGTTCGGTTTTAACATACTCGGTTTCATACACTTGAATATTCTTCATAGCCGAAAAATATCCAAGGCAGGTAACATCGGGATTTGAGCATTTAAAAATCGGCGAAGGATTCATATTGTCGATTTGCAGGCCGTAGAGATAGTTGTAGGTTTCGTAGTCGATTGTCATAATTTCGAGACGCATTTTGTCGCCGCTATTAACAATCATCTCCTCGTCCATCTCCATATCTGAGTCGTAATAGAGGCTCATAGTGCAGGGGAACTCGCCCTTGCCGCTGATAGTGCCCCAAGCGTAGATTTTGCCGTTTCGCCAAATATCCACACGCACATATTTTTCTACGGTGTCGGGATTGTCGATTATCTTAAACTGCCAGCACTGCATCCAATCCATCAACTCTGCCCAAATAAACTCAGGCTCGGTGGTAACAACGGGTTCGTTAACAGTGGAAACTGCGGTGTAGGTAAGTCCATCGTTCTTTACTTCAAGAGTGTATTTGTGACCGGGCAAAACTTGGATATTGCTGGCGGGGCGATAAAAACCATCGCTATTAAATTCAAGTTCGGTGGCAGTACCGTCGTCGGCAATTATGCGCACAGATTCGCATTTCATACCGGGAGTCTTCACCGAGTCGGTCATATTGCGGGTGCGGGTAAATTTCACCTCGGTTTTGTCGCTTGTAAGAATGCCCTCGATAACTGGCAGCGGGTCTATCTCGTGATAGTCGAGGTCAATTTCCTTTTCGCACGAGGCAAAAACTGTGATGGCTGCTGCCAATGTATATATTAATTTTTTCATCGTAATTTCAAATTATCAATTGTGAATTGTGAATTATGAATTGTCAATTACTTAAAACTTAATCGTGTACGTTACCGACGGAATAATGCCGAAGAGCGATGTTTGAACAGCCTTGGTGCCCGACGGTTTGGTGTCGTCGTTTTTAAACTTAATCATATACGGGTTGTAATGATTGTAGAGGTTGTACACGCCGAAACTCCAAATTCTTGTGTAGTTGGGACGCTCTTTGGTGTTGTTGATACCCACGTCTAAGCGGTGGTAGGCCGGTGCGCGGTAACCGTTGCGCTCGTTGTAGTAGTTGAGAGTCCAGTTAACAGCCTCGTATTTTGCGCTTGGAGCGGTGAGAGCCTGTCCCGAGGTGAAGACCCAAGTGGCAGAAAGGTCCCATTTGTGATTCAAGCGATACATTCCAACAATTGAAATATCGTGACGGCGGTCGTTGGATGCTGTGTACCAATCGTTGTTGTTGATACCGTCGATTTTGTTTTCTACCCAAGAGAGCGTGTACGAAAACCATCCAGTAAAGTCGCCGAGGTTTTTCTTAACGTAAAACTCTGCACCGTAAGCCCTTCCTTCGCCACGCAGCACAATGCGCTCCATCTCCACAGCCGAGGCAAGGTCTTTGCCATCTTTGTAGTCGTAAACGTTGTCGATTTGCTTGTAGTAGCCTTCGAGCGAAAATTCGTACATTTTGTCCTTAGTTTCAGCCATATAGCCTGCGCTTATCTGGTCGGCAATCTGCGGTTTAATAATATTGCTAACCATCATTGCTCGACTTATAGGCGACGAAAGTCCGTTGTCGAGCACAAATTGCAGATTCTGAGTGGTGCGGCAGTAACCAGCCTTAATGCTCTGATGGTCGGTGAGTTGCTGTTTGATGCTAAAACGCGGCTCAATAGAGAGGTTCTGTTTTACCACCTCACCTTTTTTGAAGTGAAGAGTGTCGATGATTTCGCCAAGATCGTCGATATTGTAGAACGGAGCACCGCCCAAAGCATCGAAAATAACGCCCCTTACGCCAACCGAAAATTCAAGACCGAAATCAGTCCGCCAATCGCCCGAAATCCAAGCAGAATATTCGTTGGCATCGCGGAGTTCGCGCTCGGTAACATTTTGGTAACTCCATTCAAGCGATTTTAGGTTGATATGGTCAAACTGGAAACCCACATTAATTTTCTGTTTTTCGGTGGGGTTGATAAGGATGTTTTCGCGGATGGCGTGGTGACGGTTGTAAGAGTTAGCCGCATTGTTCATACCAAGCACGTCGATATACTCTTTGTATCCGTAGTCGCTGTAAATGAGCGATGTTTTAGCGCTTACGTGCTGCGAAAAATTATGCTTAAAGTCGAATGCAGCGGCGGTGTTGCCCCAATGCATAGCAGCCACGTCGTCTTTCATTACCATATTGTCGCGTCCACGGAAAAACATTACGTTGATAACTCCGTTTTTGTAAGGTTTTGCGGTAACTTTGGCGTTAACGTCGTAGAAATTAATGGTATAGTCTTTCCATTTTTTTGTGGGTTTAAGAAAAATCTCAAAATAAGTGCGACGTGCGGCAAGGAAAAACGAAGCCTTATCTTTAACAATAGGACCGTCGAACGAAAATTTCGACGACAAAAGACCAATGGAGGCATTCAAGCCGTAGTTTTCCATATCGCCGCTGCGGGTGCTGATGTCGAAAATCGAAGCCGACGCGCCGCCAAACTGAGCCGGAATTGCACCTTTATATAATGATGCGTTGGTGAGCGCCTCGTCGTTGAATGTGGAGAAAACGCCCATCAAGTGTCCTGCGTTGTAGATAGCGGCATTGTCTAAGAGTATAAGGTTTTGAGTGGCATTGCCTCCGCGCACTTGAAAACCGCACGAACCGTCGCCCTCGCTCTTAACGCCGGGGAGCAGTTGGATAGATTTAATAACGTCGCGCTCGCCCATAAGAGCAGGCACTTTTGCCATCTCGGACATTTGGATATTTTCTACGCCGATAATCACATTGTCGGTGCGGCTGCGACCGTGCTTAGCCGTTACCTGCACTTCGGCAAGTTCGGTGGTTTCTTCTTCCATTTTAACAGAAACCTTGTCGGCAGATGAGTTGAAAGTTTGTTCAAACGCTGCGAAACCTACGCAGTTGAATTGCAGAGTGGCGGGCACTTGCTTTACCTTCAAGATAAAATTGCCCTCGGAATCAGAAATCGTTCCGTTAGTAGTACCTTTTTCAGCAACCGAAACAAACGGAAGCCTGTTGCCCTGTTCGTCGGTAATCACTCCTTGGATTTTTGCTGACTGTGCCGCTGCCATCAGCGGCATCAGCAAAACGAGTAATAGTAAGATTTGCTTCATCTTCATCTCAATATCTATTATTTAATTTTTACGCCGCAAAGATATATCGCCCTATATGCAACCCAATTGCAAAATGCGGAATAGTTTAAAAAGTTTTTACATAATTCGGAAAAATCATTATTTTTGCAAAAACAACCATTAACACTTTATATAATATGAATTGCAGAGACATTTTTGAACGCGGAATCAAGTTTCATCATTATTGCAACACCGCTTACCCATTGCGGGCTAACTCATTGGCTCAGTACGAATTGCACAATGAACAGGATATTTACAACTGTGTAAAACAAAACATCGAATCGCTCGACGAAATTTGCCTTTATGTGCATGTGCCTTTCTGTCAGGCGCGATGCAAGTTTTGCGAATACGTGGTGCTCAACCATCCCGAGGAGGGCGATACCGACAAATATGTGGCTCACCTTTTAAAAGAGATTGAACTTTACCGACAAATTATAAAAGACAAGCCCATAGTGGGTTACGACCTCGGTGGCGGCACTCCGTCGTATCTTTCGATCGAAAACCTTCAACAAATCACCGACTCTATCAAGCGGTTCAATCTTATGCCCGGAATGTATCTGAGCGTTGAAACCACTCCCGTTATTGCCGCCAAAGACCTTGATAAAATAAAGGCTATCAGAGAGATGGGCTACAACCGCATATCAATGGGATTTCAAACCGTATCCCCTGCCCTATTGGAATCGCTCGGTCGCGAGGGTTCAAAATCTATCTACGAAAAAGCCGTTGAAAACATACGCAAAGCAGGGTTCGACCGCCTGAATATCGACCTTATGTACGGTTTTCTCAACCAATCTGACGAGGATTTTGCCAACACCATTAAATATACCATTGCGCAGGGTCCAGAATTTATCACCCTTTACCGCAACCGCTACAAAGGCACAAAACTCGAAGCCGAATCGCAAGGCGTAACGCTCTATAAGGTTAACCGTCAATACGATATAGCATACCGCTTGCTCAAAGAGGCGGGCTACATTGCCAACAACGGCAAAAACACTTTCAGCAAGATTCCAGGCGATATGGGCACATCGTCGTACCTTACCAAAAGGGTTATCGACGCCACTTCGTACATCGGCTTTGGACTTGGCGCTCAGTCGTTTGTGGGCAATTATCTGGCTTACAACCTCGGCTGCGACAATCACAAGTTAGACAAATATTTCGCCTACATCGACCGCGGAGCATTGCCAATCAACGACATAGCCGATATGCCGCTTGCCGAAGTGCGTGCAAAGGCTATTTCGGTGATGTTTTACTTCGGTTTTATTTCGATGAAGGCATACAAAAAACGCTTCAACGAGGATTTCCGCGAGGTTTACAAGGCGCAGATTAAATTCTTGAAAGACAATTACTTGATGGATTTTATCGACGACGACACTTTTATGCTCACCGACTACGGAGCCGCCCACCTCTACGGCATTATTCCGCTATTTTACAGCGAACGAAGCATCAAGGAGATGTTTGCAATGTCGGACCGTTGGCTCAACGATGCCAAAGGCGAAACCATCTATCTCGAAAAATACGACCGCAAAAAGTTCGACGCTCCTTCGGTAGCCGTTGACCTATTGGTATTTAACCAAGACCAAACAAAAATTCTCCTCATCAACCGCGCCGAGCATCCATACGTTAACAAACTTGCGCTTCCCGGCGGCTTTTACAAGCCCGACGACCTCTCGCTTGAATATGCCGCCAGTCGCGAACTCTTGGAGGAGACCTCGGTATCGATTGACATCACCCCGCGCAACCTCATCAAAGTAACCTCCACCAAAGGTCGCGACCCCCGTGGCTGGGTTATCAGCGTGGCATACAAAGTAACCGTTGACGAAACCACCGTAAAACCCCTCGCCAACAGCGACGCCATCTACGCCAACTTTGTAGACCTCAGCGCCTTAAAGAAAGAGGATTTGGCCTTCGACCATTGGGAGATAATCGAATACGCAAAGGAGAGGGAATAGAAGATTTTTTGAAAAGTGCAGTTTTAGGCAAAATCAAAAAAAATGATTAACTTTGTTGACAGCAATGTAATATTAACTTAAAAACCAAGACAATGCTATATTTCTCTGATTATAAAGAGCATAGCGATTGCAAGATAAATCCGTCGCTATTGTGGGAATACGAAACCGATGGTTTCGACTACGATGCTATGCGCAATATTGTGGTGCAGAGAGTATTGGAACGCGGATGGAAGGAAGACTATTATGCAATGTTCAATTTATACGGTTATAGGGCTGTACGTCAAACGATTAAAGACATACCGTATATGAACGACAAAGATATGAATTTTGCCTGCCGCGTGTTTAATCTCAAAAAGGAGGATTTAAAATGTTACAAGAACAAACAATCAAAGCCTCAACTTTGGAACTCCTAAAAAGGCTTATGGCGGACAGTGCGTTGAAAGATTTTTATCTTGTTGGCGGCACGGCACTTGCGTTGCAGATTGGGCATAGAATCAGCGTAGATTTAGATTTGTTTTCTACCAATGCTTTTGACAATGAACAAATGCGGGAGTATTTGGAGAGCGAATACGGATTCCGCACCGATTTTATGTCCCTCAATACGCTCAAAGGAGAAATTGACGATGTTAAAATTGACTGTATAATGCATAGATACAAATGGTTAGATACATTTACAGACAATGGGATACGGCTCGCAGGAATAAAAGACATTTGCGCAATGAAACTTAATTCAATAGCGGGGAACGGCACTCGAATCAAAGATTTCATTGATTTGGCGTATTTGTCGGAACATTATTCGCTTAGGCAAATGTTGAATTTTTTTCAAGAAAAATACGACGCCAACCCCGTAATGGTGCTCAAAGCCGTTACCTTTTTCGACGAAATCAATTATAACGAGCCAATAAAACTCTGCAACATCAAGAAACTCAATTGGAAAAAAATTGAGAAACGTTTGTTGGAAATGTCAAAGTTTATGGACAAAAGATTTTCAGAAGCCCCGTTGTAGGATAATTATTGATAGTATTTATTCATCCCTTTTGTGAATATGAATGTAATACAATTGCTATGTGTATGCTATATCATTAAAAAAACTCCACTACACAAGGTTGCACAGCGGAGTTTTTGATAACAACTATTGGATAATTAATCCAACGCTCTGTAAGTAAAGTCGCCTTGATTACAACAGGCTTTCGTGTAGTCAAAACCATAAATACGCATATAGGCATCTTTGATTTCCGCAGCACCATTGTAAAATGGCGAGGCAGTGTTGACTTTTGTGGTAACGGTAACTCTCATTTCAGGAGAGAGTATAGTACCATTGGTGCGTTTAATACGCTTTGGAATTATTTCAAATATTCTTGACATTGTAATATATTTTAATAACCATCACTATTTTAAAAGCCTAACGGACTTTGATAGTTAGTTCCGTTTTCTCTTTTTTCTGTTTCATATATACTTTTATCATCGCTATTATTTTTCCATTCTCTAAACTTGTACAAATAACCGCCCATTAGTGCAAGAGTTATTATGATAGTCCACCATGGCAATGGTGCGATGATTGTTATCATTATTGCTGTAAAAATTGCGAAAAATCCGTACTGAAATATTTTTGCTCCACCACCAAATAACCCTGTACAATAATACCATGTCAATGGAACGGTTAAAAACAGCCATCCCCAACCATTACGAAATGCTAAATAATTATAACCCAATGTAATTACAGTAAACACAACCTTGATAATAATAGGTATATCTTCACTAAACGCCAAAACGTCTGATTGTTGCTTTAATAGACGTTCTTGTAAGTCTGATAATTGATTCACTAAATTGTTATCGTATGCTTTATTGTTTTTAATTTCGTTTAAATGCCGTGAATTACGTTCAATTTGTTGGAATAGATTAAAATAACTATTTGATAGTTTTACATATTTATTTACTTTCGCATGGTTCAACAATATTTGCGATTCTTGTATTTCTTGATTTAACCATTTTAAATTCATTTCTGTTCGCTCTCTGGTAGCATCTTCGTTGATTTTTGCAATATACGAATAACATTCATTAAATATGGTATCTATTTGTGCTTTCAATTTACTTAATGCATCTTTTTGCCAATCTGTATATTTATGGGACACAAGGTTGGCATTATAATCGTTGCAAAAGTCTTTATGCATTTTAATAAGTTGTTGAAAAGCATTATCTCTCTGATAACTCTTCGCTGATGCTTTTATGTTATCAATCTGAGGTGGAGTTATGGATATTATTTTTAACAATTTATCTCGTAGTTTTGCAAATTCCTCATTCTCTGCCTCGTCTTCTGATACGCCATTGTCTTCTGTGTTATCAGTAAAGAAAGCCGAAAAAATCTCTGTTAGTTTACCTTCATCGAATCCCAAATTCGATGATATATGTGCAATTAACTCGTTAGCCTTATTAATATCGCATGTTTGAACTGCATTTAATATATGTGCGCCGTAGTTTTCGGCATATATCTGTTTTAAGATATTTTTGGCGTAAGGCATATCTTCAAATGCCTGATAGTCGTCTAATAGGTTTACGAACCTTGACTCTTTCAAGATTTCAATTCCGAAATCGTTGATTACTTTTTGTATTGCTACATCTAATTTCATTTCTTTAAATTTTAATGTTAGGATATTGAGTTTTTTTCTATTAGAATTGATATGATTATTTGTCCATAACAAATAATCGTTATGGAGATAAATGCTTAATAATTAGGTTAAAATATATTTTTCTCATACTATGCGCATTTTGAAGCCTTTGTTATCTGGTTTCAGGAGTACGGGCAATAGGCGGAGCATAAAAAAGGCGTGGACTAACGACTTTATCCACACCTTAGGCTCCTGAGAATTGCCCGTTCTTACAGATAAGTCAAGCCCACGCTAATGCGCGAGCATTTACAGACTTATTCGTGTAAGAACATTTTACCATAAATTTTCTCAGGATTTAAGGTGTTTTCCGAATAAATAGCAAACGCTAAATTATTATCAATATGTTATTTATCTATTTTGCAACGGTTGCCCGATGCTTTTTCCCATTGTTTATGTTTTTAAGTTTTGGTAAAGGTACGAATAGATTTTTATAATGTCAAGCGTGGAGAAAAGTTTTTTTGAGAAATTTTATAATTCCCCAAACTTGCCATTTTTAGCCAACTTTGGGGAATTATAGTGTTATAATTCCCCAAAGTTTGTTTTTTTGGGCAACTTTGGGGAATTATAAAACAACGAAATCGGTCGCTAAGCCTCAATTTTTGATACTTAGCGACCGATTTCGTTAAAATGATTATTAGTTAATATACTGATTTTAAAATAAATGCTAAAAATTCTCAATCGCCCCTTCCTCATTGTACTTAATGAGTTTTTGCTGCATTGCAAGGGCGGATTTTTTGAAGCCGGAGTAGGTGAGACCGCCGGAGATTAAGCCACCAAGAAGGGGAACCGCCTTGCCAAGGAGATTGGCCGCCGAACGTTTGGTGAGATTTTCGCCAAGCGAAGTAACTATCTTTTTGGCTACTTGAATGATAACGGTTTTCATAAGGTACTCGATAAATTCGCGTCCCGATTTTTTCCAAGCATTGTCGATAATGGTTTGCACCACCTTGTCGGTGTCGGAAACGCCAAGCATAAAGCCAAGACACAGAAGGACACTGCTCTGACGGTATTCGTCGTTGGTGTCGGCAAGTCCGTGAAAATTAACGCCGTATAGATAAGCCAACTTTTGCGACAGGGCAATGTAGTAGCCGAGATTTTGAGCAATGTCGGGAGCGGCAGCCACAAGTCCCCACGGACCACCGGGCAATCCCGCAGCAAACGAGAGTGCCGATGTTTGCCAAAGATCGTTGGTGATAATCTTGTCGGCAATAAAGTTTATCTCGTTTATACCGAGTGCCTTAACGGGATTTGAGAGAAACAAAGCCTGCTGAGCCTCGCTCGCATTTTTTTTGTAGTTGAAGAGCACGTTGCGAAGAAACGCCTCGCGGTTGATACGGGTTTGCGGATTGTCTACCGCTTTGAGAATTATTGATTTTATATCCATAGTGCATAAAGTTTTATCGATAGTATAGTTGCAAATATAATCAAAAAATGTACTGAGGAGGATGGATTTTTTTGATAATTTTGTGCCGTAATTGGGCAAAAATCATTACATTTGTAGGAAAGAAAAAGGGCAAATATGTTTAAATCTATTGTAAAATGCGGGGACGCTAACCCCGTTTCTATGGTAATGCCGTCGGCGGGAGATATCAAGGGCAATCCCGACACTATATTTTCTAACGAAATGACTATCCGCGACGGCTGTGCATTATCCACAAGGGTGGCTATCCACAACCAAACTTTGGTGATGTACAATAGTTACTATGCCCGAAAGGCTTGCACGATAGAAAACAGCCGCACCGACCAAAAGGCTCTGGTGTTTTCGGTGATAACAAGCGGCAAAACTTGCGAGGTTATCAACGGACAGCAAGTAGAGCACGGCGTAGGGTCGGTGAATATGGGCATAATGTCGCCCGAAAGCATCCACATAATGCACCTTGCCGAGGAGTGCAGGTTTGAGAAAATTAGCGTTATGATGTCGGAATGTGATTACCAAAAGTACAACGAAATGTATCCGGTAATTTTTTCAGGATGGGCTAAGTACTTTGCAGAAGCCAAGCCGTATGTTAGCGAGGTAGACGATTCGGAGGGCAAAATTCTCGAAGCCGCCCGCGAACTGCAAAACTCAGTTTTTTCGCACTCTATTAATCCGCATTACGTTGAGGGATTGATTGTTGAGTGCATAGTTAATTCCTACTACCGACGTCACCACAAACCTCTGCCCGATAGTTACTCCGTATGCCGCAAGATTTTTAAAGCCAGAGATGTGCTCACCGAAAATTTTCAAAACCCTCCTACCCTACGCGAACTTGCCGCATCTGTGGGCACCAACGAATGTACGCTCAAAAAGGTATTTAAACAGATGTTTTCGATAACGGTTTTCGACTATCTCAACGACCTGCGTATGAACAAGGCGGCACGTCTGCTTGCCGACGGCGACAGCGCAATCAACGACATTGCCCAAGATTTGGGATTTTCGTCGCAAAGCCATTTTACCACCTCGTTTCGCAAACGTTACGGCCTCACTCCCAAAGAGTTTCGCGAAGGCAAACGCGAACTTATCGACCTAAAAGAAAAATAAAAAATAGATTTTTTAACCTTTTTTAAGAAATCACACAATAGCAATTATTTTTTTATAACTACATTTGCAATGTGGATAATAGGTTTTGTACGACACTGTCAACCATTTTTCACATTGTAATAAACATAATCTAATTAATTAAAATTAAAACAAATGAAAAAACAATTATTACTTATTATCGGTTTATTGCTGTCATTCAGCACTATATCACAAGCACAAAAAATTGCATCTGGTGCACTTGAAAATCTTGTAGGCAAAAGCAAATTTCAAATAGTGTTTGATTATTCTGGAACAAAAATCGGCAAAACCGATAAGACTGTTGACGACTTGCTCGCCAGCAAATCAAACTTTGCCAAAGACAAAGAGAAAGAGGAACGCTTTTTTATTGGCTCTGTTGAAGACGACACAAAAAGCCTTGCACAAGTAGCTAAAGACATTGAAAACCCCGATGCTATCATCACCATCGCATTAACTAGCATGAAAGACGATTTGGAAAAACCGCGTTTCAAAGCCATTATTGCTGACCCAAGCGGTTCTGAACTGGTTACTATCGAAGGTATTGAAGAAGAAGACTTCAATGATGCTGGACACACTTTTGGTGACTTTCTCCACAAACTGTTGAAAAAAGCAAATAAGAATTAGTAAATTCCAAACATTAATACATAAAAAAAGGGAGTTATTCAAACTCCCTTTTTTTATATAAAAGCTAAATACTTATCTACTAACCCTTCCTGATGCGTCGCCCGACATAAGTTTTTCAACTTCGGCAACGGATACGCGGTTGTAGTCGCCATAGATGGTATGTTTGAGGCACGATGCAGCAACGGCAAAGTTGAGGGCTTTTTGGTCGTCGCCGGTAAAGGTTTGAAGGCCATAGATTAAGCCGCCCATAAACGAATCGCCACCGCCTACACGGTCTACAATGTGAGTGATTTGGTATTCGGGTGATTTAAAGAGAGTTTTGCCATCGTAGAGCACGCCTGCCCAATTGTTGTGGTTGGCATTGATGCTGCTGCGGAGTGTGGTGATAACTTTCTTGGCGTTGGGGAAACGTTTCATAATCTGCTGCGACACCGAAAGATATGCCTCGGCAACAACCTTTCCGCCTTCGATATTAACACCTTCGGGCTTAATGAGGAGGGCTTTTTCGGCATCTTCCTCGTTGCCAAGGATAACGTCGCAATATTTAACGAGTTCGGGCATCACCTCGTCGGCGCGTTTGCCATATTTCCAAAGGTTTTTGCGATAGTTGAGGTCGCAAGAAACTGTTATGCCGAGTTCTTTTGCTACTTTGAGAGCCTCCAAGCAAACATCAGCTGCACCTTGCGAAATAGCCGGAGTAATGCCTGTCCAGTGAAACCAACCTGCGCCGTTGAAAACTTTTTTCCAATCTATCATTCCGGTTTTGATTTCCGAAACAGCCGAATGAGCACGGTCGTAAATCACCTTAGACGCACGGCTAACTGCACCAGTTTCAAGGAAATAGATACCGATACGGTCGCCACCGAAAATTACGTCGTTGGTGTCAACTCCAAAACCGCGAAGTTCGCGCAGGCACGCTGCTGCAATGTCGTTTTGGGGCAGACGGGTTACAAAACTAACGGGAATACCGTAGTTGGCAAGGCTTACTGCCACGTTGGCCTCGCCGCCGCCGAATGTGGCGTTGAAACTGCTCGACTGCAAAAACCTCTCGTATCCGGGCGCAGCCAAGCGGAGCATTATCTCTCCAAATGTTACTGTCTTTTTCATTATAACTAATTCTTATCTAATGTTTTATTAATATACTGTTTTCCTTTTTCGGTAAGATAATATTTCTGTGTAGGACTCTTGGGCGAATCAGGCTGCGTCATTGCTATCAAACCCGAATGCAACGCAGGATTTAAGTAATCATATAAAAATGTAGGTCTATGAATTAAATCAAGACACAACATAATTTCACCCCTCGTCATTTTACCGTCAATTACACTAAGCAACCTTTTTACTTGTTCGGTTACTTGTTCGGTTACTTGTTCGGTTACTTGTTCGGTCTGACCACTTACTTGGTCACTAACTTGGTCTCTCGGTTTAACTTTCCAAGCCGTAACAACAACTCCGCCAGACATCTGCTTCCATTCAGGGGCAGGCAGTCCATAGTCGGCAAACATTTTCATAACGCGGCGGATACCTGAGCCATATTTTTCTATTTCGCCCATCTCTTTGAAAATGTCGGCAATCTGCTTATTTCTTGGCAATGAGCGGTAATTATTTGTCATTAAATCATTTACCGAAATCTCTTCGGGAAGGACTCCGGGGTTGAAAAACTCAATACGGTCAGGAAATATCTTGACAATAGAATCGGCTGTGGAACGGTAATCGCGATGGACAATCATATTCAATACAATCTCGCGAATTGCGTCCAAAGGATAATCCCAGCGTTGAATGTTCTCAGTTTGGTAAGGGACTATCTCGATTGCCATATTGATATGCTTTTTTACATAATCCATCACATCGTCCACCTGCGACACAAGGCAGTTTTTTAAACGCGAAGAATCCTTGATAATTATGCCGTCGGAATCCTGAAAAAATCCAAGTTCCACGGTTGTCATAATATCCTCGTGCGCCTTAAACAACAGATAGCCGCCAAAGGTGATGTTGTTGCCACTAAGGAAATCCTTTTTGCGCAAAAAATCTGACGGCGACTCATCGATGGTAATGCCGCGCCGACGCATTTTATCGATACAAAACTGAACTTTGGCAAAATCAAGGTCGCTGATTGTGTGCTCATTGTCGATATAAAAGTCCCAACTTGAATTTTTGGTGCGCAATATCGCATTTGAAATTTCTAACACCGTCATCAAATGGTTGCTGTTGGTCTGACGGACATAATAGCGGCCTTTTATGGAGACCGGCTTCACGGGATACTCCTGAACCGACAAAACCACAATTTTTTTACCCTCGTGGTCAACAACTTCCACATCGGGGATTATCGACGGCTCGGTCTTCTGCTTAACATCGTTGAGCCATTTCTGAACAGTCTCTTTGCCCAACCTGACACCGCATACCGACCCGTCGTCGCCCATTCCTACATAAACATTGCCGCCCTTGGCATTGGCAAACGCTACAAGGGCAACAATTACATCGTCGGAAAACGACTGCTTAAACTCAGTTTTAATATCCTCCTTTGTGGGCAGCATCTACAAAACTATTACTCAATCATCGAAAATGGCATAGCAGGCAGGCCGTCTTTGTTGTAGAAATTGAGGCTGCCGGGGTTGTCGGCCCAAGCGTAACGCACTGCTATCGGGTTCTTTACTTTTTTGGACGAAACCTTCACCTCGTTGCCCGAGATAACGGCATCAGCCCAAAAATACTTGCCGTCCTCGCCACAGAGGGCAAATCCGCGGAGGGGCTTGTTGTCGCGAGAAACAAGTCCGCCGCCAATGTTGTCGAACGTTATAGAAACCGTGTTGCCAAATACCGAAACGTGGTTTGCCACAGGACCTTGCGCCACAACGTTTTTGCCGTAGACATTTTTCTGAGCCATCAACGAAATACGCTCTGCCACAGGCTGTTTTGCAAGCGGGTGAATGTCGTTCCATTCGCCAAGGTCGATAGTGCAGACGCAGTATGTGTTGGGAGTGTCGTCGGCAATGCGTTTCTGAATTTCGCGCATATTAGCCCAGCCGCCGTTCGAGGGGTCTTTTTCCTGCTCCAAAAAGAGAGGCAACTGCACAATCATCACGGGGAAATCGAATCCGAAACGTCCGCGCCAGTCGCTGATAAGGGTCTGCATCAAGAAATAATACTCCTCGTAACGCTCCACGTTGCTTTCGCCCTGATACCAAATCATACCTTTGAAATTATATCCCAAAAGCGGGGCAATCATAGCGTTGTAAAGTCCGGCGGGCTTGTATTGGAAGAAAGTTGTCTCCTTGGGAGGAACGCCCTCTGCGCCAAGTTTGAAACTCCATTTGCCCGAAATATCGAGAGTGTCGCCGCTGAAATCGATGATATAATCCTTGTCGGCAACGAATCCGCCGTTTGAGCCGTTGCTAATCATACGCACGGCAATGGTGTTTTCGCCCTCTTTGAGCACACCGTCGGGAATATCATAGCGGCGCGGAGGATATTGATAACCAGTGGTGCCCACCTGAGTGCCATTGATATAGATAATGTCGGAATCCACAATCACGCCCATAATCAGCATCGCTTTTTTGGCGGCTTGCTCGGCGGTAACTTTTATCTTGCGTTCAAACCATACCACACCGCTCTTAAACTTTAATTTGGTGTCGGCAATGCGGCAGGGGACGTTCACAGTCTTCCATTTTTTGAGGTCGGTGTCGGGATTTTTCCAATCTTCCTGCACGCCGAGGTCGATGTTCTGATAGTTCTCGTACCATTTTTGCTCAGCCTCGCGGTCGGCTTTCTTGATGTTGTTCACGTAGTTGTCGTCTTTGCAACGCTGCAACTCGTCGTAATAAGGCTTAAACTCTTTGAGCCTCTCTTCGCTAATCCAAGCCTCGGCGGGCGAACCTCCCACGGCAGAAACTATCATTCCCACAGGCACATCGAGTTTTTCAACCAAGTCTTTGGCGTAGAAATATGCGATAGACGAAAACTCGCGGATATTTTCGGGACAAGCCTTTTTCCACTGAGGACTGCCGATAAGGGTGTCTAACGGATTTTTGAAATAAGGCACTTTCGACACCTCAAAATAGCGGATACGGTCGTTGGCTGAGTTTTCGATAACGCCCGGATATTTCCAGTAGACGCGTCGGATGGGCAATTCCATATTGCTCTGACCGCTGCACAGCCACACCTCGCCTATCATCACATCGCGCACGGTGTCGGCATAATTATACCAGAGCGAATCCACCTTGTGCGGACGGTTGTATTTGATAGCCAAATCGTAAGGACCGCCAGCATCTTGTTTGGGCAATGTAACGCGCCATTTGCCAGTGCTGTCGGTAACGCCCGAAGCCGAAGAGCCATTGAGCGAAACTGTTACCTCCGAACCTTCGGTGGCAAATCCCCAGATATTGAGGTCGGTATCGCGCTGCAAAACCATTCCGTCGGAAATCAAGGCAGGCAACGCATATTTAGGATCCTTGTGCGGTGCGTCGGGCTCGTTGCTGCACGATGCCAACAACATCGCCGACGATATTAAAATAATTGATGATGCTTTCATTTTAGGTATGAATTATGTTTTTCCTTTTAATAATTTCGTAAATGTATTTCTTTCACACCTTCCAAAAGCGTGTTTAGAAAGTGCAGCAACAAGGGTTTGCTTATCTCCTGTCCGAAGACAATCTTGAAGCCAACATCGGTGAAAGGGTTTACAAAGCGTCCCATAATATGAATGAGTTTTTTTGTTTAGTGCAAAGATAGGGATTGTGTTTGAAAAATACAAAAAAATAAAATAAATCGGTTCATAATACATTCTTCTTTCTAAAAAAGGGAGAGAACCCTCATTCTCTCCCTTTAATTATCTATTGTGTAAACAATTAAAATCTAAAATATTCCTTTGCATTTCGGTAGCAGATGTCGCTTACCATATTGCCAAGGAGGTTGATATCGTTGGGGAGTTCGCCGTTTTCTACGTCGGTGCCAAGGATGTTGCAGAGTATGCGGCGGAAATATTCGTGACGAGGATATGAGAGGAAACTGCGGCTGTCGGTCAACATTCCGACAAAACGGCTCAGCAAACCGTGGCAACTCAGACAGTTGAGTTGTTTTTCGATACCGTCTTTCTGATCCAAAAACCACCAAGCCGAACCCCACTGCATTTTGCCGGGCACGCTGCCGTCTTGAAAATTGCCTATCATTGTGGCAAACACTTCGTTGTCGGCAGGATTAATATTGTAAAGTATGGTTTTGGCAAGTTGGTCGGTAGAATCCATTTTGTCTAAAAATCTTGCCATACTCTGTGCTTGCGAAAAATCGCCGATGCTGTCGAAACCGGTGTCGGGACCCAGCGATGTAAGCAAACGGGTATTGTTGTTGCGGATAGGTCCGGCGTGGAATTGCTGCGTCCAACCTTTTTTATGCACCTGAACGGCAAAACGATAGAGTGCTGCGCTCTTAAATTTGAGAATTTCCTCGGCGGTAAGGCTGTAACCTGTGCGCACTTTTTGGAAAATGTTTTCGATTTCGGCATCAGAATACGATTCGGAATAGAGAAAATCCAAACCAAAATCTGCCAAACGGCAACCGCAATCGTGAAAATGGTCGATACGGCGGTCTAAGGCATCAAACAGCGCGTTAAACGAATTGATTTCTACTCCCGAAACCTCAGCCAACTTGGTGATATAAGCATTGTAAGCCTTAGGGTCAGATACTTCCGAAGCCTTGTCGGGTCGCCAAGCGGGCAGCACTTTGATTGGGCAGTCGCTGTTTTTGATTTGGATATGATATTCAAGTGAATCCACAGGGTCGTCGGTGGTGCAGAGTGTGTCTACATTCATTTTTTTGAGCAATCCCCATACGCGGAAATCATCTTGCGAAAGCATTTCGGAGGTTTTTGCCCAAATTTCGTCGGCAGAATCGGGATTCAAAAGAATATCGATGCCGAAATAATCTTTGAGTTCGAGGTGAGTCCAATGATATAGCGGATTGCGGAGAGCATAGGGCACAGTTTGCGACCAAGCCTTAAATTTTTCGTAATCGGTGCCGCTGCCGGTAACAAATTTTTCATTGATACCATTGGCACGCATAGCACGCCACTTGTAATGGTCGCCATAGAGCCACGCCTGAGCAATATTGTCGAATTTGTGGTTTTCGGCAATCATCTTGGGCGAAAGATGGCAGTGATAGTCGATAATCGGCTGATTTTTGGCAAACTGATGATATAGAGTCTGCGCAGTCTTATTTTTTAATAAAAAATTATCTGTTATAAATGTTTTCATAGAATTTATTTAACAATCGGTTTGTATTTTGGCACTAAGGTCTTCATAATAACCCACGCAATTAGGTAAGCCACAGCACAATAGCAGAACACCATCATATATGCGGCGGGTTTGCCCGTTACGCCAAAGAATGTGAATCCGTCGCCAAGTTCCTCAGCGTGCGTAAATAGTTTTCCAGAGCATTTGTTGATTGCAAACGAACAAAGTCCGCCGAACAAAGTGCCTATACCAGTGATAGTTGCAATGGCAGATTTGGGGAACATATCGCCAATGGTAGAATAGAGGTTGGCCGACCAAGCCTGATGACCCGCACCAGCGAGACCAATTATTATGCAAGGCCACCAAACCGAAGTACTTGCCAAGGGCTGAGCAAACATTGCAAAGATTGGCAAGAATGCGAAAATGAGCATCGCCCTCATACGTCCGGCGTAAGGATCCATACCAAGACGCTCTACAAATATCTTGGGCAGATAGCCGCCTACAATCGACACCGCCGTAACGATAGCGTAGAGAATGAAAATCAGCAACTGACCCATTGTAGATGTGGACGGATAGCCAAGTTCGGAGAAGTATGCCGGCGCCCAAAAGAGGAAAAACCACCAAACGCCGTCGGTCATAAACTTGCCAACGATAAACGCCCAAGTCTGACGATATTTAAAGCAATCGAGAATCGAGAATTTAGGGCCGTCGCTGTCGGCATTTGCGTCGGAAGCCTTAGCCTCGTTAGCCTTGTCGGATTCGATGTAAGCAAGTTCGGCTTGGTTTACGTGCCTGCTTTTCGACGGTGCAGAATAAAGCCAGAGCCATAATCCCGCCCAGATAAAGCCGATAGAACCGATGATGATGAACGCCATCTCCCAGCCCATACTCTTAGCCAAAAGAGGAATGGTAAGCGGAGCAGCAAGTGCGCCCACAGATGCTCCTGCGTTGAAAATCGAGGTGGCGTAAGCGCGGTCTTTCTTGGGGAAATATTCAGCGGTAACTTTAATAGCCGCAGGGAAGTTGCCCGCCTCGCCGGTGGCAAGTATAATGCGGCAGCCAAGAAACAGCCAAACACTGATGGTAGACACCGTCAATGCTATTTCAGAGCCTTTTTCGATAGCGCGGAGAGCCTCCACATTGTCAACGCCAGCAAGCGACATTGTAGTAACACCGCAGGCAGCGTGAAGGCACGCGCCCACCGACCAAATTACAATAGCCCAAATGTAGCCCTTTTTGGTACCCATCCAGTCGATAAATTTGCCAGCAAAGAGCGAAATCACCGCGTAAAAAATTGAGAAAACGGCAGTTATGTTGCCATAATCATTGTCGTTCCAATGGAAGTCGAGGGCGATAAAGTCTTTCCACGTAAGAGAAAGCACCTGACGGTCGAGATAATTCACCGTTGTTGCCACAAAGAGCAACGAACAAATCACCCAGCGGAATTTAGTCATTCTATCTGACATAGCACCTCCCGCTTAAAAGTGTTAAAATATTGATTTTCATTTAAGTAAAAATTAGTAGAGTAAATATTAATCTTCTTCTTGTGAACCGTAAATGCCGATAAAATCACCCGAAAACGCATGATTGTTGGGTTTGTTGACATTCATATAATCTGTCGACATTTCATCTGTAAGTATCTGCCAATCATCATCTTCGTCGAAACGGTATTTAACAGTAAATGTCTCATCTTTATAATTATCGATATTTAGGCAAATACGTCCATGAAAACTATCGGTGATGTCACATTCAGCCACTAACACATTATCGAGAGTTTCGTTGAGTACTACTTTTTTAAGACGAAGCACAATTTTTTCTCCGCTTCTTGTAACGCCATATTGCATGGTGTTTCTATCGCCGAGAAACATTGCAAGTCCTGCAA
The DNA here is from genome assembly GCA_016286055.1 of Bacteroidales bacterium. Lineage (GTDB taxonomy): Bacteria > Bacteroidota > Bacteroidia > Bacteroidales > UBA3824 > UBA3824. The sequence goes on from JAEERW010000012.1 coordinate 57,046, forward strand.
ATTCGTGATCAGTTTCGGGCATAAAGTCCATAACTGTACCGAACGAAAACCTATTGTTAAGCACTCTCAGGGCGAGGAATCCACAGTGGCGAACACTTCGGAAATTGTTGATTTCCAAAGGAATATTAATACCTTCTTTGCCATTTGGGAACAATGCCGTGCCAATAGGCGTGCGCAAAAACGACCAGTATCGTGAAAGGGTGTCGGAGTAAAAATGCTCGTTCATCTTGATGTTAGCGTGAGGGATAAAGCGTCGATCTTGACTGTAACTTGTACCCGCAAAAGGAGTTTCAATAACACGGGGAAGTGGTTCGTTGTGTTCAACAACGGTAGGCCATCCATCCTCAGTCCATTTAACAGGCATCAAGAATGTCTCTTTGCACATAAAGTTGCCATTAAACTCATCCTCGCGCATGGCTTGGAAAATTACGTACCAGCGGCCGTCGGCAAGTTCGATATAATCGGCGTGACCCACACATGAAATCTGGTTTGGCTTGCGTTCGAGATAACGCTGTGTTAGGTTTGGATTGTGCTCATAATGCTCATAGGGTCCAAGAATAGTGTTAGAGCGGTAAATGCAAGATGCAAACCATTTGCCGAGACTACCGCCCTCCGAAGCCGAAAGGTAGTAATAACCCTCGTGTTTATACATGTGGGGAGCCTCCAACCATCCAGGACGTTGTGTAATGTCGTGTCCGCCTTCAAGTATTGCATGACGTTCTCCTATTGTAGCGCCATTATCAAGGTCAAACTCCTGTATATATATCACCTTAAATCCATCGTAAGGCGGGTCGTAACTGGGATCGCCCTGATAAATAAGGTATGTTTTGCCATCATCATCAAAAAATAGGGTTGCGTGAATACCCAATACGCCAAACACATACTGCGGATTTGTCCATGTACCAGCAGGATCTTTGGCAGAAATTATAAAGTGTCCGCCACCGCCAACAAAAGTGCCTGAGATATAAAACATATCGCGCTCCTCATTGTAACGTATAGTTGGAGGATAGATGCCCTCGTTGCTACGTAGCGAGGAGTTGAGATACTGTTGTTCGGTGGGCAGTGCAAAATTAATCAGTTCCCAGTTTACCAAATCGGTGCTGTGATAAATGGGGATGGCAGGATACATCGAAAACGTAGCCGACGCCATATAAAAGTCGTTACCCTTGCGGCAGATGCTTGTGCCGGGATGCGAACCCTGCAATATAGGATTCCACATTTTGCCAGGGGTAAGAAGAGTGGAGTCGAAATAAGAATCGCTACCCTCGTAGGTAAAATTTTTGAAAAATGCCTGTCCAGGGCGGATAGTGTAGTTAGAGTAACAACCCCAAAATGCAGTTACTACAAGCAACAACAATAGTCGCGTCTTTTTTATAATCATTTTTCTCATCAAACAAAGCATTAAAAATTAAAATAAAAGGGAGACCGTCGCGTCAGACATACAACCGCGACGGTTTCCCATTATAGCATAAGGCTACTTGTCTAAGCCTTCAATAGTCAGAATCTTGCCGTCCTTATCGTATTGCAGTTCACAAACTTTAAGGCTGCGGAGCCATGTCTTGCCCTCAGAGGGAACACAATCGTGGTGGAAGAGATACCATTTGCCTTTGTATTCGGCAATGGCGTGGTGTGTGGTCCATCCTACTACAGGGGTGAGTATTACGCCCTGATAGGTAAACGGACCATAGGGATTGTCGCCAATGGCGTAGCAGAGCATGTGGCTGTCGCCGGTGGAGTAGGAGAAATAGTACTTGCCGTTGTACTTGTGCATCCACGATGCCTCGAAGAAACGGTGCGGGTCGCTTGCTTTGAGCGGTTTGCCGTCTTTGTCAACAACAAGCACGCGGCGGGGAGCCTCGGCAAATTGAAGAACGTCGTCGCTCATTTTAACAACAAAACTTGGAAGAGCGGGCATGTCGGGTTTTGAAAAAAGTTCGCCGTTGCGTGTGGGCTCGGCACCCATATCTACAAGACTGTTTTCGTCGCCGTGTTTGCCGTGGATAGGAGCGAAGCCGGGTTCAAAAGGCTGCCACCATTGGAGTTGTCCGCCCCAAAGACCGCCAAAATATGTGTAAATAGTTCCATCGTCGTCTTTAAAAGCGCAGGGGTCGATAGAGAACGAACCGCGGATAGGCTGAGGCTGAGGAACGAACGGACCTTCGGGCTTGTCGGCTACTGCCACGCCAAGGCGGAACACGCCGTCGTATCCCTTACCAGAGAATATGTAGTAGTATTTACCGTTTTTCTCAACCACATCGCTGTCCCAAAGTTGTTTTTCAGCCCACGGAACATCTTTTACATCGAAGATTACACCATGGTCGTTGACATTGCCTGTCATCGGGTCGCCATCGATTGAAAGTGCATGATAATCCTTCATTTGGAAGTGTCCGCCATCGTCATCCTCTTCGGCGTGAGCCTCCCAGTCGTGCGAGGGGTAGATGAAAATTTTGCCGTTGAAAACGTGAACAGCGGGGTCTGCCATATAGTCGGCAGGAAACAGATATCTTTTCTGTGCCATATTGGTAATTGGTTAAAAAATTAAAGTTCGTACTGAGTTTTAAATTACGACAAATTTAAGGATATAAAATGAAAACAACAAAAACCGCCAAAGTTTTTTTAGCGATTTTAGTTGTTTTTTGTCAATAAATAATAATCAAGAGGATTAGCGCCTCATTTATCAAATATTAAAATATGCCACAGTCTTTTTGAGGTTTTCGCTTTCGACAGCAAGAGTTTGGCTCGATGACGAAAGTTCCTCTGCCGACGATGAATACTGCTGCGTGATTTCGTTTAACTGACGTACTGCATTATTGATTTGCGCAATGCCAGTGGTCTGTTCCTTGCTTGCCTCGGCTATCTCGCGCACAAGCATAGCGGTTTTTTCTATTTCAGGAAGAATGTTGGTGAGCAGTTGCCCTGCGTCTTCGGAAATTCTTACGCCCTCTTTGCTCACTTTGTCGATTTCGGCGGCGGCTGTGGCACTGCGTTCGGCAAGTTTGCGCACCTCGGCGGCTACCACGGCGAAACCTTTGCCGTTTTCGCCAGCACGTGCTGCCTCTACTGCGGCGTTGAGTGCAAGTATGTTGGTTTGGAATGCTATCTCGTCGATAATTGAAATCTTGGCTGCAATATCTTTCATTGCCGTTACCGAACGCATACTTGCCTCGCTACCTTCGCGAATACTTTCGAGTGCCTTCTGCGCTATTTTTTCGGTTTGACGTGCGTTTTGGTTGTTTTGCTCTATCGAGGCGCTCATCTGCTCTACCGACGTAGAAACCTGCTCTGCCGAGGCTGCCTGCATTGTGGCTCCACGGCTCATCATATCTGAGGCGTTTGACATTTCGCTACTGCTCTGATAGATATTGTCGGCACCAGATATAATGTTAGAAACCACAGTTTTAAGGTTTTGGTTCATAGTGTTCAACTGATTTGCCATCTCAGAAAATTCGTCGCCGGTGTTGATTTCTACATTGGCAGTAAGGTCGCCCTCGGTGATGCGCTTGATGCCTTCAACAGATTTTTTGATGGGGTTGATGGTGTTGCGGGTCATTGCCACTATTAGTATAATGCAAATTGCAATTGAGGCTATAAGCAATATTACCATAAGAGTTTGACTCTTGGTCATACGCTGATTGAGGCTCATTATAATGTTGCTGACCTCTTGCGACTGCCGTTCGTTAAACTGTTTTTCTAATTCGAGCACCTCGTTGCTTATCACACCCGCCTTGGCATTGTTGGCGGTAACAAGAGCCATTAGTTCGTAATATTTTTTGGTTTTTTCCGAATAGGTCTGTGTGGCGCCGAGCATCTCTTTCATTGTAGCGGCTTGACCAATTTCGGGAGCAAATTTTGCCACTTGCTTAAAGAGTTCTGTTGTGCGTGTAATAGCCTGCTGTATAAGGTTCTGGTCGGAGATTGTGCCTTTCGACACGTCTACGAGGTGAAGCAAATCCGAAAGAGTTTTGAGCCTTTGAGCCGATTCTCTTGCGTTGTTTTTGTTGATGTGGGCTATCACCGCCTGCTGCATTTTGTGGATGTTTGGGAAAAAATAAGTCTCTTTCAATTGGTCCATCTCGTCGTGAATAGAGCGCATATCGTTGGCAAGTGCTATATTATTGTGTATTATAGTGTTGTAACGAGCCGATTTGGCTATCATCGAATCCACAGCCACAAGGTCGTCGCCCGAAACACGCTGCTTGATTTCGTTAAAACAGTTCATAACCGTTTTGAGATACTCGATTGCCGACAGACGGCGTGCCTCGTCGTGAGTGGTGATGAAAATTTGAACGTCGGATAATCCAAGCAATGTGTTCTGATAGGCAAGATTGCCCCAATCTTTGGTGGGTATGGCCTTTTCAAAAAACATTTGAGCACTGTTTTTGGAACTGCTCATAATAAAAATCGCCATCACAATAGCGAAACCTGTAAGTAGAAGTATTAATCCAAATTGTAGAGTAATTTTTCGTGCTACCGAATGATTCTTTAAGTTTGTCATTTTAAGTTATTTACAATACTAATGATAATATTAATAATATCAATACAAATACCTTGCAAATTTATAATAAAAAATAAAATAATTAGCATTAGCATATAAAAAAAAATAGGCAGGCGTAAAAAAAGCAGCCTGTCTATTTTTTATTACCAATTAAAGAATAGAAAATTTCAATCTCAGAATATCATTACTTTTTTTCGTCGCAATTCTGCAAGAATGGTTTCAGGTTGTAATCGCGGTCAAAGAGCAATGGATATTCATGACGGCCTTTTACGGGGAAATCGTTTTTCCACGAGTCGCCATCGCATACGCCCCACGCTGTTACACGGGTTATTACATCGGAATGTTTTTCAAAGAGTTTCAAAAACATATCCATGCGTTGGTTCCAAATATTTGAAATAGAGTCGGGCAGTGCCACCGGATAAGGCGACAACTGCGAAAGCATAAAGTGCATACGTGTAATAACGCTGTCGGGATATTCTCCGGCAAATTTAGCCTTAAAATCTTCAACCGGCGCAACCTTGATTTTGTCGAAACTTACGTTGGCAGGATCACCGCTCAAAAGTCCCTTGTCGAGAGCCTTGCTTACAATGGTGCCAATGCGGAGGGTGTCGCCAATGTTTGAGCTGCTACTCATGGTTGGCAAAGCCGACATATCCCACTCGGTAACCATAACGTTAACACCTGTGGAAGCAAATTTCATCATACTTGTTTCGTATTCGTTGATATCGGGATAATCCATTCCAACATGAGTTTGCATACCCACGCCGTCGATTCGCAATCCCTTAGCTTTCAACGATTTTACAAGATTTACAATAGCATCTGCCTTGGGAGCAAGCGACATCGAATAGTCGTTGTAATAAAGTTCAGCGTCGGGGTCGGCTTCGTGTGCACATTGAAACGCCCATGGGATAAATTCCTCGCCCATAATCTGATAGAGCGGACTATTACGATAAGAGCCATCGTCTAAGATAGCCTCGTTGACAACGTCCCAACCTTTTACACGGCCTTTGTAACGACCCACAACGGTGTAGATATGGTCTTTGATGCGTTGTTTGAGAGTGTCGGCAGATACTAGTGTGCCGTTGTTATCAACAAAAAACCACGGAGCCACTTGCGAATGCCAAACAAGGCAATGACCGATGATAAACATTCCGTTTTTTTCGCCTAGTTCTACAAACTTATCAGGCACTGCGAAATTGTAGCGATTCTGCTCGGGATGTATTTCCTCGTTTTTCATGCAGTTTTCGGCAACAATAGAATTAAAGTGTTTTAATACAGTGGCTTGACCCAACGAATCAGCTCCGGTAATCTGAGCCTCGTTGATTGCCACGCCAATATAAAACTTACCGTTGAAACGCTCCTTAAGTGGAGTAGGTTCTTTTTCAGTGGGTTGCGCACCCTGTTTGCAAGCAGCAGTTAAAGCCAATGCTGTTATTACCATTAAAGGTAATGCTTTTGATTTAAGATTCATAGGTGTAAAATTACAAAAATTAGTGATGTATGATGTCCTTTTTTCGAGGGCAAAGGTAAAAAAAAGAAATAATTTGAAGGTAATAACAATAAAAAACACTATTTTAGCAACGGATTAAAAATATACGATATGGAACCAAACGGAACAGCGGAATTACAAACCGCAATCATACGCAAAATATTGAGTCTCTATGACTTTAACATCTTAAAACAATTGCTGACTTCGTTAGACAACTACACCAACGAAGATGGTAATTTTCCAGATTTTGGCCCTCATTCTATCGAAGAAGCATATCATTCAGTAGCCGAAGCCGAACAACAGTTTGCCAAAGGTAACTATAAATCAAACGAGGAAGTTTTAGCAAAAATCAAACAAAAATACAGTAGCAATGATAATTGTTTGGTCTAAAAAAGCCGAAGACAAATTAGATACTTATCTTACTTACTGCCAAGAAAACTACGGCGATAAGGTTACAAATGATAAAATCAATAACTTAGAAAAATTATTATCTCGCCTATCAATGTTTCCTGAGATGGGGTTTGTAGAGCCTATTTTGAAAGACAAGAAACCTAATTACAGAGCATATATCTTTGATAAAAGGCTAAAACTCATATATTATATCGACAATAAAAACACTATCATAAAGATTGCAGACATTTGGAATAACAAACAAAATCCAAATAACTTAAAGAAAGATTTATAAAAAAAACTACCCTTTGTTACCATTTTGCAAAAATGTTGAGATGCTAACATAACGTTTGTTACTATCTCCCGAAAATCTTGAAATCAAAAAAAACTGTTTGTTACTATCTCCCGAAAATCTTGAAGTCCTAACATAACGTTTGTTACTATCTCCTAAAAATCTTGAAATCAAAAAACACCCATACTTTTTCATTTCGCAAAAATGTTGAGACGCTAACATAACGTTTGGTAGCATCTCCTGAAAATCTTGAAGTCAAAAAAAAACTGTTTGTTACAATCTCCCGAAAATCTTGAAGTCCTAACATAACGTTTGTTACTATCTCCCGAAAATCTTGAAAAACAAAAAAAATCCTGCCGTTAAATTTTCAAAACGGCAGGATTTTGATATCATTAAGTGATTGAAAACCTATGCTTTGTGGCGGGCTTCAATTTCGCGGTTCATTTCGTCGAGACGCTCATCGGTAAGAGGATATTTCTTAATCAAGAGTGCCACAACAATGAGGAGCAAGGCAGGAATAATGGTAGTGAACCAAAGAATTGCATTTTGCACAGTGTCGGAATAACTATTAAGCTCTGTATAATAAGCATTTACAGGAGCACTGATAAACGATGCCAAGAACACTACTACGAATACTCCAAGCACAAGTTGAAGACATTTGTTTGCCTTAAACTCTTTAAACATATCGCCAAACGAAACAGGTTTTTCGGGTGTGGTGGCAATGTTTTCTTTGCAACTTAAGAAACAAAGTGTTAAGAGAACAAAACCAACGATAGCAAACACACCAATTACAGAAAACCAAGCACTTGGGTCTTCAGGCAACGCTGATGGTTCTTCTGACAAATTGAAGCCGATCCAACTCATTACCAAAGGAGTAATCCAGCCGGCAATCGAGAATCCAGCCTTGAATGCTACACCAGCAAGAGCGTTTACAGTAGCAGCAGGACGGTTGCCTGTACGGTATTCCGAATCGGTAATTACCTCAGGTACAAGAGCCCACATAAGTGAACCTACGAGCAAACCAACGCCGGTCATAATCTTCGCAATATAAATTACTGTAATGGCAATTTCAACAGTATCAGTGATTTTAATAACACATAAAGTCAAAGCTTCACTTTTAACATCTCCAAATTTACCAATGCAGAATAAAATAGCAAAGCCGATAAAACCTATAGCAAGAAGTGTGTAATAAAGACCTTTTTTGCCCAACCATTTTTTCAAAATAGGTAGCAACGGCAAAATAATGAATGCGGGAATTGTTCCTATTGCCATAAATATTGCTTGATCCCAGTTGATTGCTTGACTGAGAAACAATGCAAGACCAATGGGGAAACCAGCCTGAACAACAATTTGACCGATATTGGCGCAAACCATACGAGTAGAGGTAAGAATAAGAACCTCGTTGTTGTCGCGGGTCATACTTGCCATAATAGAGCCGTAGGGAATATTTACTACCGAATAAATCATACTAAGAATTGTATAACTTAATGTGGCATACACCATTTTTGCACCCATCGACCACTCAGCAGCCTGCGGAAGCATAAGCAAGCAAGCAGCAATTGTCAAAGGAATACCGCCGTAAAGAAGGTAAGTGCGATACTTGCCTAATTTAGGATTGCGGTTGTCGATAAATTTTCCGACAACGGGACTCCAAAAACAGTCGATAAGACGAACGGTGAGAATAAGTCCGCCAACAAATGCGGGATTGATTTTCAATACCGTAGTGAGGTAAAGCATCAAGTAAGTGGCCACAGTTTGGAAAATCAGGTTCTGAGCCAAGTCGCCCGAGCCGAATCCGATGCGTTGCAGCCAACTAAGTTTGTAGAATCCATTAGATTCTTGTGGTTTTTGTTCCATTATTATTTGAATTAAGTTTTTAAATTACATAATTTTGATAACGTTAAGCAAATTTGTTGTTTATGTAAAAAACAGCCAAAATCTCTTTGCGCAAAATTAACAAAAAATATGTAAATGCAATACCTTAATAAAAATTATTTAATGCATTATTACCTTCTTGCCTCGCTCTCTGTTCCAAAGAGGTATTCGCCCTTGTAGCCGCCAAAATCTATTACGATTTTTTCAAACACAATGCCGGCGTGTTTTGGAGTTAAAGTAAGTTCGTGAATGTCAGAATCTTTTACTTTAAAACCTGCAACTTTTTCCACTACGCGGCGAGCGATTGTGGGATAGAATGTGGTGTATTGATAGGGTTGTTTGTCGAGCAAGTCGGCGTTAAAGTTAACCGTTTTAACTGGCTGACCATCAACGGAAATTGCACATTCGTGTCCGCCAACATTCTTAAAGTCAAGGGTAGATTTTACAATCACATGAACCTTTACCGAATCGGCGTAACCCTTAGGCAGTGCAAAACGATATGTGAGCGACGAATTGCCCACAGGCTTGGTGTAAGGGGTAAGAGCCACAGCGCTGCGGGTGCGTCCGTAGTAGGGATAAACGCTCCATTGTACACCGTCGGCGGCTTTGGCAGAATAATAATGCTCAGCCTCGATAGAAACATATCCGTTGCCGGGAGCAAAAACGTATCCGCCGTTGCCCTCTGCCACACGCTTGGTGGGGGGAAGCATTTCGTGGGGGAAATTATCGTTCCACATACGGTAGCCGATATGCTTTTGAATCATCATTCCGTTCCATTTGCCGTTGGCAATGCCGGTGTTGTACTGTGCGCAAAGGATTGAATCGCGTTTAAAACATTCTGAAACCCTATCTGCCCAACAATTGGCGTCGGGATTGTTCCTTTCGGCGCAATAGCGGTTCATTGCCTGTGCGTAATACATATCGTAGAGGTTTGCCATTGCCTGCACGGGGAAGAGAATTGTCTGAAAATAAGCGTCTTTGTACATATCGGGAATTAGCAACCAAAGGCGCAGAGCCTCTGATTCAAGACGTGCATATTCGTCTGCCACCTGCTTAAACTCGCCCGTTGCCACATTGTAGGTGTAAGAATCAAGCATTTCGGGAGTTACACGCGCCATAAACTGACAGTTGCGGTTGTAGATACGTGCGGCTTCTTTGGCGTAATCGGCACCAGCCACGCTCTCAAAGAATTTTTCGGTATGAGAGGTAACGTTTTGGGGATTGTAAGTCTTTGGTTCGTAAGCCATATCGCAGAAAAGTTGGATAGGATACTCCATCGGTTTAAGGTCGCCGACATTAAGCACCCAAAGACTCTCGATACCAAAGTCATATGCAAGCGAAAGTTGCTCAAACATCTGCTGTGTCTGTGTGATATTCAGCCATTTAGAGTTACGGGGAGCACCCACATAGTCAACGTGGTAATAAATTCCCCAACCACCGGCACGTTTATGGTCGGGCACACGGCGAATGTCGCCCCAGTTGTCGTCGCTGAGCAGGATAATCACATCTTCGGGCACTTTGAGACCTGCATCGTAATACTCCTGAACCTCTTTGTAGAGAGCCCAAACTTGCTGACGCTGTGCTGCGGGCTTTCCTGTTTCCTCGGCTATAATTTTGCGCTGATTGTTGATTATGCGCTCCATAAGTTTCTTGTTTTGTTCAAGAGCCATCACATACTCGTCGTCGTGACCCTCGCGACCGCCAAGGGGAGTGTCGCCGTCGCCACGCATACCAATGGTAATAAGGTCTTCGTTGTTTTTGCTGCGGCTGATGCCCTCGCGGAAAAACTTATCGATAACTTCTTGATTAGTATTGTAATCCCAAGCACCATCGGCACCACGGCGGCGAGCCCACTCCTGATGGTTGCGAGCCATAGGTTCGTGATGCGATGTTCCCATAACAATGCCCATAGTAGAGGCAGTCTTGCTGTTTTCGGTGTCGTCGGCATAAAAAGCGTTACCCCACATAGCAGGCCACATAAAGTTGGCTTTCAAGCGGAGCAAAAGTTCAAACACCTTGGCGTAAAACTGGCTGTTCATACCATTTGCAAGACCTTTTACCGCCGAAGGACATTTTTCATCGGGGAAAGTATTGTTTACCCAAGTGCTAAGGCAGGGAGCCTCATCGTTTAAGAAAATGCCGCGATATTTAACCTTAGGCGATGGGAAAACCACCGGTGAAGAGAGTTTCAACGCTGCATAATCGTGCTTTTGAGTGGGCACGTCAGCCCAAAATTTCCAAGGACTAACGCCGAGCGACTTGCTGAGGTCGTACACGGCAAAGATTGTTCCCCTCATATCGGCACCTATAATATATATAGTGTTGCCATTGAGCACAATCATACCAGCCTCCCACTTGCCGTTGATGGCTGACACATTGATTTTCTGTTTTTTAACCAACTTGTCGGTAGACGGTGTGCCAAGCGTGCCGACAAAAATAGTGTACTGAGGGTTTTGATTAAGAGAAGGTTTCTTTCCCGTAACGTCGAAAATATCGTCGTCGAGATTCTTGACGGCAATTTTAACGCCCTCGGGAGCATCATCGGCGCACGAAAGTCCGCATTTTGCCACATCGATACCGCCGTCATCCTTGTTGAAAGTAACGTATTGAGCCTCTGCCACCTGTCCACAAAGCACAGCAAGAGCCAACACCAAAATAAGTCCTTTAATAATCTGCATTTTTGTAATAGTTTAAAAAATTAAGTAATAACCCGCCATTATACGGCGATGTACAAAAGTAAGGATTTTTTTGGAATTTTTGTATTTTTGTATCTCAAAAAAATTAATGCAAATGGACTCAAAAAAACAAGAATCAACGGATTGAAACGCAAGGCGACTTCCCCTTTGGCGGCGGATATTTTATGAACGACTATATTATGGAGTATGAATTGTGAAATCAATACTCATAAAGCCTAAACCGCTGTATGCCCCATTCGCCGTCGGGGATGCGCACGTGGCGACCTTGGTGCGATTCGTCGCCGTTGAGATAGCGGAGTATTTTGCCGCTGCCGTCGGTTGATAGTTCTTGTATTTCGAGAATGCCTACGTTGGTGTTTTTTTTCAACGAATTAAAATTCAACACTGTGCCTGTGCCAATCAGCAAAAATTCGTCGGGGGCGGTGTTGATAATGATTGCACCTTCGAGGTTCCAATTAGGAAGTTTTGCATTTGGACTCCATCCAAGGGTGTAGTCGTGCTTGGCAATAATCTGATAGCCACCAATAATAAGCGTATCGCGTTGGTTAAGAGAATCTAACAGCACACCGCGCATTCTGTCGCTGCCGTTAAAAAGTGTGATGAAACTTTCGGCACATTTAATAAGGTTGTAGGCGTTGGGCAGTTCGGTGAGAGTTCCTTTGGTGGATTCATCCGAAAAAGTTTCGCCCAAAACAGGCGGCATAAACTGAGCCTGTTTGGTTTCAGCCGAAAATGGCGAAAAGCCCAAGGCGTGGTATTCGCCAAAGGCATAAAGTGCTTTTGCCCCGGCAGTTGCGTCGTATTGGTGCTCGGGTATAAAAAACGGATTATCTGGACGATGATAAGCCGAAGTCCACCGTTTAAAATCGCCAAAATAAATATCGGGACTGAGCATCTCCACACTTGGCGCGCCGGCTTTCCAAATGTCGATTAAATGTGGCAGAGGACCGCCCGAAGGATATTCGCCAGGTTTCTTTCCTGGACGGTTGAGTGCGCAGTTTACATACATAGGCAGATTGTAAATGGATTTGCCTGCTTTCGCCAACTCATTGACATACACTGCGTAACTCCACGCTGTAAAAATTTCTTCGGCATAGATGCTACTGCCAAATAGTTTTTGCCACGAGCCGATGGTTTCGCCCGTCCAATATTTTTTCAGACTGTCGGTAAGTTCGTCCTTGTGCTGTTTCAAATAATCGGTCAATGCGGCAGGGACGTTTGATTTCCACGCCGCCGTAGCCGTTTTGCAATAATCGCGGGCAGATGGAAGCATCGCTATTTCGTTTTCCACCTGAATCATCACAACCGTTTGATTATTATCGTTTTGTTTAATAAATCTTAGTAGTTCGCAAAAAGCCTTTTTGTCGGCTCGTAGGTTATCGGCAGAAAATGGAGAAAGTAATTCTTGCTTTACGCCTTCCTTGCTTTCGGCACGGGGAAAACGTTTTACATCCTTTTTTACCCACGACGGAGCATAACACGACATTGAGTTTTTCCACGCACCGAACCACAAGAAAACGATTTTTAGATTGTTGCGTGCCGATACCTTTATGATATTGTCGATGAGCGAAAAATCAAACCTTCCCTCCTCGGGCTCTATCAAATCCCAATAGGCAGGCACAAGGGCGGTGTTGATATTCTGCTTTTTGAGGTTTGGCACCACAATTTTTTCAAAATAATCAGTGGTTGAGGCGTTAGAATTTCCAAGTTCTCCTGCCCGCATAATAAAAGGTTTGCCGCCCACAATCAACTGATATGCAGAGCCGTGCTTAACAATCTGCGGAACATTTTGCGCCGATACATCAAACATCGAAATGGCAAATAGAAGTATAAAGATAAGGTGTTTCATAAATTGCTTAAATATCATTAGGAAGAATCATTTCAGCAAAGTTATTGATTATTTTTTAATTACCAAAACATTTTCCGCTCTCCGCAAAAACCGGACATCAGCGCCGCACAAAGGCGGCTCGATGGCCGGGGCTACAGAGATACCGTCTTCCAGACGGTTAATTTAGCGGAATGTTTTTGCTAATCTTTTTGTCGTGCCACATACTCCTTGGTGCGGAGTTTGGCTTTGCATTGGTCGAAGGTGTATTTGGGGGTGAAGGGGAGTTCCATTTTTGAGAAGGTTTGGAAATAGAGCAAACAGCCGTCGCGCCACCATTGGGCTTCGTCGAGTTGCACTTCGAGTTTCTTAGCCACCTCGTTGTAAATCGGGTCTGACACCTTGCCTTTGAGCGAAGCCCAAGTTTTTTGAAAATCCTCTACCTGCAAAACGCCTTTGGTGTAATGACAACAGAGTTCGTTCCAAAGTGTGTTGCCATTGTCGAAAACATAGTTCCACGGCAAGTGGTGAAACCATAGGACATACTCTTTGGGGCAGAGTTTTGGATTGTCGTAGAGTGATTTCAAAGGCTCTTGATACTGCTCTACGGCGTTGCTGCCAGAGGACGAGCGGTTGAAACCAAGACCATCGTCGGCGGCTTTGTGATAATAACGGGGCATCCAGTCTTCGCGTGCGCCCGGAATATCGCACCACGGCTCGGGACCCCAATGGTCGCTCCAACCCATAAGGTGATGCAGTCCGAGTGGAGTCATATAGTCGGTAACCGCCTCGCGCGATTTCATCATCATATCAGAGATTTTGGCAATTGACGGCTTGTCGGTGGTGAGGGTGAGACCAATCCACTCGTCGGCTATCTGCTGAGCGGTAAGGTCGGGATTCCACGCCAAACGTCCAAAGGCATACCAGTTAGACTGCGCCATCACATATCCGCACCAGTTTTTCATAGTGCCTGTGTTGGCAACTCCCGCAATGGCTGTAAAGGGGTGATACTGTGTAGTTTGCTTAACGGTTTCTTTGTTGTTGACAGGATAATCCAAAAATTCTTTCCACATAGTGGCAAGGAAACAGAGGTGGTCGCTATATCCGAGATATTCCTGAGTGATTTGGAGTTCGGGCATAATGGGAGTTTTTTTCATTGCACCAAACAGCGGCGAGAACGGTTCGCGCGGCTGAAAATCCACAGGACCGTTTTTAACTTGGATAATCACATTGTCGTCGAACTTACCGTCGAGGGGCATAAACTCGTCGTAAGCCTGTTTTGCACGGTCGCCACCCTGAGGATTATACACAAAGGCACGCCACATAACAATTCCGCCGTAAGGTTTTAGAGCCTTGGCAAGCATATTGGCACCGTCGGCGTGAGTGCGTCCAAAGTCCATCGGACCGGGCAGACCCTCGCTATTAGCCTTTACAAGGAATCCGCCAAAATCGGGAATCAATTTGTAGATTTCTTTACATTTATTTGTCCACCAATTAATTACATCCTTATCAAGCGGGTCGGAAGTTTTTAAACCGCCGATAGCCGTTGGCGACGAAAAGTTAACAGCCAAATACACCTTAATATTATAAGGGCGCAAACGGTCGGCAATGGTTTTAATATCGCGAAGCATTTCGGGCAAAAGCACCTTCGGGTCGGCGTTAACATTGTCGATAACAGTGCCGTTGATACCAATTGAGGCATTGGCACGGGCGTAGGTTTCGATGTCGGAGCGGAAATGGATTTTTCCACCGTCAAACCAAATAGATTTTCCGGCATATCCACGCTCCACACTGCCGTCGGGATTGTCCCAATGGTTGAGAATGCGGTATTTGTAGGTGGGGTTCGACACGTGGTTTTTGATAACCTTTGTGCCGGCGGAATAAAGTCTCAAATACTCATACACGCCATAAAGCGCTCCGGCAGAGGTTTTTGCATCGATTTTTACCATTTTTTCGTCGGCGTTGATTAAAAAACCGTCGCCCGAGATGGCAGAGTTATTTGAATTGTCAACAACCTGAAAACTTGCCTGTTCGAGCTTTTTGGCTGTATAAAAATTAGGTATATTCCAGTAAAGCTCTTTTTTAAGGGCTTCGAAAGTGGCATTTTTCGACG
Source organism: Bacteroidales bacterium (assembly GCA_016286055.1). Classification (GTDB taxonomy): domain Bacteria; phylum Bacteroidota; class Bacteroidia; order Bacteroidales; family UBA3824; genus UBA3824. The sequence goes on from JAEERW010000012.1 coordinate 72,221, forward strand.
AAAAGCCAAATACAAAAGGCTCTTCCAAAGTCTTGAAATCAAGCCACAAATTTTCAGTCTGCGCCACCGCCATCATCGGCAGCAACGCCAAAATCAATAATAATCTTTTAATAATCATCTTTTTTTATTATATGGTTTAAATTAAAATGTTCAAAAAAATCGCTAATACTCAATCACAAACGGTTCCATACGGCATTGAACGCCTTTAAGGTGTTTGATGCGCTCGTATTCGTGGAGCACAGGGGCAAGTTCTTCGGGTATCTGGCTTTTTGGAGTGAAGATTTTCATCGACAACAGATTGAGAAGCATCGACATAGAATCGTCGCTTAACTCAGGAAGTGCGGTGGTAGAATAGTCGCTAATGTCGGCAAGTTCGGCGGCAATAGTCAAAGCGTCGTTGAGCGAGCCGAGAGTATCTACCAAACCTATTTTTAAAGCCGATGCACCGCTCCAAACACGTCCCTGACCAATGGAGTCAACCTCGGCGGTGGTCATATTCCTACCCTCTGCCACGTGACTGATAAAGCGTCCGTAAACAGTTTCCACACTCTGCTGTATAACGTCAATCTCGCGCGAATCCATCTTGGTGTACATCGATCCCATACCCGAATGTTTGTGAGTGCCAACGGTTTCCACGTTTAGGTCGATATCTTTCAAAAGTTTTTCTACATTTGGGATAACGCCAAACACGCCGATACTGCCAGTGATGGTAGAAGGCATTGCCACAATCTTTTGAGCGGGACAAGCGATATAATATCCTCCCGAAGCAGCGTAACTGCCCATCGACACTACCAAAGGTTTCTTTTCGCCAAACGCCTTGGCAGCCTTGTAGATTTCTTCGCTTTCGGTGGCACTGCCTCCGGGCGAATTGATGCGAAAAACTACTGCCTTGATATCATCGTCGTTTTGTGCGGTTTTGAATGCCTCGCAAATCTTGTCGGCAAGGATATTGGAGTTTTCGTTGCCAGAGGGGTCGATTTCACCTTCGGCATAGATGATAGCGATTTTGTCGTTTTTGGGCTTTTCGTCTTTGAGCGACGAGAGGTAGCCGGTGAGCGACACTATTTTAAGTTCTTCGTCGTCAGCCACTTCGATAGCCGCCTTAATAGAATCCTCAGCCTCTTTGTGCGAAATAAGCGCATCGATCATACCCGAATTTACGCAAAGGTCGAGGTCGGAATAATAGTCGAGATTATCTATATGGTTCTCAAAATCAGCGGCATCAAGATTCTTGCTCTTGCAAATATCTTTTGAAACCTCTGCCCAAATATCGTTGACGAGGGTAGACATCTGCAAACGGTTGGCATCGCTCATCGAACCTTGAAGATAGGGTTCAACGGCACTTTTGAATTTTCCGTGGCGAATCACCTGCATATCAATTCCAAGACGGTCTAAAAGCGGCTTGTAAAACATTGATTGCGAGGCAATACCTTTAAGCTCCAAACCACCAAGTTCGCGCATATAAATTTTGGTGGCAGTGCTTGCAAGATAGTATGTGGCAAGGTCGTACGATTCTGCCCAAGCGTAAATCGGCTTTCCGCTTTCGGCAAAATCTTCAAGAGCGGCGCGGATATTTTGAAGGTTGGCAAAATCGGTAGATATTGTACTGAATTCGAGGTATATAGCCGAAATTTTCTTATCGGTTTTGGCAGATTTGATGCAGCGCAAAATATCGGTTAACCCTGTGGTCTGTTCTATTTTAAGCGACATCGTAAGCATACCGTACATATCGTCCTGAGTAACGCTGCGGTCGGTGATAGTGCCATTGAGCCTGAGACGGAGCACAGTATTATCCTCCACTTTGGTTGTTGACGACATACCGCTGCCTCCCATCGAAAACATCATTATCATCATTACAATATAAATGCCCACCGACGCAAATCCATACACAAACATTGCGGCAAGGGCGGCAAAGAAATATTTAAAAAATTCTTTCATATTATTTTGGTTTTTAATAGTTTACTGATTATTATCGGCACTTGGCTGCGGACGAGGTGCAGAGCGGGGTTTGCCGATGTTTTCAAACAAAATTTGGTCGAGGTTTTCGGATTGTATATTGGTTGCCAAAATTGTTCCGTCGGGCGAAACAAGAAAACCGCATGGCATTGATGTGGCTCCGTATGCGTTAACAGCCTTTGAGTTCCAACCGTTGCGGTCGCGCACGTGTGTCCACGATAGTTTTTGGTCTTTTACAGCCTGTTTCCAACGCTCGTAGTCGCTATCTAACGAAACCTGAAAAATGGTAAAGTTAGAATGGTAGTATTTCCAATAGCAGCGCACAAGATTCTGATTATTAAGCGTTGACACATTGCTCCACGATGCCCAAAAGTCTATCAGCACATATTTTCCTCTAAGCGACGAAAGTTTGATACTGTCACCTTTTATATTAGGTAATTTAATTTCGGGAGCCTTGTCGCCCTTTTTGATCGACTCAAAAACTGGGACGCCTTGTTGAGCCGCTGATTCAATTTTTTCGATATATTTTTCGAGTTTTGCCACGTGGTAATTGTCGGGGAAACGCTTGTCTAACGCCTCAGCCACGGTTTTAAAATATTGAATATCCTCTTTTGGGTCGAAAACAGGAACGCGCGGAGCTATATACTGCGACAGGCACACAACTGATGCCAACGATGAAGGATTTTTAGTAACATAGTTTCGCGAAAAGGTCTTCAAATCGTTTTCGTAGTAATTATAAACCGAATCTAATTGATGTTTAAGCCCTTCGAGATCAGGCACATTGATATTTTGGCGGAAAATATGTCCCAACGAGTCGTTCACTCGCTTAACAATATTCAGGTGTCGCACCATTTCGCAGATGTCCTCACTTTCAGGCGAACCTTTAATAGAATATTCGGTGTCGAAAGTCTCTAATTTAGCCGAAAGAGAAATAGATTGCAAAGAGTCGGCCACCAAGGTAATGGCTCGAGGTTCGCTGTTAACTTGAAGGAGATAAAAATCTGGCCCAGAAACTTGCGCAGAAAGCACAAACGAACCATCAAGAGATGTAATAGTGCTGTCGGCAAACTGATATCCTGCACCGTCAACACGCTTTAAGCATACTGTGTCGCCGCCTTGCGAACCTATAAGGCGACCTTCGATATTAAAATAAGAGTTGTTGTTGTTTTCCCTGACATCGCAAGAAGCTACAACAACCATTGTTGCAAAAAATAATAATCCGCGTTTCATGTTATCTAAAAAGCTATTATATCGCAAAAATACGAATTGTGTTTGAAAAAAAAAATAAAAATCTTCTGCTGATAATGATTTTCGTAAAGAATTATTACCTTTGGCGTGAAATTTTAAACAAAAAAAATGGATTTTTCAGAACTTATCAAGTACATATTGCCAGCGCTCATAGTATTAGCATGCGCATATCTTACTATTAGGCAATTTCTTACACGCGAGGAGCAGAAACAACGACTCGAACTCGCAATGGGCAACCAGAAAATCATAACACCGCTAAGGCTTGCCGCTTTTGAGCGTATAATACTATTTTTGGAACGCATCAATCCGGGAAATCTTCTAGTAAGAGTGCAATCGCCAGGCTTGACAGCAAAAGATTTTCACCGTGCGCTTATCTCAACCATACGCGCAGAATACGAGCACAACATGTCGCAACAAATCTATATCAGTGACGAATCTTGGGAAGCCGTTCTCACTGCAAAAGAGAGCATTTTGGAACTTGTAAACATTTCGGCACAGCGTATGTCGGCAGAGAGCAAGGCTATCGAGCTAAGCACCTATATCTTGCAGATGTTTGCACAAGCCGACGACAACCCTATTAAAGATGCCATCGAAAAAGTAAAAGCAGAAATCGCAGAAATTTTAAAATAATCAAATAATGAAAAAACTAATCTACACACTATTACTTCTCATAGTGGCAGGTACAGCACCAGCACAGAAGTATTTCGACAAAATCAAAGTATCCTCATCGCAGGATTCGCTCTGTTATAGCATCGGTTACGTGCTTGCTCAGAACATTTTAAGAGAAAATCTCCCTATCAACGCCGACATCATTGGCAAGGCATTTAAAGACGCTGCCAACGGCTCATCAGCTTTCGACCAAGAAACCGCTGCAAACATTATCGAGGCTTATTACACCGCCAAAAGCGAGAAAGAGAAACAAGAACAGCTTAAAATAGCGAAAGAGTTTTTCTCTAAAAACGCTAAAGAATCTGGAGTAGTAACACTCGACAACGGATTGCAATACAAAGTGCTAAAATCTGGAAAGGAAAACGGACTTACGCCCACCGAAGCAGATGCCGTAAAAATATATTATGAAGGCAAACTCATTGACGGAACCGTGTTTGACTCATCGTTCGATAGCGAAGAACCCACTACCCTCACTTTGGACTACATCATTCCTGGACTTGCTCAGGGACTTAAAATGATGAAAGAAGGTGCAGAGTATATTTTCTACATTCCCCAAGACCTCGCTTATGGCGAGTACGAACCATCGGAAGAAATTCCCGCTTATTCGGCCATGATTTTCGACGTGGAACTAGTTTCGGTAGAAGTGGGCGCCAACCAAAATAAGGATGCTGACGACTCAGACATTTCTGAAATGATGATTGAAGAATATTAAACAAACAGATATATTATTAAAGAGATGAAAAAACAAATTATCAAAATTTCGGCAGTCGCATTGTTGCTGTCGGCTATGGTATCATGCAACCAAAGCCAAACACCTAGTACTAAAGCTACCCTCAACAGCGATTTAGACTCTGTTAGCTATATTTTAGGTTACAACATAGGTAATCAGTTTTCACAAGGCCTTCCCGAAGTTAACAAAGAAACATTTTACGCAGGATTCTGCAAAGGTATTGATGAGGATTCTTCGTTTGAATTTACTAGGGATGAAGCCGCCATTATCTATCAGAGATTTATGACCAAACGCGAAGATGAATTAAGAAAAAAGAATCTCGCAGAAGCAGAAGCTTTCCTTGCTGAAAACAAAACCAAGGAAGGTGTTGTTACCACAGAGAGCGGACTCCAGTACAAAATAATCACCCCTGGCGATGGAAAACAGTCTCCAGTTGACGGCGACGACGTAGAATGCCTTTACAGAGGTACTTTCATCAACGGCAAAGAGTTCGACGGAACCGACCTCCGCGGCAACGAGCCCGTTAAATTCAACATCAACTACGTTATCCCAGGATGGACAGAGATGCTGAAACTTATGTCGCTCGGCGAAAAAGTTCAAGTTTGGATTCACCCCAAACTCGGTTACGGTGAACAGGGCAATCAAGGCATTGAACCAAATACTCTTTTGATTTTTGATATGGAACTCGTTCAGATTATCAAACCCGAACCTGCCGAAGAACCCAAAGACAATAAAAAGAAATAATAATATCTAATTTACAAACCTATAAAAACACATTATTATGGCATTAGAAGTAGAAGGCAAACTCACCCAGCTATTAGAGCGCCGCAGCGGCGTATCTGCCAACGGCACCAACTGGACTTCGCAAGATTTCCTTATCGAAATCCCCGGACAATATCCACAAACCGTAGTTTTTAATGTTTACGGCGACCGCATACAGCTCGACCAGTACCAAATTGGCGAAAACGTCAAAGTATCGTTCGACCTCCGTGGACGCGAATATCAGGGCAAATGGTACAACACCCTCAACGCTTGGAAAATGGAGCGTGTTGGTGCTGCCGCCACTCAACCTGCTGGTCAGCCTGCAGCACAACCCGCTGGTCAGCCCGCTGGTCCTGTTGAAGAGCCCCAGGCATCTGCACAAGGCGACGACTTGCCGTTCTAATCAGAATTATTTACAATGAATTATTGATTGTAGAGACGTGCCATGGCGCGTCTCTACATTTTTTTATGGCGCGTCTCTTTTTTTATGTTTTATTCCAAAATATTGTTGAGATATTTAATGTAGGGCGAAAGATACGAAAGACACCTTGTTATATTGTCAACAAAATTATCGGTGCAAAACTCCTCATCGGTTAATATTTTGTAAGGCGAAAACGACTTATAACGAATCAAATCGATATACTCAAAATCTTTTGGATAACCCTTGGGGGCAGTTTTTAGTTTATCGTCCATCATCGCAAAATTGTCGGCAAAGGTCTTTTGATTTATAACATTGAGATACGACTGAGGATCGTTGTAGATATAGCGGCGAATATATTCCAGATTCTCTTTCGACGGACACCACACGCCGCCTGCCACCATACAATTGCCCGGTTCAAAATGAATATAATACCCAGCAAGTTCGCTATTTTTGCCTCCTTTGCAAATATACACTCCGATATGTGTTTTAAAAGGTGATTTATCTGCCGAAAACCTAATGTCGCGATAAATGCGATAGGTGCAATCTTTGGCGCTGATGTTGCCCAAATCATCAAATTGCGAGATATTGAGAATCATCTGTTCGGCAAAATCGTTGATTTCTTTGTTAATCTCTAAATAAGTATCTTTGTGCGCGGCAAACCAGTCGCGATTGTTGTTGACTTTTAACTGGCTCAAAAAATCTAATGCTCTTGAAACCATATTAGGTGTAAAAGTATGTAACATAGCAGCAATATTTTTAAATATTTAAAATGCAAAGAAACAAAAAAAATCTATTTTTTTACCACCTTTGCCACAAATTAAATATATGGAACATTTTTTCGAACTACTAAGATATTCGCTCGGCATTACCAATAGTTTTGAGGCAAAGCTTTCGCCCGAAGAATGGGAAAACGTTTTTGAAGCCGCTCATCGTCAATCTATTGTGGGAGTTTTATTTAGCGGAATTAGCAAACTCAAAGGCGAATTTGCCCCTCCGCTCAATATTGCAATGCAGTGGACAGCCGAAGCCGAAAAAATCATCGGTATGAACAAGGCATTCAACCTCCGCGCCAAAGAGCTTACAGAATTTTTTGCTCAGCATGGTAGCAACACCGTAATATTAAAAGGTCAGGCCAATGCCCGCCTCTACCCCAACCCACTCAGCCGTCAGCCTGGCGACATTGATATTTATGTAGAGGGAGGCAAAGAAAAGGTTTTGCAAATGCTCTATAATTTAAACCTCATCAAAAAAGGCGGATATGTGGCTTACCATCATATCCAATTAATAGAACAAGGCGATGGAATTACCGTTGAGGTGCATTTCCGTCCATCAAGCGGAGTACACAACATATTTGGCAACAAACAGATACAAAAATTTCTAAACAACGAAATCAAAAACGTTGAATTAGTAAACCAAGGCTTTAACACTCCATCGATAAAATTTGCCTTAGCAATGCAATTAGCACATATACAACGTCATTTTATTGGCGCTGGCATAGGTCTTAGGCAAATAACCGATTATTACTACTTATTAAAAAACTCATCGCCCAACGACCGAGAAAACATATCATCGTTGCTCAATTCGTTTAAACTAAAACCATTTACCGCCGCACTTATGTGGGTGTTGCAACACATTTTCTTAATGGATAATAACCTAATGCTATGCCCACCCAACGAACAATCTGGCAAACATATTTTAGAAGGAATAACGCGCAACGGCAATTTTGGTTGGTACAGCGATTATTACAACTATGGATTTGTAAAACGACAATTAAAATATCGTAAACGTATGTTCTCTTTAATTAAGCATTTTCCAAAAGATGTTTTTTGGGCACGATATTTCAATTATAAGTTTATTTTACAAACCATTCCTTTGCGAATCCGCCACCGTTCACTCTCATTAAAAGACGTTGACTTATGAAACACAAACAATACTACCAAGTAGCAGAACATATTTTTAGTGTAAATTCTACTTTTATTTTCAACAATTATGCACCCTTTGCCGTTGCCCAAGCCAACGACACACTATTTTCATTAGACGTTTTGCAACAACCATTTACCCAACCATTTACCCAAGAACTCACTCAAAACGACGAAGAACAAAAAATCATCTGCGGACATTTATCAGATGGCAAACAAGTGTTTGAATTTTGGCTCGAAGATAGCAAAGCAGGCGTTTTGATCTGCAGCAGCGATTACCGCCAAAACACATTATATATGTATAGCGGCTACGAACGTTTTGCCACCGACAATGCCCTAATGATAATATTTGCATTGGCAACAGCCACAGAATCAACACTTTTGTTTCATTCGTCGGTAATTGGCTACCAAGGCAAAGCATATATGTTTCTCGGCAAAAGCGGCACAGGAAAATCTACACATTCAAGACTATGGCTCAATAATATCGAAGGGTCGTTTCTGCTCAACGACGACAATCCAGCAGTTAGAATCCTCCCCGACGGCATAAAGGTTTTTGGCACACCTTGGAGCGGCAAAACAGATTGCTACATCAATCAAAGTCTGCCACTCGGAGCAATAGTATCGCTAAGTCAAGCCCCTCAAAACCGCATTACTCCGCTACATACAATTATGGCATACGCAGCACTTGTACCCTCAGTTTCGGGCAAACGTTGGGACAAAGCCATTGCCGACAGCCTTCACGCCACCGAAACCGCCATTATAGAACGCATAAAAATGTGGCATTTAGAATGTCTGCCCGATGCCGATGCCGCTCACCTTTGTCAACAAACCATATCATGCCAATAAGCGACGATTTTATAATAACCGAAGCCATACGCTTGGTAAACGAAGGCAGAGAGGTGATTTTTCCCGTAAAAGGCAACTCGATGCTACCTTTTATAATAGGAGGCTGCGAAAGTGCTGTATTTGCGCCCGTTACCCAGATACGCAAAGGCAGAGTTTACCTTGCCTACGTAGACGACCGCCGCTATGTGGTTCACCGCATAATATCAATCAAAGGCAACCGCATCACCCTTATGGGCGACGGCAACCTTGTAGGATGCGAATATTGCAGCCCCGACAACATCAAAGCCGAAGTAAACTATGTAATCTCATCTCAAAACATCAGGCGAAACCTCAATACCTTTCCCCGTAGGCTTGCAGCATTAGTGTGGCGCATTTTGCGACCCATCAGAAGGTATCTTTTGGCAATATATCGAAGAATTAGGTAAAATTTTTTGGAGATAAAAAAAATCCTCCTACCTTGTGACCCACAAAAAAAACATAACTAACACCTCGAATAATAAAGATATAATACTATATTACAGAAATATAATAAATATTATATATAGGGGGGGTAAAATTCACTCTCTTCTCAAATATTACTAAGAAATTAACTACCCTTGTAGAATGTTGCGCCACAAACGTACGCTCTGCAAGGGCTTTTTTTTGTATTAACATAATCTAATTACACGATGAAAGAAAAAATCACAAAGCCGTCAGTACTCACGGCACAAGAAAAACAGCAGTACCAAAAACCTGAATATCAGGTAATCGACATCAATATGGAATCGCCCTTGCTCGCTGGACCCAATTCAACGTAAAAAAGAGTAACAGGAGGACACGACAATGAAAAAGACTTTTCTAAAATTCCTGCCCATAATGGCAGCAGTATTGCTTGCAACATCGTGCAGCAAAGACGAAGACAACAATGATGCTGTAAAACCCGACACTACCAAACAAGCCAACACCGAGACAGAGCAACAAGGTGTGCCGTTTACAATCAAAGTGGTTACAGGTAAAAAACTCTCTAAAATAGCATACGAGGATAAAGGAGCAACAGTTCAACCTTCGTTTTCAGAAAGTGATGTGGATAACTTAGTTTTAGATATCTATAATTTATCCACAAAAGAGTCTTACGGTGGTTTGCTTTTAAAGGATTATACAAATGGAATCTTTAACGGCACACTCACAACTGCACCACAAAACGGAGAAAAGGTTGGTGCTAAAATCGTAAAGACAGGTGGATTTAATTCAGATTATTCTACCAAATCATTGACAGATTTGATGGAAAAATGCACTCATCGTTTTGAAGGTAGTTTTAAATACGGTAGCGACAATACGGTTACTCTCATCGATCAAAACGCATATTTTGAAATCTTTATGTCGCCCTTGCAGCACGAACTATCAGTAAAAATTGATAATTATGCACCGCTCTATGCATTAAATGATGAAGGAAAAATTTGGATTCGAGTTTCAGCAGGAATCCCCTTTGGAACAAATTTTTACAGCAAAACATCACCTGAGGCAGGCACAATCTACACTATCGACCGCAGCGGATATGTTGACTTAGGATTACCAAATGGTACTCTTTGGGCAGATAAAAATGTAGGTGCTACTAATATTGAAGATCTTGGCGACAAAAAAGATTGGAATTACGCACAAACCCACACTGGTACTCCAACCAAAGAAGACATTGCTAACATTACGAAGTATGATTTTGCAAATAATTGTTTTAAATATTGTCAGTGGGAATATACCGACGATTATAACTCACAACATGGATGGATTGTTTACAAAGTCAAACCAAAAGGTAGTTCTTACAATTATAATTACGATCCTCACATATTCTTTCCTATCGAATATGATGAAAATGCGTTAGGTGATGCAGGTGCAATGTATTGGTCATCAAATTATGAAGGTGATAACCAAGACCAATTTGTTGTTGAATTGTCTTTAAACACCGGTGGCAGTTATTATAGCAGTGGTGATAAACAATTTGACTGTTATCTCCGTGAAGTATATAGCAACTAATACCGCTCTAACTTAACTAATAAAAAACGCCTGGCATTTTAATTATGTCAAGCGTTTTTTTTTATTTGCATTCCTCATTTCTTTGTTGTATTTTTGCAAAAAAATAGGAGCTATGTTAAAGTATATTCGTTTTGATTGGATGATGAAGCGTCTGTTGCGCAACAAGGCAAGCCATGTGATATTGGAGGGCTTTTTGAGTGTGCTGCTCAAACGCCAAATCAAAATTACTCAGATTCTCGAAAGCGAAAGCAATCAAGAATCTGCCGAACAAAAATTCAACCGCGTTGACCTCCTCGTTGAAGATGATAAAAAAGAGAAATTCCTCATCGAAGTGCAAAACGACCACGAGTTAGATTATTTTCACCGTATGGCTTACGGTGCATCAAAAATCATATCCGACTATATGAAACTTGGTGCCACTTACGATACTATACCAAAGGTGTTTTCGGTAAACGTGGTTTATTTCAGTCTCGGTCAGGGCAATGGATACGCCTATCACGGCACAACCCGCTTTTGGAATATGCTCGACGAAAAAGACGAGCTTAAACTTTCAAAAGTTCAAAAATCTAAGTTTGGCAAAGACGAAGTGTCAGGCATTTTCCCAGAATACTATATCCTAAGGGTCAACAAGTTTGACGAAGAGCCCGACGAAGACCTTAAACAGTGGATTTCGTTTCTCAAAACTGGCGAAATACCCGACACATTTACAGCCCAAGGACTTCCCGAAGCCCGCGAAATACTCCGCGTAGATTCATTGAGCGAAGAAGATCGCAAGGCATACTACCGTTATGTAGAAACTCTCGGATTCAACAAGAGCGTTTTTGAAACAAGCGTTCAGCTTGGCTATAGCAAAGGTCACGAACAAGGCATGGCGCAAGGCATGACGCAAGGCATGGCGCAAGGCATGGCGCAAGGCATGGCGCAAGGTAGAGCCGAAGGAAGAGCCGAAGGAAGAGCCGAAGGTATTGCAGAAGGGGAGAAACAAAAAGCCATAGCCATGGCACGTTTAATGAAAAACGATAATCAATCTGTTGAAAAAATATCACTTTACACAGGATTGTCACCACAAGAAATAGAAAAACTATAAGGATATTATACATGAAACTCAAATCAGGTTTTGTACTCCGCGAAGTATGCGGGCAAAAGGTAATTGTGGCAGAGGGTCTCGAAGCTGTTGACTTTGGTCATCTTATAAGTCTTAACGATTCAGCTGCAACTATTTGGCAAATTGCTCAAAAACAAGGCGATTTTACCGTTGATAGTATCGCCAAAGAGATTTGTCAACAATACGACATCGACCTAAATACCGCTCAAAACGATATAAAATCTTTATTAGAATCTTGGAAAAATCTCGGCATTGTTGAATGAACTATTTTAAATGGTATTATTCCAACATTCGGGGTATCAGAGCCAACATTATAATACGCATTGCCGCCGGAATTGTGCAGGCAGTGCTCGACCTTTATGTGGTATGGCTCAGCAAGGTGTTTGTAGATGTGGTAATACCCGAAGGTAGCAACGACGATTTTTTTTATACCGTTTTGTGGTTGTTTTTGGCAACGGCATCGGCTGTGCTTATTAGGCAGTTTATTTATTATTTTGGCGTAAAAGCCAACACACGTCAACTTATCGACATCAAAACCCGCATTTACCAAAAACTATTTTCCACACCTTTGTTCAGCAGCAAAACTCTCCATTCGGGCGATGTGTCGTCGCGCTTATCAAAAGATATTGAACTTGTTAGCGAGGTATCGTCTGACATTTTGCCAAAAATTATAGTGGTGGGCGTTGAGTTTTTGGGGGCATTTTTGCTAATGCGCTATTTTGATGCGCGTTTGGCTTGGTTTTTAGCTTTGGTAACACCATTAATAATGGCAATTGGCAAGTTGATAGCATTTCGTTTGCGCAAACTCACACACACCATTCGCGACGAAGAGAGCCAAATACAAATGCAAGTGCAAGAAAGCGTGGAACAAAACACCGTGCTCCGTTCGTTATGCGCCAAAAAATATATGACCGAAACGCTCGCTACGCGGCAAGATACATTTTTTGCCAAAACAATGCGGCGAACTCGGTTTTTAATAATTATCAAAGGATTAACGGGATTAACTTTTGGCCTCGGATTTATTGCGGCATTTGTTTACGGCGGCATTCAATTAAAAGCGGGTGCAATTACATTTGGTACACTAACATCGTTTTTGCAACTTGTAGGCTTAATTCAAAGTCCCATTTTAACGCTTATGGGTTATCTGCCCAAAGTGGCACAATCAACCGCAAGTATCGACAGATTAACCGAAATTGAATCATCATCCGAAGAAGATATTCTCACTCTCCTCCCCGAAACCTCACCCATTGGCATTAATTTTCAAAATGTTACCTTTAAATATACCGAAAACGGCGAAACTATTATAAAACAATTTTCACACAACTTTGCACCGCAATCCAAAACAGCAATCACAGGTCGCACAGGCATTGGCAAAACCACATTATTTCGTTTAATGATGGCATTTATAAAACCCGAAGATGGGCAAATTACCATTTACAACAATAGCAAACAAAAGCCTTCCGATGCTTCTCTCCGTGCCAATTTTGTGTTTGTGCCGCAGGGTAACACGCTCATCAGCGGCACAATACGTTTTAACCTCTTAATAGCCGACCCATCTGCCAACGACCAAAAACTAAAACAAGTGCTCCACACCGCTTGTGCCGATTTTGTATTTGATTTAAAAGACGGAATAGACACAATACTTGGCGAACACGGCAGCGGACTCAGCGAAGGTCAGGCTCAGCGCATTGCCATTGCCCGCGGACTTTTGCGCCCCGGAAATATTTTCTTATTAGACGAAATTTCGTCGGCTCTCGACCCTGACACCGAAAAAGAACTGTATCACCGCCTATTTGAAGCCTATCCCCAAAAAACAATGATATTTATAACACACCGCGAGGCTGTGGAAAGTTGGTGCAACGAAAGGGTGGATTTAGAATAGAAAGTATTAATTTTGGACGTTATGAAACATCCATTTTTAATCGGTTTTGTGTTGAAAGTGTTTTCAACAGCGGTATTGTTGTTGTGCGCATCCTCTCTCAGCGCACAAGATTCTACCGCCACGCCTCAAAGATATACAAAAATTGTTACAGACGGCACAATTTCCGACTCTCTTTTAAATCTTATTAACACCGTTTCGCAGCCACACTTTATATATAACGACAGCATTATTACCGAACGCCTTGAACCATCGCAACCGGTGCGCACACTTCTCGGATTAGACCAAGAAGAAAAACAACGCCAAATACCAACCGACAGCCTCGAAAAGCATGGTTTTATGCAAAAATCTGTGGCTAACGGCAACAACAAAAACCTTTCACAATCTACACAAACCGACCTCACAATTTCGGGACCCATAGGCGGAGGCTTCGAGATTGAAGCCAACATACAAGATTCCGACATGCCTATGGACGATGAAGGTACCACTCGCCAAATTTCGGAACTCAGTAGCGCACAAATTTCTATTAGCAAAGGCGGTTCTAAATTTTCGGCAGGTGATATATTTTTAAATCAATACGGTACTAAATTTATAAATTATAATAAAAAAATAAAAGGTTTTAGACTTTCAACCATCGCCCCCATCAAAAAAGGAAAAACTGATTCGGTGTACATTTCTGCCGCAACAGCCAATCTCAAAGGGCGTTACCGTCGTCAGCAAATATGCGGAATAGAAAACTCGCAAGGTCCATACTACCTCACCGACCCCGACGGACAATCTGTTATAATACTCTCGCACACCGAAACAGTTTGGATCGATGGCAACCGCCTTATTCCGGGTATCGGCAACGATTACGTAATTGATTATAATTCAGGCTCTATCACCTTTGAACCCAAAATCCAAATCACTGCGCAAACGCTTATAACGGTAGATTTTGAATATAGTCATTCGCTTTACAGCCGCTCGTTTACCGATATTTCGGCAGGTATCAAGCATCGCAACACAAAGGCAACTGTCAATTACATAACCGAATACGACCGTCTGCCCAACGATGATGCCGACTCGGTTGCCGTTAGCCAAAATCCTCCCACAAAAAAATCGTACCTTGCACTCCTCTCCTGCACAGATTTCAACAGCACAACTTATTTTAGCACCGAAACTGTTTTGTTGAAAAATATTGCCAACCGTTTTATGCCAAATGGTTATTACAACGATACTTACGCCGGCAGTTACACACTTTTTCACCGTTTTAATACCGACACGGCGCTATACACTTTCATAAAGGCAAACTACAAATTTATGAGCAAGGGGTTTGAGTCGATAGAAAACAACAAACAAGCGGATTTTCAGCGTATTTGGAATATTCCATACTACACCAACGGCAATCAGGAACAGTTCGCTGATTTTAAAATAGAACGCAAGGCTCTCAAAGGTTTTTCGGGCGGATATTCTGGCACGTTGGCAGATGTGGCAGATGTTTTTAAAGGAACTGGTAACGTAATGAATATCAATTATACAAATGACTTTATTAAAACAGGAATTTCAAGTGCGTTTTATGGCACTGACCATTACCAAAACTCCATTACCACACGTCTTACAGCCTCTGCATTTGCCGAAATTTACAAAAATATCTACACCTTTGGTTCAGCGTATAAATTAAAGAGCGGAACTCATAACAATTTATCAGATTCTGCCGATTTTAACTACAAAGAGACCCAATTTTACACTGCCGCCAAAACCGACAATGCGTGGATAAAAATTACTGCCGCAGACCGCTTTACTTTTGCCTCATCTGATATTTTTTCATCAGGAAGCAACAGTCGTACACGCTCTATCGCCGCCGAATACGAGGTAAAAAAATCAGATATTTTAAAACTGTCGGGCATCGAAATCCTTAAAAAAATTCGTCAAGATTACGACACCCTATCTGTAAGAGAATCAATGAGTTTAACAGGGCGAACAGAAGCATTGCTTCAACTATTTGACCATAGGTTTAAAATATCATCCACAGCCGAAACCGAATCAGGCGTTATGGAAAAGGCAGGATACACGTTTCTGAAAACCTCCGCCGGAAACGGTTATTATGTTTGGAACGATTACAACCAAAACGGCGAACAGGAACTCAACGAATTTGAAAAGGCTTTTTATAAATCGGATGCCGATTATGTAAAATACTATACTCACACAGGCGAATATGTAAGCACAATATCAGGACGTTACGGAATAAGCACCACTTGGAACGGCAAAAAATTATATTCAAATATCACATATTCCACATCGTCGAAATCTGCCGCCGACAAAGGGTTTGTGTTTATCAAAGGCGACAGCACTATTGCCAACTCATCTTCGTTTAAAACCAATGCCAAATATCACATTCTCAAACCGTTTTGGATATTAGGAGGATATTCCACCACCAAAAACAACCGCCTTACATTCTACGGCATCGAAAACGACCGTCAACGCCTTACAAGCGCAGGTTTAGAATCGCTGATAATAGAGCACATACGTTTGCAACATATTTATGCACAAGGGTTTGAGAGTTACTCATCAGAATTTTTCTCCGAAAAAAACTACCAAATAGATTTAAAGCAAAACACTTCGTTGGTAAATTTCAACATCAAGAAAAATACAGACATATCAATCACTTACGACAATCAATTAAAGAATTGCCTCAATTCAAATCTTGTTATCAACTCCGTTACAGCCAAATATCTATTTGCGCCGTCATCGGGTAATATTGCCGCCTCGCTGTCGTATGTGCGCAACAAATTTTCCGGCGACGAAAACCCATCGGTAAAATATCAAATGCTTGCCGGATTGCAAAATGGCGACAATATAGTAATAAACGTTTCGGCAGGTATCATTGCAGCCAAATTTTTGCACATTTCCGCCGATTTTGAAATGCGAAAGGCAAAAGACAAAAAAAACATCCTCGGCGGCATACTCACCGCCAAGGTGGTTTTGGATTAAAATTTTATTCTATCTCGCCGCCACATATTTATGCAGCGTAGCCCTTACTGCCCCTTTGCCGGCGAAGAGTTCCTTTACCATGCCTTCGATTTTGTCGCCTAAGCCGGCTTCGTAGAGGTCGATAGCGAATATGTCTTTGCGGCTGTAAAGGTTTTTCAATGCACTCCAATCTTGATCGGGCTTACCAATCTCTAAGGGTGCAACGATAGACTGCAATTCTTCGAGCATCGGGTCGGGTGAGCAATCAAACGGAGAGCCGTCGTCTTTTATGCCTTTGAGATAACGTGCATAGCCTGCCAACACCAAAGGAATAAGCACAAGGTTGCTCTTGTCGAGACCACGGGCGATGTACTTTTTGAGTGTTTCGCCAAAGCGGATGGGGAGTTTTTGACTTGTGTCGGTGGCAATACGCTGTGGAGCATCGGGCATGAAGGGGTTCGGCAATCTACGATTGATGACAGCACCGATGAACTCATAGGGATTCAATACGCCCGGGTCTGTCACGACAGGCATCGCCTCCATATAGCCAATCTTCTGGATAAATGGACGCAGATCCTCATCCGCCATCTCTGCAGAGATGAGCGTATAACCTAACATACAACCATAGATAGACATCGCTGTATGCAGGGGATTCAGACATGTTGTCACCTTCATCGTCTCCACCTGATCCACTGTCTCACGGGTGGTATAGAGTGCACCGCCCAGATGCAACGGTGGACGACCGTTGGTATAATGGTCTTCGATGACGAGATACTGCACTTCTTCCGCATTCACAAACGGAGCAGTAAAGGTATGTTTCTCTGTTTCGATATAGTTGTTATCCTCGAAGCCGTCAGCCGCCAACATCTCTTTCACCTTCTCATGGGGACGAGGTGTAATTTTGTCAATCATCGACCATGGGAAGGTAATCTTCGTCTCATCCTTCAAGTAATCAAGGAATGCCTTGTCAACCAAGCCGTCATTCACCCATCGCTCTGCATAAGCAAAGACACCAGCCTTCACCTTATCACCGTTATGTGAGCAGTTGTCCATTGACTGAATGGTAAGCGGCAGTTGACCTGCCTTGAAACGCTCCAACAACAACGCACAAACCTTACCCATCGCAAACATAGGCTTCAGTCCACGAGCCAGATCTGCCTCATTGAAGGTATAGCCTTTCTCTGTGATGGTAAACGAGATCATCTGCAACGACGGATTCTTGAATATCTCCACCAGACGCTGCCAGTCAGCATACTGATAGTCGGCCTTCAGTGCCTCAGTGACACTAGCGATGACCTTCTTTTCGATAGAACCATCTGAACAGAGGTTCACGCAAAGCGACAGGTTATTATAGGGTGTGTATGCCTTATCAACGACTTCAAAGTCAAAGGTCTCTGCCACAATGACACCACGATCATACTGACCAGTATTCAGTGCATCGTTCAAGATGGCGGCAGGAAAAGCACGGAAGATGTTTCCACCGCCAAAGTGTACCCATGTAGGTTCCTTGGCAGTCTTCTCACGTACTGCCTTAATGTCAAACTTCGGAAGCTGGTAACCTTTTGCTTCCCATTCCGCAACATTGAAGTTGCCACTTAAAATATCGTTTAGTTTCATATTAATCAAAGAATCCCGGTTGTTTATACTCAATTCCTAACTCACGGTCAACAGTGGCAAGGATGCCCTGCACTTGTCCGAGGGCGAACATACGACCCAAGAGGGTATAGCCTGCATTATGTCCGTGACTGCTCTCAT
>JAEERW010000033.1 GCA_016286055.1 Bacteroidales bacterium
CGCAAAGCATATTAGTGGCGAAAGTTTTGCCAAACCTTCGCGGACGCGACACGCATATATATTGGTTGCATTTGTCGATAAACTTGTTTAATTCGCTAATCATCATAGTTTTATCAACATAAATATCGGCAGCCAAAATTTGCTTAAAGCCTACATTACTCGGATTCAAATAGATGCCCATAATATTGCAGTTTATTTTTCGGCAAATATAAAAAAAATGGATATATTTGCAAAAATTCCCCTCCCCTAACTTATTTTTAAAAAAATATCGTATCTTTGCAAAAAGGTAACGACCATTACAGTAATCACCATTACTATTGCGCTATGAAGTTTTACAACCGAGAAAAGGAACAACAGATGTTAAGCCACTTACTCAGTCAGAGCAAGAACGAAGCACGTATGACCGTACTGATGGGACGGCGTAGAATAGGAAAAACCGAACTTTCATTAAGATGCGGCGACCAAACCATTCTTTATTTCTTTGTTGGTAAAAAAACTGAAACGCTACTCTGCCGCGATTTTGTGCGCGAAATCCAAGAAAAAACTGGCTCACCAATATTGGGACTCCCCGGCTCGTTCTCCGAAATATTTAGGTATGTGCTGCAATTGTCGCAAAACCGTCCGCTGACACTAATAATAGATGAGTTTCAAAACTTTGCAAAAATCAACCCGACAGTATTCAGCGACATTCAACGCGATTGGGACTTGTATAAGCGCAAAAGCCACATCAACCTAATAATCAGCGGTTCGGTATTCACCCTAATGAAAAAAATATTCGAAGACTACGAAGAACCGCTTTTTGGACGCGCCGACCAAAAAATCACACTCCAACCATTTGCCACCGACACTTTAAAGGATATTCTCGCAGATTTCAACCCCAAATACACTGCCGAAGACCTTCTTGCCCTATACAGCATCACAGGCGGCGTACCGTGGTATGTGTCGCTATTGCTCGACAAAGGCAAAACCAACAAAGACAAAATGCTGATGGCACTCACCGAAATGGATTCCCCTTTTATCAACGAAGGCAAAAACATTCTGATTGAGGAGTTTGGCACTGATTACATAACCTATTTCTCGATACTCACAAGCATTGCCTCGGGTATGAAAACCCGCGCAGAAATAGAGGCTGAACTCGGCAACAACAACCTCGGACCGTATTTGGCAAAAATGGAAGACTATTACAACATCATCACCAAATCGCAGCCCATATACGCCAAACAAAACAGCAAAAAAGTCAGATACGCCCTCAACGACTGTTTTCTTACATTTTGGTTCCGATTCTTCTACAAATATCAGGCACTTGTAGAAAACAAGGCATTAGCCACACTCGGTGAAATAATCCAAAGAGATTACAACACCTTTTCGGGACTTATGATGGAGCGATTCTTTATGCAAAAATTTCAAGAAAAAGGCCGCTACATTGTTGGCAAATGGTGGGATCGCAAAGGCACAAACGAAATAGACCTTATAGTTACCGACCCCGTCAACAAGGAGACTTGGGTTTACGAACTCAAAAAACAGGGTAGCCGCTACAAAGAAGACCTCCTGCGCCAAAAAGTAGAAACAATGCTATCGCAAACCCCCGAACTCAGCAAAACCACAATCCATATAGGTGTGCTCACAATGGAGGATATGATAAAATAAAAAACAGGGCATCAATGAGCAACGATTTTAGCACATACGATTTCAAAGGCAAGAACATACGCATAAAACGCGACAAAGACACCAACACAAATTGGTTTGTAATTGTTGATGTATTATCAGTAGTGATAAGCAACAAAGTGGATGCTTTTTGGGAAAAAATCAAAATTCAAGCATTGTCTGATGAAGATAATCCTGCAACATTGTTTCACACCATAGATACCGACCAAGGGACAATAGATATTGCCAATTTGCAACAGATGTGGAAGATACTTGAATACATTCCTAACCGAAAAGCAAAAAAAATGGATCTGTGGAATTGGCTCAACTATCCCCTACCCCAAGACATCATTAAATTGATAAACCTTGCTATAAGCGATGGCATAATAACAGATACAGAACGCAACAACATCATTAACAAGGCAGAAGAGGCGGGCATCGATACCGATGATTTAAATCAATATCTTGATGACAGATTAAACGAATACAAAGCATACCAAGAAACACTCGCCACAAAACAAGAAAACGATTCAACTCCTCCACAAAATAATATCGAAAGAATAGATGACAATAAAAGAATTCTATCAGGTTGCCTTTATCCTATATTGGCAATCAGTTTATATTTTACTATTTTTATTATAGGGACAATCTGTCATGGCAATAAAGCCTTTGAACTCGCATTCTTTATAGTAGCACTAATTGGATCCTGTATCATTGGTGCAATAACAGAACCTGCAGACTCAGAAAAAAATCTCAATAATATATCAGATGCCTCTAAGAAAGAGCATCAAGATCCTATTCCCATATTAATTAGAGAAAAACTTGCAAGCGTTATTGCGGAAAATAAAATGACATTTAAAAACAAGATTGACTTAATGCAATCGTTGACAAATAATTTACAGACAAATAAGGACATATTAGAAAATCATATTCACCGTGAATTAAAAAGACATTATAGAAAATTCAAACCAACTGATTTACAACGTTGCCCACATTGCCAAGAATTTATTTCATACGAAGCACAAGAATGTCCGTTCTGTGGCAATACACTGATTTGGCAAAAAGTCAAAGGTCTTACAATGCTTGCCCTCAGCGACCGTGTATTAACCGATGTAGAACGCAAAACCATTGTAAAAACTGCCATTGCAGGCGGTATAAAACCCAATGAAATCAACGAATATTTATTCAATGCTTTAAACGAACGACTAAAAACATATACAAAGGTAGACCTTCGCGATTGTCCCTACTGCGGTGCACAGATTCCGCTCGTTAGCGATGAATGTTTATATTGCGGCAAACCTCTTGAACATTTTGAAGGCTCTAATACTAAGGCATTTAAAATTACGGGGCCCGAAGCCGACATTATTCTCAGCGAAAACACCCGCGTAGAAGAAGAAAGACATAATATAAAAGAGTGTCCCGATTGTGGTGCGCCGTTTCCGCTTATCAGTAATATTTGTCCATCGTGCGGACACATACTCCACGAGCGTTACGAAAACAAACTCAATATCAAAAACCTACTCGACAACATTATGAGGAGCATCAACCGAGTAAACGATGCCCCAAAACCTAAAGTACATCAAATTCTTGTACATTGGTTCTATTATATAATGTTGATAGTGAGCATATTTACATTTATTATGGCATTAATATTTGATAGTCAAGTGGGCAAAGTAATGGCAATGACAGGCTTTGTCGCAAGCATATTATCATTAATATTTGCACCCAAAACTATCAGAGACGAGCACACATCTGCAAACAAAGCCGATGGAGAGTATTACAAAGCGCGTTATGCCTACGAAATGTATGCCCGTCAGGTAGAAACCCTCTATGGCGACGACCCCGAGGCAAAACCACTTCTGAGAAAATTTGCAACAGCAATAAAACGCCTAAAACAAGAACGTTACGAAAACCGACGGAGAGTTTCATTAATTATTGGAATGATTGGAATTGTTTTATTAGGTATAATAACGTTTTTCAGTGCGCAAAAAGAAACAGTAAAACCCACTCCCCCTCCCAAGACAAAAGTTTGGAATATTCCAGAAAATTACACCACCATTTTAAATCTTAAAAAAACAATCAAGCCATTTCCGCCTCAATCGGGTGTAGAACCAAGATTAGAAAAATATTTAAAAGCCCCCAACGATGTGGAACTAACGTTTGTATTATCTAACAATGACTCACCCACTTACCATTGGAAAATCAACAAAATAGATTTGATTTCCACAGGAGAAAAAGACACCGGAAATATTTCAGATTATTCACTTAGAATACATTTGTTAGACAGCAATTTTGTCCGCATTGGCACATTGAGCGAAAGCATTGTAAGCGAACTAAACTATTCTAATTACAAAACAATTATGAATAACGGCAAGGGGCATTACGAAGCCGATTTTTGGTCGGAACACGGCACCAATTCGCAAACAATTATCGACACTGTGATGACAAAAGCAAAATATTACACCATATTTTCAAATCAACCCAAACCCAACAAAAAGAAGAGAAATGGACGATAAAGCAAAATTTCAAAATATACAATCAAAATTAGAGCGGTATTTATACGAATACAAGAATAGTTTTCCAAAGAATATTTGGCAATTAATAAGTGTTGATTTTCCGCTCATTACATTGATAATTACGGCAATAGTAATTATTGAATTGTTAGGTGTGGGCATTATTTCTATTATGTTGATAGTGTTGCTTTCGCTTCCGTATTTCATTGTTAATTTTACTAAATCGGGCGGATTATGGCAACGATTGCTCAACAAACGCAAAAACTTTAAAGCACACCACGCAGAACTCATAAACAAGATACAACAAGTTGAAACAGAAGACCTTCAAGCATATCCCGATGTTAAAAACTATTTAGAAAACTATCATCGCGAAGTAGAAAAAGAGATAGTAAGAAAACAAACCATCAGAAAAAAGTATATAATTCTTATGATTTTGGGCATCATTTGCCTAATAGGTTTTTGTGTCTTTACCCTAAACGTTGACACAAGACTGCGACTCAGAAAACCAAAAACAACCGCTGCAACACCTTTAAAAGATACCGACACTCTTGCCAACGTATACTACAACGGCGAGTTTTATAACTATTTTAAACTTACGCCAAATGCGCCCATTGCATCCATAAAACCTATGCCAAGCATATTTGAGGACATAATTAACCCAAACGATTCTTGTAATCTTGATATCTATTTTGTAGAATGTGAACAACCTTTTTTGCGAGCAAAAATGCCCCAGATTGCTAACACATTGCAAACCGTCGACAGTTGCATTTTCCGCTTAACCATTACAAATCAAATAGGTAAAACTTTTTATGGAATGCCATGTTTCGATTTTGTCTACAGATTTCACCAACCCAACCCAAAGATAATAGACTCATATCCTATAGTCTCCCCTGCGGAAAACCACCCATACGAAATTGTTCGCCGTGTAAAATATCTGCAAGAGAACGCCGAAAATCTAAGATATAAGATAGAAAAATTAGATTAGCACCTCCTCAATTACACATTGATGTTTTTTCTTTTCGTCGTAATTGATGCCAATGAAGAGAATTTTGCCGTTGTAATGGTCGAAGGCGTGGAAATATTCTTTGCTCTTGATTTGAGCGATGGCGCGGCCGGGGGTTTTGTTTGACTTTAATTCTATAATCATTGGCGGATATTTGCTGTCGGCGTGCAGAGGAGTATAAATCAGGTCTGCAATGCCATTTCCGGCTGAGGTTTCTTTAAAAACGGTGTAATAATTCAAAGCGTCGATAAACGCCAAGTAAACCGCCGAGGCAAGAGCCTGCTCGTTGTCGTAATTGCGGTGCGATGCCACGTGGATATGGCTGCGGTTGAGGGCTTTGGCTACCTCGTTGCCGTTGAGTTGAAGTGTTTGTTGAAGTAATTCTTCCGAAGCCTTGATTATTTGGTCGGTAACCTTGTATTCTTTCATAACCGAAAGGGCGCGGAACCACTCTTGACGAACTTCCTTATTAGGAATTCGGCAAGTTTTTGTATTATAATCGTAAGCCAAATATCCAAGATGAATAAGGTAGGTAAAAACATCATCTTTTACCATAAAATCAGTCAAAGTGTTGAGATACATACCAATATCAACTTTTACACTTTCGCCCGAAAGCATTTTCACAACATCATCTTTCATACCTTCAAAATTGGCATTAAGACGGTCGATAATTACCTGATATGATGATGTTTTGCTCCAATGTCCTTCAAAACGGCGATTGTTTATACTTTTTATCACCGATTCAGGATTGTAAATATCAAAACCATTCTGACTATATCCTTGATACCAATTTTTACATTCAGTGTGGTTGATTTGATATTTGTCACAGAGAATGGCAACTTCTTCATCTGTAAAGCCCACATACTCTGACAATTCTTTTGCATCAATAATTGTGTATTCATCAAAATTATTGAGTTTGCTCTGCACCTTGTCGCGCACCACGGGAAGGATTCCTGTAATGTAGGCAAGCGAAATGGCAGGTTTGAGGGTATTGCTTTTAAACAAGCCGTTGAGAAATTCCAAATAATCTGCAAAAAGTTTGGGCGAAACATTCATCCGCACCAACGAATCGTACTCGTCGAGAATAATCACAAAAGTTTCACCTGTGGCGGCGTAAACACGAAGCATACAATCCGCTATGGTTTCGGCACTTGACAAATCAACAGAAGGAAACTGCGTTTTAAACTCTGAAACAACAAAATCAG
>JAEERW010000013.1 GCA_016286055.1 Bacteroidales bacterium
GCCTTGTGCTTCCTGTCAGTATTTTCAATGTGCGTGGCGAAGTTTCTTTCTCAAATTTCGCGGTGCAAAGTTAGGTAGGTTTCTGTTCTCCTCCAAACTTTTTATGTTTAGTTTGTGTTAAGGTTTCGTTTCCCATTGGGCGGGATTTCATTTAACGTTTCTTAACCAAAATTTGTTTCAATGTCCGTCGTTTTTTTTCGTTTGCGGGTGCAAAGGTAAGCACATTTAAACCCATTCTCCAAATTTTTTGAGTGTTTTTTTAAGAGTTTTACGCATTTTTTTTTGACAAGCTGTATGTGAGAATGTTACAGAAATAAAAATAAGTAGATTTTTAGTAAAAATAAAACACACATATCAAAAAAAGTAGTATCTTTGAAAACAAAATACGTAATAATGAAGAAGCTAACATACATATTATTTTTGTTGTTTGCCTCAGTGGTTTCATGTGGAGTCAAAACCAATTCAAAGGCGGGCACAGAGGCAGTTGAAACAATTACACAATCAATCGCACCCGATGGATGCTATACCGACAAGGACAATGTGGCACTCTACATCCACATTTACAATCACTTGCCTTGCAACTACATCACCAAAAAGGAGGCTCAAACTCTCGGTTGGAATAGCCAGAAGGGAAATCTACAAGAGGTGGCACCTGGCAAAAGTATTGGCGGAGATAAGTTCAACAACTTTGAGGGGCTTCTGCCAAAACAAAAGGGTCGGCAATACTATGAGTGCGATATCGACTACGAGAGCGGAAGACGAAACGCCAAAAGAATAGTATATAGCGACGACGGCCTAATTTATTACACAAAAGACCATTACAACTCATTTGAAAAACTATACTAACATGAAAAAAATATATCTCGACTTTGAAAACTTCTCTGGCAAAGAGGAGATACACAAATATTTAGCTGAAAAATTTGAATTTCCCGACTACTACGGTGGCAATCTTGACGCTTTATATGATTGTCTTTATGAAATAACCACTCCCACGGCGGTAAACATTGTCAACGTCGCTGACGAATATTCGGAAAAAATAAAAAATGTGATTGCTGCCGCCGAAGAAGAAAACGACAACCTTGCTGTGTTTGTAAATTAATCTTTCGGCGACGTTCCCTCATCGTTGGAATCAGTTGAGATGTTGTTGCCACGCTGAATAACTGCGCTACCAAAACGGTCTTGAAGAGAGTCGATGGCGCGGTAGAGATTCTGTTTTTTGGGAGAATAATCGAAAATGCTGTTTTGTACAATTTGATCAGATATGTCGAATTTAACACCGATCAAGCGTATAGATTCGCCATTATATAATTGCTTAAAAAGCAATAGTGCAGTAGAAATTAAAGTATCGGTAAAATTGGTAGATGCAATGCGATGGCTTTTTTCTACAGTTTTGAAAGAAGGGAAACGCAGTTTTATGGATACGCCAACGCAGTTTTTGCCGAGTTTGCGCAGACGGTGCGAAAGAGCGTCACACATATATATAATAGTGTCAACGAGTATCTGGCGGTCGCGGATGTCGGTTTCAAAAGTAGTTTCGTTGCTGATTGATTTGGGGTCGCGATATGTGCAGAGAGGAGTGTCATCGATGCCGTTGGCTTTCTGCCACATAATTTCGCCATATTTGCCAAAAGTACGTACAAACAGCGATTTGGGGTACAAACGAAGGTCTCTGATGGTGTAAATACCAAGGCTGTTGATTTTAGGCAGTGACGACTCCCCCACCCCGGGAATCTTCTGTACAGGCAGAGGGTCGAGAAAATCTTGCACATGATTGTAATCAACAAAAATTTCGCCCATAGGTTTGGCTTTGGCAGAGGCTATCTTGGCGACGGTCTTGTTTGGGGCAAGTCCAAATGAAATTGGAAGCTTGGTTTCGTTGATGATTCTCATGCGCAGATTGTGGCTCCATTCCAACACGTTGAAATACTTGTCCATACCCGAAAGGTCGATGTAAAACTCATCGACAGAGGCTTTTTCGTAGAGAGGAGCTTCTGCCTCAACGATATTGGTAACCAACTGTGAATAATGCGAATAGATCTTGTGTCCGCTGTAAACCACCACTGCTTGAGGGCACAACCTACGAGCCGTCACCATAGGCATTCCAGAATGTGCGCCAAACTTGCGTGCCTCATAGCTTGCAGTGCTCACCACCGAACGCTCTGAAGTGCCACCACAGAGCACCGGTTTGCCAACGAGTTCGGGATTGAGCAGACGTTCCACCGAAACGAAAAATGTATCGAGGTCGATATGCAGGATATAACGCATTGAATTATTGCAGTTTGATGGTTACGGAAGCAGAATTTTCATCGGACTTGATATTCGGGAATACCTGATATTCACCCTTGGTAAGTTTATATCCAACAGCATCACTCGTCTGTTTTTCGGTCCAAAAAGCCTTCTCTGATTTGCCGTTTTTTGTAATCCAAAAACCATTGTTGTTGCCAGTTACCGATACTATTGTCATAGTTTTGGGAATGCGAACCTTTACCGAAGAAAGTTCTGCATTGCGGCCGGGGAAACGTCGCTGGGTACCAGAAATTTCAACCTGCTGAGCAAAGGAAGAAGAAACCCAAATCACAAAAAACAATATGAGCAACAAGAGTTTTTTCATAGGCTGCGTTTTTTCATAAGTATTACATTTTCAACATGGTGCGTCTGCGGAAACATATCCACAGGCTGAATCTTCTCCACATCGTACTGTGCGTATAGTAAAGCTGCATCGCGAGCTTGTGTTGCGGGATTGCAACTAACGTAAACTATTTTAGAAGGTGCTGCGGCAAGAATGGTATCTACAACACTTGGGTGCATACCTGCTCGCGGAGGGTCGATAATAATTACATCGGGATTGCCATTTTGATTGATAAAATCCTGAGTAAGAACATCTTTCATATCTCCGGCATAAAACGCGGTGTTGTTAATATTATTGATTTGGCTATTAACCTTGGCATCCTCGATAGCCTCGGCAATATACTCAATACCAACCACTTTTTTGGCGTTGCGGGCTACAAAGTTGGCAATTGTGCCGGTGCCTGTGTAGAGGTCGTAAACGGTTTCTGAGCCAGTGAGCGCAGCAAAATCTTTTGCCACACTATATAAATTATATGCTTGCTTTGAATTGGTTTGATAAAACGACTTGGGTTGCACCTTAAACTTCAAATCTCCAAGTATTTCGGTGATATGATCTTTGCCTCGGTAACAATGCGATTCAAGGTCGGAATAGTCGCTATTGCGTTTTGGATTGATAAAATAATTCATGGATGTAATCTGCGGGAATTGATCGCAAAGGTAATCCATCATTTTTTCGCGTTTTTCGGCAGAACCCTCGTTAAACACCATAATAACCATAATTTCGCCGCTTAACGATGTACGAATCAATATGTTGCGGAGAAAACCTACCTGCGATTTAAGATTGAAAAACTCGAGAC
This sequence comes from Bacteroidales bacterium, assembly GCA_016286055.1. Lineage (GTDB taxonomy): Bacteria > Bacteroidota > Bacteroidia > Bacteroidales > UBA3824 > UBA3824. Next base: position 3,426 of record JAEERW010000013.1, read on the forward strand.
CGTTGTCGATGGCGTATTGCTTAGCGGCAAGGCGGATAGCGTTTGAAGGGTCGTTTTGCAAAAGACACTCCTTGATATCCAACACTTTATCAAAACGTCCTGGTATATGAAAGCCGAGTCCTTGTAATTGTTTTTCAGAATCGGGTACTTGCATTTCGTCTTCGGTGAGCCAACGGCACGAAGCAAAGGTAAACTCTAACTTGTTGCGATAATAATATTGCTGCTCTGACGGCAAAATTGGCGAAACCTCAGGAATAGGTATTTTGGCAATGTGCTTAAAAGCGTCCTCCACCTGCTGCTGTTTGTATTTAAGTTGCAGATTGTAAGGAAGATTTTGCCAAACGCATCCGCCGCAGATACCAAAATGCTTGCACTTAGGCTCGGCACGCTGATCGGAATATTTTTTAAAGGCAATGGGCTTGGCCTCGCGAAAATTGCGGCTGCGGTGAGTAATCTGAATATCAACCACATCGCCTGGCACAACGCCCTTTACAAAAACCACAATATTATCAATCTTTGCCATAGCCTTACCTTCGGCGGCTACGTTGGTGATTTCAACGTCGGTATATATCTGACCTGTTCTCTGTCTCATTTTATTACAAAAATTATTATCATAAATTGGCTACAAATTTATACATTTGCTGCAAAATTTCTACAAAAATGACAATAAACTTAAAAGAAAAAGATTTAGAACAGCTCGTAATAATGAGCGACAAGGTGCTGATAAAGCCCAAATACCCGCAAGAGAAAACCGAAAGCGGACTTTACCTGCCGCCCAGCGTTATAGATAACGACAAAATCAGTCTTGGATACGTAATCAAAACTGGACCCGGCTACCCAATACCCGCCACCGACGATTACGACGAACCGTGGAAAAACAAGGAGAAAAAACTGAAATTTATCCCCCTGCAAATGCAGCGTGGCGACCTTGCCGTATATCAACGCACTGGCGCTATTGAAATAAAATTCAACAACGAACAATATTATATAGTGTCGGCAAGCGCAGTGATGATGGCTGTGAGAGACGAGGGATTGATGAAATAGAGACGCGCCATGGCACGTCTCTACTGTAATTATCTAATGCGGTCGAGGCTGCGAACCTTGATTTCGTCTTTGATTACCCCGCGCTGAGCCAAGTAGTCGAAAAAGAGGCATACCAAGGGGAAGAGCAAGGGATAGTTGAAGTTGGAGGAAACCACGTCGACGTTGAACGACATATAGCGGTAAAATGCAATTACTGCATAAAGTCCTATGGCTAAGATAATTGCAATGGTGGTTAATCGTGCTTGCAATATGCGGTTTTTGTAGAGAAAAATGATTACAAGATTTAACACCGCGTAGGCGATAATGTATACCATCAAGGGAATGCCGTTGACCACAGTGTCGACTGCTCCGCTTGTTATCTTGCTAATGCCCGAGGCGGCAAAAGTGTAGTCGCCGTCTGCCACAATAAGTTGCATCCATTCAAAAGGCAGCATCATACAAGCCATAAGCGCCGCCAAAAACCAATAAACTGTTTGAATACGTTGTATCATTACTTTAAATTTTACTTTTTTATTAATAATGGGCAAAATTAAACAAAAAAAACAAGAAAAGATGTAATTTTGCAAAAATTGTATAAACCCAAAGTATGGACAACAAAAAACAGGACGTAACATCCGAATCAGAATCTATAATAATAAAAGGTGCACGACTGCACAACCTCAAAAATATATCGCTAAGCATACCAAGAAACCAACTAATTGTAATAACGGGACTTAGTGGTTCGGGCAAATCTACACTCGCATTCGACACCCTTTATGCAGAGGGTCAGCGCCGTTATGTAGAAAGTCTTTCGGCATACGCACGACAGTTTCTCGGCCGCATTACCAAACCAGAAGTGGATTATATCAAAGGCATTCCGCCTGCCATAGCCATAGAACAGAAAGTTACAAGCAAAAACACCCGAAGCACCGTAGGAACATCTACCGAAATTTATGATTATATAAAACTCCTTTATGCACGCATTGGCAAAACCATATCGCCTATAAGCGGGCAAGTAGTTAAACGTCATACAGTTGACGATGTGGTTAACCGCATCGCATCATTGCCCGAAGGTACAAAAGTTACTTTGCTCGCCCCAGTGGTTGTTCCCGAAGACAGGACTCTTGGTGCACAATTGCAAACACTTTTGGCACAGGGTATTACACGATTAATGACAGTCGATAAAAACGGAGGGAAAACGGTTATCAACATTGCCGACATCGATTCAGCCGACGAGATAAAAAAGCGTTACTCAGAAATTTATTTGCTTATAGACAGATTTAAAAGTAGCACACGACCCGACGCCATGAGCCGCATGGGCGACAGCGTTCAAACCGCATTTTACGAAGGTTGCGGTGACTGTATGATAGAAATTCAAGGCGATGAAACCGTGCGCGAAAGTTTTTGCACAAGGTTCGAAGCCGATGGCATCAAGTTCGAAGAGCCAAGCATATACACATTCACCTTCAACAATCCAATAGGCGCTTGTCCCGTGTGTCAAGGCATAGGACGTGTGGTAGGAATCGACGAAGATTTGGTGGTTCCATCAAAAAATCTATCAGTTTATGACAATGCCGTAAAATGTTGGAACGGTCCGCAAATGAGCCGATTTAAAGATGAGTTTATACGCACCAATTACAAAAAATTTCCTATTCACAAACCGTATATCGACCTAACCGACAAAGAAAAAGCGATTCTTTGGAACGGCAAATACGGCATAAGTGAATTTTTTAAATACGTAGAAGGCGAAAGTTACAAAATACAATACCGTGTAATGTTGTCGCGCTATCGTGGGCAAACAATCTGCCCCGAATGTCATGGGTCGCGTCTAAAAAAAGAGGCACAATATATAAAGGTGAGCAACCATAGCATTGGCGAACTTGTAAACATGCCCATCGACGAACTTTTAGCGTTTTTCCGTAGCGTAAAACTCACCGAATCAGAAGAAAAAATCGCCAACAGAATATTCAAAGAGATAATTTCGCGATTGGAGTTTCTCTGCGATGTTGGGCTCAACTACCTAACCCTCAACCGCCTCTCCTCTACCCTATCGGGTGGCGAATCTCAACGAATAAACCTTGCCACATCGCTTGGATCAAGCCTCACGGGTTCGCTCTACATATTAGACGAACCTAGCATTGGTCTGCACAGTCGCGACACCGAAAAACTTATCCGCGTGCTAAAAAAACTCCGCGACCTTGGCAACACAGTAATTGTGGTTGAGCACGACGAAGATATTATACGCGCAGCCGACCAAATAATCGACATTGGACCAAAAGCAGGCGTTTATGGTGGCGAAATAATGTTTCAAGGTACAATAAAAGAATTAAGCAAAGCAAAAAACAGTCTTACAGCGCGTTACCTTACGGGCAAAGAGAAAATTCCCGTACCGGAACGCCGACAATGGAATCAAAAATCATCGCCCCGCATCACCATAAAAGGCGCACGAATGAACAACCTCAAAAATATTGACGTTGAGATACCGCTATACATGATGACAGTGGTAACAGGCGTGAGTGGAAGCGGCAAATCATCGCTAATCAAAGGCATCCTCTACCCCGCCCTTGCCCAGCGTATCAACGACAGCGGAATCAAACCCGGCGACCATGATAGCATTGAGGGCGATGTAAAAATGCTCGACAATGTTGAAATCATAGACCAAAACCCGATAGGCAAGTCGTCGCGCTCAAACCCCGTAACCTTTATTGGTGCATACGATGACATACGCAAGCTATTTTCGGAGCAGCAGCTATCGAAACAGATGGGCTACACACCAGGGCATTTTTCGTTCAACTCAGCAGGAGGACGCTGCGAAGAATGTCAAGGCGATGGCGTTATCAAGGTGGAAATGCAGTTTATGGCAGACGTTTACCTAGTATGCGAAAGTTGCGGCGGCAAACGATTCAAAGACGAAGTACTCGACGTAAAATACAATGGCAAAAGCATTTACGATGTACTAAATATGTCGGTGTCGGAAGCAGTAGATTTTTTTGGTGCCGACAAGGAGAGCAACACCGCAAAAAAAATCACAAACAAACTATCCACGCTATCACAAGTGGGACTCGGCTATATCAAACTAGGACAAACCTCCAACACGCTTTCAGGCGGAGAAAATCAAAGGTTGAAACTGGCACAATTTTTACTCTCGGAGAAAAAAGACCTTCACACGCTCTTTATCTTTGATGAGCCCTCCACAGGATTACATTTTTACGACATTCAAAACCTATTAAACACCATCAACGCCCTAATAAACCGCGGCAACAGCGTAGTGATAATTGAGCACGACCCCGAAATAATCAAGAGTGCCGATTATATCATCGACCTAGGACCCGACGGTGGCAAAAACGGTGGCAACATAGTAGCCATAGGTACGCCCGAAGAAATTGCCAAGAATAAGGCATCGTATACAGGTAAATATTTAAAGACAAAACTCTGATATTGTTTTGTGGCGTTACATTTTTCTTTTGTTATGTTTCATTTGCGTTACCATATATTTTGCTTATGTAACATAGCTAAGATAGCAAATTAAGTGTTCAAGAGATTGTCACCTTAAATATAGGCTTATTTTTTTGGTTTTAACAAAATATAGCGTACCTTTGCCATGAAAATTGTTTTTGAGTGAAAATGAATAGAATACTGACATTGCTGTTGCTTGTCTGTTCTGGATTCGGCTGTTTTGCTCAGTCGTATAAATTTATTTCAGCCGAGGATGGACTATCCAACAGTTTGATAAACAAAATAATACAAGATCAATATGGCTTTGTATGGATAGCTACCGAAGACGGACTGAATTGTTTCGATGGCAATCGGGTAAAAGTCTATAGGCACAATGATGCCGACTCTAACTCATTGGCAAACAATTTTATCCGCGATATTTTTATCGACAGCCAAGGACGTCTATTGGTAGGCACATACAAAGGGGTACAAGTATACAATCCGCTAGCCGACAATTTTTCAAAACCAGCGCGCCGCAGTGATGGCGATCCTTTTCATTTTTCAATTTCAAGTTTCATAGAACTATCTGATAGCACCATAATCGCACTAGGCGACTCGCCTTGCACAGTAGAAACCGACCGCAATGGCAACATTGTTGTTAAGCCATACATTCTTCCACAACGCACATCCGTGCATCCAGTAGACTATATGGTAGAAGCTCCAAATGGCAGTTTGTTTGTGGCCGACAATAGAGGCGGATTAATTCGCACAGATGCCAATTCGGTACATAATTACAACAGCAATATCCTTTCGAGCACCCTGTTTAAAAACAAAGACGGTGATGTGTTTGCTTGCACATCAGGCAACGATGTATGTAAATACAATGCCGAAACCGATAGTTTTGAATGCGTAATTCAAGGCAAATCAGATATGCCATACTTTCTCTGCCGCTGGCTTGGCGACGACAAGATTTTGGCATGCACTGATGGCAATGGTTTAAAAGTTCTCGACCTTAAAGAAAAAACCATTTCGCACTACTCAATGTCGGTTCCGTTTTTAGACGATTCCAAACTCAAAGTACATTCGGTATTTGTGGATAAATCGGGCAACATATGGCTTGGGCTTTACCAGAAAGGGGTATTAGTGCTTAATCCCGAAAAGACAATATTCAACTATTTAGGTTATAAATCCGCCACCGACAACATAATAGGTCAAAGTTGTGTTTCAGCTTTGTGTTTCTGCAACGGAATGCTTTGGGTAGCCACCGACAACGACGGCATCTATGTTACCGATATAAAAACAAAACGCGTAGTACGTCATCTAGTGGGCAACAACTTTCCAAGCCTCATCGTGGGGCTTTGCGCTATCGACGACAAATATGTGTATGTTGGTAGCTACGGTTCTGGATTATGGAAAATAGACACTAAAACATTTGAATATAAACGCATACCGCTAACCGACGATATTAACAGGCTGCATTTTTCGCGAGTGGCAAACATAGCAAGATTAGACGAAAATGTTTTAGTGATAGCATCTCTTGGCAGTGGAGTAGGATTTGTAGACATTCGCACCGACAAACAGATAGTTTTCAAGAATGTAAGCTTAAATGCAAACCTATGGTCGTGCTGTGTGGAAAAAATCGGAGAAAACAGTTTGGCAGTAGGCTCTTACAACGGCATTTACTTTATAGGCAATTACAACAAAAAAGCAGTATTTAAGCATATATTTGATCGCACCATAATATTCTCACTCCTTTCATTAGACGAAAACAGACTTGCCGCTGCCACCTCCGACGGATTGTACATCATCAAAGGCAACAGCGACGGACAAGGCTGGGGAAAGGAATCTATTGCAATAGAAGGGGCATCATCAGCCGCATTCTACTCACTTACAAAAGATAGCGCTAACAACATTTGGGCAGGCTCCGACAATGGTCTTTATAGGATAACTACCGACAACGACGAATACAACATTACACGTTATTCCACATCAGACGGCACGGTAAACGGAGAATTTGCAAAAAATGCTGTATGTAGGTCAAACGAAGGAATTATCTATTTTGGAGGATTTGACGGAATAACATATTTCAATCCAAAGGATATACGCAAACAATTGTCTGCCTCCAATGGAGTAAAAATAACACGCTTTTGGGTACGGAACCGAGAAATCAACCCGTCAGACTCCACTCTCAATAAGCCAATTATATCTATACCAGCATCTTGCGCACGAGAATTTGTTCTTCAGCACAATCAAAACTCATTCACGATAGAGTTTACTCCTGTTGACTTTTTTTCATCACCAAACACACATTATTATTATACAGTCAACAACGATGCACCTGTCCGTATTGCCAATGATTCGCGGCAACTTAGTTTCATACGTCTGATTCCAGATGTTTACCAAATCAGCCTTTTCAGCATTACCGACGGTGTAGAATCACCCAAATACACCATAACGGTAACAATTATGTCGGCTTGGTATCACTCGCTAATTGCCAAGATATTATACATTATTTTGGGATTAACTATCGTATTATTGGTGGCATATATGGTTTATCGTCACAAAAAAAGCCAGCAAGAGATCGACAAACACCGTCAAGCAGAAATCGACAATAAGATAAAACTACGTTTCTTCACCAACCTGATTCACGAGATACGTACACCTATGTCGCTGATTGTTAGTCCGCTGCAAAAAGTTGCATCCACTAATCAAGAGCCAAAAATACAAAACGAGATACGCACTATCTGCCTTGGTGTGGACCGTATGCGCAAACTTGTTGACAGTCTGCTTGATATGCGCAAAATAGACAATGGCAAAATGTCGTTGGAACTGGCCGAATACGAACTTATTCCCATCATCAACAACATAATTGAATTGTTCGCTCTCAAAGCCGAATCAAAAAATATAAGCCTCACCTTCAAGCACAACCTTCCCGAAGGGTTTACCATAGTTACCGACAGTAATGCAGTTGACAAAATTATCACCAACCTGATTTCCAACGCTATGAAGTTTTGCCGCGAGGAAGGCGCAATAGAAGTGTCGGCACAGCTTACCGACAAGACAGTAGAAATCTCGGTATCCGACTGCGGTCCTGGTATTAACAACGACGATATCGATAAAATATTCAACCGTTTTTATCAAGCGGATTCTACTCATATACAAACAGGTACAGGAATTGGTCTTCACTTGGCAAAATCATTAGCCCAACTACTTGGTGGCACTCTGTCAGCGCACAACAAAACCGATGCAGAAGGTGCTGTGTTTACATTTGCACATCCTCTCAATCTTACCAAAAACGCAGACACAACTTCAACACCAATAAAAAAAGACGATAATTTAGCAGAACAAAACATCCAAAACGTACAGGACGATACTCCTCAGAAACGACCTACAAGCAAAGCCGCTTTTGCTAAAAAACGCATTTTCCTTGTGGAAGACGACCCCGATGTGGCAGAATACCTCATCTCAGAACTTCGCAACGAATACCTTGTTACCCATTTTTCTAACGGAGCAGCCGCAATGTCGGAGATACTTTACTATTTACCCGACCTTGTTATCACTGACATAATGATGCCGGAACTCGATGGTTATGGTTTGTGCAAACGTATCAAACAGAATATCAACAGCAACGAAATTCCTGTGATAATAATCACCGCTAAAACCGGCGACGATGTGGAGATTTCGAGTCTGCAAGCAGGTGCCGATGCGTTTATCTCAAAGCCTTTCAACATTGATGTGTTAAAGCAGACTATTAAAAATCTTATTACAGTAAGGCACAAACTTATAGTTAATTACAGCGGTGCGCAACAGCCAACCAATTCTGCCGACCTTGAACAATACGAAGACCCCGAAGAAAAACTTCTGAAACGTATTGTAAAGGCTGTGGAAAAAAACATCAGCAATGCCGAATACTCTACCGAAATGCTCGCCGCAGATGTGGGTCTCAGCCGTGTGCACCTTTACCGCAAACTCAAAGACCTTACTAATCAAAGTGGGTCAGAATTTATTCGCAATATTAGACTCAAACGCGCGTCGGAATTGATTCTCAACCGCAAAGGTTTCTCTATTGCTGAAGTTGCCGATATGGTGGGATTTCCAAATACTGCATATTTTTGCACGGCATTCCGCAACTTTTTCGGCACTAATCCCACAGCCTGGCGCGAACAGCATTCAAGCAGTCAGGACGAGGAAGAAACCTCCGAAAATTCTTAAAGTTTGTTAAAATTCACCGCTTCGACAAAAAAAATTGCTTACGATTGCGGCAGTGTCTTAATAATTGATTTACTTTGTATAGTTTTTTTAAGCATCACTAAGTACGTTCACATTATTAATAATCACTGCATAATAAAAATAGACACAACAGTTATGAGCAATTTTAAATTGATTTTGGCGGCTGCATTGGCGGCTGCGGGTCTTCAAGCCTCGGCGCAGAATCCCATTATTCGCGACCAATTTTCAGCCGACCCCACAGCAAGGGTTTTCAACGGCAAACTTTATCTTTTTCCATCGCACGATATTCCACCGGCTTCGGCTGCCGATTATCCACGCAAAGATTGGTTCTGTATGGAAGATTACCACGTGTTCTCTTCTGAAAACCTTACCGACTGGACCGACCACGGCGTAATTCTCAATCAAAAGCAAGTTCCTTGGGGCAATCCCACCGGATATAGTATGTGGGCTCCCGACTGTATCGAAAAAGACGGCAAATATTATTTCTTCTTCCCCAACGGCACTAAGGAGGGACGCGGATTCGGTATAGGCATCGCCACCGCCGACAAGCCCGAAGGTCCTTACACACCTATGGAGAAAAATATCGAAGGTATCAACGGTATCGACCCGGGACTTTTGCAAGCAAGCGACGGCAACACATATATTTTCTGGGGCGCAGGACGCTGTGCTAAACTAAAACCAAGTTTAAACGAGATTGCCGACGATACCCCCACTGAAACAATGAAATGGGGCGACCGCGAATTTCAGATGACCGGAGTAAACTGCCTCAAAGGTTTGCCATCGCGTCAGGCAGAAGGTCCTTTCCCATTTGAATACAATGGAAATTACTATCTTACATATCCTTACGTTCGCGAAAACACCGAGGTGATTGGCTACGCAATGGCTAAGAATCCTATGGGTCCTTACGAATACAAAGGCATCATTTTGGAAGAGTGGCCCGATTGCTGGACTATTCATCAATCTGTTGTTAACTACAAGGGACAGTGGTACTTATTCTACCATCACAACAACTATTCGCCCAATTTCGACAAGAGCCGCGCCGTATGTGTGGATAGCCTTTTCTTCAATGCCGACGGTACTATCCGTCCCGTTAAACCTACTCTCCGTGGCGTAGGCATCAACAACGCAACTCAGAAAATCCAAATCGACCGTTACAGCGAAATTGGCGGATCGGCTAAAATCGAATACCTTCACGCCAACGACGCCGACACTACCAAACGTTTTGAAGGTTGGAAAACAATCTTTGGAAGCAACGGCAACGTGCGTTACAACCGTGTGGATTTTGGCGCAGGAAAATTCAAAAAAGCATATATTCAATATCGCTCTACAACAGGAGGTTCGGTAACCATCACCGACGGCACAGGCAAGCCTATCGCCGACGGATCACTGCCACAAAGTGCGGAATTTAAAACCGCTACTATTGCTTTGAAAGCAAAACCCAAAGGTGTCATCGACCTGAAAATCACAGGTAAAGACATCGAAATTGATTGGATTTATTTTAAATAAGTATTATTCGGCTTTTTTCAAAACAAACACTTAAAAACAAGGTATCAGAAGTGCTTGAATAATATTTTTAAACGATTTTTTAACGTCAGTGATTACCGACATCCTAATTAAAACCCCGCCAAAACCGGGGTTTTATATTTTTAGAAATTAACATTTTAAACTATTGTATATGATTAGATTTTGTAAAACTTTGACTTTGCTATCCACAGCGCTTGTGATTGGCGCATCGGGCTGCCATCAGCCCAACAATTTTATTTGCACTTCGCCCGACGCCAATATCAGGCTTTTTGCCGATTCGGGCAAGTTTAGCGTAACGTATTACGACCAAAAGGTGCTCACAATCGAAAAATTTGGTTTTGATAATTGTATTGCGCCCGATTTTTCGTATGTGCAAGCCGTTACCGACGACTACACAATGCTCACAGGCAAAAAGGCTAATTGCCAAAACCTTGCAAGCGAATATTCCGCCGCATTAAATCCCAACATCGACCTTATTTTGCGCGTGTACAACAATGGAATAGCATTCCGCTACCGTTTGCACAATCTCAACGATTCGGCAATTCCGCAAGAAAAAACCGCCTTTAATATTCCCGAAGGCGTAACCCGCTGGATGCAACAGTGGTGCGAATCGTATGAGGGATTTTTCCCAAAGGCCAACACCGCAAAACAACAACCTGTATTTAGTTTTTCGGGCGTGTTTAAATCGGCTGACGGATTTTGCTGTCGTTGGGGCTATCCCGCTTTGATAGAGCCGGTTAAAGATGTGTTTGTGCTTTTGAGCGAGGCTGATGTAAAAAATTATAACAGTGCATCTTGCCTTTGGAACGACAATAATCTTGAAACCTACGAAGTGCGTCCCGATAAAAACGAAACCACAATCTCCGGCGAATTTTTTACTCCGTGGCGTGTGGCTGTAATAGGCAAACTGGCTGATATTGTTGAAAGTACGCTCATTACCGACGTGTCAGAACCGACAGATTATCAAGCCGACTTTTCGTGGGTGCAGCCGGGCGTGGTTTCGTGGATTTATTGGGCATACAATCACGGCAGCAACGATTACAACATTATAAAAAAATATGTTGACCTTGCCGTTACTCTTAAACTTCCATACGTGCTTATCGATGCCGAATGGGACGAAATGAAAGATGGAAAAACCATCGAAGATGCTGTAAAATACGCAGTTGACAAAAATATAAAACCCTTGATTTGGTATAGTTCGTCGATAGGTTGGGTAGATGGTGCTCCCGGACCAAAATTCCGTCTCAACAAACCCGAAGAACGTGAAAAAGAGTTTGCTTGGTGCGAAAAAATCGGCGTAAAAGGTGTAAAAATCGACTTTTTCTCCGGCGACAACCAAGCCAATATGAGTTATTGTATCGACCTTTTGCAAAGTGCTGCAAAACACCATCTTACAGTAAATTTTCACGGTGCAACCATTCCTCGCGGATGGCAACGCACATATCCCAATCTTATGAGCACCGAGGCTGTTTATGGTGCTGAATGGTACAACAATGGACCTGAATTAACCAAAAAAGCGGCTTGGCACAACGCCACATTGCCCTTTACCCGCAATGTTATTGGACCAATGGATTACACGCCTTGTGCATTTTCTGATTCGCAAAATCCTCACATCACATCCAATGCTCACGAATTGGCACTTACGGTATTGTTTGAATCGGCATTGCAGCACATAGCCGACCGTCCCGAAAGTCTTTTGGCTCAGCCCAAAGAGGTGCAGGAGTTTTTTGGAAATCTTCCCGCCGCTTGGGACGACATCAAGTTTGTGGCAGGCTATCCGGGCGAGTATGCCGTAATTGCACGTCGCAAGGGAAATGTTTGGTATGTGGCTGGAATCAATGGCAAAGACGATAATCTTTCGGCAAACATTGATTTGAGTTTTATCCAAAATGCTAAAACAATTCAGGCATTTTATGATGCTGATAATGAATCCAAATGGTCAATCGAAAATCCCGAATCTTTACCCAAAACCATTGAAATGACCCCAAGAGGAGGATTTGTTTTGGTGGTGGAATAACACAAGGATAATTAATATAAAAAGGCTGCCAATTCGGTAGCCTTTTTTGTTTTCAAAAAAAATCCCTATATTTGCCAAAACGCCCATTATTAAAATAACTGATTAGCAATGAGAACATTCTACATATTATTCTTTACTCTGAGCCTTGTACTAAGTTGTTGCGGGTTGAAATCTGATTCTGATAGTAAACACAGAAAGGATACTGTGATTAATTTCGATAGTCGTGCAATATATTGGCCGGGTACTATATATCACGTTCCAACAGTAGAAATGCTTGATAAAGACCTTTATGCACAAACTATAAGAGCAAACGGGTATTACAACTTATATATATATGATACATTTAGGGATACGGTTGTCGATTTATTATATTATAAGTATGAAAAGTACAGAGAATTAAGGCTAAATGATTTGAGCAAATTCTACAAAATTCAAAGTACCGAATTTGTTGAAGACTTTATTAATACCTATTACAATCAATATCCGCTGACAGATAAAGGTTATAAAAATATTAGAAAGATAATTTTTTATTCTCTCTTTTATTATTCGCCTTGGGACTACGGACATAATTATAACGATGTTAAAAACAATATTCAACAACCCTTCTTTATTGTTGATTCGTGCTTTGTTAATGACACCTTAAACAAAACTTATAAAGTAAATATTTGTGACACTATTGAAAATAGAAAAGCAAAAGTTGAACTCAGATACCAAAATAATCAATATAAGTTTATTTATGAAAAATACTATAATGGTAAACTTTGGGAATATCTCTAAAATCAGAATTATATGAAAAGATATACATTTTACATATTTATATTTTTAATCACAATCTGTTCTTGTGCCGACAAACCCACTCAAGAATATCCCAAGATAGTTTATATGGAAGATTCTATACCATTATTAGGGTCTCCTGACACAGCCATACTCGCTCAATTTATACAAGGAGATGTTGACAAAACATATCTTTACAACAATTTAGTGTCGATGTCGTTGATATTGGAGCCTCCTGCCATATATCATTGTTTTATTTTGGAAAAAGTGGGCACCGACAAACAAATCTATTATTTAAAAATAGATGATGCTCTTAAATACAATTGGATTCCGCCTTATGATTCACTCTCGTACGATTTAAGTCTTGATATGTTAAAAACTGAGAGGGCAGGAACCACAACAATAAACAGAAGCACAGGGAAAGAAATTCATTACAAACCCGACACAGCGATGCAATGGTCGTCGAAATTTGAGCAATTGCCATCAATGCGCAAAAACTCTGAGGAGTATAACAAAATTGTGGACCAATGCGATGATGCCCAACAACTTGCTGATTATTGCAATCATTCTCTATTTTTTCAAAACAATAGTTTCATTAGTTCTGATGATAAAAACGAGTTATTAAAACGCCTTATAAGCCAAACCCAAGCACATTTTGCGGAGTATTTTTTTGACTTTGACAGACCTTCATTCGATATTTATCCTATTATTGAGGGTCAATTTTATTGTGCTGTATTATACAGCACATATAAAGTTGAGGATTTTTCTAATTTTAAAAATGAGATATTGGAAGAGGGTGCAAAAAGATTAGAATGGTTATCTAATGAAGAATATCCACAAGAGCATTCAGACAATTACGGTTATCGAATATATTCCCGATATTTGCTTAATATGAACACTGAAAATTTAAATAATATTCTAAATAATATTGATGAAATAGAAAATCTCTATAACCAATCATCAATGATGTTCTGCACAAGTCGACCGCACTTAGATTTTAGGTTGTTTTTCTTTAATATCAAATACGATGAAAACAACAAAATCACTATTGAAAAAAACTATTACAACAAGGAATATATTACAACTACAAGAATCAGAGGGTATTATTGGATATACTAATGATTTTCAATGAATAAGTTTGATTATAAAAAAAGGAGAAAAACAATAATGTTTTTCTCCTTTTATATTTATTTTTTTTAAATCAACCTATTTGAACAGCAATTGATAAACATCTGTAAGATAATCTCTTGCATTCATCCAAGTGTGACCGCCTTCGGTTTCTTTGTATTTGTATTCGATGCCGCGTTTGTCGAAATAATCGCGGTGAGTTTTTACGTGGTTGTACAAGAAATCGTCGGAGCCAACGCCATACCAAAGCACTTTGAAGGTCTTTTTCATATTATCTTTGGTCAAGAGGCTCGAAAACTCTTTGTCCATAGCCTCAGGAATGAGGTACGAACTAAACGACGCCATATTAGCAAACTTGTCGGGATTAGAGAACGCAGTGTATTGCGACTGTCCGCCTCCACGCGAAAAACCTGCAATGGCACGGCTCTCACGGTCGTTTTTGGTGCGGAAATTCTTTTCTACAAAAGGCATAATTTCGTTGGTGAGTACGCGTGCAAACTGCTGATACATAGGCACTGCGTCCATTGTGGCGGGATTTGGAGTGCCGTGGAGCATATTGCCGTAGGGAAGCACCACAATCATTGGCACAGCCTTGCCGTTGGCAATCAAATTATCAAGAATGGTGTTGAACTTGCCCACTTTATACCAAGTTTCTTCGGTGTCGGTGGTGCCGCTAACAAGGTAGAAAACAGGATATTTTTTGTTGGGATTTTCTTCGTATTCGGCAGGAGTATAGATAATTAGCGGACGGTAAACACCAAGTTCGTCGCTCTTGTATTGCATATAAGTAACACGTCCGTGGGGGACGTCTTTTACGGTGTAAAGTTGCTCGTTGTCAGGTACTTGGAAAAGTGAAGCCTTGAAATTTTCGTTAGGGAAAATCTCCATATTTGCTGGGTCGGAAATCGAAACGCCGTCTACCACAAAATTATAGGGATAAATGTCGGGATTGGGCGAGTTTAATGTGATGGACCACACGCCGTTAGCATTTTTTACCATAGGCTGCAAACCGTCGGTAAATTGCGAAGAAAATTCCACCTTTTTGGCGTTGGGAGCGTATACATTGAAAGTTGCCGAGCGAAGTTTAGCCTTGCTGTTGTCGCGAACCATCTTGTTTTGCTCACGGTCAAAATAAAAATTCATAACGTGCATAACAGGCGACACCAAATTGTTTGCCCTCGGATTAGAGTTGTCTTTTGGTGTAATGCCCTGTAATTGAAGCATTTTGAAGGCATAACGGCGACCGAGAATCCTGTAACCTTCGGCGGTAAAATGCAGTTGGTCGAAGTTTTCGGGGCAGGCGCTCGAACTAATTGCGTGAGCGTTTTTGATAACCTCGGGCAAACGGTTGATAATTGGGTTGTGGGCTGCACAAACACCTCCACGGTCGCTGTTTACCACCTCGCCTGCAAGCAATGGCACTTGGTCGGGATTAAGGTTGAGGTCTTTCATCAGGTTGTCGTACACCGACTTAACCATTCCGAGCCAAGCCTCCTGACCTGTGTTGGTTTCGCCCTGATGCAGAAGAATACCTTTGATAGTGCCCTTTTTCTGAGCGATTTTGGCCATATCCACAAGGCGTTGATAAGGATTGTTGTTGTAAGCGGCAAGCATCGGCACCATCCAATCGGGACAAACTTTGCAATATGCCTCGATGCTATCTTTCATAAAAGCCTTGATGTCGCAACCGCCGATAGCAACATTTATAACGCAGATACTCACGTTTTTAGGAAGGTTTTCTACCATTGTTCTGCCAAAATAGTCAACGGGAGTGAGGCCTGTGTTTTCGCGGCAGAGAGGCGGCACGGCGGGATAGGTTTTGCCCATTTTTCTGCCCATTTTTGGAAAATCTACCGCAGCCATCATTTGATAGCGTGGGTCGATATTCTGACGGTCGATTTCTTCAATTTGGGCATTGCCCTCCATATTCGACTGTCCAAAACATAGATATACCTGAGTTTCAGGTTTTTGCGCCATTGTCGAAAACATCGTTGCAGCAGCGCAGAATGTTAATAAAAATCTTTTCATCTTTTTGGTATGTGTTAAAAAAATTGTGCTGTAAAGGTAGAAAAATTATTTAAGACCTATTCCCGAGGAAAAGATTTTTTCTAACGATAATAGCGCCGATAAAATGCGTTTGTTGCGTCGAGGAAATAAAAATGGCATTTTTTGTTGCGTCGAGGAAATAATGATGTTTTTTTGTGTTGACTATTATCAATAAGTTGAGGAATAGGTATTGTCATTTCAAAAATTAATTCTTATATTTACAAAGCATATTCTAATGCTTTTCTTTTAGTATTATAATTGAATTATGTGTAATACTTTATATTTTTAGTGATGTATATTAAACAAATTAACATATCAGGATTTCGAAACTTTAAAGAGGTAAGTATTCCATTCCACGAGGGTGTGAATGTTATAATTGGTCATAACAATACAGGCAAGAGCAACCTATTAAGGGCATTAGGTCTTGTGTTGGGTTATTATGGACATAGAGACGTTCACACGAATGACCTATATTATGAAACTGATGTAAATGTTCTAAAAACACACTCTCCAAAATTTGCTATATCAATCATTCTGCACAAAAGCGAAAATGAGTCAGACGTTTCTCAAGAAATTGCACTTTTTAGTGATGCTATGATAGATGAAACACTTAGCAATGAGGCCAAAATATCATACACATACCAATTGTCAGATAATGAAGAGGATAATTATATAGCAGATGTTTCTACGTTATCTTCCGCAAAGGAAATATGGAAAATATTGGAACGAGATTATATAAGGAAATATCAAGGGGTACGAACAAGTGGCGCAAGAAATAATAAAATAAATCGTGACATCTTAGATAAAATTGATTATCAATTTCTTGATGCTATTAGAGATGTCAACCGCGATTTATACGCCGGTTATAATCCATTATTAAGAGAGGTACTTGATTTCTTCATCGACTATGATGTTAAAAAGGACGAGTCCAAGTCTGATGATGACAAAAATGCAGAGTTAAAGAAAAAACGTGATGATTTTTTGAAACAAACATCACCGTTAATGACAACTTTGCAGAATAGACTGCAATTAGGCAAAGATATTTTTTTGAAATACGCCAAAGAATCGGGAGTAACCTTCAATGGGGCAACCCCTGATTTTGATGGAGAATTGACTGAATATGAATTATTTTCGGCACTTCGATTGATTATCAAATATAGTGTTGGCATAGAGATTCCCACCACTTACAATGGATTAGGGTATAACAACCTCATTTACATGTCTTTGCTTCTTGCGAAAATGCAAGCCGAAGCAAATACAGCCTTTATGAAACGCAATGCAAAAGTGATAACATTCTTGGCAATAGAAGAATGCGAAGCACATCTTCACCCTGCAATGCAGTACAAGTTTTTACAGTTTTTGCAAGACAATAAAACTAATTATCATATTCGACAAACATTCATTACAACTCATTCTACTCAGATTGTTTCCGCCGTCAAGGTTGAAGATTTATTATGCCTTTCCACTACAAAGTTAGGTGAAATAAGCGTAGGCTATCCGCGTAATGTGTTTGACGAAACTAATGAGGATGATAAAAAATCAAAATTATTTGTTCAGAGATTTCTTGACGCTACCAAATCCGATATGTTTTTTGCAAGCAAATTAATTTTTGTAGAGGGTATTGCAGAAGAGTTGCTTCTGCCTGTTTTCGCCAAATACTTAGGATATAATTTAACAGATTCCCATGTTTTAGTTGTTAATATGGGTGGTCGTTACTTTAACCATTTCTTAAAAATGTTTGATACTACAAATGGATTTGCAATCAACAAACGTATTGCTTGCATCACAGATATAGATCCTGTAATGAAACTGCAAGACAGCAATGATTTTGTTAAATGCTATCCCTATGAATATGGTCAAGAATCAACAAGCGAATACAAACATCATGGAGATGAAGAAGATAACAAATATAAAGAACATCCCAACATCCGTTTCTTTCGACAAGATTCTACATACGGCAAAACTCTTGAATACGACCTTATGAGGGAAAATGCTGACTGTGAATTATTATTGACAGAATCAGTAAGCAATAGGAATGAATTAAAGAGTTTAATTAAAGAACTTGATGTTACCAAGATGCTCGAAATACTTAGGGAAGGCGCAGAAAATACACGCATTAAGAATTCTATCAACAATTCAAATTGGTCGAAAGAAGAAAAGCGCAAAGCAATACTTGCATCTCGTTACCTCAATTCTGTAACCAAAGGAACGAATGCATTAGAATTAACTGTTGTGTTAGAAAATAATTTCCACGCGGAAGCAAAAGATAAAAAAGATTTCCACGTACCAACATACATACAAGAAGCACTCAAATGGCTACTCTCATAACATCAGATAGTAAGATTCCTATTGAAGAATCGTTTAAAGTTAGTGCGGGACCCGGAGCAGGCAAAACGCATTGGCTTGTCAACCATATCAAACAAGTACTTGCTAAATCTAAAAGATTAGGTGCAGTAAAAAAAATTGCTTGCATTACTTATACTAATGTGGGTACAGATACGATATCTAAAAGATTGCAATACAATAATGACTGTGTAGATGTCACAACCATCCATAGTTTTCTTTACACCAATGTTGTTAAACCTTATGTCTATCTTGTTGCTAATGAAATTGGATTGCAATATGAGAACATATCTATTATTGATGATTCTAATTATATTTCGATTGGAATAGCAAATAGGTTATTGTCAAAAGCGGGGAAACAATGGATTGAAACAGAAAGTTACTGTAAAGGACTACATAATTCATTTTGGCATTATAATAACAATCAATTCACAGAATACAAACCCAAACAACCACATAAATCAAGAAACTATTTTATCCCGAACAATGCATATATCTTGTTTAAGCAATATATGTGGAATCAAGGTTTAATCAACTATGATGACATCCTTTACATATCTTGGCTTATTTTGAACAAGTACCTAAATCTTTATACTTTACTTCGTGCCAAATATCCATACATCTATGTTGATGAATTTCAGGATACAATTCCTTTCGTGAATGACTTTTTGTTGTATATGGGCGAACATGGAACAACAATTGGCGTTGTAGGTGATAAGGCACAATCAATATACGGTTTCATTGGAGCAACAGCCAAGCAATTTGACGATTTCAAAGTACCTAAGATGCAAGAATATGAGATTCGTGGCAATCGACGTAGTACGATTCAAATAATCGATTTCCTTAATTTAATTAGAACATCATTTACACAAATATATGTCAATGGTGAACGTGGAGAAAAACCGGTTTTAATTGTTGGCGACAAATTGGATTGCTATCAAAAAGCGATAGAACTTTGTCATACAGATAATATAAAAACGCTTGCTTTTCAAAATATATTAGCAAATTCAATGAGAAATCATTTAGAATCAAGCACTTTTTCTAATATTTTAGAAGATGATTTTGATTCAAACACAGAACGTCAATGTATAATAAAGTCTTTGATAAAAGCAGTGGAATATGCGAAATTAAATGATTTGAGAAGCGCATGGCATCAATTAGATACAATAAATACAGATAGGACTTCAAGTATTATTTGGCTTCGTCGTCTTTTACAACGATATGATGAGTATCGAAATAAGACACTAATGGATTTCTATAATTTTGTTTCAAATGTAATAGGGATTCATTTACCTTCTTTTAGAGAGGGACAATATAAATCCTTTTATCTAGCCCATAATTATTTGGATGCGGCTATGGGTGTCAAATATGTTGATGCCAATATTAAACATAAAACTATTCATAAATCAAAGGGCGAAGAATTTGATAACGTTTTTATTATACTTCCCGAAGAAAAAGACCTTGAATTTATAATCCATCCTGACCTTGACAACAATGAAACGCATCGTGTTTATTATGTAGGATGTAGCAGAGCAAGGAAAAGATTATTAATAAACGTGCCAACATTAAGTGAAAACAATAATCAACTTTTATCCTCATTGCCCATAGATATACTTAATTGACGCGTTTGGTTCTAAAAAACATCGCCATCGTGGTTGCCTGAAATGCCGTCAATAACAGAAAAAGAGGATTACTCAAATTCCAAAAATGTAACGTATTCTTTCATTTTGCAAATCTTCTACCAATAGATGCGTCCATTCATATTATTTCCCCTACACCAACCCTGCAAAATACATCGGAACGCATTGAACCATACCGTCTTTTTGATAATCTTTTGTATATAGCATAACCCTTTCGCCTATACGAGCGGAGTATTTGTCGCAAAAAATATCAAGTGATTTGTGCGACTTGTAGCCCGACGACTTAACTTCTATCGGAATAAGTTTGTTGCCGCGAGAGAGCAGAAAATCTATTTCGTAAACGTGCTTTTCGTCTTTTGGAAACGAATAATAAAACAACTTGTTGCCCGATGCGATAAACATTTGAGCGACAAGATTCTCGTAAATATATCCGAGGTTGGCTTCAAGTTTGTCGCTCAGAAGTTTCTCATAGATAATGTTTTCTGTGTAGTCCTTGTCCCAAAAGCAAAGTGTTACAAATAATCCTGTATCAGCCATAAATATCTTAAAGGCATCAAGCGATTTGTGCAAACTCAGTCCAATATTAGGGTCGGTGCAGTGGTACGAAATATTGATGGTACGACTCTCGCACATTTCCGAAATCACGGTGTCTGTGTTTTCTGTGCGACGGCTGCCTATCGCAGACGAAACAATATAGCGCGAAGTATTGCCCGAAAGTTGAGCCGGAATATTTTTGAAAATCAACGATGCCCTGCCCGACGGGTCAATCTTATGAAAATCAATGTCGTAAAGTTTTAATATTTCACGTTTTACACTGTCCACTTTTTGTAGATTATTGTATTCCAAATACGCACTTACCGCCTGAGGCATACCGCCCACAAGCATATAAAGCCGCAAATCTCGCATCCAACGGCGGTGAAGGGCATCTCCTATGGGGCGTTTCATCTCAAAAACTTGCCTTAACTGCGTGGGTGTTACCTCATTGCCCAATGCCCAATAAAACTCGTCAAAATCCATTGGATTGAGTGTAAGGCTCATTTCTTCGCTCGGAATCACAATGTTTTGGATGTTTTTGCGGATAGAAATCAAAGATCCTGTTTCAATATAGTCGTAGCGGCCGTCTTTCACTAAATGTTTGATTGCTTGTCGCGCCCTCGGTTCGTTCTGAACTTCATCAAAGATTATAACAGATTGACGTTCTTCCAATTGAATTTTATAAATACCTTGCAATTTAACGAAAAAGAAATTCAAATCGTTAATGTCGTCAAACAATTCACTTATTTGTGGTGACGTTTTTGAAAAGTCAATCAATATGTACGACTTATACTCGTTTTTGGCGAAACTTTCCGCCAAGGTGGACTTACCAACACGCCTTGCACCTTCGATGAGTAAAGCATACTTACCTTGCCATTGCTGTTTCCATTGCAGCATTTTTGAGTATAATTTGCGTTTGAATATCATAATGCATTAACTATTTAAATTTCAGTGCAAATATAAACATTAATACAGTTTTTTCAAAATGTTTAGCTCAAAAAAATGCAGTTTCCCCGAAATTAATTTTAAGATATTTTGCAGTTCCCCCGAAATTTATTTTGTCCAAAAGTGCAGTTTTCCCGATATGTTATTTATTCTTTACCACAAAAGTCATACGACTTTTGTAACAATCCTTGCAAAAGTCATACGACTTTTCTATTTTTGCAAAAAAATTTAAAACAATGAAAATACGTTTTGCCACGCCTGCTGATGCGGCGCAATTGCTGAATATTTACGCCTATTATGTTGAAAATACGGCGATTACATTTGAATGGGATGTGCCTTCTGTTGAGGAGTTTGCCCAACGTATCGAGAAAACCAAAACTTTTTACCCCTACATTGTGGCTGAGGAAGACGGCGTAATCAAGGGTTACGCCTACGCATCGCGTTTTAGGGTGCGCAAGGCTTACGATTGGAGCGTGGAATCTTCTATTTATGTCCATAAGGATTGCCGCCATCAAAATGTGGGTTCGGTGCTTTTGGCAGAGTTGGAACGTTTGCTCAGCCTTCAAGGTATTTTGAATGTAAATGCAAGTATCACATCATCTTGCACACCAAACGACGAACATATTACCGATGCAAGCCGAAGGTTTCACGAAAAGCACGGTTATAGGTTTGTGGGCGAATTTCAAAAAAGCGGCTTTAAGTTCAACCGTTGGTACAATATGATGTGGATGGAAAAAATTATCGGCCAACATACTGAATGTCAGCCGACAATTAAAAATATCAATGATATAGACTGCGGTTTGTAGGCGGTTTAAAATTTTACCTTCAAAGTCTTGCCTTTGTATTTAACGGTTTTGAAACCTGCACCTTTTATATCTGTGGTTTTGGTTCTTTCAAAACCACCTACTTGAATATGGCTTTCTTTATGAGTTTCCAATCCCATAATTGCTATTTCAAATGTCTGATTTACAGCCTTTTTACTTCCAAGAGATTCTATGGTGAGAGTTTTGGCGGCATTGTTCCACGAAAACTTGATTTTTGAATATTGATATATACTGTTTTGATAATTAGTGCTTGTGCCATCGTCGTCGTATAGCGTAAATTCTGCATTATTGCCATATAAAACATTGATAGCCAAGTAATCTCCGTTAATTTTTTCAACATAGATGCTGCCCGCTTTGGCAAAAACAGGAATTTGGGTTTGGTCTATTTCGGTGGTAACGGTTTGTCCGCCGTTGTAATGTGCAAATTGGTGATTTATATCATACCATCCGCCCTCATTTTCAGGAAGATACGTTTGCCATTGAGTAACATCGGGTTCGGTTACGGGACTGATTAATAGTGACTTGCCAAACATATATTCGTATTTTTGTTCCAATGCTTTTGGGTCGTTGGCAAAGTCGAAAACCAAGGGACGCATAATTGTGGAGCCGTTGAAAGCAATTTCG
The DNA here is from genome assembly GCA_016286055.1 of Bacteroidales bacterium. GTDB lineage: Bacteria > Bacteroidota > Bacteroidia > Bacteroidales > UBA3824 > UBA3824. The sequence continues at coordinate 26,513 of JAEERW010000013.1, forward strand.
GCGGCGTGGCTATATATATAAGGAGTAAGTTTTTTGCGCATTTCGATGCAATCTTTAATAATGCTTTGAGCCTCAGCACCATAACGCCACGGCTCGGTGTCGCTCATATATCCGTGAACGCGCATAAGCGGCAGATATACCGATAGTTGTATCCATCGCAACATTCTGTTAATGTAATCTTGATTTTGATATTGGTCGCGAGGACGGAAAAATCCGCCTGCATCGTAGGTCCACCACGGCACACCCGCAGCCTGCAAACCCAATCCACCTGTAATTTGACGGCGGAGAGTTTCCCAATCGTTGCCTACGTCGCCGCTCCAAAGTGCTGAGCCATAACGCTGTATGCCGAGAAATCCGCTGCGGGTGAGTATCATCGGGCGTTTGTTGGGTTGGTCGCGGATAAGTCCTTCATACACAGTTTTGTTTACCAACACAGGGTAGACGTTGCGCACGCGGTTGCCGTCGAGAGTGCCATTGTTTACAAAGCGGTTTTCGAGGTCGTCGTTTTCGGGTTCGGTAGCGTCTTGCCACCAAGCGTCGATGCCTGTGGGAAGGAGTTTTTGGCTAAAATTTTTCCAATATGCGGCGGCGGCTTCGGGGTTGAAAAAGTCGATCCAATCGGTGTTAGGTATGTAATATCCAGCGCGTTCCATCTCTTTGCCCACTTCGGAATTTTTGTCGATTTTAGACCATACCGAAAGCATCATCTTTATGTTTTTGGAGTGCAGATAATCGGTGAGAGCCTTGGGGTCGGGATAGTTTTCGGCATCAAAAACCATTGAGTTCCAACCGTTTTTGCCCCAATACTGCCAATCTTGAACAATCACGTCCAAAGGAATATTTTCGGAAATAAACTTGTCGGCGGTTTCTTGAATCTCTTTTTGCGAGTGGAAACGTTCGCGGCAATGGATGTAGCCCAGCGCCCATTTTGGCATCAGAGGTGCTTCGCCGGTGAGTTTGCGGTAGGTGGCAATTATCTCGTCGGGAGTGCCTTTGATTATGGTGTAATCCACTGCGTCAGAGGGATATGCGGTAAGGGTTTGGATATTGTCGTTGATTCCGAAAAATAGCACAGGACGGTCGTTGTCGGATAGTTCGGATATTACCTTGTGCGTGCCTTTGGTAAGATGCACAATGGTGGACGCTGTGGGCGGCAACCAAACGTTCTGCATTTCGATAACCGTTTTGCCATCGATTTGAAGGTTGTGGCGACGAGCCATTTTTTGTCCAACATCTAAGAGAATAGCATATTCACCGTCTTGATTTACAGTGATTTCTGCCTCGTAGAGATTGCGGTGGCGGACTTCCTGACGGCCTCCCTCGGTGGTGGTAACGTTTACGGTTTCGGTGGCTCCAATGCCCTCTTGTTTAGATAGTTGCACCTTGTTTTCGGGAAGGTTAAAGAATGTTTCGGCATAATTGTTCCAAATAATTCCGTAGCCTTTGCTCGAAATCAGCACCGGAATCGATATCTGCGTGTTTACCTGCGTAAGGCGGCGCGGCAGACCTTTGATATTGTTGAATCCGTCTTGAAACTGCCCAAGACCAAAAAAGAACTCGCTATCGCTGCTCGAAAATTTCAGAAAAGCGGTGTCGTTGCGGAGAGTCTGCTCCACAAGAGCAATGTCGGTGGGTTTTGCCTTAGATTCGCCGTTGAATTTGTCGGCGGTGTAAATCCAATCTGGCAACGAAGAATTTTGTTGATTGCTGTATCTCACCCGCAGTGCATTGTCGGCAAGGGGTGTGTAATACACCTGCTGCGCCGATACGTAAGATACGCAAATAGTTGATAATAAAGATACTAAGATTTTTTTCATAAGTGATGAGTTTTTTATTTTGGGCAAAGATAGTGATTTTTATCAATAATTGTATTGCCGACAAAATTAACTGATAACCATTTTAATGAGCCAAGATACTAAACATTTACGGATTTCTGCATTTTTAGACGAAAAAGATTTACGGATTTCTGCATTTTTTGCCAAAATAAATTTGCGGATTTCTGCAAAGTGTTATATCTTTGTTGCCGAAAACCAATAATTTATACTGTATGATATTCAAGCGAAAATTATATGATGATATGCTGCGTTGGAAACAAGAACGCAACGGAGCCACTGCATTACTTATAGAAGGTGCAAGACGTGTTGGCAAATCAACACTTGTAGAATCTTTTGCCAAAAGTGAATATAAATCGTATATTCTTATAGATTTTTCGCATAAGTCAAAGGATATAGATCATTTGTTTGAGGATATGTTTAATCTCAACAACTTTTTCCTATCGTTGCAGACACTATTTAATGTTACACTTTATAAGCGTAATTCGGTGATTATTTTTGATGAAGTTCAAAATCAACCTTTGGCACGACAGGCTATTAAACATTTAGTTAAGGATGGTCGTTACGACTATATCGAAACAGGCTCATTGATTTCGATTAAAAGAAATGTGCAAAACATATTGATACCGAGTGAAGAACAAAGCCTTACACTTCACCCTATGGATTTTGAGGAGTTTCTATGGGCTATGGGTAAAGAAAACGGACTTAATTTTGTTAGAATTTTTTACGAGCAAAAAAAGCCGCTTGGAGTGTCGCACCGAACCATTATGCACGATCTTCGATTATATATGCTTGTTGGCGGTATGCCACAATCGGTGGATACCTATCTTGAATACAACAATATGCAAAAAGTTGATGCTATAAAGCGCGATATTTTGAAACTCTACGATACTGATTTCAGAAAAATCGACCCGTCGGGGCGTGCCTCAATGATGTTTAAAAACATTCCGGCTCAATTAAATACAAATGCCTCGCGGTATATGATCGAGACTGCTATTAAAGAGCGACGCACCGACAATATCGACACCATTGTTTCAGAAATGCGTGAAAGCAAGGTGGTTAACTTGGCTTTTCATACTACCGACCCTAATGTTGGTCTTGGAATGCACCGCCTTATGGATGCCTACAAGATGTTTATAGCCGATACTGGTCTTTTTATTGCACTCGCCTTTTGGGATAAAAAGTACACCGATAATATCATCTACCAAAAACTGCTTTTCGATAAACTTGAAGCAAATCTCGGTTATATATACGAAAACCTTGTTGCTCAAATGCTTTATGCAGCGGGTAACGAATTGTATTACTATACATTTCCCACAAACAAAGGTAATACCAATTATGAGGTTGATTTTTTAATTTCTAAGGGTAATAAAATATGTCCTATTGAGGTTAAATCATCGGGCTACAAGTCGCACAAGTCATTAGATGCTTTTAGTGAAAAATATCATTCGCGCATAGGAGAAAAATTTTTGGTCTACACCAAAGATTACGTCAAAGATGGAGATACAACCTGTTTGCCAGTGTATATGACGGGGCTGATGTAGAATCGATTTTTTCAAGTTTCAAATTGTTTTTTTTAAAATATTGTTACATTTGCGGAGATAATAATCTTTAATACGTCACTTAAATGAAAAAATTTTTATTTGCACTAATCGCACTATGCTGTATTATAGCATCTTGCGGAAATAAGCCTGAGGTTAAGGAGGGCTTTATAATCAAACGCGGAACCAATCTGAGCCATTGGCTTTCGCAAAGCGAGGCAAGGGGCGAAGAACGTCGTTTGCATATTCAGGAGGACGATTTTGCACGCCTCGACAGTCTCGGTTTCGACCACGTGCGTATCCCTATCGACGAGGAACAGTTTTGGGATGAGCAGGGCAACAAACTTCCCGAGGCGTGGGCTCTTCTGCGCAACGCTCTCGACCTTGCCCGCAAATACAATATTCGCGCTATTGTTGACCTCCACATTATCCGCGCTCACTATTTCAACGCTGGCAACGAGGGTGGACACAACACTCTTTTTACCGACGAGAATGCTCAACAGGGACTTATCAATCTTTGGAGCCAACTGCAAGATTCGCTCAGCGGATACAGCACAGATTGGGTTGCGTATGAGTTTATGAACGAGCCCACCGCCGAAAAACACGAGCAGTGGAACGACCTTGTTGCAAAAGTTCACAAGGCTATCCGCGCCCGCGAACCCGAACGCACACTCGTTATCGGCTCTAACCTTTGGCAGGGCGTTGGCACATTTAAATTCCTCAAAGTGCCCGAAAACGACAAGAACCTCATCCTCAGTTTCCACTACTACAACCCGATGATTGTTACGCATTACGGTGCGTGGTGGACCAACATTAAGGATTACACAGGCAAGGTAACTTACCCTGGCATTCCGATTTCGCAAGAGGATTACGCCGCCGCTCCCGACAGCGTTAAGCCGTTTATTGAGCAATACACCAAGGAAGAATGGAACCGCGACCGCATTTACAACGAAATGAAAGACGCTATCGACGTGGCAGCAAAATATGGTCTTCAACTTTTCTGCGGCGAATGGGGCGTATATTGTCCTGTTGACCGTCAACTTGCCTACGCTTGGACAAAGGATATGCTTTCGGTTTTCGACGAGTTTAACGTTGCGTGGACCACTTGGTGCTACGATGCCGACTTTGGTTTCTGGGATCAAGAAAAGCACACATTTAAAGATAAAGAGTTGGCTGTAATGCTCGGCGGAAAGAGATAAAACTGATTTGACATACAAAAAAAAACGGACGGTAATCACCGCCCGTTTTTTTATTTAATTGTGCATTATGCATTATGCATTATGCATTTTGCATTATGCATTATTTCCCAAACTTCCACCAATCTAATCTTACTTCTCCATTAGCCTTGTTGAATGTGATGTAGAGGTCGTGGATGCCTTTTGCGTTGGTGATTTTGGTGGTGAATGCTTTGTATTTTTCTACGTTGCCGGTAGATTTTACCAAAACTTTGCCAATTTCAGCACCGTTGGGCGAATCGATGCGGAGCGAAATTTCTACTGTGCCGGTGGCGGCCGCTGTGATGGCAAATTGAGATGCTCCATTGGCAAAATCTACACCGCGAACTCGGATGTATTCGCCATCGTTGAGGTCGTTGACATACATATTGCGCTTGCCGGTTGAGTAGGGCATTTTTTCTACTACGCCGGTGTTTTCAATTCCGATTTTGGCAGATTTGAGACCGTAACCCCACGCCATTGTTTCGGCTTCAACACGTGCAAAGGGGTTGAGAGGTTTTATCTGTTTGAGAGGCTGTTGGTCGAGCCAGTAGGGCACTTCCTCAATGCTTCCGTCGGGATTGTAGTGCATTTCGCCAACTGTTACCGAGCGGCGTTCGTGGTGTTCCCAGAGGTCGATGTGCATAAGGTCGTAATTTTGTCCAAAAATGTAGGTTTTGCCCTTAAAATCAGCAATTCCGGGGTGATTGCCACGGTCGCGCTGTGTGGGGCGCATTATGTAGCCGGTGCTTTTCCACGGTCCTGTTGGGTTATCGCTCATAGCATAACCCAAACCCTCTGGACAGCAGGTAGATGCAAATCCGAGATAGTATTTTGAACCGCGGCGGTAAAACCAAGGTCCTTCCTGATAATTTTCGATATGAGGCAGACGTACCACGCTGTCTTTCAACGAAATCATATCGTTATTGAGACGTGCGTAAAATGTGTGAGGATTACCCCAATACATATACGCCTGACCGTCGGTGTCGGTGAATACTGAGGGGTCGATGTCGTACCAGTTGCTCTGATCCCAAACGAGGGGTTTGCCGAGCGGGTCTTTGAATGGTCCGTAGGGCGAATCTGCTACCAAAACTCCGATTCCGTGACCGTGCAGAGGTGCGTAGAGATAGTATTTGCCGTTGCGCTCAACCACTTGGATAGCCCATCCGCCATTGTCGCGACTACGCCACGAAAAATCTTTCAACGATGCCACTGCGCCGTGCTCTGTCCAGTTTACCATATCGGTTGTGGAATAGAGCAGCCAATCGTACATAAAGAAACCTGCCGAACTCTTTTCGTTGGGGTCTACGATGTGCTCAGGCGATGCGTCGTGCGAGCAGAAGAGGAACAAAGTGTCGCCAATAACGAGCGGCGAAGGGTCGGCTGTAAACTTGGTTTGAAAAGCAGGCATATTGCATTGCTCAATTCCGCGCATCTCCCAAAAATCAAGGTTGAACAGTTCGGGGCCTTTTCTTCCTGAAAACACAAAATAAACATCGTGAACGCCCTCAGCCTTGCCCACACAGTCAACAGCAAAGGTCTTGAAATTTTCCCAACCGCCTGTGCCGTCGATTTGCAAGGCTGCTACAAGAGTGCCACGGATGCTGTCGAGACGAACTTCTATTTTGCCGCCACGCAATCCGCTTGCCGCCGACGCGCTAAACACACGGGGAAAGTTTTTGCCAAAGTCTACATCTTGCAGTTTGATGTAATCGCCATTGTGAATGTTACTTACATAAACGCCCTGTTTGTCGTTTTGGTAGGTTTTTACTCCTTTGGAAAAAGCCATTGTTTCCGCCTGAACTTTTCTAAAAGGATTAAAAGTGGCAATGGGTTTTACACCCTCGTCGGTGGGCATAATTTTGGGGAACGAACCGTCGGAATTATACTTAAACTCCTCAACAGCAATGCTTCTGCCAAATCCTCCGCCTCCGGGAAGTTTGCCCGTATGATAAAAGAAATACGAATGACCTTTGTAGTCGATAACGCCACAATGGTTTGTAAACGAGCCAGTTTCGCACAAAGGCATAATTTCGCCGGCATATTTCCAACCTGATGTAATTTTGTCGCTTACCGAATACGAAATATGTTCAGGAACGCCTCCCGCAGCGTAGAGCAACTGATATTTGCCGTTTCGCTTGGTGAGCCAAGGTCCTTCCACATAGCAGTCTTTGTACTTTTTGGTGGAATCGCGTTGCGCCATCTTGGGTGCTCCAAAAGCCTCCTCGGTCATATCCAACTGTCCGAGACCGCCGCTGTACGAAATCATATCTTCGTTGAGTTTCAGGTAGTAACATTGCGGATTACCCCACATAAGCCAAGCCTGATTGTCGTCGTCGATAAAAACGGTGGGGTCGATGTGGTCCCAACTTCCGTTTTCAAAAAGCGGTTTGCCGATAGCGTCCTTGAAACCCTTTGTGGGATTGTCGGATACAGCCACGCCTATTGCCATTCCGCCCGAAATCTTAGAATGGGCGCAGATGTACCAATAGAATTTTCCGTTTCGGTAGATGGTTTGCGAAGCCCACGCGCGGTCGTCGGCCCACGAAAAAGATTCAAGGGCAAGGGGCGAACCGTGGTCGGTGTAGTTGACCATATCGGTGGTGGAATACACGCGCCATTCTTGCATCCAAAAAAAATCGGCATTGTCCTCGTCGTGTCCGGTGTAGACGTAGAGCGTGTCGTTGTGCACCATAGGCGCGGGGTCGGATGTAAACCACGTTTGCACCACAGGGTTTTGGGCGGATAAGCCTGCCGCCGTCAACATTGATGTAATCAAAATTAAGTGTCTTTTCATAGAGTATTATTTTAAAAATATTTCGGTGTAAAAATAGTGTTTATTTTACACTTTATTACTATCTTTACCCCATAAATTTTTATTCTGATTTAATATGAAGAGACTTTTTTTAAGCATTGCAACATTTTGTGCCCTCACGGCAGCGGCGCAAAACCCTTATCTGCCTCTGTGGGAGCATCTTCCCGATGGCGAACCCCGTGTGTTTGAAGACCCCGACAATCCGGGCAAATACCGCGCATACATTATTGGTTCTCACGATACCCGCTACACCGACTATTGTGGCAACGATATTCGTATGTGGAGCGCTCCCGTTGAAAATCTTGCCGATTGGCGCGATGAAGGTCCGATTTTTTCGTACTTTGTAAACGGACAGTGGGATACTATGTTTGCCCCTGACCTTGTGGAAGTTAACGACCGCGAAACCGGCAAACGCACCTACTATCTTTATCCCCATTCGCGTGGCTGGCGACGCATTCCTATGGTGTGCAAAAGCGACCGTCCCGATGGCCCTTTTACGCCCATCAACCTTACCCCCGACGGAAGTGCTTGTGTGGATGGTTCGCTAATTGATTTCGACCCCTCGGTATTTATCGAGCCTATCACCAACAAAAAAGACAAAGACTACAAAAAAGGATTTCGCGCATACGTTTTTTATGGTTTTCAACATTCAACTGCTTGTGAGTTAGACCAAAACACAATGTATTCGCAGCGTCCTGGCACTTCGCTCATCGACCCATTTATACCCGCAAGCACTCGCGACGGAAAACTCTTAGACAAGCCCGGTTCGGAATACAAAGCACTTTATAAAGGTCAGAACCCATTGGATTTCAATTTCTTTGAGGCATCGTCGATACGTCAGGTGGGAAACAAATATGTAATGGTGTTTTCGGGATACAGCGGCACAGAATACGGTTTGGGCGCAACCAATTCGGCTCTACGCTATGCTTACGGCGATTCTCCGTTAGGTCCTTGGCGTTCGGGCGGAGTTTTGGTAGATTCGCGCGGAATTGTGCTCAACGAAGACGGCTCTGCACTTACCGAAACCAACGCTGCACACAATACTCACGGCTCTATTCAAGAAATCAACGGTCAGTGGTATGTGTTCTATCACCGTCCTCCGCGCGGTTTTGGATACGCTCGTCAGCCGATGGTGGCTCCTGTAAAAATCACTTGGGACAAAAAATCTGTTGCCGACGGTGGCACTGTAAAAATCACCGCTTACGACCCGTATGCGCCTAATAATGAGTGGACTGCAAAGGCTACGAACGGCAAAGAGTACACCGGCGCAGAGGTTACAAGCGAAGGTTTTCAGATTTTTGGACTTCCACCTTATAAATATTACTCTGCCGGACTTGCCTGCTATATGAGCAACAACAATTGGATGCAAGATAATCACGATGTTTGGAACAATTCGATGGATCTTGTGGGCATTACCAACAAAGGCGTTGTAGGTTTCAAATATTTTGGCTTTGGAGGATTAACATCTGATACCAAGGGAGTTAAAGCATTTGCCGGAATCAAAAAAGGTGACGGAGCAACGCTCAATATCAACCTTTCGTCGCAAGGTCACGGAGCATTCAAAATCCACGTTATGCTCGACGGTCCATACACCAACTCCACTTGGAAAGGCAAAGAAATCGGCGTGATAGAAGTACCCGCCGACGCTTCAAAATCGCCCAAAGTTTATTCTATAAAAGTGCCTCAGGTAGAAGGACTTACTGGCAAACACGCCATCTATCTTGTAGCCGAAGGTCCCGATTTGGAAGAACCCAAACCCCGCAATCCGTGGGAACGTCGTCAATCAAACAAACCATACGGACTATTTGATCTTCACGGAATTGGCTTTACCAAAGGCAACGAATCGATTGATATTCCGCAAGTTCCGCAGATTACAATCACCGCCGACGGCAAACCGCTCGTTATTCCTTCGCAGCCGGTATTCTTTACCAATTTCAACGGTTACTACGAATGTAATCATTATCAGGTATATGCACCAATTACCGATAAATCAACCCTTAGTGTGGATGCCGACATCAAAACTGGTTTAAAAATCTCCATCGGCAAAATCACCGACGGACGCGCCACCATCATCGCCACATATAATGGCAAAGAGAAGGTATTTTTGATTAACTAAGACAATGTAAAATTTTAATAATCACCGGGTTAATGGGGTGGGTTAATCCGGTGGTTTTTTTTGCTAATGTCAAAACCATTGCATATATTTGCAAAAAGGTTTCCGATTCGATGCCAATAGATATTTACGGACTTGCTTTTTAAAGAGTGTAAAAAGATTATTCGTTAATAGAAAACTTAGTAAAAGATTATGGAAAGCAAAAAGTGGAAGGATATTGATTCTAAAAGACAAAACGCCCGCAATTGTATGTTTTTTTCTATATCAGCATTGATTTGGGGTATAATATTGATAATCGTATGGTCTCTTGATAATAATATAGATGATGGTCCGTTGATAGTTATGCTTGTATCCCCCACACCACAAAAAATCTTTTCCCCCACCCATTACCCCTTTATCCCTCAATCACTTAGCATTTCCCGAATTTCACTCAAAAAGTAATTTATGGTGATTTTATGGTGATTGGGGAAGGGAAGGCGGAGCGGAAATGGTGGATGGTTGGTGGGTGGGTGTGATTGTGTGGGGATTGGATATTTAAATAGTTAGTATTTAGCGTATTATATGTTAATTTTTAGCCCGTGGGTATGTGCGCCTGCGGGCTTTTTTTATGCCGTTGCAAGGGTGTTGCAACGTGGCGGAAAAGGTGGCGATTTTTGCTCCGTGAAAAGAGTTACGGCGGAGTTACGGCGGAGTTACGGCGATGTTTTCAACCAAAAACAGTGAGAAAAACACCACACTAAGACCAAAAACAGCCATCAAACCCCGAAAAATCGGGGGTTTGGTGTATACCACAATTGGTTTTTATAGTCATTTTGAAAAAGGGTTAAAATATTAAAATACAGCGTTTTACGGCGTTTTTAGGGTAAAAAACGCTAAAACGGCGTTACACGGCTGTGAAAGGGTGTAAATATATAAGGTGTAGTTATTTTTATTAATGACAAACCAAGCAAGGCGGCAAATGGTATTCTAACAAAGAACGGTGGCAGCATTGATGACTAACCAAACACGGCGGCAAATGTTATTCTGACAAAGAACGGTGGCAGCATTGATGACAAACCAAACACGGCGGCAAATGGTATTCCGACAAAGCACGGTGGCAGCATTGATGACAAACCAAGCAAGGCGGCAAATGGTATTCCGACAAAGCACGGTGGCAGCATTGATGACAACCAAACACGGCGGCAAATGGTATTCTAACAAAGCACGGTGGCAGCATTGAAGACAAACCAAACACGGCGGCAACTGTTTTTTTTATCAAAATAGAAAAAGTTTTTCATTATGCTAATGTTTATGTGTCAATTTGCAACATAATAATAAAACACTAAGATAATGGCAACAAAATATACATTTATAGTATCAGATGAAACAATAAACAGTTACGGTTTTTCAGTCTTAACGGCTGGCATTGATACCACACATTTTGAAAAACACCCCGTAATGTATTATATGCACAATAGAGAAACGGGTATAATAGGACGGTGGGAAAATATAAGAAAAGACGGTAATATATTATTTGCTGATGCTGTTTTCGATAACTCTTCGGAACTTGCCAACCAAGTTAAACAACAAGTAGAAAACGGCTTTTTGCGCGGCGCGTCAATAGGAATTGACAATATAGAAAAGGAAATAATAAACGGCGTTGATACCGTTACAAAATGCCGCCTTATTGAAATTTCAATTGTAGACATACCAAGCAACGAAAACGCCGTTAAACTTTACAAACGTTCGGGCGGTTTTGTTTACAAACTTGCTGATTTAGACGAAACAACCGACGAGGATTTAAAGGAAGCATTAAAAAAACTTTTGGATTTAGAAAAAAATGCTAGCAATGATGAAATATTACAAGCCTTTAAAAATGCAATTGCAGCACGTAACAAAGATTTGTGTATGAGTATTGACAAAGCGGTTTATTTGGGATATATTGACCCCACACAAATAGATATATTTTCAAGTCTTGCAAAAACTGACCCAAAAGCCTACAACCGTTTTATAACATTGCAGAAAAACAAAGGAAACGAAGTTATAAAACAACTATTAGACACCGCCGAAACAGACGGGAAAATATTAACCCTTGACCGTAAATTATTTACAGAAATAGCCGACACAAACGGCATAGCAACAATAAAACGGTTATTATCAATTATACCCACCCCCACAAGTTTAACACATATTTTGCAATTAAAAGACAAAGGGCGGGAAAATTGGACACTAAGCGATTACAGAAAATACGCCCCAGAAACGCTAAAAAACAACCCCGAATTAATAAACACACTATTAGCCAAAGAAAAAAACACACCCGTTGCAAGGTCGTTAGAATGGTACAGAAAAAACGACCCCGAAACGCTAAAAGACAACCCCGAATTATATAAAGTACTAACCAACAATAAATAAACACATGGCAATTAACAAAGAAATATGGATAAATCAAGTTTTAGAAAACTTTTATCCGGATGACAGTTTTTTACAAAAGGCGGTCGATTATTCCGTTTTTGTAGATAACGACCGTTTGCACGTTCCCATATCGGGACTTGACCCCAAAGTTTTAGTAAATAACACAACTTATCCAATTAGAACGCTTGACCGTACCGACACCGACAGCGAAATATTATTAGATAAGTTTGAGACGGAAAATACTATAATTCGCCGTCCTGAAACGTTGGAATATAGTTACAACAAATTAGAAAGCGTAATAAGCCAACACCGTGCGACTTTACGAAAAAGCGTTGCCACAAAAGCAATTCACGCATACGCACCCGAACAAGACACCGAAAACACACCCGTAATTGTTACAACGGGCGAAAATATTAACGGTAGAAAAAGGCTTACATTGTCGGACATTTTAACATTAAAAGAACGTTTTGACGATGCCGAAATCCCGTTAGAAGAACGTTATATAGTTTTACACCCCAAACACGTGTCGGACTTGCTATTGGAGGACGTAAAATTATTTAAAGAAATAACCGACATTAAAAATGGCGAGCCGTTCAAATTTGCTGGTTTTGGCTTTTTCTCTTTTTCACAGATGCCCAAATATACCACTACAAACGGCGTTTTGTCCAAAATTCCATTTGACACCGAAACCGAAAGCACACAGTTTGCAAGTGTGGCATTTTTCGCAAAAGAAGTTATGAAAGCGGACGGAGATATTTATATGTATGCCAATATTGACGACCCAAGCGAACGCGGCACGATTGTAGGATTCGACAAGCGTTTTATTGCTTTACCTATTAGGGGCAAAGGTATTGGCGCAATTGTAAGCGCAACAATTTAAAAACACACAATATGCACGAAAGTACAAAAAAAAGAATGTTGCATATAGGCGAGGAAGTTTTATCTAAATTCGAGCCTGGCAACCAAAGAAAAAGTATTGCAAATATTTGGCGTTTAGAAATTTACCCAAAATATGGCATTTCTTATAGTACCCTAATGCGCTATCTTACTAAAAAAATAGAACGAGCCAAACAATAATAATAATCGGGATTTTGTTTGTAAATTAAAACGCCCATTTGAGAAAACAAACGGGCGTTTTTTTCTATTAAAAATAATCGTTTATTTTTTTCTTTTTTTTAACCTTTCCTCTGTAATTTTGTGATGTTCTGCAATAGATGTTTCATCGAACCCCATAGCATAATCACACGCGGCGATTGTACCCCATACATCGTAATTACCGCCGTGATACCCGACAAAGTAATTTAAAATAATCCCTAAACTTGAAATTTCAAGTTTAGACATATTATTTACTTTTTCTGAAAGAATAACGGCAATACGTTCTTGACCGTTGAAATTAATTTTTGTAACCATAATCGTGAAATTTAGGAATTTAACTTTTGTATTTATTTTAACATTTTATTCTGTGTCGATTGTAATACATTGTTTTCTGTTAATAGATTTTTTTCTAAGGACTCAGACACAATTTCAATAGCATTTAAAATGCCTATTGAACTACTATTATTTAATATTAACACCGTACCGTTATTTAATTTATTACGCCAAAAGGTATCAAAAAGGGCTTTAAGGATAGTAAAAGATTTTGGCGGCAAATGGTTTGCATACGAAGGAAGAATAACGGCAATACGTTCTTGACCGTTGAAATTAATTTTTGTAACCATAATCGTAAAATTTAGGAATGATAAAAAAAGTGTGTTTTAGGTGTCCTGCGTTTTCACGAACGCTGGGGCGTTTCCGCTTACCACACCGTAACACACATTTATTTGTATTTTTTAATTTACTCATTTTATTGTGAAATTTAGGATAGTGCAAAATTACTACCTTTATTTTAAATACCAAATAAAAAACAAGAAAAAAACAAAAAAAAGGTATTAATTGAAATGAATTTAGAAATTATTTGTTTTAAGGAGAATACTTGTACAGCATTGGTGGGGTGCTTATGGAATATTATGTTTGTATATTTTCTGTATGATGGTTGCTGTATTTTTGATATGGATATCTATTTTAGACTTAAAGGATTATAAAGAAGTAAGTCAAATACGCGAGAAGATGGATATTAATAATAATTTGGAAATTATTAAATCCAAATGGTACTACATATATAAGATAAAAGACGTTTATATTATTTCGTTAGATAGAAATACCAAATTATTTGATCCCAAATGTAAATATAGCCAATATATTATTGACGCTATCAATTTTGACAACGACAATTTATGTAATGATTTATGTCGAAACGTTACATTCCATCCCGAAAACTATAAAGAATGGGATGTAGACAAGTATTACTTTTTTGGCAATTTAGAACAAAACAATTAACTGATATAACCTAATTCGCTTGAATTCCTTTTCATTCGTTTAAATTTTTGTTTAAAGAAAAAAACTCCGCCGCCCGGCGGAGTCCATTTGTGTATTCCCCACAAAAAAGAACCCCCTGTTTTTTGTTTTTTTACCGAATAATGCATATATTTGCGGAAAATAAAACCACTATGAGTCAGTTTATAGATTACGGAAACAGCGATTTCAGAAGCGTCAAGAACAGCAACTTCATCGACAAGTCGGGTCTGTTGGACATCCTCAACAAGAATATGGACACCGAAAACCGCTTTATATGCATATCCCGTCCCCGTAGGTTTGGAAAGTCAGTTGCTGCAAAGATGGCGTATGCCTACTATGACCGCTCGTGTGATTCCTCAAATCTTTTCGAGGGTTTAGAAATCACCAAGTCGCCCGACTATAAAACCCACCTCAACAAATATCCTACTATATTTATAGATTGGAATAGGTTCGCCAACATCCCCAAAAACGAGATACTCAAAGTTGCACAGAAACAATTCATCAAAGATTTGAAAAAATCGTATGCCTTTTTGGAAGAACAGGACAGTCTCAGCAATGCCCTTGCAGAAATTAACGAAAAGACAAGCGACCGCTTTATCCTCATCATCGACGAATGGGATATGCTCGTGCGTGACGTAGAGAAAGATGTACAAGACGAGTATGTCAACTTCCTCCGTGCTATGTTCAAATCTAACAATGCCAACAATGTGTTCCTATTGGTATATATGACAGGTATCCTGCCCATAATCAAAATAAAGACACAGTCGGCATTAAACAATTTTGTGGAATACAGCGTTGTAAATCCGGGCTTCACCGACAAGTACTACGGCTTTACCGAGCAGGAGGTTGCCGTCCTCTGCAAGGAGCACGATATGGATTTTGAACTGATGAAGCACGCCTACGACGGATACATTATAGGCAGAGAAAAATCTATGTTCAACCCTTTTTCGGTAATGCAGTCGATTCTGTTCCGCAACTACAACAGTTATTGGTCGAAGACCGCATCGTTTATGGCAATAGAAACCTACCTGCACACCGACGTCGACAATGTAAGAACGAAGATAATAGAGATGATGAGCGGCGGAACAGAGGTGATAGAACCGGCAAGTTTCCGCAACGATATGAAAAATATCGAAACAAGCGACGATGTTATGACCCTCTTGGTACATCTTGGTTATCTATCTTACGAACCTGAAACTCAGCGAGTAAGAATTCCAAACACCGAAGTAGCCATAGAGTTTAAAAACGCCGTAAGCGTGGCGGGATGGGGAGAACTGTCAAAATCTGTTAGTGCTTCTCTGAGCCTATTGGAAGACACCATCAACCTCAAAAAAGAGAAAATCGCCCGCGCCTTCGACGACTACCATTTTGAGGCGTCATCGCTCTTGGAGTTTAACGACGAGAACTCAATGCGCTGCGCCATAATCTTGGCATACTACGCCGCCAAGCCGTTTTACAAGATATTCCACGAACTGCCCACAGGCAAAGGCTTTGCCGATATGGTGTTCATTCCCCTGCCCGGGTCGTCACGTCCTGCCATAGTTGTGGAACTCAAATACGACAAGACAGCCGACAGTGCCATCGACCAAATCAAACGCAAGGAGTACCCCAAGAGCCTCAAAGGATTTTCAAAACAAATCATCCTCGTAGGAATAAACTACAACAAGTCTACATCCAAGCACGAGGTGAAGTTGGAGGTGATAGAATGAAAAACCAAATATTCCAAACTATGAAAACTCAGACCATTATCTTAGCCGCAACACTTTCAGTATTAGCATTTTCGTGCCACAAGTCAGACAACGACGATTTTGTGGTAGACAATTTTTCGCGCAATGGCGCAAACTTTTATTACGCCGCCATTCCCGACAAATACAACTCGGGGTGCGACGAGGCTACAAGTTTTAACCGTTTGTCAGAAAGCGGATTAGCAGGCGAACTATTTATTAATGTGGGCAACGATGATAAAAAGGGAAAGTCTTACACAATTACCTCATATTCAAGCAATCTCACCGATTTGCCAAAAGAGGTTACCGTGCGCGACTATGATTTTTCGGATGCTGATATGAATGTGGTTCGTCCCGAAAGATATGAAAAAAATATCAAAATCAACTTTGTAAACTGCAAGTTCAAAGGCTTTTATAATGGAGGACCATACAACGACAACAAACTATCGTTCACTTTTGATTATTGCACTTTTGCTGGCGGAGTAAAAGAGATTAATATCGCCCTAAACCACTGCAAGATAGGCGGTTTTATCGGCGATGCTATGAATCCGTTGAAAAATTTCACCTGCCTCAATACCTACGTCAGCGACCTTCTTCCCGAAGCCAATATTACGGGTACGCATATCGACGGTGCGCAAACATACGGCAGAGAGGGTGTTGAGGGCGGTAATATCAAGTTTGATAATGTCAGGTTTGAGTTTCCATCATTCCATTTCGACGGCTACAAAGATGAATGTAACGCCTGCATAATGTTTCAGTTAGAGTTTGGCGATGCTAACAATTGTTCATACACCAACTTATATTGCAACGGCGGCGGCAAATGGTATCCACTCTACCTCACCAACGGCAAAGGAGGCACCTCTTTTTCGCAAAAAAATCTTGTGATGAAAAACGTTAAAGTTTCCGACAATTTTGGAACAATTTTCTATCCCACAACTTACGACCAAAATGCTAAGGTAGAGAATGTTGACCATTTTTCCGACCTTTACATTTCATCTGTTTTTGCAGCAGATGGCAAGTTGCACATTATTTGTTCAAACGATTCGCATTTAGATAAAACTCTGATAATCAAAACAGAATCAAAAGAATACACCTTTGAAATACCCCACTGCCCCAGCAATTTTGCGCTCAATGGCGAAATCGACGGCAAGGTAAATCCCAATGAATCTCTCACCGACCAAAACGGCAGAAAATACACCGAATACCGTTTTAAAGATATGCCCTTCGACCTCGACTGCCCCATCGACCTTACCACAGGAAACATAATGTGTTTTGATGGAGAAAAAATGATATTGGAAGTAAAGGTGGGGGAATAACTATTACCAAAAATGAACATCAAGCAACTATTCCGGAATGTGTGGCCCTTTGTAAAACCGTATAAATGGCTGATAATATTAACGTTAACACTTACATTTATATCCTCGCTTGCTGCGCAGGTAAATGCCGTGGTTTTAGATCGAACAGTTGACGCTATCAACGGACTTTTGCACATCGAGGGCGGTTTTCAATGGTCGGAGGCTACAAGGATACTTACTATTATTTCAATTATACTTCTCGGCAAAGAGTTGCTTGTGGCATTGATAACATTTGGACAGCGGTTTTTTGGCGAAAAACTTAAAATACTTGTTTCGAGAGACTTGGCAAAATCTATCATCGAAAAAGTGCTTACATTTAAGGTTGCTTTCTTTACTCAGGACGACAACAAGCCCGGCAAGGTGCAGACCCGTATCGACCGTGGTGTCAACTCTATCTGTATGACTGTCAACAACTTTTTTCTTGACATTCTCCCTGCCGCCACAAGCGCCGTTATTGCATTGATTCTTATGTTTTTGGCAAATGTTTATGTTGGGTTAACCGCTTTGGCAATTATTCCAGTATATTTTTATATCACATACCGTCAGGTAAAAAAACTCAGAGGGTGGCGGCGAAATATGCGCACCAATCACGAGGCTAAATCCAACGGCATAATGAATCTGTTACAGTCAATTACGGTAATCAAGAGTTTCAACCGCGAAAAAATCGAAAACGACAAACAATACGGGCTGCAACTTCAACTCACCGACAACGAGATGAACACCCGCCGTTATAGTTTTCTATTTAATTCGCTCAAAACTTTTACCGAACAGATTGGTACTGTGTTAATTATCATACTTACTGCCTATCTTGTGCTTATCGATTACCCTGGAATGACTATCGGCAAAATTATGTATCATATTATGCTCTTTGCCAATGTTACGATGCCTATCCGCCAACTGCATATGATTTACGACAACCTCAACGACGCGCTTATCTACGCAGAAGGTTTCTTTGATATTCTTAACAATAACAAGGATATCGAACAGAGCGGACACCACCGTCCCGCCAAGGTGGAGGGCAATTTTGAGATTTCGGGCGTTGACTTTACCTATCCCAATGGCACAAAGGCACTTACCAATATCAATATGAATATCCAACCCGGCAAGATTACCGCCTTTGTAGGACTTTCGGGCGCAGGCAAAAGCACGATTGTCAACCTTTTAGACAAATTTTACGAACCACAAACGGGTACAATCAAACTCGACGGCGTGGACATCCGTGATTGGGACACTCAGTATCTGCGCGAAAACATTGGTCTTGTGCTTCAAAAAAATCACATTTTCGACGGCTCAATCGAAGAAAACATCCGTTACGGCAAGCCCGACGCCACTTTTGAGGAGGTGGAAGATGCTGCCAAAAAAGCCTACATCTATGATATGATTGTAAAGATGCCCGACGGTTTCAAGACCAATGCCAACGAACTTTCGGGCGGACAGCAGCAGCGCATTGCCATTGCCCGTATGTTTCTCAAAAATCCGCCGATAATATTCTTAGACGAACCTACGGCAAGTCTCGACGCCGTTGCCACCGAGCAGATCAAAAACGCCATCGACGCCATCAAGCAAAACCGCACCGTGGTGATAATTTCGCACTCTATTTCGCAAATTATTGATTCTGAGATGATTTATGCCCTAAAAGAGGGACGTGTAGAGCAGCACGGCAATCCCGACGAAATCTACCGTCAAGGCGGCATCTACAAAGAAATCTTCGATGCATCGGCAAGGAGTTTGAATATTGATAAGATACAGCGGCTGAGCAAGGGGGAATGAGGTTTATAGTTTTTCAATTTCCCTTTCGGACAAACCTGTTACTTTTATTATTTGATCAACGGTTAAGTGCATATTTTTGAGCTTTTTAGCTGTTTCCAATGTTTTTTTGTAAAGAGTGCTGTCTATTTCGCTATATGTTTGAGGAGTTTGTTCCCATTGTTTCCAATCAATATTGTTTAAGTATTTATCTATCACGCTTTTGATTGCCGGAATGTCGTCTGTTACAGCAGACCATAATTGCTCGTTAGAGATATTCGAATAACCGTGTACAAGCACATTGCGCATACCAATAATTTCTCGCCAAGGTAATTCTGTGTTTGTTTCGCGGAAATCTCTTGTAAGCATATTTGCAGCCTCCCCCACAATTTCTACGTTTTTCATTATGGCATAATAACGCATAGTATCAGCCACAAAAGTCTCGAAAGATATTCCCACAGAATATTCTTCAATCAGTTTGATACTATTAAGAATATCTTCAAGCCGACCTTTATCTTTACTGTGCTCTCTCATAGATTAATTGTTTGTCGTGATTGACACTTTCTACGGCGTAGGGTCGTAGAGTTCCGTTTTCAACAAGGTCTACATTTTTGTCAAGTATGTCTTCAAGATTGTTTTTTATGCCGACAAACTTCAACAGTCCTATGGGTTTGCGTTTGTCAAGTTCCACGAGAATGTCCACGTCGCTCCACGGTTTTTCTTCGCCGCGAGCATACGAGCCAAAAATCCACGCCTTGATAACTGGCTGACTTTTGAGGTACTCGGCAACGGCTTCTGCCATTGCACTAAAAGTCCTATCTTTAAAAGTTTTTTTTATTTCGGCTATTTCCATCTTCTTGAATTTTATGCAAAAATAACAAAATCTTACAATATGTCTATAAAAAATACGAAAAAAAACTTTTTCAGTTTACCCTAAGTAGGCTAAAAAAATCTTTTCCATTTCCTTCCTCATTCTGCAACTATTCACTATATTTGTAAAAAATAAATAACGGTTTTAAAACATCTCCACCTATGAAAAAAACAACTGTTTGGCTTATTGTGGCGATACTTGTGGCTGTGATTCCGATTGCGGGGGCTACAAAGGCGCTACTGAAAAGATCGGTCGCTATCAACTGCGACAATCCCGAATTTGCCGAGTATGTTTCCGCCTACACCGACGGTATGCTCAGCAAGCACTCCTCTATCAAAATCCGTCTTGCCGAAGACTTTGCAAGCAATCTTTCTGAGGGCGAAGTCAATGCCGATGTGTTTGAATTTTCGCCCGATGTGTCAGGTACTTGCAAAAAAATTGACAGCCGTACTATCGAGTTTACTCCGTCGCAACCTTTGGAGAGCGGCGAGGACTATATAGGTATCCTCAAACTCGACCGTATCGCAAATGTCAAAGACCATCTCAAAAACTTTATTTTTGGTTTTTCGGTGGTGGAACAAAACCTCAAAGTGCAAATCGACGAACAGGTTACCACCGACCGCAAAACTCTCAAAACCATTAAGGTAAACGGTACTGTAAAAACCTCCGACACCGAAAATCCCGAAAGCATCAAAAAATGCGTTTCTGCGTTTATTAATGGCAATGAGGTGGATATCAATTGGTTAACCGACCGAGATGGCAATGCGTTCCTTTTTTCTATCGACAATATTGAGCGCACCGAAACCCTTGGTCACCTTGTTATTAAATACAATGGCAACGAAATCAACTCAAAATCCGAAGGCGAGGTAAAGTCAGAGATTCAACCGCTTAACGTGTTTAAAATTACCAAGTTAGATGTGGTAAAAGGCGCAGAACAACGTGTGGAACTCACTTTTAGCGACCCTCTTAAAGAAAAACAAAATCTCGACGGACTTGTGCAACTTACCAACGACGACGGCGTAATCTCGTGCAAAACCAAGTGCGAGGGCAACAGCATTATCCTTTTCCCCGACAACAATGTTAAGGGCGTGGCTAAACTTTCGGTTTTCTCTGGTATTCAAAACATTCTCAGCACCAAATACAGCGACGAGAAGATATTTAAAATAGAGTTTTCGGCACCCGACCCCGAAATCCGCACTGTTAAAAATGGCGTTATCCTTCCCGACAGCGAAAACGGTCTTATCTATCCTTTTGAGGCGGTTAACCTCAAAGCCGTTGACGTTACTATTGTTAAGGTGTTGGAACAAAATATTTTGGAATTTATTAAAAACGGAAGTCTCAATAACACATATACTTACAACCTCAAAAGCGTTGGCGTGCCGGTTTATCGCAGCACCATTCACCTTGCTAATGCCAACGACACCGACCTTTCATCGTGGAAGCGTTATAGTCTTGATTTATCGAAACTTATACAGGCAGAACGCGGTGCTATTTACAGCATAAAAATCAGTTTCCGCAAAAGTCATCTTGCTGTTTGTGATTCGTGCGACGATGTTGACCCCGTTGACGACGAAAAAGACCTTGCTCTTAAAGACGTTAAATGGAGTCCCGATGAATACGAGTCGGATTGGGACTACTGCAACAGTGGCGAGGGCAGCCGTTGGGATCACGAAGACGACCCCTGCTACAAGGCTTACTACAACCCCGACCGCTATATTTCGCAAAATATTCTTGCGTCAAACATTGGCATTATTTGCAAAAAAGACCTTAAAAACAATGTAAAGGTTTATGTAACAGATTTGAAGAGTGCAAAACCTGTTTCTGGCGCAAAGGTAGAAATCTACGGCTATCAGCAGCAGGTGCTTGCCACCAAATCTACCAACAAGAGCGGCGAGGCTGATTTTTCTGAAATCAAAAACGCATATTTTGCCATTGCCAAAAACGGTAAAGACCGCGCTTATATCTCGTTAAATGATGGTAGTTCGTTGTCGCTCAGTAGGTTTGATGTTTCTGGAACTCGTATGGCGGACGGTCTTAAAGGCTACATTTATGGCGAACGCGGCGTATGGCGTCCTGGCGACACTGTGCACCTCACCTGCGTTATCAAAGAAGACCCTGAATTTGCTGTTCCTGAGGGACATCCGATTGTTTTCCAAGTTAAAAATCCTGATTATCAGATTATCGAAAAACGCACTCTTACCAAAAATCCTCAGAATTTTTATGTAATAGATTTTGCTACGCAGCCCGATGCCCGCACAGGTATCTACGAGGCTTCGGTAACTTGCGGCGATGCTCGTTTTGAAAAAAATGTACGCATCGAAACCGTTAAGCCAAACCGCCTGAAAATCGACGTTAAGTTCAACAAAGACCCCCTCACCAAATCGGGCAACCGTATCACAATCAACTCTCGATGGCTTCACGGAGCATCGGCTAAGGGTTTGAAAGTGGTGTCGGAATATTCTGCCAAATATATGCCGCTCACTTTCGATAATTGGAAGGGTTACACATTCGACAACGACAATTACGAACTTGATTACGAGCCCACAACAGTCTACGAGGGCAATCTCGACCAAAACGGAAGCGTATCTTTTGAGCCCGAAATGGATTACAACGAAAACGCTCCATCGCAGTTTAAGGCTGTGTTCACCACCCGCGTGTTTGAAAACGGAGGTAATTTCTCAACCGATGAAGTAACTGTAAAATGCCGTCCCTACGATAGTTACGTGGGTGTTTGCCTCGAAAACGAAAAAGACGGCACAGTGGAAACCGATGCCGACCAAACCGTGGCTGTGGCTGTGGTTGACGCTAATGGAAAGGCGTTGGAAAAGGCTCACAAAATTGAGATGAAATTTTACAAAATGCGTTGGAGTTGGTGGTGGGAAGACGGTAACTATCAGTCAGAAAACTACGATACCTTATTAAAAACCGAAACCAAATTCATTACCGGCAAAGGTAATTTCTCTATCCGTGTAAACTATCCCGAATGGGGACGTTACAAGGTGAAACTCACCGATGTAAACACAGGAGTAAGCGCCACAAGGGTATTCTATATGGATTGGCCCGAATCGCGCGGACGTAATCCTCAGAAGGGTCAAGGCGCAACAACAGTGCTACTTACCACCGACAAGGCTAAATACAACATTGGCGAAACAGTTAAACTTACCATTCCCACTCC
Organism: Bacteroidales bacterium; assembly: GCA_016286055.1. Taxonomy (GTDB): domain Bacteria; phylum Bacteroidota; class Bacteroidia; order Bacteroidales; family UBA3824; genus UBA3824. The sequence goes on from JAEERW010000013.1 coordinate 49,684, forward strand.
CGAAAACGGACGCGCCCTCGTAAGCATCGAAAGCGGCACCAAAACCATTTCGAGCGAATGGATCAATACTCAAAAAGGCGAAACCCAATACTCATTTACCGCTCAGGAAAATATGGAGCCTGGTGTGTACGCTTTTGTAACCATTGTGCAGCCTCACTCGCAGACTATCAACGATATGCCTATCCGTATGTATGGCGTTTTGCCCATCAACATCGAAAATCCTGCCACCAAACTAAAACCCGTTATCACAATGTCGGATAATTTGGAGGCTGAAACCGATGTTAAGATTACAGTTTCGGAACAAGACAATAAACCAATGACTTACACACTTGCTGTGGTAGACGATGGTTTGCTCGACCTTACCCGATTCAAAACACCTAATCCGTGGGACGCTTTTTATGCCCGCGAGGCTCTCGGTGTTAAAACTTGGGACATATTCGACAATGTGATAGGCGCTTACGGCGGCAAAATTGAAAGAATTTTCAGTGTCGGCGGCGATGAATCAAATCAAATGCTCAACCCAAAGAAAGCCAATAATTTACAGTCGGTTGCAATTTTCTTAGGACCGTTTACCATCAGCGGAGGCTCTAAAACCCACACCGTTAAACTGCCCAAATATTTTGGCTCGGTTCGCACAATGGTGGTGGCAGGCAACGGCAAGGCGTTCGGAAACGCCGAAAAAACTTCTACCGTAACCAAACCTCTTATGGTGTTTGCCACCGCTCCACGCGTGCTTGGTCCCAACGAAAAATTCAAACTCCCCGTTTCGGTTTTCACCGGCGACAATTCTATTAAAAACGTAAATGTATCAATCAAAACATACAAAGGCTTGAAGGCCACCGAATCTACTAAGACCTTGACATTCACCGAAAAAGGCGAGCAGATGCCCACATTCGACCTTGAAACCCTCTCCGACAAAGGCTTTGCAACGTTTGAAATTACAGCCACTTCGGGCAGTCACAAGTCGGTGATGAACCTTGTGGTAGAAATCCGCGAACCCAACGCACCATCCACACAAACCATTACCAAGGCTGTTAACGCAGGCGAAACCGCCGAAATAGCATTCACGCCCATTGGCAAAGCAGGTTCCAACACAGCAGTAATCAATATTTCGTCGATAATGCCGTTGAATTTCAATAGCCGTTTGCAATACCTTGTAGGTTACCCCTACGGATGTATGGAACAGACTGTTTCTAAGGCATTTCCGCAGTTGTTCCTTGCCGATATGACCGACCTTTCTGCCGACGATAAGGCTCGTGCCGAAGACAATGTTAAAAAGGCTATCGAAAAAATCTATAAGCAGCAAGTGTCGTCGGGCGGATTCTCTTATTGGCCAAACGAGCGTTATCCCGACCTTTGGGTAACTTCTTACGCTGGTCATTTCTTGATTGAGGCGCAGAAAAAGGGTTTTGCCGTTAATGCCGACGTGCTGAAAAAATGGCAGAAATTTGAAAAAGACCAAGCGCAAAATTGGTACGGATCTAATGCCGACTCGTATCTTACTCAGGCATACCGACTTTATGTGCTTGCGCTTTCGGGCGAACCCCTCACTTCGGCTATGAACCGCTTGAAAGAGAACTCAAACCTTTCTAACCACGCCAAATACCACCTTGCTGCGGCTTACGCTGTGGCAGGTAAGGCTAACACAGCCAAGGAGATTCTCGCAAAACAGTTTAAAACCGAGCGTTCGTTCTCTTACACCGAAACTTACTATTCGGCTATCAAGGAGCGCGCTATTGAGTTGCAAACCTACTGCGAAACCAACCAACAAGAAAAGGCTTTCGCCATTGCCAAGCAGATTGCCGACTATGTTAACTCCGACCGTTGGATGAGCACTCAAACCACAGCATTCTCGCTTGTGGCTCTCAGTCAATATTTCAACAAGTATAAACCATCTGCCGACATAGCCTGCTCCTACACCTACAATGGCAAAACCGTTAACGCCAACAACAACCGCGCTTTCTACACCGGCAAACTTGATGTTGACGGCACTCAGCCTCGTATCGTGAAATTCAAAAATTCGGGCAACAGCATTGTGTATGTGGAAGTTACCAACACGGGCGTACCTGCCAACGGTACCGAAGTGCCGCAATCGTCGAACCTCACTGCCAAAATGCAGTTTAAATCGGGCAACGATGTTATCGACCCCTCGCGCATAGCACAGGGAACCGATTTCGACGCAATTGTTACCGTTACCAACACGAGTCAATATCGTGTCGACGACCTCGCCCTCACCAGCATCTTCCCCTCAGGATGGGAGATTTTGGATGTAGATGTTGAATTCCTTGACAATGACGGCAATGAAGATTACTACGGCAATGTCCGCTACATCGACAAGCGCGACGACCGTGTGTACACATTCTTCAAACTTCAACCCGGCAACTCTATCCGCTGCCGCGTTCGTCTCAACGCCGCCTACCTTGGCGAATTCTACCTCCCCGGCATCTATTGCGAAAGCCAATACGACCACGACTACTACGTAAAAACCAAAGGAAAGAAAGTTGTGGTGGCACAATAGAGACGTGCCTCGATTAGTAATAAAAAAGGCTTCCAATTTATTTTGGAAGCCTTTTTTTAATTATACAATAATACTAATCCTCATCTTCATAATACTCAAAAGCATCGATAATATCCAAATAAACACCATCGTAGCGGGCATCAAGTATTTTGGGAAGATATTGGTTAAGAATAATATCTTGCCATGAAGAAATCCAGTATTTAACCTTGTAATTGCCATCCCAATCGGGGTTTTCCTCATCTAGAAATTCGGGTGGATTATTTTTCCAATCGCTTTGCCAATAAAAACGATAGTCCTCCGCTTCTCCTATCGACATATAGCAAATCACCATACGTTTGCCGCCGTTTTTCTTTTGGCGCATGCGGTCTACATCCTCAGCGGTAAAAGCATTGTTATCATAAAAAAAGAGGTCGGTGATCAAAACATCAAAATTAGTATTGCAAACAGCCGAAATAAAAGCGTCTTTGGATGCAAAATCGCTCAGTTCAAGAATATAAAGAAAATTTTTAGCATCTTTGAGCGATTTAATATCATCAGCATTTTCGTTTTCGGGAGAATAATTAGGAATCACATTCAAATTACGCTCAATAGCCTGATACGACAAATAGCCAGCCTCAGCATTTTTTTTGCGAGAATCCTTGATTTTGTCATCGCTGCTACAATAATCGGTGCAGAGAATAACATTTCCCTTTGCCTTAGAACGATCCAAATAGGCACGGAGCCATTCGGTATCGAAGTTTGACGTTGCTTTGTTGTCGGATGGCGAACCATAGAAAATATCCTCCTGACCATGACCGTCAATAGCAGCGAGATACTGTTCGGCAAGAGGAGAATCAGGTTCGTCGCCAGTAGTCACAAGTTGGATACCATTCTGAGGAATCACAGCGAAACCAGGTAGTGCAGCCTTGCCCTTTTTGCTGATAGAGGTTACAAAATCGCGCATAAAGCCACGATAATCGTCCGACGACTTAGCAGAAGGAGTATCATCGATGTCGGAATAGGTTTCGTCATTTTCGTCCTTCCCGCACGATGAAAACAGGAATAGGACTGTTAAAACTGATAGAATCTTTCTCATAAAAAAAAACTTTTATTAAATACCAAGTAAAACGCATACAGGCATAGAAAATTGCTTTACAACAAAATTAAGTGAGTATGATAAAATGCCATTAATCAGTTCTTTGTAAAAAAAACATAAAAAAGTGTAAAAAAATAGCGCAGAAAGTTTGCAGTTACAAAAATTACCTATACATTTGCAGCGCAAAAAGCAAAAAACGTTCTTTTTAACGGGAGTATAGCTCAGCTGGTTCAGAGCATCTGCCTTACAAGCAGAGGGTCATAGGTTCGAATCCTGTTACTCCCACCAAATAATTGGAAGTAGAAAATTCATAATTGGAAACTTACAATCAATAATTAAAACCGTCAATCAACGGGAGTATAGCTCAGCTGGTTCAGAGCATCTGCCTTACAAGCAGAGGGTCATAGGTTCGAATCCTGTTACTCCCACTAAAATATTGGAAGTAGATAATTCAAAATTGGAAACTTACAATTGAAATTAAAACCGTTAGACAACGGGAGTATAGCTCAGCTGGTTCAGAGCATCTGCCTTACAAGCAGAGGGTCATAGGTTCGAATCCTGTTACTCCCACTTTTTCTCAAATTCTTAAAATTTAAAGTTGTTGGCCTGATGCTCGTAGTGAATACGAGCATTAGGTTTTTTTATGCGGGAATGTTTAGTTTGGAATAATTAGTCCTGCTCCTTCTTTTCCTCGTCGTAAGTTGATGGAATAGCATCTTCCGACTCAAGAATATCCTCCTTTGTAAGCTGGTTGCCCGATTCATCCATTTTGGCAAAACTCTGACGCATAAGGGTGTCGGCTTGTTTGTTCTTGATGTCGGTGTAATCTTTGATAGAAAGATTGCCGTCGAGGAAAGCCGAAGCCATAGCTTTTTGAACCTTTTCTTCGGCGAGGATAAGTTCGGCACGAGCTTCTTCGGCCATAGCCTTAGCGCGCACAGATTTAAGTCCTGCGCCCACATCGTTGCCCACCTTAATATCCGAAACGTCGACAGAAAGAATCTCGAATGCCGAACTTTCATGAAGGTTGGCATTTTCAACCTTGTCGGCAACAAGATAAGGGTTTTGTAATATTTCGTTATGACTTTTAGCGAGACCAATCTGTGTGGCAAGACCCTCGTTAACACGAGCAAGCACGGTTTCTTCGCTCACACCACCAATGATGTTTTTGATATGCGAACGAATAGTAACTTTCACTTTCATAGTGATTTCAACACCATCGCGAGCCACACCACGCACACCATCGGTTTCCACCACACGAGGAGTAATAGCTGATTTAACCGACTCTACCACATCAAGGTTAGAAAGGTCAATAGCGGCAATATCCTTAAACTCGAAATCGGGCAGGCTAGCTTTCTTGGCTGAAATATAGGCTTCGATAGTCTTTTCGAGGTTACCACCAGCCAAATAGTGCTCTTTAAGGTCGTTGAGCGAAATGCTGAAACCAGAGTTGTCGGCCACAATCTTAGCCTTAATAAGGTCGATAACATTTACGCCAGCAAGGTAATAAGCGGCAAGTTCGGTAACATCTACATTTATTTTGGCGTTTTTAGCCATTATAAGCGCATGAATAATAGCAGTAACGTCAACCTTGGCAAGATACTGCTGAGCCATCTCCTCAACCGAAATTTTAAGTTTTGCGTTACCTGCGCGGATAAGGGTGTCAACCACCACATTGATATCCACACCTGCAAGATAGTGGTCGCAAAGCTGTTTTGGATCGAGGCTAAGGTGGGCGTTTTGTGCCTTAACAAGCAAGTAAAGAATTTTTGACTGAGGAATATTCTGCCATTTCATCTTGATAAGCAAAAACCACGACACCCGCACTTTTGACAATCGAGCCTGAAACCATAGTTTCAACGGTACCAATGCTATAAAAAAGTAGACCACCGACGCAGCTATCACCAATGCAATAAGCACCACCAAAATTGTGTCCCACACACTACCTTCTGCAGAAAGAGTTGGGTTTTCGCTCACATCATCAGTTACTAGTTCCGAAATCTGAATATCCTGATAGCGGTCTTCATTGTCGTTGATAGTACACGACTGAACAAATAACAGCGTGAAAATCAAACATATAGTATAAATAAATTTAGTCATCTTGCACTAATTTTGAGTAGTATATTAATCAATTAAGTCACAAATATATATATAATTTACTTTACTAATAGTAATTTACTATATTTTTTTTAGCAAATATAATAAAATTTATTCATCCTTTTCGTAACCTGTTTCAATCGACTTTGGTTTCTCGTTCAAAAGATTAGCCTTGTGAAGTTCGTTGAAATTAGGTTTTGTGCCGTCTTTATACTGCTGCACCATAGCAATGCGCAGGTCGGCCTCGGCCTTGGCACGGTCGGCTTCGGCTTGAATAATGCGTTTGCGGCTCTGAATTTCAGCCTGACGAAGTTCTAGTTCAGACTTAATATTTTGGCCAATAATAATATCGTAAATATTTACGTCCAACAGCTGATAAGCGCAATATTTGTTAAGCTGAGTTTCGGTTGCACGTTCGGGATTGGTCTTGATTTCGCGTTTTTCCTCCTCCTCATTAATCATCTTGAGTACTTCGTGCGAAATGGGCGACAAGTTTTTGAGTATCGACTCATGGTCGTCGAACGATTCAAGTTTAGTAACAACAGCCTCATTGATGCGTTTACCAAGAATGTCGAGGCCGTAACCAACAAAAATGAGTTCCATCTTGCCTCGCACAGTAATATTGATTTTTGGAGTGATTTGTACGCCAGACTTACAAACTATTGTCAAACAATCTTTTACCTCCACAACCTGAGGTTTCAATGCCCACGAAATAGCTTCGTCTAACGAGGAATATTTGCCCGACCGAATAATCTTACCTGCAAGAACCATATCAATAGATAATCCAGCTTTACGGGCCTTGCGAATACTCTTAATAGTTTCAAGCACTCTACCGAACTCTAAGAAATGTTTTTTAACCATACGACGGGTGATACCATTCTCGGTTTCGGTGGCTTCCAGCTCGGAAGCAATCTTCATAGACTGAACACAGTCGTAAATATCGGCATCGGGTCGAGAATATTCTATAAGGTCGTCTTTTGTAATCTCCAAGTCAAGACCATTTTCTCTGATAAAACGGAGCGATTTCACAAATTTCATAACGTCAGAACCTGTGGTTACATGATAACGCATCAGCTCGTTGAAATTAAGCTGATCCGAAAGTCCGTAAGCCTTTGCCTTGATAATGGCGGAGATAAGATTGTTCATCTGTTCGCCTGAAACATTGTGTAGAATCAAATCCTTAGGATCAATGGTAATGCCACTATTCTTTGCCTTAATAAGGTTAGAAATAAGATTGTCGAAATCATCATCAGAAAGAGCATAAAGATCAGATTCAGAGAAATTAAGCCACAACTGAGCATTGTGCGCCCTAATCATAGCATTGGTAAAACGTGTAACGTCGCGGTGATAGTTTTTATAGAGGTTTTTGAGCAAGGTGGTAGTAATCTTAAAGGCGTCTTTGTACTCGTTGATATTTTGCACCTTGTTGATTCGGTAACTACTTTCGTCATCGAGGAAAATGCCTGCACTGTTGGCGCGAATCATAGCATAGATTATAAGTTTGAGGCCTTCTTCGTCGATTTGGTTGATTAGGGGGCGTTCTTCGATGTCGAGACCCTCGTTTTTAGCCATAATATCGAGACTTACCAATTGGCTAAAATCTTTCTTGTCGTTGATATAACGCAAAGCGGTTTCGTAACTTATTTTAAGGTCGGCATTTATCTGGTCGGCCCAGCTTCGTGCAAATGTTTCTACATTCTGACGTATTTTCTGGTCGCTCTTAGATTTGTCGGCAGAGTCGGAATTTTGCTCCTCTTTAAGTTTTGCATCGTCGGCGTTTTGTTTCAAAATTTCAGCCACCTTACGCAACATTTCCAAAGAAAAGCTTGCATCCACCTGATTTATAATATAATAACTATAAATAAACAGCTCAATATTAGTTATTTTTTTGCATTTGGCTATTTCGATGGCCTCTTTAAAATCTATATTGATAGTGTAATCTCTTGCGCATTTCAACACAGCCACAAGACGTTCACGCTCAGCAGGTTCTAATTCTTTAGCCTTGTTGTAATAAGGATTGCCAAAAACATGATAGCCTAGTTCACGAATCGATTTCGAGAATTTAGTTTTGCGATCTTTTAGCAAAATCGTGGCCAAAACTACCGATACCAATACAAAAACTAACGCTAATAAAAAGCCTAAATAGTCCATAAGACAATGATATTTATTGTTTTACTCCATTAATAAATGTAACCACATACGACTCGGTGTATCCCAGTTTCACAAGATTTGCTCTGAGGTTGTCAGCTTGCGCTCTCGTGTCGCAATCACCAACGGTGTATACGGTGTATTCTCCGCTCTTCGATGTATGAACAGCGTAAGATTTCTTAAGTTTGTCCATCTTGTTTTTAACCTCTTTCGACAAAGCCGATTTGTATGCTCCTATCTGCACACGGTAAACGGTTTTGTTTGACGCTGTTTGAGGATTAGACGAAGCAATAGGACCTGCATTTTGTCCGTTCGACACTTTAATAATGTAAGCATCTTCATAGCCACAAGCTTTCATTGTCTGGAGGTTGGCTTTGGCAATGCTAAAATCGGTGGAAACACCTGTGTAGTAGCGGTAAAGACCACCGTTGTTTTGGTCGTAGAAGAGTTGGTTAACATTAAACGAAGATTTGGTGAGCAGCGTGGGCACCGACGAAATCTGCACTGCATAAGCTGTTCCAGATATAGTAGACAAAGGTTGTGCGTCGGTAGTGCCAGTAGATTGTGCTATCTGAATGGGTTCTGGTTGGGGAGCAAACTGCTGTTGGTAAGCACTCAGGTCGCGAAGTTCGCTTTGAACTTGCGCCTGATATCCCGATTGCTTTTCGGCAGAAGCCTTTGCAGTATTCACGTTAGTTTTTTTACCATTAACAAATGCAGAAACCACTGCCGATTTATAGCCTCCGTTTTTAGCCATTGCCTGAGCTGCAAGAGCTGCATCGTATGTTTTGTACGAACCAAGGTAATAGCGCATATAGTTCTGATTTTTAAGCTTTTCGGCTACAAATACATTAACTGCAGGAAACTCCACCGGTTCGGGCATCTCTTTGTAAATGCCAGTTTCAACGGTAAACACCGTTCCCGAAGGATATGTGTATGGTCTTAAACGCTGATCCTCTTTGGTATAGTACCACGACGAAACTGCTGGAGCGTTTGAATTAGATACAGGAACTTTGGCAACGGGATAAGTAGTTGCTTTTGGCTTATTAGCGCCACTGGTATTGCCACTGGTATTTTTTGGAGTGGTGGTGGTTTTAGGAGTGGTGGTAGTTTTGGCAGTTTGTTTTGGTTTGCTTGTTGCCACGGTATCTTTTGGTTGCGCCTTAGGATTGTTAACAGTGGGATTGGCGGGCGCAGAAGGCTGGGCAGTAGTAGGTTTTTCTGGCTCAGCCACCATTGGCATATCCATTGGTACTCCGTCGGAATGATCCATTACAGAGGCAGCAATATGTTTGTCGGAAGTAAGCGGCATTCCTAGATAGCTTGCAATGGCGTTTTCCATACAGGCTATGGACTGAAGCTTAATTTCGTTTCCAGCAGAAAGAGATGTATATTTTTCCACCTTGCTAAACTTATTGGCTGCAAAAGTCTCGTAAGATTTTGACATATTATAAAGATTAACAGCCTGATCTTCATAAGCTTTGGCGGTGGGATTATTTTTACGGATTTTGGGAATATATTTTTCGTAAAGTTCAAAAAGTGCATTGTTAGTTTTCACCTCTTGTGTTACAGCCGAAACAAGCGAAGAACATTCGTTAAGTTCCTCTTCTTGGGCAAGTTGACTATAATACTCTGTTTCGGTAATGGTGAGAGCCTCAGATGCAAAAATACGCAACGAATCGGCCTTAATGCCGAGATTTGTAGCCTTGAGCATCAGCTGTGAAGCGTTGTTTTCGGCGTCAAACTGTTTTTGCATAGCTGCACGGTCGGTATCGCTAACCTTCAAACTATCAACAAATTCGTTGTAACGAATACGGTAAATATTTGCATCTGTATTGAAATCGTAATGCTGAGGAGCACGCAAAACAGGCTGTTCGTCTTTGGAGGCGACAACCTTGGGGTCAGACACCGGTTTTGAATTAGTAGGCGAAAGATATTGGGTGTAATCAACCAAGGGGTCGTTTTTAAGAATAGCGAAAGCAAGTTCTTGGTTTTCAACTGCTTTATCCAATTTGTTATACATTGAACGGTAAATAGTCAATGCGTTTTCGGTATTCACTGTCTTTTTCTCGTTCTCGGTAAGAGCGTATAGTTCGTTAGCCTGTTGAGCGAGGGCATAGGCAGCCTTACCACGAGCCGACGAAGTGTCAACAATCTTGTTTTTAAGTTCGGCAGTGTAAATATCTTTGAATGTGGCAGATGCTGTTTCAAAAGATTTGAGGGCTGCGAGTTCTTTGCTGGCAGCTTTAGCGCGAAGTTTAGTAATTTTTTTCAAAGTTTTAGATGATTTGTCCCCCTCACGCTCCAAATCGTTGGCTTCCGTTTCAAGAGCGGCTTTTTCCAAAAGGATGTCTTCACACTTGGAGCGGAGCTTTTCTGCCTTGGCTAGTTTTTTACGATCAGCTTTGCTAAAAAGCGAATCGTAATATGGTTGAGAGCTAAGTCTAAAAGAACCTTTTAGTATGGTTATGTTATTGGTATACAATACATTGTTAGAAATCGAAGGCAAGTTTTCTGTCGGTAAAAAAGCTACCGACATCAAAGCGGGTGCGGCTATTGCCAAAGCCAAATTTAAAATTTTCATCTCGGTCAGAAAAAATAATAGTTTAGATTACAAATGTAACCTATATTTTGATAATTTCAAAATTTTGACAAAAAAAATATCAATAGCAAAAAAAAAGGTCGCCGTATGGCGACCTTAAAAAACTAGTACCGAGGAAGAGATTCGAACCCATGACCCTCGGATCCACAATCCGATGCTCTAACCAACTGAGCTACCTCGGCCAATTTTTTCGGGTGCAAAGTTAAGCAGATTAATATGTATTATGCAAATTTTTTTGAAAAGATTTTTGTAATAATTTTCATCAGATTGATTTATTGGATATTACAAGCGTCATTATTACAAAAACAGAGATTATTAAGATTAATTATACATTTTTTTTCACGATTATAGGCGTATAAATTTGACGATTTGAATATTGAACCTTATTTTTGCAAAAAAATTTGCCGCCAAAGATACGGCTTGTTTTATCATACTGACATGAAGTTATTTTGCAACATAAATAAAATGATAGCCACTGGCAAAGGGGTGATTGTACTAATGATTTTGGTACTGGTATCTGGCGTAGCCCAGGCTCAAACCCAGAAAACTAAAAAGGAGAAAAAGAAAGATGATTATCCGATGAAAGTAAACGTATGGACTCTCGGCAAAGACCTTTCGCCAGTAGATTACAAATTGGACGAGGACACTGCACTCCATCTCTTTCAAGTTTACGACAAAAACGAAAAGCAATCAATATCCACCACCAACCTCGGAAATATGGCGTCGCCATATATTTCAAATGTTTTTGACGACAGGCCTATCAACAAGTGGAACTCCATAATATTTTTCAACTCGCTCAACGACTTTTGGAACGTTCCAGAAAAGACCAAATATTATCAAGTAAACCATCCTTACACTTGGCTTTATTATGTTACCGCGCCCAAATCTCGCAAAGAACAGATTGTGGATTTTACTCATACTCAAAACGTTAACAGCAAATTCAATTGGGCGTTCAACATAAAGTTAGACGGTAGCGCTGGCCGACTGTCGCATCAGCAAACAAGGCTAGTGTCGTTTGCCCCAAACATCAGCTACCGAGGCAAGCATTTCAGCCTATACACCTTTTATAAGTTCAACAAATTTCAAATTCAGGAAAACGGCGGTATTCTAAAAGATTCGATTGACCTCAACAACAAACGCTTCAACACCAAGATGGACAAAAGTGACAGCTACTGGGGCTACCGTCATTGGGGACTTGTAAGCGAATATTCGTTGGGTACTACCGATTTTAAAATCATCAACGACTCCACCCGCACCGAAATCTACACACCAAGAATTGCCTTCAACTATACATTCGACTTTGAAAAACAGTTCCGCTCTTACACCGACGGCGATATGGATTCTACGGTTTTTGATCATTTTTACCAAAATGTACCAGCCACTTACGACTCCATTTTCTTTAGAAGAGTAACTAACAAATTTCAGCTGAAAATTTGTGAAGGTCAGCTTATGGGATTTTCGCCAGGTATCAGAGGCGCAATTGGTATTGAGCACGAAACCTATCACAACCTTGCCAACTATATTGAAAAAAACTATTCAGAACAAAATCAAAACACGTTTTTTGAGGCAGGAATATTTAAAAACAAATCGCGGAGCCTATATCTGAGCGGTGATTTCAAACAATACTTAACTGGCGCCAAATCAGGCGACACTGAATTGAACGGCAAACTCGGATACAAACTTTTTAAACATAACAGCGATACCGTTAACGCTTATTTAGACGCATCGGTGGATTTTTACAATCTTGAGCCAACATATTTTGAAAAACACTATTCTAGCAACAATTTCAAGTGGGACAACAAGTTTTCAAAAAGCAAAATTATTAGAATAGGTGCGGAATTCGGTATGCCTCAATGGCATTTCAAGGTGTCGGCATCAAACTATATGCTTACCGATTACATATACTTCAACAGCAAAGCAGTGCCAATGCAAGACAATGGCAATATTACCGTGCAAACGGTAAAAATTACTAAAGACTTCTTTGTGTGGCACGTACGATTTGCCAATAGATTTGTGTGGCAACATTCCGACAAAAACGAAATTCTCAACCTGCCCGATTTTGCATTATACCATTCCACATATTTTGAATTTTTCCTCGTTCCCAAAGTGCTGCTGACCCAGATAGGTGGCGAAGTACGATATTCAAGCGAGTACGACGCATACGGATACAGCCCTGCCACATCGGTTTTCTACCCTCTCGGCGATAAGGCTGAGTTAAAAGCTGGCAACTATCCTATTATCAACGCTTTTTTCAACATGAAAATCAAAGGTGTGCTCATGTTTTTCAAGTGGGAACATATCAACGATGGTATGATTAAAGACTATTATGCTGCTACCGATTGTTATCCAATCACCGACTTCCATTTTAAATTTGGTATTTTGTGGCGTTTTGGTGATTAATTTATATAATTATAAATCAGCACTTTTATTATTAAAATCACAAATTATACGTTTTTTGCTTAGGGTATTGAGTAAGTGAAGTGTCATAATAATGAAAACAAACTTAACAAAACTATTTTTTTTATTGCGCCTTACCGAACCGACACTTTAAGGCCAAACATACCTAAAACTATTTTGAATTTAACCTAACAAAAACGGACCACTTGTAAGGTTCGTTTTTTTTTTGCACATAAGTCTACAGGCTTTCGCGACGAACAGGATAATTTTCGCGCAAATATTCAAACTTTTCGGGCTGGGATTTTAGATTTGAACTATCTTGAAGAACATTATAAGAGTCAATTACAGCCTTATAATCAGCAATGTGAGCATAATCAAGGCTCATTCCTTGATATTCCGAAGTGTCTGGAACCCAATTATTTAAGCCAAGATTGAAAAACTTGCTCAAACTTCTAACAATCTGCATAGTGGCATTAGCCTTGCCGTCTACCGAATAGCCTGCAATGTGAGGAGTGCCGATAAACACACGCTTGAGCAGTTCAAGGTTGATATTTGGCTCGTTTTCCCACACATCGAGCACTGCTGTTAAAAGTTTTCCACTGTTTAATGCCGACAACAAAGCGGAATTATCGGCCACAGGACCACGCGACGAATTAATAAGAATTGAACCATCGGACATTGAGTTCAAAAAATCATGATTGCAAAGATGGTGTGTGGCAAATTTACCAGAAGTAGAATACGGAACATGAATATCCACAATGTCAGCATTTTGCAGCAGATAATTGAGCGAGCAGAAATCAAAATCACTATAGCCAGAGAACTCCAATGGCGGATCGTTTACCAAAACGTTCATACCCAAAAGTTTGGCGGCTTTCACCACCTTTGCACCCACGTGCCCCGCTCCTATCACGCCAAGGGTCTTTGATTTAAGGTCAATGCCGTATTTTTCCGACAAGCAAACCAATACAGACATAATATATTGACACACCGAGCCAGAATTGCATCCGGGAGCATTGGTCCAAAAAATATTGTTTTGTTTGCAGTAATTGGTGTCGATATGGTCGTAACCAATTGTAGCTGTGCCGATAAACTTTACAGAAGATTGGCTCAGTAATTGTTCGTTGCAGTTGGTGCGGGTGCGTACAATCAACGCATCGGCATCTTTTACTATTTCGGGAGTGATTTCGCGTCCCGGAACCAAAACCGTTTCGGCAACGCCATTGAACACATCGCCTAAAAATCTAACCTTATTGTCGCAGACTATCTTCATTTTTTTGTAATTCAAAAAATTTATTAACCTTTGCAAAGATATTGCAGAAAAAACAAATGACGCTATGAAACTGAAAAAAATTTTTGCCGCATCTCTGTTGCTCATTACAAACGTGGCAACGGCGCAAACCACAAATGAATTTGCCAACGAAAACATCAAGACAGTGGAGTTTAGGAAAACAGGCACCGAAATGGGAATGCCCGTTTGCACACTTGGCGAGAGCCTGACCCTCAGTTTCGACGTTATGGACGACCCTTACCACCGTTTGGCATACTCTATCAGGCACTGCAATGCTGCCTTTGAGCCCGACGAGTTGGATTTTTACGAGTTTGCAGAAGGGTTCGACAGCCGCAGTATCAACAATTACCGAAATTCGTTCAACACACACAGCGTGTTTACACATTATATAATAGATATTCCAAACGAAGATGTAAAGTTAAAAATCAGCGGCAACTATCTGATAACTATCTTCGACGAGAGCAATCCCAACGAGGTAATTCTGCAAAAGAAATTTATGATAGCCGAACCCGAAACAAGATTAAAGGTAGACGCACAAATTGAGCGTCCGTTCCTTGCCGAATATTCTATTACAGGTCAACAAGTTAAGGTTAATGTCGACAATAGTCGCGAACGAATTTCAAATGCTGCGGGATTCTTAAAAGTGTATGTGATGCAAAACGGCGACGTAGACCACCGCCACAAGTTGGAATACAACTTTACCGACGCCAACAATCTTCGTTTCCACCACAACGAAGGAGAAAATATATTCGACGGCGGCAGCGAATATTTATATTTCGATGCCAAAGATGTAAATTTCAAGGCTTTAGGCATCGACAAAATTGAATTTCGCAACGGTATGTACCACTACTCACTCACCCCCCACTACCCTACCGACGTATCGTATTCATTTCAAGAGGATTTAAATGGGCAATACTACATCAAAAACGACCGAGGATTTGACCGCGATGTGGAATCCGACTACATAGAAGTAGACTTTAGGCTAAAATATCCGCAGCTGCCCGATGGCGATGTGTATGTTTTTGGAGCGCTGTCGAACTATAGTTTTGGAGACTCCTCCAACAAGATGAGTTACGATTCGCGCGAACGATTATACCGCTGTTCTATGCTATTAAAACAGGGTCTCTACAACTACACCTATATTATTAAGCACACAGATGGCACATTAGAATATCCCGACGGTAGTTGGTACAATACCGAAAACAACTATCTTATAACAGTTTACAACACCGACTATACTTTGCACGGCGACAGATTGGTGTGGATGGGCTGGGTAAATACAATGAAATAAACCGCAGGCTAATCATTCACAAAATTTTTCAAATCGCTTGACCTTCCGAACACTACAATAATATCACCCACTTCGAGAATGGTGTCGGGCGTAACGTAGTCGAGCACTTCCTGCTTCTCTTTTATCTTGCCGAGAAGGGTTTTGTGCTGCACTTTCTTGATAACAGTAAGCACGTTGAGATGATATTTCTGACGAATATCGGTTTCAATCACCTTTTTACCAAAATAACGTTCGGGGAGTTTCACCTCCACCACCTTGTGCTTGTCGAAAAGGCTGTAAACGTCCATTGCGCCAGTGAGGCTCAACACCTCGGTAAGGCGCGATGCGGTTTCCTCCTCGGGATGCACAAACTCGGTGATGCCAATGGCTTCGAGCACACGTTGGTGAGTTTCGGAAATCACACGGCTCATTATACGCTTCACATTCAACTGCTTAAAAGTAGCATTTACCAAAATAGACGCACCAATATCCTCGCCAATAGCCACAATCACGCAGTCGGAATCTTTGTAAGGCAAAGCCGATTTTATAGCGTTGAAATCGGTACAGTCGAGCATGGCCGCCGACGTGATTTTTTCTTGAATAGCGTCAACACGGCTCAGAATCGAATCTGCGCCAAAAACCTCATTGCCGGCATTGGTAAGTTTGATTGCCAGCGACGAGCCAAAATTGCCAAGTCCTACGATAATATATTTTTTCATAACCTATATTTTAGCCTATATAAACTTTTTCTTTTGGATACATATATTTTTGCGATTTAGCCTTGGTGAAGAACGCCGCTGCAATAGTGAGAGCCCCCACCCTGCCAAGATACATTAAGAACGAAAGCAAATATTTGCTTGGTGCGCTAAGTTCGGGCGTGATGCCCATGCTAAGTCCGCAGGTACAATACGCCGAAGTACTCTCAAAAGCAAGGTTGAGCAGTGTGGCGTCGGGATTGTTTTCCTCAAAAATCACAAGCAAAAACGTACCAACGCCCAATGCGGCGAGCGAAATCATTATCACTGCAAATGCGTGACGCACAGTACTGTTGGCAATTTTGCGACAGAAAATCTCAAGTCGGTCTTTACCACGGAGAATACTGAAAATATCAAGCAAAGCCACGCCGAATGTGGTGGTTTTGACACCGCCACCAGTTGAAACCGGCGAGGCTCCCACCCACATCAAAAACATCATTATCAGCAATGTAGGAATACGGAAAAGCGAAAGGTCGCTATCGTTGAAACCCGCCGAACGAGGCATCACCGAATAGTAAAACGAGTCAACAAGTTTATACCAGAAACCTTCGTGAGCGGTAAGCGAATTGTAGTATTCAAGCACGAAAAACGATGCCGTGCCAAACACTAAAAGCACAATCGACACTATGGTAGCAAGTTTGGTGTTTACATTTACCACGCGAGGCAGGTGCACAAAGGCAACTCCCTTCCAACCTAAATGAAATCTGAATTTGCGAGGGTATGCCGGCAGCGAAAGTTTTGCAAAAGGGAATATCTTATTGATAGTGCGCCGGATAGCAGTAGACGGAAGTTGAAACATAAAGTCGATGTTGCCGAAAATCCAATTCTTAAGATTTACCAAAAACTTTGATCCAGAGTCTTGCAAATTCATAAGTATTGGAAAACCTACGCCTCCAAGTATAGCCAACAATGCAATAATAATTTTAAGCGAATAATTGTGCGCCACAAGGTCGGAGGTCATACTACCAGGAATAGTTGTAAAGCCTGCATTACAAAATGCAGAAATGGCGTTATAAACTGCAAACGATACCTTGTCGTACATAGCGGGGAAACCGTCATCGTATCTTATTGAAAAAAAGATACATAAAGCACCGATAGCCTCAATTGTAAACGTATAGGCAACAATTTTGAGAATAGTGGCGAAGGCATTGCCAAGACGCTCAGTACCAGTCATATTGCCAAGCATAGCACCAGCCTTAAACGAACTTGTATCCCTAAAGAAATATACAATAAAGCAAGTGAAAGTCATAACTCCCAAACCGCCTATCTGCAAGAGTGCCAATAATATACCTTGCCCCAAGGAAGTAAAGCCCACGGCAGAGTCGATGCACTGCAAACCTGTGATACTTGTGGCGCTAGTTGCCATAAAGAGCGCATCAACAAATTTGATACGTGTAACAGTGGCGTTGGGAATCATCAACAATCCCGCGCCAATAAATATCAATATAATGAAACTCAGGGCAAAAAGTATCTCTGGCGTAACGTTAAACACCAAAACCTTGAATGTAGACTTGCTGACCTCAATAAAGAAAATACTGATAATCAGCACATACACGAGGTTTGGACTTGTAATAAGCCGGTAAAACCACCCGTGATAATCCACAGCGTCGAACAGGAATTTTACATTGAAAAAATAGAAAATCAAAAACGCAAAAAGTAGGATGCGTATAATAATAAGGTATATCTTGCTCTTTTTTTCAAACATCGACGGAATGCGTGTAGAAAAACTGAAAAAGTATACCAAAAGATATATGTAGTAATAATCGTGCAAAAGGCTTGTGTCGGTGGTTTCATCAAGAAAACCAAACTCGTAAACCGTAGTAAAAAATGTAATAATGGTAGAATAAAAGAGAAACTGCCCAACTATCTTGTTGAGTTTCGACTTTTGATATTTCGATAGTCCCTGTTTTAAAAAACCAAGCATTTCAAGCAGTTAATAGTTAAGATGTTAACGCAGAGATTTGTTATCGTCGCGATATTGACGGCGAGTCTGCTCTATTTTCCAATCGCGGACAAGGTTGGCAAACTTAGGCTCAAAATATTCGGTAGGTGCAGGAGCCGGATTCATCACCAGTTTGCCGTCGGGACTTGTCATATAATATGTAGGATAAGCCCTTATATTGTAGTCTTTCAACAATTTGGTGTTGTGATTATACCAAACCACAGGCCATATGCAATCGGGATTTTTTGCCAAAAACTGCTCCATTTCGCTATAATCCTGAGCAACAAATATTGTCACCATCTGCAATACATCTGGCTTAAATTCAGAGCGAATCTTTTTGAGTAGCTCAAATTCCGACTGAGCGGTATAACTCATTGGATTAAAGAAAGATATATACACAAATTTATTTTGTGCACTGAGGGTAAAGTCATTTCCCTTAGAATCTTTCAAACTAAAATCAGGAGCGGCATAGCCCAACAAAAGTTTTTTAAACTTTTCAGACAATCTTTGAGCAATTGGGCGCAAATCAACGTTTTTCGACATCACTGCAAACGAATCTGCCACAGCCACGAGATTTTCTTTCGGGAAAGTGTCGGCATAATAGCTGTCGTTCAAACCTTTAAGAATCACATAGTCAACAAGACGGTCGTTTGCCGAAAAAACAGGGTCGGTAAGTAGCATACGTTTCAAAGAATTGTAACTCTTATCGTAAATGCCTGTATATAAACCTTGTACACTCACTACAGAAGTTTTTCCACCCGAAAGAGGATTCACAAACAACTCGTCGAAAAGTTCGTTGTAAGCGGGATTATGAACAAGCACCTCGCGCGAAGTAAAGAGTTTTTGCAAAATATCGTTTTTGTTGCGACGGTAGGCAGTATGGTCAAACAATGCAAATTTGTATTCGCGGTAGTCGGTAAAAAACTTGTCGCTGGCAGGAACAGCTGCAGAAATCTTGGCCTCCACACTATCTACGTATGCCTTGGAGACACCTTGAAACGAATAATAAACCTTGTTGAGAGCGAGATTGTACTCACGGTCAAACATCGGAATAGCATTGTTCAGGTTGTCGAGCGAAGCACTGGAGCTAAACACATAAAATTTTTCGGGTTTGAAATATGGATTCAGACGGTCTTCAATGGCAAGTTGTTGTTTTTTTGGTAATCCAATAGTAATATTGGCCTTAGGTTGCACAATCACCACACCTTTAAATACAGTAAGGTCGATATACGCCATAAACGTGTGGTCAACGCCTTGAATTTTAAAAACAAAATCGCCATCGGCACTCACAGGTGCGGTAGCGACAAGTATCTCGGTATTTGATATATAGTCAGTTACGGCGTACATACATAAAGTGTCGCCAGCGTAGCTTTTGGCATTTCCCGAAATCACAGCGGTCTGTGCTATGGCAAAACTGCACATAATAATGGCACAGACAGTAGCAAATATTTTTTTTACCATTGCCAACTAATTGTTTAAAAGGATATTAGCACCGTTTGCGAAGCACAGCTATCGAACTTTCAAACTCTACCGTATTGGTATAATCCAACTTAGTAGCAAGTTTAATAGCGTCTTCGGCGTTAATAGCCACTGCTGCGGTCTTAAGCACAAACTTAGTAATACCCACCTGTATAGTATCGCCGTCTTTGAGTTTCATAGGCTTATCGCCGAGACGTTCAGAGTTACCATTAATATAGGTACCATTGAGGCTCGGATTGCCTTGAATTTCAGCGTTATCAGCTATAATATACTCATACTCAGAGCGTTCGTTTTTCTTAACCACAAGAACTGCGTGGTTTCTGCTCACAAATAAATCGCCCTCGGGGTATACGTCGGGTAAATTTTGCGAAGTTTTGCGACCTATACGGTTTCGCCCCTCTTTTAGTGTAAAACTCTGTGGTTCTTTGCCTTCGGTATGCAATATCAACCACCCTGCTGCTTGATTTTCCATTGCTGTAATGCGTTTTAAAATATTGGGCAAGTTACACATATTTTTTGAAAAAACAAATTTTTTAGCCACACGGTTTAAACAAACCGTTAATTTTTATTAAACAATGCGCCATTTGCAAAAATTGTTACTACTTTTACACATTATTTTAAATACGAAAAATGAAACTTACATTACTTAGTTACGCCACTCTGAGCGATTTTTTCAACGACGTTTTTGGGTGCAACATAACACTGCCGATACAAACCTACGGCTTTTTTGTGGCGTTGGCTTTTGTTACTGCCGCGTTTATTATGAAATTAGAATACCAACGCAAGGAGCGTGAAGGGTTGATGTGCGCATTATACAAGGTAGAAAAAGTGGGCGAAAAAGCTACCCCGCTTGAACTTGCCACGTCTTTTTTCATCACCTTTATTATATGTTACAAATTGGTGGCTGTAATATTTAATTACCACGAATTTGCCAACAACGCACAAGAGTTTCTTTTGTCGTCGAGGGGTAGTTGGGCTGGTGGCATTATTTGCGGACTCATTGCCGCAGGCTACACATGGTACGACAAAAACAAACACAAACTAGATAAGCCCAAAACTGTGATTGTGAAAACAATGCCACACCAATTAGCTGGAAACCTGCTTGTTGTAGCAGGCATTTTCGGCATTCTTGGCGCCAAAATATTCCACAACTTGGAAAACTTCGACAAATTTCTCGCTGACCCTATCGGCGAACTTTTCT
The DNA here is from genome assembly GCA_016286055.1 of Bacteroidales bacterium. Taxonomy (GTDB): domain Bacteria; phylum Bacteroidota; class Bacteroidia; order Bacteroidales; family UBA3824; genus UBA3824. The sequence goes on from JAEERW010000013.1 coordinate 70,456, forward strand.
CGTTCAGCGGTCTCACTTTTTTCGGTGGTCTGATTGTGGGAGGTACTGCCGGGGCGCTCTACCTCAAAAAAAACAAGATTAGTTCGTTTCACACATTAGACTGTGCATCGCCTTGTATAGCAATGGGTTATGCATTAGGTCGACTTGGCTGTGAAATTTCTGGCGACGGCTGTTGGGGCGTTGTTAACAACAATCCGTGTCCGAGCTGGCTTCCCGAATGGGCTTGGAGTTACAATTTTCCGCACAACGTTATCAATCAGGGAGTTCCTATCGAAGAATGTGGTGGACAACATTGCCATGTGCTTGCCGAAGGCGTTTATCCCACTTCGCTTTACGAAACTCTTATGATGCTAAGCATTTTTGGTATATTAATGATTATCAGAAAGAAAATAATCTTTCCTGGAATGTTGTTTGGCATATACCTTACGCTGCAAGGCATTGAAAGATTGCTGATAGAATCGATAAGGGTCAACAACAAATTCCATATTTTGGGCATGGAAATTACTCAGGCACAAATTATAGCAACCTGTCTGATTATAGCAGGGCTCACCATAACATTCCTCACTTGGAAATACCGCAACAAGATAAAAGAGATAACCAAGCCGGTGGAAGACATACCTAACATAAAAGCAGATATCATAGAAAAACAATAACCTAAAATAATGGATTATAAAAATTTATGCCGTGCCGTTGAAATGACGGCTAAAAAAGTGGGCGATTACATACGCCGAGAGCATAGTATGTTTGACATAGCCAAAGTTGAAACAAAAGGCAAAAACGACTTTGTGTCATATGTTGACAAAACTGCTGAAAAAGAGATAACCGAAACTCTCGCCGCTCTTGTGCCTGGCAGCGGATTTATTGCAGAAGAGGGCACCAGAAACGAACGCGGAGAGGTGTTCAACTGGATTATCGACCCCCTAGACGGCACTACTAACTTTATACACGGAATTTTCCCCGTGTGCATAAGCATAGCCCTCCAAGAAAACGGCAAAACAGTGTTGGGTGTTATCTATGAGGTGGGATTAGACGAATGTTTTTCGGCTTACGAAGGTGGCGGTGCAAGGCTCAACCAAAAGCCTATACACGTATCAAAGCGCACCGAACTCAAAGATTCGCTCATAGCTACAGGATTTCCATACTACGACTTCACACGCCAAGACAAGTTTATGAACTCGATGGCCGACATGATGGTAAACACTCACGGAATGAGACGTTTAGGTTCGGCTGCAGCTGACCTTGCATATACAGCATGCGGACGTTTTGAAGCATTCTATGAATATGGGCTACATCCTTGGGACGTGGCTGCTGGCGCCTTTATTGTAGAACAAGCAGGAGGCAAAGTCTGCGACTATAATGGCGGCAACGACTATATATTTGGCGGCGAGATTATTGCATCGTGCGAGGGTATTTTCGACGAATTTTACAACAAGGTAAACTACTATATGAAAAAATAGTAATGAAAATTTCTGTGGTTATATTAAACTTTAACGGGGAAAACCTGCTTAATCAGTATCTCACATCGGTGATTACTCATACACAAAGCACTGACTGCGAGATTATTGTTGCCGACAACCACAGCACCGACAATTCGCTAAAAATACTTTCAGAAGATTTTCCAAACATAAGGGTTGTAAAACTCGACAAAAACTACGGCTTTGCTCAAGGATACAACTTAGCTTTGCAACAGATTGATAGCGATTATTACGTATTGTGCAACAACGATATAGAACTGCGTTCAGATGCGGTGACACCGTTGATAGAGTTGTTGGAATCAAACGCAAACGCAGCTGCGGCAATGCCAAAAATCAAGTCGCTACGCGATCCAAAAATGTTTGAATATGCTGGAGCAGCAGGCGGATTTATCGACCGCTATGGCTATCCATTCTGCCGAGGACGCATACTCAACCATGTGGAACCCGACAACGGACAATACAACAGCGTAAAAAGCAACCAAATATTTTGGGCTACAGGCGCATTCATAGCCGTTAAAGCCTCTGTTTTTAAGCAGTTAGGCGGATTCGACGAATCATTTTTTGCGCACATGGAAGAGATTGACCTCTGCTGGCGAATCAAAAACATGGGTATGGATATACTCTACTGCCCCGAAGCAGAAGTCTACCACCTCGGTGGTGCTACACTACAACAAGGCAGCCCTCAAAAACTATATCTCAACTACCGCAACTGCCTGAAAATGATGTTCAAAAATCTTCCACCAAAACAACTTATACCAATACTTTGGATAAGGTTGATATTAGACGGCGCATCTGCTGCGGTATATCTTTGCAAATTACATATTAAATGCTTTCTTGCTGTATTAAAAGCGCACATGGCTTTTTACGCGTCAATTTCAAAACTGATAAGGCAACGCAAAAAACTAAAGAAAACGGCAAAAAAATATTACCACAACGAAATATTCAATGGCAGCATTGTCTACCACAGCATAATAAAAAAACAGAAAACATTTATTGAATTTTAAAACAGAGGAGATCGTGTCAAACAAAGTAGTAATAATTCCCACATATAAGGAAAAAGAAAACATCGAAAGCATCATAAGAGTAGTATTTTCACTGCCCGAACCTTTCGACATACTCATCATCGACGACAATTCGCCAGACGGCACTGCCGATATTGTCAAAAATCTCATCAAAGTGTTTCCCGAACGCCTCAATATTATAGAGCGCAGCGGCAAACTCGGGCTCGGCACGGCTTACATCACAGGCTTTAAATGGAGCATAGAACATGGCTACGACTATATTTTTGAGATGGACGCCGATTTTTCGCACCCGCCCGAGGACCTTATTAACCTATACAACGCTTGTTACAACGACGGATATGATATGGCAATAGGCAGCCGCTACATATCTGGCGTAAACGTGGTAAACTGGCCTATGGGACGAATCATGATGTCGTACTACGGCTCTATGTATGTGCGCATAGTTACTAGGATGAAGATTATGGATACCACCGCTGGTTTCGTAAGCTACACCCGTAAAGTATTGGAAGCCATTGATTTGGATAAGATAAAAATGAAAGGATACGGATTCCAGATAGAGATGAAGTTTACAGCCTGGAAAAAGAAATTCAAAATCAAGGAGGTGCCGATTATCTTTACCGACCGCAAGCAAGGCACATCCAAGATGAGCGGAGGCATATTCGGCGAGGCCGTATGGGGCGTACTCAAAATGAAGATTGCAAGTTGGTTTAAAAAGTACTAACCTCTACCCCACCATAATGGATAAAAAAGCCCTACGAGCCGAAATTCGCCGTTGCAAAGCCAATTGCTCCACATTAGAGCTACAATGCCAATCTAATAAAATATGCGAATGGATACTCGACGACGGCGTGTTTTGGGCGTCACACTACATATTATTATACAGCCCATTGCCCGACGAGGTGGATGTATCACCGCTAATTTCTGCCGCTTTTAACGCTGGTAAAACAGTTGTTCTACCAGTTGTTGATGGAGATAATCTTATATTAAAGCATTTCAATGGTTTTAGCGAAATGAAAGTGGGCACATACAATATCTTAGAACCCACTGGACAATTATTATCCATATCTGATTATCACAAAATAGACCTTGCCATCATCCCCGGCATGGCTTTCGACCATCACCGACAACGTCTTGGCAGAGGCAAAGGCTACTACGACCGTCTATTGCCGCTACTTCACAACGCCTATAAAATGGGGGTTTGCTTTGATTTTCAATTTCTTGAAGTAATACCAAGCGAAGAACGGGATGTAATGATGGACGAAGTAATCAAATAATAAAAAAAGTCCGCCGCACTTAGTGCGGCGGACAATTTTTATAAAGGGTAGATATTACCTAAGTAATATTCAGCAATCTACTACCAACCAGGGTTCTGTTTCAAACTTGGGTTAAGAGTAAGAACTTTGTAGGGGAAGGGAAGAAGTTCGTTTTTACCAGTTTTGAAACCTGCTCCTTTGCCTTTGAAAGTAGAACCAGCGTCAACGGTAATAACAGCTTTGTGTTCAGCAGCACCTTGATCCATAGCATCTTTAAGAATGTAGATAGTATGGTCAGCGGTTTTGAGATTCTCAATGTCTCCCCAACGAATTTGGTCGACAGCACGACAACCTTCTTGCCACATTTCAAACCATTTTTCGTTCTTAACTTCTTGAAGTGTAAGAGAAGAAGAAATGTGTTGAGATCCTGCACGATTCTGAATATCGTTCAGGTACTGGAGACCATCGTTGTCGCTTGTTCTTGCGCAAGCCTCAGCGTACATAAGGAGAACCTCTGCGTAACGCATAATGGTATAGTTAGCATCCCAAGTACCGCACCAGTTCAAGTGACTGTTGTCGGCAGGATCGTGCATAACGGTTTTCCAGGGGAAATAGCCACTACAGCCGTAATACTGAGAACCAAATTGGGGATTCAAACCACGGCTTGGATCTTTAGCCTTGAAATCGGTTTTACCAGGTGTCCAAGTAGCGGGATCGTCAGAAGGCCAAATGATGTCGTAGAGAACCTCCTCGTAAGTCTTAATCCAAGCTTGGCGACGTTTAGAATCCATACCATCGTTAGCGATAAGAGCCTCAGCCCACACTTTAGAGGGAGAAATCCAACCCCAACCATCCATATTCAAACGTGGATCAGAACCAGCACCTTGTAGACCCTTGAAGAACTCATAACGCCAGTTAACCAAGTAGGGGTAGTTACCCATACCACGGTTGCCAAGATTTGTAACACCGTCTTGATTAGCACCAAGGTTGAATTCGAAAACGATTTCGTCGCAACCTTTACCAGCGTGGTGACCAAGAATCTCCATATCATCAACGAGCTTGTAAGCGCCAGAAGAGATAACTTTCTTGAGAGCTGTTTTAGCTCCTGCGTAATCACCTTTCCAAAGGAGAGCTTTGCCTTTTACAGCATAAGCGAAACCTTCAGTGATGTGGTAACGAGAATTTTTGTCGCCAAGTTTAGCTTTGTCCAAAACATTGAGTGCAATAGCTTCATCAATCTGATCAACAACCCATTGTAAAACGGCTTGCTGAGATTCAGCATTTTCAGGAAAATCTTCTGCTGTAAGCACTGTTGTTACAATCGGAGGAGTACCCCAATAGATAGCAAGCAACAAATGGTTGAAAGCACGCATTACCTGAGCCTCAGCAATACAACGTTTCTTAACTTCTGTATCAGGTGTTGTGTTGTTGAGAAGGAGGTTACATTTGTGGATAGAACGGTAGAAGGCTTTGTAACCAGCCTCAAGAATATTAAGGTCTGTGTTGAAACGGAAATCGTGATACTGACGTTCAGGCTCGCAGTCACCTTCACCTGATCCAGGCATTACAACATCATCGGCCATCCAGTTAGTAAGAGCAATATAAGGAGAGTAGTTCCAACCGGTAACATCGCCCATGAAAGCGTAGTTGTCGTAAGTGTCGGAATAAACTGTTACCAATGCAGACTCAGCATCAGCGTCGGTCTGGTAGAAATCCTCAATAGAGGCTACACCTTTCTGAGGAATATCTAACCTATCTTCGTTGCAGCTTGTAAAAGCCGTTGCAGCAGTTACAGCAGATAGCAACAATAAATAATTATATTTTTTCATAAATTATACTCTTTTTAAAAATTAGAATGTAACATTAACACCGAAAATAATCTGCTTAGCAGAAGGATAAGTACCAAAGTCTAAGCCTAAACCGTTGCCGCTGTTAGCAGAAGCAGTTTCTGGATCAAGTCCGATGTAGCTAGTAAATGTGAAGAAGTTTTCAAGAGAAACGTATGCACGCAAGCTGCTCATGAAAGCTTTGCTTACGATGCTCTTGGGAAGCGAGTAACCCAACTGAATCTGTTTGATCTTGAAGTAAGATCCGTCGAATACTGTAAGGTCAGAACCGTAAGCTTTCTCATCCCATTTGTCAACTCTGGGGAATTTAGCAGATGTACTGTTGGGGAACCAAGCGTTGGCATAGAAATAAGAGTAGTTGTTACAGTATTGACGGTCAGCACGCCAAGCAGCAGGAACAATCTTGTTGCCCCAAACACCATTACCAAATACTGTGAGGTCGATGCCTTTGTATTCAAGGTTGAGTGTGAGACCATAGGTAACTTTGGGAAGACCGCTACCAAGGCAGGCGATGTCACCATCGTTGCCACGAGTGCCGTCACCATCAGTATCAGCGTAAATGATTTCGCCAGTTACAGGGTCAACACCTTCTGTTTTGTAACCGAACATTGACCACAAGGTTTCACCTATTTGACAACGAGTGTTGATAGGAGAGCCCTGGATACCACGACCAGCAATATAAGGTACAGTAGGATCAAGGTCAGTAAGTTCGTTTTTAAGAGTAGCCATGTTAGCATTCAAAGAATAGTGGAAGTCGCTGCCGATTTTGTCTTTCCAGCCGAGTTCCATTTCAATACCTTTGTTTTCAACGTCGCCGGCATTTTTAACTGTAGTACCTACACCAGTCTCGATTACAGGAGTAACTGTTACGAGAAGACCATCGGTAGTTTTTTTGTACCATTCCAAGCTCAAAGAGAGTCTGCTGTTGAGGAAACGAGCATCGAAACCGATGTTAACCTGTTTAGAATTCTCCCATTCAAGATTGGGGTTGGGCAAACCGTTGGGAACAGAACCCCAAGAACGTATGCCATCTACTGTATACTGATACCAGTGCTGATTCAACTTCATTACAGCAGCGTAGGGATAACCGCTAAGTACGTTGATGTTACCATTCTTACCGTAAGATCCGCGGATTTTGAAGAATGAGAGAATATCTGTGCTGATGTTGTCTTTAATGAAGCTTTCGTTGCTGATTGTCCAACCAGCAGAGAACGATGCGAATTTACCCCAACGTTTATCAGAAGGAAGTTTTGAAGAGTCAAATGCGTCGAGACGACCGTTGAACTGAATGCTGTAACGGTTGTCAAAGCTATATGTCAAACGACCAAAGTAAGAAAGGTTGTTGTGGTCGCTAGGAGCGTTTCCAGCTGTTTTCTTAACTGTATCCAATACATATTCAAGATAGTAATAGTTGGGAGCGTTACCTTTGAAGATGTTATCACCATTTGTACCTTTGGCTTCAACCCAGATATTGTCAGAGTGAGACTCTTCCCAGCTCATACCAAGCATCACGCCGATATTGTGTTTCTCAGCGAATGTTTTATTGTAGTTGAGGAAGTTTTCCCACTGATAGTAGGTAGACTGATTGTCAGTACCTTTGATTCTATAATCATCGATTTTTGCAAAAGCGTTGAATACGTAGGGTCTTTCAAACTCGCGAGCGTAGCTCTGAGCAACTCTGTAACCAAAACGAGAAGTGAATACAAGACCTTCGATAGGATTGAAGTTCAAGTAAGCCAAACCACGGAGAGTGTGACCATGGCTGGGATTCTCCTCAGTTGCCTGACGAACCAACGGGTTACCAGACTGAGTATTACCAGTAATGGGTGAATATCTGTAATATTTGCCTTCTTCTTCATAAGGAACCCAGACACCAGCTTGAAGAGCGTTTTTCTGAGCGTCGATAAGTTCATCTTCTGTACAGTAAGGTCCGAAAAGCGGGTCAGATGTGATAGCACCAAGCATTGCACTACCGTTGTCGTTCTGCTGCGAAAGCGATTGAGTTTCCCATCTTTCCAAAGAGTTGTTAGTACCAACTGTTAACCATTTTTTGATTTTGTATTCGCCGTTGGCCTGAAGAGTTACTCTCTTATATTTATCTTTGCTTCCTTTGTAGATACCGTCTTGATTAACGTTGTTCAAAGCCAAGAAGTAAGAGCCACGGTCGTTACCACCTTGGAATCCGATGGTGTGACGAGAGTTCCATGTATCCTCGAATACTTCGTCCTGCCAAGAGATGTCGTCAGTACCATTGTATCCAAGAACTTTCATGTCTTCAACGGTATTGCCGAATACGTCGTAGTAGTAACGGAGGTAAGCGTCGCGCTGGAGAACGTTGATGCTTCCAGCCAAAGAGCTGAGGCCCCACTGACCATTATAGAAAATTGTACCGTCTTTTGCTTTAGAACCAGATTTGGTAGTGATAAGAACAACACCGTTACCAGCTTGAGCACCGTAGATAGCAGCCGAAGCAGCATCTTTAAGGATCTCCATGCTCTCGATCATTTCAGGGTCGAGGTACTGGATGTTGTCAACTTTCAAACCGTCAACAATCAAAAGCGGGCCAACGTTACCAGAGTTCGAAGATACACCACGAACGCGGATTTCTGAGCCTTTACCAGGAGCACCAGAGTTAGTTAATACTTGGATACCAGCAGCTTTACCTTGGAGAGCTGCGGCAGCGTCAGATGTAGAGCGGTTTTTCATGTCGTCTTCGCCAACCGAAGCAACTGAACCGGTAACGTCAGATTTCTTCATTGTACCGTAACCTACAACCACTACTGTTTCTGTGATTTTGTCGTCGGTGTTAAGACCAACGGGAAGGTTAGTTTTACCATTAACAAATACGGTTTGTGTAACATAACCGATATAAGAGAATGTTAATGATGCGTCACCAGGGCAGCTGATAGTATAGTTACCATCAATGTCGGTGATAGTTCCGTTCTGTGTTCCCGTCTGAACAACGGTAACACCAATAAGGGGCTCATTTGTAGAGGCATCGAACACCTTGCCGGATACAGTGATGTTCTGAGCGCTCAGAGCAAATGGGAACAGTAATGTCAACAGTCCCAATAAAAAAAATTGTCTCATAAAAAATACTTTAATTCAGTTAATAAAATGAATCGATTTAAGTTTTTAGGACTTTTTTAGGCAAATTATGCCGAGGTATCCTAACCTCCATTGGTTTGTTTTCGTTTTTTTTCTTTTTCTATGTCATAGTGAATATTAATTTTGGTTACATATATATTAAGTGTCTGTAAAAATTGTCTAAACCATAGTTAAATTTTTCGCTTTCGGTTACAGACAAACTTAAACAAATCAGTCTAGATTATTCAAAAAGTGCAAAGCGTATTAATTTTAATAATGTAACAATAAGTTTAAAACTTGTGATAATTGGGTATTTTTTTAAAATTTGCAACACCATATCACAAATTCTAAACGCAATTTAGGCGGAGATATGGCAAACAATGTTAAAAAATGTTACCTAAATCGGGAGGGCAAAAGGAAGAAAAGATGTTAATATTAACATAAAGAGAAGTAAAAAACGAGTAGGTTATTCAGAGTTGAGCCCTTGTAAGCGGTACTGCTTGGGCGAAATATTGAATTGCTTGAGAAACGAGGTGCAGAAATAAGACTGTGAACCAAATCCTGTGATGTCGGCTATCTCCTTTATAGACATATCCTTGTTTAATAGAAGCTCGGCAGCTGTATTAAGGCGGGTGATGCGGATAAACTCGTTGGGATTCTGTCCAGTGATTGACTTAAACTTACGCTGAAAATGACCTCGGCTCATTCCAATTTCATCGCTGAGCGTTTCTACATTGAGATTAGGATCAGAAAGACGCTTATTGATAACCAAGGTTACACGTTGAAGCAAATCGCGTTCGCCAATAGATGTTATACGCCCTTCGGGGAGCGAAATGTTATTGGAGTATTTGTTTTTAAGCACCTTGCGTTGTTCGATAAGTTTGGTAACAATCATAGAGAGATATCTGAAATCGAACGGTTTGGAGATAAACCTATCAACACCGCTCTCTGCGCACTCGATACGTGTTTGGAGAGAGTCGTTGACCGACAACACCATAACAGGAATATGGCAACTGTCGAAATTCTTTTTTAAATTGCGGCACATCGACAAGCCATCGAGTTTCGGCAAATTGATTTCGGTAATAACCAAATCAGGAAGAGTGGCAAGAGCCTTGTCTAAACCTGTTTTGCCGTTAGAAGCAGTTTCCACATTGTAAAGAGGCGACAACAATGCCGACATATAATTAAGGATACTATTGTCGGAATCTACTATCAGCACAGTTTCAGTGCCACCCTCCTTGCCGTCGCCCGATACCCTGAGGCTGTTTTTGCTTTTGGGCAGCACCACAGGCTTGAGATGTTCAAACGAATCGGCTAAAATGTTGGTCTTGAACTCGGTGCCGGGTGTAAGCCTTATGGCAAACATAATTCCGTTTTCACCAAATTTGGAGGCACTTACAGATCCATGATGAAGAGATACTATATAACACATAAACCATAAACCCGAGTAACTGTTTGGAAGAATGGCATTGGGTAGCATAGAAAGAGAAGACTGTTTCAACAATTGGGACACCTTATCAAAATCAAATCCTGTATCGCTCTCACAAAGGCGTATCAATATGTCATTTTCAACAGAATCAATAGAAATTGAAACTGATTTATTATTAGGAACATAGGAAACATATTCTGACAAGATGACAAATAGGGCGGCGTCGATTTTATCGCGATCAACATAAGAATTGTATGAAACCAATTTGGAATCAAACGACAAAGCAACATTATGTTGTTCGGCAACAGGCTGAAAACCAGCACAAATATCCGACACAAAAGAGACTAAATCTGTGTTTTCAGCCACCAAATTAGAGCGTGAGCGGCTATCAGCAATAATGTCGGAAAAACGTAGAAGACGGTTGGCATTGCCAAGCATAAAAGCAAACAGCGACTTGCGTTCATCCGACAAATCATCAGAATCAGACAGCTGCCTAAGTGGTGTTATTAAATTAGATATAGGTGTACGAAAAAGGTTGTAAATGGTATAAAACATATTTTTTTCGCGGTTATACTTGCGTATCAACCGTTTGCTGATTATTATAACCAGCACCAAACATAGCACCACCAAAAACAGCGAGCCAAATATGGCAACATTGTTAAATAAGCTAATATTCATATTTGACAGATTTAGAAAATTAGAGAACAGATTTTAAAATAAACAAGCAAAGGAAAGCAAAAAAAAGGAAATTTCAAAATTTGCACCTAAAAATATCACAAAAACAAAGATAAACAGCACACGAATCAAAAAAAATCTCAAAAACTAAATTACTGAATCCATGGATTAGCGAAGCGTTCGTCGTGCAAAAAGGCGGTATCGCTGAGGGTGAATAAAAATGCTTTTAAGTCGTTTAAGTCGTGCTGCGAAAGGTGCATTCCTCCGTGATTAGTGTTGATGGAGAGCGGATCGATATAGGGTGAGCGTTTGAGACCGTTGTTGTAAAACTCGAGCACATCGTCTAAGGTTTTAAAACGACCGTCGTGCATATATGGCGCTGTGAATTGAATATTTCTTAGGGTGGGCACACGGTACTTGCCTCTATCCAAAGGATTTTGAGTTACCGCCGAGCGATCGTTTTGACCTTCAAAATCAATATCCTTAGCGTTGTTCATAAAAAGGTTGGTGGTCCAGAGTGGCAAAGCGGGCGAACCATGACAATGGAAACAGTCTGCACCCTCTGTGGTAAAGAGCATCAAACCGCGCATTTCGGATTTAGTGAGCTGCTCCTCCCCTGCCATAAAACGGTCGAACTTAGAATTGAAACTTACCAGCGACCTTACAAACTGCGCAATAGCTTTGGAAATCAATTCGATGTTAATATCAGTGGTACCAAAAGCCTTGTAAAACAATTCGCGGTAATGAGGGTCTTTCTTAATAAGTTTTACAGCAGTGGCAGTGTCGCCGTCCATTTCGTGAGAAGCAGTAATCGACATTACCACAGTGGTTTCGATATTCTTGCCGTTCTCCTTATTAATATAGCCGTTCCAAAAATAACCAGAATTATTCCACACAAGATTAACGAGTGGGAGCATCACATTGGGAGTTTTTTTGCCAGAATTACCCACAGGACGTCCATCTTCATATACATCGGTACCACACTCAAACGAATATTGTTGCTTATGACAAGTGGCACAACTCATTGGACGCTTGGTATCGCCCGACAGCCGTTCGTCGTAAAACAGATAACGCCCGAGCCTTACTCCGTCGACAGTCATAGGATTGTCGGCGGGAATATTAAGCGAGTCGGGAAAAACTGGCACGTCTAAATCATAAGGCACTGGTTCGTATGAAAATTGCGGCGCACGATTGGCACACGACACTGCCAACACACAAAAAACGACAAACAAGCAGCAGTATTTCATAGGAATGATTATTTCCCAGGATACTTAACCACCGAAGCCACGTCGTACTGAGCGAGTTTTTTGCGGCCACCGAGCCCTTCGAGTTCAATAAGGAAGATAATTTTCACTACCTTGCCACCGCATTTTTCGATAAGTTTGGCAGCTGCCTCGATAGTTCCGCCGGTAGCAATAAGGTCGTCGACAAGCACAACTCTCTGACCTGGTTTGATAGAGTCTTTATGAATTTCAATAGTGGCTGTACCGTATTCAAGGTTGTAGGTTTGTTCGTAGGTTTCGCGAGGGAGTTTGCCCTTTTTGCGGACAGGGATAAATGGTTTGCACGCCTTGTAAGCGAGGGGCATTCCAAAAATAAAACCACGCGCCTCTGCTCCGGCAATTACATCGAACTCAACGCCAGCAATGAGTTTGTAAAGTTCGTCGATAGATAGCTGAAGGCCTTCGCCGCTGTCGAGAACGCCTGTAACATCCCTAAACATAATTCCCGGTTCAGGAAAATTAGGTATAGTAATTATATAATCTTCAATTTTTTTTGACATGACATTAAATTATTAATCAACAAGTTACAATAATTCCATTCCTTTTTTGATTTTAGCCACAGCCTCATCGCCTGCGAGAATGCGTGCAAGTTCGATGGCAAGATCAATAGAATGTCCTGCGCCAATAGCGGTGACAAGATTGCCGTCGCGTTCAATAGCACGTCCTGTATAGTTGTAGTTGACCGACATCTCGTTTTTGCAACACGAGTGTGAGGTAATAGATTTACCAAAGGCAATCTGGTTTTTGAGCAGTACTGTAGGAGCACCGCAGATGGCAGCAAGAAGTTTGCCCGATTCGTACTGTAGCTTTGCAATACGACCTACGACTGGATCCTTAGCAAGGTTTTCATATCCCGGATAACCGCCAGGAAGATAAATAAGGTCGGCATCGTTGAAATTACGGATTTCGGATATGAGCAAGTCAGCCTCCACCTTAACATTGTTGGATGCCCTCACTACCTCCAAATTGCTGATAGACACTGTTTTAACATCTATGCCGCCACGACAGAAAACATCGTAAGGCGCAAGAGCCTCAATCAATTCAAAACCATCAGCAAGTAAAATATAAGCCTTTTTCATAAACAAATAAATTATAATTATTCTGTTAATTGTTGTAATGCATGTGTTATCTGAACTTCCCCTATCAACTTAGCCGCTATACGGCGACGATCATCGATAAGGAACATTATTGGTGTGCTCACCACATAGTAATATTCACGGAAACGCGACATATTTTTGGTGTCGCAGAGATCAATCCACGGAAACTGTTTGCGCTCCGAGTTGGTTTTGATGCTCTCGTACGAAAAATCATCGTTGCACAAGGTAAAAACCTGATAGCCTTTTTCCACAAGTCCGCTGTAATAAAATTTAATAGCGTTTTCGGCGCTGTCGCAATGTCCGCAGCCGTTGGACCAAAACATCAGGATTATGGGCTTTGATCCTGCGTAATCAAATATGTCGATAGTATCGTTAAAGCCTACACGGCGAGCAGATAAATTATGGGCATCGTATCCCACCATCGAAGATTTAAAAATATCACGTTGATTCTCAACCATTTTTATCAAATCTTCGGAAAAACTTGACGGGTTAGAAAGATAATATTTGTCGGCAATATGCACAAACACCTCGTTCATACCCATTTTGTAAAAAGTGCGGTAAAAATTGAGCAGATACCACGTCACATAATTGTAGACATCCTTATTAGCCTTGCTCATTTGTATAATACGGTCGGTTTGACGCATTATTTCGTGCGCACCGTCCTCGATATGACGTGCTATGTGCGCCCTTATTACCTTATAGAAAAAAGGTGTGCGTATAAGTCCGGGCTGTGCAAAATTAACATAATCAAACATGCTGTCGCCAGAGAAAGTGGTGGCATTGAGACAAGAGAGCATATCGGCGAGAATGGTGCCTGAATATAGTTGCGCCACATCGCGCCATGCCTGTGAGTATTTGCGGTCGATTTCAGAGAGTTGAATATCAATCTGTTCTAACTTCGAAGAGTCGCGTTCGTATTTTTTGGCGGTATCGAGTTCGTTTTGACGCACAACCAATTTGGTCATACGGCGCTGGTAGTTGAAAAACTCGTCGTTGACAACTGACCCTGTGACTTTCATTGTGGCCTGAGGATCTTCTGAGTCAAATTTCAGCACAAAATTTTGGTTGTCATCATCTATCAGTAAATCAAAAGTCTGAGCGCTTTTTTCAAGAATTACCGAATATATTCCAGCAGGCAACGACTCGTTGCCGCGAAACACATAAAAACCCTTTTCACTTGGCGCAGAGTCGATTACAAGGTATTGTTTATCTTCGTAATAATATGCGAGCCTTACTTTCTGCAATTCGGCTCCGGCGGGTTTGAGTTTAATTTCGTAACCCTGAGCCATACTGCGAACGGCAAGCATTACTAACAATATCGCCAAGCAAAACTTCATAAGATACTATTTCCCCCGTTTGGCCTTGTCGTCCTCTATCATCTTTATGAGTTCGTAAACCTGCTCGTGGCTTATACGTTTGGCAATAATCTCCTTTTTGTCGTCCAAAAGGTAGAAAGTGGGCGTAGAATTAACGTCGAAGTTTTCGCGGTACTGGTCGAAAGGATTCCAGCAGTTGATCCAGCCGTTGGCAAAAAGTTTCTTCTCTATCACAAAGTCGAACCACTTGTTGATATGGCGGTGAAGGTCGCCGAGTTTGTCGACACTGCGGTTCATATACACAGCCCACACCGTTACACCCATAGTGGAGAGCGTGTCGTTGTAATATTTAAACAGCTTGGGAATTTCGTCCTTACAATGGCTGCAATCGGGCTCCCAGAACACAATAAGAGTGTATTTTGAGGGGGTCTTGTGCATATCTATGTAAGGGCCAAAAGAGCTGTTTACTATTTCGAGAAATTCCACCACGTCGTTGCGGCGAGCTTCAAAATCTGGTTTCTTTTTCTCAACCTCCACACCCTGTGTTTTAAGTATGTCGATACGAGGACGAAGAGCATTGATTTTTGCAGTATCGTTTGGCAACTGCTTAAGCACAAGGTTTTTAGAAATATTGCCCACAAGACAATTCTCCTTTTTGGTAATCTTCTTTTTCAACTCGGTTTTAAACGAATCGGTATCCCAAACAGCATCTTTCACATAGATTTCTGCCAGCGAGCAATATACGTTTTCGGCAACCATAGCCTCACTCTTAGCATACTTATTAAAAAAGTAAACAAGCATAAAGCGGAAAAGCTCGTCGTTTTCGCCCTTTACCAATTTGCCCTTGGGACGTGTTTTATTAACGAGCCATGTGGTCTCCTTGATAAGCGAGTCGGGCATTTGGATAACAACATTATCGATATACTGCTGAATTTTAGGCTCATAGAGTGCAGTGCGGAGCAAACGTCCATCCGAAACATCAAAATTGTCGAAATAATGCGCCTTATAATAAAAATAGCGTTCGGTTTGATCAGTGATGGTAGTTGGTACTTGAATATCACGTGTGGCTGTGAGGAACTTAGAGAAAAACATGTCGGGATATTTTGCCACTTGCTCCTTATATTTATTATCCACACGAGCGTTAATTTCGGTAAACTTGGCATTACATTCGTCAATTTTAGCCTGATCCTTTTTCGCTTGATATTTTTTCAAATCGTTAGATACTTTGTCGTATTCGGAACGGCATTCACCTATAAATTTCTGATAGTCAACAAACAACTGGTTTTGAACATCGCCGGTGATAACCATATTGTTAAGGAACTCCCTGGCGATGGTGTCGTTTTCGATAGTGAACTTCTGGTTGTCGTCGATAAGAATATCAAAATAGTTGCGGCTGGGAAGGAATATAAAATACATACCGCCGGGCAATTTTTGCTTGCCCTTGAACACACCGAAACCCTTGGAATCGAGTTTTACAGTGTCATCGGGAATCAGACGCTCGTTGAAATGGTGACCGAGAATCACAGTGTCGCCCGGTATGGATTTGATTTTTATGCCTATTTCGTAGCCCTGTGCCCAAAGCGACAGGCTCAATGCGCTAAGTATCAGCACTATTAACAATCTTTTCATAATTATGTTATCGTTTAAATTTTGTTTCTTTGATATAGTCGATTATTCTAACGCACAAGTTGCATGGCTATTCTACGTTTTAACTTTTTTTATATAGTTTTAAATTATTCGCTTATTTTCAAGTGCGAAGATAAGAGTTTTTTTTCTAATCTGAAAAAAAATTGAGTAACAAAAGTAAGGATCCCCCTCCCTATATTCTAAACGCTATCAGGGCGATGTCGTCGGTTTGGGGAAGGTCGCCCTTGTAGTCGAAAATATATTTGCTGAGTTTTTCGGCAGAATAGGATTTGAGCATGTAAACAGCACCAAGCCAATCCCCGATACCTTTACAATACCTGCCAGAACAGTTTTTTTTCTCATTTTACTTGTCTAAATTCCTCTTTTATCTATCAATTAATGTTCCAAATCTTCACCTCCATAGTGCATCTTGCTATAATACGGATTAAATTGATTTTTGTTAGAGATGTGATTTAAAAAAATGTAGCCCCCGCCACCAACATTATAATTCCTAAATTGTGAAGCATAATTGACTTTATATTTCCACCGCAAAGGTAAGGATTTTTTCTTATCTGAAATTTTTTTTGTGTATATACATAAATGATTACATTTGCCCCATGTTTAACTATTAAAATATACTACTATGATTACTTATATTGTTGCTATTGTAATGAGCCTATTAATAATGGGCTTGCTCATTTCCGACAGAGAAAATTTTATTAACAGAGGCATGTCAGAGCGGTTTTATTACATCTTTACAGCAACGTTGGCGTGTTTCATAATATGCTGTTTTATTTCATGGACAGTGGCAGTGTGTTTATTTGTGCCGTTTAGCCTTGCCGCCCCAGTTTTATGCCTAAATCGATTTAAGGGTGAAGTATTGCAGCCCAAAATATTCTCTTACATTCTGGCAGGAATCTCGATAGTTTCACTCGGAAAATGCGTGTACAATTTGGTTAATTGTTTAAACCACTATCCTGATTATAAGTTCAGTTTTTTGTGGCTACTATTGTTTCTCTTTTCAACAGCGGCTTTTTACTTCGTTTCATGTCGCAAACAATTAAGTTATATGAAAAAAACTGAAGAAGAATTGGCAATGAGTAAATCCAAAAAAAATTACGGTTCCTCAGTCTACGTGCTACCATTTTTCATTGTCACATTCATATCAGCAATTTTTTTTGAATCGAATTTGAGAGACATTTGCAAAGAAAAAATATATGAAAAAGGCAAAGTGTATGTTTGTGCAGAAATTACCGACGTAGTGCTTTCTACAAGCTATGGAAGAAAAGGTCGTAGTTATTTAGAATATACAGTAGCCACCGATTATATTGAGCCCGAAACAGAAACGCGTTATGTATTTTCTGAGAGAGGCGAAAGAGGTTCGGTAGATGGACTATATTCTTACAGAGCTAATCCCGAAAAATTTCATAATTCTCCATATATTCCAAAAGGAAAAATCATAATTGAGCGAGCATATTTCGACAACAGAGTTTTTTCTGTTGTAAATAAACATCCTTCTGCAAAGCAAATTATTGATTTTCAACGCCCTATTGTTGAAATAGATTCCAACACTTACTATTTGGACACTTATGCCGACATAGAATTCTTAAAAAACAATTTGGATTTTTACTATCAATATTGCGGAATAAAATTAGTGGTAAAAGCCGTAAAAATTGGCGAGGAAGACGACAAGATTATTTATGAAAATCCCTTGCTCGATGATAAAATATATTTTAAACCCGAAACCGAAAACAACCCTGACACTCTGTTATTTTACAAAACAATTTACAAAAATGAGTCATCAGATTCAGAATCAGATTCAGATTGGATTTGCATAAAAAAAGCGAGCCAAACCCCAGAAAACCTTTCCAAAATATCTGATTACGGATATTATTTCAACGATAAAATTTGGAGCAAAGAGGAATTTGAGGGACAAGTGAATGGATTGGAAATACCGAGATTATAAAGTTTTCTCCACAGTTGATTCTGTTTCCTGTGTAGTTTTCTATGTAGTATCCGTGTTTTCTATCACGTTTTCTATCACCTTAGCACCGTTTTTCTCCACAGTATTTCCCGTTTTCTCCACAGTATCGGTGTTTTCTATCACCTTAGATGTATTATCTATCACCTTGTTACCGCTTTTCTCCACAGTATATACTATTTTCTCCACAGTTTTCTGTGTAGTTTCTGTGTAGTTTTCTGTGTAGTAAATGTGGTTTTACGGGAGAGGATTTGTTTGAGAGGTAATCAAATAAAATCCTTTTCGTGCTGCCGGAAAAAATCGCGGTAGATTTTGACGTTTTCGAGGGCGGTCCATTGCTTGATGTCAACGGGATTGGCGTCGAGGTCGTAAATCTTGG
>JAEERW010000026.1 GCA_016286055.1 Bacteroidales bacterium
CCGAGTATTACATTCTTCGCGTCAACAAGTTCGACGACGAGATCCGCCAACCGTTACAAGAGTGGATATCCTTCCTTAAAACAGGCGAAATACCTGACGCATTCACAGCGCAGGGCTTGAAAGAGGCTCGCGAAATACTCCGAGTGGACTCCCTGAGCGAAGAAGACCGCAAAGTGTACAAACGCTATCTTCAAGGAGTCAGCCTCGCCCTCAGCCTCGACGATTCGAGCCGCTACGAGGGCTATTGCGACGGTCATTTAGACGGTCTTGCCGAAGGACGCACCGAAGGACGCGCCGAAGGTGTAAAACAAAATTCTATCGAAACCGCCCGCCGTATGAAATCCGACGGCTTGCCCCTTGATGTAATTGCCAAATATACCCAACTACCCATCAACGAAATCGAAAAGTTATAACCTTTCGCTTTCTTCCGCTTAGTTTTTTGTTAAAAAAGAAAAGCCATGAATAAAATTACTTTATTATTTACTATAATAATAGGTGTTATACAAACCACCGCCGCCCAAACCTTTACCGCTGGTTCGTACAAATACCGTGTAATAAAGGACGGCGTAAGCGTGGCTGCGGCTTCGCAAAAATTATTCGGCAATGTGATTATCCCCGAGTCGGTAAATTTCGGCGACAAAAACTACAAGGTAACTGCCGTGGCTGATAGCGGTTTCCGCAACTGCGCGGGTATCAAAAACCTCATCTTACCTGCCTCTATTACCAAAATAGGCAAGGCAGCGTTTGCCAACTGCCGCGGTATTTCGGGACTCAATATTCCGCGACAATTAATCGAGATTGGCGACGGTGCATTTTACGCTTGCGGAGCAATCACGGGCTTGTCGCTACCCGAAACGCTCAAAAAAATAGGCGATTACGCTTTTGCTTACTGCGGTTCGTTGCGTGCAATAGATATTCCCGATGGTACCGAAACTATTGGCGAAATGGCATTTTGGGAGTGTCAGAATCTATATTCTGCCGTTGTACCCAAAAGCGTTACAAAAATTGGGTCAAGAGCATTTTCGGGTTGCCCAAAATTATTGCAAATAAAATTAGACCCCGAAAACTCAACCTATACAATTGTGGATAACGCACTGTATACCAACGATAAAAAAAGCATTTTGGCATATCCGGCTGGTTGCGCCGCTGCCACTTGCACTTTGCCCGACGAATGTGAAATTATCCCCGCATTTACGTTTGTCAACTGCGAAAAACTCCACGAGATAATTATCAACAATGGTCTCAAAGAGATTGAAAATTCGGCGTTTACCGGCTGCAATATTCTAAGAATCAAAAAAATACCCGATTCTGTTACCCGTATTGGCGAAAACTTTTGCCCCACATGTTCCGAAGATATTGAAATGCCCGCCAACTACGAATTTGTTGAAGACCCCGGGTTAGAAGAAAAATCTTTTTAATACACATAAAAAAAAACCTGCGTTCCTTTTAGGGTGCAGGATTTTTTGTTTAGGTAATAAATAATCTAAGGGAAAAAATTAGGTTAATAAACAATAAATCTAATAACTGAAAAAAAGTTTTTTAAAAAAACGACCGTCTTGCAAAGTAGGCGGTCGTTTTCTATATAACCAACCTTCTAACTAATAAATTTAAAACTATGAGTTATCACAACTCTTGATAAAAATGATTTCTTTTACTGATTGCAAAGTAACAGCAAAAATCAGCGTAACGTTAGGATTATAAAATCAAAAAATAGGATTTTGGTTGTAAATTACACAATTTTTATGAAAACAAATTAGGATTATTGTATCAGAAAAAAGATGCAACATTCTGAATGTCAACAACAAAAAAATCCTAATGCATTTTTTGGGGGATAGGAAAGAAAAACATTTTTTTTGGGAGAAAAAACTAATTTTTTTTGCGGTATTGCGACGGTGTCATGCCGCAAATTTGCTTGAAAACTCTAGAAAAATACGACACGTCGTCGAATCCGCACTTGGCAGCAATGTCGCCGATGGGGGCAAAATAGTCGCTGTCGAGCATTTTTTTGGCGATGCCTATACGCATTTGGATAATATAGGCAGTTGGATTCATACCCGTAACGGCAATAATCTTACGGTTGAGCTGTGAACGGCTCATGCACATATCAGAGGCTAGGCTCTCCACGTCGGGACGGCCGTTGTGCATTGCTGCCACAATTTTGTCGTTGAGTTTTAGTAAAAACTCTTGATTCTTTACCGAAACGGCAGAACTCTTCTCCTCGGGCTCAGTGGTTTCAACAGTTGTAGGCTGATTGTCTGGTGCTTGGGCATTACCAGCTGCGGTAGAAATGGCAAATTTTTGACGTAGACGGTTGTAGTTGTCTAAGATAGTTTTGATGGTCGACAAAAGTTCCTCCGAGTTAAAGGGTTTGTAGAGATAAGCGTCTGCACCAGCCTCAATACCACGGATTTTGTCATCAACATTGGTTTTGGCGGTAACCATAATTACAGGGATATGCGATGTAACGCCGTTTTCCCTGACTTTTTTGGTGAGGGTGTATCCGTCCATACCAGGCATCTTCACATCGGTAATAATAATATCGGGAAGGGTCTGCACCGCTTTTTCGTATCCGTCCTCACCGTTGAAAGCATAAGTAACGTTGTACATACTGTTGAGCTCGCTTCCGATAAAGTACGAGATATCGGAATCATCTTCGATAATGAGAATGTCGCACTGGCTGTCGGGCGACGAATTGGCAGCAACGCCAGCAATCAACGTCTTCTCCTCGCCGTCGAAAAGTTCTTTTATAGGCAGTTTGACAGTAAAAACAGTTCCATTGCCGTCGCTCTCAACCGACACAGTGCCGTCGAGGGCTTCGGTACAAATTTTCACAAGCGAAAGTCCAACACCAGTGCCAGTTCCCGGGTCGGTTTCGCCAGCACGGTAGAATGTATCAAAGATGTGCGGGATATGCTCAGGCTTGATACCCTTGCCGGTGTCTGCCACGCTCAGCACAAAATGCTTATCCTCAAAACGGCTAGAAACGTCGATTCTGCCATATTCGGGCGTATATTTGATGGCGTTTGCCACAAGATTTGATACGATTTTTTGCAGATATTCGGGCTCAATCATAGTTATGAGCGTATTTTCGCGTGGACGGTAGCCGAGGGCGATGTGTTTTTCGTTGGCGTAATAATCCAAACCTTCGATTATCATACGAATATGTACCACAATATCACCTTGTTGCAGTTTTGGCGGGTCGATTGCCGATTTAATCTTTGAAATATCCAACAGACTGTTGATCAGAGTTAAAAGACGGTTGCCCTGACGCTCAATGCGTTCGCCCGAAGCTTTTGCCTCCGACTCGTCTTTTTGCAATCGGCGGGCTAGTCCGAGGATAACAGTAAGCGGCGTGCGAAACTCGTGTGTAACATTTGTAAAAAACTCTTCGCGCAGTTGCTGTATTTTTTTAGTAAGCTGCTGTGCGCGGGTTTTTATCTTGATAATGTAAACAAGTCCCAAAATTGTGATTATCATTGCAATCAGTATCGCAAGAGTAGTGATTATAATTCTGTGGTTTTCTTTCACCTTCTCCTCGTTGATAAGTTGCAGCTTGTCGGTTTCGTACTTGATGCGGTAGTGCGAAAGCTGAATGGCAGTTTCCTCGCGGTACATACTGTCGGCAAGTACGGTGTAGCGTTCAAGATAATGAAGGGCAAGTTTAGGGTCGGATTCTTTGAGGCTAGTGGCAAGTCCGCGGCAGGCGTTTTTGGCGTTGTAATAGTTGCCAATTTTTTCGCATAATTGGTAACCTTCTAAAAAATAGCGCGATGCGGCTTCGTTGTCGCCACGGTGGAGCGAAATTCTACCCATCTGAATATTACAGATAGCCAGCGAGTGGTAGTTTTGAACCGAATCAAGCACAGGCATAGCCCTGCGGATAATAGACTCAGCCTTTGATAGGCTATCGAGAGCTATGTAGGTCTCCGACAACTGCGAAAGGCGCACTGCCGCCTTTGCCATTCGGTTTTCGCTGCTGTCGATTTGATACGCCTGATATGCATAGCGAAACGACTCGTGGGGGTCGTTGAGTTTCATATAAATTTCCGACGCCATTCCCAATCTGATAGCCATACGGTCGCCACGCGACAGCTGTTTTTCTGCATCAATGGCTTCGAGAATAAATTTTTCGGCGGCTTTTGGCTGACCAATTGCAAGATACAGAGCCGCCATGTTGCTAAGCGACGACGACAGATTGGCCAAATCGCCTGAAATGGAGTCGAGTTTGTAACATTCTGTTTGATAAACTAATGCGTTTGGAAAATCGCCCATACATTGCAGACTTATAGCAAGGGTGTTGAGACAGTCGCCAAGATATACAGTATTGTTTTGCTCGCGACACAAGTCGAGAGCTATCTTGCAGCAATACACGCTTTTATCATAGTCAAGAGCATAATAATACCAAGTACCCATCAAGGCATTCACAGCCAAATTCATCTCTGTGGTGTCGTTACCAGAATACACAATAAGGCTGTCGGTAAACTCGTCGTTGTAAAAAAACGACATAAGCTTATCGGCCGCCGCAACTCGCTCTTCACCTGTACTTTTGGTATAGAGAGCAAAATAATATTCCGCACTGTCGGTTTGAGCGACAAGATCTGGCAACATAAAAAGCACCACTGCCATAAGTAAAAGAAATCTTTTCATCGTAGTCGATTGTAAAGCAAAGATGAGAAAAAAATATTTAAAATAAAAAAATATTTTTATATTTGCGCAAAATACAAAATTAGATATGAAGATTGGAAAATATATTTTTTTAATAATTTTTGCAGTATGGGCAACGGCAACATCCTGCGACAAGCTCTTTAACGACCAAATCGACCTCAGTACCGACAACAACGAAAATTGCGATTGCCAAATTATTGAAGAGCCAACGACATACGATGTGAAACTCAAAGTTACCATCAACGACAAAAACCCCGAAGTGCCAATTACTATATACTTCGGAAACATAGAACGCAACAATGTGGCTACTACAATTACTGCCACTCAGGCGCTCACAACAGTAAACCTTAAACTCAACCACGACTACACCTACATGGCTAAATACCTCAAAGGCAGCGACACGATATATGTGCCAGTAAAATCTCGGCTCAAAAAATCGGTCTACCTCTGCCACGACGATTCTTGTTGGACAATCGACAATAGTGTCATAAATCTTAAACTTAAATAAAATGATAAGAAAATTCATCTTCGCGGCTTCAGCCGCATTATTAATCGCTACCTTGGCTTCTTGCGGCAACAGTGGCGAAAACAAACAACAAAACGAAACTCAGCAACCCACTGAGCAAACCCAACCCGAAGCAAAACCAGAGTCTACTACCGAAGAAAACACTCAAGTTGCTCCCAAAGACACAAACAAAAAATACGTTTGCGAAGCTTGCAAAGAATATTTCGACAATCCCGGTACTTGCGAAAAATGCGGTATGGAACTCGTTGAAAACGTGGATTATAAGGAATAATTATTTTTCCAAATATTTGTATTTGATTTGCCGTTGCTGCCATCGCTCGCGAGCAAACTGCTGCATGTCGGCAACGGTATCTTTTTCATCTATAATTTCAAAGCCAAGAAGAGTTTCTATAATATCCTCCATTGTGGCAATGCCGTCTACACCGCCGTATTCATCTACCACAAGGGCTATCTGCTCTTTCTTTTTAAGGAGGTCTTCCCAAAGAGAAAAAACAGGTTTGGTATTGGGAACTACTACTATGTTGCGTTTTAAATCGCGGAGTTTTAATAGGTTATGGTCTTCGGCAAGACTCTCCATCACTTGCTGACGAAACACATAGCCCACAATATTTTCGTCGTTGCCAATATAAACGGGAATACGCGAAAACCGCAGATAATCTTTATTATCAAGAAATTCGCTAAGGGTCATATCTGCATCTGCCGCCGAAACTACCACACGAGGAGTCATAATGTCGCTCACACGGTAGTTTTTTAGTTTCATAAGATTTTGAATTATAGTATTTTCGGTTTCCTTAAAGATTCCTTCTTCGGTGCCTATGTTGGCAAGTGCCGAAATTTCTTCGCGGCTGATGGTGTGGGGAGTGGAGTTTTTCTTAAAAAGTTTTGTAAGTTGCATAATTATAATCACAAGCGGAAATGTGAGAATTGCCGTAACTGTAATCATGTGTCCCACAAGCCCTGCAAGACGTTCCCAATATTTTGAACCGAAGGTTTTGGGCGTTATCTCCGAAAATACTAATATCAAGATAGTTAGCAATGCTGATACAATGCCGAGACTCTCCGAGCCGTACACTTTTGCCGCCTGTGCGCCCACCATTGCGGCACCAGCTGTATTGGCAATTGTGTTGAGCGAAAGAATGGCTGCCAAAGGTTTATCTACATTCTGTTTTAATCGGCAAAGTCGTCGTACTCCTTTTTGCTTTGAATTTTCGTTTATCTTTATAAATGTAGGCGTTACGCTGAGCAATACGCTCTCCATAAGCGAACACAGAAACGAAATTAAAAGCGATGCAAGAAAATATGTTATTAATAATCCCATATAAAATGTGTAGAGACGCAATTCATTGCGTCTCTTTTCAAAATGATATAATAATAATAATATAGAGACGCAATGAATTGCGTCTCTACATGCGTATAATGCGGTTTATTATTTCACATTACCAACCTTAATCAGGTATTCGGCAATTTGCACAGCGTTGAGAGCCGCACCTTTGCGAATCTGGTCGCCAGAGAGCCAGAGAGTTAGTCCGTTTTCGTCGGAAATATCTTTGCGGATACGTCCTACGTAAACATCATCGTGTCCGGCAGTTTCCAAAGGCATAGGATAAACGAGGTTGGCAGGGTCGTCTTTTAATTGACAACCGGGAGCTGCTGCAATAGCCTTCTGAGCATCTTCTACGCTGATGGGCTTTTCGGTTTCGATCCAAACTGATTCGGAGTGCGAACGAAGCGACGAAACTCTAACGCATGTAGCCGAGCATTTTACGTCGGAATGCATAATTTTGCGAGTTTCGTTGTACATTTTCATCTCCTCTTTGGTGTAACCGTTGGGCTGGAACACGTCGATTTGAGGTATTACGTTGTAGGCAAGCTGGTGAGGAAATTTCTTAACCGTTACAGGTTTGCCGTTGATAATTTCGGTGTATTGCTGCTCCAATTCTGCCATAGCAGCCGCGCCTGCACCCGATGCCGACTGATAGCTCGACACGTGTATGCGCTTGATGTGAGATATTTTTTCTAACGGTTGCAAAACTACCACCATCATAATGGTAGTGCAGTTTGGGTTGGCAATAATGCCACGGGGACGGGTGAGGGCATCCTCGGCGTTGCACTCAGGAACTACCAAAGGAACATCCTCGTCCATACGGAACGCGCTCGAATTGTCGATCATTACAGCTCCGTATTTAGTGATGTCGGCGGCGAATTCTTTTGATGTGCCTGCACCTGCCGACGTAAAGGCTATGTCAACGTCTTTAAAATCGTCGTTGTGCTGTAAAAGTTTTACTTCGTACTCTTTACCCTTGAATGTGTATTTGGTGCCAGCACTGCGCTGCGATCCAAACAATACTAATTCGTCAATGGGAAAATTTCTTTCGGCGAGTATGCGTAGAAACTCCTGTCCTACTGCTCCGCTCGCTCCTACTATCGCTACTTTCATCTTAGTTATGTGTTTATTAAAAATTTGTCAAAATTACACATTTACGGCGTTTTGCAACTGCTTGTTGGCAAATTTAATTATCATTTAATATTTGACACATATTTAATATTAATAGCTATATTTTATTTTACTTTTGCAAACACAAAACAATTAGTGCAAAACCAAAACATAACAATATGAAAATAAGATTTTTAATACTATTTATCACAGCATTTGCCATCAATGTTTCGGCTCAAAATGCAAACAATGGATTCGACGTAAGCAACATGAATCCAAAAATAAAGCCAGGCGACGATTTTTTTGAATATGCCGCAGGAGAATGGTTAAAAAACCATCCTATTACCCCTGAATATCCTCGCATTGGGCAGTTTACGTTTCTCGACAAGCTTAATAGAGAGCGTGTTAGAGACCTTATTACAGGAATTTCGGCAAGCAACGCTCAACATGGCTCACATCAGCAACTCATTGGCGACCTCTACCACCTTTTGATGGATAGCGTTAGGCTCAACCACGAAGGCGCTACACCTATTATGCCTTACCTCACTGCCATCGACAAGATTAAAAACATCAAAGAATACCAGATAGAAGCGGCAAAACTATCGCTTTATAATATCAATATCATGCTGTTTGATATCGACTGCGACGCCGACAAGGAAGACGCATCCAAAAATCTTATCTACATTTCGCAAGATGGTTTGGCGTTGAGCAATCCCGATTATTACCTTCTGCAAGACAGCATTTCGGTTAAAATCCGCAACAGTTACAAGCTGTATATTCAAAAATTATTTGAACTTGCAGGCACTAACACCTACGAGGCTAAACAAAACGCCGCCAACATTCTTGATTTTGAAATCAGCATTGCTAAAAAAAGCCGCTCGTATACCCAACTACGCAAAATAAAGGAAAACTACAACAAAATGTCGTACTGCGCACTTGTAAACGATTATTCTGGTATCGACTGGGGTAATATTTTCTTGTTTTCGGCTATTCCGGCTGTAGATTCGGTAAGCGTAAACCAGCCAGAATTTATTAAGGCAGTGGAAGATTTTTACGCCAACACCAACATTGATTTGCTCAAAACATACGCCAAGTTTACAATTCTATGCCACTGCGACAATTTGCTCGACGACCGTTTTCAAAATGCCTCTTTTGATTTTGCTAAGGTGCTTTCGGGTGCTACCAAAAACAAACCGCGCTGGGAACGATCGGTAACGTTTGTCAACTCAAAACTCGGAATGGCTGTTGGGAAACTTTATGCCGAAAAATATTTCCCTGAATCGAGCAAAGCCCGTATGATGCAGATTGTAAAAAACTTGCAAACAGCACTCCGTCAACGTATTGCCGAATCGCAATGGATGAGCAATACCACCAAAGCCAAAGCCTATCAAAAGCTCGACAGTTTTTACGTAAAAATCGGTTACCCCGACAAGTGGAAAGATTATTCTGGTTTGGAAATCGACCCAAAGAAATCTCTTTTAGAAAACGCTTTTGCCATTGCTAAATTCAACAACCTCGACTTTATCAACCGCCACGTAAACAAACCAACCAACCGCGACGAATGGTATATGACACCTCAAACAGTCAACGCCTACTACAATCCGCCTACCAACGAGATTTGTTTTCCAGCAGGTATTCTTCAGCCCCCGTTTTTCAACCCCGATGCCGACGAAGCATGCAACTATGGCGCTATAGGAGTGGTGGTTGGACACGAAATGACTCACGGATTCGACGATCAAGGCGCTCAATACGACCTCAACGGCAACCTGCGAAATTGGTGGACAGAATCTGACCGATTGCAATTTGAAGCACGCACCGATGTAATGCGCAAATTTTTTGATAATATTGAGATTCTCCCCGGCGTACACGGCAACGGCAGCCTCACCCTCGGCGAAAACATTGCCGACAATGGAGGTCTCAACATTTCGTTCCGTGCAATGCAAAACTATTTGAAAGAGCATCCACTTGCACCTATCGACGGCTTTACACCAGCACAACGTTTCTTTCTTAGCTACGGACTTATTTGGGCAGAAAACCGCACCGAACAAAGCCTCCGCGACCAAGTGAAAAACGACCCACACTCAAATGCCCGTTGGCGTGTCAATGGTGCTCTTCCTCACATCGACGAATGGTACAAAGCTTTCAATATCAACAAGAATGATAAATTGTATGTGGCTCCGAATAAGAGAGTGAGGGTTTGGTGAAATAATTCATAGTTCATAATAACAAAAAAAAATCCGGCGAGGAAAAAGAACTTCCTGCCGGATTTTTTATTTAGATAGATATTATGTTAAAACCTGATTCCTAATTTCAACATAGGTGAAGCAAAGATTCTGTAATCTTTGAAATCGCTCTGGTAAACACCGAATCCCGGAGTGGCAATTTCGAGCATGCTGTAATTGAAAGCAAAAGGTGCTGTTTCAAAACCGATGCTAAAGCCAGGTACAAAGCTGTAACTTACACCAGCTACTACAGCGCCGGTCATACAGTGAATCATACCGTCATCTTTTTCGGGACGGAGAAGGTAAACAGTGCCGTCGTAAACGTAGTTGGTAACCACGTGAGCATTCTGGTATCCAGCCTGTGCGCCTACATAAAGGTCTACCTTTTCGTTAGATGTGCCCAAATGATAGTTGAATCCCAAGTTTGCCATCCAATGGTTCTTAACAGAACCGTCGATTGCTATCTGGTTGGGTACTACAGATGTAGAACCGTGAAGAGCTCCAATCATATCTTTTTGGGGAGTTTTACGAATGTCCATTCCAAACTGAATGTTTACATCCATATCGTCTGCAATATAATATCCGATCTGAATACCGGCGAAATTAAGAGCGCTGTTGCCGAGGTTGTTGATATTGAGCGAAGCTTCTGGGCTGCCGCCAAGTACTCCCGCATCAATCTTATCATTATATTCAGGGAGTAGGTTGTTCCACTCACCATTAAATGTGATCTGGTTGCCCATCAGCAGCGACACCTGAAACTTATTGTTGGTACTGAGGCCAGAGCCGCCATCTTGAGCCATAGCTCCGCAGCAAACCGACATCACAGCCGCAACCAATGCTATTTTTTTAATCATAATCTGATGTCTCCTTTAAATTTAATTATTCTTTGTTTGCTTTTTGCATAGCTTCAATAGCTTTGTCGTAGATTTCTTTCTTAGCTGTGTAGGTCTCCTGCTTCTTAGCTAAGTCCTCTTGAGCGTAAAGATAATTCTCGTAAACATCCTGCCAAGTAGAAAAAGAGGTATGCTGAACGGGGTAGAAAGCATCGTCTTTGTATTGTTTAAGAAGATCCTTTGCTTCTTGCAACTCAGCTTCTGCTTCAGCTAACGCCTTTTTCAAATTTGCTATAGTTAGCTTATTAGTACTTGTGTTATTATCAAGGTCATCTTGTTTTGTGTTCTTTGCTTCTTGTTTGGCTACGACATCATATTCCAATGATGCAATTTTTTTAGCTTTGGTGGCTACCCATTCAGGATCTGTAAGCATAGCTTCTGCAGCTTTGAAAGCTTTTTCTGCGTCCTCAAAATTATCCTTAGCAGTGGTATATTCAGAATATGCAGAAGTAGAGGAAGACAAGGTACCGTTAAGGAAAGCCTCTGTAAAAGCAGCCTCTGATTCTTTGCCAGCTGTTTTAGCGTCTCTACCGTTCTCGGCAAGTTCTTTTGCCATTTCGCTCTCGCGAATTTCTTTTACGTATTCGGGTTCAGCTGTTTCGTCTACGCAACTTGTGAGTGTTTGAGATACTCCGCAGCACAATGCGAATGCTGCTACATAATAACTAATTTTTTTCATCGTAAATAAATTTTAAGTTTTGAATAAATAAAAAGTTAATTGTGTTTGGTTTTGGTTTTAAACAAAATCCGTCAATATATATGCAAGTGAATTACCAAAGTGAAAAAAAAACTAAAAATTTTATGAATATTTTTTCTTAAAACAAAAACAAATTAATAATAATCAACCGATTATACATATAAAAAAAAAGAAAAGATTTGTAATAATCTTACAAATCTTTTCTTAAATGGGTTAAAAAACTCTTTCGTTAGAACGAGAACTGAGCTCTCATTTGCACCGAATTGAAGCACTTGTTAACGTTGCCTTTGGTATCGGTGTAAACGTAGTTGAGCTTCATGTTGAAGTGTTTGCTAAAGAAATAGTTGATACCAACGGTAACATCTTCTTGACGACCGCCGTCGTTGAGGTCGAGATAGTCGTAGCGAGCAAGAATTTCAAGGTTGCGGGGCGAAGCGTTTTGGCAAAGACCAGTAGCCTTGTTGTAGTTTTGCTGTTCGCCGATAAGGAGGAACGAGCACTGAGCAAGAGCGCCGCCTACGTGGTAACGATCATCGCTACCGGTAGGTTCATAGCTTGCACCTTGGTAGTGTGCTTCAAGCATAAATTTCTTATGGATGAAAATCATTTCACCCTCGTAGCGAGAGTAATGTTTGCCTATATATATTACATTTCCATCGGCATCTACGCCAGCCTCCTTGCCAAAGGTGCGTCCTTTAAATGTGGTTCTGCCATTGGTGGTAAAGTTCTCCGGTACAACTCCGCTAAACGTTGCTGTATTTGGGCTATTGGTATACAGAGTTGCTGCACCAAAATGCAATACTGTGGTTTCGTTGATAATAGGACGGTAAATGGCTTTTGCTGAGAGATTGACTCCTTGGTCGAATTTGCTGTTGCCATTATCAATATTGCCATCAGAATAAACGCCGCCGTTGAAATTGAATGGGTCGGTTGTCATAAGATAAACAATACCCATTTTACGTGAAGAGCAGAAAGTATTGTCGACAGTAGCATCGTCGATAAACTTGTAAGCAAGACCCAACGGTTTCATACCGTAACCCATAAACACGTTACCAAACTGAATGTGGTGTGTCTTGTTGAAGTTGTATTTAACAAAAACGTCGCGGAACGAAATTGTGGTGGCCTTAGCGGTGCTGTTATATGCAAAACACAACTCGATTTTGTAGTCCCATTTGTCGAGGAATTTACCCGAAACACCAAGACGGGTATCGTTTACAGCCACGCCGTTGTTGGGTTTAGAGTCATCATCTTGTTCGTCGATAAACGTTCCTGCGTCAAGGTTGGTACGTCCAATGAGTTTTAAAGAAAAATTGTCGTTTTCGGGAACGACAGTGATTTGAGCGTCGGCCTGCGAAGGCATCAAGGCGCACAATGCCACTGCTGATAAGGTGGCGCAAAGTTTTGTTTTTAAATTTTTCATATTTCTGTCAATATTAATGTTAATAATCGATTTTACCAAGGTCATTGCCCCCTTTTTTTACGGCTGCAAAAATACTGCAAAAAAGTGTTAAAATAAAATGTATTTTTTCATTTTAAGATATTGACAACTTAAATATCTAATAATCAATATTGAAACTTTTTATCAAATTCTTTCATATAAGCAAGTCCGTTAGGCACATAGTTTTTGTCGTAGGTGCGGTATTTGCCATCTTTGGGCACAGGGCGGCCAGTGTTGTGTATGTGAAATGCATCGGCATAACGCCCTTTGCGGATATAATCGCCGTAGGTGTCGTTGATCCATTTTACACCGTAATAGAGCGAATTGTCGCCACGGAGGTCTTTGATACTGATGCCGAGGTGTATGCACTTGTAGCCCATAAGTTGAAAAGGTCCCCACGACGAAGCAAGGTTTTTGAGCGCATCGTCGGAGGCGTTTGAAATATCTTTGTAAGAGATACTTTCGAGGTCGGAAGATTTTTTTGCCCTCACGTTTTTGAGTTTTTCGTAAACATGCTTTTCAAAACGAGGCGGCACATCATTTTTTCCTGAACATTCGAGCATAATAAGTGCCATAAGATACGATGGCGAAAGGTCAAACTCACGAGCAAGCCGTTTTACATCACGTCCATAGTTAACATAGGCGCCATCTACGCCACCAGCAGAAGAGCTTTGTTTTTTGCCTACATTAAAAAGAGCAAATATCAACACCGCAATCACTCCAAACATTATTATCTTAACTCCGGTGTATTTTTTTTCTGGCTCTTTTTTCTTCGACTTGCCTTTGGATGTTTTTTTGGTTTTAGGTTTTAGTTTCTGTTTGTATTTTTTATAGTCCATCAGTAAAGAATATTTTACTTTCTTTAAATAATCAATCTTATCCTTTATATATTCGCGTAGCCTCGAGAACATAATTTTTTTTACAAAGTTAATATAAGTTTGCAATTATATAAAAAAATTCCGTAACTTTGAAAACTGATTTTTTTATAACATCATCATAAAAAAACCTGTTAAACTATTATTACAAAGAATATTACATTAAAAATATATAATGGAAAACAATACGGCAGTTGAAACCACCAAGATAAAACTGATATGCACAGGCGATGTACACGGAGCCATTTTTCCATACGATTTTATCGAAAACGAACCCCTAAACACATCATTAGCACAAATTTACACCTATATAAAAGAGCAACGCAGCGTAAAAAGCCAAGAAGTGGTGCTGGTAGATAATGGCGATTTTCTTCAAGGTCAGCCGGTGGTTTACTACTCCAACTACGAAAAACACGAAGGTCCGCACATCTGCGCCGACGTGATGAACTTTATGGGCTACGATGCCGCCTCGGTGGGCAACCACGATTTAGAAACAGGTCACGATGTGTACGACAAGCTTGTAAAGGAGTTTAACTTTCCTTGGCTGGCAGCCAACGCCGTTAACAAAAAAACTGGCGAACCGTATTTTGCACCCTACGCCATTATCAACCGAAAAAATGTAAAAATTGCCATCATTGGTATGATTACGCCCACAATACCCGTGTGGCTTCCAGATAAAATTTGGGAAGGAATGGAGTTTCACGATATGGTGGAATGTGCAAAAAAATGGGTGAAGATTGTAAAAGAGAAAGAAAACCCCGATTTGATTGTGGGACTTTTTCACTCAGGCGTTGACAGCACCTACAACAATCACAGCGACGAAGACTATATGAACGAAAATGCGTCGAACCTTGTGGCTCAGCGCGTTCCGGGATTCGATATTATTTTTGCCGGTCACGACCATCAGGAGTTTAATATGGTGGTGCGCAACTGCGAAGGCGGTCGTGTGATAATTCTCGACCCAAAAAATTGCGCAAAACTCGCCGCCGTGGCTTCCGTTCAGATTAAAAAAGAAAACGGCAAACTCGTGGACAAAAAAATCACCGGACTGATTATGGAGATGAACTCTTGCGAGCCCGACCGCGAAATGATGAAGCGTTATGCCGATTATATAAAGATGATAAAACGCTATGTATCAAAACCTATCGCCAAATTTACCCGCACAATTTCGTCGCGCGACGCTATGTTTGGCAATTCGGCGTTTGTAGATTTGATACACAGCATACAGTTAGAGGCCACGGGCGCAGATGTGTCGTTTGCCGCTCCACTCACTTTCGACAGCAAGGTAGACAAGGGCACGGTTTGCATCCGCGATATGTTTAAACTTTATAAATTTGAAAACCTGCTCTACACTGTGCAACTTACAGGAAAAGAAATACTTGACTATTTAGAATACTCTTACGGATCGTGGTTCAACACTATGAGCGACCGCAAAGACCATCTTGTGCTTTTTGAGGTAGACGAGCGTGGCAACGGACGCACAGCAGGCAAATTTTACAACTACTCGTCGGCTTCGGGCATCAACTACACCGTAGACCTTACTAAGCCCGCCGGCGAAAAAATCACTATCAACGGCTTTACCGACGGTCGCGCTTTTGAACTTGACAAAACTTACAAAGTGGCAATCAATTCGTATCGTGGCAACGGCGGCGGCGGACATCTTACCGACGGCTCTGGAATAAGTCACGACGACCTTTTGAAACGCATAATTTCATCTACCGACAAAGACCTCCGCTACATTATTATGCAGCACATAGAGGCTATGCGGATAGTTTCGCCCAAAGCCAAAGGCAACTGGAAGGCCATTCCGCAGGATTTTTGGATTCGCGGCAGAAAAAAAGATTATCAGATAATGTATGATAATTAAAATTATTCAACCTGAGAGGCTTGATTATTAGGGTCTTGACGGCAGTCCCAAAAGGCAGCAATAACTATATTATTATTATCATAGTCCACAAAATAAACCATTTTGCTTAACCTATTAACAAGTACGCTACGATACGTTGTTGCCCGATCAGAAAACAAAGGGTCGGGCGCACCAATATCAGGAAAAGACTCCAACACTTTTAATTGTTGTTCAACGGCACTCCTAAATTTAATCACAGCATTGTTATCAAAATTGACTTTAATGTAGTTGGCAATTTGCCGCAAAGAAGCCCTTGCTTGTAATTTCCATTTAATTTTCATACAGCAACTCGTTGATAATCTGCGACAGGTTCCGCTGCCTTAACATTATTTAAATGGGGCAATTCGGTATCAAATGGACCAAACTCTTCGTCAAAATCTTGCCAAACTTCTTCATCGGGAATACATTTACCTTCGGCATAGTCTCGTTCAGCCTCGTCGAGCATTTTGTTGATTTCCTCCTTGGTAAATACGTGTGTCAAAGGAGGTAATGTCTTTTCTTCGGCGCGGTTGTGGAGTCTGCGCGATAGATAAAACAATTCGTCAGCAGAATATGTTTCGGCAAGAAAATCAATTAGGTAGTTTAAGGTTTGTTTATTGTCCATAGCATTTATTTTTAGGTGTCAAATATATATATAATATACGAAGATTACCTCAAAAAGTCATCAAAATATCTTTCGATTTTTTTGTAGAGGTGAACGCGGTCGGAGCCGAGGACATTGTGCTCGTGACCGGGGTAGACAAAGTAATCGAGTATCACTCCTGATTCCACCGATTTTTTCAAAAGCATAAGGCTGTGCTGCCAAACCACCACATTGTCGATGTCGCCGTGGATAACAAGCAGACGGTCTTTAAGATTGCCAATTTTGTTAACAACGGCGGTTTTTTCATATCCGTCGGGGTTTTCGTCGGGAGTATCCATATAACGTTCGCCGTACATCACCTCGTAGTATTGCCAATCGCACACAGGTCCGCCTGCCACGCCTGCTTTAAACACGCCGGGATAGGTGGTCATAAGGTCGATGGTCATAAATCCTCCAAAACTCCAACCTTGCACGCCAATGCGGTTTTTATCTACGTAACTTAGCGATTTTAAATATTTTACACCTTCCATTTGGTCTTGCATTTCTAATTCGCCAAGTTGACGGTGAATGCAGTGCTCGTATTCAACGCCACGAAATTCGGTACCACGGTTGTCCATAGTAAAAAGAATGTAGCCCTGTTGCGCAAAATAGAGCATCCACGACGATGCGCCATAAAGCCATCCGCCGTCTACCAACTGACTGTGAGGACCACCGTAAACGTAATCAATTACAGGATAAACCTTTGTGGAGTCGAAATCGGGCGGAAGTATCAACCTACCTGAAAGCGGAAACTTGCCGTCGGCAGATTTCAAGTTTACCAAACGTATCTGGGGCATTTTAAATTCAGAATATGGATTGTCGGTCTGCTTTAAAACTTTGATTTCAGAGCCATCGGGTTTGCAGAGTGTGCATTTAATAGCCGTGGAGGGCGACGAATAGATGTCGATATACTGCGTAAACTGACAGTTAAAATTAGCATTGTGCAAACCGAGACCCTTGCTCAGACAGGTAAAACGGCCTTTAAGGTCTACCTTGCAAATGTCGCGGTAAAGATATCCTCGATGGTTGCTCTGAAAATAAACATTGCCGTTGGCTGCACCGTAAACATCAGTAACACAAAAACTTCCCTTGGTAAGTTGTGTGCATTTGCCGTTGTCTATATTATAAAGGTATAGATGCTTAAAGCCGTCGCGCTCGCTAACCCACACAAATTGCTTGTTATCAACAAAATACGGAGCAATGCAGGGTTCTACCCATTCGTTGCTTGTTTCTTCAAAAAGAGTTTTTACAAAAGAGCCGTCGGCAGAGTTGTAAACATTCATCCACAGATGGTTTTGTTCGCGGTTGATTTCTGCCACAAGGATATACTTGTCGTCGGCGCTCCAAGCAATGTTGGTAAAAAACCGGTTGACAGGCGAGGCGGTTTGCAGGTAGACGGTGCTTTTTTTGGCAAGATTGTAAACACCCACGCTAACCTCGTGAGATGTTTCGCCCGCCATAGGATAGCGGAACGGATCTTCTTTGGCAATACGCTGAGTAACATCCACTTTTGGATATTCTGCCACCATACTCTCGTCCATACGGTAAAAGGCAAGACTCTTGCCCGATGGCGACCAAAAAATACCCTTTTCGATACCGAACTCTTCGCGGTGAACAGATGTGCCGTAAACCACTCCGCGACCCTTGCGACCGTTGACAGTGGTTTGACCATTGCTGCCGCACACAATCAGGTCGCCTTCGTCGGTATATGCCACATTGCGGTCGCCGGGAGCATACTCAAAATCAGCGTAAATCTGCTTGATAGAATCGCGTATAGTATTTTTTGCCAAATCTACCAAATATAGCGACGAATTGCCGTAGCAATACACCGAGGCTGTGTTTTTATCGCTCCACGCCGAAAGAAAATCCATCTTGGGTTTGCCGCATTTGGCAAGCACAGCATTTATATCGTCGGTTTTAGAATCAGAAATTTCTTTGCTAATAAACTCGCCCGTGGTATGGTCGAAATAACCGCAAAACGACGACACACGGTATTTAGAATAATCTTTTCCACCTGGAACAGAGTTTTCTAATGTAAATTGCTCTTGAGCCTGTGCACCTCCGCAAATCAAAACTGCGGCTGCAAAAAATAATATATTGTGTTTCATTTAATTACGAATTATGAATTACGAATTGTGAATTGTGAATTTTGAATTGTCAATTGTCAATTGTCAATTATTACAAAACCCTTTAAGCATAGAAATTTCCTCAGCCCAAATAAGTTCGTCGGGAGTTTCGAGGATGAGCGGAATATTATCGAAACGAGGGTCTTCCATAATCCAACGGAAAGCCTCCTTGCCAATACAGCCGCTGCCAATAGAAGCGTGACGGTCGACTCGCGAACCCACAGGTTTGGTGGCATCGTTGAGGTGCATACCGCGCAAAAATTTAAACCCGATAGTTTGGTCAAACTCGTCCCAAATGCGTTCAAACTCGTATTTGTCGGCAAGATTGTAACCAGCAGCAAAAGCGTGACAGGTGTCGATACATACCCCTACGCGGCTTTTATCGTCAACGCGGTCGATGATATGCTTTAAATGACGAAACGCAAAACCGAGGTTAGTGCCTTGTCCTGCTGTGTTTTCGATAACGGCAGTAACGCCCTGAGTTTTGCTGAGGGCTATGTTGATAGATTCGGCAATGCGGTTGAGACATTCCTCTTCGGAAATTTTTTTCAGATGGCTGCCGGGATGAAAATTGAGGAGTTTAAGCCCGAGTTGCTGGCAGCGTTTCATCTCATCGGCAAACGATTTGCGCGACTTGTCGAGCCCCTCCTCTTCGGGACTTCCAAGATTAATCAAGTAACTATCGTGTGGCAAAATCTGCTCGGGTGCATACCCAAGATTTGCACAATTGGTTTTAAACTCTTCGATCTCGTTGTCGGTAAGGTCTTTTGAAAACCACTGACGCTGATTTTTTGTAAAAAGTGCAAAAGCCGTTGCCCCGATAGCCTTGGCGTTAACAGGCGCATTCTGCACCCCTCCTGACGCGCTTACGTGTGCTCCGATGTATTTCATAGTGTATTATTTTTAATAATGCAATATTGCAAAAAATAATCCACCGAAAAAAATTTTTTACTTAGAAACTTGCTCGGCTTCCGCCTCGATAATCGACTTGCGGCGTTTGTTAATTACCACGTATGTAATTAACAAAGTGATTACCAATGCTATAATACTTGCCCACATAAACAGCGAGTCGGGATTGAAGATTTCCACATCGGCAGCAGTTTTTACCGAATCGCAAAGGTTTTTGATACCGAGAATCAGTGTTACCCACGTTACCGCAGCCATCATAATGTTAGAAAATAGTCCGTTGAGGTGTTCCTTGCCCATCACCTTGGCGTTGTTAATTACGGTAAAGAGAAACACGCACACAAACGGAAGAATCAATCCGTTGAAAGCCTGCGCCATAACAATTGCGGGTACGGGTTTAACCTGCAAGAAACCGAGGATAACTCCCACAGCAAGAACCATATAGGCTATCCATTGAAACGAATGTGGTTTCTCAAGCGTGCCGTCGGGTTTGGTTTTGGCAAAAATGCTCCGCGCCGTAAGCGTTGACACAAGCGACGATGTAATGGCACTTGTAAAACCAGCCGCAAACATACCAAAACCAAAGATATATCCTGCCCACCTTCCTATTTGATTAGCAAGTGTTTCGGTAAGGCGGAGATACGAAAATTCCATATTTTCAACCACTTCGGGCGTTAATCCGCGGGTCATCTGTGTGCCAACCACCAAAATTGCCATCGAAATAATGCCGCCGAGAATTACCGAAACGGCAATTCCTACACGCATATCGCGCACGGTGGTATCTTTTGTTACCACGTTGGAACCAAGAAAAAGGTCGTAAGGCACTACTGTTGTGCCAATTAACCCAAGCACAAGCAATCCAGCCTCAGGCACATCGGGCAAACTCGGCACAAACAATCCCTGAGCCAATTCGCCCGCGGGAGGATGCGCCAAAAACGCTGTGGTAATGAACGTTATGCCCATTATAAACACAAAAACGCCCATAAAACTTGCCGTTGAGCGCAAACTTTTTAAACTGAGAGCCACGCCCACAACAAGGGCTATTGTGGTAATAATCAATCGTTTGCCAAGACCAGGAAAAACCAACGACAATCCTTCGGCAGCACCAAGAATATTGCCTGCCTCGTAAGCGGTGCAGCCGAGAATAATAGCGCCCACCACCAACACCATTACGGGAATCTGCCCCTTGCTGCCCTGAAAATGAAATTTAATCGCCTGTCCGAGGTTCATTTTAGAGTATATGGCAGCACGCGCACTTGCCTCTTGAAGCACAAGGCACGCAATGGTAGCAAATCCCAACGCCCAAAGCAGTTGGAATTGGTAGTCGGCACCGGCTTTGGTGGCTGTGGTAACCGTTCCTGGACCAATAAACGCCGCCGATATTATCGACCACAGCAGGATATTCATTATCCTACTCTTAAATGTTCTCTTTTTTTCGCCCATATTGTCAATTGGTTTACACTTATATCAATAAAAATTATGCCAAATTAACAAGTGGCGTAAAATTTACTGAACTTTTGTAAAATACCTCAGACTATAATCTTGCAGCAATTCAGGGTGCGAAATTTTGATAAGGTCTCTGAGCAGAAGGTCGGGACGAAAAGGCGTTTCGTCGTAATATGGAATGTACGAAAGATTGCAAAAATAGATATTCCTATCTTTAAACGCCTTGAAATCCTTATAGTTAGGATGTTCGGCAGCAAACGACTGCAAATCGTAATCCTTATCGCGGTTGTACTTAACTATCCAATAATCAGCATTGTACGCTTTGGCAAAAACGGTCTCGAAATTCAGCGGCACAGTGCCATAGGTATCCAAATAGTTAAACAAAAAATTAAACCCAGCATCGGCATAAAACCGTCCGGCAGTAGAGTTGCCTGTGGCCATATACCACTGCGCACCCGTTAGGCTGTTGGCAAGGAGCGATGGTTTTGTAGGCAAATTATCCACAAGCGATTTCAGGCTCAGATAGTTTTTCTCCACTTCGGCAAAAATCGAATCGGCGGTTTCCAACTTATTAAAAATCAATCCATAAAACTTAATCCATTCGGCCTGACCAAGCGGCGAATTTTCCATATAGTCGGCACACTCCACAAGGGGAATGTCGGTTTTATCCAAAAGTCCAAATCCGCCCGAAGTTTCGTATGGCGAAAGCATTATAATATCAGGATTTTGCAGCAGAATATTCTCAATATCGGGATTCATCGACGAACCTAAGTCTTTGATTTTGCCAGATTTAACATCGTCTAAAATCTCCTTATCCAAAACATATTCCACATCGCAGAGACTCTTGATTGCATTCTTGCAGCCGAGAGTTTTTACCAACCCTGCGTGCAACGATGTAAAAATCAACGCATTATCCACAGGCGTATGAATCACCGTGCAGCCATCTGCGTTTGCCGAATCCTTATCGGTGAGGAAATATTTGTGAAGGGTTTTTGTTGTGTCCCACGGATTGCGGATAGTAGCATAATAGCCATCGCTGCTCTTTGAAATCTTGATGTGCGTGGCATAATTAAAAGCCACCGGCTCGCCATCCTCAGCAGTTTTTTGAGGTGTTTGGGCGCAACCGGCGACAATTAATAGATATAAAAAGAAGAAAAATCTTTTCATAAAGAGCTGATTACTAATAAACAAAAGCAGCGCTGTTGGGGTTCAAGCTACTTGTTTCAAATTTTTCTACAAACTTACCACTCTTATTGAAACGGTAAACAACACTTTTTGTAGCATAATCGGTAGTGCCAATGTAGAAATCCTTGTTTTCAGGGTCGATTTCAAACATATAGACAATCGACGAAGAGAGTTCGGGAGTAGAAGACAAATCCAAGAAAGAATCCGAAGATTTGTTTTTACGATAAGTTGTAACAGTTGTAACCTCAGGATAATTTGACCAATCAGTTGCAACACTGATTACAAAGAGGTTGTCGCCATCGGTAGCGATTTTGGCGCCGTCGCTATAAACAGAATATTGTTTTGCAGAGGGATTTACTTCAAGCACTTCTGTTATGCCATTCTGCGGATCAGTATAGTGAACAACATACAATTTATCCTTTAAAGCCAACACGTTGGTGGGGTCATCGAGAATTTCGATGTGCTCTTTGAAAGAAAAATCAGAAAGGTCTACAACGGCAATCTTATTTTCATATTTTACATTGTAATCGCCTGCAATAGCGGCATATAGATAATTATCCTTAACGCAGATTTCCTCGGGATGTGCGCCAACTTCTACAAAACCCAATGGAGCGGCAATAGTAGTGGTGTCGAACTTTGCCACTTTGCCACCGTAGGTAGAAACATACACAAATCCGTCTTTTGCAACAAGATAGCGGGGCTGACCCTCGTCAGTTTTGAAAGAATATTTCTCCAAAACTTTGCCATTTTGGTCTAATTTGGCAATGTAGTTTGATCCCCAGACACTCAGATAAACACGTTTGCCGTAGCAGATAATGTCCTGACCATTGTCGCCAAGACCTTCACCGTTGGTGGAAGCGTAAACCTTTTGTTGTACAGAATTTTCACCGTTGGGATAATAACAATCAATAGTAGACTGATTGGTTCCTTGGAAAGCTTCGTTAAGAATAAACACGTGTTTAAACTTTATCACCTCTTCGGGTTTGGTTTCTTCGTCATCGTCGTCTTTACACGCCTGAAATGTAAAAGTGCTCAACAATAAAGCACTGAATGCTAAAAATTTAATCTTTTTCATTTTGGTAAAATTTATTTGTTAAGTTATAAGATATATGCAGTTGAAATTGTCGTCCGGGCATAGGATAAAATTTTATAATATCGTATTGCTCGTCGGTAATATTGATGCAAGAGATTTTTATAAAAAATTCACTACCATTAAACTCAAATTGTCGCGATAAGGCAACTGAAATTTCGGCGTAAGGGTCTATCTCATTGTCTTTTATATTGTTTTTCAAGAAATATCGCTTGCCCGACCACACCGACGTGGCAGAGAGTGTGTAATTCTTGTAGGCAAATTCTACCCATCCGTTGCCCGAATGAAGCGGCGTGTATGGAATTTGAAATCCGTAAACTTTTGAATTCTTGTCGGTTACATCCTCGGCTTTTTGATAAGAATATCCGGCAGAAAGGTTGACGGCAAGGTTGGCAAATGTGAAATGTTTTGCCGCGGAAATATCTGCGCCTGTAATTTTCACACGTCCATAATTTGCCATTTTCCAAATATACATTGTAGGAATGGCAACTATCTTATTATCAACATTATTGCGATAAAAATCGGTAGAAAAATTCCACGATTTAGCATTGTACGAAACTCCAAAATTAAATTCGTGGGCATCTTCGGGTTTTAAATTGGTAGAACCTAACGTGGTGTAATACAGTTCGTTGAACGTTGGCACACGAAAGGTATTTTTGTACAATGTGGTAATGGCAATTTTGTTTGTCGGGTAAAATTTTAATATCAAATAAGGAGAAAAACGGTCAATGTTGTCCAAATGAGTGCCAACATCAGTTTTTTCGCGCAAATGAGTATGCACAGAGCCAACGGTAATCGCAGTCCATTTGGCAGGATAATAACGCAAATTAGCCGCAGAATAAACAGTGTAACGTTTTGGTAATCGGTCGGTTATATTGCTTAAAAGCATATTGTAGCAATAATCGGCGGCAAACGAAAACGTCAACGGCGAGGCAATTTGCCAAAGATTTTGCCACGAGGCAAAAAACTCTCTTTGAGTGGAATTTTGAGTAAGTTTGCCATCGGTGTACATAACATTGCGGTCGGTGTAATGCGAAAAAGAATAGTTGTATTTAACTAATAATTTGGT
Source organism: Bacteroidales bacterium (assembly GCA_016286055.1). Lineage (GTDB taxonomy): Bacteria > Bacteroidota > Bacteroidia > Bacteroidales > UBA3824 > UBA3824. Next base: position 24,101 of record JAEERW010000026.1, read on the forward strand.
AGTTAAGGCATCAAAAAATCGTCTTTTGTAATCACCTTGAACAAAATAGTTGCGGTCGTTGAGCCGTTCGTTGGCTTCATCGTTGTAAAAAATTACGCTCCCCGGAAGTCCGCGCCGAGAATCATATCCATAGAGTTTAAGATTGAAACTCTGCAAGTTAGAATCATTATAAAAGAGATTTATCTCACCTTTTTTGCTAATAATATCAGTGTTGTGACGTTTTTGCTCCGAAATATTCTTATTGTTTTTGAGAGTATACTTGTACATACCATCTGAACGGAGAAACGCACCGTCGGCCTTAATAATCAAACGTTTAGATAAATGTTGCGACAAAGTCAAATCAGTAGCAAAATAGCCAAACGAACCAGTTTTGAGATGGATTTTAAGATTATCTAAATCATTATCGTTGTGCGATTTAAGAGTCAGCACCGCACCCGAGGCAAACATTTTGGCAGGTTTAAACAAGTTATCATCTTGACCCACAGAGACTTTTATTTCAGAAATAGAAGCTGCATCAAACCGCGAAATATCAATTTGTCCCGCCTGAGTGTTTGAAATCGGCGCACCGTCGTATTCCACAGCGGTATGCGATGCTCCAAGCGACCTCACCGAAACTGTCTTCAACCCTCCTACCCCACCGTAATCCTTGATATTCAACCCATTACCAAGACGAAGCACACCGGCAATATCAGCCGATGGCACAGTTTTTATCTGTTCGCGACCAAAAGCCTGCGAAACCGACGACCGTGCCCTTTTGCCATTACCCACCACGTCCACTTGCTCCAACTCACGGTAAATGGTGGTATCGGTGTTTTGCGCCAACAGATTGGTACACAACATCATAAGCCACACCGCCAAAAGCAAATGCAGTAATAATATTCTCATTTTTATTATAAAATGATAATAATCAATATGTTGTAGTCGCCGTCCTCGCAGTTTGTACAACTATCAACGATTTGCAGGTCTTCTGACTTGCTTTAATGTCACGCCTTCCCGAAACAAGTTTCAGTGGCACAAAGAATGTGGCATCTTTTTAAAAAGCACACAGCAGCGGGACTGTCCAGGATTTGCACCTGATTCCCTTTTAATTGCGACAGTTAGGTAAAACTCCGCAAACAAATCGCACGGCAAAGGTAGAGCGAAATTGTGGAAATGCAAAATAAATTTCAAAACACCTATTTATCCCATCCCAAATACCAGGCAATATCATCAGCAGAGGTGATTATTGCAGCCATATTATTCCTTATCAAATGGTTGCAACCCGCAAAAAGTTCATCATCAGGTCGACCTGGAAATGCAAAAACATCGCGGTTATAAGAATTGGCAATTCCTGCGGTAATCAGCGAACCACCGCGTATTGGACTCTGCACAACCAAAAGAGCATCGCACAATCCAGCAACTATGCGGTTTCGCTGCGGAAAATTGTCGGGCGAAATCTGGTGCCCGTATTCATATTCGGTAAGCAACGCGCCGTTGGTATCAACTATGCGTTTAGCCAAATCGGTATTTTCGGAGGGGTAAATATGGTCGAAACCTGTGCCCATAACGGCAACGGTTTTAAAACCATATTTAATGGCGGTTTCGTGGGCAATGGTATCTACACCCACCGCCAAACCACTGACAATAACAATATCATTACGGTATTGGCGCAGGTCGGAGACGAACTTATCAATGTAAATCGCAGCATTAGAATCAGGCTTGCGTGTGCCTACGATAGAAAGCACAAAATTATTATTGAAATCTACATTACCGATAGCATAAAGGAGCGAAGGTGCATCATTGCACTCGCGGAGTTTTTTGGGGTAATCAGAGTTATTATAATATAAACGGTGTGTGGCTTTCATATCAAAAATATTTGCAACAACTATATCACAAATATAAGCAAAAATATAACCAGCATTTATAGATATAAAAAAAACTCAATACAGATATACAAAAAAAACAGTCCGATATAGATACACACAAAAAAATCCTTCACAACAAATTGTTATGAAGGATTCATAAAAGTAGGGCGGCTACCTGCTCTCCCGCATTGTGGCGCAGTACCATCGGCGCAAGCGGGCTTAACTTCTCTGTTCGGGATGGGAAGAGGTGGTGCCCCGCCGCTATGG
>JAEERW010000014.1 GCA_016286055.1 Bacteroidales bacterium
TTGCCAAAAAGATGTTCAAACATTGAGCCTTCATTTTTTAATAGCAACGCACTTTCACTAAAACTTCCGTATTTAGCACCTTTTATTGTTATTTCTTTCATTACCAAAGTGTTGACAGTAATTGCAACAGGGAAATGTGCACGGGATTTTGCCACAAGCACCCCTCCTGGTTTTAAGGCACTGATACATGAATCAAGATCTTCAGGAATAGTTTCTATCACAGAATCAAACATATCGGGAATCAAACCAGCGCGGTTTCTAATATGGCATACATTATTAAATTCCTTATAGTATAGTATTTGACACATAAGCTCTGCAATACGATTGTCCCCATAAACACATATTTTGTCATTTTTACCAATAAAACCGATGGGTGCCAATGCGGCAGCGACGGGTTCAATGAATGCACCACGCTGATTTGCAATAGTTTTATCAAGCATCACCAATGCGGAGACTGGCGCGACAATGTATTCGGCAAATGCGCCGTCGCAGTCTTTCCCGCACATAAAATCAAAACCAACGCCGAAAAGCATAGGATTTGCACTTACGACGTCTCCTTTCTGGAATCCGTTACAGCTATCGGCTTCACCATAAAACTTCACTACAAGTCCACAAAATTCGTGACCCAAGGTGACTCCATTCTTGCATTTGATACGGTGGTTGGCTATTGCAATATCTGTTCGGCAAATACCAGCATAAAGGACTCGTATCAACGCATAATCACCTTCTTTTACATCAGGCACGGGGACTTGCTGCAAATGTACATCGCCATTCACAATTTTCAATGCCAACATTTTGTCAGCAAATCTCAAATCGTATTGAATAATATTACTGTCCATTGCAATACAATCTTAAAAAACAAGACCCAAAAGTTGAATTAGCAAAATATCTGGAAATCATCTATTATATCTCCTCCAACATCTGTCCCGGATTTTCTGCCGCCTTGACGTTGGAGAACGCCTTGACGATGATTCCGTTTTCGTCAATCAGGTATGTGGTGCGCACTACGCCGAAGGATTTTTTGCCGTAGAGGGTTTTCTCTTTCCAAACGTCGTATGCTTGGATCGCGGTCTTTTCGGTGTCGGCGAGGAGGGTGAACGCGAGTTTGAATTTCTCTTGGAATTTTTTGTGCGAGGCAACGCTGTCTTTGCTGATGCCGATGACTTCCGCGCCTTTTTCACGGAAATGCGGGAAAAGTTCCGAAAAAGCGCAAGCCTGTTTGGTGCAGCCCGAAGTGTTGTCCTTGGGATAAAAATAAAGCACAATCTTTTTGCCGCGAAACTCTTCGAGGCTGCGGATGTTGCCGTCTTGGTCGGGCAGCGAAAACGACGGCGCTGGGGTGTTGGGTTGAAGCATAATGGTTTTATTTATCTGTATTGTTTAACAATTGTTTCAGTTGTTCGATGTCGGGGAGTGCTTTGCGGAGATTGTCGGGCAGGTCTTCCGATGTAGTGTATGTTGCCACGCCCATGGGCTTGTTGTAGTCTCTGATTACAAACTCCACATAATCCTTGTTGGCACTTTTGCAAAGGACAATGCCAATTGACGGATTTTCGTGAGGTTTCTTGATTTTGCTGTCGAGAATGCTCAGGTAGCCCATCAGTTGTCCCAAATATGACGTTTTGAAGTCGCCGGTTTTCAATTCAATCACTACCAAACAGTTGAGTTCCCTATTGAAAAACAGCAAGTCGGGGAAATGTTCCACACCGTAAATTTCCAAGTGGTACTGATTGCCGATAAAAGCAAAATCGGTTCCAAAAGTCATAATAAACTCTTTGATATTCTGCACAATTTGCAGTTCTACAACACGCTCATCTACATCGATAGCGTCTCTTTCGCCAATCTGTTCCACATTGATGAAATTAAGGAGATATTCGTCCTTAAACATCATAACAGCCTTGCGTGCAAGAGAAGAATCGGAGATGGTCTTGGAGAAATTGTTGGGGATTTTATCTTGATTTTCAAATGCTTTGGAGGCGATTAATTGTTTTAGGCGGTCTCTTGACAGATTTTCTTGCATAGTCCGTCTTATATAATAATAACGCTGTTTTTTCTCCTTTGCCTTTTCTAAGATCACAAGATGATGCGAAAAAGGGACGTTAAAAAAACTATCAACGGGAAATTCATCTATGTTTGGAATAATCATAGAATGAGAAATATCTATTTGATTATTAGTGTTTTGTAATTCGACAACCGCAGTTGTCGAATTTGTATTCTGCAATTCGGCAACCGCAATTGCCGAATTGGCATCAAGCATTTGCCATTCTTCGTAGAACTTACGCATATTTTTTAGACTGTTCTCCGAAAAACCTCTCAGCCCCGGCAACTCCTTTTGAAGTTGGTCGCTAATAATTTTCAAAGCACCTGTACCCCAATTCTTCTTTCGGGTATTGAGCGAAATGTATTTGCCAATGCCGAAATAAACAGCCAATTGGATGCGGTTAACGCCTTTGGCGGCCTCGTACTGACCTTGCAGAATGGCGGTTTTGATGGCTTCCACCGCCGATGTGTATTTTGTGTTGAAATTATCTGCCATAGTTTGCAATTCAATTTTGCACAAAGATACGAAAATAATTCCATATCTATGTAGCATTTTTACGAATACTTCCTCACCACATCCACCAAGCCATCAAAAACGCCGACATTATCAGCGCAGTGGTAATAATCTTTTTCATTGCTCTTTTATTTAATCTATTAATTTCGCCGCAAAAATTGATAACGATTAAAAATCTGAGCAATACCTATTTTGATGGATTTTTATTTCGACATAAATCTAAACATATCGGCTTTCATAATAGTTATGCCGCATTTGTCGGCTGCGGTTTCAAGCGCAGTGATTTCTTTGGGCGTAAAACGTATTGACACGTTTTGTGTAAGTTGATCTATTTGATAAGGTTTGCGACATCCGCATAAAGGTACAATGCCCTTTGTAAGACAATATACCACAGCGGTTTGAGCCGTTGAGATGTTGTATTTTTTGCCTATAATATTCATTAATTCTATCAATGGCTTCAACTTTTTGGTACGCCTTCGGTACATTAAACCCATTACTCCGCTTGGAGTTTTTCCAGTGAGCGCACCTTCTTCTAATACCGCCCATGCCCAAAACTGAACATTGTTTTGTTTACACCAATCCACAAGACCGTTTTTCTCCCATTCGCGTTCAATGAGGCTGTAATGATTTTGAACGCCAAAGAGCGGAATTTGCTCGCGGTCTAAAATTTTCTTTGCTTTTTGGGCCTCGTTGAGATTAAAATTTGAGATACCTATTGCGTGTATTTTGCCTTCGCGATAAAGGGTAATCATCTCTGCAAGGTTTTCTTCGATACACACCGGCAAGTGAAGCCAGTATATATCAACGTATTGACGATTAAAATCTTTCAAATCTTTTTCGAGCGATTTTCGCACCTGTCCTTGCTTGTATTTTTTAGAAAAAGGGGTAAATTTCGCCGATATTTTCATTTCAGGCATTGCCAATTGCCCCATAATTTTTTGCGATTTGCCGAAACCATAATCTCGTGCGGTATCAAAAATTACAAATCCGTTTTTGATTGCAGATTCAGCCGTTTCTCTGATGGTTTCGATACTTACCGAACCACCGCGCAGAAGTTTTGCATATAATCTACCTCCCCACGAATTTGTGCCTATAATAATTGGTGTAGTGTTCATCTTTAAAAATTTTGGCAACAAAATTAAGGGTATTATTTTGCAATTGAGTTGCAATATAGGTAGTTATTTGTGGGGATTTTTCACGAATATTATTGAATTGATTTGTCAAAGTACCAATAATTAAGTATTATTTATTTATAATTGTAATATTTTACACTGTAATAAAATAGGAGGATTAAATTCTTAACTTATTTCTGCAAATAAATCATCTGCTGTCAATTGGTTTGGAACGTTGCCGCTGTATGAGTTTTGTTTGAGTCCGTATGTGGTTATCATTGTGATGTATAATGATTTTTTTGTGCCTGTTGAATTGCGAAACATTTCACGGCGTTGGCGAAGATATTCGTCGTATTTTTTGTCGATTTCGTATTCCGAAAGCGAAAATTTAATTTCGCAAAGGTTAATCACTTGGTCGCGGCGGTCGATGAGCATATCTATCTGAAAATCTTTTGTTTTGTATGAATAAACATTGGATTCTACACCAAGGATGCCCAATTTTGCTTTAATCTGACGGATGTGATGAAAACATACTTGTTCAAAGGCATAGCCCGACCAAGCACGTTTCGATGGTGAATCTTCCATATTGAACCAATGATTTTCGTCGTTGCCTGTATAGCCCGCCACATATCGAAGATAAAACAGTGAAAACAAGTCGCTGAGTTGATAAATTGTTTCCCGTTCTTTTTTGCCCAAACCGTTGTACGGACGTATAAACTCGCTGTCAACCAAATCATTAAGAACAACAGATAGTTTGCCACCATCGGGAAGTTTGAGAGCGGTCTTGATTTCCAAACGTGTCATTCCAACGGCTTTTTGGGCAAGTAATTGTACTATATTTTTGCTCATCGACGATTCGTTAAACAATGACGTGAACAAAAATTTGTATTCTGATTTTAATTTTGCATTTTTAGAAAAAAACAATCTATCGATGTTTTGGTTCAACGAAAATTCTTTTTCCAACATACTGAGATACAGTGGAATACCGCCCAAAATCATATACGTCTCCAAAATTTGGTATCGGTTAAACGGCACATTTTGAAATTTTAGGAATTCTTCGGTTTCGGCAAGTGAAAACGGCGCCAAGTAAATGACATTTGTCATTCTGTTGTAAAGTCCGCCCTTGTTGCCAAAAATCTTGTCGCGCATCCACGTGGTAGCCGAGCCACAAACTATCATCATCAGGTTTGATTTTGTGGATGCATAGCCATTCCAAAAATACTCAAACGCCCTCAGAAATTCCGATTTTTGGGTGTCCATCCACGGCAGTTCGTCAAGGAAAATCAAAATTCGTTTTTTATCTATTATTGATTCGATGTACTCTTTGAGATTGCCAAAAGCATCAAACCAATTTCGAGGAATATTGATTTTGCTTCCCGTACATTTCATCAAGTTCTTGGTAAACTCTCTAAGTTGTTCGCTCTTAGTACCTTTGTATATGCCAGTAAAGAAAAAGTCGAATTGGTTGTTAAAAAACTCCTTCACCAAATATGTTTTGCCCACCCTGCGCCGTCCATAAACAGCCACAAACTCGTTTTTGCCCGAATTATATATTTGTTCGAGACGTTTTTTTTCCGAATATCTGCCGATAATTTTGTCCATAATGCGATAGTATTAGTTTGACACCGCAAATATACAAAAAAAATCCGATTCTCGTTCCTTAACTCAATTATTTTTGCCGTTAAGGAACAAAAATCGCGATTCTTGTTCCTTAACTCGTTTATTTGGGGACTTAGGGAACAATAATCCGTCTTTTTTGGCTGAGCGGGAATGATTATTCTAACTTTTTTTAACTTTTGAGCATAGTGATTTAAGTAAAAAATATTTTTCTTTTTTAATTTTCTGTCGTATATTTGTAAACTCATTAATTTACGTACCAACACTCTAAACAAGATGGCTAACAAGGGAAAAACGCCTATTAACGCAGGGAGACCTGTATATTTTTCGTATGCTCGCAACAACGATGCTAAGCCCGAATGGAAACATATATCTGATTGTGTGGATATTATAATTAAGAAATTTCAACAAGAGAATATCGAATACCGTCTCGATGTGAGAGATTTAATCACCGGCGACCGTATCTCGGGTTTTGAAAAAGAGATTGGGCATAAGAGCGAAACTGTGGTGATAGTATTCTCCGACAGGTATTTCCGATCTATGCATTGTATGAATGAACTTATACAAATTCAAAAATCGCTCAAAACCAATCCAAACAAGCGTCTATTGCTTATAAAATGCGGCGATTTCAACCTTGCCGATATGCATTACATTAGAGATCTCGAAAAATTTTGGACTGCCAAGAAAAACGAATACGATGAGATTAAGTTTCACCGTATCAGAGAGTTTTCAAGCACCGAAAAGGCTGCGGAAGCAAGCGGATACTATCTCGACAAAATCCGCGAACTCTACTCGTTTTTTAGTGCTTACAACTATTTCGATGCATCCAAGGGTAATTGGGATAATTTTGTCAACGATTTAATAAAATATTATAATAACACCCCTAAGCCCGAAACCAAGTCTGCCAGGGTTGCCGAGGTGAAAAAAACAGTTGCTAAACCTAAAAAGAAATCTCGTGGTTGGCTTTGGATTGTTGCGGCATTGTTGTTGGTGTTTGTGTTTTTTGGGTATGGATATTACCGAGCACATAGGTTTCCATTTACCATTACATCTTGCTCTGTAATAACGCAAGACGGAAAGGAGAACCTCAAAATAGAGTATTTTTCGCCGCAAACTCGTCCTTTTGAATTGTATATAAAAGTGTTTGACCCAAATGGAAATTTGATTATTTCAGCCGATTCGCCAGTGGGTTATTCCCTAAAAAAATATGTGGCTTTTGAACAGGGTTACGGCGAGGCTGCAATCGACGGAGTAGATAAAATTTTATCAGGAAAGAGTGCCGGTGATTATCGTTTTGAATTATATTTTCACGACCGTCAGATTGATTCTTATACTTTTCCACTTTCAGGCGCAATAGGGGAGTAGGCATACGTTTTTTACCTATTTGCTATTTTTTTCACATTAAAGTTTTAACAAATGCAAAAAATATCTATCTTTGCCGCTTGAAACAATATTTTTAAGACACACAAAATGGAAAGAACAAAAGTTATAGACCTTTTGAAACGCGAGGATTACGGCGCTCAGGTTAATGTAAAGGGTTGGGTGCGTACCCGCCGCGGCAGCAAAGCCGTTAACTTCGTAGCCCTCAACGATGGCTCAACCATCAAAAATGTGCAAATTGTGGTTGACGTTGAAAAATTTGACGAAAACATTATCAAAGATATTACTACCGGCGCTTGTATCAATGTTATCGGTACTTTGGTAAAAAGCCAAGGTGCTGAGCAAAGCGTTGAAATTCAGGCAACTAATATTGAAATTTATGGTGTTGCCGGCAGCGATTACCCGTTGCAGAAAAAAGGACACTCGATGGAGTTTCTCCGCGAACACGCCAACATACGTATGCGCACCAACACTTTTGGAGCAGTTTTCCGCATCCGTCACAATATGGCAATGGCTATTCACACATATTTCCACGAGCACGGTTTCTTCTATTGGAACTCGCCGCTGATTACCGCAAGCGACTGCGAGGGTGCCGGTCAGATGTTTCAGGTTACAACGCTCGACCTCAAAAATCCTCCCAAAAATGAGGACGGCAGCATTGATTACTCGCAAGACTTCTTTGGCGCACAGACCTCGCTCACCGTTTCGGGACAGTTGGAAGGCGAACTTGCAGCCACCGCTCTCGGAGCAATTTACACATTCGGACCCACTTTCCGCGCTGAAAACTCCAACACTCCACGCCACTTGGCTGAGTTTTGGATGATTGAACCCGAAATCGCTTTTATGGATCTCAACGGTTTGATGGATTTGGAGGAAGACTTTATTAAATATTGTGTTAAATGGGCTTTGGATCATTGTCAAGACGACCTTCAATTCCTCAACAATATGATTGATAAGGGTTTGATTGCCCGTCTCGAAGGCGTATTAAAAGAAGAGTTTGTTCGCCTGCCCTACACCGAAGGCATCAAGATTTTGGAAGAGGCCATCAAGAAAGGCAAAAAATTCGAGTTCCCCGTATCGTGGGGCTGCGACCTTGCTTCGGAACACGAACGTTACCTTGTGGAAGAGCATTTCAAAAAGCCGGTAATTATGATAGATTACCCCAAGGAAATCAAGTCGTTCTATATGAAAATCAACGATGACAACAAGACCGTTCAGGGTACCGACGTACTTTTCCCGTCAATCGGCGAAATTATCGGAGGTTCGGTTCGCGAGGCTGATTACAACACACTTGTAAACCGTATGAACGAACTCGGAATGAAACTCGACGGCTACGAGTGGTATCTTGAAACCCGCAAATTTGGATCCTGTCCTCACGCTGGCTTTGGTCTTGGCTTTGAGCGACTTATCCTCTTTGTAACGGGAATGCAGAACATCCGCGACGTGATTCCCTTCCCGAGAACACCGAAGAATGCGGCATTCTAATCGAATATTTTTGATGTATAATATAAAGGGGCGCAGATTTGCACCCCTTTTTTATTTAAATACAATCATATCTGCAAGTTGAAGAAAATAATCGTTAGACCAAATGTCGAGGGTAGAGCGGTCGAAGACAAATCCCTTAACATCTTGTTTTACTAATTCAATTGATGCGGTAGAGAGTTTTTCTTTTAGTAATTTTATGAAAGTATCTTTGTCGATTGATTCACCGTCAAATTCGCGGATTCGCTCTTGTAAATGATTAAAATCTAACGGAATACGATTTCGAATATACCACTCAAAATCGTACCAATCGCGACCTTTGATTCTGCGTTGCCATTTGCGGTAAACGAGGGCGTGCATTTTTCCGGCGTAAAGTGCGGGCAACGAAAAGCAACGGGTCATAAACGAAAATGGTTTCATCAAGAGTTTTTGTTCGGTATCGAATGCCAATGGAGGATTTGTGTCAAGTTCAATTTTAATTTTAACTAATTTCTTAGTATTGAATTTGATATCGTACACTTCGGTGCCTTCTTTTAAAAAAGCCGATTCTACGCGACCGAATATTTTTTTATCCTTTTTTGTGATTTCAACATCGTGACCTGCTGCGTGAAATTCTCTTACCAAGTCGTCGAAATAGTCTTCAAGATGAATGTCGTTGCGTTTTTCAATGAGTGAAAAATCCATATCTTCCGAAAATCTCGGCAAGTTGTGAAATATTCTTAAACAAGTGCCGCCGTAAAATGCCGCGTGTTTGAAAAATCCACCTCGGCTAAGACCTGCAAGTGCTATTCTCTGCATTACTTCTTGCACAGCGTTTGGCGTTGCTGTACCTTGATTATCAGAATATTCTGCTAACATTTCTTCGAAAACACTCATCGCTTGATTATTTTTAAAAGGTTATTAAAAATATTTTGTTTGATGCCATTGGCGGCGCATTGTTCTATAATGTGGCAATTAAAATCGGGAAGCACATCGATATCGAATCGCATATCCTCTTCTAAATAACGGTAAAGTCCCGAAGTAGAATTTGACGGAACGTACGAATCATATATTATTGTATCACATAATGCCTTTTCGGGTGTGGCTATTTGACTGCATACATCGTTTTCTTCAATGAGTTTAATGCCAATAGGATAATAATCTTTGTTAACTTGGTGATAATCAAAATTTCCCAACTTGTTTTCAAACGTTCTGGAACGCTTGGTAGTGATGGAAGTTACTGTAAAAACCTGTTCAGGAATAAGGCCATACCATCTTAACGCCCATTGCAACGATACATACGATGGACCATATATATGATTGGCACACAGACATATATCTATATCTCTACCCGATACTTCTTTGTTTACCACATAGAGACCACGTTTGAGACGGATTATTTGTCCGTCCTTTTCCAACGCTCTAACTTTTTCATCCGTTGCTGATAAATTATTATAGCACGATTGAATAATGTCAGATGTTACAGGCACGTTTCTGAATATGGTAAGCGGGTTTTTCTTCATAGCGCCACAAAGTTTATAAATTTTGCACAGAAATCCAAAAAATTCTTGGTTTTCTGTGCAAAAATAGTAATTTTTTTAACGGATAATAACCAAAAAGGTTATTATCTATCAAAATTTTTGCTATTTTTTCGGCACATACACCATTCCGGTGCAGAGGCAGTTGAAGCGTTTGGTGCGTTGGAGGATGTCGAAATTGGCGCAGGTTTCGCAGCCTTTCCAAAATTCCTCGTCGGTGGTGAGTTCCGAAAATGTTACGGGTTCGTAGCCAAGGGCGGTGTTGATGCGCATTACGGCGAGACTTGTGGTGAGTCCGAATATCTTGGCATTGGGATACTTGTCGCGCGAAAGGTTGAAACATTCGCGTTTGATGGCGGTGGCTAGACCTTTGCCTCGGAATTTTGGGTTTACAATTAATCCCGAATGAGATATAAAAGTATCGTTTTGCCATGTGGCAATGTAACAAAATCCTGCGATTTCGTTGCCGGCAAGAGCTATAACAGCCTTTCCTTCGGAGATTTTTTCGCGGATGTATTCGGGTGTGCGGTGTGCAAGACCTGAGTTTTTTGATTTAGCCGCCTCGTCGATAAGTTGCGATATTGCCTCGGCATATTTGAGGTCGTCGTTTGTGGCGCGGATGATGGTTATTTCTGACATGATGATTGTTTGTGTTTTATCTATTATTCTTGTTCTTGGTATATAATGTTCGGCTTTCGCCAAGTTGTATTTCGTCGTAAAGGGTCATGGGTGATTCTTTTATCGCCTTAATTGTTAATGTTTACTGGGCAAAGTTAGGGAAAATAATAATACTATGGAGATAATTTGTAGAAAATGTATGATTATTCTATTTGTTCAATTGTATAAAAAATGCTGTCTTGATGGGTTTGAAGATAGGTGAGGAGTTTGTAGACTGGTTTGTAATATATCTTTTTATCATAATAAGCATGATTAATGATGGCAGCTTCGGGTTGACTATTTGCTGGCCAATTGACATCGGGAAATTCCATTACAGGGTTGCCGTTTTGGTCGGTGATGGTTAAGCGTAGGTTTTCAGGGTAACGTTTTGTGGTTTTGAAGTTAGCTGTTACATTGTTTTTTTGATCCAGAGACAATAATAATTCTATTGGATTTGCATTGTCGTTTAGGCATTTGATGGTGATAAATGTGGTTTTGTTGTCGATGGGAAAATTACGTTCAAGATATGCAATCGGATTTTGGTCATCTCTGAAATTCAAAAAAAAATACAATGCGTTACCCACTATAATTGTTGTGGCAATTATTATAAGTGTCTGTTTAAATTTGTAGGCTTGGGATTTAATTTTTGATTTTTTTTCGCATACTTTTTTAAAAGTTTCGTCAAACTGTTTCAAATAGTTTTTTATGTCGGGATATTGTTCATATTCAATCAGTTGCTGTCTGATATTCTGAATTGTTGGCAGATATTGTTCCTCTTTTGATTTTTCACGGTTTTTAATTAAACTAATTGTAGTCTTTACGATTGTTATCAAAGCGCAAAGTACAAAAGTATCCAAAAAAATATCTCCGCTATTATCAGTTAGATATATTATGTATGGTATTATGTTGATAACTACGAATAGCAATAAAATCATCCAAATCATTCTATGATTGTTATAGATTATCTGGTTGAAACTGATGGGATAGTCGTTTCTGTATTGAATTAGATTGGATTCTAATTCCGACATTTGATTGTAACAATTTGTTTTTGTATTTTCCATATTTTTCAGTTTGGAGAATATAGACGGTAAGACTTTGCATTATTCACAATATATTTGATATCTTGCATGTTATATTCCATAAAAATATTAAAGTCTAAGTAAAAATATCGTTCGCCGTTAGATGATATAGATAACTTTTTTTCGTTGTGGAAAGCATAATCGTATTCGCTTATTTCCCAATCGTCGCGGATTCCTAATGTTTGTATTTCTTGTCCATTATCATCCAATAAAACCATTTTTAAATCCTTAAGCATATATTTGTTTTCGGGCGAAGTTAAAATCATTTTTACTTTGTTAACTCTGATGGTAATACTTCTTTTATAGTATGACCGGCAAAATGTCAATACCGCATTATTTGGTGTGGTATAACCATAAAGATGATTGTCGGTGGTATCGCTGCGTAGTGTTATCTTTGTGTCTAACAATGCTTCCGGCATATATCTGTCTTTGCCAATTAACGCTGCTATGCCTAAAACAATTGCTGTTATAATGGTTAGCACGACTGCCAATCGTGTGCATAAATGTCTTCTTCGTTTTGAACGTTCGGCCTTAAAATGTTGAATTTCTGTTTGATACTCTTGCAATAGCTTTATTGCTTCGGAATTATTGCCATATAGTATGGTTGTTTGTCGCATAAACAATTCATAATTGGCGAGAGCTGTTGACAAGTTTTTAACGTCTTTTACAACTTGTGAATTAGATTCAGTATACATCTTGATAGGAACCTGTACTAATATTAAAGAGAATATTAAAACTAAGATAAATATTGGAGTATAATCCCATTGGGCAAGAATCCAAAACAGCCAGAAAACCAGCAACGCAAGCAAGCTTATCGGGGATAAAAAATCCAATAGCACTTGTGAAAATTTCAGTTTAGGTTGATTTTTTAAATTAGAGATGCTATTGTTGATATTTTCAATTAAGTTTTTGATATTAAGTTCATTGTCGCGTTGTTCGTGGAATACGTGTCCGCAGTTGGAGCAGATATGGCTTATGAGCGGTAATGGTGCGCCACAGTCGGGACAGGTTTTGATTTCGGTACGCTCTCTACTTGTTTTGAGATTTTCGGCGCGGATAATGTCGGCTTCATCTCCCGAAATATCAATGCGTTTGAAATCTCCGTCGTGTTCCAATGTTACACCGCAAAACATACACTTGTCGCTGATGAGCGGTATCTGTGCACCGCAGTGAGGACAACTTCGCAGTTCTTCTTTGGTGAAGGATTGCAGACGTTTATGCAGGGCGTCGTCGAGGTATTGGTTTATTTCAGTTTCGGAAACGCCTTCTTTTATCGCGGCATCCACAATGGTCTTCCGCTCGGTGTAGGTTAGAATCCTATCGCTGAGGGCAAGTTTGGTGAGGTTTACTATTTTTTGCGGAATGGACATGGGTGTAGTTTATTGGGCAAAGATAGAGAAAAATAAAAAAATGCAATCTATATAGTTCTTAAAAAAATTATATTGTATGAAATTTAACTAACAAATATATTACTACGAAAAGTACCACAAATGTATAAAAACCTATGACAATGAGTTTGAAGCGTTTGCGAAGTTGTTGTTTGTATTCTGTGGTGGATTTTATTTGTTTTTCATATCGGGCAAGGTATTTTTTAACATCTGGATAATCTGAGTAATTTGCAAGGAGAGCTTTTGTATTGTTGATCATTTTTAGAACATCCCTTTTTTCTTTTTTGGGTTTCCTTGTTATCTTTTTATATGCCTCTATAAGATTATCCATAATTGAGAGTGGTACTATATATAAAGCTATAAATCCAAAAATAAATCCAAAAATAATAATATAATAAAATTCATTTTTAGAAGAATAATTTGTAATAGATAAAACCAAACAAATTGCTAAGGTAATACATGCTACAATATGCAAGTTTTTAATTACCATGGAGCCGAAATTAACAGGATATGTTAGTTTATACTCTCTTAAAAGGTCTTCTAAGGTGTTGATTGTTTGAAGAAAAAAAGTTTTGTTTTGATTCATAGTTGAGTGTGGTTATAAGATTATTTTATGGTTCTGTATTAATTGAGAAGTAGCATACTTTTTCTACATTCTGTTTTAGTTCGTCTAAGTTATATGGCTTAGTTTCGATAGAAAACTTGGTTTCTAAACATCCATTATGAGCACTAAGCCAGTCGAAGAATTCACGTTCGTCGTACATGTCGTGTATAGATAGACGAGGTAGATTTTCTCCGCATATATTAAATGCACTGTCGTAGAGTATTAAATGAATATTTTCCATATTATCCCATACCCTTTCACCTGTAGATTCAAGTTCAATGTTTGAAATATTTAAGCCGTAAGATATAGTTGAGTCTCTATTAGTAATCGCATCAATCGTCAGTATTGCATCGTTTTTAATGCTGAAATATTTGGTGCATATACTGTCGACAGGCATTTCAGGATTTGGTTTGATGTTTTTAATATATATAATTTTTACAACTTCCTTGAAAATTACATCATTTTTATGAGATTTTGTTAGATTCTTAAACGGATGCAGTGGAACAATAATAGCAATTAAAAATATAAGTGCAATACTAATAGTGTATTTGATAGCAAATTTTCTGTTGCGTTTGTCTCTTTGTTCCTTGTGAATATCTATTAGTTTAGCATATTCACTCAAAAGTGTTTTTGCCTCTTGGTTGCTACCGTAGAGGGTTTCAATTTGACGTATATACATCTCCATGCTAAAAATGGCATTGAAATATTGTATATCTATCTGATTTTTAGATAAAGTGTCAAAGTTTTCTTTAGTTTGAACATATTCAATTAGAAAAGCTGGTCCAGCCGATACTAAAAGCCCTCCTATAATTATTATAAACCCAGGCCAAATACAATACAATATGGCCATTCCTAAACACACATATATTATTCGTAACATAATTACTTGTCCATATGTGTTTTTAGGGCAATTTGATATTTCTTTGATACTTTGTTTGATGTTATTTATAAGATTACGGATATTGAGTTCAGAATCGGTTTGTTCGTGGAGCACGTGTCCACAGTTTGTGCAAATGTTGCTGATGAGTGGATATGGTGCACCGCAGTCGGGACAAGTTTTGATATTTTGTTTTTCTTGTTTTGTTCGAAGGTTTTCTCTACGGATAATGTCGGCTTCGTATCCGGTAATATCTAATTTGCTTATGCCTGTTGGTTTTTCCAAATTGTTTCCGCAAAACAGACATGTTTCCGATACCAATGGAATTTGTGCACCGCAAAACGGACAACTTTTGAGTTCTTCTTTGGTGTAGGATTGTAGACGTTGGTGAAGGGCGTTGTCGAGATATAAGTTTATTTCCTTTTCTGAAACGCCTTCTTTGATGGCAGCGTCAACAATGGTTCGCCGCTCGGTGTAGGTAAGAATTCTATCACTGAGTGCAAGTTTGGTGAGGTCTGATATTTTTTGAGGTATAGGCATAGGGTATATTATTGTTTGGCAAATATACACTTAATTTTTCTAATAATCAATACTTGATAAAAAAAAACTTCGTCCTTAACTATGTTTTTTTACCACTTAGGGACGAAGTTCTTTGATTTATGACAAACAAAAAAGGCAGAACTTTTAATTCTGCCTTTCGTGCCCGAAACAAGAGTTGAACTTGCACCCCATATTACTGGGACATGCCCCTCAAACATGCGCGTCTACCAATTCCGCCATCCGGGCTTGTCTTTGTTTTTGACGATGCAAAGGTAGAGCGTTTTTTTTATTCTCCAAAACTTTTGTGAAGTTTTTTTGTGTTTTTTGTCACTTTTTTTTGAAGATGTTGCTAATGTACTTATTATTTGATGTATTTGAACTCGATACGTCGGTTTATTTTGCGGTTATCTTCCGAAGTGTTGGGTACAAGGGGTTCAAGATATGCCTTCGATTGTGTAACAATGCGGTCGGCGCTGATGCCCCGTTCCATGAGCTGCTGCTTTGCAAATCCTGCACGGCGGAGAGCAACCTTGTAGTTGGCTTCGTAAGAACCGATGTCGCAGGTATGACCTACGATCATAATTTTTTTCTCGGGATTTTCTTTCATGTCTTCGGCTATCTGGTTGAGATAGTTCTGATAGCGTGTGTTGAGAATGGCGGTGGAGTCGTTGAAGGCAAACTGCATGTTGAAACCGTTGAGCGAGAGTTCTTTCTTAACGTCGATAACAACTACTTGGGTGTCGGCGGGTTGAGTTTCTATATCGGCCACAAACGGTTCTGGTTCGGGCTCTATTATTTGCAGTTCTGAATCGTCTACGTTGGCAATGAGTGCGGCATCGGGTATTGTGATGATTTCGATGTGGATGGGTTTTTCGGTGGGTTTCTTCTTGTGCTCAAAAATATTGCCGATATTGTATGCCACACCTACCATTACACCGGCAGATATTGTGTGCATTTTGTCGACAGTGGATGATGAGCAAACACCGTTGTAGGTGGGATTATGATATGCGTCGGCGCTCATGCAGTCGGGATTGTAAATGTATGAATTTTGTGCTTTTGCCACAGAATTAACGCCGTAGGCAAAATAAAAACCTGCCGTTGCGCTCCATTCTTTTGTGAGGCAGTACGCACCACCCACTTGTAAATATGGTGATATTGATGGTTTTAGTTCAAAATAACCGTTGAAATCTTGCGCAGTGTATTCGTGGTGTTGGGGCATTCCTTTAAGTTCGAGTTTGTATTCGGGATAGTAGCCTCGTGTTTCCAAATAGCCCGATTTGGTTTTGTAGTTGCCCGACAATGCAAATGACACCACTACGCCAACGCCGCCGGTAACTTTAAATTTTTTGCCTATTTCGTGCTGGTAGTATCCGCCCACGGGAATTCCCAAGGAGAAAATATTCTGACTCTCTTTCAAGTCGTTGAAATATGTGCGGTGAGTGTAAGTTTTTGATTCTTCGTCGATAGCGTTTTCGATAGATTCTATACCGTTGAGTTTGGCTGATGTGTTGATATAATTGAGCATTATTCCTGCCGATGCACCAAAATTGTCGGTGAAGAAGTGTGTGAGTCCACCAGTGAACATTCCACCCAATCCTATGCCTTTGTTTCCGAACGAACCGAGGTCGTAGCAGAGGTTGTGCATTCCTCCTCCGAGCGAGGCGTAAATATAAGTGGTGGGTTCGCAGATGTTGTCGGGTTTAGCCTTCTTCTTAGTCTGCGCTTGCAACATTGTGGCTCCAAATGCCATTATTATTATGAGAATTATATTTTTCATTGTAAATCAGATTATTAGTCGTTAACTATTAGTTTGAATGATATTCGCTGCTGATTGTAAATTATTGAAACGGTGTAGTTTCCTTTGGGAAGTACTATTGAGAACTCTTCCGCGAGGTTGCTGCGTTGCAATACTTTGTTGCCCAGCGAGTTGAATACATACATATTTGCGGCGTTGATGTCGGATTCAGTAAAGTTTATCAACCTTATATTAATAGGTTGCGATGCTTTGGCGGGATTGGGATATATTTCTGCTTTTTTAGCGAGCGACTTGGTGGTGGACACATTTACATTGTTGAGTTGCACCCCGCAGACTTTGAACATTTTGCCGTCGGTAGTTTTCAAATCGGCGTTGTAATATCCGTTGATTCCGTTCTTGTCGTTGTAGAACTGCATTGTTTCACCGTCGAGTTTCTTACCATCTTTGTACCATTGATATTCAACAAATTTGCCTTCTGCATTGTCGATAAACACCACATCGGTAAACATAGTTTTGATATATGACTTTGGATAGTTGATGGTGATTTCAAATTTGTATTTTTCACTTACGGTGCCCAATGGATCGGACAATGTGATTTCAGCTTTATAATTGCCTGCGCCAGCATTACTTGGTATTTGAATTGTGAATGATTTCTCCTCTGCGGATTCTGTTGTTAAAGTATTGATATCCAAATCAACAAAACCGTTTTGCTTGGCATCGTTATCAAATGTGATATGCGCTGATTGAGGCACTCCGTTGGTTATTTTTAAAATGACTTTTGCTTCGTCGCCTTGACAATAATTTGATTTAGATTCGGATATTTTTGCAATTTCAATTTTGCCGGGACTTATTACTCCGTCGTTGTATACGATATTGTCAGGAGCAATGTATTTATTTGTAAGGTCGCC
This sequence comes from Bacteroidales bacterium, assembly GCA_016286055.1. Classification (GTDB taxonomy): domain Bacteria; phylum Bacteroidota; class Bacteroidia; order Bacteroidales; family UBA3824; genus UBA3824. Next base: position 17,472 of record JAEERW010000014.1, read on the forward strand.
GGAGAGAACAAACGAAACGGTGATTTTTTTGCCAGAACCCACATCAGGTGAGTCGAAAACCTGCGTTTGCGACGAAATTTCCACATCGTCGGATGCAAGTTTGTTAGTGAGTTCGCAATTGTTGCCAATGATGGTAACAGTATTGGTGCCGTCGTATACTTTGTTGTGAAGTATCTGAGGTTCCGAAACTTTTAGTTTTAGCTTGTTTACATTAACATTCCACTCACATTCAGCCACTTGGTTTTCATATTGGTACATTATTGCCTTCACAGTGTAAGTGCCGGCTGTGAGCATTTTGTTTGTAACATCTTCGCTACCAATAAAATATTTTGAAGTTTCGTATATGTTTCGCTGATTTTTAATTTTTAGGTCTTCACCTAACTGTGATTGAGTATAGGTAAGTTGATATACTTCTTTGGAATCAGGTGTTGCATTGATTTCCATCTCATAATCAGTGATTTCGCCATATTCCATTTCGCTTGTTTCCTTAAGGTCGTATCTAAACGCATCTTCACCGCCAAGTTTGTAGTATATTCTCACAAGGTGTTTTCCTACTGTTGATTCGGGATATTTTGTTTTATCATAATCAACCACAATTTTCACGTCGTCGTTGTTGCTTATGTTGCTGATAGCCGGAGGAATTATTTGACCGTAGTAAATTTTGTCGGTATTGTCGAAATATTTTGGTTCAATAGTGAAATCTCCTCCGAGTTGTGCCACAATTTTGCCCTCCGAAGTGATTTTAGCTGTGGTTTGTTCCACAGTTTTTGCAAGAGTGTAATTTCCTGCTTGTTTTCCTGTGAGTTTCAGATATACGTCGATATTGTATTCCCCAGGATCTGCCTTTGGATATTTTGTTTTATCAAAATCTACTGTTAACTTCACATCGTCTTCTCCAACTATTCCTTGCAATGTTGGTAGTGTTTTTATTTGTTGCGAAATCAGGTTTGTGTTTCCGTCGTTTGGTTTTGCTTTAATTACTATTTTACCTTGATAATCAATTACTTTTGGTTCAACGGTAATAGTTGTTTCAACGGGATCTGCCTTGTAATGGGTGTTTTCAACAAACCTATAATATATTGCAAGCAAGTTTTCACCAGCGCCAAGCATTTCACCAATAAGTATTCTGATGGGGTCAGCAGTTGACTTGATCAAGAAATCAAAAGTGCCTGGTTGATCATTATCTAATGTAGGTTTGATGTCTTTGCCCATTTCTGAATTACCGTAGGTGTATGTGCCTGTGGGAGGAGTGATTGTCACCTCTATTTTGTATATTTCAGCAGTTTCTGCTTCCATAAATCTTAATCCATCGGTAAATGTATCATCATGTATATACGGTCTAAATGTGTCATCGCGTGTATTCATAAATGATTGACTTACATCAAGTTTGTATTTATGTGCATCTTCTCCTTCTAATGTTACATAGCACCATATAGAGTAAACGCTTCCTGGTTCGGAGCTAGGTATCCAATTGTTGTTTTCATCTTTATATTCATACTTCATAACAATCTTTAATGAAACATCATCATTTCCAACCTCGTTCTTGTTTTCGATGATGAAATAATTATCTTCGAAAGAAGCATATTCGTTTCCATCCCATTCTTTTGAGGAATTGGGGTTTTCTACTGTGAATCCACCCATAACAGCTCCGTATTTTATTCTCAGAGTTATAGGATCTTGTGCTTTTGCCATACTGCAGCATAGCAGAAGTATTATCACACTTAGTATAGATTTGTTATTCATAATTATAATGCTTTATTTGTTAATTATCTCAGTGAAATATTTTTTTTCCTTACTTAAATCAAGACCAAAATTTTGCGCCTCAAGTTGCATGGCTTTTTGTAATTGGCATTGTGCAAATTTTATGGTGTCGGTCGAATCGGGAGATGTTATTTTGTGATTTACACTTTTCATAAAGTTTGCCACATTTGATATCTGATTAATGGTGTCTTTTGAGCAAAATGAAGTTATCAGTTTGTTGAAAATAATCTCACGTGCCATTGCTGAGGGGTGTGTGAGGTTTGATTCATAAAAACGGTAGTCGCGGAGTTCGTCGATCATTATCTCGAACGCTGGAAAATACTCAACGTTTTCGAGCTTTTTTACAGTGTCGGCAACGCTTAAAAGCAAAGTACTTTTGCTCAGAGTGTTATCTGTGGCTCCGTCGGCTATATGGCGTATTGGGCTTACTGTCAACACAATTTTGGCATCATGATTATAGTGGGTAATGGTTTGGCAGATATTTTTGATAGCCTCCGACGACTCCTCAACGCTCAACATTCGGCGTGTAAACAAATTGGGGTTTTGTTTGTGACAGTTTGCTACCGGCATATTGTTTTGGTTGAGATAATAAACAAAGGCGGTGCCGAAGGTAATGAACACTATGTCGCTGTTTTTAAGAAAATTGCGTGCCGTGCTGATTGATTTGTTGGCATTAGTTACAGCACAAGAAAGATCTTCGTTGGAATAATCACCATGCATCAGATACGAACTATATTGATTTCCGTTTTTGAAAAAATCGTCATCGGTTATCTTTTTGTCGGATGTAAGAATATCAAATAATATATTGATAGATAATGGATTATAAAGAGTGCCGAGAGGATTTGCCAAGCATCGGAATTTCATATTGAAAAACATTTCGCCAATGTTGTTGGCAAAGCATGACCCCACAAACATTAGATTGCTATTGTAGTTGACAACAGTCTGCGTTTTGGGAATTTTAACTTCGGTGTAAAGATTTACCATATCTATTTGTTTATTCCAAAAATATCGTCGAATGCTTTTTCGAGGTCGTGATACGAAAGCACAGCACCCGAAACAGTTTGAATATTAGGGTTTAAGGGGACGAACACAAACGCAGGCAGTTTTTTTATTTTGAATGCTTCGGCAATTTTGATGTTCTCCTCGTAGTTTACGCAGTAAAAATTTATAGCATTGGAATACAGTCCTGTGATTTGTTCCAATTCTGGGGTTTGTTTTTCGCAGTTTTTTACTCGCGGAGAATAAAAATATATCACTGCTGGTACATCTTTCTTGTATTCAAACACGGTGTCGGTATCAAACACATATTCCTTGAAATTTAGTGTGTCGAGCGGTGTCATGTTGATGGGGCTGTTGATGCTGCCGCAACCCAAAAACATGGTTATCACAAATGCTAAAGTCAGTAATCGTTTCATGGTTGTAAGTTTATGGCTACAAAATTAATCAATGTATGTAAAAAAAGGGAAAAATCGTGCCGTTTTTTTTGTCGCATACCCAAAAGTGAATTTTTTTATTTATCTTTGTGAACGGAAAATTTAATCAAACTATATTCTATGTCTATTTCAAATTCTCTTAAACATCTGGTTTTTAGGCGTTACCGTGATAATGAAATAAAGCGGCATACGCTAAACTATTTGTTTTGGGAGTGTACGCTTAAGTGCAACCTTTCATGTTTGCACTGTGGAAGCGACTGCCTTAAAAAGTCGGAACAGGAAGATATGCCTGTGGCAGATTTCGTCAAGGTATTGGATGATATAAAATCATCAGGCACAGCCGATAAGCTTACAATTTGTATCACTGGTGGCGAACCTCTTCTGCGCAACGACTTGGAGAATGCGGGCATAGAGATTATTCAGCATGGGTTTAATTGGGGTATTGTTACTAATGGTATGTTGCTCACCGAAAGTAGATTTCGTTCGCTTATAAATGCTGGAATGGGCAGCATGAGTTTTAGTCTCGACGGTTTTGAACCTGAACACAACCGTTTGCGTCAGAATCCATTAGGCTTTGAACGTGTGATGTCGGCTATTAACCTAGCTACTGAATATTCAAAACATCATAGCTTTATGTTTGACGTTATCACATGTGTAAACTCATTCAATTACAATAGTTTGAGAGATTTTCGACAGTTTCTGATCAACAATGGCATCAGGCATTGGAGGATTTTTTCAATTTTTCCAGAAGGAAGAGCGAGTGATAATTTCAATCAATTATCTATAAGCCGTTTGCAATATAGAGGTTTGATGGACTTTATTGCTGAAACACGTAAAGATTTTGGCGACAAGATTCACCTCAACTATTCGTGCGAAGGCTGGCTTGGTGATTATGAGTTAAAGGTGAGAGACTTTTTCTTTTTTTGTCGTGCTGGTGTTAACATAGCCTCAGTAATGTGCGACGGCAATGTTACAGGCTGTTTGAGTGTCCGCGCCAAAGATTTTATACAGGGTAATGTATATGAACGAAGTTTTTCGGATATTTGGAACAACGGTTACGCCGTTATGCGCAATAGAGCTTGGGCAAAACAAGGCAAATGTGCCAAGTGTAAGCAATGGAACAAGTGTCTTGGCAACGGTATGCACTTGCATCCAGGACTTTCCGAAGGCGTGGCAAGGTGCAATTATTCAGAATTATACAACAATTAATACAATTATAAACAATTAAATTTTACACATTATGAAAATTACATGGAAAAAGGTGACTGCGGCAGTTGTTGCGTTTTTTGGCATCGGTGCACTCACAGCCTGCTATGGAATGCCTCCGCATGAAGACGCAGAAAATCCATACTTGGTTTACGGCAAAGTAAAAACAACGAACCAAAATGGTGAAACTCAATCGGTTGAAAAAGTGAATGTATCAGTACAACTTGGTACTGTAAAATATTCAGCCGTTACTAATGCTGATGGTTTCTACGAAATTCATCTTCCAGAATCGTGTACACAAGGTAGCGGTTTTTATGTTATTTTTGAAGATAGCACCGGTGTTCTCAAAAAGGACTCTTCGCAAGTGTTTATCACTCCCGGCACCAAGGGAGAATTGTTAGATATGATTTTGAAATCTGAATAGACACATTAATTTATTAAACAAAGAAGCGCCGATTGAAGTATTTCAATCGGCGCTTGTTATAAATTAATCAACAATATGTTACATAGGTTGGACGGATGTTTCGCCTTTTAAAATTATTTTCCAACGCTTTCCGCTGTTGTCTTTGCACGAAAATCCGTAAGAAGGCTGTGCGTAAACGCTGTTGTAGATAAATTCGCTGCACGGAAGTTTGGTTTTATTGTCTATGAATCCGTACTTGCCGTTTTTATCTTTTTGCAGACAAATACCGTAGTCGGTTTGGAAACCATTTGGACAAGCAGCATATAGATAATCTATTAAAACATAACCATTTGCATCTACAAATCCAAGTTTGTCGCCAGCACCATCGGGACTTGTGCCTCGCTGTTGCGACAGATTTTTGGTGCTTGTAGCGTTTAGTATTTCGGTGCACTTTGCTGCTTTATCCTTTGCAGGCGCATAGTCGGGTTTAATTTTCAGCGCCTTGTTATAATAGATGAGAGCACGTGCCACATTTTTCTCGTCGAAACAAGCGTTACCCTGTTTTGTAAGGGCAGATAGTTCGGCATCCTCCTCATTTTGCTGACTATTGTCGGGAGCAGGAGTAGGAGTGGGCTGCGGCTGAGGTTCAGGAGTTTGCTGTTGGTTGTTGTTGCCTTGGTTATTGTCCTGATTGTTGGAGCCCTGATTATTGTTGGTAGGATTCTCGATTGGTGGATTGTTGTTGCCAGCTTCATCGTCATCAATAAATAGGAATAATGCTCCCACACCTAATAACATCAGCAACAAAAGCAATATTATTATTAAAGGTGCTTTTGATTTTTTCTTCTCCTCCACAATTCCAGACTTTGGCTGAGCTGTTGGTTGCGGAGCGGGTTTTGGAATATCAACCTTGGGCGGAGTAGGTGGAGCAGGTGGAGGTGCTACTTGAGTTACAGGTGGAGGGGTAACGGTAGCGGGTGGTATAGGACGGTTTAACACCTCCATAATCTCTTGGCAGTCGTAAAATCTGTCCTCGCGGTTAGGCTTTGTAGACTTGCGGATTATCTCTTGGAAATTAGGATTTTTAACTGTATCGGCATTTTTGTCGTTGAGATTGCCGGTTGTCATTTCCAAAAGTATCAGTCCAAGAGCATAAATGTCGGCACGTTGGTCTACCTCATTGCCTTTGGTCATCTGTTCGGGAGCAGCGTATTTAGGTGTTCCCACTTTTACGAGGTCGTCGTCGAAATAATCGGCACTTGCAAGTCCGAAATCCAATATTTTTACATTGTCGCCGCGATAAGTAACAATCATATTTTCGGGTTTGAGGTCGCGGTGAATAATCTGTTTTTTGTGAACGTACGAAAGCGCATCGAGCATCTGCGAAAACAATTTTTTTGTAAGACGCTCGTCTTTGACAGTGCGACCAGTTTTTATTAAATCGGTAAGAGTTTGACCGTCAACGTATTCCATTGTGTAGAAAGCGCCTTCTTCGTCCTCGCCTTTGTCTAATATGCGCACGATATTTGGGTGGTCGAGATGGTAAGCATTTTCAAACTCCTTGAAAAACAGATTTTTGTAATCCTCATTATCTTTAAACTGAGGTTTAATACGCTTGATAATAATCCATTTGCCGTATTGTTTGCCCTGATAAACAGTGCTCATAGCACCTTGTGTAGACATTGGCTTTATATCGGTAAAACGCGACGATACTGCCATGCTCTGACCAAATGCAGCCTGAGAAACCCCTGCCGACGAAGATGACGATTTAGGCGGAGTCTGCAATGTAGTTGCCCCTGATTGAGAAGCCTCTGTTATGAAACCCGAACCTTCAGACTCTGTATTTTGCACGGGTGCAGGCTCTGGCATAGGAGCGGGAGCAGGTTTGGGCTGAGGCTGTGGCTGTGGTGGGGGAGGAGGAGCAACAGTGGATGCTTCTGTAACAAATCCTGAGCCCTCTAATTCTGATGTATCAGCTGATGCTCCGTTGAGTTCGGCATCAATCATTTTATTTAATTCGTCTTGGCTGATACCAAAGTCGGAAGCTTTTTTTTCCAACAGTTTACGGTCAACATCGCTCAGAGTGCCATCTCCGCATGCCGACTGTATCAGCATTTTCATTCTTTCTATCGACATAAGTTTCTTTTTTTAAATTCAAAGTTCAAATTTACACTTTTTTATTATAACAGCAAAAAAAAATTGCAATTTTATTTTTTAGATTATTATTTTTTTTCGGGAATATTTGTTTACATTTGCAAAAATTTTCAAACACGATTATAGCAACTACAATGGACGAAAATTACAACCGCGGCAACTCCTATTCGGACAACAATTCCCGCGAAAACTACAGCGAAGGCGGCAGACCACGCCGCAAAAGAATATTTGTAAAAAAAGATAACGACAGTTTCAACAACGATCGCAGCTTTAGTCGCGACAACGATGGAAACGGCTATCAAAAACGCAATTACAACCGTGATGGTCAATATTCGCGTCCTCACAAATCCTACGGCAACGACCGTGGCTATCAGGGCGACAGAAACGGTGGCCGTCAAGGATACCGCAGCAACGACAACAACGGTGGCAACTACGGTGGTGCCAACGGCTATCATAAACGAAGTTTTAACCGCGATGGAGGAAACTATCAGGGTGGCTATGGACAAAATCGCCGTTTCAACAATGATCGTTACAAAAACAACGACCGCTACAACAATGATAATTGGAACAACAACGGCGAAGGTTACGGAAACCGTTATAATTCATACGGTAACGACAACAACAACTATCGCCGCCGCAACAGCAACTATACCGTTGACGAAAAAGGATACCACCACAAAAAATATTGGGATCATAGCGATAGGCGTCAAAAAGCCATTGAGAACGATGCCCAAAGCGAAGACGATGTAATGCTTCACGATGGCAAAATTCGTCTCAATAAGTTCTTGTCAAATAGCGGATTGTGCTCTCGTCGCGAGGCCGACAAGATGATTAAGCAGGGTCTTGTTTCCGTTAATGGCGAAGTAATTACTGAGATGGGCGTTAAAGTAAACCTTACCGACGAGGTAATGTTTGGCGGACACATTGTGAAACCCGAACGCAAACGCTACATCATTCTCAACAAACCAAAGGATTATATAACCACTCTCCGCGATCCTCACGCACGTAACACTGTTATGGAATTGATTGAGGGTGCTTGCAAAGAGCGTGTTTATCCCGTTGGTCGTCTTGACCGCAACACCACTGGCGTATTGCTCTTTACCAACGATGGCGACTTGGCTAAGAAACTTACTCACCCCAGCAACGAGATTCAGAAAGTATATCACGTTTTGCTCGACAAGAGTGTTTCTCGTGCAGATATGGACCGTATTGCAGAAGGTTTCGACCTTGAAGACGGTTTTATACAAGCTGATGAAATACTCTATCCTAATGCCGATTCAAAATCAGAAGTGGAAATCAGGATTCATTCTGGTCGCAACCGTATTGTACGTCGTATTTTTGAGGCTCTCGGCTACGAAGTTAAGAAACTCGACCGCATAATGTTTGCAGGATTGAGCAAAAAAGGCATTCCCCGTGGTCAGTGGAGATTCCTCAACGACAACGAAATTGGATTTTTGAACATGATTACAAACAATGCCGGTGATGATGAAAATCACACCGACGACGATTCCGAAGACTGATTTTTATCTAAACAAAGATGTTTGATAAAATAAAACAATATTTTTCATTAGTCCGGTTTGCGCACACGGTATTTTGCATGCCGTTTGCGTTGGCCGGTTTTTTTTGGGCAATTAAAACTTGCGGTGGGTTTTCATGGATACTGCTTTTGCAAGTGGTTGGCTGTATGGTTTTTGCACGCAATGCAGCTATGGGGTTCAACCGCTATTTAGATCGCGATGTTGACGCACAGAATCCTCGCACCCAAAACCGAGAGATACCAGCTGGCAAAATTTCGCCAAAGAATGCACTTATATTTGTAATAGTAAATGCGCTGCTTTTTGTTGCTGTAACGTTTACAATCAACAGGTTAGTTTTTTTTCTATCGCCAGTGGCAATATTTGTGGTATTGTTTTATAGCTACACAAAACGTTTTACATCGCTGTGCCACTTTGTGTTAGGTTGCGGAATGGCACTTGCGCCTTTGGGAGCTTATTTGGCAGTGTGCGGCGAGTTTTCGCTGGTGGCTATTTTATATTTTGTGCTTGTGCTGAGTTGGGGCGGAGGTTTCGATATCATCTACTCTCTGCAAGATGCACGGTTCGACACCGAACAAAACCTTCATTCTGTACCGCAAAGATTTGGTATTAAAAAATCTCTGACTCTGAGTATCTTAGCTCATATTGTAACAGCAATTTCGGTTTTGGCTCTCGGTTATTTTCAAAATGGCGGAGTGTTTTTTGCAATTGGTGCCAGCATATTTTTGTTGTTGCTTGTACGTCAGCACACAATTGTAAAGCCCGATGATTTGTCGAAAGTGAACATAGCATTTGGAACTTTCAATGGTATTGCCAGTATTATATTCGCTATTTTCAATATCTTAGACATCATGCTGTAAAAAACAATAAAAAAAGAGTTATTTGTTTTGCAAACAAATATTAAATAGTTAATTTTGCAGCGTAAACGCCACCGTAGCTCAGTTGGTTAGAGCGGTTGTTTCGTAAACAACAGGTCGCGAGTTCAACTCTCGCCAGTGGCTCAAATCATTATAGTTTTATTTTCTTTATCTCTTCTTCGATACGGATTCCAGTATATTCTGATGCATATTTGAATCCGGGATATTCGTTGAATAGGGCTATGATGCTGCAATTGGGCGGGAGAGGGGTCTTGTCGTATACTCCGCTTATTATCAATGTTGGCTTGTTGAGTTTTTGGCAACGGTTTATGATATTGCCTGTTATTTTGCCCATTATCGACTGACGGTCGAACGACCCTTCGCTGGTAACCACCAAGTCTGATTCGGATATTTTTTTATCGATATCTACTGCATTGAGCACATAATCGGCACCAGAAATGATTTTTGCGTTAAGCAGAGCCGCCATTCCTCCGCCTATTCCTCCTCCTGCACCCGCACCTTCTATTTGTGAAATGTCGGTGCCGATGTCTTCCTTAATCACTTCGGCTATATGTGCCATCGCCTCTTCGAGGTAATCAATCTCTTGCGGTGTGGCTCCTTTTTGTTCAGCGTATACTTTGGTGGCTCCAAAGTTGCCGAGCAGTGGATTTTTCACATCCACAGCAGCATTGAACTCAATACCAGAGTATATGTTGGTTGGTATTATATGTTTGATATTCATATAATTGCGAGGTATTGGCTCAACATCTTTGCCATCATTGTTTACAAATTTGAAACCCAACGCCAAAGCGGCACCCAAAAAGAGGTCGTTGGTGGATGTTCCGCCTATGCCTACGATTATTTTTTGAGGATGACGCACATCCACCACTCGTTTAATGTCGTGGCCGAGGCCGTATGAATTGTTTTGGAGTATGTATTGTTCGCTAAGAGCCAATTTGTTGCCGCCCAATGTCAACGACGATTCTAAAATTGCCGTATGGTTATAAATGCTGTACAGATATTTGCTTTGAATTGTTCGTCGTGCGGCGTTGTAACTTAGAAATTCCCATCTCGAAAAATTATTTCGCCAACGCAGCGATTCCAAAAAACCATCACCGCCATCCGACACTTGTAATATTTCGGTTTCAACACCAGGATGTACAGAATTGAAAGAGTTTTCAATCATTTTGCCTAACAGTTTCGACGAAAATGTTCCCTTCATCTTGTCACACGCTATCAAAATCTTCATTGTGGTAATTATTTGGTAATTATAAATCGTTTTAATCTAACAGATTATGTATTTTTTGGATTAAATCATAAAAAAAACATCAAAATTATTTGTAGGTAATAAAATAGTTAGTACTTTTGCGGTGTCAAAAATAGACGGTCTCTAGCTCAGTTGGTAGAGCAACTGACTCTTAATCAGTGGGTCCAGGGTTCGACTCCCTGGAGACCGACCAAACCCGGAAAATGAACTTCATTTTTCGGGTTTTCTTTTATTATAGCTTTAATAATTTGTGAGTTTCTGTGGTGTTGCCGTTGCATATTTTGATTAGATAATATCCTGATGTTAAATCATTTACATCTACTTCTAAACCTTCACCAGATTTTATCATTAAACCTCCGATTGAGAAAATCGTCCATGTGGGATTGTCGGTTGTCCCTTTTATAATGAGGCTGTTTTTAGTAGGATTGGGATAAATTGATATGGAGAATATCTTATCCTCCATTTGATTATCTATTGGTGTAGCGATGTTGGATTGTGGCACCGTATAGAGCTTAGGATCCTCAACTAATGCTCCTACGTTTTCGCCATAAGGCGAGGCTGTGGCGAACACAGCAAGTTTATTTTTATCTGGTACAAGTCCGAAACTTTCATTTTTACCCAATTTTGGATATGTTATTTCATCAATTTTTTCAGAAACACCTTTAACCACTTGTAATAATTGAATCTTTCCACCTTTGTTGCTCAGCTTGAAGTTGGTATGAAACAAACCTTTGTCGCTTTCGCCGTCGGCAAAGAATACTACACTTACTCCAGTATTTAGTTTAGTTAGCGATGGTTGGTTGTAAGGAATTGTATAATAGTTGTTTTCATAACCGATATATAATCCTGCTATGTCGATTTGTTTGTCAGATAGGTTTCTGATTTCGATATATGCAGGGTACTGATTGTATTCATCGGCGAGAATACCAGCGTTTTTGGTGCATACTTCGTTGATTACTAACCCTTTTGCCGATTCTAAGCGGGTCTGCTGTCCAGGTGTTGCCACTTGCGACGCTATCCAGTTTTCTCCTACGTAATTGTCGGTGCCATAGGATTTTAGATATATAGAACCATTCTGAGGCATTGCTGGCCAATTGTAGCTGCCAAACGAATATTTTACCGAATCAGTTTTTATGCCTTTGGTGTTAATAAGTTCAAGTTTGCCTTCGTTGCCTATTTTTCCCTCTGTAAACGTTTGGTTGATAGAAGCTTGTACTCCTTTGTTGGATACTACCACGTATCCGTTGCCCGGAATCACTGTTCCTTCTGCAAACTCGAAAGTTATGTTGCCTTGAATCTTGTAACCGCTTATATCGCAGTTGATTTCCGAATTGTTGTAAAGTTCCACAAATTCCAATTCGTTAGAAACTTTGATTTCGCAAATCTCCATTGGTTCGGCGTTTTTGGTAAGCAATGTGATTTCGGTTTCGTTCATGGGTGTGATTTCAAGAATATCAGTGTTGTATTCCTTAGTGTTTTCTCCCTCTTTTACAATCCATTTGTCGATAATTGTACCTTTGGGGAGCAATGCGCTAAGTTTCAGAGGAATACCTTTGAAATACGAGCATGATATGTCCTCTTTGTTCTCGTATCCGTCAAAAACTATCTTGGCATTTGGGTTGTCGGCAGTAGCTTTTACATTTACTTTGCCTTCAAGTCCAAAAACATCTATAATATGATTCCAAATTGCTATTCCCCTTCTTTCGTTCCAATATTTCAACTGATTAACCGATTTATCAAAGCTGCTTTGGTTGTTGTCTGGATAGTATTTCGCTGAATGATACTTCCATTCGTTGTAAACTATGTCGTGTATGCTGTCGGTAATACGGTTGAAATTCTTTTCGGAGAAAGTTTTTTGGATATGGTAGGCGAAACGTTGCAAAAACATATTTTTATAGTTTTCGTTTTTGACCAGTCCCCTCATAAGTACTGTGCTCCAATATGAATTTCCGAGTGCGTTGTCGCTGTCAACAAACACGCGCTTGATTGCATTGTCGTTTGGACCTTTGTCGTATAGTCCCAATGAATATTCAGTTCCGAAGAGAATCCATCTCCATTTGCTGTTTTGTCCGTGGGTGCGCCAGTATTTGATATTGTTGTTTGGCCAATCCTCGTTGTCGATATATAGCTGTGCGATGATATAATCGGTATAGTTGTTTATGTCCATCCGGCTTGCTATGTTGTCGAATTCTTTTTGGTTTTGGAGAGACTTGTTTTTTATATCATAGATCAAATTTTCGTATGCGGCGTTGTTCCCTTCGATAATTTCAGAGTTGTTTTCCAGAAGGTCGATATCCTCGTCTTTCAGTCCGTAGTTTTCTTCGATGTAATGCTCGGAGATTTTTTCGCGTATGTTGTGCATTCCGAGATATTGTCCGTTGAGATATACCGCAGCTGGTTGGAACTCTTGGATATCCACGTCCATGTATTTTGAACATAGCTGCGTGATAATACCATCGCGAATCATGATGTAGGCAAAATCGTTGCCGCCGTTGCGTAGCACTATGGATTTAAACTGGTCGATATCTTTGTTGGCAAAGAACTTATAATCAATTCTTTTTTCTCCATAATTATCTTTACGTGCAATTATACGCAGAGATTTCATAGCGTTAGTGCGACTACATGAACCGAATATCTTAACTCCTGCATCCAAAGAAACTACCTGTTTGCGGTCTTTGTCGAAATACTCAAAATGGATAGGTCGTTCCCAGTCTTGGTTCCAGTTGGCGGGATAATCCATACAGTTGCCAGTTTTTCCTGCTGTGCCTTGTACATAAATGCCTCTAGTATCGTTGAAAAAGTTGTTAGGGTCTGTTGAGAGTGAAACAATAGGCAAGTCGCAGGGACGATTTTTAATAAAATATGTGTTGGTAACTGCATCGCTAAGCTTGAGATCTGGATTGGATGCCGACACACGCAGTACCGTAGTTTTGCTAACTCTGAAAGTAAATGGATTGGAACTAGGGTGGCTAGCAGGATAGGAACCATCGGTAGAGTATCTTATGTCGGCATTTGGATCGTCGCAAGATATTGTTACATCGATGCTTGAATTAAAAAAACCGCCTTGAATATCTACTTTCGGCATCATAGTACGGGCTTCTGAATTAGTGTTTTTGTCGTAGGGTGTAGGTGTTGCGAATACTCCCCAAGTGCCTTGTCCGTCTTGAACTCGTCCGAAAGACTGGTCGGGGAGTAAGGGCGGCACTTTAATCTGATCCACTATGTTGCCCGTTCCGTCGCTGAGGATTATCGTTTCGCCCTCCGCAGATAGTTTGAAATTGGTGTTTACACCAGATGCTTCGCCGTTGCACATAATCATCAGAAAACCGTATGGCTCTAATTTGTATGAATCTGGGAATTGCCATTTTTGTGGTTTTTCTGGATCGTCGGAAATGGAAAAGCCGTGCATATATGCGTATCCCGGGGTGGGATTGTATATTTCTATCCAGTCGCATTTATGACCGAAAACCTCAATGTCGTCGCTGTTGGTGCAAACCTCATTGATAACTACCTGTGCAACTGTATTTTGCGCTGCAAAAAACAATCCTGCACACAACGCAGTTTTACTCAATATATTGATATACTTCATAATTAATATCGTTTTAAAACTCAAAATATTCTTGGATTTTTCAGATAAAATCACTTAAAACACGCTACAAATGTAGCATATTTTTAATAAATAAAAAAACTGATTATTAATTCGGCAAGGATTTGCCATTGGAAAAAAGAGCGGAGAGAGGGGGATTCGAACCCCCGGTACCGGATTTACCAGTACGACAGTTTAGCAAACTGTTGGTTTCAGCCACTCACCCATCTCTCCGGGGTTAAAACTGAATTTGCTTTTTTCGATTGCGGTGCAAAGGTAGGTATTTTTTTCTTCTTTGCAAACTTTATTAATCAAAAAAACATATTTTTTACACTTTTTTTTTAATGCTTTTGTTATTTGTTTGGTTTTCAAATTTTTAAAACTTATACAATATATACGTTTTTTTTTATCATTATAAAAAAAATGTTTACTTTCGTTTCGGAAAATACTAACTATTATGGCAAAAAAATATTTTGTAATATTCTTATTATCAATAATCTGTAATATCTGTTATGCGCAGTTGGAAACCTCTGTCTGGTATTTTGGCCGCAACTGCGGATTGGATTTCAAGTCGCAAAATCCTACAATTCTTACCGATGGTGCACTCGACAACTGGGAGGGAGTGGCTTGTTTTAGCGATAGTCTTGGACACCTTTTATTTTATACCGACGGTCAAACAATCTGGAACCGTGAACACAATGTAATGGAAAATGGCGACGGCCTTATTGGAAGTCACGGTAGCACCGAAAGCGCCATCATAGTGCCATGGCCTAAAAGCAACGGCAAGTATTATGTGTTTGTGGTAGATGAAAACGGATTGGGTCCGTTGAGTTATTCTGTTGTGGATATGAGTTTAGACGAAGGACGGGGTGCTGTAACAGCTGATAAAAATGTTATCCTTGAAGACCTTGTCGTAGAGAAAGTTACAGCAATACGACATTCCAACCAACAGAATTTTTGGGTACTCACTCGCGTTACAGGTCACGACAACGACGAATTTCAAACACAAAACACATCAGGAACCGATGTAGTGGAATATCTCATCGACGAAAACGGATTGAACCTCTCTTCGCGTCAAGTATATCCCGTTGGTTCTGTGGATTATGCGATAGCAAATTTTCATAATGTTTCCTCCCAACCTTTTGCTGTGGGTTATATGAGAGTGTCGCCCAAAGGTAATTATATTGCTTGCGCCACGTCTATTAATCTTACCTTTCCTGATGGTATTTATAGTGTAATAGACTTATATAAATTCGATCCTTCTACGGGTATTGTAAGTCCCTATGCTGTAATTCGAGACGACGAAGGACAGCTTTATGGAGTTGAGTTTTCAAATGATGAGTCAAAATTATACTATTCATCGGAACGTACCATATTTCAGATAGATTTGTCGCTGAGCTCTGTTGCCGAGATAGAACAATCGGCTATAAAGATAGGAACATTTGATTACGAAAGTTTTGGCATTCCGCTGTTTCCTCCCGACTTGTATCGAGAAGATTTTGCAACCGACGAGGAATATAAATTAGCCATTGAACAACAAACTCCCTTTGCAGGTGCATTGCAACTTGCTATCAACGGCAAAATCTACATTTCGCAAAACAACTGTGAATATCTTGGTGTTATAGAAAACCCACGAGAAAGGGGAGCAGCGTGCGGTTTCAATACCCGGGGGCAGTATCTTGGCGGCAAAATTGGTCAAATGGGCCTCCCAAACTTTATTCCTACATATTTTCTCCCTCCAAATTTCACAATATCAGACAATTGTGTCAACAAAAATGTTCATTTTGAATGTAATGATGAGAGGGCGATTGATTATTATGAATGGGTTTTGGCAGATTCTCTCGGCACCACCATTGCTACTGGCAACAATCGTGAATTTGATTATTTATTGTCCAAAAGCGGCACCTATAGAATTACCCTCACCATACGTATAGGAGCAAACGAATCGTCAGAATACCGTTTCTTCAAAGTGTACAACCCTCCAACGATTTCTTTGCCAGAAGACCAGACTATCTGTAGAGGTGATGTATACACAATTGTGCCTGACATTCCCGAAAATTGCGATTATGTATGGAGCAACGGCTGTACTGGAATAACCAATCCAATTAGCGAATCTACGATTGTTTCTATCGGGATCACTAACCAATTTACAGGTTGTTATACCATCGACGACATACAGATTTCTGTAGTTGACCCAACGGAGTTTTCTTTTGGTAGCCCTCGTGAATTTTGCGAAGGTGACAGTGTGGAAGTGAAATGCCCTTTGAGTTTCGCCTACAACGAGTTTATCTATCTCGACAACTCATCATCAGCGCTTGCACGTTATTTTAATAAGGCAGGCGAATACACTGCCCAACTTACCGACATTAATGGATGCAAATTCACCAACACTATTCAGATTACCGCCACGCCGCTTCCTGTCATAGATTTTAAAACTGACCAAGTGCTGTGCCGCGATTCGTTTAAGATTATCGACTGCAACGTTAAAAACGCTACATATAAATGGTCTACGGGCGAAACCACGCAATCGGTCCAAGTGAGCGAAATTGGCAATTACTCAGTATTGGTAACCGATGCAAAAGGTTGTGTTTCAAAAGATTCAATTGAACTCAAAGAGTTTACCAAACCAGAGATTTCGCTTATTGCCGACACAACCATCTGCGACGACACTGAATTTTATCTTACATCCGAATGGCCTGATGCCACAGATTATATTTGGCAAAATGGTCAGCCCGGTAAAGAAATTCTTGTGGAATCATCTGGCATTTATAAACTTAGCATCATCAATATGTGCGGAGTAGCCACCGATTCTGTGGATATAACGGTTCGTTATTGTGGCGAATTTGTTTTCCCTAATATCATTACACCAAACGGTGACGGCATCAACGACTATTTCAAAATCAAAGGGTTAGAGTGGAGTAGCGGTTGGGAGATGTCGATATTTAATCGTGAAGGAAAGATGGTTTTCCATTCTTCTGATTATAAAAACAATTGGAACGCCCCCGATTTATCCGATGGTGTGTATTTCTATATCATGGAAAAGCAAGGCAACCGTTATAAGGGAAACATCAGCGTATTTCATAAATAGCCAATTATTTCACCACCAACTGTTTTACAATTTGTTCACAAGCAGCTTCGTTAATCTTACGGATTATTTCGCTGCGCCGCGACATTATTTCGTTGCGTATTAGAGGTGATTTAAATTTCACCGTAAGCACTCCCTGACGTAAATCAATGTCCATGGTATCGCGCGAAATTACGCGACCAACCACTTCGTCCCATTTTTGGAGAGCACGTATCTCTCTTATTCGCACATCGGCGCCAATAGCGTGTAGGTATTGTCTTAGCACATTCGACAACGGTTCTGCATCCTTTCTGTCCATACTGTATAGTTTTTATTCGTCAATTTCGGGATCTAAATCCGTGGGTTCTGCCGGTATGGGTTTCATAACAGCTTTTACCTTTAAGGCTAGACCTATAATAAGTATGTCGTTTGCGCGAGTGTCGTTGCCTCGCCATTTGTCAAACTCGTTTTTAAAACTTTGCATTTGTTCCGACATGCTCTCCGATGAGTGTTTCATCAGCATCTGACGGAAATAAATATCGCCGAATCTGTTTCCCGAACTACCTCCACGCTGATTGACAAAACCATCGGTTTTGATATAAAGTTTGTCGTCTTTTTCAAGCTCTATGGTTTCAGATGTGTAATTTTTCCTACGCCCAAAAGATACGGCAAAGTTCATGCGGTCGCCTCGGAATTCGTGTACATCCACCTCGCGACGGTTGGTACCAGGATAGGATTTTCTAAGTAGACACATACTGCCGTAAGCACCTGCGTACGACAATGTATGCTCTTTTTGATTGATTATACATACCGTAAAGTTAACTGGAAAATCATCTTCGTGACGGTAAGAATTGTTGCTTTCTGCCAGATGTGCGTACTTGCCGCGGAGCATATCCAGAATCCGTCCAGCTGGAATTGTTGACAAATCCACCCGTTCTATAATCTCCGAAAGAAATACAACATTTAAAATGCCCATAATCAAGCCGTTGACACCCGACACTCCGCTATTACCACAAGCTGCCAGCACATAGTCGCCTTTGGAAGCAAACTTGTAAAAATCGCCGCCAGCATTTTCAAAAGGAACATCCAGCACAAAATAATCAGGAAACAGCGATTTGATATATCCCCGTCCCGAAAATACGGTTTTTTGAACCACTGTCAAGTTTTTAACCATCTCAATCATACGGAATTTCTGACTGTCAACAATGCCTTTAAGTTCAGAAACTCTGCGCTCCGATTTAGAAATCTGGCTCTTGCAATTTTCAACACTCGAACTGAGAACTTTGATATCGTTCTCAGCCTCGTCTAATTTTTTTTGCCACTCGCTTTTAATCTTGGTACTTTTTTGTCGCTCCTTAATCAACAAAAACACCGACACAGCGAGTAATACAGAAAGAATAATTATAATATATATCATTAAATCAATAAGTTAAAATCTATTTTGTAATATTTGCTGCTATTAATTTCAAGCGCAAAAGTAACAAAAAAAATCCATTCTCGTATAAAAAAATATTATTGCTTGATTATCAGGTACAAAGGATTTAATAATGCATAAAAAATGTATTTTTTGTAAAAAAAAAAGATATATCATTATGTTATTTCCAAAAAAATGTTTAACTTTCGGCACAATTTATCTAACCAAAAATAACTGTTAGGTATTGTTTTTTGGTATGGATATTGTTTTTTTTGAAAAAGAATATCACAATAGAATATTGATAGAGATGACTGGCAACAAAAAAATAGATAATATATATAAGGTGTTATTGAGGAGCACTGTATTGCTTATAGCATTACTGCTCTCGAAGCCAAGTATATGCCAGAACAACAATAACGCAACCATGAATGCACAAGTAGTAATGCTTTGTGCCAAACATATTCAATGGAAAAATTACAAACGTCCCAAAGAATTATCAATCACTGTAATAGGTAAAGTTTCTGACGAGTTCAACGCTCTTTCTTCAAATGCAGAGGGCAAGTCGTTGAATGGTGTTCCAATTAGAGTTTACCGCAAAAACTTCAACGAACTTGTGCCTACCGATATCATCTTTGTGGGCAAATCCAACTACGACGAATTGGAAGCTGTGAGCACATTTGCCAAAGAAAATAAATGCCTTGTGTTCGCAGGGCAAGCACCTAACACAAAATTTGCAGCTATCAATATCCGGCTTGAATCTGGAAGCGGCGGTAGCACATACGATATTAATACCGCCAACTTCAACGATGACGCTTCCCCAACCGATTCTCTTTGGATTTTCAGCGGTAGCAAGGAAGACCTTAAACAGCGTTTTAAAGTCAACTACGACGAACTTCAAGCACGTGAGAAACGTTTGCAAGACCTTGAAAAGAGCCTTAACGACCAGCAAGAACAATTGTTGGCTCAGAAAAACAAAAACCAACTTGTAAAACAGCAGAACTTGCGAATTGAGGCTCAGCTTAAAGAAAACTTAGAGGAGATTGAAGTTCAAAAACGCAAAGCATCTGCCCTTATGGCCGATGTACGTCAAAAAGAGCGTCAAATTATCCTTACTGCAACCGAAATCGAAAACTCAATGCGCGAAATTGAAATCAAGCAGCGAGAAATTGATTCCTCTAACTTGAAACTTAAAGAAATGGACCTTGACCTTCAGCAAAAAGAGAAAGATATCAAGGATCAGATCGACAGAATTAAGGTTGAGGACACTAACATTGCCACACAGGAGCGCAACAGAACATATCTGATTATATTCATCATCGTTGTTGTGATACTTTTGGTAATTATTATCAAGAGCCTTATTAATAGCAAACGAACCAACGCGGCGCTGAATGTAAAGAACACCGAGCTTAAAAAGCAGAAAAAAGAGATCGACCAGCAAGCGCACCAGCTTGAAAGCGTCAACAAAGAGTTGGAAAAACTTTCAATTGTGGCTGGCAAAACCCAGAACGCTATCATCATTATGGATAGAAACGGTTATTTCGAATGGGTAAACGCTGGATTTACACGTATTTATGGATATACATTGCAGCTTTTGCGCAACGAACGCGACGAAAATATCGTGAATGTGTCGGCAAACAAGAGCATACGCAACATCCTCTTTAAATGTGTAAGCAACAAGCAGACAATTATTTTCGAATCCGACAGCGTTACCCGTAGCGGAAATGTTATCAGCAGCCAAACCACACTTACACCTATTCTCAATGAAGACAAGGAGGTAAGCAAGTTGGTGGCTATTTATTCAGATATTAGCAAACTTAAAGAGCAGGAGGCCGCTATCCGTAGTCAAAACGAGGAGCTTCTCCAACAGAAAAACACCCTTGAGGAGCAGAAAAACCAAATTGAAGAGCAGAATAGGCACATTAAGTCAAGTATCAACTATGCTCAAACTATCCAGAACACAATTCTGCCCGAAAAAAATCAAATCGACCAATATTTCGACAACTTTATACTATTCAGTCCCAAAGACATAGTTTCGGGCGACTTCTATTGGTTTGCCGATGTTGACGACCAAGGACACAAATATCAATTTATAGGTGATTTCGACTGTACAGGTCACGGTGTGCCGGGCGCATTTATGAGCCTTATCGGCAACCGACTGCTCAACGAAATTGTTAACGTGAAGAAACTCTACTCACCACGTGATATAATGGATAACCTAAACCTCGGAGTAATTAAAGCCTTGAAACAAGAGCAGAGTCTCAACAACGATGGTATGGACACTTGCCTCTGCCGCGTTGAGAAACTTTCCGAAGGTAAATATTCCGTAGTATTCTGCGGTGCAAAACGTCCTCTTTATTACCTCACCACTTCCGATGTGGAAATCCAACAACTCAAAGGCGACCGTAAATCTATTGGTGGTGTGCGATCCAAACGCAACACCGCTGAGTTTACCGATCAGGAACTTATCCTCAAAAGTGGCGATATGATTTATCTTACAAGCGACGGTATTATCGACCAAAACGACAGCGAGCGTCACAGATTCGGCACTGAAAAATTCTTAGCGCTGCTGTACTCAATCAAAGACAAACCGATGGATTCTCAGGGAGGTCTTATCCGCCAGAGCCTCGACGATTATAAGAAAGACGAAGAACAACGTGATGATATTTCTGTTATTGGAATAAAATTTAAATAGAGAATGCAATCAAAGACAAACATATTAACCCTTGGCATTGCCCGCTGGATATTGATTGCGGTGGTTGTGTTGTTGTGCGCCAGTACCGTGTCGGCACAGCGAGGCACTAACTTGTCGCGTGAGCAGGTTAATGTTTTTTGGCTAATGAACTTTGCTAAATATGTTGAGTGGCCCAACGATACCGCAACAGAATATATTGTGGGTATGTTTGGAAACTCTTCTATTGAGTATCATCGCCTTAAATCGATGCAAACATCTGGAGCCACTATCAATGGCAAAAAATTTAAGACCGTTAAATTTTCCAGTGTTTCCAAAATTGGATATTCTCACATACTGTATGTAAACAGGCACGATTTGCAGTATCTTCGTGAAATCAACGACAAAATTGCTGGTCAACCCACACTGCTTGTTACCGACAGTTGCTCGTCGGAAAATTCCGAACTCTTTATGGTTAATCTTGTGCTTCAAAGCCGTAATAACCAGTTTCAAGTAAACCTCAACAAGGCCAACGAGGTTAATTTGAAAATTAATCAACGTGCAGTTGTGGAAGGTGGCACCCGTGTTGATGTGGAAAAAATCAACCAAGAGATGGAAGATCAGCTCATTAAAAAAGAAAAAGAGCTTCAAGACAAAGAGTGGGAACTTGATCAAAAGAAAGAGGAAATTTATCAGATGTCGATGAGCAACGACTTTCAAGAAGAAGAGAACTCTCGAAAACAGCAGCAAAACGATGAAGTAAAACGTGAAATTGAAAAGCAGTCGCACAAGGCCGACAGCTTGATGAATGCAGCACAAAGGCTACAGTCGAAACTTGTACGCGACAAAGCTGCTCTTGAAGAGCAGTTAGCCGAAAAAGCCCAAAAAGAGGAACTACATTCTCAGTCGCTCCGCGAACTCAACGATGTGAAAGACAAAGTGCGCCAGCGTGAGAATAGTATTGAGGACCAAAAGAAAATACTTGAAAAGAAGCAAGAAAAATCTAAGCAGAATCAAAAACAGCTGAACCTTATAACTATGGGTATAGCCATTTTCTTGATTCTCTGTATTGTAGCTTTTATCAACAACTCAATCAACAAAAAACGCAATCGTGAGCTCATTGCAGTTAACGACCGTATCGACTCTCAGAAAGAACATATCCGTTCACAGAGCGAGCAGTTGAAACTTATCAACAAGGAGCTTGAAAAACTTTCGATTGTAGCAAGCCAAACCGATAACGGTGTGGTTATTATGGATAATTTAGGCAATGTAGAATGGGTTAATCACGGTTTTGAGCAATTAACCAAGATGAATATCAACGACTTGCGCAAAAACAAAACCACCACATTCACATCGCTTTACAGTTCAAACTCTAATATCAACGATATCAAAGAAAAATGTATCAATAATTGTGAACCGGTTATCTTTGAATGTCCTTTCCATACAGCCGAAGGCAAAGATATATGGATTCAGAGCACTCTTACACCGATTCTCAACGAAAGCAACCAGATTACACGTCTTGTAACAATCGATACCGACATCTCAAAAATCAAAGAGCAGGAACAATCGATTATTGCGCAAGGAAAAACATTATCGTTGCAGCGCGACGAGCTTGCCCAACAGAAGGAGTACATTTCTATGCAGCTCGAAAACATCAACACCAGTATCAAATACGCTAAAACAATTCAGGATACTGTTATGCCTTTGGATGTGAACCTTTCAAAGTATTTCAAGTATTTTGGTATATTTATTCCTTTGCAGACTATTAGTGGCGATTTCTACTGGTTTACTCGCGTACCCGACAACGACCAACTTACATTCACAGCAGCCGTTGACTGCACAGGACACGGTGTTCCTGGTGCGTTTATGAGTGTGATCGGTGCGCGTCTGCTTTCTGAAATTATTGTTGAACATCATATTTACGACCCCAAAGATATTCTCACTCAGTTGAATATTAATCTTGTAAAGGCTCTGAAACAAGATGTTGGCGACGAAACTGCCGAAATCAACAACGACAGCATGGAAATTTGCCTCTGCTGTTTCAACCGTACTTCTGAAAAAGATTACGAGTTAACTTTCTCAGGTGCCCGTCGTCCGTTGTATATTTACCGTGCCGACACACAAGAATTTATTACTCTTAAAGGTGATTTAAAAACTATCGGCGGCATGAAGTCGAAACGCAACGTAGGTACTGATTTCACCGACCAGACACTTCTGCTGCACACCGACGACATCGTTTATCATACAACCGACGGTTTTGTAGACCAATACGATGCCGATATGAAAAAATACGGTAGCGAACGATTTATAGAACTTTTGAAAACACATGCTCATAGAGATTTAGCTATACAAAAAGAACTGATACTCAGCGAATTTGAACGACAAATCCAAAATTCATCGCAAACCGACGACGTTACGGTATTTGCAGTAAAATTGATTTAAATTATTTAGAATACAAATTAAACATCATGGCAATTAACAGTAGGGAAATATTCAACACAATGCTCGATAATGACATAGTCATTTCGTATATCGGTCCGTTCGACGGACAGATACTGTCGCTTCTGGCATCAAATATTGAAGATTCCCTTTGGGACGACCAACACAGAGGCAAGACTTTTTTCAAGATTTTTATTGAATTGAGCCAGAATATTTATCTATACTCTAAAGAGAAGGGCAACGGCATTGATAAATCCGCTGGTGTGGGCCTTATGCTTATCAAAGAATACGCAGATCATTTTTCTTTTATTACCGGCAACTTGGTTGGTAAAAAAGAATACGACCTTCTTTCTGATAAGTGCAGCAAAATTTGTCAGAAAAACAAAGACGAACTTCGTGAGTTTAAACGCTATATGCGTGGTCAGCCCCGTACCGAATTTGGCGGAGGTAATATAGGTTTGATACAAGTGTCAATATTGAGTGGTTATCCTCTTGATTATAAATTTATTAAGGTAGACGACGACAACTATTTTTACATACTTTGCGTTAGGATTGACAAATAGCATCGCTCGACTTTATCTCTTCCAATTCTAGCCAGCGTGTCTCTTTCTCATCCAATAGTGCGGTAACGGTTTCCATTCGCAACGATAGTTTGTTTATTTCTTCTATATCGGTAGTTTCTCCTGATAGTAAACGCTCTATTTCTTGTTTTTCAGCATTGAGTTTGTCGATTTCCGCACTTACGGTTTCATATTCTTGTGCAAGTTTGAATGTAAAGTTCTTTTTACGTCTTTCGCGTTGAAATGTATGTTCTTTGGGTTCCGGCTCATCATTTTGTTTCTCCTTCTCTTCGTCCTCTTTTTGGGTGATATATACTGTGTAGTTGCCCGGAAAGTTCCTTATTTTGCCATTACCTTCAAAAACAAACATAGTATCAGCCACTTTGTCTAAAAAATACCTATCGTGCGACACCACCAACAAGCAGCCTGCAAAGCACGACAAATAGTCTTCCAATACATTGAGTGTGATTATGTCGAGGTCGTTGGTAGGTTCGTCGAGTATTAAGAAATTTGGATTTTTGATAAGTACAGTCATCAGGTAAAGACGACGTTTTTCGCCACCACTGAGTTTTTCAACAAGGGTGTAGTGCATTTTGGGTGGAAATAGAAAATATTCGAGAAACTGTGATGCTGAAAGTTTTCTGCCGTCTCCAAGAACTACCACCTCTGCAATGTCTTTAATGATATCAATAACTCGTTGATCTTTTTTGTATTCTATGCCCCGCTGACGATAATATCCCGCTACAACTGTTTCTCCAAACTCTGCTGTGCCTGAATCAGGTGTTGTGCTGCCTATGATAATATCCAACAAGGTAGATTTGCCGCAGCCGTTGTGTCCGCAAATACCGATTTTGTCGTTACGCTTAAAAGAGTAAGTAAAATTATCAATCAGCACTTTGTCGCCGTATCTCTTGCAGAGATTCTTTATTTCTAATATCTTGTTGCCGAGACGGTTGGCTGTGCCTACAGAGAAGTCGATTTTTTTTGTTTCTATCTTTTGAGATGCCACCTCTTTAAGCTTGTAGAAACTGTCAATACGGTATTTTGCCTTTCCTCCACGAGCCTTGGGCATACGTGAAATCCATTCCGACTCTTTGCGGAGCAGATTTGCAGCCTTGTCGATATTGGCAGCGAGGTTTGCCATGCGCTCCTCACGTTTTGATAGGTAATAACTGTAATTACCTGAATATGTATAAATTTTGTTATTATCAATCTCTATGATATTATCGCACACATTGTCTAAGAAATATCGGTCGTGGGTAACCATCAGAAGAGTTGTGCGGGATGTTTTGAGATAGTTTTCGAGCCATTCGGTCATATCTGTGTCCAAATGGTTTGTGGGTTCGTCGAGGATAAGGAAGTCGGGCTGTTCTATAAGCGTTTCGGCGAGAGCAATACGTTTTTTTTGTCCGCCAGAGAGCTTACCTATATGAATATCTAACTCATTGATTCTCAACTTGCCAAGAATCTGTTTCATATCAGATTCGTATTTCCAAGCACCAGCTGCATCCATTTCAGCCTGAGCCTTTTCTATTATATTGTGGTCGCCATTAGCAAGTGCCGCTTCGTATTGTTGCAACACTTTTGACAATTTGTTTTCTGATGAAAAAATATGCTGTCGAACAGTAAGGTTGTTGTCAAGCACAGGATCTTGGCGTAAGTATCCTATTTTTAGATCGTTTTTAAAAACTACGCTACCGCTGTCGGCGCTCTGATTGCGTGCAATTATGTCGAGCATAGTGCTTTTGCCGGCGCCGTTTTTTGCTATAATAGCTGTCTTTTGGTCTTTTCCAACCGAAAAAGTTATTGATTCGAACAACACGATGTCGCCGAATGATTTTGTGAGGTTCTCAACTTGTAAATATGTAATCATCTCTATATATTTCTCAGGCAAAGATATATTGAAAAAATGAACTTCCAACAAAAAAATTAGCATAAAAAACTTGAGCAATAACGAAAAAGTTGTAATTTTGTGCCTATAATTTTGACGAAAAGCCTCTGATTTTGGTATCGTCGGAAATGTTATATGTATGATTAAAAACGTTTTACTGTTTTTTAAAGGCTTTGCAATGGGGCTGGCAAATGTAATACCGGGCGTTTCTGGTGGTACAATTGCTTTGCTTACAGGCATTTTTGAAAGATTTATAAATGCTCTTAAATCGTTTGATTTGGAAGCGTTGAAACTTTTATCCAAATTTAAATTTAAAGAATTTGCACAACATACTGATTTATTGTTTCTTATAATATTATTCCTCGGCGAGGGCATTAGTATTCTCACTGGTGCCAAATTGCTCGAATGGCTCTTTAAAAACTACGAAGTGCATGTTTGGGCGTTTTTCTTTGGCTTGATACTCGCCTCGGTATATTACGTTGGACGCATGGTAAATAAGATTAACTTATGGAAGGTGCTTCTTGCCATTGTAGGCGCAGCCGTTGCGTTCGGTTTTTCGATAATCAGTCCAGCCACCGAAAACGACAATATTTTTTACCTTGTACTTTGCGGTGCAATAGCCATTTGCGATATGCTTTTGCCAGGCATTTCGGGTTCATTCACACTTATATTATTAGGTAACTACAAATTGATAGTGATTGATTCTATTTCGCATTTCAATTTGGCTGTGCTCATACCGGTTGCAATTGGAGCAGTGATAGGATTTCTAGCGTTTTCGCGTTTCTTGTCATGGCTTATGAAAACCTATGCCGACCAGACATTGTCGGTACTCACAGGTTTTATTTTCGGATCACTTGTATTTATCTGGCCTTGGAAAAAACCAATCTACCTTATGCAAAACGGTCACGAGGTGTTCAATTCGCACGGTG
Source organism: Bacteroidales bacterium (assembly GCA_016286055.1). Lineage (GTDB taxonomy): Bacteria > Bacteroidota > Bacteroidia > Bacteroidales > UBA3824 > UBA3824. Next base: position 44,639 of record JAEERW010000014.1, read on the forward strand.
ATGTTATTATACAAGGATACGACAAATTCATCCCCGAATTTAATCAACAAACATTTGTTGCTATAGCTTTTATAATTGCGGGAATGGCTTTGGTCTGCGTTATCGAAGAAATATCTTCACGCAAAGCAAAAACTGCTGAAGTTGAATTAAAAAAAGAATAAATAACAGAATATAAACAATTTATAATATCTACAAAGTGGAAGTTGAAACTTTTAAAATGACAGCAACGACCTATGAAGGTCTGGAAGATGTGTTAGGACGCGAACTTATGCGTATGGGCGCTGATGAAGTTAACACAGAGCCGTGTTCAGTAACTTTTACTGGCGACAAGTACCTGCTTTATGAAGCCAACTACGAGTTGCGTACTGCGTTGAAAATTTATAAAGAGATTCTTAACTTTGCATTTGAAAGCAAAGAAGAATTTTTCGAAAATATCAAATCATACCGTTGGAGCAAAATTCTTAACATCTACAAGAGTTTCAACCTTAGCATTTCGTCAACAAACGAAACGATTGACGCCGGGTGCGCACAGCAGGTAAAAACCATTATTTGTGACTATTTCAATATGAAATCTCACAAAACACCCCCTCACGATGTGCAAAATCCTTCTGTTATGATTGACATTTTGGTTGATGGCAAAAACTGCTCTGTACGCCTCGACAGCACTGGTGACCCTCTCTCAAAACGTGGTTACAGAATTGCAGCTGGCATTGATCCGTTAGACGAGGTTTATGCCGCAGGTCTTGTGCAATTGGCTGGCTGGAAAGCTAACACCAATTTTATCGATCCTATGTGTGGCACTGGTACTCTCTTGATTGAAGCTGCCATGTTTGCTTACAATATTCCCGCTCAGGTTTGCCGCGAAAATTTCGGTTTCTTCACTTGGCGTGATTTCGACGCCGAAATGTGGAAAGATATTAAGAACGATGCTAAAATTAGAATCAAGCACAACGGTGAGTTTGCTAATAAAATTATCGGATACGATATAGCCGAGGCCGCTACCAAAGCAGCTGCACAAAACATCAAAAAGGCTATTCTCGACAAATATATCACCATCTACACTTCTTCACTCAAGGATATCCAACTTCCCGACGGTAACAATACTGTTATTCTTGATCCTCCCGTGGTAGATTTGTACAAAAAAGAAGAGACCAAAAATCTTTTTGCAAATATTTCACAATTTTTGAAGCATAATATCAAAAACTCCAAAATGTGGTTACATTCTGATTATAAAGAATTTAGCAAAGCTGTTGGGCTTAATCCCCAAAAAGAACATACCATTATCCGCAACGGAAAGGAATACATTTTGCAGTTATATTAAAAAAAAATGTAAAAAAATTATCTATGTATAATAGAAATTGCTTATATTTGTAACATAAAACAAATAGAGTAATCTTAAAGACAGCCTAATGAGAGAAGCGATACATAGCCTATTTGAAAAAGCAGTGAAAGGCAACGTTGTGTTGTCGTTCGAGGGTGTTATTACATCCCAACTGTTAGACGATGTATTCGCTACAATCGAAGACAAGCTCAAAGCCGACAACGAACAGCCCCGGGTTATCAAAAAGGTGTACAACATTTTGGTAGAGGCTCTACAAAATTTGTTTCACCATCTCGAACCTCCTCCTGACGAATTCTTCAAAGATTCTGACATGAAGAAAGGAAGTCATTACGCATTTTTCTGTATGACAAAAGAGAATCCCGGAGTTTACCGTATTACCACGGGCAATTTCGTGAAAAATCTTACCGGTTATTTTCTCCGCGACCGTATTGAGCAACTTAACTATCTTTCACAAGATGAGTTGAAAGATTTGTACAAAATAGTGCTCAACAACGACGAATTTTCGGCCAAAGGTGGCGGAGGGCTTGGTTTTATCGAAATGGCTAGAAAATCTGGCAACAAATTTGGATTTGAATTGTTGAGGCAAAACAAAGATTATTCGTTTTTTGTTTTTGAAGTATTAATTTCATAAGTAAACAAAACTAAAATTAATTTATAACATGGATTCAATAGAAATAGAGGGAACACCAAAAACGCCGTCGGTATCTTTTGAGGCCGAAACTGGCAAATTAGTAATCAAGGGAAGATCTATTCCCGAAAACTCGATTGAGTTTTATAAGCCACTTGTAGACTGGATTGACAAGTATGCATCAGAGGCTAAGGGCACTGTGGAAGTTAATATGCAACTTGAGTATTTCAACACAAGTTCTTCTAAATGCATATTAGACGTTTTCAAGAAATTGGAAAACCTCCACAATAAGAGTGTAGCCGAAGTTGTAATCAATTGGTACTACGAAGAAGATGACGAAGATATGTTAGAGGCTGGCGAAGACTACCAGTCGATTCTCAAACTGCCTTTCAAGATGGTGGAAATCAGTTCTCCTGCATAACTTTTTGCTTGATTGAATTCATCTATCTATTGATTCCAAACACAAAATGCTTGCAAGCAAGGTTTATTGTTAGTAAAACAATCCTTGGTCGCAAGCATTTTCTTTTTAATTATACAGTATCAATCCTTACACAAAAACATTACCACAGGTAGATGGTCGCTGTATCCGTTGAGCCATTCGCCTCCTGCCGAAGTACGTTTTGGCGTACCTTTGTATCTTCCCTGCTGGTTTATTAGATAATCAAACCTAACTATTTGACTTCCACAGTATGTCAACTGCTTTTTGTCGTGCTCCACAGTTTTAGTAACCGATTTTTTCTTGTTTTTTTGGATAACTTCTGTGTGAGGTTTGTCTAAAAGGTTTTCTGAAATAATAATCTGGTCAAAAAGATTCCATGCCCCACGATAATGCAGCGTGCCTTTTCCCGAAAACAATATGTCCCACCACGGATTGTAAAGACCCATTGCCTCCACGTCTTCAATTTTTCGCCTGCCGCCAAGCACCTCGCTCATACTTTTGTCGTGCGGGTCGTCGTTCATATCGCCCATGATAAATATCTTTAATCCTGCATTGATTTGCAGTAGCGAATCTTTTATCACTCTTATCTGTTTTGCACCAAGTTCTCGGTAGTAACTTGTACTATAGCGGCTGGGCAAATGGCAAACAATCACTGCGGCATCTTCTCCGTAGAGTTCTCCTCTTACAGTTAAAAATCCACGTGTAGCTTTATTTTTGTCGGAATCGTTTTCGTAAACATAAGGAATTAATTTGTAATCAATTGGCTTAAACATCGAAGGATTGTAAAGCAGAGCGCAATCGATACCGCGCTTATCGAGCCCTTCTTCGTGAATAAATTGAATTCCTCTATCTTTTAGCGGTTTTTGTTCTATAAGGTTGTTCAATACGTTCCTGTTTTCTATCTCACTAAGACCTATAAACGCGCATCCATCAGGTACTTGGTCGGTTCCCATATCTGCAAGTGCTTGCGACATATTGTGCAATTTTCCAAAATACTTTTCACTGTTCCACTTGTAAGTGCCGTCTGGCAGAAACTGGTTATCATTTTTACCTACGTCGTGGATCGTGTCAAAAAAATTCTCTTGGTTGTAGAAACCAATAGCTATCTTTGAAGATTGTTGTGCCATGCAGGTGGCACATATAAGTACAATACACGCTGAGAGAAATACAATTTTATTCATATATTCTTTTGTTTTATTCTTTTCCGTCTTTTAAGTTGATGAAGAATACACCGTTTGAACTTTGACTTCCATAAATGGCCGCGGTACCATCTTTCAAAAGCGAAATCTCTTTAACATCGCATGTAGAAATATAGTCAATATTATCAACTTTGTTACCATCAACCACGTAAATTGCACAGTTTGAGCCATTTATAGTGTTTAAACCGCGAACTATAATACAACCATCCGGCATAATATTTACACCCGTAAACTTAGCTTTAATCAAATCGAAAACATCTATGTAGTTGCAATAATTATTGCCACGCTCTATATATTCAATAGCTTGTGTTCGTTGATCCGACGAAATGTAACCGTATCCTATTGCCATATCAACGTTTTTGGTCGTGGGTATAAAATTGAGTTTAACATTGATAGGGTTAGATGTTGATTTGTTAATGCGTCGTTGGATGTTACTAAATACTTGTGACTTAAACATAAGTCGATCTTTGGGCTTACATGCTATAACAAACCCGCCAAGCGAATCTGTTATGGTAGCGGCAAGAGATTTTTTGGCAGTTACTTTTATGCCAGATACTGGTAAATCATTAAGTGTCGTTACTGTGCCTGAGATAATTCTTATTTCTTGTGAACTTGCAGGCAACCAATAATTTATAAGAAATAAAATTATTAATGTTTTGATTGATTTCATTTTTTTACTCAATTTAGTTATTCGATATTGTTTTAATTATTTAATCATTTGACTTAAAAATGCACTTTTGGTTTAATTTTTTTCTAAAAAAATTTTTTTTTCTCATTTTTTATTTTTTAATTTGCCGCATAAAACAAAGCAAAAATGAATTTATTTAATATGACATACGGTAATTGGTGGTGGCGCTTACGAATCTAAAATTCGTGAGTGGTACACCTTAATATATATATTAAAGATATTAAAAAAGGCTTGTCGAAGACTCACGACAAGCCTTTTTTTTGTGAGTAACGAAAATAATAAAACTAAATACAATGAGTAAATATCAAATTGATCAAAACGGTTATTACGGCGAGTTCGGCGGAGCGTATATTCCTGAAATACTCAGGAAAAACGTTGTGGAACTCAAAGAAAACTATCTGCAAATTATTGAAAACGAGCAGTTTAAAAAAGACTTTCAGAAACTATTGAAAGATTATGTAGGTCGCCCCACGCCGCTCTATTTCGCCAAACGCCTAAGCGAGAAATACGGTACCAACATCTTTCTCAAACGCGAAGACCTCTGCCATACGGGTGCGCACAAGTTGAACAACGCTCTCGGTCAGATTCTCCTCGCACGCAAACTCGGCAAAACCCGCATTGTGGCAGAAACAGGAGCAGGTCAGCATGGTGTTGCCACTGCCACAGTTTGCGCTCTTATGAATATGGAGTGCGTGGTGTATATGGGTGAAACGGATGTTAAGCGTCAGTTTCTCAACGTACAGCGTATGAGGATGTTGGGCGCTAAGGTTGTTCCCGTAATGTCGGGCAACAGAACCCTCAAAGACGGCACCAATGAGGCTATCCGCGACTGGTGCTGCAATCCTAAAAACACACATTATATTATAGGTTCGGTTGTTGGACCCGACCCGTATCCCGATATGGTTGCACGTTTCCAATCTGTTATTAGTGAGGAGATTAAATATCAGTTGCAGGAGCAGACTGGTCGCAACTATCCTGACAAACTGCTGGCTTGCATAGGCGGCGGCAGCAATGCGGCAGGAACTTTTTACCATTATATCGACGATGAGCGCGTTAAGTTTTTCGCAGCAGAGGCAGCGGGACTTGGTCTCGACGACCCTGAAAAATCGGCAGCCACTATCCATCTCGGCAAAAAGGGCGTTTTGCACGGAAGTCTCTCGCTCGTGATGATGACCAACGACGGTCAGATTGTAGAGCCGTACTCAATTTCTGCTGGTCTCGATTATCCTGGTGTGGGTCCTATGCACGCATTCTTTGCTAAATGCGGACGCACCAAGGTGCTTGCCGTTACCGATGCCGAGGCTATGCAGGCAGCGATGGAACTCACTAAGTTAGAAGGTATTATCCCCGCCATTGAGAGCGCACACGCATTGGCTATGCTCCCGAAAATCAATTTCGTAAAGGATGAGAACGTAGTAATCACTGTCTCAGGCCGTGGCGATAAGGATATGAACACATATGTTAAATATTTTAATATGGAGGAATAAGAAATGTTCAGTTACAAAACAAATTCAAAAACAATTCTGAGCGACATCTATACGCCCGTGAGCGCATATCTTCGTCTCAGAGATTCGGGAGTGCAAAGCGCACTTATGGAGTCAAACGACTATCATTCAAAAGAAAATTCACGCTCATTTATAGGCATTTATCCCTTGGCAAGCGTGGCTATCAATCACGGAAAGGCTATCTTTAAATATCCCGACGAAAGCGTTGTTACTAAGGAGATTACAAAAAATTATAGAGTAGAGCACGCCTTGAAAGAGTTTTTGAGCAACTTCAAGGTTGAGGGCGAAAACTCAAATTATTGTGGTCTTTATGGATATACGGCTTTTAATGCTGTAAGATATTTTGAAAATATCCCCGTGGAGGATACCACAATGAAAGAAAACGATGCTCCCGATATGCTCTATGTGCTGTTTCGCACTGTGTTGGTTTTCAATCATTATCAATCGGAACTCACCATTGTGGATATGTCAGAAGATGGCGAAAACAAGGTGCACGAGGTTGAAAAACTTCTTTCGAAGGCAGGTGTGCGCAACGACGGTTTTAATGCTACTGGCGAAACCACATCGCCCATTACCGACGAACAGCACAAAGACAATATCCGCAAGGGTATCGCACACTGCAAACGTGGCGATGTGTTTCAAATTGTTATATCGCGCAGATTTATACAGCATTACACCGGCGACGACTTTAAACTCTATCGCGCTTTACGTTCGATTAATCCTTCGCCTTATCTTTTTTACTTTGATTTTGGTGGATTTAGAATTTTTGGTTCGTCGCCCGAAACTCACTGTCGCATTGAAAACGGAAAGGCTTACATCGACCCCATTGCCGGAACTACCAAACGCACTGGCAATCAGGAAGAAGACCTCAAAAATGCAGAGTATCTCCGTCGCGACCCAAAAGAAAATGCAGAGCACGTAATGCTTGTAGACCTTGCCCGCAACGACCTCAACCGCAACTGCGATAATGTGAAGGTTGATTTTTACAAGGATATGCAATTTTATTCGCACGTAATCCACTTGGTGAGCCGTGTAAGCGGAGACTTGCGTCCTAATGCCGACACTATCAAAACCTTTATCGACACATTCCCCGCCGGAACTCTCAGCGGTGCGCCCAAGGTTCGCGCTATGCAGTTAATTTCTGAAATTGAGCCTCATAGCCGTGGTATTTACGGTGGTTGCATCGGATTCCTCGGTCTAAATGGTGAATTGAATCAGGCTATTACAATTCGCACTTTTGTGGCTCGAAACAACGAACTTTGGTTTCAGGCAGGCGGCGGAATCGTTGCCAAATCCGACCCTGAATACGAACTTCAAGAGGTTAACAACAAACTCGGTGCATTACGCAAGGCAGTAGTATCTGCTCAAAACATTTAATTATTTGAAAATGAAAACGATAATAATAGACAACTACGATTCTTTTACTTACAATCTTTACGGATATGTTACAAAACTCGGATTTAATTGCGAGGTAGTGCGTAACGACCAATTCAAAATCGAAGATATTGCTGATTTTGACAAGATTATTCTTTCGCCAGGTCCGGGAATACCCTCAGAATCAGGACTTTTGATGGATGTTATCAGACATTATGCCGAATCAAAACCAATTCTTGGAGTATGCCTTGGACATCAGGCAATAGGAGAGGTGTTTGGCGCTAACCTTCTAAATCTCAACGAGGTATATCACGGTGTGGCTACCAACTGCAAAATCATCGGCGACGACTATATTTTCAAAGGTCTCAATAGCGAAATTGAGGTTGGACGCTACCACTCGTGGATTGTGGAACGCAAAAATCTTCCCGAAGATCTTGAAATAACTGCTATTAGCAACGAAGGTTCTATTATGGCTTTGAAACACAGAAAGTTGGATGTTCACGGTATTCAGTTTCATCCCGAAAGCGTGCTTACTCCAAACGGCGAAATTATTATCAGAAACTTTTTAATCAACTAAAAATGAAAGAGATATTAGAAAAATTGATTTCGGGCGAAACATTTACCCGCGCCCAAATGAAAGATATATTGATTGCTATCACAGAGCAAAAATTTTCTAACGAGCAGATTGCCGGACTCTTAACAGGCATTCAGATGCGCTCTATTACCACCGACGAACTTCTTGGTCTTCGCGACGGCATATTGGCTACCGGCAAACCTGTGGATTTATCGCCCTACAAGGTTGTTGACATTGTGGGAACAGGCGGCGACGGCAAAAATACTTTCAACATTTCTACTTGCTCGTGTTTTGTGGTTGCAGGTGCTGGCTACAAGGTGGCAAAACACGGAAACTACTCTGCCACATCAGTTTCGGGTGCAGGCAATGTTTTGGAAGAACACGGTGTAAAATTTACCGCCGACAACGACAAACTTAAAGAAAACATTGAAAAATGTAACTTTACCTATATGCACGCACCGCTGTTTGCATACGCTATGAAATTTGTGGCTCCGGTTCGCAAGGCTCTGCAAGTGCCCACCTGCTTTAATCTTTTGGGGCCCATCGTTAATCCCTGCCGTCCGCAGTATCAGGTGCTTGGAACTGCAACGTTAGACCAAATGCGCCTTTATCACAGTGTGTTGCAGCAAATTAGCGAGGGATACTCGATTGTAACTTCGCTTGATGTTTACGACGAGATTTCTCTTACCAAAGATTTCAAAGTGATTTCGTCGAGTATGGAGCAGGTTTTCAGTTGTTCCGACATTGGTTTTGAGCGAATCAATCCCACCGAAATTTATGGCGGCAGCACCAAGCAAGAGGCTAAAAAGATTTTCGACGATGTTTTGAGCAACACTTCTACTGCGGCTCAGAAAAATGTGGTGCTTGCAAACTCCGCATTTTCAATCAATTGCATCTGTCCAGAGAAAAACATCCGCGAATGTTTTTTGGAGGCGAAAGAATCGCTCGAAAGCGGCAAGGCTAAGGAAGTGCTTAATAAATATGTAGAAATGAACTCATAATCAGCATTATGTCAACAATTTTAGACGAAATAGTAGCCAACAAGCAAATCGAAACAGCGGAACTCAAAAAAAGTCTGCCATTGTCGGTGCTGAAAGATAAACCGCTGTTTTTGAGGAATACTTTCTCGCTTAAAGATGCTTTGAAAAATAGTTCCACTGGTATAATTTCCGAGTTTAAGCGCAAATCACCATCCAAGGGCGACATACATCAAGGTATTGAGCCAAAGGATGTTGTGCCTCTTTACGAAAAATATGGCTGCACAGGTGTTTCGTGTCTTGCCGACAATAAATATTTTGGCGGCAGTTACCAAGATGTGATTCAGGCTCGTGCCAATTTGGAGCATACTCCGCTGCTTTTCAAAGAGTTTCTTACCGATCCTTACCAACTCTATTTGGCAAAATCGTCGGGTGCGGATGTGATATTGTTGATTGCGGCTTGTCTGCAACCGTCACAATGTCAGGAACTTGCGCTCGAAGCCAAGGAACTCGGTCTGCAAACGCTTTTGGAGATTCATTCCGAAGACGAACTATCGCATTACAACGATAGTTATATCGATATTTTGGGTGTCAACAACCGCAACTTGAAGATTTTTAAAACCGACATTGAGATTTCAAAATCAATAGTTAAGAATCTTCCCCAAGACGCGGTAAAAATCTCTGAATCAGGTATTTCAAAACCCGAAACAGTAGCCTCACTCAAAAAACTTGGTTTCAATGGCTTTCTTATGGGCGAGAACTTTATGAAGGAGCAGAATCCGGGAATTGCGCTTAAATCATTTATCGACAACGTTTTAACACTTATTTGATATGTTGATTAAAATATGCGGTTTGCGCGACAATTATGCCGATGTGGTGGCTCTGAAACCCGATTTTGCAGGACTGATTTTTTATCAAAAATCTCCCCGGTTTGTGGAATTGAGCCAAGAGCCTGTGCTGAAACAGAAACTCACCGATGTTAAGAAGGTGGGTGTATTTGTCAACGCCGACAAGGATTATATTTTAGACAAAGTGTCGGAGTATAATCTTGATTTAGTGCAACTTCACGGCAACGAATCACCCGAATTATGCGCCGAGATACGCAAGAGTCTGCTCGTGATAAAAGCCTTCGGCATTTCGTCGGAATCTGATTTACAATCGGCAGAAAAATATGCGCAATATGTTGACTATCTGCTTTTTGACACCAAAACCAAAGGTTACGGCGGTTCGGGTGTAAAATTCGACTGGCATATGTTGCAGAATGTTAACATTTCGCAGAAGTTTTTGCTCAGCGGCGGCATTTCTTTAGACGATTTAGAATATATTAAAGCATTAAAAATCAATAATTTAGTAGGTGTAGATTTAAACAGCTGTTTTGAAGATACACCCGGACTTAAAAACATCGAAAAGTTAAAACAAGCATTAAATATTTTAAGAAAATGAACAGAATAGACAGACTTTTCCAATCTGGAAAAAAAGACATATTATCAGTTTATTTTACAGCAGGTTATCCAAATTTAGACGACACTGTAAAAATCATCAAATCACTCTCAGACCACGGTGTAGATATGATTGAAATAGGTGTTCCATTTTCCGACCCAATGGCTGACGGTCCTGTGATTCAGTCAAGCGGGCAAAAGGCATTGAGCAACGGCATGACTCAAAAAATCCTTTTTCGACAGTTAGCAGATATTCGCAAAGTAACTGATATTCCGCTGATTATGATGAGTTACATTAATACCGCTATGCAGTTTGGTTTTGAGGATTATTGCAAACAATGTGCTAATTGCGGTATTGATGGTTTAATTATCCCCGACCTTCCGTCAGAGATTTATCTATCTCAATACAAACAGTTTGTAGATGCCAACGGTTTGAATTACATTCAGTTAATCACTCCTGAGACCACTGATGAACGCATCCGCGCCATCGACGATATGAGCAAGGGTTTTATCTATATGGTTTCGTCGGCTTCCACCACAGGAGCACAGCAGTCGTTTAACGAAGCCAAACAGCAGTATTTCAGCCATATAGAGAGTATGAAACTCAAAAATCCTACACTCGTAGGCTTTGGCGTATCCAATAAAGAGACCTTCCGTGCCGCTGCCGACCATTCGCGTGGATGCATTATCGGTAGCGCATTTATCAAACTGTTAGGTAGTTGCAAATCTATCGACGAGGCCGTTGAGACATTGATTAAGAACATTAGCGAATAGGATAGAGGAGGTTGCCTTTTAAGGTAACCTCTCTTTTAAGTATTTTTAACAAACTTACATCGATTTAAGCCATTGAAAATATGTAATTTTGTACAGTATAAATTTCAAATATTAATGAATATGAAAAAGATATTTTCAGTTTTAATGATGCTTATATGGCTAGTGCCATCATACGCTCAACAGACCCGTTTAATCAATGGTAAAGTTCGTGCTTTTAATGATTTACCAGTTTCTGGCATTAAAGTAACTGCCCAACAGGCCAAATCTGCGGTAAATACAGATTCTCTTGGTAATTTTTCAATTGTTTGTTTAACAACAGATTGTATTTCAATTAGGTCGGATTGTTTCAAAAAAGTTAATATCAAAATTAATCAAAAAACAGCTGATACATTGAACATCAAACTAACTACCAAACCCACCGAAAAATCAGTAGAAATGGCTATTGGATACGGCTATTTAAAGGAAGAAGACCGTACCGCAGCTGTTGAAAGTCTCAAACGAGGTCCAGATTATAGCACATATTCAAGCGTTTACGATATTATAAAAAGTAATTTTACGGGAGTCGATGTTCGTCCTGATGGTTGCGTCATTACTCGTAGCACTGCCACAGTTTATGGAGACCCTTGCGCAACTTTTGTGGTCAATGGTTCGGTAGTTGACTCAATTGACTATCTCTCACCAAGTGACATAAAGGAAATTTCCCTTATAAAAGACGGAACTGCTGCAATTTATGGAGCACGTAGCGGCAACGGTGTGTTTATTATCAACACCCACTAACATAAAACGCTTTTAAGTATTAATTTCTTTTAAAAAAAGTTAATTAATGATGTACTGTGTACGTTTTTAAGATTTGATTTATACATTTGCAATTGAGTTTTAATTAACAATGTTATGAATCAAACAGCAGAAAATATCAAAGAATTAAACGAAAGAATCAATCGCGAAAGCGCGTTTATCGACTTGGTTAACAACGAGATGAGCAAGGTGATTGTTGGTCAGAAACAACTTACCGAGGGTCTTCTCATAGGATTGCTTAGCAACGGACACGTTCTATTAGAGGGCGTTCCAGGTTTGGCTAAGACTTTGGCAATCAAAACTTTGTCGCAAATTATTAAATCTAAGTTCAACCGTATACAGTTTACGCCCGACCTTCTGCCTGCCGACTTGCTCGGTACTATGATTTACTCGCAAAAAAGCGAGGAGTTTGTGGTGAAGAAAGGTCCTGTGTTTGCTAACTTTATCCTTGCCGACGAGATCAACCGTAGCCCCGCAAAGGTTCAGTCAGCACTTTTGGAGGCTATGCAGGAGCATCAGGTGACAATTGGAGAGGAGACCTACAAGTTAGATGATCCCTTCCTCGTACTTGCAACACAAAACCCTATCGAACAAGAAGGAACATATCCGCTTCCCGAGGCGCAGGTAGACCGTTTTATGCTAAAAATCATAGTTAACTATCCTAAGAAAGACGAAGAGAAACTCATTATCCGTCAGAATATTACGGGCGAGTTTCCCAAGCCTGACCAAATACTCACATCTGAGGACATCATCAAGGCTCGTGAGTTGGTAAAGGAGGTTTACATCGACGAACGCATTGAAAACTACATAGTTGACATTGTTTCTGCCACTCGCAACCCCGAACTGTACGGCTTGGCTAAGTTTAAAGAGTTGATAAGTTACGGTGGTTCGCCCCGTGCAGGCATAAGTCTTGCCAAGGCTACCAAGGCTTACGCATTTATCAAACGCCGTGGCTATGCTTTCCCCGAAGATGTGAAATCTATTTGCCACGCAGTTCTTCGTCACCGTATAGGTCTTACATATGAGGCTGAGGCTCAGAATATTACAACAGAAGAAATTATTTCTGAAATCCTCAACACCATCCCCGTTCCGTAGTAGATTTTAATTACATTTATTGTAGAGACGATGATTTCATCGTCTCACTTAAAATTTCACATCGAAACAAAATGGAAACCTCAGATATATTACAGAAAGTCAGGAAGATAGAAATAAAAACCAAGGGACTGTCAAACCACCTTTTTGCAGGCGAGTACCACAGTGCGTTCAAGGGTCGTGGTATGGCGTTTAGCGAGGTGCGCGAGTACCAATATGGCGACGACATCCGCAACATCGATTGGAACGTAACGGCTCGTTTTGATAGGCCCTACGTAAAGGTATTTGAAGAGGAACGCGAACTTACTGTGGTGATTCTTGCCGACGTGAGCGGAAGTACTGATTTTGGTTCTCAAACCGCTTCTAAGCGTGACATTATCACAGAAATTGCTGCGTGTTTGTCGTTTTCAGCCATTTCAAATAACGATAAAATTGGTGTTATCCTCTTTTCCGACCGTATCGAAAAGTTCATTCCTCCGAAAAAGGGTCGTCAGCATATCTTGCGCATTATCAGAGAGTTGCTAACATTCAAACCCGAAGGCAAGGGAACCGATGCTGCCGGTGCGTTACGCTATCTTACAAGTGCTATCAAAAAACGCACTACCGCATTCATTATCAGCGACTTTATTTGTCCCGACTTTTCGGATGCGTTGCGCATAGCCCGTCACAAGCACGACCTTCTTGCTCTTGATATTTTCGACGTTAGGGAACAGGAGATTCCAAATGTGGGACTTGTTACCATAAAAGACGCCGAAACTGGTAAGGTTCAGATAGTTGACACATCGTCGCGTACGGTTAGGGAAACTTTCCGCCGCAATGCCGAACAACGTCGGATGCGAAACGAGGAAATTTTCCGTCACGCTGGCGTAGATTGCGCGTTTATCGCCGACAACGACGATTATGTAAAACCGCTTATAAAACTTTTTAAATCGAGGTTGTAACTAATTAATACTTAATTATTTAAAACAATGTCGCATTATAAGGCAAAGGGAATTTCAATAATAACGGCTCTACTGTTGACAGTGGTAATAACCAACTGTGTATCAGCGCAAAATCCCGTTGCAAAAGCCTACACCGACTCTAATTTTGTGGAGTTCGGCTCTCCCGCTAAATATTCGATAGCGGTTAAGGTTAAGGGTGCTCAAAAGGTAGAATTTCCTGTTTTTCACAAGGAGATAGTTCCCGAACTCGAAGTTTTGCGCGGTCCTGAATTGGATACAGTTTATAATACTGATTTAACTGTCAGCATTATAAATAGTTACTATATTACTTCGTTTAAAGATTCTTCTTTTACCATTCCGCAAATGCCGGTTTTGGTAAACGGCGAAATGTTGCGTACCGATTCGGTGAATATCACTTTTACACTCTTGCAGAATATCGACAGCACTTTCTACGCTGCCATCGACACTACTAAGGCTCTAAAAATTTTCGATATAGTTGAAGTGAAGAACACTCCGTTCACCTTTGAGGAGTTTTGGCACAGGTTTGGACGCCTTATTATTATAATACTTATTGCGATGCTTGTGGCTGCGGCTATCACCTATTTCATTATCCGCAAACTCAAAAACAAGCCTATTATCCCTATCGCCAAACCCAAAGAGCCTGCGCATATCACCGCTTACCGCTTGTTAGACAAGTTGAAAGGCTCAAAACTTTGGCAGCAAGGACGTGTAAAGGATTTTTATTCTATTCTTACCGAAATATTAAAGAATTATATCACAGACCGTTACAATTGTTCTGTAATAGAAAATACATCAGAGGAGACACTCGACGAACTTAAACAGTTCCTCTCTTCAAAGGACGAGAACTATAAAAACTTCAAGACTTTGCTCGATACGGCCGACTTTGTTAAGTTTGCCAAGTTTGAGCCCCGTCCCGATGAGAACGATTTCGCCCTTTCGGTTGCATATCAGTTTGTTGACAGCACCAAGTTGATTCCTGAAATCACAACTCAGCCACCGTCAACCCGTCCTATGGTTCCTCCTCCGTTTGAGAGTAATGATACGATTATAAACAACAATATTGATTCTACACAAATAGATTCTACGGTTGATATTAGTAATCAATCAGTTATAAATAATGATACATCATTTGATGCTGGAATATCAATAAATAATAACACCGACAATTAAAATTGACAAAAATGTTTGAGTTTACACAATTTGCATATCCTAAGGTCTTGTGGCTCTTGCTGTTGCTGGTGCCGTTGGCGGTGTGGTATTTTTTTAAACTGAAAAATTCGCATCCGGCGCTGACATTTAGCAATACGGGCGACTTTGGCAACAACTCCCTGTCGGTAAAAAAGATAGCGGCTTTTGCACCTTATGTTTTCAATTTTATAATAATCGCCCTTCTGATTGTTGCCTTGGCTCGTCCTCAGAGCACTTCGAGCAACGAAACCGTAACAAAAGAGGGTATCGACATAGTTATGGCAATGGACGTTTCGGGTTCTATGCTTGCCCGCGACTTTAAGCCAAACCGTTTGGAGGCTGCCAAAAATGTAGCCGCTGACTTTATTCAGGGGCGCGAAAACGACCGTATCGGTCTTGTGCTGTTTTCAGGCGAAAGTTTTACACAATGTCCCCTCACCGCCGACAAGGCAACGCTCGTTAACCTGATGTCAGTTATCCGCGAAGGAATGATTGAGGACGGTACTGCTATCGGTCTCGGACTTGCCAACGCTGTTGCACGTCTTAAAAATTCCGACGCAAAAAGCAAAATCGTAATTCTCCTTACCGACGGCGTTAACAATATGGGCGAAATCGACCCCGTATTTGCCGCTGAAATAGCAGCACGCTATGGCATAAGGGTTTACACTATTGGCGTGGGCAAAAACGGACTTGCTCCGTTTCCCGTTCAAGATCCGTTTGGTCGTGTTTATTACGAAAATATGGAGGTTCGTATCGACGAACCTACACTTAAAAAAATATCATCTCTTACAGATGGTCAATATTTCCGTGCCACCGACAATTTCTCGCTCAAAGAAATTTACGGCGAAATCGATAAACTTGAAAAAACTAAAATGCAGACCCTTACAATGAACAAAACCCACGACAGATTTATGCCGTGGTTGTTGGCTGCTGCGGTTTTGATTGTAGTTAATATGTTAATAAAAATGACTTTGGGAAGATTTCTTCCATAATAAAATTTTATTATGTTTGATATACAATTTGCAAACAAAGAATATCTCTACGGACTGATTGCAGTGCCTGTTTTAGCAGCGTTGTTTTTGCTCTATCTTGCTAAGCGTAAGCGCGATATGCAGAAGATTGGCAACAGCGCGGTACTTCGTCCGTTGATGCCAGAATATTCAAAGGCGCGTCCTATTATTAGGTTTGCGTTTTTGACCGTTGCCCTTGCGTTTGTGATTATCGCCGCCGCTCGTCCACGTATGGGCAGCAAACTTTCGGAGGTAAAGACGCAAGGTTCTGAAATTATGATACTTTTAGACATCAGCAACTCTATGCGTGCCACCGATATGTATCCCAACCGTTTGGAAAACACCAAGAATGCAATTTCAAACCTTGTAAAAAAACTGTCGGGCGATAAAATCGGACTTGTGATTTTTGCAGGCTCGGCGTTTGTTCAAGTTCCTCTCACGAGCGACATTCAAGCCACCGACATTTTTGTGCAGTCGGTGTCGTGCGATATGATTTCCGAACAAGGTACGGCTCTCGGCGAGGCAATCAACCTTGGTGCAAGGTCGTTTTCTACCGAGTCGGAAACCTCTAAGGCAATGATACTTATCACCGATGGCGAAAACCACGAGGCTAATCCTGACCCTGTTGCCGCCGCCAAAAATGCGTTAGACAAAGGTATAGTAACCTTTACAATCGGTATGGGAAGTCCACGAGGCACCACAATTCCCAAATCGGAGGGCAGCAGCGAGATGATTCGCGACAAGGACGGCAACATTGTGGTATCAAAACTCGACGAACAGTCGCTGATACAGATTGCTCAGGCTGGCGGAGGTTCTTACGCCAAGGCTACCAACGGCGACTCTGGTCTCAAAGCCATTTATGAAGAAATTGGAAAAATGAAGAAAGGCGAAATTGTTTCATACTCAGAATATGACGAAAAATACGCAGTGCCCACAGTTTTGGCGCTCGTTTTCTTCATTGCCGCTTGCTTTACTTTGCAGCGCAAAAACCGTTGGATCAATAAATTAGGCATATTCGACTAACATTTTAATTGAACAGAAAGTGAAAAGGACATTATTCTTAATATTGATGATAACAGCCTTAACGGCAAATAGTTACGCCCAAGATGAGCGCAAGTTTGTTCGCGAGGGCAACGATTATTACTACGAACAGAAATACGACAAGGCTGAGGAACTCTATCAAAAGGCGGCTAACGAAAATTCTTCGTCGTATGAGGCTGCGTTTAACGTGGGCAATGCACGTTACCGTCAGGAAAAATATGGCGATGCGGCTTCGGCTTACAAAAGTTTGATAAAGAGTCAAACCGACCCTAAGAAACTCGCCGAATGTTACTATAATCTTGGTAACTCGCAGTTAGGCAGTTGTATGCAGATGGTAGAGCAACAAAAGTTAGACGGTGCTATCGCAATGGCTGATTCGGCTTTGGTTTCGTACAAAAATTCCATCATCAACGATCCACGTAACCAGCAGACCAAGTATAACTACTTATATACCAAAAAGTTAATCGAGGCTCTAAAACAGCAGCAGCAACAACAACAACAACAAAATCAAGATCAAAATCAGAACCAAGACCAAAACCAAGATCAAAATCAAGACAAGGATAATCAGAATAAAGAGCCCGATGCCGATGGTGACGGTATTCCTGACCGTGTGGAGCAGGGCGACAACCCATCGCAACCTCGCGACACCGATGGCGACGGCACTCCCGACTATAAGGACAACGACTCTGACAACGACGGCATTCCCGACTCAAAAGAGGCTGGCGACGACCCGAAGAATCCCAAGGATACCGACGGCGACGGAATGCCAGACTACCGCGACACCGACAGCAACAACAACGGAATTCCCGACAGCGAGGAGGCTCGCGCTATTTCGCAAGAAGACGCTGAGCGTATTCTCGAAGCCATCAACAAGGCGGACGCCGAAACTCAGAAAAAGGTGAAGGAGGAGGATTCTAAATCAAAAGTTAAACACGACAAACAATGGTAACCTTTAATTCTATACCTATGAACAGACTGATTATAGCAATCACATTACTAACAGGCATAATATCAACCGCTTACGGACAAGATGTGGCAGTTACAGCCAATGCGCCCTCAACGGTTAAATCGGGTCAGCCGTTCCGCATCGAGTATACTGTGAATGCTCAGGGTGCACAGTTGGGTCAACCCGACCTTACGGGACTCAACTATTACGGTGCATCTACAAGTCAGAGCGTTAGTATTGTAAACGGCTATATGACAGTGAAATACTCGGTTTACTACACGGTTTCTGCGCCCAAAGCAGGCACTTATAAAATTCCACCTGTAACTGCCGAATACAACGGCAAAACCTACAAATCAAAGGAACTTGTGATTACGGCTCAGGACAATCCGCAACAAAACCAAGCACAAAATCAAGGTGGATCGCAAAATCAGCAGCAATCACAAGCCGAAGAACAAGTTAGCGGCAGCGGAAATCTCTTTATCGATGTAAATGTCAATAAAAAAGAGGTTTACGTTGGGCAGCACATTGTTCTCTCCGCTGGTTTTTATTCGCGATACAACATTCAAGAGATAGCCGACACCAAATTGCCTTCTTATAATGGCTTTTGGGTCAAGGAGATATCCACTTCGTCGCGCATCACATTGCAACAGAAACTAATCAACGGCGTGCCTTATTCGTATGGACTTTTGCACAAAAAAGTGCTGATTCCGCAGCGAGCAGGCGACCTTGTGATTGAGCCTTACTCAATCGACTTTATTACCCGCGAAGGTTTTTGGGATAGTTACAAACGCACTGGCAAAAGTACGACTAAAACAATCAAGGTTAAGCAGTTACCTTCGCCCAAACCTGATAATTTCGGAGGTGCGGTTGGTTCGTTTAATATTTCGATGACCGCCGACAAAGAGGAGGTAAAACTCGACGACCCGCTCACAATTAAGGTAACACTCACCGGTAACGGCAACATCCAGTTGTGCGAGGCTCCCAAAGTAGATATTCCATCGGCATTTGAGGCATTTCCGCCTAAAAGCACCGAAAATATCAAAACCGACGACAATGGAATGTCGGGCACACGCACTTTCAACTATGTGGCAATTGCCCGTCAACCTGGTGAGATAACAATTCCGGCTGTGAAATTCTCGTATTTCGACCTTGCTACTAAGAGTTACAAAACAGTATCAACCAACGAGTTGACTATCAAAATCACAGGTGAGAGAGATTCCACTGCCACGGGATTTACTGGCGGTGTAATTAAATCTGACGTTGAAAACCTCGGTAGTGATATCCGTTTTATCAAGCAGGGTTTTGAGTTGAAATCTAAGAAGTTTGGATTTTTTAATTCGTTTGAATTTTGGATGATTATTTTGGTTCTTGCACTTGCCTTTACCGCCGTGATACTCCTTAGATTACAGCAAATTAAGAACAATGCAAACCTTGCCGCAGTTAAGAACCGCAAGGCGGGACGCACATCGCGCAAACGATTGAAAAAGGCGGCAGAATATATGAAACAAAACAAGAAAGACGAGTTTTACGAGGAGGTTCTCAATGCTTTGTGGGGCTATCTCGGCGACAAACTTGAAATGCCTGCATCGGAACTTACTCGTGACAATGTGGTGGAAAAACTCGGCGACAAGGGTGTTTCTATGGATGCAGTAGAACCATTCGTAAATACCTTAAACGATTGTGAATTTGAACGTTATGCACCTTCGGGCTTGGCTCGTCCGCTTCAAGATATGTACACAAGGGCTGCCGAGGCAATAGAACAGATGGAAAACAATATTAAAAACTAAGACAATGAAAAGGATAATATCATACATTTTAATTGCAATTTGCTCAATATCATCACTTTTGGCACAAAACGATGATGCTTCGGCACTTTTGCAAAAGGCGAACCAATCATATTCTGACAAGGATTACAAACTCGCCGCTGAACTTTACGAACAGATTGCTGCTCAGGGGTTTACCGCTCCTGAACTCAACTATAATCTTGGAAACGCATATTACAAAACTGGCGATTTTACGCGTGCAATTCTCAACTACGAAAGGGCTTTGAAACTCAATCCCGATTTTGAAGATGCCAAGGTAAATTTGAAATTTGCCAACGCAAGTCAGCGCGACAAAATCAACCAAGCGCAAGATTCGGCTGTGGGTGCAATCTTTGAACAATTTATTAAGAATGTGGGACTTAACCGTTGGGCGTGGTTTACAATTCTCTCTTTTGCATTGTGCTTGGGATCTTTCCTTTGGTACGTTTTCAGCACAAGCCGCAACCGTAGAAAATTGGCGTTTTCAATTGGCTGCGTTTTGGTTTTCCTAACGCTCTTTAACTTGCTCTTAGGCGTTTATAATCAGTCGCTTATCAACCAAAACAACGAGGCTGTGATTATGGAAAAAGTTGTGATGGTAAAAAGCAGTCCCGACGACAACGGCACCGACCTTTTCCGTATCAACGAAGGTTTGAAAGTGGCTGTAAAAGAGCGTTCGGGCGATTGGATCGAAATCCGCCTTACCGATGGCCGCGTGGGTTGGATTAAATTTTCGGCACTCGAAATTATATAATTATGACATCAACAGAAACTCAACTTATAAGTCTGTTTAAGACAAAATTTGGCGTAGAACCATCTGAAATAGAGCGACTTCCGCTGTCGGGCTCTAACCGTGAATATTACAAAATTTCATCGCCAAACGCTGTTTGCGTCGGCACTTACGGCAATCAAGTAAAAGAAAACGAAGCATTTATTTCGTTTTCTAACTCTTTGAAAAAGGCTGAGTTGCCTGTTCCAGAAATACTTGCAGTTTCTGATGACAAACTTTATTATTTGCAAACTTTTATCGAGGGTGTTTCATTGTTTGAATACCTTGAAAAACATCGCCTTAACGATGGTTCGCCCGATAATTCAACCATAGAATTATACAAAAAAACACTGCGTGTTTTGCCGAAATTTCAAACACAGGGTGTAAAATATATTGATTTTGATAAGTGTTTCCCACGCAAAAGATTTGATTCTCAATCTATTATGTGGGATTTAAACTACTTTAAATACTATTTTTTAAAAACCACTCACACTGTTTTCGACGAACAGTTGTTGGAGAATGATTTTCAAACACTTACCGAATATCTTTGCACTGCCGACAGCGAATATTTTCTCTACCGCGATTTTCAAAGTAGAAATATAATGGTAACTCCCGAAGGTAATGTAAAATTCATTGATTATCAAGGCGGTAGAAAAGGTGCTTTGCAATACGATATTGCTTCGCTTCTCTACGACGGCAAGGCAGCAATTCCGCCAGAAGTACGTATCGAACTCCTTGATTATTACATCAATGAGTTGAAAAAATATATAAAATTTGATGAAAAAGTATTTCGCGATATGTTTGCCGCCTTTGCCTACGTGCGCATAATGCAGGCGTGTGGAAGTTACGGCTATCGTGGATTTTTAGAAAAGAAACCGCATTTTCTTGCGAGCATTGCGCCAGCAATGAAAAATCTTAAATATCTTCTTGAATATCAAAAACTTCCAATAGAAATTCCGCATCTCGAAAAATGCCTTGTTTCGCTTACCGAATCGGAATTTTTAAAACAGTTTGAAAAGAAAAAATGCGTTTTAACGGTAACTGTGGGCAGTTTTTCGTATCGTAAGGGCTTGCCTTACGACCCGAGTGGCAATGGCGGAGGTTTTATATTCGACTGTCGCGCAATTCACAATCCGGGTCGATACGAGGAGTATAAATGCTTTACTGGCAAAGATCAACCCGTTATTGATTTCTTCGCAAAAGAGCCCGAAATGGCTGAATTTGTTTCGCTTACGCAGAGTATCGTAAAAATTTCGATAGAGAAATACATTAAACGAATGTTTGCCAATCTGTCGGTATATTTTGGATGCACAGGCGGACAGCACCGCAGCGTATATTGCGCCGAACGAATGGCTGAATTTATACGTAAAAACTATCCCGAAGTAAACGTTGTACTCATTCACCGCGAACAAGACAAATGATTTTTCACCCTTTAAACATTCAGAGTTTCAAGCCGTTGGCAATGAATAATCCGTTTTATTACCAACCAAACGATGTGTGTTTTGAGGTTCAACGCGAGATTTGCAACTATTTGGAAAACAAATCAGATTGGCAGGAAGAAATCTCCGCCGGCAAGATGTTCGGCTTTTTGATTGCAGAGCAAAAAGACGGTGCAATCGGCTATCTTGCTGCCTTTTCGGGACAGATTCTGGGCAAGGAGAATCACGATTATTTTGTTCCGCCTGTATTCGATTATCTTCAAGAAAACGGCGTTTTTAAAACCAAAAAGCGTGAGATTTCAGAACTTAACCGTAAGATTTCAGACCTTGAAAATCAAACCCAAGATATCAGCCAACAATCTGGGGCGTTTAAAAAATCGCAAGATATTCTCAAAGAAATTGCTGATTATAAAGAGTTTATAAAAAAATCTAAACTCAACCGCGAACGCCAACGGAGCAATCCCGACCTCTCGGACGAGGATAAGAAAAAACTCATAGCAGAAAGTCAGTTTCAAAACGCAGAACTCCGTCGGTTAAAGCAGCGTTACGACGTAGAAAATAATAATTTTATCACTGAACTCTCCAAACATTCTGATACAATTTCAGAACTAAAAAATCTCCGCAAACAAAAATCTGAGGATTTGCAAAAATACCTTTTCGAAAATTTTGTGATTCTTAACGCCAAAGGCGAAAAGCGAAATTTGTTGAATATTTTCAAAGAATATAACAACACAATTCCACCGTCGGGAAGCGGAGAATGTTGTGCGCCAAAACTTTTGCAATATGCTTATTTACACGGATATAAACCGCTGTTTATAGCAGAGTTTTGGTTGGGGAGAAGTCCCGTTGGCGAGATTCGCCAACACCGTCATTTTTATCCCGCCTGTCAGGGTAAATGCAAGCCGATTTTGAACTTTATGCTTTCGGGATTGGATGTAAAATCCAATCCTCTCGAAGAGAGCAACCCGCAGGATTTTGAAACCATATTTGAAGATAATTTTATAGTAGTTGTCAACAAACCTGCCGGAATGTTGAGCGTTCCCGGAAAATCAAAGCGTGTTTCGGTTGCTGAAATTGCCAAAAAGCGTTTTGGCGAAGAGGCGATGGTTGTTCACCGTCTCGATATGGCAACCTCGGGGCTGTTGGTGATTGCCAAAAATTTGGATATTTACATAAAATTACAGCAACAATTTGAAAATCATCAAGTTGTTAAGGTTTATTACGCCGTGCTCTCAGGAGAGATAAATAGAAGCGAAGGCACAATTTCGCTTCCTTTAATGCCCGACATCGCCGATCGTCCGCGTCAAAAAGTGGATTTTCTGCAAGGAAAACCCGCAATTACCGATTTCAAGGTCGACAAAGTGGAAAACGGAAAAACTTACATCAATTTATATCCTAAGACCGGCAGAACCCACCAATTGCGAGTCCACTGTGCCTATCGTGATGGTCTTTCTCATCCGATTATTGGCGACGAACTGTATGGCGAAAAGTCCGACAGAATGTATCTCCACGCCATGAAAATCACTTTTACTCACCCGATTACAAATGAAACATTAACCTTTGAAACCGACCCAAATTTTGATATTTAACAACCTTAAACCTCTTGCGCTATGATTATTATCTCAAAAAAATTGTTTACCAAATTGCTAAAAAATTATACGGGTATTAGCATTTTCCCATTTATTATATTAAAATATGGCAAAGATGATTTTTCAACGCAGCCATACGAGATAATTGTAAACCACGAGCGCATTCATCTGCGTCAACAATTAGAAACTTTGGTAATATTCTTTTACCTATTGTATTTGATATTTTACATCATCAACCGTATAAAAGGTATGCGACATTATGATGCATATCGCAATATACCTTTTGAACGCGAATCGTATATCAACGAAAAAGACCTTAACTATCTAAAACACAGAAAGTTTTGGAATTGGGTTACTTTTTCTCATTCACAACCTTCGGAAACGAAGTTACGAACTTAACTTTGATGTCGGGAAAAGAGTTGACAAACTGAATTTTAACATCCGGAAACGACTCCACAACCTTCCATTCGCAGCATCCTGTCCACGAACTTTCGGTAAGTTTAATCTCCACATCTGGAAAACTCTCAACCACCTGAACTTTTAAATCGGGAAAACTTTCCACAATTTTTACCTTACCCGAAAGCGGGAATGTTTTACCGTTGACAGTTACCGAACAATCTGATTTACTGATTTTTACCTGCTGCGCAAAAATGCACGTGAAGGCAAATAACATAAGCATTGTGAGTAATATTTTTTTCATATTGCTATCTATTTTGGTTTGTTATTTAGTTGATTATTACTTGATTTTTTGAAAAAATGTTTCGATATTTGTGGACATAAAACGAATATTTATGGAAAACACCGATATAGAAGAGATGCTCAAACACCACGGCATACGTCCCACAGCCGTTAGATTGTTGGTTTACAAAGCGATAGAGGATTTTCATAATCCGTTTACGCTCGACGATGTGGAAATCAAAATGCCCACGATGGATCGTTCGAGCATTTTTCGCACGCTAAGACTTTTTGCCGATTCGGAACATCATATAATTCATGAAGTTAATGATGGTTCAGGCTTTTGCAAATATTGCCTTTGCCATTCGTGCGGCAGTGGCAACATTCATCATCATCTGCATTTCACCTGCAAAATCTGCAAACACACCTTCTGCATCGAAGATGTTGAAATTCCGCATTTTCACCTTCCCGATGGTTTTGAAATGACTGATATTGAGTGCGTTGCAAAGGGTATTTGCCCTAAATGTAGGGGCAAAGCCTATTAACTTTGCCTTTCAGTTGCAAAACATCAACCTTAACTTTGTGCTGCAAATAAAACAAAGTTAAATTATAAAATTTTATAGGTTATGTTTTGGAACACATTTTCGTCGATTTATGATTTTGTAGAGAACGCTTTTAACGGCAAAGTTAATAGAGGTATTGTGGATTATGTTGCAAATAAGATAGATAGCAACGATGATGTATTAGAATGTGCCTGCGGAACGGGAATGTTTAGCGTAAAGATTGCGCCCCGTTGTAATAGTTTGATAGCCACCGATTTTGCCGATAAAATGCTCCGTCAGGCACGTAAAAAATGCAAAGATTTTAGCAATATAAAATTTGCCAATGCGGATATTACTAAATTGGATTATGCCGATGAATCGTTTGATAAAGTGTTGGCTGCCAATGTTATCCATATAGTAGAAGATCCAAAGAAAGCAATGAACGAACTTTGGCGAGTATGCAAAACGGGCGGCAAAATCATTATTCCCACATATATTGCTCACAGTACCAAGAGCGCAAATTTTGCAATGAAGTTTTTTAATTTTCTTGGTGCCGGATTTCAACAAGAGTTTACTTATTCATCGTATCAAGAGTTCTTTGAATCAATGGGTTACAATGTAGAGCAATATTACACCGCCGAGGGAAGAATGCCTTGCTGCGCGGCTATTATCGAAAAATAATAAAACTCCCCAAGTCCGGCGGTGGAATGCATACGTTCCTTTACCTGCAACTCAGAGCGTTCTATATGGCAAATATATATAAAATCATTTAAAAACCAAAATAATTTTCTTAAAATTTGAAACTGAGTGTTAATTATTTTCCGTAAATTTGCGATTATTCAAGTTATTAATTTTATAAAATTTTATCATTATGAAAAAAATATTTTTCACATTGCTGACTGTAATGTTTTGTGTGTCAGCATTTTCGCAAACGGTAGAAACTATCCGCAAAGATTATGCAGATGCTTTGGCTCACGCTAAACAAATTAACGACCCCGAATACCCCGTAAATAATAAATTTAAGGTGGTAACAGAGCAAATGATGCCGGGTTCTGGCCCTCACCAAGTAACGGCAAATTTTTATTATTATGAGGACGAAAATGAAGAGTCGCTACCTGACATCACTAAGTCAATTTATTATGTTACACACAGTTACAATTGGGCTGCACGAGAATATTACGAAGAGTATCTCTATACCCGAAAAGGCAAAATCGAATTTATTTATCAAAGGGGTTATGATGATGATTTTCAGTTATATGAATACCGTTTTTACTTTGATGCCAAGGGCGTAATCAAGGTGATTGTAAAACGCAAAAAGGATGACGACAGCGCCCTTACCCAAGAGTACAGCGGAGCCACCGTAACTGACAAATACAAAAAGGCTTACGATGCAGCCGTAAAAAAATCGGAATATTTCAAAGGGTTGTTTGATACGCTTAATTCGTTTTCGTATTAGTTACCAGCCAATCACTTGAAATGCCGCTGTATACTGCATTATAAGGGCTTTTGAGTGTGCAAAGAAAATTACTCCGTCGGAAGGGGAGTGAATTTCAGATAAAACCGAGCCGTTGAAGGTGTCGAGGATTTTGGCAATCAATTCACCTTGTCGAACTTCGGCACCGGCGGTTTTTAGTTTATAAAAAAAACCTGCGCGTTCTGCCATAACGGTTTGAAAATCAGCGTCGTTTAACATTCTTGAAAGATAGCCGCCGTGGTAATCTTTGGTGATGATTCCAATTTGAGAAAGAAAGCGCATCACGGCGTTCCAAGTTAGGTGAGCATCTTTTTTGTCGATGGTGTCGGTGGTGCCGGCGTAAATGGAGTATGCAGCCGAATTCCAAACTTGCCAATTGTAGTTAAGCATCACGGTATCAAATGGTTCGGGCGTTTTTAGATATACGTATGGAAGACCAAATTTTTGTGCGTCGTCGGTGATGTCATTAAAAGTTTTAATAATGCGCACGTGGGGCACAAATTCGCCCGGAAAATGATAACTTGCCAACTGAATGCCGTAACGATAATCTTTGATGGCTTCAAACACCGCTGAGGCTATGCGTTGAGTGGTTTCGCCCTCGTTGTAGCCGGGAAACATACGGTTGATGTCGGTGTTGTCCATAGGCCAAAAACGCTTGTTGATGTTCATAGAAAAATGATTGACCGACGGAATTACAAGTATTTGAAAATCTTTGCGTAGCAAACCTTTTTGTTCAAAATCGCACAAAAGTCTAACTATCTGACTACAAACAAATTGTTGCTGAATTTCGTCGCCACGCATTGCACCCACAATGGCAACCGATTTTTCGCCTTTGCCAAACAAAAAACCGTTGATGTGGAACGGTTCGCGATAAGGCGATTTCATTGAAAATATCTTTATCTTTTCCATATCTAACCAATTATAATTCTTGCTATTAGCGAACCAAAATATACCACAGGATAGGCGCGGATTGTCATTATTTTTCCGCCTTCGGGGGCTGTTACCACTGAAAGAATTTTGCCTTCGAGCGGACTTACAATTTGCCCGATTTCTTCGCCCTTTTTAACATTTTCGCCGTAGGTTTTTGTTGGCAGAAAAATTCCCGAAGCACCCGCGTTTACAAATGCTACTCCATCGCCACTAACTATCGTTGGTTCAGTTATTTGTGCTGATATTTCACCCTCATACATTCCAATATTTTTCATTAAATTGAGAATACCGAAAAAGAGCCTTTGTCCGTATTCGGGCGTTATGCGCATTCCCACACCGGTTTCTACCACTATCGTTTTCACACCCAGCGAGTTGAGCGAGTGAGCAAGCGTGGATTCAAGCACTGTGGCGGCGGGATGCACCCAAATTAAATCAACATTGAGCATAGCGGCGTAGGGGAGGAGAGTTTCGGCGGTATTAACGTTGATTCGAGCCTGCGGAAGTTCGCGCAAAAATATGTTGCTGGCGTGTATATCTATCGCAAAATCAGCGGTTTTGATGTCCTCAATAATTGCGTATGCCACTTCGTCGGAAAGCGAACTGAGTTTTTTGCCCGGGAAAATTCGGTTCATATCAAGGTCGAAACCCGGCATCCCTCGCGTTATGGTGTCGATTCCAAGAGGGTTGAGGGCAGGGTAAACGTCTACTGTGCCTGAAATTTTATCGGCATTGCGTTGAAGAAAGTCCGTTAAAAGGTAACAGACGTATTGTCCTTCTAACTCGTCGCCGTGTGTACCCGTTACTACGCAAAGCCTTTTGCCGGAGCGATGTCCGGTGATAACTTGCTTTTGGATAATGAGTTGCTCCTCTATTGGCAAGGAAGCCGAAAAAACTGTCGTTGTCATATTCTTTTTACCGAAATATTGATTTCAAGATTTTCGAAAATGTTTCCGCCCGAAAAAACGCCACGGTTTAGCGAACAATCTGATGCATCGCGACCGTCGGCAATTTTGATGTAACCACCTGAAACTGTGCGATTTTCGGTGGCGTCGATACCGTGCCACGTGCCGTTGTAATATGCCTCGGTCCATGCGTGACTAAGGGTAAGCCCTTCAACATAACCCGAAACGTATCGCGCCGCAATGCCCACGCCACGCAAACACGCAATTAACACGTGCGAAATATCCTGACATACTCCGCAGCGGTTTTCAAAGGCTGTTTGCGCCGAGGTGGCATTGTTGGTAGAGCCGGGGGTGTAACTTATTAATTCTCTTACTTTTGCGGCAAGGTTCGCAACTGTTTCGGCATCATTGCTGCATTTTGCTCTAAGGGCAAAATCGAGCATTTCGGGGGTGCAAGTGGTAAGGCGTGTGGGAAACCTGAAAACAGGATTTAACACGCTTTCAGCACCCTCAGAATAGTCTACAATGCCGTGCGAAAGTACCGAAAATACGTTGTGCGGCTCAATGATTTCGCCCCAAAAGATGGTGTTGCCAAAACCGTCGCGTTGATCAAAATATCGCCAACAACCGGGAATGATTGTTCCGCTTTTGATAACGTGCTGATATTCGGTTTCTTTGGGAACACATCGTAGCAAAAATGCGTGCGAGTTTACCTCTTGCGAAAACTTTGATTTGCTCGAAAATTCATACACCCACGGCATAATTACGCATTAAAAAGAGTGTTGATACAATCGAGAATTTCGGCGGTGTCGCTACCGTTGTTTTTGCCGCTGCGGTGTTCGATAAGAGTTCTAAGCCGCTCAGTTTTAAGCATATCGGTAACCGAAGTAAGCATCCGCGCATTGGTAAGTACGCCGCCTTTGAGTATCTCGTTGATTTTGTCCCAATTGGCAAGAAGTCTTACATTGAGGTCCAACGATTCGAGCCTTCGCCCAAGACGTAAGATGTTCATTTTCAGGATTTCTACCACGGTTTCATCGATACTTCCCCAAAACGAAAGCATATAATCGCAAACCGGTTGCAAAAGGCTGATTCCGGCATTGGTGAGCGAACATTTTTCCATTACGTCTAACGCTAAGTGTATGTACGACAGCGATTCAGACGTGATATCATCGCGAAGTTCTATGCCATTGTCAAACGCGCGAACCAGCATAGAATACACGCTGTAAGGATTTGTCTTGTCGTAAAGATATTTTACGGCAAAATCTTTGGCACCGTTGTAACTATCTGGTATACATACTCTTTGACAATATACCTTGTAAGCATCTTCGCTACCGTCGATATCATAATCGATATATTTTTTTACGGCATTTAGGCTAATAAAAACCCGCTCTACATATCGTCCAAGCCAATACAAACGGTCTGCCTTTGCCTTTGAAACTGTTGTGTTCATTTTTTTAATAATTACGCATTAAGAATTATGAATTATGCATTATCAATCACCCAAGTATCCTTAAAACCACCACCTTGCGACGAGTTGACGATAAATGAGCCGGGAGTGCGCGAAAATCTTGTTAATCCGCATTTCCAAACCTTTGTTTCACTGCCAGTTACCACGTATGCGCGGAGGTCGGCCTTGCGTTCCACAATTTTACCGTCTTCGATAATTGGAAGGTCTTTAAAATCAACCACATGCTGAGCAATCCAACGGCGCGGTTCTTTAACAATAAGGTCGTGAATTTCTTTGAGTTTTTCTTGCGAAAGATTTCCACAGAAAATTACGCCATAGCCGCCAGCCTCTGCAACGTCTTTAATCACAAGGTTTTGCAAATGTTCCAACACATATTTTCTGTCGTCGGGATAAAACGGAAGAAACGTAGGTGCATTTTGCAAAATCGGGTCTTCATCGAGATAATACTTAACCATCTTAGGCACAAAGTAATAGATACCCTTGTCGTCGGCAATTCCGTTGCCCGGAGCGTTAACAAGTGCAAGCGAGCCGTTTTTGTAAACCTGCATTATGTTTGGAACGCCGATAAGCGAATCTGAATTAAAGATTTCAGGGTCTAAATATTCGTCGGAAATTCTGCGGTAGACAGTGCCCACGGGCTGTTTTTTGCCGCCAATGCCGAGATAATAGAGAATGCCGTTTTCTACACGAAGGTCGCGGTTTTCTGCCAACACAGCACCTGTTTTTTCGGCGAAATATGAGTGCTCAAAATAGGCAGAATTGTAACGTCCCGGTGTGAGAATCACGTTGATAGAATCGTCCAGAGGGTTGACATAATCGAGCATTTGACGCAAAAGTTTAGCATAATTGCGGTTGTCGCTCACGGTGTTGTTTTCAAACGTTACGGGCGATACGCTTCGAGTTATCTCTCTCGCTATCAACGGATAAGACGCTCCCGACGGAATCCTAAGATTATCCTCCAAAATATACCAATTGCCATCCTTGCCGTTTACAAGGTCGATGCCGGCAATATGCGCCCACACGTTTTTTGGCGGAACAATAACCTCGCAAAAAGGCAGGTATCCCGACGACGAGTAGACAAAATCTTCGGGCAAAACGCCGTCTTTGATAATCTGTTTTTTGCCGTAAATATCTTTGAGAAAGGCATTTAAAGCATCTACCCTCTGAATTAGTCCCTTTTCGAGCATTTTCCACTCTCGTGCCGAAATTTTACGCGGAATCGGGTCGAACGGGAAAATTTGCTCTTTAAACGTGCCGTTCTTGTAAATTCCGAACCTCACTCCATAGCGTGACATCCATTCGTTCACGCTGTCTCTTTGTGTTATTAAAGCGTCCATATTAATTGCTTTTAGTTTATATGCAAATATACGTAACGCAAGGGCCGTTTGACAATGGTTTCAAAAGGGTTTAAGTGTATAACTTATTCAAAATCCGTGAAAAACTTATGCCAATGGATAATATCAATATCTTCATTTAGATTAAACTTATTGCGCCGACGAAAGTCAAAAAAAATAAATACACATAATAATTTAATACATTTACTAATGAAAAAATTGTTTTTAACCTCTTGCTTAATTATGGCATCCACATTATTTGTATCGGCGCAAAATATCAAACTGCCCGAACCCGACAAAAACGTTTCAATGACCCTCTATCAGGCATTGCAACAACGCAAATCGGTGCGCGAATACAGCACCAAAGACATTGACGATATGAAACTTAGCCAGTTGCTATGGGCTGCCGTAGGTATCAACCGTCCCGACGGACATTTGACCGCTCCCACAGCCATTAACGCTCAGGACATTACCGTATATGTTTGTCGCAAAGATGGCGCGTATCTCTATGTGGCTAAGGATAATACGCTTCAAAAAGTATCCGACAAGGACTTGCGTAAATCGGTAGCCTCAGCACAGGCATTTGCAGCCGAAGCGCCCATCAGTCTTGTAATCGTAACCGACAATGCCAAATTTCGCGGCGGAAGTACCAATGGACCAACGATTTCGGGCGCAATTGATGCCGGTTATGTAAGTCAGAACATCGACTTGGCGTGCGAGGCATTGGGACTTTGCACCGTTCCACGCGCCACAATGGATAAGGAGGCTTTGAAAAAAGAATTGAAACTCACTGAGTCTCAGAACCCTATCCTCAATCATCCGATTGGATATAAGAAGTAGAGAAAAGATTATTCATACAAATTCGGAATAGTATTCCGAATTTGTATGATTTTTTTTGAAATTTTTCTTACAAATTCTGCATGGTATTCCGAATTTGTAAGAACTATTCATAATTTACAGATTATCAAATCATTGCAGCACAATCTTATCTATCGCCTCCAATTCTTCCTTTGATAATGGCGCAATATCCACAATTTTAGCGTTTTCGGCAATTTGAGAGGGTTTGCTGGCACCGATGAGAACGCTGGTAAGGTCGGAATCTTTAAGAATCCATTTCAATGCCATTTGCGAAAGTGTGCAACCGTGCTCTTGTGCTATTGCGTTGAGTGCCTGAATTTTAGCAAGAACATTTTGGGTAATATCTTCACGTTTTAAAAAAACGCCGCTCTTTACCGCGCGACTATCGTTGGGTATTCCATTAAGGTAACGTTCGGTCAGAAGTCCCTGAGCCAGAGGCGAAAACGCAATAATTCCCTTTCCAAGTTTGCGGGCAGTATCTTTTAGACCGTTGTGCTCGATGGTTCGGTCAAAAATGCTGTATCGATTTTGGTTGATAATAAAAGGTGTGTTGAGTTGTTGCAGAATAGAAGTTGCGCGGGCAAACGTGGCTCCATCGTAGTTTGAGATTCCTATGTAAATGGCTTTTCCCGAGCGGACAATCTGATCGAGCGCGAGCATAGTTTCCTCCAACGGTGTTTCGGGGTCCATTCTGTGATGGTAAAAAATGTCCACATACTCTAAGCCAAGACGTTTGAGACTTTGGTCGAGACTGGCAATCAGATATTTGCGGCTTCCGAAATCACCGTAAGGACCGGGCCACATATCATAACCCGCCTTGGTAGAAATCACAAGTTCATCGCGCAAGCCGGCAAAAGTGGTTTTGAGGATTTTGCCGAAATTGGTTTCAGCCGCGCCGTATTCAGGGCCGTAGTTGTTGGCAAGGTCGAAATGCGTGATACCCAAGTCGAAAGCCGTGGTGCACATCTCCACCATATTTGAGAAATTGTCGTTGGTTCCGAAATTGTGCCACAACCCAAGCGACACTGCCGGAAGTTTTAATCCGCTTTTTCCCACACGGTTGTAAATCATTGAGTTGTAACGTTCGGGCGAAGGAGTGTAATTGTTTTGCATAATAGTAATTTTTGAAATGTTTAGAGGGTAAAGGTAATGAAAAAGCCGAAAAATACATCTCTTTTGTAAAAGATATTTTTGGAATTGTTGATAAAAAAGTTTACATTTGCATCGAAATTGAAAGCGATTTCTATCTGAATGTAAACTAAATTATGTTGAGTAATGACAGTTAACAGTTTGATATATAATGCAATGTCGCAAAATAACAATGCAATGACAACTGCCGAAATCACCCAACTTGGCGTGTCGAGAACAATGTTGTCGCGATATGTAAAGGCGGGACTTTTGCAAAGAGTTCGCCAAGGGACTTATACCTTATCGTCTGAAATTCACGACGATATGTATACAATGATGCTCCGTTCGCCTCACATTATCTTTTCGCACGAAACGGCACTCTTTCTCAACGGTCTTTCTGACAGGACGCCTTTTATCCAATCGCTGACAATACCGTCGAACGCAAGTTTGCCAAAATCCATCAGCGGTGAATGTAATTGCTTTTATGTCAATGAATTATTGTATTCGCTTGGCGTTACTCAATGCAAAACCGCCTTTGGCAATCAAGTAAGGTGCTACAATCCCGAACGCACAGTCTGCGATATTGTCCGCAGCCGTAGCCGTTTAGATGCAGAAACCTTTGTAATGGCAATTCGCAATTACGCCAAATCTCCAACCAAAAACCTGAACCTCCTGACAGAATACGCCGTAAAGTTCAGAATATTGAAACAAATAACGCAAATATTTGAGATAATACTATGAGTGTGAATTCAATGAGCCTAAAAGCAAAAATCAACAATTATGCTAAGCAACACAAAATTGCGCCGCAGGTTGTTTTGCAAAACTATTTGTTTGAGCACTTTCTTGAACGTATTGCTGCCTCAGAATTCCGCGAGCATCTGATTATAAAAGGAGGATTGCTCATTTCGTCGATTGTAGGGTTGGATACACGTTCCACAATGGATTTGGACACCACATTAAATCAAATACGTCTTACATACGAAAATGTTGAAAAGATTCTAAATAAGATATGCGCAATTGACATTGGCGACGATATCAAATTTGAGTTAAAATCCATTGAAGAGGAACGGAAAAACGACCGTTACGGTGGTTTCTGCGTTAAAATGTCGGCGACCTATGGCAGCATAACGGCTGCAATGTCTATTGATATGACAACTGGCGACATTATCACGCCAACTCCCGTGGAATACGACTATGGAAAAATGTTTGAAACCGACCAATCAATCAAACTTTTGGCGTATAACTTGGAAACAATTTTGGCAGAAAAGATGGAGACAATCCTCAGCCGCAACATTCTCAATACCCGTATCCGTGATTTTTACGACATCTATATTTTATCAACCACAAAAAATATTGATTATCAAATATTTACCAAAGCATTAAAGGCCACCGCACAACACCGTGGCTCGTGGGATAATATCAAAGATACCGCACCTATAATCAGCACTTTATCAATCAACACCAACCTTCAAACCCTTTGGGGACAATATTGCAAAAAGTTCCCCTACGCAAAAGGAATCGAGTTCGAGACAATTATTGAACAGATACGAATGGTGTGTGTAAATATGTAGATGTGTTTCGTCAAATATTTTTTCGGGTGAGAAGTTAAATGTTTGGATTTTTGTGAAATCTGATTGTTACGGTCTTTAAACCAAGAGTCTATCTTATAGAGGTTGTAATGGTCGAATTTACCGCTGTCTACTCTTAATCAGAGAGTTTTCCTCACACCACCTCCAACTCTGGCAATACAACATCCCCTTCTCCTTTGCCTAAAAATCTCCAAAAAGATAATGTATTGAAATTCAATATTATATATATTCTATTTACCACTTATTCCATATTTTCACACTCCAAAATCACCACTTATTCCAAATTTTTACCCCAAAAAAATACCACTTATTCCACTTTTTTACCCCTACAAATCACCACTTATTCCAATTTTTTAGCCATCAAAAACACCACTTATTCTATTTCCCCCCAACCACTCATCTTTATGGATGATATGTGTTGTTGATGTTTTTTATTATAATTGTGTAAATGTGTTGTTATTCACTTTTCTTTGTCAACTTATCAATAAATATCTGATTGCGGTGTTTTGCGCGTTCCAACAATTCGGAATATTTTATTACTTCGGTGTACAATGAACCTTTGTCTCTGCCAAATTTACCATTAATATTTTTGTGTGGCCTAAACAGATAATTCAGAGTTCCCGCAGATTTAAAATCCGCATCGGCATCCATTACTTCATCTGTATTGATATTTTCACCTATCAAATAACCATAGAATGTTGTTATCTGCATTTTGTTACTTGACAAATTGTTTATCAATGTAGCATACCGATTTATTTGGCTCAAATGTTCCGATACATTAACATCAGGTGCTTTGAACTCTATGATAATGCACTTCCCTTCTTGCGGAAATATCAAAATGTCAGGACGACGGTCGCCCGCGTCCCTGTTACATTTATGTTTGTATTCCAATTCTTCTTCGGTCATTTCTGATTCGCGCTTAAACAGATAGTCATCGCCAATTTTCACATCGTCTAATTTGAATTCAGAAAAACCTTTGAAATAAATGAAATCCTCGTTTATCAACCATAAGTCATTGTCTTCGGGATTGGACGACTCCGAACTTTGTTGAAAAATCAAGTTGTGCAATAGTTTTTCGTCTATACGCTGTTTTTTGCCGTTTTTGACAGCCTCCAATTCGCTGGAAAGTATTTGCCCAAAAAGTTCAAGGATAAGTTTTCTTCGTGCAACATATTTGCTTAACGCAGTCCTGTTTTGCAAAGGGATAAACGAAACAAACTCTTCAACTTTTTGCGTGAGTTCTGTCTGATAATGTTCTGTTTTGTCAGGAGTTAATAGTTTTAACGCATTGATTTGCTCCCTGATTTTGCTGTCTTGTTCGGCTTCTAATTCGCTGTCGGCTTTGTAGATAACTTTCAAAATACTCTCGTCGTTATCTGTGTTTTTTATTTTTGAACGGATGGCGTCAACAGTTTTATCGTTTAACAAAAACATACGTTTCAACTCATCTATGTTTTTGTTCTTTTCCTGTAACGGTTGTGCCAAGTTCGCAATCGCCGCATATTTCAAGTCCGTCCAAACGTATAATGGCGTTTTTAGACAAAAAGGCGTCGTTTTTGGAAAGTGTGATTCTCCTTCGCGTATGTGTCTTGTCATCGTTTTGGTAAACACTGTCGATATACGTGTGGTCAAAAAAATGGATGTATTGTATTCTGCCTGTTCCTTTGTTAGACATCTTTTTGCTGTCGTCCCTAAGATTCAACAAACGGCTGTAATTGACATCGTTGATGCCTATACCATTGTCAACAATTTCAAATTTCACAAAATCATAGATTCCATTGCTTTGGCTCGCAAGATTGTCGGAGCGGTACAAGTTGATGCGAATACTTCCCAAATTGATATGCTCAGGCGTAAACCGCTCTACTATTGCCTCCCAAGCATTCATAAAGGCTTCGTACAAGAACTGAAATGCCGAACCTGACTTCTTGATGGTCTTCACTTCGTTCTTGTAGTAGATGCCTGTCGCACGTTCAAATTGTGGATATTCTTGTGTCATAGGTTTGTGTATAAACTATGGCAAATGTAAGAATTTTTATAGTATATCAACAATAATTATTGTTAATTTTTGCAATAGCAACGTTTTACTAATAGTTCTTATAGAACGCTTCGGCTTTGAATTTTACAAATTCGTCGGTCTTGTTCATTCCGCGTGCAATTACTTGGAAGGGTTCGAGACGCGCCACTTCGGTTTGAAGGTCTTTGGCGGTTTTAGCACTGCATCCCAATATGTCTTGAATGTCTTTGGCGGCTGTGCCTTGACACTGGAAAATGTATGAAAATTCGAGCAATTCCTGAAAATCAAAGAACTTTTGCTGATAGTCGGACGGCGACTGCGAGGCAAAAAATACCACAACACCCTTGGAACGTCCTTCGCGGATGATGCGTTGAAGGAAGATGTTTTTTTGGCAGAGGTAGTTGTGTGCCTCGTCGATTACAAGAATGGTGCGAATGGTGCGGCGGCCGTCTTTTACCTGACTGTCGGGCAAAGAAACCATTTCTTTGTAGAGTCGCTCGATTACAAGATATGCCACCAACTCTTTCAATACCGGCATTTTGTGAATGTCAATTATCATTGTGCGGTTGCTTATGCGTTCGAGAGGGTCAACAGGCGAATTGTGCGACCAAAACAAATCAAACTTCGCCAAATCGCGCAACACTTCTATCAAAGAGTCGTCTTTCTTGTTGTCGGTTTCGTATGCGAGTTTTGCGATTTCTAAAATGTCGTTGAAATCGGGGAACGGCTTGTCGGTGCCTTGTCGCGACTGGTAGCCGGCTACTATGGCATCGGTAAGCGCACCTTTCTGCACTACGCCCAAGGAAGATTTTATGGACGAAAAACTTTCTGCCTTTTCGCGAGCCGAGAGCAAGATGGATTGTTCGCTGTAATCCGACAGGATGAACGGACTTATCGGCAACTGGTCTTCACCTTGCAAAAGTTTGTAGGTGCGGCAGCGGGTGGTGTCAATGAATTTTTGATTGTCAACAACGTCGCCTTTGTAGTCGAAATAGATGAAATTGGTCTGATAATCCGACTGACGGCGGATGTCGGCAAGGATTTTCAAGAGGAACTGCGTTTTGCCTACGCCCGGAATACCCATAATAGCAAGGTGCGAATTGGCGTGTATGGTGGTGTCGTTTAAGCCCATTATCAGTTCGTCGTTGTTGAGGATATTGCGGCCGATAAAGATGTCGAGGTCTTTGGTCTTTACATCGGCTTTGTTGGATAGTTTTATGATTTTTACCAACTCGGCGTACCATCGGTTGACATCATCGCCGTTTTGATGGTAAAGATTCCATAGCATTTCGGCGCCGTTGTCGATGTGGTTTTTGATGATGGAATGGTTGCTGTAAAACTCCTGCTCGTCGAATTCCGATTTTTGGTAAACGAAACTTACAAGCGTGCGCACAAAGGTTTCGTCGCCGCCCATAAACGAGGCAATACGCATCTCTCCGCCTGCAAAATTCTTGCTTTCGGCTACGTTTTTGCCAGCGGTGTTGAGCGAATATGTGAATGCCAAACGTGCTATTACCGACTTGTCTAAATTGGTAATGCGCCGCAATGAGGTGATGTATTCGTCGGCATCTTGCGATGTACAAAGTCTGTCTGCCATAATTCTATCTGTTTAGTTCCAAAAGTAACCTTCGGAAACGGTTGTGAGTTGTTGGTTTCTATTGAAAATGAGACGCGCCGCGCCCGAAAGATACGGTTCGAGGTTTTTGAAATAGTTGCTATCTACCTCTGTGTCGGTAGATAGTATTATTACCTGCGATGCCGCATTGGGGAAATACTGACGCACGATGTTGTCGCGGTGAACGCTGTCGAGACGCGAAAGCGGTGTGTCGATGATGATGGGCAGATTGAGTTGAGACGTCTGCGCCAATCCCCAAAGTAGCGATATTGCAAACACTTCTTTTTCGCCCGCCGACAGACCCGATTTGCGGATTACATTGTCGTTTTTGTCGCGAATGGTCATCTCGTATGTTTTTTCGTCGATGTCGATGCTTTTTATCAGGTCGGCTTTGCTCGACAGGCGCAGATACATCTCAAAGGTTTTGTCGCGCAAAAGTTGGATTTTGCTTTTGCGGAGTTTGATGATGTATGCGTTGAGCATATTGGCAATGTTGTCACATTCGTCGATAAACTGCTTTTTCTCTTGCGAGGAGTTGTGTCGGTCGTATAGTTTGTTGAGTTCTATCTCGATGTCTTTGATACGGCTTTCGACGATACGGATTTCCTCTTGCAGATTGTTGGCTGTAACGGAAAGGCGACCAATTTGAATCTGGCAACTTTCCATAGTTTCCTGCAAATCGTCGAAGAGTTCTTGTTCGCTACGGCTGTTGCCGCGCGATTGGAGGCTCGACTGTATGTTGTCGATTTCGTCGTCGATTTCCTGTTTTTGACTTATCAAATCCTGCAATTGGAGGATGTCGCTTTTTTCGATTTCTTCCATCTTGTTGAGAACGCGGGCGGCGTCGCGGTCGCTCAGGTTGAGGATTTTTTCCACCTGCTCTTGGTTGCCGCTGAATAGTGCCAAAAGACGGCGTTCGATTTCTTCTTTTTGGCGTTCGTTGAGGGGCGAGCCTGTGAGCGGCATCGGGTTGTCGATGGTATAAACAATCTGCCGTGTGAGTTCGGAAGCGTTTTCGGCTATAAACTTGCCTTGCTGGGCGGTATGCTCTTTTTCGATTTGCTGTTTGAGCGGCTCAAAGAGTTGCCCCGCCATTGCCCACGGCAAATACTGCTCGATGAGTTGTTTTATTTGCGAATCGAGTTGGCTGCTCTGGCTCGAAAGCGAGATGCGTTTTTTCTCTTTTTGTTTTATCACTTCCGAGGATTCGGGGTCGATGCTGAAAATACTTTTGAACCTTTTGGAAGCCTCTTCTTTTTGACGTTTGTATTCGGCAAGTTGTTCCTGAGTGTCGGCAAGTTCGTCTTGCTTGTCTTTCAACTTGCGGGATTCTTTTTTCAGTTCCGATTCCTTAAATTCTATATCCTCGTCGGATACATCAACAAAATTTCTACGTTCTTCCTGCTTAATGTATAGCACATCGTCGGCAAGGCGTGAGATGTATTTGATGCCAAGGGCGGCTTCCAACGAATCTTTGAGCAATACCTCAGAATGGTCGTCGGCAGCCACCTGCTGGATTTTTTCGCCGTCGAAAAAGAAAAACTGCGTTATTCCTTTGGGTATGGTGCTGTTGATGTAGTCTTGCCACATCTCTTTGTTCTGTACCGAAACACGTTTGCCGTCTTTTACCACGGTGAGTTTTTCCACGAGGTCTTTTGCAAGGGGGTGTTCGCAGGCGTTGGCGCTCCACGTGCGTTTTACGAGTATGGTCTCGAAAGAGTCGGTGGTGAATTCGAGTTCAAAACTTACAAAAGCGTTGCCCTTGGCAAGTTCTTTATGGTTGATGCTCTTGAATATGTTGTCGGCACGCTCGCCGTAGAGGCATATATTAACAGCCTCCATCACCGAGGTTTTGCCTGCGCCGTTCATACCGCCCACAAGAAAAATGCTCTTGCCGTTGTCGCTCTGCGGAAACTCCAACCGCGTGGGGAACTGAAACGACTTTTAGTTTTCTATTGAAAGATAGTTGAACTTCATT
>JAEERW010000015.1 GCA_016286055.1 Bacteroidales bacterium
CTATTTCGCACCTTTTCTCCAATTGACCTCATCATATCTTCATCTAATAATGGGATAATAAACTTATCAATATCAGCCGGATACAATTCGAGTTGAGCACTTCCGCGCGAGTGTTTTTGTGTTTGCAATTGTCCTATTATAGAATTGAAAACCAATGCCAAATAATTCGGGTCGATTTTAGGATCAGACAATCGCAATATGTTAACGTGGTTGCTTGCCATTGCCAATTCATCCGAATTGAAAGCGTTGGTTAAGCCTATATACGCACCTGTGGTATATATGAGTACATCGCCATTCTTGATTTGTGCAACTTGCTGTTTTTCAAATTCTTTTTTTGTTGTTTTTTCTGTTTGGTCGTAATTAATATGAGTGTTTGACAAATGCTTGCTGTTAACAACCATTATATCACCATTTTCAACATACTTAGGTTGCAAACCTCGTCTGTTGACGGAAACAAATTGTTTTACCAATTTGCATTGAAATCTACTATTAAGGAACTCAAATAAATACGAATATGCATCTCTAAAATGGTTTGAATCAAGCCTTTGAGAATCCACCACCTCGCTATACTGCGCCGTGTACCATTTGTTTTTGGGCAGTTGAAGTTTGTCGAGTTGCAGTTCTTTGGTAAGAAGGGCTTCGGCTTGGTGGTAAAGGGTATGAGATTTAGACTGTAATAATCCACTCTGATTAACGAGTTCATCAATCTCGGTCTGTAAATTTTTTACAATATTTGGAACCAAAATCTTTTTGACTTCCACGAGGTTCAAATTAAATTGACCTGTGGGGCGAGCATAACGTTTTATTTGGTCTTGTGCATATTTCGTATTGAGATAAGCAAATAAAAAACCTGATTTGAAATTATCCTTAATAATCCGCAGAAACGCCATAGCCTGAGTGATATTGGCTTCTTTTATATCGTCTTTGATAATTGCGGAACGACCAATTACATCCAATGTTGCCCCAACAATGTTGAGAAGAACATCATTCCCTTTTAATTTCGTTTTTTGCATTCTGTTATGTATCACCGTATTGATATGATAATAATCATTATAAGGTGATAACACATTATTTCTAATGTCTGTCGTCTTGAAAAGTATAGGACCGTCTTTAAGTGAATCGTCTCGGTCGGTTGGTGTTGTACCACTTTTTACCACACAAAAACTTCCAATGGGTTTCAATTCATACCCTGTTTGTTTTAATTCGCATAAAGATAATAATAGATTGGGATTGTACAATTCTCCATCAATTCTATTCCCAAACTCTAATGCAGACAGATTTGTTGTTGTGATAATCGCCATTACTCCTCCTCCATCCAAAAATCGAAACCTTGTTCAACAGCGAATTTTACAAAAGCCTCGGCAATGCAGAGGTTGTCGTCAGAGATAAACGGGTTGCCGTAAGGTACAGAGGGTTCGGCAGCCATACCCATTTGGGTGTGCGGGTGCAGGTGCTGATAGTATTTCTGGGCGGCTTTTTTGAGTTCGTCGCGCGAGATGGCGTGGTTAACGAGGTCTTGGTCGATTTCGGGGTTGCCAATTTCGTCTTCCACGAGGTTTCCGTTGTCGTCGTGCATATATTCGTAGTCGCCGCTGTTGTTTTTGCCGCCACGCTCCGATACTGCCATAAAAATTGGGTAGTCGAGTCGTTTGGCAACTTCGGCATCAATAAAGCGGCTTCGCAAGCGTTCTATTATTTCGGGTGTATTGAGTATAATCTGCAAACGACCTTTGAAGGTGAGTTTTTGCAGGTTGTATTCGGCAAGCGGAATACGCAAGCCAAGCATTTTGAGTTCGGCTTTGATCTTTTTTTCGTCGGCTTTGTTTTTGTCTTTGAGTGCTTTAAGAGCGTCTTTGTGTTCGGCTTGCAAAGTCTTTTTGTCGGCGGCGATTTGCGCTTTGTCTTTGTCGGTGCTTTGGGCAAGTAGTTCTAATTCGCTCTTCTGCTTTGCAATGAGAGCCTCCACAGCGTCGGCGAGGTCTTGCAGATGTTTTTTAGCGTTGATTTCTTGCCGTTTGAGGTCGTTGAGACGGTTTTCAGCCTCTTCGATGCGGTCTTCGAGCGATAGTTGCTCGGCAGGTTCGGCATCGGTTTCGGTGTTGGCGTCGTCGGCTTCGTTACTCTCCGATTCTTCTTCGGGAAATTCCTCGTTGA
Organism: Bacteroidales bacterium; assembly: GCA_016286055.1. GTDB lineage: Bacteria > Bacteroidota > Bacteroidia > Bacteroidales > UBA3824 > UBA3824. The sequence continues at coordinate 2,155 of JAEERW010000015.1, forward strand.
GCACAGCAAGAATGTCGTCGGGGATTGCAGCCTCGTCGATGTCCACAAGGTCTTTTGCGCTGTTGATGAGCACAGAGATTTGCTGCTCGTAGTCGGGGCAATTGTCTTTTACTTCTTGTTTTATTTTTTCAATGTCTTCGAGTTCCTGCTTGTTGTATTTGTGGATTACAAGCACGGATGTTTTAGTGCCTGTGTGAGGTTTGAAGGTGTTGCCGTGCAATCCCACCACAGCCAAAAGTCGTGCTTTGTGGAGGATAAATTCTCGTATAAATGCGAGCGACGAGTTGTTGAATTTGCCCTGCGGCAATACCACAGCGGCACGTCCGCCCGGTTTGAGCAAGTTGATAATGCGCTCTATGAATATAACGTCGCGTTCTTCTTTTGGCTGCTTGTCTTTTGCGCGGCGGATAGCCGGCTCAGCCAACAGGTAGTGCTGCAACATTTTTTTGTCTTTCAACTCTCCGGCAAAGGGAGGGTTGGCAAGCACAATGTCGAAGTTCATTTCAGAGAAATAATCCCACGCTTTTTCTTCGTCGGTGAGAAGTTCGCTGTCGGGTATGCGTTTTTTCAGGAGTTGAGTTTTGCGGAGTTGTTGCATCAAATCTTTGCCCGATGGCGTGTTGTACCACGTCTTAGGGTCGATGCTGCTCACGTCAGGGCCAAAAATATTGGTGTGTCCGTCGCCGGCAATAAGCATCAATGCTCGTGAAGTTTTGGCGGCACGCGCCTCGAAGTCGATTCCCCAAAGGTATTTTTCGGCATATCGAGTTTTGCGGAGTTCCTGTTCGCTGGCAGAAGATGCGGGCATAGCCCATTCCATAGCGTGAAGGAGGAATCCGGCAGAACCGCAACTCGGGTCGATAACGTATTCGTAATCTTTTGGGTTGAGCATACGCACGCACATCTCGATTACGTGTCGCGGTGTGAAAAATTGTCCTTTTTTCTTTTTGGCTTCGGTAGGCATAAGGTACTCGAAGGCGTCGTCCATAATGCGAAGGTTGGAACCTAAAAGACGTTTGTCTTCTATTGGACCCACACATACTTGCAGGTGGTCTTGTCGGAGTTTTATGTCGGGTTCTTCAAAAACACCCTGCCATTTTTCGCGTGCTTGATGATATAGTCCGTTGATACATTCGTATGTAAGTTTTGGATCTTCGTATTTTTTGAAATGGACTTCTTTTTTGCGGCGAGTGTCTTCCTCAGCCTGTTTTTCGTCGTAAATTTTGGCGTATATTAGTTTGAAAATCTCGTTGAACTCGTCGTTGCCACTGTCGGCAAGTACAAGTTCTTCAAGGTCTTGCACAATTTTCTTGAAGTTGAACTGGGTTTTGAGCATTGGGAGTGTGCGCTTCACTTCCATTACGTCTTTTTCTTCTTCGCTTACTTTCGGTATTTCCGACAGAGTGTCGAAATCTTTGTTTTGGGGTTTGTATAGAATAAGTTTGTCGGCGCCATTGCTCCAAACGCCAATAGGGTTGCCCTTTGCGCCAAGGTATGATTTGAGTTGCTCGATGCCGTCTTTGCGTTTAGGTTTCTTAACCTCAAAAAGGATTTTCACTGTTTCGAGGTCGGTTTTGCGGTAAACGGCGATGTCGGCAAATTTAGTTGCTTCGGCACTACCAAACTGCACAGGAATTTCGCAGCGGATTTGGTCGGGCGAGTATCCGTAGTAGTTGATGAGTTTCCATACCCAAAGTTGGCGGACAATCTCCTCAGGGTTCGATTTGCCACCTTCTACGTAGATTTGAAATTCTTCTTTCTCGGAATGAAACTTGCAAAGCGGTTTGATGTAATAGACATCCTTGCCGGTAAGTTTGCCTGTGCCGGGACGACTATATATATTAAGCATTTCAGGAATTGTTTTGCCTAATCCCTGAAACTCCGTTAGTTCATACTTGACCGTAGGGTCGTTGAAAATAGCGTCGATAACTTCTTGATTTGTCATATATTCAAATTGATGATATATTTTTGCAAAGTTACAAAAGTTTTTCGAGATAGGGAATTGATTTTGGGATTTTTTTTATATTTGCTGCATATTTTATACTTAACGATTATGCGCAGATTCAACACAACAGGCACTTGTTACCCTGAGATACATTATATGGTAGATATTACCAAACGGCTCGATGATATTGCTAACAGAGTGGCCGATGGTGAATATATTACCATAAATCGTGGTCGCCAATATGGTAAAACCACTACACTTTATCATTTAGCACAGCGTCTGAGCAATGATTACGTGGTGTTTTCGCTAAGTTTTGAAGCCTTGGGAAGCAACAATTTTGCAACCAAGGAATCTCTTGCATACTCGTTTTGGGAACAAGTGCAAATGGCATTTGAATACGTGAATATCAATCATTTGGATGACAATACAAAATCTTTGATATCTGATTTGTTGACCAAATATGCTGAAAATAAGGAGATTCCTTTTGAAACATTTGAAAAGTCAATTTCGGATGTTTGTGCTAAAAATGCCAAGCCAATAGTCATTTTTATCGACGAAGTTGACAATGCAAGCATTTACGAATCGTTTATTGAATTGCTCCGTATGTTGCGTAATAAATATCTTAGACGTATGCAAGTGCCAACTTTTCAGTCGATTATACTTGCGGGAGTTTACGACATAAAGAATCTGAAACTTAAAGTGCGTCCCGACAGCAACCATCAATATAATTCTCCTTGGAACATTGCTGTGCCATTCGACGAAGATATGTCGTTTCACACTGCCAACATTGAAAAAATGCTTCAAGAATATGAAGCGGACCATAAAACAGGCATGAATGTTTCTGAAATGGCACAGATGATTTGGGATTATTCTTCGGGATACCCGTTTTTTGTGTCGAGATTATGCCAACTAATTGATACAAAAAAATTTGAATGGAATAAAGAGGGCTTTTTGAAGGCGGTGAATATGCTGTTAAAAGAGAAGAACACCCTATTTGACGACTTGATAAAAAAATTGGATGATTTCCCCGAAATTAAAACCATCTTGAAAGATATTTTGTATTACGGCAACGACTATTCCTTCAACCTCGACATCAAGGTATTCAATCTTGCTGCGATGTTTAATTATATCAAGGATGTAAACGGCAAAGTGCGAATTTTCAACCGAATAATGGAGACTCGTCTTTACAACCTTTTTACCAACGAGGAAGAGATGAAAAGCGAAATTTACATACAGGGTAGCACCGACCGTGACCAATTCATCGAAAACGGTGCACTCAAAATGGAAAAAATTCTTGAACGTTTTGCCGTGCATTTCAACGACATTTACGGCAGCAAGAATCTAAAATTCAAGGAGGAAGAAGGTCGTCGTTTCTTTATGCTATACATCAAGCCGATTATCAACGGCACTGGCAACTATTACATCGAAGCGGAAACTCGCGACCGTTCTCGTACCGACATGATTATCGACTATCTTGGAAAACGATACATCATAGAAATGAAAATTTGGCGCGGAAATGCCTACAACGAACGTGGCGAACATCAACTTACCGAATACCTTGATTTTTACCATGTTAATAAGGGTTATATGCTAAGTTTCAATTTCAACAAAAACAAAGTTTCAGGAGTTAAAACGTTGAAATTTGGCGATAAGGAAATTGTGGAGGCTGTGGTGTAATTTTCCACCCAACAAAATACCAAAAAGCGGTGTTCGAAATCACTTCGCACACCGCTTTTGATATGAATTATGGAAACAATTAAATGCTATTTAACTTCCCAAATGTCGTTGGTTTCGAGGAGTTCGGCAAAGTTGTGGTATTTCTTTGCTGATTTTACTTCTTCGATTTGGGCGTTGACTGCGTCGTCGTAGGTGGGGGCTTCAACGTCGCGGATTACACCGAGGGCAATTGGAAAATCTGGTCCTTCCATAAGGGCGAGTTTGAGTTGGAGGGTATTGTCCTCACAATGAGCATCGTGAACGAGGATATCCTTTTCGGTGATGCCGTTTTCGCCAAGTTTTACAACCTTGATGCCGAAGCCTTCTTGCATAAGTCCGAACTCATTGTTTTCGCCAAAGAGCATCGGTTTGCCGTGTTGTAGATAGATAGCGTTTTTGGCGCGTCCTTCCTTGTTGTAAACCGAGTCGTGAGTGCCGTTGTTGAAGATTACGCAGTTTTGGAGAATTTCGCAAACGGCTGCACCCTTGTGTGCGTGAGCGGCTTTGAGAATGTCTACTGTGCCGGTGGGGTCGGTGGCAACGGCGCGGGCAAAGAAATGTCCACGTGCGCCAAAGCAAAGTTCTGCCGGACGGAATGGATCCTCAACTGTGCCGTAAGGACTTGATTTACTTACAAATCCACGGGGAGAGGTAGGAGAGTACTGACCTTTGGTAAGACCATAGATACGGTTGTTGAGAAGAATCATTTTAAGGTCGATATTGCGGCGGTTGGCGTGGATAAAGTGGTTTCCGCCGATAGCGAGACCGTCGCCGTCGCCCGAAACCTGCCATACAGATAGTTTGGGGTTCGACACCTTGCATCCTGTGGCAATTGCGGCAGCGCGTCCGTGGATGGTGTTCATACCGTAAGTGGCCATATAGTGGGGCAGACGGCTCGAACATCCGATACCTGAAATTACTGCTGTGTTTTCGGGAGCAACGCCAATTTCGGCCATTGCTTTTTGCAAAGAGGCGAGGAAAAAGTGGTCGCCGCAGCCGGGACACCATCTCGGTTGTCCTTTTTTGAAATCTGCTTGTGTATATTCGCTCATTTTAATTTTCGCTTTTAAAGGTTAATTATTTGTTGTACACTTGGTTGAAGTTTTCTACAAGTTCGCTCACTACAAAGGGCTGACCCTTTACTTCGTTGAATTGGAAGGGAACGAAATTGTCGATTTTCATACGCAGATATCCGGCAAACTGTCCGAGGTTCTGCTCTGCTACAACTACTTTCTTGAATTTTTTCAACACCTCGGCTGTGTTTTTGGGCAGCGGGTTGATGTATTTAAACTGTGCAAGTGCAACTTTTTTGCCTTGTGCACGCATCTCGTCCATTGCAGCGTGAAGGTGTCCGTAAGTGCTTCCGAATCCAACAATTAGGAGTTCGGCATCTTGGTCGCCCTCAACTTGGAGGTCGGGAACTTGGATGTTGGCGATTTTTTGAGCACGGAGACGGCACATAAGGTCGTGGTTTTCAGGATTGGTGCTGATTGCGCCGGTCTTGTTGTCTTTTTCCAAACCGCCGAGAATATGTGTGAAACCCTGGCGACCCGGTACAGCCCAGTATCTTACGCCGTTTTCGTTGCGCATATAGGGAGTCCATTTGCCTTTGAGTTCTTCGGGCACGTAAGGAATCTTTATTTCGGGATAATCCTTTAAATCAGGAAGTTTGAAAGCCGCGCTACCGTTAGCCACGTATGCATCGGTGAGGAGCACAACGGGAGTCATATATTCGAGAGCGATTTTTGCGGCGTCGAATGCTGCGTCGAAACAGTCGGTGGGAGAGGTGGCAGCCAAAACGGGCATCGGAGTTTCGCCGTTACGTCCGTAGAGAGCCTGCAAAAGGTCGGTCTGCTCTGATTTTGTGGGCAATCCTGTGGCGGGTCCACCACGCTGAACGTCTAATACCACCAACGGAAGTTCCAAAATCACAGCCAAGTTCATAGCCTCTGATTTTAAGCAAATTCCGGGACCTGATGTAGATGTGCAACCCAAAGCACCAGCAAACGAAGCACCAATTGCCGAAGCACATCCAGCGATTTCGTCTTCGCACTGTACTGTGGTTACGCCCAACGACTTATGTTTAGAAAGTTCGTGAAGAACGTCGGTAGCGGGGGTGATAGGATACGAACCGAGATAAAGGCGCAAACCTGCTTTTTCGGCAGCGGCGATAAGTCCGTAAGCGGTTGCCTTGTTGCCGGTTATGTCCATATAGCGGCCTTTGACTTTCTCTTTCGACTCGATGCGGTAAACGTTTGCCACCGACGAGTGAGTGTTGTGACCGTAGTCGTAACCTGCCTGAATCACCTTTATATTAGCCTCGGCCACGCCGGGTTTCTTGGCGAATTTTTCTTTCAGGAAGTTGAAAGCGATATTGAGGTCGCGGTCGAAAAGGTAGCACACCAATCCGAGGGCGAACATATTGCGGCATTTGAGGATGCTCTTGTTGTCCATACCCGAATCTTTGAGGCAGTCCTTAACCATAGTGGAGAGGGGACAGGCGATGACGCGGTCGGGGTCGATATTCATTTCGGCTATCGGGTCTTCGGTAGCGAACTGAGCCTTTTCGAGGTCGGCCTTTTTAAAACAGTCGGTATCGATAATGATAGCGGCACCCGGTTTTGCATATTTATACTGAGTTTTGAGTGCTGCGGCGTTCATAGCCACAAGCACATCGCACTTGTCGCCGGGAGTATAAACCTTGCCTGCACCTATATGTACCTGAAAACCAGAAACTCCCGTAAGCGAACCCTGAGGAGCGCGAATGTCGGCGGGATAATCGGGAAAGGTGCTGATGCTGTTGCCTACTGTGGCAGAAATGGTGGAGAAAATGTTTCCGGCCAACTGCATTCCGTCGCCGGAATCGCCCGAAAACCTTACAGCCACACTGTCTAAGTTTTTAATTTCTAAATTGTTTGCCATAACTTCTATAAAAAATACAATCTAATGTTTTTGGTTGTTTGTCAAATAATTTTCACGGTGCAAAGGAAAGGATTATTTTCTTAAATGAATGTTAAATATTTACTTTTTTTGTATAAATATTCAGTTTACGTGAAATACGTATGATGGATGGCGTGGAATAACTCTAAGGAGCATGGTTATACTTTTAAATATTCGGATATAATAAAGTGGTACTTTAAATTATCACGTTTTTTTGAATTATATTTACTTGATATTTAGGAATATAAGTTTTTTAAGTGGTATTAACGAGAATTTTTAATAGTATGCAAAAGAAATTTGAATAAATATTCAAAAATTAAGTAAGTGTTCTGTATGGAGAACAAAAATGTAGTATTTTTGTTCTGTGTGTAGAACAAAAAATGAGTAAATCTGTTCTGTATGCAGAACAGATTTACTATTCTAATCCCCAAAATCCAAATAGGTCAAATCGTAAATACTTGGGTCGAAGGAATAAACGACGTTTGATTCAGAATCCACAATCTCCACGTAGTCGTGGTCTTTGATAAAATTATTAATCTGTTGATTATCAATGAATTTTGTTATCAAATTATGAATATTCGTGTTTCTAAAATAATAACAGCCCACAATTGGTTTTGCCTTTGCCTTAATATTGTTTCGCTTGAATAATTCGTTGCATATAACGGCTGCATATTGGGCATAACCAACACAGTTGGCTTCTCCGTTTACAATGTCGTTGTGCCAACTAAACGACAAATCAGCCGCAGTCTTTTTTTTAGCATATACAGCAATATCCTCGATTGTTTGAAACTGTATTAGATTACAATCAACATTGATAGAATAATGCGGCGTTGTACGGTCGTTCAATTTTACAAGCCGAATTTGAGATTTAATGACAAAGCCACATACGATTATAACTAATGCAATGATAGCCAATATTTTAAATCTCTTTTTCATCTATTCATGGAATCATTGATTCAAATCTATGTAAGTGTGTATTTTGTAGTTATCGGGCATAATATCAGTACTTCCTATGAATGGCATAATTGCCCTAAGGGTGAAATAATTAAAACCCGGATTACTCTTAGCACCTTCCATATACTTCTTGTTATCTTTTTTCGCAGTCTCAGTACTAACATTGGTATCAAAAATATCGTGTAAATGACCGTTACTGCCGCTTGATTGACCTATTGAAGTTTGAACAACCTTGTCTGGCTCTGTAATATACGATGAAATTGAACTATTGTTACCATATCTACCAGACACCCTCCTTATATCAGCGTTAGTTATGTAACTTTTATTGCCTGCCATCTCTCTTATTACATCAGATTCTTCTTTTGAGTAGTTGCTATTGTTATTTGGCAACGGCTCTATCGTATTCATACGCTGAAACAAAGTAGGATTTTTTAAATAGTGGTTATAACTTTCCTCTATTGTCCACCCCCTACCTTTCGCATAGTCTACAATGGCTTTTATGAGTGCGAATGGCAATGTTTCCATTTTATATTTGATAGCATTTGGCACATCGCGCAACAAGTTGGTAACATTTGATGGTGCACCAATCTTGTCCAAGCCCCACAACACAGCATCGTATGTTGCTCCAAACGGAGATTTCAGAAAATTTGTTCCAAATTGTGTAAAATAATCCGGTATTGGATTGTTTTCTGATGGCGGTGAGTCTTGATGCTCATCGGGGGTAAATCTTATTTTTGTAAATTCCCAATAATCATTTTTCAATTTGTTATTCTTCATTTTTAAATCCTCCTATTATTTTATAATTAAACATTGAATAAGTTAAAATAGTGGCATATTTGCCTTCCCTTAGTAGGGTTGCGGTGAACCGCAAATAATAAAAAATATTAGAAAACATATTATTTTTTTTACTTGCTGCAAATGTATGCACATTATTATATAAAAAAATTCAGACTATATGGAGGACTATTATATATTTTTTCTATAATGTATTAATATTCAGTAGTTTATTTTATTTTCAAATATTAATTTCGGTGTAATACTTTTGAATTTGGAGACAGTATTTTAACGTCCTTGCCGTAAAAATAGGGTCAACGGTGTGTTAGAAAAATACGATTGACGATACGGCTTATAAGGTTCGTATTCTGCGTAACTCTTATACGGCAAGTATTGTTTGTAACCTTTGTATGGTTCGTACGAAGTTGCTTTTGATAAAGCACCCTTTACAAAACCACATACATAGCCATCGTGGTCGATAACTAAACCGTCTTCAAACCAGCCTAAATGATTTCCATTGAAACCATAGATTGAAAACGTTCCGCCTCGTCCAGATTTGAGGTATGCAACTGGTTCTCCATCCCAAAGGTAGATAGGCATAGCACTATTATTGGCATCGATATACGCACGTGCATTGCCGTTGTAGTCATAAAGGGTTATTTCCTGAGCGTTGGCAAATGCAGTAAGAAATAATAGAATAAGTGTTAGGACAGTTTGTTTCATAATGATTATAATTTATTGTAATTGAATATCATAAAATTTCCAATCGCTTGTACCCGGTTCTATCAAATCCATTTTGGTTGTTGATTTGGGGATTGGAGGAAAATACAAAGCGAAATCTTTGGCTTGGTCAAAGGCATAGAAATATGTTTTATCGGGATTAATGCCGATACCTTCCGCTTTTGTTAAAAAATACTTTTTGCCATTGACATTAATGTAGGTATCTTTATCAATTGTTATCCATAAATAATATGTTCCATTTTTCTTATTTGTATTTGATAATTCTACAACTGTTTGAGTGTCAGAAATAATCACTTTTTTTATTACTATGTTATCACTTGCAATTTCCTTAAAATCGGGATATTTTATTACTATATCCGATGGTGAAATTATATAGGTTGGATGATATTCATCAAGTGCTAGGTCTTTTCGTATTTGCAGCATCTGATTTAGTGCCTTTGTGTTACCATTATCTAAGTTATACAATTTTTCGAAATAGGATAACGCTTTAAAAAAGAACTTTCGTTCTTCTTGGTATATTTTGTTGCTTTCTGTAATGTTACTATTTGCGGAGTGGTCTAATAAATATCGTTCTTTATCAAGAATAATGCCTCTGGAATCGTAGAGCCATCCTAATTGTCCATAGGCAAATGCTAAATCTTTATTATTGTTGATAAGTTTATTGCAATATTGTTCGCCGAACACAAACGCCTTTAAATATTCATCTTTATGTTTATTTGCATTTTGTTGTGTTTTCTTTATTTCTTGTTGCAATCGATACCAATCGGCGTTACTAATGCCTTCTCGATTAAATTCTCGTGTTAGAGAATCTACTGAATATATTTCGGTAATATATTGTTGAGCCGAATTAAAAAAGACATCCCCATAATTTTGCTCATTGACGGAGTTGTCTTGGGTTGTGTTATTTGCATTGTTTGTTGCTTGCTCCACTTTAAATAACCTCAATATATAAAACTGATTATTCGACATAGGTATAGTCTTGGTACTCAATTCTATATAAAAATTTGAATATACAAAACCTTGATATTCCATACCGTTTTCGTTGTCTTTTCTATTGCCTCGGAATGTGGCAAAAGAGTTTATATCATTGAAAATCCTGCTTTTAAATGAAGCCGGTAAGAAATAAAGAATCATTTTTTGATTATCGTTGACAGAAACAGAACCATTAACTGCCTCGTTACCACTTATATAATTCTTTGCGCCATTATTGTCGTGACTATACCTAAATCCATAAGTGCTAAGATAGTTAGCGATTCCATAAGAACCATTGCTATATGTATTTATTAGTCCTCGTATATCTATTGCCTTTGCGGTATTCTCCACTTTGCTCAGCATATCATTCAAACGATTGTAACTGTCTGATTCTTGCTGTGTTAAAGATAGTTTTTGTTGTTCGTAAATGCGGTACGCCTCATTTAAACTATTACGAGAGTCAGCATAATTGCCGAGTTCATATTCTCCATAAGCACTTTTGACGTATGAATTAAAGGCTCTTAAATATGACTGGGTAACTTCATCCGTAGCATAGTTGTTTTGAGTATAATTGTTGTTATAATTATTTGATGGTTGGTAGTAGTTTTGAGAGTTTGAACGGCTTTTAGCGTTAGCAATTTCATTCTTCTTTTGTAGCAATGTATTATGGTCATAAAGATGATACTGATATTGAGTGTTTAACTGAATACATCTGTCAATCAACAGATTGGCATTTTCATAATCACCTTGCCTCATAAAATTATTAATACGTTCTAAGTTGCTCCATATTTGGTTAACCGCTTGATTATAAGCGTCAGTCATTCGTCTGCCTTGTTCAAACAACTGATGTGCAGCACCTTCGTCGTAATGGTTGTATTGTTCCATTTGGAACTGATACTTATTATTCTGTCCCAAACAATTGATAGATCCCAACAATACCAACAATAATAGTAATCTCTTTCCCATAATGTCAAATATTTGTAAATTAATAATACACGTTTCACTATCGACATTCGGAAGGGGGATAAAAACAGAAAAGCGCGTCTGTTTCTTCGTTGTACTTTTAACGGAGGCCCTAGGAAAGCCTTAACAAGAAAATACAACTATAAACAGACCACGCCTATAAGGTATGGTCGGTCGCTGTGCTTGTTCTCCCTTGTTACGTGAATTTCCTAGGTTCCCGTTAGGAGAAACAGCACAACTTCCGAATAATCTTTCAATTATTCACGGCGTCGGGCTCATACCCAAAACCGACTATTATTTTAACGCAATATACGATTTTTTTCTCGATAAACGATTGTTTTTTTGAGTAATTTTTGAAAAAATTTTATAAATGGCTTAAATATAAGTAGTTGTTATTACAAATCCAATACCTCCCTCACCACACTTTTCACTTCCTCAATTATTTGCAGGCATCGTTTTTTGGGTATTCGGATGGATGTGCCAACAGCAATCATATCGGATGTTGTGGGATTTCCGTTGTTGTTGGCTGATGTTGCATGTTCTCCATTGTAGCCTGATACACAATGTGTAAGGTCGTATGCCGGTGCTAAGTTCCATTTACCTGAACGACAAATGAAGGCAAAGTTTTTGGGATGGTCGTCTTTGTTTTCGGCGATAACGTTAAATGCCATTCTTCTAAACATTTCTTCTACTTGCGAAGGACTTTGCGTAAGATACCCTGTGAGATTCAATAGGTTTTTATAATCCAAAGTAGGCATCTGTATTGACACGCCCAACAATGCACCCGCAGTGGCTGTATGTATACGTACCCCATTTTCGATGTCGAAACGCTTTGTGGCAAAATATTTTCCATCAATGAGTTTAAAATCAGGAACTGTAATACCACATTTACGAGCCGCAAGATTGTAGTTATATTCGGTTTGCGCTAAATCCGGAGGATCGTAAGTATGTCGAAATTTTACAAGCCATAGTCCATCAGAATCTTTAAGCAAGCATTTAGGACGACAACCACCCGAATTGCCACTGTTATAATAAAGAACATCTTCGCCTTCGTTAGATTTTTCAGAAAGTACATCAAATGCCATTTGTTGAAGGCGATCGAGCGGAGGCAGTGTTTTTTTCTCACCTTGCAGAATTTCAGGGTGATAACAAAGTGCGCCCATACCAGAACTGCCCACAATACTTAACCGTTGGAGTGGAGTAAGTGTTTGTTCATCAATATTTTGCTTACGTAACATACGGTTCAATAGATAACGTCCATAACCATCGGGAAGCGAATCTTCAAAAATTCCAAAGTTACCCCAAAATGGAGTGGGTTTGGCAATAAACATTTTTTGTTGCAACGGAAGTTCCAAAGGTGAAATCGAAAAACCCTCAGCAAGCCATTCCTTGCTATATTCAAAAGCGCACAAGCGACCGTCAGGAGTTGTGGTGAGCGTTCCAACGGTTTTGTCGCCCATTGATACCAAAAGTTTATTTATCAAACTCATTTCTTCCACGTTTTCGGTTTTTGTTTTTGTTGATGGTTTCTAATTCATCCATTGTATTGTATAATGGATTGGAAATAAGCGACTTAATGTCATTTGTATAGCCTAATGATTTTGCCAAAGCCACAAAAGAAGCGAGAGATATTGTATGCTTTTGTTCAAATTTGGCAATGGTAGCGGATGGAACACCACTCATCATAAAGAGAGCCTCGCGCGAAAGTCCCTTCTCTAAACGACGCTTTTGTAGATTTGAAGCCATTATAGCAAGCAAATCTTCTACTGTTTCGGTTTCGTATCTGTATAGCGTAGACATACTATTGTATCTTTTAAACTATAAAACGGAATTTAATAAATATTATTGTATCTCTTAAATAATATTTTATTCCTCTTGCAAATATAAACAAAATATCATAATTTTGTACCACAATTTTCTAAAATATATATCGTGAAAATTACAAAATTATTAATAGAAAACCTGATAAAACTCTCGAAGGGGAGGCCGGTGTCGTTTTCGATGTCGAAAAACGAAGTTTTTGGCGAACTTTTGGCGCAAGGTGTGGTAAAACACGTTAAACGCGGTTGCCATAACTCGCTATATGCCGTTGAACCTGAATCGTTTAGAGAATACATCGCCACACGTTACGAAAAACTTGAAAACCTCGAAAATCTTTTACAATATTTCGACGATGTTAACTCCACAAGCCAATCAATGCTTGCTTGGAAACCGCAGACTACCGGCGATGGCTCTCGTATTTATTTCGTTTCTGACAAAACTATCAAAACGCAGATTTCAGCAACAGAATACCTCGTACAACCCTGCAACGGCGTGGAAACAAGCATCTTAGCCAGTTGCGATTTAATTATCGACCCCGAAGTTACCATAGTGGGAATCATCAGCAAAGATGTATTCGACAATATATCAAAGTTTTACAGTTTTTTTGGCAGCGAACCACACCTTTATATATATAGTGCAGATTTTGGCAATGTGGCGGCTGTTGTAAAGGCTAACCATAACCGTTACATTCATTTCGGAAATCTCGACTTTGAAGAGATTGAACGCTATGAGTCAATGATTTTCAACGAGATAGGAGAGAGGGCAGAGTTCTTTTTCCCCGAAAATATGCGCGAATTTATCAAAAAGGGAAATATCAAGCAGTTTAAAGAGCAATACCGCAAATACCGTAATGCAAAGGTTAAAGATCAGAGACTCAAACCGTTGCGTATGTTGCTAATTCAGCACCAAAGGGCTTTTAATATGAACGGTTACTTGCCACTTTGATATTTCGCAATTCGTTATCACTCAGCATTTTAATAAAATCATTATAGGTAGTGATAACTTTTTCGCCATCTTTGGGAGTGCGCTTGGGTTGCTGAAAAATACGGTACATTTGGTCAAAAACAGTTACACGAAGTCGCGAGAGCAACGATTTTTCTATCCAATATCCACAATTGCAGTTATTGATTTTTGAATTTAACTCTTTGAGACGCAGATACATAGAAAGTCCGTCGCCGGTATCGTGCCAAATATCAGAAAATATAAAATCGTAGATTCCGTTATCGGGCTCTATGCGACTTGCAAATGCGTAGGCATCGTCGTTGATTATTTCAATTTTTGCTCGATTTGGAAACTGCGGAAGTATCTCTTTTTCAAATATTTCAATAAGTTTAGAATCCTTTTCTACAACTGTAACTTTTGATACAGTTTTTTTCTGCGAAACCATAAATGCGTAGTATCCAAGACCAAGTCCGTAAACTAACACCCTGCCACGAGCATTTTCGATATGAGTGCGCATTGTTTCTATTTCGTTTGGTTTTAGCGACATCCATTCTCTACCGTTTTGCATTACCACAGGATACGAAAACTCTTCCTTGAAGAAGCCAATCTGCGGAAACTCTTTAAAATCTGAGGTTTGCACAGGTTCGTTAAATATAAACGCCTCGCAAGGTTTGTAGGTGGCTGTGGAAAACTGCCAGTCTCCTATGGTTTTATTAGGAAACTTAATGGTTTTCAGATACATATCATCGGTATAGTCGTCAGTATTGAGGCAATGAACCGAAGGTACAAAATAGTCGGCAAAAATCTCTTTATGTAGTTGGTTTTCAGAGGTATCTAATCCGCACGCCGAGGCAAAAAGCATCGCAAAAGCCATTTCGGGCTGCATACCGTATTCGTCGGTAATCTGATTGAGCATTTCGAGGGTTACAAACTGAGGAGTTTCGTTTACAAATTGCGCCATAAGTTGCCACACATCACAGTTGGTTTGCATTGTAACGTTCAGTTGCTCAATGCGTTTTGCGTCAAAATCCTCTAAATTTATTACCATATCAAATTACATTAAAATGTTTGAGTGCATTGTACACACCGTTGTCGTCTACCGTATCTGTTACATAATCAGCCACTTGCTTAACATTTTCGTCGGCATTGCCCATTGCCACGCCCACTCCTGCACGTTGAATAATAGAAATATCATTGCCGCCATCGCCAAAAGCCATTGTCTCACTGATGTTTAAGCCAAGATATTCTGCCATTGACACTAAGCCTTGACCCTTGTCGGCGTATTTTGAGGTGAGGTCGGTGAACTCGGGATTCCAACGGTTGCTCATACAGCCCGATATCTTCGGAAGGATTATTTTTTCGTAATCGCTGCCAAAAAACGGGGTCAACTGCATAATGCGTTGCTGCAACACGTAATCAAGTGTTTTGCCGTTGTGTATGTTATTGATTTTCAGTTCCTCGTCAAAAATTCTATCCACCACAGGTTCGATATTCACCACGGCAAAATCTCGCTCGCCCATAATTATGTAGGGATAGTTGTTTTGTTTTGCGTCGTTGATCAAAGTTTGCACATCTTCGGGCGGAATAGGGTTGCAACTCACTGTTTCTGAGCCAACAAAACTTACTGCGCCATTGTTTAAAATGTATCCGCTGATAAGGTGTTCAATCTGTTTTAAGTTGATTACAAACGCCTTAGGACGGCCCGTTGAGATAAAAATTTTTACACCTCGACGGTTCGCCTCTTCCAACGCCATCACGGTTGAGTCGGGAATTCTGTGGGTTTTAAAACTCACCAACGTGCCGTCGATATCAAAGAATAAAGATTTAATCATTGTATAAATATATCATTTTACACCTCTCAAATATCGAGCGCGAAGGTAGTGATTATTGCGGATAATGCAAAATCAAATATTAAGTGATTTAATCATATAAAAAAACTACCGCTTTTTTGGGGCGGTAGTTTTTATCAACTATTAAGTGTGAAAACTATTTCTGCGATTTTATCCATTCGTCGCATCCAGCGGCTGCTTTACGACCGTCGCCCATTGCGAGAATTACCGTTGCACCGCCGCGAACAATATCGCCACCGGCAAAGATGTCGGGAATATTGCTTTGGTTGTTTTCGGGATTTACAATGATGGTGCGGCGTTTTGGGTCAACGTCTAAGCCTTCGATTGCCGAAGTGATTATAGGATTGGGAGATACGCCCACTGCAACAACCACTGCATCGGTGTCGAGTGTGTATTCGCTGCCTTCAACGGGTACAGGGCTGCGACGACCAGAGGCATCGGGTTCACCAAGTTCCATCTTTTGCAAACGTGTCTGTTTTACAAGGCCTTTCTCGTCGGCAAGATATTCCACAGGGTTGTTGAGCGTGAAGAACTCAACGCCCTCTTGCTTAGCGTGGTGAACTTCTTCGAGACGTGCGGGCATTTCGGCTTCGCTACGGCGGTAAACTATCATAGCACGCTCAGCACCAAGACGTTTTGCTGTACGAACCGAGTCCATAGCGGTGTTTCCGCCTCCCACTACCATTACATTTTTGCCTTTGATAACGGGTGTATCGTACTCAGGATCAGCGGCGTGCATAAGGTTTACACGGGTAAGGTACTCGTTAGACGAGAAAATACCGTTTGAATTTTCGCCCGGAATATTCATAAAGCGGGGGAGACCTGCGCCGGCTGCAATAAAGAATGCCTTGAAACCACGTTCGCGAAGGGTTTCGATGCTGATTGTGCGACCAATAATGGTGTTGGTAACAAACTTAACGCCCATTTTTTCGAGGTTCGAGATTTCTGCGTCAACAATCTTTTTGGGCAAACGGAACTCAGGAATACCGTATTTTAATACGCCGCCGATTTCGTGAAGTGCCTCGTAAACAGTTACATCGTAACCCTTGCGAGCCATATCGGCAGCCCAAGCCAACGATGCAGGACCCGAACCGATAGCGGCAACCTTAATTCCGTTTGGTTTTTCAACCTCGGGAACTGCCATCTTGCCCGATTCGCGCTCGTAGTCGGCAGCAAAACGCTCCAAGTATCCGATAGCCACGGCTTTCTTCTTCAATTTTTCAACATAAAAACACTTAGCCTCGCACTGTTTTTCCTGAGGACAAACACGTCCACAAACAGCAGGAAGAGTGCTTGTTTCTTTTATAGTAGCGGCTGCGCCGAGATAGTCTTTGCCTTCAATTTTTTTAATAAATTTAGGTATGTTAACACCTACGGGACAGCCTGTTACGCATTGTGGATTAGCGCAGTCCAAGCAGCGGCGGCTCTCTTGCAGAGCCATCTCCTCGGTAAGTCCAAGGTTAACCTCCTTGTTGTTGCTACGGCGTTCAACAGCGTCTTGCATAGGCATTTCAACGCGTTCGATATTAGTCCTGTCCTTTGCGGGCATCGACTTGCGAAGGGTTACACGCCACTCTTCTTCGCGTTCTTTTTTATAATCTGTCATTTTGTTTTCAATTAAATAGTTTGTTTATAGCGTTCAAATGCCTCTTTTTCTTGCTCTTTGTAGCAGCCCATACGTTGAAGCATCTCGTTGAAATCTACCTTGTGGGCATCGAATTCGGGACCGTCAACGCATACAAAACGGGTTTTTCCGTCTACTTTTACGCGGCAAGCACCACACATTCCCGTGCCGTCTACCATAATGGTGTTGAGACTTACTACGGTGGGAATCTGATATTTAAGGGTTGTGAGCGAACAGAATTTCATCATAATGGCAGGACCAATAGCAATCGCCAAGTCAACCTTTTCGCGAGCGATAACTTCCTCCATACCAACGGTTACCACGCCTTTTTTGCCGTAACTTCCGTCGTCGGTCATAATAATTACCTCGTCGCTGTATTTGCGAATTTCGTCTTCGAGGATAATCAGGTCTTTGTTGCGTGCTGCAAGTACCGAAACCACGCGGTTGCCAGCCTCTTTAAACGCCTTTACGATAGGCAACAAAGGTGCAACTCCCACGCCGCCGCCACAAGCAAGCACTGTGCCGGCCTTGTAGATGTGTGTAGGGTGTCCAAGCGGACCAACAACGTCGTGGATATAGTCGCCAACATTCATTGCGGCGAGTTTGTACGACGAAACGCCAATACGCTGAACCACAAGCGTTATTGTACCTTTGTCGGTGTCGGCGGCAGATATTGTGAGAGGAATACGCTCGCCTTTATCGTCGAGCCTGACAATCACAAAGTTGCCGGGTTTGCGGCTAAGGGCAATTTCGGGCGCCTCTACCACAATTTTAACAACGTTTTCGGAGAAGAACTCCTTTTCTACGATTTTGTTCATTTTTGATATGTCTGTTTAATTATTTTCGTAAATATCTGTAAGTGATTATCTTATCTGTGCTCCGAGGTTCTTTTCAAATGCAGCGCGGAGGTTTTCCATAATTTTGTCGATCTGCTTGTCGGTGAATGTAGCCTCAGGGTTTTGGAATGTGAACGACACTGCGTAACTCTTTTTGCCTGCGCCGAGTTTCTCATTCTGATAAACGTCGAATATCGAAACCTCTTTAAGATACTGTTTTTCAGTTTTTTGTGCAAGACGCTTGATCTCCTCAAAACGTACTTTGGTATCCAAAAGCAATGCAAAATCGCGTTTTACTTCGGGATATTTGCTTACAGGTTTGTATTTAATCTCTTTTGGTATGAATTTCAATACGTTAGCCCAATTTATCTCGGCGTAAAATACTTCTTTATCGATGTCGAACTGTTTGCGGAGTTTGTAACTTACACTACCAAAATCGGCTATTAACTCTTTGCCCATCAAATATTTAAGTCCGTAAGCAAATACATCGGTCTTGTCGGTTTCTTCGGTGCGGAAACTATCAATGTTGTAGCCAAGACTCTCTAAGATGTTGTTAACGTACGATTTAAGGTAATAGAATGTGGATTTTTGCTCTTTGGCAGCCCAGTTTGCTGTTTGAACATTGCCGCTGAGCACGAGCATAATGTGAGTTTCGTCGTAATAGTTGGCGAGATTTGCCTTGTTGTCGCTCTTTTTCAAGCCCTTAGTCCAAACATTGCCAAATTCGTAAAGGCGGATGTCCTCGTTTTTCTGATTGAGGTTGAATGCCACAGATTCCAACGCGCCAAAGAGTAAGGTCTGACGCATACAGTTCATTGCGGTGCTTAACGGATTTAGCACAAGTACAAGATTTTCAGGCTTGTACGATGTCATATCCTTGTAATAATCGCTCTGACTGAGGCTGTTACACATTGCCTCGCAAAAACCGTTGGCACTGAGGTAATCCGACACCTTATTAGTAAGTTTGGTTTTATCGGGACGCGGCATATACGAGAGCACCGAGTGAACCTCAGTAGGAATCTCCACATTATCATAACCATAGATACGGAGAATCTCTTCGGCAACGTCGCAATTTTGTGTAACGTCAACGCGGTAAGTAGGTGCTGCAACCAACAGATAATCAGCATTTTGTTCCAAAATATCAAAGTCGAGACTTTTTAATATTTCCACAGCCTGATTTTGAGGAATTACCTTGCCCACAATGCGGTTGAGGTAAGCAAATTCTAACTTAATTTGCTTTTTCTCAACGGGTTGAGGATAAATATCAACCACATCGCTCGAAATTTCGCCACCAGCAACTTCTTTAATCAGCATAGCGGCACGTTTAAGCACGTAAACCGTTTGCGAAGGGTCGCAACCACGCTCAAAGTGGAATGCTGCGTCGGTATGAAGATTGTGTCTTTTGGCTGATTTTCTTACACTTACAGGTGAGAAACAAGCACTTTCGAGAAATACGTTTTTGGTATTTTCAGAAATTCCCGAATCCAAACCGCCAAACACACCTGCAATACACATCGGTTTTTCGGCATCGCAAATCATTAAGTCTTCGGCACTTAACTTGCGGGTTTGACCATCGAGAGTAACAAACTCAGTGCCTTCGGGCATAGTTTTTACCACTACCTTGCCACCAGCAATCTTGTCGGCATCGAACGAGTGGAGCGGTTGACCAATTTCAAAAAGAATATAATTGGTAACGTCTACCACATTGTTGATGCTGCGGATGCCGATTGATTCAAGGTCGCGTTTTAGCCAAGCGGGTGATTCTTTGATAGTTATGCCACTGATGGTGATGCCGCTGTATCGGATGCAACGGTCTTGCGAAACCACCTCAACAGGAATATAGCGGTTTTTGTTGTCAATCTTAAATCCCGACACGTCAGGCAATTGCAGTTTTACATCCTGACCTTGGTTCTTTAAATATGCGTAAATATCACGAGCACAACCGATATGACTTGCACCGTCAACGCGGTTGGGAGTGATGCCGATACCTAAAACGGTGTCGCTCTGTACGTTGTATATTTCTGCTGCGGGAGTTCCCACCTTGGTGTCGGTGGGAAGAACGATAATTCCATCGTGACTTTTTCCCACGCCAATTTCGTCTTCGGCGCAAATCATACCTTCGGAAACCACGCCGCGGAGTTTGCTCTTTTTGATTGTAAACGACTTGTCGCCATCGTAAAGCACTGTGCCTATTGTGGCAACTATAACTTTCTGTCCGGCAGCCACATTGGGAGCACCGCAAACAACGTTTAACAATTCAGGACCGCCTACATCAACGGTGGTTACGTGCATGTGGTCGCTATCGGGGTGAGGAACGCAAGTTTTAACTTCGCCAACTACCAAGCCTTTCAATCCGCCTTTGATAGATTCCGAGGTTTCTGCGCCTTCAACCTCCAAACCTGTGCTGGTGAGTATCTTAGATACCGAGTCTGCATCAAGGTTGCAATTTATGTATTTTTTCAACCAAGAGTATGAAATGTTCATTTCTTTGTGTTTTAATATTTAATTCTGTGTTTATTACGGAAGGCAAAATTAAAAAACTTTTCTATATATATAAAGGTGTACCCGATGACAAAACGTTTTTTTAACATAAAAAAAATATTTTACGTAAAACACTGAATTTTGAAAAAAATAACATCTATCTAATAATCAATAGATTAGCCAAAACAACAAAAATTAAAAAAAAAATACGCCAAACAAAAAAATGCTTATATTTGCAATAGAATATTACAGAGAAAAAATTTTTATATGAAGATACTGTACGCACAAACCGAAATTTTATCGGGCAAACCTGCTCAGAACTTTGCCCGTTGCGCTGAAATTGTTGCCAAGGCTAAGGCTCAATCTGCCGACCTTTTGATTTTTCCCGAACTTGTGATTTCGGGCAAACTTTTAGGCGACATCCTCGACGAAGACGACTTTATATCTGATTGCGAATATTACAACGCAAAACTTGCCGCCCTCAGCGACCAAAAACTTTCGATAGTGTTCGGAACAATAGCGTTTTACGAAACCGTTTTTGGCAAAAGTTTTATTTTGCCCACAGGTCGCCGAGCCAAACTCAACGTGGCTTGCATTGCCCAAAACGGACGCACAAACTACCGTATCAAAACTTCGCTCTCTTACGACGAATGTCGGCATTTTGCCGCACCCGTACAGTATGCAGGTGTAACCACCGAACCAATTGAAATTCACAATATTAACTTTGCCATCAATCTTGGAAACGAAATATTGAAATTGCGTCACGAAGTAAGTCCCGCTGCCGAAATAATTGTAAATATCTCATCCACACCGTTTTATAATGGCAAAAAAGATGAAATTTACCAACGTATCGAAACCAAGGCTTGTGTATACGCAATGCCGTTGATTTACTGCGGCGGAATTGGCGTGGCTAATACTGGTAAAAATGTTTATGTTTTAGACGGAATATCAGCAGTTTACGACCAACAAGGAAACGTTATCCGCCAGTCGCCCGCTTTTGAAGAAGATTTGGTGGCTATCAACTACGAAAACGGTCAGATAAAAGGCGAAGAAACTGAAAACCAACCAATTACCGAACCGCAAACTGAAATGGCACAACTTCACGCCGCGCTCATTTACGGTATACGTAAATTCCTGAGTCAATGCGGTTTACAGCACGTGGTGATAGGAGCGAGCGGAGGCGTTGACTCCACTCTTGCAGCCGCCCTCTATGCCGAAGCAATTGGACCAAAAAATCTTCTTTTGGTAAATATGCCTACCAAGTTTAATTCGCAGACTACCATACAGATAGCAGAAAATTTAGCCAAAAATATCGGTTGTTGGTACACCTCTGTACCAATTGGCGAAAGCGTGGAACTATCTAAACGTCAAATAGATGGTTTAAAACCCAAAAATGCGGCAGGGGAGGAGATTGAGTTGAAACTCTCATCGTTTAACATCGAAAACGTTCAAGCCCGCGACCGTGGTAGCCGTGTGCTCGCTGCCATTGCAAGTGCTTGGAACGGTGTTTTCACCAACAACGGCAACAAAACCGAATGTACAGTTGGTTACGCCACTCTCTACGGCGATGTTTCGGGATTTTTTGGCGCAATTGGCGACCTTTGGAAACACCAAGTTTACGACCTTTGCCGCTATATCAACGAAAAATCCGACCACGGTGAAATTGTTCCTCAAAAGGTTTTGGAAATTGTTCCATCTGCCGAACTCAGCGACAATCAAAACGTTGACCAAGATAAAGGCGACCCCATTATCTATCCCTATCACGACCGTTTGTTTGCCGCATGGCGCGAACGCAATACGCCGCTTGCACTTCACACCGCCCTCAAACTATATTCTGAGGGCAAACTTGCTGCCGAACTCAATGGTAACAAGCCATCGCCGCTCACCGAGGAATTTATCAAAGAGAAATTCCCAACAGCAAAAGACTTTTGCGACGATCTTGAAAATTGGTACAAAAAATACAAAGGACTATCGGTTGCCAAACGCATCCAAGCGCCGCCGATATTGCGCGTTACACACAATCCTTACGGTTCGGAATATCGCGAACCCGCTGTGGGAGCGTATTTTACAAAAGCATATTTGGATCTTAAAGCCGAAGTGGCAGGATAATTACACTGCGATGTTCTCCATCACCGCGTAATTTTTGGTACCGTTAGAATCTTTGATGGGCACTATGGTACGTTTAAAACCGAAAACCTTACCGTAAGTGTCCTTGATTCTCACGTGAAAAGTTGACGGCACAGTGGCATCTCCAACGGTTTTGCGGTCAAATTCAGCATCAGTGCCCGAAAAAATATCGAAAGTGCCCGATTTTTTGCCATAGAAAGTAGAAAAAGCCTCGTTGCACCACGAAATATTGCCCTCAGTATCCACCAAGCAGCACGGAAATTGAGCAGCATTGAGCACATAACCAAACATATCGCTCTGATATTTGGTACGTTGAAGTTCTTGGTTTTGCAGTACAACAATTTTGGAGTATTGCTTATTTTTAAGATTTTGCAGATAGCACACCGCCACGGCAATGATTATCAGCACCACGAGCGACACTATATATATAATGTTTAAACTCTGTTCGTTCTCCAACGCCGAAAGAGCCGATTGATTGTTGACAAACTCTTCGGTTGGGAAAAACTGAACGTTGCGTACCGAATCGCCGTAGTAGGGTAGGGTATCAGCCAAAGTGGTTGACACAAAGGCAATTGATGCTATAATTGAAGAAAATATTCGTTTCATTTGCTATTTTTTTGCAAATATATAAAAAAAGCCGGAATAAATCCGGCAAAAAAAATATAAGTTTGATGAGTTATGCAAAAAGTTCGGTGTTAAAACCTTTGGTTGCTATTATATCTGTGAGTGTTACATTAGCATATACGCCGCAATCAAAAAAATGGTCTTATTCATTATGTTCATTTTTATGAATGAAAAAAAAATTAAAAAAACTCACAGAAAATTTGCACTTTAAAAAATAAACCTCTACTTTTGCACCCGAAAAATTTTTAAACAACAATAATTAATTAACATTTATGCAAAAACAGTACGAAGCCGTTTTCATTATGACTCCCGTTTTGTCTGACCAACAGATGAAGGAAACGGTTGACAAATTCAAAGCAATCCTCACAAACGGTGGTGCAGAGATTGTACACGAAGAAAATTGGGGCTTGAAAAAATTGGCCTACCCGGTACAGCACAAGAGCACCGGTTTTTACCAACTTCTCCAATTCCAAGCAGATCCTGCTCTTATCGAAAAGTTTGACGTAGAACTCAAACGCGACGAGCGAGTAATCCGTTGGCTTACCACAGCCCTCGACAAACACGCTGTTGAATACGCAGCAAAACGCGCTCAAAAACGCTCGGGACAGGCAACAGAACAGGCTGCCGCACCCGCACAGGAAACCCAAAGTGAAACCACAGAAAACAAGGAGGAATAATTATGGCAACAGATCAAGGCGAAATCAGATACCTCACCCCACCGTCGGTAGAAATCCGCAAGAAAAAATACTGCCGCTTTAAAAAGAACGGTATCAAATACATCGATTACAAAGACCCCGAGTTCTTGAAAAAATTCCTTAACGAGCAGGGCAAAATTCTTCCCCGCCGTATCACAGGAACTTCGCTGAAATTCCAGCGCAAACTTTCGGTAGCAATCAAACGTGCTCGTCACCTCGCTTTGCTGCCCTACGTAACCGATTTGTTGAAATAATAAAAACCGATTAGAACAATGGAAGTAATATTGAAAAAGGACTACGCTAAACTCGGGTCCAAAGACGATATAGTTAAGGTTAAAGACGGATTTGGAAACAATTTCCTTATCCCTCAGGGCATTGCCACTGTTGCCACCGAATCGGCTAAGAAAATTCTTGCCGAAAACAAGAAACAGCAGGCTCACAAAGAAGAAAAACTCCGCAACGAGGCTACTGCCAAAGTTGCTGAAATCGAAGCAAAAGAGATCAAAATCGGCGCTAAAACTTCTACCACCGGCAAAATCTTCGGCTCGGTTAACACCATCCAGATTGCCGAGGCTCTTGCTAAAAAAGGTATCGAAGTTGACCGCAAATCGATCACTATCGCCGACGAAGCCAATATCAAAGAGGTGGGCAAATACAAAGCCACCATTAAACTCTACAAAGATATTAAGGCTAATATCGAATTCGAAGTTGTATCGGAGTAATTAACACTGACACAACAAAAAATAAAAACGGAGCGACCCACCCAACAAGGTTTCGCTCCGTTTTTTTTCAATAATGGAATCCAAAGTACATCATCCATATATCAAAGTAGGTAGAATCAAATCTACTATCGCGCAAGATGCACACATCAAATGCGCCGATATTTACATATCTGAAAACCAAATCAAACATATTTCTGCTCGACACCATACCGAATTGCTCCAATTGGGATTGACTGTGGAACAATACATCAAATATATCATTGACAATTATAATCAAATACGCAAAGGCACAGGAGAATCCATATTACTTGTGGTATTTAACAACAGCAACAACAAACACGATTCGGCAGCAATGGCTTTAAATTATTGTATCGAAAAAGAATTTTGGGAGATAAAAACTGCGCAGCCAAGAAAAACTGACGACATATTAAAAAGAAAAAAAATATGGTAGCCTTACACAAGGGCTAAAAACTGCCTTGCCGGTTTTGTCTTAGGTACAATCAGTCTGTAACGCAAGGGGACTGAAAGTCAGTGTTTAACCCATATTTTATACTGCAAATATATTACATATAACGCAAACTGACAAATAAAAGACAACTTTTTTTGTTAAAAAATAAAACAATAAACCATTTTTTTTAACCGACATCTTCTGCTATTACCACATTTTTTTTCTTACAAAAAATTCCCAAAAAAAATTGACATTTTCAAAAAAACACCATATATTTACAAAACATTTTAAAGCATAAAAATGGTAAAATAACTCATTCGTAACATATTAACTTTTAAAACAATTATGGCAGTAGATGCAGAAATAATTGCAAGGGCCAAAGAGTGGCTCAGCGACAAGTTCGACGATGAAACCAAAGCCAAGGTGAAAGACCTTATGGAAAACAACGAAAAAGAACTTGTTGAATGTTTTTACAAAAGTTTGGAATTCGGAACCGGCGGAATGCGCGGCATTATGGGCGTAGGTACCAACAGAATGAACATCTACACCGTAGGTATGGCTACTCAGGGATTGGCCAACTACCTTTTGAAGGCTTTCCCGGGTCAGCAAGTTAAGGTGGCTATCGCTCACGATTCGCGAAACAACTCGCCACTTTTTGCCAAAACCTGCGCCGACATTTTCTCAGCCAATGGCATTAAAGCATATCTATTTGATTCTCTTAGACCTACACCCGAACTTAGTTTCGCTGTTCGTCAACTCGGCTGCAAAAGCGGCGTAATGATTACCGCAAGCCACAACCCCAAGGAGTACAACGGTTACAAGGCATATTGGGAAGACGGCGGTCAAGTAATTGCTCCTCACGATATTAACATCGTTAACGAGGCAGCCAAAGTTAAGGTAGAAGACGTTAAGTTCAAGGGTAATCCCGCCCTTATCGAAACCATTGGCGAAGAGTTCGACAAAATATATTTAGAGAAGGTCAATTCATTGACACTCAGTCCCGAAGAAATCAAGAAACACAAAGATATCAAGATTGTTTACACCCCGATACACGGCACAGGCGTAAGGCTCGTTCCCGAAATCTTGAAAATGAAGGGCTTTGAAAACATCTTTACCGTAAAAGAGCAGTGCGTGCCCGATGGCAATTTCCCCACAGTGATTTCGCCTAACCCCGAAAACGCTGAGGCTTTAACACTTGCAATCCGTCTTGCCGAAAAGAAAGGTGCCGACCTTGTGATGGCTTCCGACCCCGACGCCGACCGCGTGGGCATAGCCGTACGCAACAACAAGGGCGAAATGGTGCTTCTCAACGGTAACCAAACTGCCGCAATTCTTACCTATTATCTGCTCACCAAGTGGAAAGAAAACGGTAAGTTGAACGGCAAACAATACATAGTTAAAACCATTGTTACCACCGAGTTACTCAAAGCCATTGCCGACAAGTTTGGTGTTAAGTGCTACGATGTGCTCACTGGATTCAAGTTCATTGCCGACACCATCAAGAGCAACGAAGGCCGCACCACATTTATCGGTGGCGGTGAAGAGAGTTACGGCTATCTCGCAGGCGAATTTGTACGCGACAAAGATGCCGTTATCGCTTGTTCGCTCATTGCCGAGGCCGCTGCTTGGGCTGCCGACAAGGGTAAAACTATGTTCCAACTCTTGGCAGACATTTACTCGGAATTTGGATATTACCGCGAATCACTCGTCAACGTGGTAAAAGAGGGCAAATCTGGCGCAGAAGAGATTCAGGCTATGATGGAAAACTACCGCAAGGATTCACCCGCCATTATCAACGGCAGCAATGTGGTGTTAATCAAAGACTACCTCTCACGCAAGGCTTCAAGCCTTTTTGACGGCGAGGAGGAAGACATCGACTTGCCCAAGAGCAACGTTCTCCAATTCTTCTTGGAAGACGGCACCAAAATTTCTGTACGTCCCTCAGGCACCGAGCCGAAAATCAAATTCTACTTTGGCGTAAAAGCACCTCTCAAAGGCGCAGAGGGTATCGAAGCCGCCCAAGCAGAATGTGACCAAAAGATTGAAGCCATCATTAAAGAACTCAAATTGAAATAAAGGGTTATTTATTAGTTGATAATTGAGCCCGGCAATATATTATTGTCGGGTTTTTTGTTTTTAAAAGCAAAAATTGTTTTGCCTTTTGTGGATTATTGCTAAATTTGCAGTACAAATGAAAAGTATTGAAAACAAAACAACATTTGCTTAAATAATTTAAACACAATTAGTTGTAAAACCAAATAATGAAACGGTCATTAATAATACCATTTACTTTAATAATGATGACGAGTGCTTGCTCATCGTTGGGACTTAGAAACACCCCCGAAGCCGCAAAGATTCCTACTGAGTTTGAAGAGTTCGGCAACCACCGTACCGACAACTACTATTGGATGAACAACCGCAAAGACCCCAACGTAATGGCCTATATCAAAGCCGAAAACGATTATTTTGAAACAAAATTTAAAAAGCCTAACAAAAAATTTATCGACAAACTTTACGACGAACTTAAAAGTCGCGTGGTAGACGACGAAAACACCGTACCGTATTTTGAAAACGGATATTACTACAATCTCCGTTATGAAAAAGATAAGGAATACGAAATATATTGCCGCCGTCAGCATCCCGACTCAGCAGAGCAAATTCTCTTGGATGTTAACGAAATTGCAGAGAAATATTCGTATGTAGACGTTGACAATCTGATAGTTAGTCCCGACAACGAGGTAATGGCTTACGCTCTCGATACAATTTCGCGCCGCAAATACGAAATCTACGTCAAGAGCATCAACGGCAAACAATCGCTCACCGACCGCATACCCGACACCGATGGTCAGATGGTTTTTTCAAGCGATTCTAAAACGCTGTTTTACATTGCGATAGACCCGGTTACACTGCGCAGTTTCAAACTTTTCAAACACTCTGTGGGTCAGCACACACGCAACGATACGGAACTTTTTTACGAAGACGACGAAACTTTTGAACTTATGCTCGAAAAGAGCAAAAGCGACAAATATATTTTCTTAACTCACTACAACACACTATCTACCGAGGTTCGTTACCTTGCTACCGACAATCCCGATGGCGAATTTAAGGTATTTCGCAAACGCCGTCCCGACACCGAATATTATTTAGACCACGGCGCAGGACGTTTTTGGATGCGAACCAACGAATACGGCAAAAATTTCTGCATAATGTCGTCGGAAAGTGCCGACCCCGAATCGTTCACTATTTTCAAACAGCACGACAACAATGTCTATATCACTGATTTTGAGGTGTTCGACAACTATTTGGTACTTGAAGAACGCCGCAATGGTCTTGCCTGCTTTGAAATTATCGACATAAAAACCCGCGAAAGCCACATTGTAAACTTTGGCGAAGAATCGTACGAAGTTTGGCTCGACGATAATCCCGAACCTTCTACCGAAAATTTGAGATATTTCTATTCGTCGCTCACAACTCCTTATTCTGTAATTGATTACAATATGCGCACCAAAGAAAAGGAGGTGAAAAAAGAACATGAGGTTCCGGGCTACGACAAATCAAAATACGAACTAAAACGCATAATGGTAAAAACCCGCGATAATGTGGAAGTGCCTGTAACTCTGCTACATCAGAAATCACAAGATTGGCAAAACTCGGGCAACTTGCTACTCTATGCCTACGGTTCGTATGGCGTTACCGAAGAAGACAGTTACTACCGCTCTATTTTCAGCCTTATCGACCGTGGCTTCACCTACGCCATTGCCCACATTCGCGGTGGCGGCGAACTCGGCTACAATTGGTACGAACAGGGCAAACTCCTCAACAAGAAAAACACATTCAACGACTTTATCGACGTTAGCCAGTTCCTTATAGATGAGCATTATACCACACCCGACAACCTTTATGCCAACGGTGGAAGCGCAGGCGGATTGCTTATGGGCGTTATTGCCAACGAAGCCCCGCAACTATACAAGGCTATCATTGCCGACGTGCCTTTTGTTGACGTTATCAACACTATGCTCGACCCCTCAATACCCCTAACCACAGGCGAATACGACGAATGGGGCAACCCCAACGAAAAGGAATATTACGATTATATGCTCTCTTACTCGCCTTACGACAATGTTAAGGAGCAAGATTATCCCGCAATGCTTGTTACCACGGGTCTTCACGATTCGCAGGTGCAGTTTTGGGAACCCGTAAAATGGACAGCCAAACTCCGCGAATACAAAACCGACGGCAACCCGCTCTATCTCAGCACAAATATGAAGGCAGGTCACCAAGGCGATTCGGGTCGTTATGGCAGGCTCAAAGAAACCGCTGTAACATTCGCATTTATACTAACTCAGGCAGGAATTAAAGAATCAAAATGAAAAGATTTTGCAGCACATTAACCAACGACCAACTCAACCGTCTGCCCATCAAGGCTTTCGATGGAGAAATTGTGGTTGTTGACAGTCTATACAAAGTTAACGCGGCCGTCAACTACCTGTCGCAGTTCAAAGAGATTGGATTCGACACCGAAACCCGTCCGTCGTTCCGCAAGGGACGGCTCAACAACGTGGCTCTCTTGCAGTTATCCACCAAAGAAAAGGCCTTTTTGTTTCGTACTTGTATGATCGGACTTCCGCCGCAGGTAACGGATTTTCTTTCAAACAAAAAAATCAAAAAAATCGGCGTGGCTATACGCGACGACGTTAAGGGTCTGCAAAAAATCAACCCGTTTGTGCCAGGAGGTTTCGTAGAGTTGCAAGATTTTGTAAAAGAGTTTGGCATAGAGGCGGCTGGTCTCAAAAAACTCAATGGCATTGTGCTCGGCTACCGAATTTCTAAGGCACAGCAACTCTCTAATTGGGAGGCTGACATCCTCAATCCAAAACAAAAAACTTACGGAGCCACCGATGCTTGGTCGGGGCTGCTGATATACAACGAACTTCTCAAACACCGCAACAAGATGAACTACACTCTTTTAAACTACATTGCAAAACAATACGACGAAACCTTCGGTGGCGATAAGATAACCGTTCGCGCTCCGGGTCGTATCAACATCATTGGCGAACACACCGACTACAACGAAGGTTTTGTGTTGCCTGCCGCTGTGCCCTCGGCTATATATTTTGCCATCGGTAAACGAAACGACAATATTGTTAAACTCTATTCAACAGATTTTAACCAAGAGTGCGAATTTTCGTTAGACGATACCCAAAAACCTGAAAATCAATGGGCTTGGTATATTTTTGGCGTTACCAAAATTATCAAGAATCTGGGCTACAAAATAGGCGGATATAACTGCGTGTTTGGCGGAGATATTCCCGTAGGCTCAGGAATGTCGTCGTCGGCAGCGTTGGAGTGCGGCACAGGTTTGGGTATTTCAACACTTTTTAATCTGAATATCAGTCAATTAGATATAGCAAAAATTGGTCAACGCTCTGAGCACGAATATGTTGGCGTTAAGTGCGGCATAATGGACCAATATGCAAGCGTATTTGGCAAAACGGGCAAGTGCATCAAACTCGACTGCCGTTCGCTCGTTCACGAATATGTCAATGCCGACATTAAAGACTGCGTATTCATCCTCACCAACACTATGGTTAAGCACTCGCTTGCGTCGAGCGAATACAACAAACGCCGCAGCGAGGTAGAGGAGGGGGTTGAAGCCATAAAAAGAAATCACCCCGAAGTTAATTCGTTGCGCGACTGTAATTTAGAAATGCTCGACGAGGTAAAATCTCAGATTTCTGAAACCATCTACCGCCGTTGCCGTTTTGTAATAGAGGAAAACGGACGAGTAACACGCGCCTGCGAACTTCTCAACGAAGGCACCATAGAAGAATTTGGCAAACTTATCTACCTAAGTCATAATGGATTAAGCCAAATGTACGAAGTAAGTTGCAAAGAACTTGATTTCCTTGTAACACAAACAGAGTCAATGGATTACGTACTTGGTTCGCGAATGATGGGCGGAGGATTTGGCGGATGCACCATCAGCCTTGTAAAAGCCGACCACATCGACGAATTTAAAAAGACAATCTCAAAGGCTTACAAAAATGAGTTTAACATCAACCCGCAGTTTTATCAGGCAGTTGCCGAAAACGGAGTGGAAATAGTATAAACAATTTTAAATCTGATAGTTATGAAAAACGCATTTCACGCTTACGACATCCGTGGTATTTGGAACAAGGATTTCAATGCCGACGATGTATACAAAATTGGATTCTTTATCCCCGAACTTTTAAAAACTGATAAAATAATAGTAGGTCGTGACGGTCGCAACTCGTCGCCAGAAATTCACGAGGCTTTGCTCCGTGGTATCACCGATGCGGGTGCGGATGTTTACGATATTGGTCTCGCCACCACGCCAATGGTATATTTCGGTACTGCCAACTACGGTTTTAAAGCAGGTGTGCAAATTACTGCAAGTCATAACCCTAAGGAATACAACGGTTTAAAGATTTCGCGCGAAAATGCGTTGCCGGTGGGACTTGGCACAGGTTTGGAGATTCTTCTCGAACTTGCTACCACTAAGGCTGTTGTTCCCGTTGCCAAAAAAGGAAATGTAATACCCAAAGACATCCGTCAAGATTATATCACTTTCCAAAAGAAATACTTTGCAGGTTTAGACGGTTTGAAAATCGGAGTGGATTGCTCAAACGGTGCAGGCTCTATCATTGCCAAAGATATTTGGGGCGACGCACCTTTATATATTAACGAGACTCTCGACGGCAATTTTCCCTGTCACGAACCTAATCCGCTTTTGCCTCAAAATACTGTGCAGATGCAGAACTTTGTAAAAGACAACGGATTAGACCTTGGAGTTGTGTTTGACGGTGATGCCGACCGTGTGGTATTTGTTGATAACAAAGGTCGTCACGTGCCGCCAGATTTGATTATTGCCGCTATGGGTCGTTATTTCTTTGAAGAAAAACATCAGTCTGGTCTTGTAATCGAAGACATTCGCACATCAAACTCTGTAAAGGAATATCTCGCCAAGTTCGGTGCTGAAACATATATTTGGAAAGTAGGTCGCGCCAACGCCGCTCCTAAACTCCGCGAAATCAACGGTTTGTACGGTGGCGAATATGCAGGACACTACTATTTTCGCGACTTCTTCTTCTCCGACAGCGGCGTTCTCGCAGGCAGCATAATGCTACAAGTGGCAGCCAAAGTTAAGAAAGAAGGCAGAACATTTGCCGACCTCATAGACGAAATTCGCCGTTACGACAATTCGGGCGAAATCAATTTCAAAATTGAAGATAAGGACGGCGCAATGGAGCGAGTTAGAAAATTCTATGTATCTCAAAAAGAGCCAAATGTGTTCCTCGATTTTGATGGATACCGTTTGGAATACGACGATTGGTGGCTCAATATCCGCAAGAGCAACACCGAACCATATCTCCGCCTTTTGTGCGAGGCTAAGACAAAGCAACTTTTAGATGAAAAGGTTGCCGAAATCACAAAACTCATTAATAATCAATGAAATGAATAATAATTACCAATTAATAGATCAAAAATTTGTAAAATACGCCGACGCCGAAGTTTATCTTCTCCGCCACAAAAAATCGGGCGCAAGAGTAATCAAAATTGCCAACAGCGACAAAAACAAGACCTTTGGCATAACATTCAAGACTCAGCCCGACAGCGACTTCGGCACTCCGCACATTATGGAACATTCGGTGCTCAACGGCTCTAAAAAATATCCTGTAAAAAGTCCTTTCGACCAACTGCTAAAAGGTTCATTGTCAACGTTTTTAAATGCAATGACTGGCGGCGAACTTACTATGTATCCCGTGGCAAGCATCTGCGAAAAGGATTATTTCAACCTAATGGACGTGTATCTCGACGCTGTGTTCAACCCGTTGATTTACAACGATCCACGAATTATGAAACAAGAAGGTTGGCGCATTATGCTAACATCTCCCGACGAAATGCCAGCCTTTACTGGCGTGGTTTACAACGAGATGAAGGGATATTTCAGCGACCCATTGCGCGAACTTGATTTCCGAATTTCGCAGAATCTTTTCCCCGATAATGGATATGGCAAATGTTCGGGAGGCTATCCGTCTGAAATAACTAAACTTACGCAAGAAAAATTTATCGAGTTTCACAAAAAATTCTACCATCCCGAAAACTCATACATATTTTTTTACGGTGATGCTGATTTTGAAAAAGAACTTGACCTTCTCGACCGCAACTATCTGTGCCACTATGATATAAAAGGTTTCAACTACGAAATTCCACTTCAAAAGCCGTTCGCCGCTCCCAAAACAATCAATTGTTACTATCCGGCGGCTGAGGGAACTGACCCCGAAACCGATTCGTATCTTGCACTCAGTTTTGTAGCAGGCAAAAACACCGACACAGAACTCTGCCTTGCGCTTGATATCCTTGCCGATGTACTTGTATTTCAGGAGTCGGGAGCAATTCGCAAAGCCTTCCAAAATGCCGAAATTGGTAGCGATATTGATGTTTCGTTTGAAAATAGCCAACAGCCTGTTTTCACATTCATTGGTCATCAGTGTAATGCACAAGATGATGAAAAGTTCAAGAATCTTATCCTCGATACGCTTAAAACCGTGGTGAAAGATGGAATCGATAAAAACACCATCACCGCAGTAGTCAATCGCCGCGAGTTTGGCATACGCGAGGGCAACGACGCTCAAAAGGGTATCAAACTGCTATTTGAACTCATTATGCCGTGGCTTTTCGACGACAACGCTATCCAATATCTCGAAATTCCCGACGCACTTGCCCAACTCAAAAAGGATATTGCCGACGGATATTTAGAAAAAGTAATAGAAAAATATTTCATCAACAATCCACACTCGCTACTCACTACGCTTGCTCCCAAAGCAGGTCTTGAAGAGGAAAACGAAGCAAAAACCGCTCAGTACCTTATCGACTTTAAAAATTCGCTCACCAAAGAGCAAATTGACCAACTGATAAAAGACACCAAGGATTTAGACGATTTTCAAAACGCCGAAGAGACCCCCGAACAGTTGAAATGCATACCTGTGCTGTCGAAAGAAGACCTCAATCCAAAAGCCGAGGATTTACCACTTGATATTGTTAAAAACGGTGACACTGAGATACTTTGCCGCTGCGACACCACAAACGGCATTGTTTACTGCAACCTTATGTTCGATGCACGTACGTTGGATTTTGAAGATTTGCCGTATCTTTCGCTTCTTGGCGAACTTCTCGTAAAATTAGACACCGAAAAATACGATTACGAGACCCTCGACAATATGTTTAAGACCTATACAGGCGGAGTTTCCACTTTCCCAAATATTTACGCAAAACAAATCGACAAAGTTAAAACCTGCTTTCCTAAGTTTAACTTTTCTACCAAAGCCCTCACCGAAAATGCCGAAAAGGCACTCTCGCTTTTGGAAGAAGTTGTTTTGCACACCAAGTTCGACGATCGCCGCCGAATCAAAGAGATGATTATACGCACGGCATCGCAACTTGAATCAGAAGCCTCGTCGATGCCATTCTACTACGTTAGAAACCGTGCCGACTCGTATTACGACAAAGCTTCTTTTATCAACGAATATTTCGAA
Source organism: Bacteroidales bacterium (assembly GCA_016286055.1). Lineage (GTDB taxonomy): Bacteria > Bacteroidota > Bacteroidia > Bacteroidales > UBA3824 > UBA3824. The sequence continues at coordinate 36,887 of JAEERW010000015.1, forward strand.
GGTCTTGATTATTATTACTTTATTAAAGACATCAACGAAAATTTCGACGCACGTGCTGATGAAATTGTTGACAGGCTCAAAAAAGTTTACAAACAGATTGTAAACAAGGCATATATGAAATTTGTTGTAGCCTCCGAACAAGACGACCGCGAAAAGGTGCTTGCATTATACGATGACATTCTCAAACGCCTTCCCGCCGACAATGCTCCGCTAAAAGAGTGGAACATAAATCCCACTCCCAAAAACGAAGGTTTCACAGGATCGAGCAAGGTGCAATATGTTATAAAATCTTATAACTTTAAGGATACCGATTTTAAATGGACGGGAGCAATAAATGTGCTGAATAAAATATTATCGCTCAACTACTTACATAATGCCATAAGGGTTAGGGGAGGAGCATACGGTTGTTTTGCCCAAATAGGTATCGACGGTGCTATGAACTTTGCCTCTTACCGAGATCCGAACCTTACCGAGACTTTATCCGTATACAATAATGTTGCGGAGTTTGTCAATCAACTCGACATTACTCCCGACGAGATGCTCAAATACATCATTGGCACAATTTCTGGTATTGATCAACCGATGACAGTGCCTCAACGCACCAATACTGCAGTTTCGCGCTATCTCAACGGCAAAAAGATGGAGAAAATTCAAAAAATCCGCGACGAGATTATCAACGCCACAGTTGACGACGTGAAAAAGGCTGTTGTGATACTGAATGCCTTTGCAGAAAAAGGCAGCGTGTGTGTGTACGGCGGCGAAGAGAGAATCAAAGCCAACGCCAACCTCTTTGACAAAATTTTAAAACTTACTAAATAACACGAATTATGAAAAAATTTCTAACAATTATTACATCATTGGCCATCGCAGCCACAATCACAAGTTGCGAAGGTCCAGCAGGTCCCGAGGGACCTATGGGTCCGGCAGGTCCAACAGGTCCAGCAGGCTCATATTACTACATCAACAAGGATTATACAATCGCTCCGAGAGATTGGGTTTTTGAAGACGGTTGTTACTATTGTGAAATATCAATTCCCGAACTCACGAAAGATATTAGCGAAACTGCAAGTATCAACGTTTACTATTACTATGGCGATTATCAAAAGCCATTGCCTGTGGTCCAATACGAAAGTGAGACCGGCCAAGAATATACAGATCCAATAACAGGAGAAATCAAATCGGATGTGTTTTACTATTCAAGGCTGATCCATTATGATTTTACAGATGGACTTCTCACATTGGTAATTACTTACAGCGATTTTGCAGAAGACGCTCCGAAAGATAAAATGGACTTCCGTTTAGTAATTCATTACTAATAGTTCTCCGTTATCCCATACTGCATACCCCGGTTTTTGCCCGTTCTTAGGAATTGAGACAGAGCCGGGGTTGCATATTTTAACACCGTTTTGTTCTCGAAGTTCCTGTATGTGAGTATGTCCATAGAGCATCACATCCACACCCGAAAGATGCGGTAGCCTTGAACCGTCAACCACGCAACCATTGCCATCTGGGTTCAACGGCGAATAAACGTGTCCGTGTGTGGCAAAAATCGTTTTACCACTATCGTTGATAAGCACATAGTCGGCCATTACAGGGAAATTCAAAAGCATTTGGTCTACTTCGGCATCACAGTTGCCTCGACACGCCATAATATTGTCTGCCAATGGATTAAGCATCGAAACCACAGACTTAGGGTCGTAATTTTCGGGAATATTGTTGCGAGGACCGTGATAGAGAATATCGCCAAGTATCAGCATTTTATCACAGTTGCGCTCAGCGTATAGGTTAATAGCCTTTTCGCACGCCGACGCGCAACCATGTATATCAGAGAATATGAGTATCTTCATTATATTTAACTAACTGTTAGCGTTGAACTTCGGCAGGAGAAACAGTGAGATTGTCGTCAACCATAATAAGCATTATTCGTGCGCCAGCCGACTTGCCTTTTTTCCAAGGCTGTTTGTGCTCAAAGATAACTGTGGCAGTGCCAGGTGCGGTAGCCTCAAACACATATTGCTGAGTTCCGCCTTTGCCTACTGCGCCAAACGAACGTGGGTCGGGTGCGTCTTCCTTATATTCTTCGCTTACAAGTTTTATAACGTTTGGTTTGCGAATGGTGTATTGCCACGAATAACCTGTGGTTTTGTTTGATACAAGGTTAACGGTAACAGTTTTGCCCTTACCGGTAAATGAAAGAGGATTTCCACCTTCGGGTGTGGTAGCCACTTCCTTGGGTATGCCTGCGCACGATGCCAAAAACAGCGCAGCAACAGCAAATGCCGATGAAAATATTTTATTCATAACTAAATATTTAATTTACAATATTTTATACCTTATTATTTAAACAGTGATTCTAATTTTGTTGCAAGTTCTTCGCCACGTAGGTCTTTTGCCACGATAACACCTTTTTGGTCTACCAAAAGCATTGCGGGAATACCCTTGATATTGTATTGCTTTGCAGCCAACGACTGCCATCCTTTTAGGTCGGACACCTGAATCCAAGCCATATAATAACGCTGCACGCACGCCTGCCAATTGGCTTTTGCGTTGTCGAACGAGATACCGTAGATTTCAAAGCCCTTGTCGTGATAGAGGGCATATTGATGGATAACATTGGGCATCTCCATCAGGCAGGGACGGCACCACGAAGCCCAAAAGTCGATAAGCGTATATTTGTTTTTAGAATATACATCAGATAATTTTACAGGTTTGCCATCCATATCGTTGAGCGTTATATCCTTGATTTGCTTGCCAATAGCCATCTCTGCCTCAATTCGCATCTCCTCGGCAATAGCCATGTAAGTAGGTGCGTCGGGCATCTCTTTTTTCATTTTGGTAAGGATACGGCCTTTGTCTATGTCGGAAAGTTCGCTGTAATAATACTTCAACAGCATATCGCTCACAATGTTAGGAATGTTGTTGTAGATAAACTCACCTGCGAAAGCGTTCTTTTTGGCATTGTAAACATCAAAAGTGTCTTTTGCCATCATCTTTTCGTCAATCTGGGTGTCAGAATCAGATAATTTTGCCCAAGCCTGCTGTGCTTTTGTAGTGTACACGTCCATTTCCTCGCTAAATTTAAGATATAGGTCGTAAGTAGGTGAGCCGGAAACCACAGGGGAAGTATTTCCCACAGGCATATTCACTTGTATATTTGCATTTTCAAGGACAATAAGCGCCTGCGAAACAGGACTTGTGCCCTTAAATGCCACAAGCACACGGAGATCAGCACCGTCGATAGAGCCTTTGAAAACAAAAGTGCCATTTTGCACCACTGTGGAGTCTGCAATATCGAGACCCGAACTTGCAATACGGCACAAATATACCTTATCGTTTTCGTTTGAAAGTGTACATGTACCTGTTAAGGAGTATTCTTTTGATTTTTTCTGTGCCTCGCAACCAATAGTAAGTAAAAGCACTGCAAGCAGAAGAAGATTCTTTTTCATTTGATTCGATTTAATGTGAAACTCTATAATAAATAATATAAAACTTCTGATAATTAATAATTTATTCCTTTTCTTCGCACAAGTAGAAACGCACGTACCACTCTTTGAACATTTCGGCGATATTGGGATAAAAACCGTTGCTCGAATGATACCGATTAAAGAGCATAGCTTTTAGCGTGATAGGCACGCCATCATCTTCGTTGAAACGCATCAGATCATGCTCCATATATTCGTCTAAAGGGAATATTCCGCCAAGCTTCACCCAACGCTCTTCGTAGAAACAAGCAGCAGTGTTTTGGTCAGAACCTCCTGACACGCCGTAGTATCGGCAATATCTTGCAAGCCCGCCAACTTGAGACTGTTCTGCTTTTCTATTTTTAGATTTCAATGCCATAATTTCATCGATATCAATCTTTACAAATGAGCTATCGGTAAAAAACATAACAGCGTGACGTTGATCGGTTTTAAACACCGCTACAGGAATATTATCGTGGCAAAGATTGCTCAAATCCCAACAATGATTGTCGGCTGTATCGAATGCCATTAGCAATTTTGCACCTGGTAGATGCTGAGATGCGGTGGACAAGAGCACAATGCCATCTAATATCTCAATAAGCGGCGATGGCGACTTTCCTAAACCTACTATGCGGCGGTATTCGTGATGACAGTCGGCGGTGTCAAAAATCATAACGCCTTCGGTTTTCTTATCATACTGATAATTAACAGAATATACAATCAATCCGTTTTTAGTGACAACAGGAGCAGATTCTCCAATGTGGAAACCATCTATTTCGGTCCATTTGTCCTGCACATTATCTTTATAGAACATTCTGCCACCAATACTGCACCAAAGTCTATGATCATGGTCGCGTACAATTTGCGGAGCTTCGTATCCATAATAATCCTGCATTTCGATAAACGGCTCTGGTTCAGGAGTTAAATTGCCATCGAAAGCATTTTTAATAATAATAACGCTTCTTTGATAGATAATAAGTAAATTCTTTTCAAAAATACTCAGCCCGCAGCAATAATCTGTAGGGATATCAGCTTTGTACATCCGAGGGTTGCTGGCTGGTCCAAAACATACAGCAGTCTGTGCAAAATCTCCTCCCGCGGCCTCGGCAACAGCTCTATAAGAGCCAGTTTCATCGATGACGCTAAGGTAGATATAAACGTCCTCCATTTCTATGTCCTTTTCAAAGCCGTCAGCAATAAAGTACGACTTGAAACAGTGGTTTCTACTATAGAGGCGTTCAAACCCGTTTGCCGATTGCGAATATTTTGCATTCATCAAATGGTTATCAACTTTGTAAACTTGCACAATATATCAACCACGACATATATCCGGCAAAGAATGTCAAAAGCAAAGCACCTTCCCAACGTTCAACTTTATATTTGGTGAATGAGAATAGCCAAAGCAGCACAACACTTACTAATAGTACACTTAAGTCTATCATTGTTATGCCGTTGACTTGCATAGGACAAATAACGCCGGTTATGCCTATGATCATAAGTATGTTCATTACGTTAGAGCCGATAACATTACCCATCGCAATTGCGCTTTCGCCTTTACGAGCTGCAACTACGCTTGTTGCAAGTTCGGGCAAAGATGTGCCGCCAGCAACAATAGTTAAACCGATAATTGCCTGTGACACACCCAATTCGGTAGCCACCTCGGTAGCTGCATTAACAAACAAATTACTACCAAACACAAGGCAAGCAAGGCCTACAAGAACAAACAAAATAGCCTTCCAAATGGGCAGAGGCTTTTTCGCATTGGATGCGTCAGAATCTGAATCTTGTTTTGCTTCGGCAGCACCCTTAATACCAGTACGAACGGTGTAAACCATAAACACCACAAACACAACAGCGAGGATAGCTGCGTCGAAACGTGAGATAAAATTGTCGATTCCAAAGATAAAAAGGAGAACGGAGGCTAGCACCGCAAATGGAATATCCTTTTTTACTGTGGATTTAGAAATTACCATAGGCGCCACCACAGCAGCTGTACCCACAATAAGCATAGCGTTGAAAATGTTAGATCCCACCACATTGCCTACAGCAAGGTCAGGTGTCCCATTGATTGCCGACACAAGGCTGACAAAAAATTCGGGCATAGATGTACCCATAGCCACTACAGTAAGACCTATTACAATCTGCGGGATATTCATCTTAGCTGCAAGTCCCACAGCTCCATCGGTGAGACGGTCAGCACCCCAAAGCACCAAAGCCACACCTATTATTATATACAATATATTAAGTAACATTTTTTAAAATTTATTTTTCAGGTACAAATTTAAAAAAAAATATGATGGCGTTGTATAATTCATTATGTTTTTTTTGAAAATTAACTTAAAAATTCATTATCTTTGGCAAAAAAAATAGATGAACCTAATGAATAAATTACTGGCGATTTCTTTTGTGTCGCTTATCAACATTAACTCCTATGCCCAGATAAGTTTTGATGGATTCAGCATCAATAGTTACATCAACGATGTTGCTGTGGACACAGTATCTGGCATTACCGGCATTCCCGAAGGATACACAGTGGAAGGCTTTAGTGTGAGTGCCACAGTGAAAGGTTTTTCACAGACTATCGAAAGCCGCAGTGCAAAGCTTAACGCCGCACAACGACAATTGATGCACTCCGTAAAATCTGGCTCTAAAATTTATATAGAGGATATTCAAATTAAAAACAACCGAACGCAAAAAGTAAGCAACGAACCTGTTATCACCCTAATAAAAGATGGTGTAACAGCAGCTTTAGTTGGCAAAAAAGTGTTAGCTTATCCTGGGGCGCACTCCACCGACACCACCATGTACCGTGTTTCTTCGTTTGAAATTGAATCTATCCGCCCAGATTTTGTTTATCATATCCGCATCACAGGCAACGAGATTGATTCTATTTCGTATGCTCAAATTACTAAAATGGGTTATCGTTTTACTGTTAAAAACATTGTAGCTAAAGAAATTGCTACTGGTAGGAGCGAAGAGGTTCGACAATTTTCTGTTTCCGACGAGGGTGGGTACCGTTATCTATGCCGTTCAAAAGGTTATCTAACCAGAAAAAACGCTATGGTTAATTTTGTATATCCAATGCCGTCTGCTATCGACTCCGTATATGGGACGTTCATTTCTGAAAAAGGTATTGAGTTATTTTCTTTTAAAGGAGCAACATTTTCCAAAGATGCCCAAAAAGTACTTAGGCATGTCAATCCGTTTTCGGTCATCATATTTTCGGTTTATTATGAAGGGCACCAAGAAACTATCAATGTTATGGCCATTGATTGATTTTTTTTATTAAATATGAACATATTTATGTTTTTATATATATATTTGCGCTTAATAATATGTGAAGGATGGCAAAAGAAATAACCATTAGAGAACTTACAGAAAACGAACTAATTGAGTGGTATTACAAGAGTGCTGAAACTAAAAAATATGTTGAATTTTACGTTTCGGAACTAAAAAAATATCAACAGCCAATGCTCGAAATCAATTGCGGAACAGGCGAAATTCTAAAAAGCCTGGTAGCGGAAGGTATTGTCTGTCATGGTCTCGATTGTGCTGCCGACCAAGTGAAAATTTGCGGAGACGAACTTACACGTCAAAACTTGGAATCAACTCTCTATAGTTTCGATTACAACCATTTTTCGCTGCCAAATAAATACAACACCATTTTTATTCCACAGTCTACGCTCTGTATGATTTCGGACTTGGATGCCGTTAAACAGTTTTTGAAAAACATATACGAGTCTCTGGAAAATGGTGGAACACTGCTTTTCGATCTTTTTATTCCTTGGAAAGACATAACTGATTTTCACTCAAACAAATGGTCGTCGGGCAACGCTATCGAAAACCAAGAAACAGGAGAAATTTTTGTCTACAGCTATAGTTGCGACCTCGACCTTGCAAAACAAATTCGCACAACCAACTCAAAATATGAACTTTACAAAGACGGCAAACTGATTTCAGTTCATTTCGACACTGCCCAAAGCCGTTGGTTTACCGATAATGAGATGCAAATAATTCTTGAAGATATTGGTTTTTCAGCGGTATCTTACTCCAAAATTTTCCAAGAAAACGAATTAGACTATTCTACACTCTTTGTCGCTACCAAACTCAACTAAAACCGTGTGCAATAATGCTTTGGCGTAAGTTTAGGGTTTAGAAAAACTATGCCCATACGTGCGGTTTCGATGGTAACGGTTGATTTTGAATCTTTTACAATCTCGCGCCAAGCCTTGCTCATGCCTTTCGACCAGTTAATGTCGTCGAAGAGCAACACCGCACCACTCTCCAAACCATTACTGAATAGTGCATAATAATCCATTGTGGCTTTGTAGGTGTGGTTGCCATCGATATAAACAAGGTCAATATCTTGATTATCAGCGATTAATTTTTCTAAAATATCATCAAATCCGCTGTTGATGGCTTTGATATTTTGGGCATTGTTGACAGCAAAACTCTCTCGGGCAAGATTATGAATTGATGTACACCCTTCTACGGTAATTATCTTAGAATCAGGACTTCCAGCAGATAGATAGAGAGTTCCCACGCCGAGCGAAGTGCCTAATTCCAATATCTTGCGGGGCTGCAAAAAATTGGCTGTGCGCTGCAAAAGCCGTCCGTATTTGCCTTTCGACGATGATTTTTTGGCAAGCGAAGATATTTTTACATCCTTGGTCTTGCCGCCTTTTGCGCCGAAGGTGGTAACGATGATGTTGTCGCGGTTTTTGCGCAATTGTGCGTAGGCGTTTTCGGCAAGTGAGTAGTCGAACTTCTCCTTGCTGAATATCACGTACTTAAAAAAGTTGAAGATGTTAGGCGAATGTACACGGTGTCCGTTGTAAAATCCCGCTTTGAGAAAATGCCTAAGGGTAAAAATCAGGTTCACGATATATAATAAAAAAAACTGCCGTACCACCTTGCAGCGGCACGGCAGCCACCTTGAATAAAAATCTATGAAACTCTATCGGATGATAGTTGCTTTGCGGTCGGGACCCACAGAGATTATCTTAATGGGAACCTTTACAAAGTTGGCGATAAATGCCAAGTAATCAATCAATTCGGTAGGCAACTCTTTATCGCTTTTTGCATTAGAGATGTCGGTTTTCCAACCTTTGAACTCTTTGTATACGGGTTCGATTGATTCTTCAATGTCGAAAGGCATAGCCATAGTCTCCTTGCCGTTGATTTTGTATGCCACGCAAGCCTTGATGGTGTCAAAGTCGTTCATTACATCGCTCTTAGTAACAATGAGTTGTGTAACGCCATTGATCATACAAGAGTATTTGAGTTCTACTAAGTCGAGCCAACCTGTACGGCGAGGACGACCTGTGGTAGCGCCAAATTCGTGACCAGCAGCGCGGAGTTTCTCACCTGTTTCGTCGAAAAGTTCTGTGGGGAAAGGTCCTGCGCCCACACGTGTGCAGTATGCTTTGAAAATACCGTACACTTCACCGATTTTTTGAGGAGCCACGCCCATACCGGTGCAAGCGCCTGCGCAGATTGTGTTGCTACTTGTAACAAAGGGATATGTACCAAAGTCGATGTCGAGCATTGTGCCTTGCGCGCCTTCGGCAAGTACAGAGCGGTTTTGGTCGAGTTTTTCGTTGATAAACATCTCTGCGTCAACAAATTCAAATTGTTTGAGACACTCGATGCCTTCGAACCAGCCTTTCAAGAAATCTTCCATCTTGAAATCTTTGAAACCAAGCGATTCAATTTCGCGGAGGTGGCGTTGTGTAAGAGCGTCGAAACGTTGTTTAAAGTCGGGACGAAGTATGTCGCCGATTCTCAAACCGTTGCGGCTGATTTTGTCGGTATAGCAAGGACCGATGCCTTTGAGTGTGCTGCCAATTTTAGATTTTCCCTTGGCTGCCTCGTTGGCGGCGTCTAATATTCTGTGTGTAGGGAGAATAAGGTTGGCGCGTTTGGATATTTTCAGAAGTTCCTTGATTTTAGGATTTTGACCGATAATGTTGTCGATTTCGCTTTTAAAAATAGCGGGGTCAAGCACTACGCCGTTGCCAATCAGGTTGATAGCACCGTTGGTAAAAATACCCGACGGAATGGTATGCAGCACAAATTTTTTGCCGCTAAATTCGAGCGTGTGTCCGGCATTGGGACCGCCTTGAAATCTTGTTACAACATTGTAACGGGGGGCAAGCACGTCAACAATCTTGCCTTTTCCCTCGTCGCCCCATTGGAGGCCTAATAAAACATCTATTTTCATTTTTATATGTTATAATTAATTCCGGTGTAAAATTACAAAAATTTGCGACGGTGAATTTACGAAACTTTATAACATTAATCAATTTTTTTTGAGTAATTTTACCGCCAAGATGGAAAATTTGCAGATTACACCCATAGCACATATCAGAAGTCAGTTTAGCGGCAAGTTTGGCATTCCTCGTCAGCCGGGGCTTGCTCCTTCGCTTGTGGCTGAAATTGTGTTTGAGACTGAATTTCGCAACCCCGACTTTATCAGAGGATTAGATGGTGTTTCGCACATTTGGCTTTTGTGGGAATTTTCGGAATTTCGCGGCAAACCATATTCAGCACTCGTGCGTCCGCCACGCCTTGGAGGTAATAAAAAACTTGGAGTTTTTGCCACACGAAGTCCGCTGCGACCAAATCCGCTGGCACTTTCGGCTGTAAAAATCGAGGAGATTGCCACCTCAAAAGAATTCGGCTATATAATAAAGGTGTCGGGCGCAGATTTGATGGATGGAACTCCAATTTACGACATCAAGCCTTATATTCCTTATACCGACTGTATATCAGAGGCTTACACCTCTATTTATCCAAAACCCGAAACGCTCGATAATGTTATTTACAATTGTAAAATATCTCAAACTATTGATAATAAAACACTTAAAGCATTAGAAGAGATACTTTTGCAAGACCCTCGTCCGGCATACAAAAAAGAGGATACAGGTATTTATAAATTTGAGTTCGGAAATTTGCACGTGGAGTTTTACGTTAACGGTAAAACAGTGTTTATCACATCCTTAGCGTGCTGCAACTCCTCCTTGGTTAAATCTTTTACGCCTTCCAACGGATAATCAATACCGAGATTCTGATACTTAAATTTTCCCATAGTGTGGTAGGGTAGGAGGTCAACCTTCTCTATTACAGAATATTGCGAAAGATATTCTGCCAAAGCCTTCAAACGGTTGTCATCAAAAGTGTATCCGGGAACAACCACGTGACGAATCCAAACCTTTTTGCCGATAGATTGCAGATACTCTAAAAACCGTTGATTATTGTCGCGAGTGCAGCCAGTGTAAGATTTGTGCAGAGTGTCGTCGGCTGTTTTAATATCAAGCAACACCAAATCGGTGTAATTCAATACATTAAGTGCTTTTTCGGAATATATTACACCCGAAGTGTCGAGGGCAGTATGGATTTTATTTTGATGGCAAATCTTGAAAAACTCCTCCACAAACTCGGCTTGTACCAAAGGTTCTCCACCTGAGACAGTTACACCGCCCGACTTGATAAAGTTTTTGTATTTCATCACTTCGGCAAAAAGTTCTTCGGGAGTCATATTGTACTGAGCAGGAGCGTTAACATCCCAAGTATCAGGATTATGGCAAAACATACACCGCATAGGGCAGCCTTGCATAAAAACCACAAACCTAATTCCCGGACCGTCTACCGTGCCAAATGATTCCAACGAATGTATTTTGCCTATCATATTACTGCTTAATTATCAGGCTACTTTTCCACCTTAAATGCATAACTGAATATCATCTCGTCGTTATAATAGAACTCTATCTTGTAATCGCCAGGTCCCCAATTACCAGGTATACCAATTCCATATCCGTTCATAATTTGAAAAGTGGTATTTCTGTCAACAGACAGAGTTTGTTTGTATGTATATGAAGATGAATGACTTCCTTCAGAGAAACCGTCTGGAGAATAGAACTTAACTCCAATCTCAAACTCACCTTCTGATATAGGAGTGATGTACAACTTTGGTGTTAAAAATTGTGTAACAGATGAATAAAGTACATCACCAAAATTAGTAACAATATTATCGTTGTCGTCAACGTTGGCGATTTCAACTTTGTTGATGATAAAAGGGTGAGAGTATATTTCGAAATTGTATGTATAAATCAATTCATCTTTGTAATAGTATTCTACTTTGTAATCACCTGCCGGCCAGTTGCCTGGAATGTTATTACCCCAACCATCCCCGATATACTCAGTAGTTTGTTTGTTTAAATTGAGGATGTGCTTACTCGAATAGCCTCCTACAGAGTTAGTACCTGTTGATAATCCGGCAGGAGAGTATAGTTTGAAATATAAATCATACTGTCCATCAGCTAATGTCTTGATATGGAACTTAGGTGTTAGATATTCAGTGAGCTTAGAATAGATTGGAACACCAAAATCCTGAATAGTGTTTAGATGTACATCAGTAACCGACATTTCAACCTTGGTAATTTCAAACGGAGTATCAACAATGGTGAACTTTTTACTACAACACAATTCATTATTATAGTAGATCTCTGCCGTGTAATCTCCCGCAGGCAAATCACCATCCCAGTTCGGTCCAACATAATACGATTTATCTACGTCATCAATCTCCATCTGAAACTCTGTTGAATAACCATCTGGAGCATCAGAGGTTGTTATCATTTCATCGTCCAAGAATAATCTGACTTTAAGATCATATACTCCTCTTTCTCTAGCATCAATATCGAATACCAAAGTTATTGTTGGGGAATTAAGGTTGCATATTGTATCGCTTTTTTCCACTTGGTCTCCTTCCGAATAGTATACTTCCGCTCCCAAAATAACAAAAGGATCTATCAACCAATTCAACAATATGCATCCAACTGTGCACAATACAAAAAATCCCAATAGTATCAGCAATGGCAGTTTGATTTTCTTTGAAGTGACTCTGTGTTGAGTCGTTTCCGCAACAGGGATTTGTTGATTGGCTACAACAGGGATTTGTTGATTGGCTACAACAGAAATTTGTTGATTGGCTGCAACAGGAATTTGTTGATTGGCTGCAACAGGTTTAACACTGTCAACAGGAGTTGAAAACTTCGGTTCAAAAGGTACAGGAATAGGTTGTACCCCTGGTATTTTTGTGATATGCTCTTTTAATTGAGAGATTATTACCTCGTAATTGTTTTGCGTTACAATACTCTTGGCGGTATTGATATCGCAAAGGTATTGGTACATATTACGTAGGTCGTTGATGTAATAATCATACTTGGCAGCCTCACTTTCAGCAGTGGAAAGCGGAACTATGCTCTCTCTCTGCTGCCTAATTAAATCGGTGCGACGTTTGTCGAAATACTGGTAATATTCCTTAAATTTTTCCTTGTTGGTGATTTGCGCATCGGGTAGTATTATCGGAAATACTCTTTTCCATATCTTGCCGTTCTCTTTTATTACGTGCCACTCGTGCATACAATGAAGCGACTTGATATATTTTTCACTGATTACCACCAATATAGCACAGCCTTCGCCTATCTCATTCTCTGCTTCGTTGATATTCCAACGGTAAGGACAGAGATTGTCTTTGTCGCGTTTGTAATAAATCCCCTGCTCGGTCATTAACTTACATATACGATCAATATCGTCCTCCAAAGTTGGATTGTCCGCATTTTTCCACGCATAGGAAATATATACTGGATGATTAGGGTTGATTGTCAGTGCCATAATAATGAAATCCTTACTAGCGTTCTTTATTAGGAATATTGTATATGATTTAATTCCGCAAATATAAGAAAAAATGTCTAAGACATATTAATTTTAGGCATTTTTTTAATCAGATACAACATATTATTTAGTTTAATTATTGACATAAAAAAAACATCAAGCGTCGATAAGGCGCTTGATGTTTATATACTTAAAATTGGTGTTTTACAAAGATTGGTTGATTGTGCGGCTGATTACATCCAACTGCTGCTCTTTGGTGAGTTTTACAAAGTTGACAGCGTAGCCCGAAACACGGATTGTGAGTTGCGGGTATTTTTCGGGATGCTCCATAGCGTCAACGAGAAGTTCACGGTCGAAAACGTTAACATTCAAGTGGTGACCGCCGTCGGGAGTGAAATATCCGTCCATCAGGTTCACAAGGTTGTTTACCTGAGTTTCGTTGTCCTTGCCGAGAGTTGCGGGCGAAATTGCAAATGTGTAAGAAATACCGTCGTGAGAGTGCTGGAAAGGCAATTTTGCAACCGAAGCAAGAGCGGCAACTGCGCCCTTGGTGTCGCGACCGTTCATCGGGTTAGCACCGGGAGCAAAAGGAACGCCGGCAGGACGACCGTCGGGTGTTGCACCTGTCTTTTTACCGTAAACCACATTTGAAGTGATGGTAAGAATCGACTGTGTGGGCACTGCGTGACGGTAAGTTTCGTGCTGACGCATATATTCCATAAATTTCTCGGTAATCATAAGAGCGAGGTTGTCGGTATTGGTGTCGTTGTTGCCAAAAGGAACATAACCAGTGTTTTCAAAGCCAACAGCAATGCCTTTTTCGTTGCGGATAACCTTCACCTTGCCGTACTTAATGGCTGCAAGTGAGTCGGTTACAACCGAAAGACCTGCGATACCTGTTGCACGTGTACGCTCAACGTGACCATCGTGGAGAGCCATTTCAAATGCCTCGTAGTCGTACTTGTCGTGCATATAGTGAATGATTTTCAAAGCGTTAACATAAACCTTTGCAAGCCAACGCATCATCTGCTCAAATTTTGCCATAACATCGTCGTAATCAAGATATTCAGATGTAATGGGAGCATATTCGGGCGAAACCTGCTCGCCTGTAATCTCGTCTTTACCGCCGTTGATAGCGTAGAGAAGACATTTTGCGAGGTTGGCTCTTGCACCGAAAAACTGCATCTGTTTGCCAATCTTCATCGGCGAAACGCAGCAAGCAATACCGTAGTCGTCGCCATAGTCAACACGCATTAAATCATCGTTTTCGTATTGGATAGCCGACGATTTGATTGAGATTTTGGCACAATACTTTTTCCAAGCCTCAGGCAAACGCTCCGACCAAAGAACTGTCAAGTTGGGTTCGGGAGCGGGACCGAGGTTTTCGAGGGTATGGAGCATACGGTAGCAAGTTTTTGTTACCAAAGTTCTGCCGTCGATACCCATACCGCCTTCTGATGCAGTTACCCAAACAGGGTCGCCTGAGAAAAGTTCGTTGTATTCGGGAGTGCGCAAGAAACGTACAATGCGGAGTTTGATAACCATCTGATCGATAAGTTCCTGAGCCTCTTTTTCGGTGAGAGTTCCGTTTTTGAGGTCGCGCTCAATATAAATATCGAGGAATGTAGAGATACGACCGATACTCATAGCCGCACCATCTTGGTCTTTTACAGCACCGAGGTAGCCGAAATATACAAACTGAACAGCCTCACGAGCATTTGTAGCGGGTTTTGTAACGTCGAAACCGTAGTTGGCGCACATTTTTACAAAATCTTTGAGAGCCTTAATCTGCTCAGAAATTTCTTCACGCTGTTGAATCACCTCTTCGGTCATCTCCTGAATATCAAGACGATCGAGATAGCGTTTTTTCTCTTCAATAAGGTTGTCGGTGCCGTAGAGGGCAATACGACGGTAGTCGCCAATGATACGACCACGACCGTAAGCGTCGGGCAAACCTGTGATAATATGAGCGTGACGAGCGGCGCGTATGTCGGCAGTGTAAGCCGAGAACACACCCTCGTTGTGGGTTTTGCGATAACGTGTGTAAATATCTTTTGTGGCTGGGTCGAGTTCGTAGCCGTATGCTTTGAGAGCCGATTCTACCATACGGATACCGCCTTTGGGGAAGATACCGCGTTTGAGAGGAGCGTCGGTTTGGAGACCTACAATCACCTCGTTTTCCTTGTCGATATATCCTGCACCGTAAGTGTCGATGCTTTGCGGCAGTTTTGTCTCGGTGTCGTAAACGCCTTTTGCGCGTTCTACCTTAAACATCTCAGTTAACTTATTCCAAACTTTGAGAGTTTTTTCCGAAGGGCCTTCGAGGAAGGATTCGTCGCCGGTGTAGGGAGTGTAATTGTGCTGAATGAAGTCGCGCACATTGATTTCGCGTTTCCAAATAAAGCCTGCGAAATCGTTCTGGAGGTTTCCAATTTTCATATAGAATACAAATTAAGTATTAATAATCTGCCGCAAAGGTAAAATATATATGGCATAAAGTCAATAATTAAAAATGGTTATTTTGTTAAATTTGAGTGAAAATTTTGAGTGTAGTTTCTACACTTATTAAATAAATAAAAAATTTTGAAAAAAAATATCAATTTATTTGGCGGAATAAAAAAAGTGCTTACCTTTGCATCGCAAATTATGGGGGATTAGCTCAGTTGGCTAGAGCGTTTGACTGGCAGTCAAAAGGTCAGGAGTTCGACTCTCCTATTCTCCACAAATAAAAGCGGAATTTCAGAAAGAAGTTCCGCTTTTTTGTTTGTCTTTGGGGGAGGATTTCTATTGGAGAGATACTTTAAATGATTCTCCATTAACAATCACCACATACACTCCCGGATTATTTAAGTTGATAACATCTTTGGATGATTTTGTTTTAGAAGTTGTTATTGTTCGTCCGTTGAGGTCGATTATTTTGTATTGGCTGCCGGGGATAGATTCGATGAAGATTTGTTTACTAAAACTCCATACTTTTGTGGTAGGAGTGGTGGAGGGGTTGTCAGACACTGGGGTGGTAAATGAGGTTTCGCAACCTTGGTATATTAATCTCAAAGTTTGCTCACCTAATTTATTTTTGTCGAAACCTAAAATCGTGGATGAATAATTAATTTCTTCTGTTGTCTTTTCCCCATTATTGTATGTGACGGTGAGTTTTCCACCACTCGATTGTTTAAAATCCTCACCCAAAGAATAATTAGTTTTAGGCATGGTACTTATTGCTATTGCAACTACATAACGATATGGTTGTTCTCCTGATTTGGTTAAATAACCCGGATCTGATTCACCTCCATCAATTTTAGCATATTTGCTAGAAACATAATCAGATTCAAAATCCCCGTTCGCGTCTGCATAAGTTCCTTTGCCTCCGTAAAGATCTAAACAACCATAGAACATATTAGAAGAATACGTTATTGATTCTGTTGACCAACCATCGCCCACCATAATGTATTGCAGTTGAAAACAATACTCAAACATAGCACTCATTCTTGTAACGTTAGATGTATTAAAACTACTCAAATCAAGACTTGGAAGATGCCAACATTCATAAAACATATAACCCATATCCGTAACCTTTGAAGTAATGAAGTGCGACAAGTCGAGAGAAATAAGGTCCGAACAATAGTAAAACATAGAACTCATATCTGTAACATAATCTGTATTGAGATTTTCTTTCATTCCAGATATTTCTATAAGGGACTTTAAATTGTAAAACCAATAAGAACAATTTTTTGGTTTGTAAGATTGAAAAGACTCATCAAACACAACCTTTGTAATAGAAGTTTGGATTTCTTCAGACCATTGTTGGAAACTACGCTGCATACGAAGAGCACCTTCGGGTTTGTTGTCGCCGTAGTAAAATGTTGCAATACTGTCTTTCACAACGGCGTATGCTTGCTTAAAAGTGGTTTTCTGTTCGCCCTTTCTAGTAAGGTAACCTGGATTATCCATCCCACCATCTATCCTTGCAAAGAATATACCGCCATCACCATAATCGTAAAACGAAGTGCCTTTATTACCTACGAGATTGTAACAACCGCTAAACAAAAACCTATCAGTACTATATGATCTATCCGTTGTCCATTCATCACCTACATATATAGTTTCAAGTTTTTCACAACCCAAGAACATATACATCATCTCTCGAACATTGGCAGTGTTAAACCCAGATAGATCAAGGGTGGTAAGGCTTTTACATCCTGAAAACATATCCTCCATAGTAATTACATCTTCTGTGTTAAGGTTCTCTTGCATACCTACAATTTCTGTAAGGTTTTCAAAATCACTAAACCAGTATGCACAACTTTTAGGTTTGTATGCTTTAAATGATTCATCGAAAACTACCTTAGTTATAGATAAACAAAGTTCCTCTGCCCAAGAGCCACCACCCCAAGAATTATGTTGCAACAAAAGAGCGTCTTTCGGTCTTAATCCATTGTAATAAAAAGTAGCAATGCCATTATCAACTATAACGTATGGTGGCACATACACAGGTTCGCCCGATTTGGTTAACAATCCTGGTTGTTCCTCTCCGCCATCTATTCTTGCAAGGTAGTTAAGACAATTGGCACAAATTCGATTCGGACTTAAATCAAAGTCGTTATAAGAAGTACCTTTCCCACCAACAAGGCTATAGCAATAATCAAAGATATAGTTACTACTCTTACCTTTGGACCAATTGTCGCCAACGAATATCGTCTCAAGTGAAACACAGTCTGCAAACATATATTCCATTTTCTCAACATTGGCGGTATTAAAATTGCCTAAATCAAGAAGGGTAAGGCTACTGCATCGATAGAACATACAGCTCATATCCGTAACTTCCTCGGTTTTGAGACTCATATACATCCCCGATATTTTGGTTAGGTTTTTCAAACCATAAAACCAATATGCACAACTTGTGGGTTTATAATCTTTGAAAGAATCATCAAAATCTACCAAGGTAATAGAATTATGTATGTCTTTTGACCATTGAGCATCTCTTGATTGTAACGACAATGCCCCATCAGGTTTGTTTGCCTTATAGTAGAAAGTGGCAGTGCCGTCTTTTACTACTACGTAGGGTACTTTATCACCTTGTGCAAATGCTCCAAGTGACGGAAGAGTGAAAAGGAGAGTTAATAGTAATGTTGTTAAAACATTACATTTACCCCCCCCCACTTGAAATTTGTAAAGTTTAAATAACTTTTTCATAGTTTTAAAATTTAATGTTATTAATTGGGTTTATTATTTTTCGCCTTCGGGTCAAGATACTTTGGCATAATACTCAATGTTTTTTTTGCAAATATAAAAAAAACTTTATAATGTACTCATTTAAACGAAAAAACCGACGATTGAATGTTCAACCGTCGGTTTATGTAAAAGATTAGAAAATTCTACTTTGCATAATTAACCGCCCTTGTTTCGCGGATAACGGTGATTTTGATTTGACCGGGATATGTCATCTCGGTTTGAATCTTCTTAGCGATGTCGGCTGAAAGTACTTCTGCCTCTTGGTCGGTAACCTTTTCGCTGCCAACGATAACGCGGAGTTCGCGACCTGCCTGAATAGCGTAAGTTTTGAGTACGCCCGGGTAGGAGAGGGCAAGGTCTTCAAGACCCTTGAGACGTTTGATATAACTTTCGGCAATTTCTCTACGTGCTCCGGGACGTGCGCCTGAAATAGCGTCACAAACCTGAACGATGGGAGCTATTATTGAAGTCATCTCTACCTCGTCGTGGTGAGCACCGATAGCGTTGCATATTTCGGGTTTCTCTTTGTATTTTTCAGCGAGTTTCATACCCACAATTGCGTGCGGCAAATCGGGTTCATCGTCAGGCACCTTGCCAATATCGTGGAGAAGTCCTGCGCGTTTAGCTGCCTTTACAGGAAGGTCGAGTTCCGAAGCCATCACAGCGCAGAGGTTTGCGGTTTCGCGAGAGTGCTGCAAAAGGTTCTGACCATACGATGAACGGTATTTCATCTTACCAATCAAGCGAACAAGTTCGGGATGCAAACCGTGAACGCCAAGGTCGATATAAGTACGTTTGCCCACTTCGGCAATCTCCTCTTCGAGTTGTTTTTTGGTTTTGGCAACTACCTCCTCGATACGTGCGGGGTGAATACGTCCGTCGGTAACAAGTTGATGGAGAGCAAGACGGGCAACCTCGCGGCGGACAGGGTCGAAACCAGAAAGCACGATAGCCTCAGGAGTGTCGTCAACTATAATCTCAATACCAGTGGCGGCTTCAAGAGCGCGTATATTGCGACCCTCGCGACCGATAATGCGACCCTTGATTTCATCGTTGTCGATATTGAAAACTGTAACAGCGTTTTCAATAGCGGTTTCAGCACCAACGCGCTGAATTGTTTGAATCACAATCTTTTTAGCCTCTTTCGACGCTGCCATTTTGGCATCTTCGATAATATCGTTTTGAAGGCTGAGCGCCTCGGTTTTAGCCTCGGCAATAAGGTTATCTTTTAGTTGCTGTTTAGCCTCGGCGGCAGAAATACCTGCTATGGCTTCGAGGTTTTCAACAGCCTTGCGGTGCATCTCTTCAAGTTCCTTGTTTTTAACTTCTGCCTTTTCGAGCTGGCGTTCGAGGTTTTCTTTAAGAGTATCACATTCGGCCTTTTTGGTTTCAGCCTCTTTTTGTTTTTTAGTTAAATCGTTACGCAACTGATTAACTGTATTGTCTTTTTGTTTGAGTTTCTGTTCCCACTGCGTAAGGCGGTTGTTTTTTTCGGCGGCCTGTTTTTCAATCTCGGCCTTCTGCTTCATAGCCTCGTCTTGAGCCTGAAGGATTTTTTTCTGTTTTATAATCTCAGCGTCTTTTTCGGCGTCCTCAATAATATCGTTAGCCTTTTTTTCGGCAGCACGAATCTTCATGTAGTATCCGAGGAAGTATCCTACGAGGAGGGCTGCTACTGCGGCGCAAATTACTATTACTATATTATCCATTTTATATATATATATTGTTTTTAAATTTGCTATAAAAAAAAACCGCATCATTACAATAATTGTTTAAGAAACCCCTGATGAACATGGGCGATGCAGGTCTCCTGTTTTTAACGTCCAACGCAGATTGCTCTGACACAGCCAAAGCTGTGTTAAGGCCTGTTATACGCAGAATAAATCCTACACCTAATTTTATTAGTGTTGAGTTTCAAACCTCTTAATGAAATGATGCGGGTAATATCTTTCAGATGAACCGAGGTTCACCTTAATAATATTAGTATTTTATGTTAAAGAACGTTCGACTTTTGGATATAATCGTCAATTTCGCCCGACAATATTTGCAGTTCTGACATAAAGTCGGTATCGTCGGAAGCATTTTCGCTGTTTAAATATCTAGTGGCAAAGTCGAGACATACCATTGCAAAAAAATCGAACGGCTGCTTTTTCTGAGAAGCAAACCTCTGTCGATACATTACCAGCCTATCATTAATCTGCTGCGCTGCACGACGTATTACTTCCTCCTCGCTCCGTTTGATATTCATCGGATACTTTTGGCCGTCAATTATTACCGTTATAGATAGTCTTTCGTCCATTGCCTGTTAAACTTATATCTTATTTGTCTAATTGCTGTCGATAAGGGACAGACACCTGTCTATTTCCCGCACAATTCTGTTTAGTTTGATCTTGGTGTCATGAGTATTGTCGCCCGAAATAAGCGAATTCAACGTTTTCAAATTGTCATATTGCGAACTAAGCACTGTAAGTTCGTCTGCCTTGGACTCCAATTGTCTTTCCAAAGACTCTTTTTTAGCCCTGAGCATAGTGTTTTCTTCGCGCAACCGGTCGCAAATGGCTACCAGTTGTTTAAATTTCGATTTAAATTCGTTTAATAATATCTCTTTTTCGTTCGTCATATTGTTCCAAAATCATATCACAAAATTAATGTTATTTATCCTAATTGTCAAATTTTTTCAGCACTTTTTTTATTTTTTTTTTCAAAACACTGTATAGCAATTGGTTATTATTAACTTTTTTTTCTAATGCAGAATAATCCGAACCTATTTTATTTTTTTTCGTATTAACAAATCGACAAATCTAACCGCAATTAAATTGATACCTTGAAAGTTCTGATTATAGAAGATGATTTTATATCAAGGAATTACTTACACGATTTGGTGAAGTATTCTGGTTACGACTGTGTTACAGCCAAAAACGCAGCCGATGGTTTCGATATATACATCAACGAAAAGCCTGAAGTGATTGTATGCAACATAGTGATGCCAGGCATTTCAGGACTTGAATTTCTTCAAAAAATCAGACAAATAGACAAGCACACCATCATAATCATGGTAACAAGCATCAGTTCGGAGAGGCTTGCTATTGACGCTCTCCGTCTCGGTGCCAACGATTATTTAAAAAAGCCTATTCAAGACAACGACATTATTCCTGCTATTAAACGCGCTGGAAGTTGCATTGTACTTGACGATGAACCGTCTCCCAAATACGGCGAAATTGACTCAGGAAAGATTATTATGAAGTTCAACACCGACATTAACGCTCCTCGTCTCATTGTCGACAGGCTTATGGACGAAATCGCACCTAATTTTTTTGAGTCAGACACCAGAGCAAACATCGAAATCGGTCTTTCTGAATTGGTTACCAACGCAATAGAGCACGGAAATCTTAATATCACATTTGAGGAAAAATCCGAAACCCTCAAAAATTTCACACTTGAAGACCTTTATAGCAAACGCCTGAAAAATAAGAAATTAGCAGGTAGAAAGGTTACAGTGGAATATGCATTCTCCCCAGAAAAATGCGAGTGGACTATCACCGACGAGGGCAACGGATTTGATCCTAATTCTATTCCCGACCCCTTGGCAGAAGAAAACCTTGAAAGTCTGCACGGAAGAGGTATATTCTTTTCTCGCCATCTATTCGATTCAGTAGAATATCTCGGCAAGGGAAACATTGTGCACGCTGTAAAAATATGCCAAAAATCAGCGTGTTAAAGGTTTTTTAGCAGTGCTTTATCATATCATTTTGTTTTTCAAGCATTTACCTATCACAAAAAACTTATTAACAATTGTTTATGAGCATTTTTTAACAAGGTATATTATTGATTTTCAGACACAACGCTCTGTGCCATTTTTTATTTATCCACAATGGTAGCAGCAACGTGTTATTTTACTAATTTTATAGCCTGAAAATCTACAAGGAAAAATGGACAAATTTACCCACTTACACGTACACTCGCACTATTCGATATTGGATGGAATGTCGAAAGTGCCCGACCTCATAAACAAATGCCTCAAAAACGGAATGCACGCCATGGCGCTTACCGACCACGGCAATATGTTCGGCATTAAAGACTTAGTGGACACTGCTAGCAAAATCAACGGAAAATGCAAGAAGGCCGTCAAGGAATGTAAAGAAAACATAGAAAAGGAAACCGACCCTGCAAAAAAGGCTGAACTTGAAGCACTATTGCCCGAATTAGAAAAAAAAGCCGCTGAGTATGTTCCATTCAAGCCCATCATCGGCATTGAGGCTTACTGCGCACACCGCACTCTCCACGACAAGGACAAATCTGTAAAGGAGATCAACGGAGAAACCGGTAAGGAAAAAATTGTTGACCGCGGCGGATGGCACCTTATATTATTGGCCAAAAACCAGCAAGGATACCACAACCTTTGCAAACTGTCGTCGATAGCATACACCGAAGGTTTTTACGACCGTCCCCGTATCGACCACAATGTGCTTGAAAAATGGCACGAGGGAGTTATCTGCTGTTCGGCTTGTCTTGGCGGCGAAATTCCGCAATACATATTGGCTGGCAATTTAGAAAAGGCTGAGGAGATGGTGCTGTGGTACAAGAATCTCTTTGGCGAGGACTATTATCTTGAACTTCAACGCCATAAGACCGATAAACCCAACGCAGCCACCGATGTTTACCCAAAACAAGAAATTGTAAACAAGGCTCTGATTGAGTTGGCTAAAAAGCACAATATCAAACTTATAGCCACCAACGACGTCCACTTTGTGGAGGAAGACCACGGCGAGGCGCACGACCGTTTGATATGTATTTCTACTCAGAGCGATTTCGACGACCCCAACCGTATGCACTACACCAAGCAGGAATGGCTCAAAACGCCCGAAGAGATGGAGGCTATTTTCTCCGATATTCCCGAGGCACTGAGCAATACTGTGGAAATTGCCGACAAGGTGGAAGTGTACAGCATCGACTCTGGACCTATTATGCCTAAGTTTGAGATTCCCGAATCGTTTGGCACTGAGGAAGAATACCGCAAGAAATTTACCGACGAGGACATCTTCAATGAGTTTACCCGCGACGAAAACGGCAATGTGGTGCTCTCTAAGGAAGATGCCGACAAAAAAATACAAAAACTCGGCGGATACGACAAACTTTACCGCATCAAGTTAGAGGCTGACTACCTGAGCAAACTCACCTACGACGGTGCCAAAATGCGCTACGGCGATACTCTCAGCGACGAGGCTAAGGAGCGAATCAACTTTGAGTTGCATATCATGAAAACGATGGGTTTCCCGGGTTACTTCTTGATTGTGTCAGATTATATCCGCGCCGCCCGTGAGGAATTGGATGTGTGGGTAGGTCCGGGACGTGGTTCGGCTGCCGGCTCTGTGGTGGCTTATTGCTTAAAAATAACAAATATAGACCCGCTTAAATACGACTTACTTTTCGAGAGGTTTTTGAATCCCGACCGTATCTCGCTCCCCGATATCGATGTGGACTTCGACGATGACGGACGTGGAAAGGTTCTCGACTGGGTAACGCAAAAATACGGCGTAGAGAAGGTGGCACATATCATCACCTACGGTACTATGGCAACCAAATCGTCGGTGGCCGACGTAGGACGTGTGCAAAAAGTTCCGCTCAATATCGTAAACAAAATCAAGAGTTTGGTTCCCGACCGTGGTTTTGAGGAGTGGCAAGTAAAGGCTGTTGACGGAGAAGTTCCCAAGAAAATGCCCAAGGTAAACCTCGCTACGTGTTACAAATATATACCTGAGTTGCAGCAACTTGTAAGAGGCGAGCAACCCGAAACAGAGAATTTCAACATTCCGCTCGAAGGTCAGAACGAGAATGTGGAGACGATGCTCAAATACGCCAAAGACCTTGAAGATACCAACCGTCAGATAGGTATCCACGCCTGCGGTGTAATTATTGGCGCACAGGATTTGACCGACATTGCACCCGTCTGCACCATCAAGGATAAAGACACCGACCAAGACGTGGTGGTAACGCAATACGACGGTCACGTGGTTGAGAGCGTGGGACTTATCAAGATGGACTTCCTCGGATTGAAAACCCTCTCATTGCAACGCGAGGCATTAAAAAACATCAAAAAGTCGCACGGCATCGACATTGACCTCGAAGCCATCCCCATCGACGACCCGCTCACTTACCAACTTTATAGTGAGGGCCGCACCATAGGCACGTTCCAGTTTGAGTCGCCCGGTATGCAGAAATACTTGCGCGAACTTAAACCCAACAATATCAACGACCTTATAGCCATGAACGCCCTTTACCGTCCGGGCCCGATGGACTATATTCCCACCTTTATTAATAGGAAACTCGGCAAAGAACCTATCTCTTACGACATTCCTATTATGGAAAAATACCTCAAAGACACCTACGGCGTAACCGTTTACCAAGAACAAGTAATGCTTCTGAGCCGTTTGTTGGCAGGATTCACACGTGGTCAGGCGGATTCGCTCCGTAAGGCGATGGGTAAGAAAATTGCCGCGATGTTGGCTGATTTGAAACCGAAATTCATTGAAGGCGGCAAGAAAAACGGTCACGACGAACAGATACTCTTGAAGATTTGGGCAGACTGGGAAAAATTCGCCTCATATGCGTTCAACAAATCGCACGCAGCATGCTACGCTTGGGTGGCATACCAAACAGGCTATCTCAAAGCACACTATCCCGCCGAATATATGGCTGCCAACCTCACCCGCAACAAGGATTCCATCGAGGATGTGAAAAAGTTTATGGAGGAGTGCAAGGCGATGAAAATAGATGTAAAGGGTCCCGACATCAACGAATCGGAACTTCACTTTACTGTAACCCACGACGGAGGAATCCGTTTTGGACTCGGCGGCATCAAAGGAGTAGGAGAGGCGGCTGTGGAAGGCATAGTGGCCGAACGCGAAAAGAACGGTCCATACAAGGATATTTACGATTTTGTAGAGCGTGTAAACCTCAGTCAAGTAAACCGCAAAACAATTGAAAGTCTTGCACTTGCAGGTGCGTTCGACTCTTTTGAAGGCTTAAAACGCAGTCAGTTTTTTGAACCTGCCATCGGCGACACCATCTCCTTTACCGAGTCACTTGTAAAGTACGGACAGAAAATAAAAACAGGAGGCGGCGACACATCTAATTCGCTTTTCGGTGGCACGGTAGAAATTGAAATAAAGAAACCAATGCCCGCCAATTGCGAGGAGTGGGGCGATCTTGCTCGTTTGGACAAGGAGAAAGAACTTGTGGGGATTTACCTTTCGGCACACCCGCTCGATCGTTTCCGTTTGGAAATCGAAAACGGATGCAACGCCACAATGGAACAACTTGCCGACCTTTCGCAATTTGGAGCACGCAACGGAGAAACACGTGTGGCTGGCATAGTTACCAATGCCGCAGAACGCACCACCAAAACCGGCAATCCGTGGGGTTCGCTCACGGTTGAAGATTTTTCGGGCAGTTACTCATTTGCACTCTTTGGCAAAGATTATATGACCTTTAAGCCGTACTTTATCAAGGGAATGGCAGTGCTTATCAAAGGCAAAGTACAAGGCAGATTTAACAATCCAAACGAGTTGGAGTTCAAGATAACATCCATCGACCTTCTCGACGAGGTCAAGGACAAACTTATCCATGGCATCACGCTCAAAGTTCCCATCACCGACATCGACACGTCGTTTATGCAGAGCATCCTCAGCATATCGGATCAAAAGGCGCAGGGACAGTTAAACTTTGAAATCTTTGACCCCAAAAACGAGAAAATCCGCATAAAAATGCACTCGCGCACGCACAGGGTAAATATCAACAACGAACTGATATCCAACCTCAAACGTCAACAGATAGAATATATGGTTAGTTAGCACATATCCTTTTATTTATACAACACGGAAAATTCCTGAAAGACATATTCCGTATTTTTTGCTGAAAAAAGACAGAAGCCACTGAAATAGCGGCTTCTGTTTTTGATTTTAACCCTTTTATTCCACATTGAAACTTACCGTTGCGGGTTTTAAGCCGCTGCCTTTTACGGTGAGGGTGGCTGTGCCTTTGTGTAATGCTGATTTGGCTTCAACCACTACCACCAATTTACCGTGGAATACCTTCATTGTGGGATTAGTGAAGGTTTCGATAGATGTGGCATCGCCGTTGCAGGCCGAATTGAATTTTGCCGAGCCGTTAACACTGAATGTCAGTTGGTTGGCTGCGTCGGGACAAAGGTTGCCGTCTTTATCCACCACCGAAACTGTAACAAAACTCAAATCGGGCGAATCGGTAAAGTAACCATCAGTTATCGGAGTGGCTTTCAACACTTTGCGGTCGGGTTCAAGAACTATGTGGTGAGGTTTTCCGGCGGTTTTTACAATTTTTTCCTCAGCCTTGTTGCCATTTTTGTCGTATGCCACAATTTTGATTTCGCCGGGTTCGTATTTCACATCCATCCATCGCATACGGTAGCGGTCGAGACGGTTTTTGCCGTTTTTAGGATTAGGATTGGCAAACTTTGTGGTGCCGCCCCAAGGCATTGGCATCTCTTCCAAGTCGTTTTTGTAATCATCGAGCGAAACATCAATGTGGCGTTTTCTGCCCTGCGATTTGCCGTTTACAAACAACTCTGCCTCGGGATATGTGGTGTAACAGAAAACAGGCGTAGTTTGTCCCTCGCGACCCGGAAATGTCCAATGAGGTAGCACGTGGAGGGTATTTTTTTCGGGAGCCCAATGCACTTTGTAGAGGTAAGCACGGTCTTTGGGAAGTCCCGCAAGGTCGAAGATTCCAAAATAACTGCTACGTGAGGGCCAATAATCGTCGTAGGGAGTAGGCTCGCCAAGATAATCGAAACCCGTCCACACAAACTCGCCGGTTACCCACTGAGCCTTGTCTTGCCACATCCAATCGTCGTCGGGGAGATTGCTCCAAATGCAACTTTCAAGGTCGTAACTCGAAATCTGACCATCGTTGTACATTTCTCCGTGGTTTTCTTTTGCGGGAAACTTGTAAACTCCTCGGCTCGAAATAGTTGAGGCAGTTTCTGTACCCAAAAGCAATCCACTTGGCGAGTTTTGGTGTCCTTGGTCGTAAATATACAAACGGTAGTTGAAACCCGGAACGTCGGTAGCCTGCAAAACTCCCGAAGCAATAGCCTCGGTGCCACGGTCGATACCCTGAGTGCAGGGACGTGTGTCGTCGAGCGAATGTATCAGGTTCTGTATCAATCTGGTATATTTAAGTCCCACAGCACTTATTTGGTCGGGAATCTCGTTGCCAATGCTCCACATCACAATGCTCGGATGGTTTCGGTTAACCACCACAAGGTTTTCAAAATCGCGCTGCCACCAAGGGCGACCATCAGCATTAGGCGACTGATTGTCAACCTGTTCAAAGAAAATTGCGTAACCATTTTTGCATTTGGCATCCACCCACATATCGCACGATTCTGCCATAACGAGCATACCCATCTCGTCGCAAATATCCATCTGCCACGGCGCGGGAATATTATGACTTGTGCGTATCGCATTGCAGCCTATCTCTTTAAGCAACGTAACCTGACGACGGAATGCAGCCTTGTAAAACGCCGAACCAAGCGGACCTAAATCGTGATGAAGGCATACGCCACGAAATTTGGTGAGTTTGCCATTCAAGCGGAATCCGTCGCCACCGTAACTAATACTTCTAATGCCGATATTAGTACACTGTTGGTCAATAAGTTCGCTATTGCAATAAATATTGGTAACAAGCGAATAGAGAGCGGGGTTTTCGGGCGACCAAAGTTGAGGATTATCCACAACCATAACCTGCGTATTTTCGCTGCCCGAAAGCGAAGCCTCTGTTTTTGCAACCTCATTGCCGTTGCTCATTAAAGTATGCAACACCTTGATATTTTGATTGTTGGCATTACGTAGCGAAGTGGTTATAGTTATTCGTGCACTTTTTGCCGATGTGCCGTTAGAATTGATGTTTTCGATAGCCGTGGTGCGTGCAAAAATGCCAAATGTTTTTACCGCCACATCTTGCGAAAGTGCAAGACGGACAGGACGATACAATCCCGCACCCGGATACCAGCGGTTAGATTCTTCACGGTTTTTTAAGTGGACAGCCACAGAATATTTACCCTGCGCAATTTTGCCATTATTTTTAGGCAGATAAGGCGTAATATCGAGGGCGAAAGTGGTGTAGCCGTAAGCCCAAGAGCCTGCAAACTTGCCTTCAACATATACCTTAGGTTCCGACATTGCGCCGTCAAAAATCAATTCTGCGTGGCTGTAATTATCAGATATATTGATAGTTGTGCGATACCAACCCTCGCCAATCCACGGCAGCGAACCTGTGCGACCAGTTTTTTCGGTAGCCTCGCGTTCTCCGTTTTGAATAATCGCAACCACCTGTTTGTCAATATCTTTGTCAAAAGGTCCTGAAATAGCCCAATCGTGCGGAATGGTAACATCCTGCCATTTGGAATCATTGAAATCAGGTTTTTCAGCGCCCGAAACATCACCCTTGGTAAATTTCCATCCGCCAAGCAGCAGATGTTCAACGCTTTGAGCCTCAGCCATCCACGCCATCGCGCACAAAGCAATAGTAAAAAATAATCTTTTCATTCTGATAATTGTTTTTGTTTAGGCAAATATATGAAATCTCGGGATATGTTTTGCATATTTTAGGAAAAAAGATTATCTTTGCAGCATACAATCCGAAAACGTCAATCGCTATTCAGTCACCGCATAAAAATATAATCAGGATCGCCGCCAAGGATTTGTCAACCAAGGCAAAAGACCACAATTGGACATTGCATCCAATAATCTTGGTCTTCAAAGGTTGGGAATTGGCGGAATATGAGGTGATGGGGTAAAAGCCATTCCCCCTATTCCTGATTCCCCAATTTCTCTATTTCCAAAAACATCTCCTCCAACTTCGCAACTATTCGGCGTTGCTCGGAGAGTGGGGGAAGAGGAAGGAGAAGTGGATAGATTTTTTTTCCTGACACAACAGGCTGTGCAGTAGCATTATGTTGTTTACCTAAGTTCAAAAAACGCAAAACTAATACTAAAAAATTCCTGTCAATGTATTTCTGTGGATATGTTGTAATAAATGCATTATCGGTTACCCACGCTTTTACTGGTGTAATATGTACACTACCACAATAATAACCAACTCTGCCAATTACTATTGTTTCATTTGATACATTATACGAATTATGATAACCGGTAATACCATTTCCACCAAATACAGGAATATCTCCATTTTGCATTTCTTTGGATGTTAATCCATCTCCCGATGAAATTGAAATAATATCCCCCAACCTCACCCATCTCCAACTTTGCGGAATCTCGAATGGAGCGTCCTCGGGGTTGACGGGTTTTGGAGCGGAGTATTTTTCGAGTTTGAGTTTTTTGATTTCGGCGTCGGACTTTCCGGCGGCACGGGCTGCGGCTATTTTGGCGGCGTTGCGTTCGGCAATCAGGCGGCGTTTTTCGTCCTCGATTTGCAGTAAAAGTTGTTCGGCAGTGCCGTCAGATTCGGTCTGCGGCACAAGGCGACCGGTGATGGCTTGCTGCAAAAGGCTTTTTTTGAGTTTGTCGGGCAATGCGGCGTTGAGGGCTTCAAGTTCAGTCTGCGCTTCGCCGTATTCTTCCACAAGCGGCAATAATTCCTCCAATTTCGACACAATGCGGCGTTGCTCGGAGAGTGGGGAAAGGGGAAGAATTTTTGATTCCCACGAAGATTTATTAATGATTGGAGTTGCAGACCCTGTAATATTATTTGTAATTTGTTTGTAAAAATAATCAGAGCCTAAAACAGCAAACAAATATTTTGACTCTACTAAATATGGCGTTATAGAATTAATTTGCTGATTAAATGTTATTTCGCGGTCTGTAATTGCTAATTTACCAATACAACCGCCAATACATACCTGCAAAATAGTACCCGAAGGCACCGCACGTGCAACTTTATAACCTTCTTCTGACAATCCTTCCTTTCGGTAAGATAATTTGTTGTTTTGAATATCGCCTGGTGACACAAACGGAATAAAAGTGCCAAAAAACTTTGGGTTAGTTTTGGATGGTGTAGTTCCTGTATTGGTAATTCCTATATCCCCCAACCTCACCCATCTCCAACTTTGCGGAATCTCGAATGGAGCGTCCTCGGGGTTGACGGGGGTTGGAGCGGTGTATTTTTCAAGTTTTAGTTTTTTGATTTCGGCGTCGGATTTTCCGGCGGCGCGGGCTGCGGCTATTTTGGCAGCGTTGCGGTCGGCAATCAGGCGGCGTTTTTCGTCCTCGATTTGTGATATGAGGGCGTCGGCAGAGCCTTCGTCAGGGTTCTGCGGCACGAGCGCGCCGGTGATTGCGGTTTGTAGTATGCTGTTGCGGAGTTGTGTTGGTGTCATTTTGATGAAGCGGAATTTAATTGTTCGAGATACTTTCTGTTACGATCTAACTCTTGTTGTAATTCCTGTTCGGAAGGTAGCACGGTTTTATACTTGCTTGCAAAAATTTGCAGGCTTTCGTTAAGCACAGAATATTTAACGATGCTTTCGTCTTTGTCGGAGCAAAGAATAATGCCTATGGTTGGGTTGTCGTCAACGCACTTTTTCAGGTCGTCGAACATCCTCACATACATATCCATCTGTCCTATGTCTTGATGTTTGAGGCTGCCTTGCTTTAAGTCGATGAGCACGAAACATTTCAAAATATAATTGTAGAAAACAAGGTCGATAAAAAAATCCTGAGTTTCTGTTTTGATGTGCATCTGTCGTTCAACAAAAGAAAAACCTCTGCCCATTTCCAAAAGGAATTTTTCGATATGGCTGATAACGGCGTTTTCAATTGTTTTTTCAGAACTTGACGGTGAATCTTTTATACCCAAAAACTCCAAAATGTATGGATCTTTTATCTGACTATTGATAGTTTCGTCGCTGTTATGGTTTTGCGGCAACTGATTTTTTACCACTCGGTGGAACATATCTGTTTTGATACAGCGTTCAAGTTGTCTTACCGACCAATTGCCAATTCGGGATTCTTGGATATAGTATTCACGCTCTTGTTCGCTTGCAAGCCTCATAATCAACCTAAAATGCGACCACGACAATTCGCTACACAGTGTGTAGCGTTTTGGCAATTCGGGAAAAACGATGTAAAACTGACGACAGTTTCTCAACTGAGCCACTGACATTCCACCGCCGGTTTCTTTATTGAGTTCTCGCGAGATGTTCTCCAAAATCTTTTCACCGTATCCTGCACGTTTCTCGCCTTTTTGTTCCTGTTCTACAATGCGACAGCCAACAAGCCAATTAGCCTGTATCATAACAGAGTTTACCATCCTGTAACTTTGGCTTTTGGCTTTACTGATGATGTTTTTTATGTCGCTGATATAGTCTTCGGTAAAAGACGTTTTTTTAATCTCGAGTATTTCTGTCATTTCAGTTATTAGAATTAGATTCCTAATTTTTGCTGTATCTTGCCAAGCACGTCGTCGATTTTTTGGTCTAATTGGGCGCGGCGGCGGTGGTATTGTGCAAGGAGTTCGTCGGGCGGCAGCACTTCTTCCTCCTCTTTTGGAAATTTGCATAGGTCGAAGTTGCAGTTGGTGGCTATGAGTTGTTGCACGGAGTAGCATTTCGACTTGTAGCCGATAGTTTCGCCATCGGCGTTGAGGTCGGGGATTTCGGTGCGTGCTGTCCACCATTGGTTGATGGGTTGGCAATGCTCTGCGGTCATCGGCTTGGTTTTGCTAAAATGCTTGTAGCCTTCGGGCATATCAAGGCGGTATATCCAAGTTTCTTTGGTAGAATAGCCTTCGGGTGCGCCGTTGGCTTTCTCCCTGTTAAAAAAGAGGATGTTGGTGGCTATCGAAGTGTATGGCGCAAACACGCTGCCCGGCAGACGGATAATAGTATGCAGATTGAAATCCTTCAAGAGTTTTTCTTTGATTGCCTTTTTTGCGCCGTCGGTGCCGAATAGAAAACCGTCGGGAATAATTACGCCGGCACGTCCGCCCATAGCCAAACGGCTCATTATAAGGATAATGAAAAGGTCGGCAGTTTCTGACGAGCGCATATTTGCGGGGAAGTTTTTGAGGATTTCGCTGTCTGACGAACCACCGTATGGTGGGTTCATACCGATAACGTTGAATAGTTCGTTGTCCTTAACGTCGTCTTTGTAGAGCGTGAGCGAATCGCCGTTGATAATGTTGGGATTGTAAATGCCGTGGATAAAAAGGTTTGCTATTGAAAGCAAGTATGGCAACGGTTTCCATTCCTGACCAAATACGGCGTTTTGGTAGTTTTGAATAGCCTTTTCGTCGGTGCGACCATCGCGGCTCATATAATTGAGCGCAGAAGTGAGGAACCCACCTGTGCCTGACGTGAAATCAGCGAAACGTTCTCCGAGTTTTGGATCAAGTTTTTCAACAATAAAGTTGGTGAGCGTTCTTGGTGTGTAAAATTCGCCAGCCGAACCCGCCGCCTGCAACAGACGGAGCATTTCTTCATAAATTTCGCCAAAAGCGTGACGTTCTTTGGCGTCGTCGATGTCCACGTTTTCGTTGATATAGTCGATAACCTCGCGGAGAATTTTGCCGTTTTTAGAATAGTTGTTGATACCCGACTTAAAAACGTCTCTCACCCTTGCCTGACCTTTTGGCGTGTTGGGCGTTACGGGCAGTTCGGCGAGAGCCTTGAAGAGTTCGTCGATAAAAGAGAGAAGTTTCTCGCTTGTGAGCGTATCAGATTTGTTTTTGCCGTTTTCATCCTTCGACGGTGCCCAATTTCTCCATTTGTATTTGTCGGGGATAATGCTTGTATAGCCATCCACAGTAAATTCGAGGTTTTCCTCTATTGTGTCGAAAATTTTGAGAAACAGAATCCAAACAATCTGTTCCAATCGAACCACGTCGGTGGCTATTCCTGAGTCGTTGCGCATAATGTTGCGCAGTGTAGAAAGGTTGAGTGCCATTGGGTTATGCTATTTTGTATAATTCATTTTCAATTTCGGTGATTAGTTTTTCGTATTGCTCGATAGAGCCGATTTCTTTGATGATTTTCTTTGGCGAGCCGATTTGCGTAAACGGGTCTTGGTTGAGTATTGTCCGTTTTTCAAACTCGATGATGCCGTTTTGGGCGTATTTGTCCAAAAGCGTCTCCACCACTTGACGCGCCACACCGCTGTATTTGTCGAAAAATTTTCTGTGCCTTACCTTTTCGGCACGCTCGGCACGCGACGGCGGATTTTTTTTGCCGTATGCCACGTAGCAAACAATGTCGAAGATGTCGGCATCGGCAATTTCGGGGCAGAGTTCCCTCACGATGTCTATCATTAAGCCGTTGTCTTGAAGGATGTCGGCAACGGCGGTTTTGCGCTCGGCAGCGTTCCAATTGCTGATAAAGTCGTCGAGAGTGGCGTATGTGCCAAGTATCGAGCGTCTTGCATACACGGTGTATTGTTCGGTAACGGGTTTGCCGTTTTCATCAAGATAATACACCTGTTCGCCGTCCACTTTTACGTCGCGACCCTTTACAACGTATTTTTTGCGGGGTTGAGGGTCGCCATTGCCGCCACCGTTGCCACTGCCGCTATTGCCTCCTGAATTGCCGCCCGAAGTAGAGCCGCCGTTGCCACTGCCTTCGGTGGTAGATTCGCCGTTGCCTTCGTCATTGCCGGAAGTGTCGGTGGGCGGTTCATAAATAATTTCGGGGTCAAAATCCTTGTCGAAAAACATATCGGTTGCGTTGGCGAAGTCGAGGATATAGAACGCCATTTTGCCTTTGTCTTCTTTGAGGCGTGTGCCGCGTCCCACAATCTGTTTGAACCGCGCCATACTCGAAATAGACTGATTGATAACGATAAGTCCGCAGGTTTTGCAGTCAACGCCTGTTGATAGCAAATCCACTGTTGTGGCTATCACGGGGTATGGCTCGCTAACCGAAATAAAATTGTCTAACTGTGCCTTGCCGTAACGGTCGGTGCCGGTGATTCGCATTACGTAACGGTTGTCGATAGCCATCATATCGGTATTGAGGTTTACGAGATACTTGCGTATTTTATCCGCCTCATCGTCGGAATTGCAAAATACAATCGTCTTGGTCATACGGCCTATCTTGTTGAGTTTGGAAGTGATGTATTTTGCAACGAGCATATCACGGTCTTGGATTTCGATTTGCTTACCAAACTGCGGACGCTCAAAAGGTTCTTCTGATTCAAACGCCTGACCTTTTTCGTCGATTTCGTCTTTTTCGGGTACATAGCCGGTCTGGTCAACGCTGATATTGATTTTTGTAGTCATATACGGTGCAAGAAAACCGTCCTCGATGCCGTCTTTGAGCGAATATGTAAACACCGGCTCGCCAAAGTAGGCAATATTGTCGTCTTCCACGTTTTTATCTTGACGCGGCGTGGCAGTGAGACCGAGTTGCGTGGCAGAATCAAAATATGTAAGAATCTTGTGCCATTCGCTGTCGGCTTTGCGGCTGCCTCGGTGACATTCGTCGATGATGATTAGATCAAAAAAGTCTTTGGCATATTGTGTGTACGGCTGGTTGTTGTCGTCCTTTATCCTTGAATCGTAAAACTGATGATACAGAGCCAAATATACCTCAGCCGACGACGCCATAAAGTGGTTTGAAATCTTGGTCATATACTTGGCAAACGGGCGGAAATCCTGTTTGATAGTTTGGTCGATGAGTATGTTGCGGTCGGCGAGATAGAGGATACGTTTTTTGAGACCCGAAGCCCTAAGGCGGTAGATGATTTGAAACGCGGTGTAGGTTTTGCCTGTGCCAGTAGCCATCACAAGCAAAAGCCTGTTTTCGCCCTTGGCAATGCGCTTTACGGTTTCGTTGATGGCACGGCGTTGGTAATATCGCGGCTCGTTGAAACCCTCCTCCCAATAATACGGCTGTTCAACAACTTTTAGTTGTTCGGGGGTGTAATTATAAAAATCGTGCATACGCTTAACGAGTTGCTCGGATGTGGGAAACTCATCGATGGGGATTTCTCTTTCCAAATTCGTTAATCTGTCGTGCTCGTAAAACGAACTTCCATTGCTGCAATATACAAACGGCACATCGAGTTTGTCGGCATATACCAACGCTTGTTGAATGCCTGTTGACTGTGGCACGTCGCTTTTCTTAGCCTCCACGATGGCAATAGGCTGACCGTTGTAAAACAGCGCATAGTCGGCGAATTTAGGTTTTTCGCGGAAAGGTTTTGCTCCCGAAGTAGCCACAACACGACCGTCGGTGATTTTGTATTCTGCACACAAAACCTCCGGATTGTTCCAACCGCTCTTTTGAAGCGCGGGCAGGATTATGAATGTCTTAACGTTTTCCTCGTTCATAGCCGTAATATCTATTTAGATTTGCAAATATAGCAACAAAAGAGGAAATGCGCAAAAATATTTTTGGTTGGGCAAATATTTTATTTCCAAACAAGAAATTCCTTAAAGAAAATATCCTTCTTGTTCCTGAAAATCGAAAGCATTTGATAATTTGCAGTTTTTTTCTAAAAAAAGTTGGTATAATAAAAAAATCCCTAACTTTACCCCGAAAAATAACAATCACACACCACCATTATGAAAAATACATTCACATTTGCCGCTATGGCTGCGTTTTTACTGGTATCGTGCGCGGGCGGCAGCAATCAAAACCAAAACAACGACGCTGATTCTTCCGTCGCTGCAACACAAGATACCACAACCGTTGTAGAACCATCTACCGAGTCTAACGTGTATGCCGACACTGTTTTTGCCGAAGATGTGGCTCTAAAAGTGTATCAACTCAAAAAACTCAAAGGCTACAACTTCGAAAAAAATCGCACCCAAAACCAATACGCTTCGTTGTCGGCTTGGTGCGACGGCGATGACTCCACCGTTGAAATCGAGTGTTTTAAGCGGAAAGACGGTGCTGCAAGTGTTTTCGTAGCCATTTACCAAGAGGCAGAGGGCGACAGATCTTACATAGAAAACAAATGGTACTTACTCAAAGACAACCAATTGACCCCAAGCGACGACGGCGTCGGCGGTCATCCGATCGATTGGTATTGCGACGAACTTGGCAAACTCGATTTCATCAACAACGAGCATTTTATGGACGGCAACGAAAAAATATGGAACGAGTTTTCTGACAGAGCCACACAAGGAGAGTTCCAAATAAGCCGCAAGAGTGCCAACACATTAGTTGTCAGGTCGTTTGACAATTGCCGAGGCATCAGTCCCGTAGTACTTGATTGGAACGGCGAAGAGTTCGTAAAACGCAACCCGCAAATCAAATACTACATCCACGACGACAGTTTCGGTCCGATATTCTGCGCCGACAAGTTTCCCGACCTCTCGTCGCTCAAAGAATACAAGACCACGAACAAGGACGGAAAAATCCAACTCCTGAAAAACTCAGTACTTGTAGCCGAATTCACCCTCAAAAACAACCTTGTAAAGGATTTCGATGTTTTCTCGCCCGAATATCAGTTTTGGCAGGGATGGGGACCCGGTATGTCAGCCGAAGAAATATACAAACGCTTCAAAAAGATTGAAAAAGACGAAAATGGCTACTACTACGTGCCGTGGTTTGAGAGTGTGAGGTTTTACTTCAACAGCGCCGACCTCAATAACTCCGACCTTCAAAATCCGCAATTTGCACCCGGTGCCAAAGTTACCAAAGTGCGCGTTATCGGCGAAGAACCTGCCAAAGCCACTTTTGCCCTGATGCCCAAGAAGATCACAGTGGAAAACTACAAAGACAATGATACGTGGGACAAAATCACCACCGTATACACCTTGCAATACGACGACAAACACCGCCTTACCAATGTTTCAGTCAACAACGTTCCCTCTATCCAAATCAACTATTTCGACAAGAAGATTGAACTTATAAGAGTGTCAGAACAAACCGAGGGAGATGTTGATGGCGACATTTACAACATTGACGGCTCCAACATCTACATTTCTTATTACGGCGAAGACGGACAATTACCCATCAATTTTGAAAACGGACACATAAAATCCATCACCGACGAAGTTGACGACAGGTGCAAATACACTTGGGACGGCGATTTGATTGAGTCAATCGACTATAATACCGAGAACCTAATCGTAAGTTATGAGTACGATCGCAGCGATTTCTACCTCGACGACCAAGTTATTGACTTTGAATCTCTTATACGTGATGGCTATTTAAACATCAACCAATCAACGTTTTTCACTGAAACGCCCTTCCGTTGTCGCAGCGAAAAATTACCAAAGAAAATCTTCTACGACGGCGCAAACGTAAAAGCCGAAATTTCAATAGGATTCATCAAAGGCAGCAACGGTGAAATAGAACGTATCAATTGCAGCGATTATAAATACCACAACCGTCTGTTTACCAAGTCGATAGAGATTGAGTATTAACGGTATCTTACACCAAATACACTCCCTCAATTTTCTTGGTAGACTTGCCGCCAAAGAGGACTTTGCCGTTTTGGTATTTGAGTTTTACGGCGTTGAAAATGCGGTTGTTGCCGCCTTGTTCAATGGCTATGGGCTGTCCATCCCAAAGTTTTTGGCTGAGGATGTAGTTGGCAAATGCGCTGTTGCCCGAACCTGTGGCGGGGTCTTCCAAATAGCCGAACTTGGGCGCAAAAACCCTCGTGTGAGCAAAAATCCACCTCACATTCCGACGAATAATAAGTGAGTTTGCAATCGGCGTTTTTCGATTTTTCGCAAAACACCATCTTCATCACAAAACCCTTGTGCTCAGCGGCAATCTCCTGCATCTGCTCAGGGGTGAGCGATTCGTTTTCTAAAAAGAAACAAAGCAGCCTTCCGCACACTTAATTTGCGAATACTCAACAAAAAGGGATTTTATAATGTCGTATTTGTAGAGGGTTTTACTTCAAAAGTATTCATTTTATTGTTTGTTTTTTCGTTGGCAAAGATAAAAGAATTTTTTTACCACTCCAAATTTTAGCCGCCGATATTAATCCACGTTGCCTTTCTCCAAAGTCCTTCCAAAAGTCCGCGCTGATGATTTCTGAACCAAATGCGGCAGAAAATATATTGGCAAACCACCATCAGCAAACCGATTAAGGCGGCGTAGGTGACGCCGACTTTGTTGTAAAACGAAAGTCCGTAGCCGCAGAAAATAAAACTGCCTATTATCGACTGCAACAGATAGTTAGTCAGGCTCATACGTCCAAAAATGCAGAGGTGGTTCAATACCTTGCGGAAACGGTCGAAGGCGTACCAACAAGAAACCACCGCCGAAGTTATCATCATCAAGATAAAGAGGTTGTAAATAGGTTGGAGCCATACAGCAATTACACCAAAATCTATGAAACTCAGCGTTATAACCACCACAGACGAGATGGCAAGGATGATGTGCCAGATTTTTAGATTATTGCCTTCGTTGTAAAAAAGCCGTTGTCTGCCCAACTGCATTCCAAGAATAAAGAGGCAGAGAATCTGCGTAAGACGTCCGCTCCACACAAAATATTTAAGGTCGAACTCCAAACCGTAACGAAGATTAGAGATTGTATTCTCCCAAAATGTGCCGTGCTGATGAGCCTCGCCCACAACTCCGGCAAGTGCCCATAGACTATCGGTGTCGAATTCCCAACCTGAGACAAGACGGTATATTTCAATTGGTTGCACTGCCAAAACTCCTATAATGCACCACACAGCAGCCGACGGCAGGTAACTGATGGGAATCATCAGCAATCCAAACATAGCGTAAATCATAAGTATGTCGCCATCGTAAAAAGCCATATTCACCACGCCGAACAAAAAGAGGAGTATCATTCGCCAAGCAAAACGCAATGAAAAACTGCAACCTTTCTGTTGTTGGTTGTCGTTCATTATGAAGAAACTAAGACCGAAAAGCATCGCAAAAATTCCGTACATTTTGCCCGAAAGAATCCACGCCATAATATCCTCTACAAGCAAGTCGCACGAAAGGGTATGCGCAATCGGTTCTTGGGTAAAAATATTGAAATGCTCCACCGAATGGAACAGAATAATGCCCGCAACGGCTATACCGCGCAGAGCGTCAGCCACATCTATACGGGTGTTGGGAAGTAATTTTGATTGGTACATTGTTTTAGTTTTTTTTAGTATCGTTTGGAATTTTAAACATCACTCGTCATTTTTCAACGTCCTTACAGGATTTTCGCTGGCGGCACGGAAACTTGCTGCGGTTACCACCAAAAGCGTTACAACAACGGTAAGAAGTACAGCCCAAACAAACACCCAAACGTTTACAGGGTAATGGTAGGCAAATCCACTGAAATATTTTTGTACAAAGAAATATGCTAACGGGATGGCAGCAATCGATGATATTGCGCTTATTTTCAAGAATTTGACATTAAACAGCGAAAGTATTTCCCAAATTGTAGCACCATTTACTCTGCGAATACCAATCTCCTTGCGGCGGCGTTCGGTCTCGAAATAAACAATTCCGAAAATACCCATCACCGAAATCAAAATAGCAATAAAAGCAAAGAGCGAAATCATCCGCGCAAGTTCGGTCTCCTTGTTGTAGTTAGAATTCATCGTCTCTTCTTGGAACGACCTGATAGGGTGGTGGATATAGGGGAAATTAGGGTCGATTTGTGTGAGTGCGTCATTAATAAAACGCTTGGTAGTTTTCACATCGGCATTGTCTGTAATACGTATGTAAAGTTGTTTTAAAGTAGCATAATCGGGAGTTAACCTACCTGGTATATAAAAAGCAACGGGGGATATTTCATAGTGTAAAGGTTTGAATTTTATATCCTTGCAAAATCCCACAATTTGGCAGGTATCTGTCATAATCTCTAATCCTGGCAAATGATCTCCAAGTTTTAGTCCGAACTGATTTTGAGTGTGCTGATTAAAAATATACACTCCATGATCCTGCAAATGGTCGGAAGGTAAAAATCCACGTCCCGATGTTATATCTAAATCCATAAAATCAAAGAAATTGTCGGAGACAAAAATCATGTCGAATTGTATAAAAGTATTCAATTTCTCAAATATAGGGCGGTCTACATTATGCCTTACACGGGCTATCAGTTCGCTGTGTGTCCATGTGATGTCGGTGATATTGGGATTTTGGAGCAAAAGGGAGCGTACTTCGTCGTGTTTTTCAGCAATACGCTCGCTGGTCTCCACGGCGAGCAGGTTGTGAGTGTTGAACCCAAGGTCGCTGCTCGAAATGTACTCTATGTTTTTGTGAATAAACATTGATACAATTATAAGAGCGGTGGAAGCCGTTATCTGAAAACCTATGAGCAAATATCTCAGCGCAAAATCGTGATGTTGTGTGATGCTACCTTTGAGGGCGAGAGCGGGAGTAATGTCGGTGATGTGTAATGCTGGATAAACGCTCACTGCTATTGAGATTAATATTGGCAGCAAAATACTCAGGATTAACATCTTATGATTGGAATAAACCATAACATTCATATCTATCGTATTACCTATAAACATAGGAGCAACCGAGATTACCAACACAAACGCCAAAACCATTGACACAATGGTAAATACGAGCGACTCACTCATAAGCATCAACACGAG
This sequence comes from Bacteroidales bacterium, assembly GCA_016286055.1. GTDB lineage: Bacteria > Bacteroidota > Bacteroidia > Bacteroidales > UBA3824 > UBA3824. The sequence continues at coordinate 77,767 of JAEERW010000015.1, forward strand.
ATTTTTGCGACTGCTGCCGAATACTCTCATAGTGTTTAGGTTTTTTACACGCTGTGGCACCCGGGCAAAGAAAAAGTTGATGTAATTGATATAGGCTATCAAAATAATCACAAGAGCAAGTATAATAAGCGTATAAGACATTTTGGGATTACCAGGCTCGTGAAAACCCTTCATTTCGGGCATCACATGCATCTCGTCGAGAGGAATAAACTTAATACCAGTAGTTGCTATTATACTAGAATCAGTGCATTGTTCTTGATCTTCTTTTGATAATTTGTTATATTCTTCTGACCCCACTTCTGGAACTTCGTAGGTCTCTCTTATAAAAGAGAGTGTGGTCTTGTTCAACGTTTCCTCGTCAAGAGAAGCCGACATCTTGTAATAATATGACGTAACCGACCAGCCAGTATTAGAAAGATATCTATTGCCAATGCAGCGGAATCCGCCGAAAGGTTGAAGTTCGCAGTTTGAAGGCATATCGTAGATAGCCACCACCTCTAATTCGTCGTCAGTATTAAGGTCGTATTTGATATGCTCGCCCAACTCTATACCGTATTTTTCGGCATTCTGACGACTTATCATTATTTGATTGAGAGATACAAATTGAGTAGTGTCGCCCGCAACAATATTAAAACTGAATGTATTAAGAAATCCTTTGCTGATAGCACCAGTGCGGATATCCACGTTACGGTATTCTCCGTTGCGATTTAAGTAAAGTGAAAAATCGACCCACGGCCAAAGGCATCCATAACTCTCCACACTTGGAAACGCCTGTCCAAACCCCTCGCCCATAGGACGGGGGATGATGTTGTTGCGTGTTTTATCTGTATGATACCATGTAAGATTGTAAATCCTATCATGATCTTTGATGCCGTGATTGAATTGAAGATCATAATCAGCCACAGCCATTAGCACATAAAACGCAGCCACCGCCACGGCTATTCCCGCAATATTGAGCAGAGCAGGCAGGGTTAACAGATGTCTAAATTTAAAAAGTTTCATTTGTAATATATTTAATTACCTTATTAATTGCATTTCTTGTGCCAATATAGTTATATACCTAATAATAAATACATTAACAATAATATTTCAAAGTAAAAATGTAAAAAATTTTTACAACTATGTAAAGTAATTTTACATCACAAAAAACACCACAAGATACAAAAAAAGTTTAAATAGAGCAAGTTTTGCAATTAGTAATTAATTTTTTATATTTGCGAAAACAACAAACCTGTTTTAACTATGACAAAACAATCATCATTACAGATATTTGAGGAGAAAAAAGTCCGCACAGTGTGGGACGACAAGGAAGAAAAGTGGTATTTTGCTGTTGTTGACGTGGTAGAAGTGTTGACAGACAGCAAAGATAGTGCTGCATATTGGCGCAAACTAAAACAACGCCTCAAAGAAGAAGGCAATCAAACCGTGACAGTTTGTCACGGTTTGAAAATGCAAGCCGCTGATGGCAAAATGAGAATGACGGATGTTGCTGATACAGAGGGCATTTTCCGCATCATTCAGTCGATTCCGTCGCCCAAAGCCGAGCCTTTCAAACAATGGATGGCGCAAGTTGCAAGTCAGCGTATCGACCAAATGCAAGACCCCGAACTTGACATCCAACAGGCAGTTGCCGACTACAAACGCCTTGGATATTCCGACGCTTGGATCAACCAACGCATAAAGTCCATCGAAGTCCGCAAGGAACTCACCGACGAATGGAAACGCACAGGCGTCCACGAGGGGTTGGAATACGCTTCTCTCACCGACATCATTACCAAAGAATGGAGCGGTTTCACAACCAAACAGTACAAGAATTTCAAGGGTCTAAAAAAGGAAAATCTCCGCGACAATATGACCAATGTGGAAATTGCGCTTAACATTTTGGCGGAAGCCTCTGCCACCGAACTTTCAAAGGAGAAGAATCCGCAAGGTTTCGACCAACAAAAATACATCGCCAAAGCCGGCGGCAGTGTTGCCAAAGCCGCCAAAAACCAATTGGAAAGCCAACTCGGACATTCTGTAATTTCACCCGCAAAGGCAACTGATTATATCTTGCCGAAAGGGGAAGAAGAATAATTTATGCGTACGGGCGTGGCGGTGTAAAAAGTTTTTGCGAATTTCAAAAATACTTATTATATTTGTGGAAATAAAAGAACGCTTAATCCGCTTATGTGCAAATTCAAAGATACCAATTTAGGAATAAAGAAACTTGTCGAGGCTATTAGTAAGATTTTTTCGGTGAAAGATTTGTTGAAAGTGTAAATGACTATTCGTAAATTAACAATTAAAACATTTAAAAGTATGAAGAAGATTTTTGTATTAGTTTTAGTCGTTGTAGCACCGTTCTTGGCGTGTGCGCAGACGGATTATTAAATAGAAAATGTAATTCTATGAAAAGCGAAAATACCACATTCTACAACACCGACGACAATTCGGAGCATATTTTGACGGTGAAACGGAAAAAGTTCCCGTGGTGGGTGCTTTTGTTTTTGTTGATTCCGTTGTTTTTCGTTATCAAATGCCACTTCGACAATGAGGTTGCAGTTGTGCCACAAGTGGATTCCACTCAAAAAGATACCGTGGCTAATATCGTTGTGCAAGAACCAAAAATCGAAGAACCAAAACCAATCGAAGAACCCCAAAAGGACGACAAACAGTTTCAAGGCGAAGGTGGCGATTTGCGAATCAATCTTCAATGGTATAGCGAAACAGACCTCGACCTCAAAGTTACCGACCCTTGCGGACAGGAAATCCGCTACAAAAAGCGCACTGCCACTTGCAACGGCGGCACTGGCAAATTAGATGTGGATGCCAATGTGGATTCCGCCCCCGAATACACTATGACACCGCAGGAAAATGTGTTTTTCACCAATCCGTCGAAGGGCGATTACATCATCAAAGTGCATTGCTACGAAAAACGCGAGGATAAGCCGGTTGTAGATTTCAATATCACCATTATCGACCGCAATGGCAACCGCAAAGACTTCCCCGGCAAAGTAAAACAGCGCGAAACCGTTACTGTGACAACGTGGAAAGAGGAATGATTTTTTTGTTTTCCTTCATTTTTTCCGCCATTTTCGGTGCTAAAACAAAAAATAATCTTATCTTGCACCCGATTTTATAAAAAACACTCATTATGAAAAACATTGTTTGCTTCGACACCGAAACCACAGGTGTTGATATTCAGAAAGATAAGATTATTCAAATTGCTATGGTGAAGTTTGATTCCGAGAACTTCCAAACGGTTGACTCGTTTCAAAAATACACTATCCCCGAAGGCGATTTCGTGATTCCTCCCGAGGCTACCGAGGTGCACCATCTCACTAAGGAGTTTATTCTCCAAAACGGTGTACCTTTTAAGGATGTGGCTCAGCAGATTATCGACTTTTTCGACGGTTGCGACATTCTCTCTTACAACGGCAACAATTTCGATGTGGCTATTCTCCAAAACAACCTCGCCGCGGTGGGCGTTAAATGGACTCTGCCCGACTGCAAGTATTACGACTCGATGATTATCGAAAAGAAAATCTTCGGAATGAGGCTTGTGGATGTTTACCACCGTTATTACAACGAGGATTTCGAGGCTCACGACGCTTTTGCCGACGTTAACGCCACAATCAAGGTGTTTCAAAAGCAGATGGAGCAGCACAAAGACCTCATCGACTCTATGGATTTGGATATTCTTTCGCCCGACGGATTTCTCAAACGCAACGCCGACAATATTGTGGTGTTTGCTTACGGCAAGTACAAAAACCGTCCCGTGCACGAAATTTGCCAAACCGACAAGGCGTATATCCGCTGGATTTGGGACAAGGATTTTTCGCCCATCACCAAGCAGAATATCGAAAAGGCTTACCGTCAGCACTGTAAATAATTAAACTTACTAAATATTACGAATATGAAAAGACTTTTTTCCGCAGCCACAGCCGCTATGCTTCTGTGCGCCTGCAACACCACCCAAAAAGATGATCAAGAGTCGGGTGCAAAAATCAAAGCAGACCAAATTGGCTATCCCGCCAAAGGTGTAAAAATAGCCATCGTGCCCGATTCGTCGGCGCAGGAGTTTACCATCGTTGACTTTGCCACTGGCGAGGAGGTTTACAAGGGGCAATGCTCCGAAACCAAGGAGTGGGAGTTTTCGGGTACAAAGGTAAAAACTGCCGACTTCTCTGACTTTAACCGCGAAGGTATTTTCCGCCTAAAATGCAATGGCACAAGTGGTTCGTATCCGTTTGCAGTAGGAGAGGGGGTTTATCAAGATTTGGTAAAATCGGCAATGAAAACCTTCTACCTTGCCCGCGCAGGTGAAGAAATCAAAGAGGAATACGCCGGCAAATACGCCCGTCCAGCAGCACATTTAGACAATGTGGTAAAAATTCACGAATCTGCCGCTGGTCCTAAGCGCAAGCAAGGCGACGTTATCTCTTCGCCCGGAGGTTGGTACGACGCTGGCGACTACAACAAGTATATCATCAACTCGTCAATCACTGTTTGGGAACTTCTTCACGCCATAGAAATGTATCCCGAATATGTAGACAAACTCAAACTCAACATTCCCGAATCGGGCAACGACCTTCCTGATATGCTCGACGAAATTCTCGTTAACCTAAAATGGATGCTCACTATGCAAGACCCCGACGACGGAGGTGTTTACGCAAAACTTACTTCGCTCAGGTTCTGCGGTTTTATTATGCCTCAGGACGATAATTCAGAACGTTACGTAGTGCAGAAAACCACTGCCGCCGCTCTCGACTTTGTGGCCACTATGTGCAAGGCTGAGCGTGTTCTCCGCCGCTATCCGCAGTACGAGGATTTCTGCAACCATATTCAAGGATGCTATATGCGAGCCTACAATTGGGCTATGAAAAATCAGGGAATCCTCTATCGTCAGCCCAAAGACGTTATGACAGGTCAGTACAACGACGACCGCATTGGCGACGAATGGACTTGGGCTTGTTTAGAGTATTTTATCTCTACCGAAGACGAACTCCCGATGGAAAAGCAACCACTTGAAAACTACCGTTTTACCGCTCCTTGTTGGGATTCTACATCGGTGCTCGGCGTAATTTCGTTGCTCACCAACAAAAAGGCGTGCGCTTTTATGGAACAGCACGAAAAAAACATTCTCGACTTTATCACCAACGAGTTTATGAAACTTGCCGACAACCTTCTCGAAACTTACCAAAATTCGGCTTACAAAACTCCCCTCAACGTTTTTCCGTGGGGTAGCAACAGCGAATGTGCCAACCGAGGAATCGTGCTTGCCACAGCATACCACATCACCGGCAATCAAAAATACTTAGAAGCCGCACAAGCCGCATTGCACTATATCCTCGGACGCAACCCATTAGACTACTGCTATGTAACAGGATTTGGCAGCAAGTCGCCCGTTGACCCTCACGACCGCCGTTCGGTTGCCGATTCTATTCCTTTGCCCGCTCCCGGATACCTTGCAGGCGGTCCGTTTATTGGCGGTGGCAACGAGGTGGGTCAAAAACCCAACAAATTCCCCGCACTCAACTATTACGACCAAAACGGCTCGTTCACCACCAACGAAATAGCAATCAACTGGCAAGCCGCCTTGATTCTCCTCGCTGTAATGATAGACAATGAATAGTAATTGTGAATTGTGAATTGTGAATTGTCAATTATCAATTGTCAATTAAAATAAAGTGTATATCATTCATAATCATATTGTTGATTATCCTGATAAAAATGTTTTGGATATAGGTACCGATGAAAAAGAGGCTGACAATGCGCCGCTCTTTTCCACCGGTATCCATCCGAAACTTATTGATAATACTTTTGATGAAAAGTTTCAAATCGTCAAACATCTTGCATCTTTGCCTAATTGTGCCGCCATTGGTGAATGTGGTATTGACGTGTTTTCATCAGCCACCGTTGCAGAGCAAAAAGAGACTTTTATTCAGCATCTCCACCTTGCACAGCAATTTTCAAAACCTGTGATAATTCATTGTGTAAGAGCCTATTCTGAAATAATATCGGCACTCAACGCCACACGATTTTCGCTGCCCGTGGTAATGCATTCTTACAACGGAAACCTCCAAACCACCGAGCAACTTCTTCGCCGCGGAAACATCTATTTTTCATTTTCCGACAAGATACTCGTCCCCAACTGCGCCGCCCAAAAATCATTAGAAATTATCCACCTTAGCCGCATCCTCATCGAAACCGACAACTCCTCATCCCCCTTAAACCCCATCGTCAGCCTCATCGCCACCCAAAAAAGGGTAGGAGAGGAGGAGGTAATAAAAAGCAACAATCAAGTGTTTGAGCAGGTAATTATGAATTACGAATTGTGAATTATGAATTATGAATTGTATCTTCGCACCAAAAAATATGACTTATGGACAGCGTTTTAAACCATATCACCATCAGGGAACTATTAAAAAACAAATTTCGCTACGCTACGGCGTTTAGCGACAAACTCATTATCACCGACCACCTCGGATATTTAGAGTTGTTTAAATATCCCTGCCGTATCG
>JAEERW010000016.1 GCA_016286055.1 Bacteroidales bacterium
GTAAAGGACACGGTTCATGAAGTCGGACGACCAATACATCTGCATCTCAACGATGAAATAGTCGTCGTCGCCCGCCTTGCACCTGACGTCAACGGTGCTGTGCCTTTGTCCATCGTTCAGCGGAATAATCTCTGACGGCATGTACTCGACATCCTTGATCCGTTGCTTGCCCTCCAATTTCAGGACGGCATTCAACAGACTGATTGTCAAATTCTTATGTTCGCCGAACACCTTCTTGAACACGACGTCGGTCTTGGGGTCGTAATACTGCATAACTGAAAGTATTTGATTAGTATTGCAGGGGCAAAATTAGGGTGTTTTTGGGAATTGGCAAAATTTTAAGTGTTAAATTTTCACCAAATTATTTCTCCGCCACCTTCCAATCTGTGATGTTCTTCTCCTTGCTTGAAAAGTTGACGCCGACCTTAAACAACTTCCGTCCGTCCATCTTGAAACGCCCTGCGTAGTCCTTTTCGTTGATTTGGTCGAGGGCGGTCTGAGCGTCCTGATCCATCTTGAACTCAAAGAGATAGACATACTCGTCGTTGACGACAATGGTGTCAGCCCTGCCTTTCGACGAATGGTATTCCGACACGACAAACTGTCCGCAGATGGTGAAAACAAGGAAAATGACATTCTGAAAATCGCGCTCCACCCACTTGTCGTTGTCGTCGTTGGCATACGGGATTGTGCTGTACAACGCCTGAAAACGCCCAATGAGGCTCTCGATGTCGCCTGAATTAAAATCCTGCAAGAAATAAGCATAGTTGAACCCCATAACGTCGTTTGGCGCACGGTAAAATTCGTTGGCAAGACCGTTCAAGAAACTGAGTTCAATTTCATTGTTCGGGAAGCCAAGCGTATAAAGGCGCATACTATCGTCATAACTTTTGATTGTCAGGTAGCCTGTGTAATACAACAACGGCACCAAATCCGTGTTCAAATCGTCGTCCTTGTAGGATTTTAATCCGTCCTTGGGATACGACACGTCGTTCACAAAACGACGAAAATCGAAATAACCGCTGTGGATGCGTTTCATCAGGATTGTCGGGTTGCCGGTGTCGTACCAAAAATTTTGGAAATCGAGGTTGGAAAAACAATTCAACAAACTTACTATATTGAAAACCTTTTCGCCGTCCTCGTGAAAAAGGTAACCATCGTACCAACGTTTCAATTCCGCGATACAGCCGTCGAATGTCAGTCGCTTCTTCTTGGCGATTTTTTCGATTTCGGGAACAAAGTTACCTGTAAGTTCCTCGTGCGTGATGCCACATATCGCAGAATACTTTTCATTGTCGGTGATGTCCTCGGGCTGATTGGTTCCGCTGAAAATCGATGTCTTGGCAAACTTGGTGACGCCCGTAATGAAAGCAAAACGGATGTACTTGTCGGCGGCCTTCAATACAGAGAAAAAACCACGGTAAATCTTTTTGGATTCAGGGAGGTTCTCGCTTGTAATCAATGGATTGTCGTATTCATCAACGATGACCACGGTATTCAAGCCGGTCTTTTCATAAACAGCCTGCATATCGTATGTAAAACGATATGCAAGTAACTTGCCCTCCGACTTGTCCTCGTCATTATCCAAACCTTCTTTGACAAAACTTTCGTCAAATTGGATTCCGTTGTCCCTTTCAAAAAACATCAATACAATCCTAATCTTAGCAATTAACGTGCTCGGTGAGGAATAGTCGCCGTCCACAAAATCAAAATACGCTATGGGATAATGGAGCCAATCTTTTTCGTAATCGGCGATTTTCAAACCCTCAAACAGTTCTTTCCTACCTTCAAAATACGCCTTTAATGTATTAGCAAAAAGGCTTTTGCCAAATCTACGCGGACGCGCAAGAAAAAAGGAAGTAGTGCCAGAATGTGTAATAAAATATACATAATCTGTTTTGTCTACATAGAGGCAGTCTGTCTCCCGCAGTTTAGTAAAACTCTGCACACCGATTGGCAGTTTGCGCGATAGGTCGATTGTGATAGCCATAGCTGACGTATTTTAATATGGTTCGTTTCTAATCGCAAATATAATTAAAGGCGCGGTAATATGCAAATATTTTACTTACACATATTTCAAAAGATCCTTGCCAATATCCCTTCTATGATATGCGCCTTCAAAAGATATCTTAGAAATGCCGTCTAATGATTTTTGAAGGGCGGAGGGGATGTCGTTGCCAAGCGACGATACTGTGAGCACACGTCCGCCGTCGGTAACTATTGCGCCGTCTTTCTCTTTGGTGCCAGCGTGGAATACGATAGAATCTTTTACTACGTCTAAGCCGTTGATAACAAAACCTTTTTTGTAATCCTCAGGATATCCGCCCGATGCAAGCACCACGGTGGCGGCGGTTTGAGAGTCGATTTCGCATTTTTTGCCATTGAGATTGCCCTGAGCGGCAGATACAAGAAGGTCTACAAAATCGCCTTTTACGCGAAGCATTACCGACTCGGTTTCGGGGTCGCCCATTCGCACGTTGTACTCAATTACGTAGGGGTCGTTGTTAACGTTGATAAGTCCAAAGAAGATAAATCCACGGTAGTCGATACCGTCTTTGATAAGTCCATTGATGGTGGGCTTAATTATGCGGGTTTCAATCTTATCCATAAACACCTTGTCGGCAAACGGAACGGGCGAAATGCTGCCCATGCCGCCGGTGTTGAGTCCCTTGTCGCCTTCGCCAATGCGCTTGTAGTCTTTGGCTTCGGGCAGGATGGTGTATCCGCCGTGTCCGTCGGTTAACACAAACACCGAAAGCTCAATGCCCGAAAGAAACTCCTCGATAACCACCTCGGCAGACGATTTGCCAAACTTACCAGAGAACATCTCTTTGAGTTCGTTGCAGGCAATGTCGAAATTTTCTTCTATAATAACGCCCTTGCCAGCAGCAGGACCGTCGGCTTTGAGCACGTATGGAGGCTGCAATGTTTTGAGGAAATCAACTGCCTGAGCGTAAGTATCGCCGTTGAAGGTCTTGTATTTGGCAGTGGGTATATTGTGACGAATCATAAATTGCTTAGCAAAATCCTTGCTGCCTTCGAGTTGCGCGCCATCTTTCTTTGGACCAACCACCAAAGGAGCTTTGCCGCCGGGGATAGCAAGAAGGCGGTCGGCGAGACCGTCGATAAGCGGAATCTCAGGACCCACCACCACGAGGTTGATGTTGTTGTCAATCACAAATTTTTCGATAGTGTCGAAATCCGACACCTTTATATTAACGTTTTTAGCGATATTGGCAGTGCCGGGGTTGCCGGGTGCTACAAAAAGATTGGCAGAGGATTGAGCAATTTTCCAAGCGAGGGCGCTCTCCCTTCCGCCCGAGCCGATAAGAAGTACGTTCATTGATTCGTTTTTTTGTGTATTATTCAATGTGGCAAAAGTAACAATTATTTTGGTTTTTATCATCATTTATCGCCAAATAAAACTAAACACCAAATAAAAAAACATACAAAAGAACTCAATGCAAAAAAATTTTGTAATTTTGTCAACGATAATAATACCGTTACTGTGATACTAAAATCGCTAAAAGATAATACCCTTATGGGAATAGCGCTCGCCGTTTTGGTGTTTGTCGGGTTTGCATGCTCGGCTGTGATGCCATACGGTGCGTGGATGTGGATTGTGCCGCAGTCTGGTTCGCTTATATTCGACGATATAAGAAACTTCCTCGGCTCGTTTGGCACCCCATTAGTTCTCGGCGTATGCTTTGTGCTGCTCAATATTGTGGAAGTGATGGTGATGACTTCGCTCAACGCCCGTTTTGAACTTACTCGCGCCAAAGGAGCATTCTTTTTGGTGATAACGGCGGCGGCGGGAATGTGCTACATTCCGTACAACGTGATTCTGCCCGAACAGTTTGCCGCTGTGTTTGTGATGCTCGGATTGTTTCCAATACTAAACAGCAACGGCAAGGATGTGGCTGTGTACGACCTTTTCAACGCGGGTCTTTTCTTTGGAATTGCCACGCTGTTCTGTTTCAACGCTGTTATTACGCTGCTTTTTGGTATCGTCGCTATTGCTGTGTTCCGTCCTTACCGCACCAACGAACTTCTGATGCTGATTCTGGGACAGATTACTCCTGTGCTGTTCTACTTTGCAATCTACTTCCTTGTTAACGGCGAGATTATGCCCGTGTGGGAAAACATAGCAGAAGAGTTCAGTATTAGGCACGTGTTCAATCCACAGGGCAACGACCTCATATTCCTTTGTGCTGGTGGTGCATGGCTATTGATAGGCAGCGTGGTTATGATTGGGCTTTACAGTAGGTTCAATGTGTTTGAGGCGCGTGCATACCGTCTTTTGTTCTTTATATGTTTAATTACAATGGTGGCTGCCGTTTCTCCGTTTTTCAGCATCGAAACTCTGCGAATTGCATTATTCCCTGTAGCATTTATGTTGGTTACGGTATTCTACAACCTCAAACAAGGATTTTGGGGCGAATTGATTTTCGCGCTTTACCTCCTATCCACTATAGGACTACACGTGTATTTGGTGGTAGATTTGTAATCTTGTTGCAGACGCTCACGAGCAACATCCCTAAAGTTCCGATGCCTTGCGAACCAACACCTTTAATTCATCGATATAACCTTTGTCGTCGGAGGGAATGTTTTTGAGATATTCCATGAGCGACTTGTAGTTGGTGCCTTTGATAAACTTGCTGTCGTTGAGCAGCATACCGAACATTGCACCTGAGCAGGCGATTTTAAAATCGGTAGAGGGTGTTTTGGTGTAGGAGTCTTTGCCGATGCGGCGCTCTACCAAAAGACTTTCATCTTTGTCGGGATGTTTGTAGCGGAACTTGATGGTGCAGAAATTGTCACTGCCGGTGGTCTGCTGAGTTACATATTCGCTCTGAACGGTAGAGGGAGTCGACTCTTTGCTCTTGGCGGGAACAATCTCGTAAAGTGCTGTAACAGAATGTCCAGAACCCATATCGCCGGCGTCTTTCTTGTCGTTGTTGAAATCCTCGTTGTTGAGCAGGCGGTTTTCGTATCCCACAAGACGGTAGGCCTTTACCTTGGCAGGATTGAAGTCTACAAGCACCTTCACGTCCTTGGCCACGGTGTAGAGCGTTCCCCAAAGTTCGGTTCCGAGAGCCTTCTGCGCCTCGGAGATATTGTCGATATAGGCGTAGTTGCCGTTGCCATTGTCGGCGATGGTCTCCATCATGCGGTCGTTGAGGTTGTACATACCATAGCCGAGCACGGTGAGGAACACACCCTCTTTTGCGCCCTCTTTCACCATCTTTTTGAGTTCGCCGTCGGAGCTCTGACCCACGTTGAAATCGCCGTCGGTGGCAAGTATTATGCGGTTGTTGCCGCCAGTGATAAAGTTTTCTTTGGCAATGCGGTATGCCTTTTGGATAGCCTCTCCGCCGGCTGTGTAGCCCGATGCCTGGAGTTTTTCAAGTTCTGCCACTATCTTCTCCTTACCCTTGTCGTTGCAGGGTTCGGCGGTGAGCTTTATGTCGGTTCCCGATGCGTAGGTGATGATAGAAACCTTGTCTTGCGGACGGAGGTTGTTGGTCATGAATTTGAAACTGCGGATAAGGAGCGGAAGTTTGTTGTCGTCGTACATACTGCCCGAAACGTCGATAAGGAAAACAATATGCGAGGCGGGCAATTCGCGAGTATCTATCTCCTTGGCTTTGAGACCAATTTTTATCAACTGATGATCTTTGTTCCACGGACAATCTGAAATTTCGGCGTTGAGGCTCACAGGGTCGGCGCCCTTGGGCTGCGGATAGTCGTATTCAAAATAGTTGATGATCTCCTCCACACGCACGCTTCCCTTGGGAGGTTTTTGACTATTATTAATAAAGCGTCGGATATTGCTGTATCCTGCCTTGTCCACGTCAACGGAGAATACCGAGATTGGGTCGGACGAGGTGTTTTTAAACTCGTTTTCGTCGCGGGAGTCGTATTTTTCGGTGTTGAGCTGAATGGGCGCAGGTTCGGCCTTACGCCTGTGAGATGACCTCACCACGGGCGCAGCTCCGCCGATATCCATTTTGCGCATTACGCCGTAGCCAATCACCACCACTTCTTCGAGGGCTTTAGGATCAGGTTCCATCTGAACATCACGTGTGAGGTTGTCGCCATCTTTACCCGACACATTTACCGACTGTGGCTCGTAACCGATATAGGCGAATTTTAGAGTGTGGCTGCCGTTATTGATTGTTAAAGTGTATTTGCCGTCGATATCGGTGACAGTGCCATTTTGTGTACCCGTCACCACTACAGTAGCTCCTGCCAATGGCTGGTTGGCTTCGTCGGTGACAGTGCCTGACACTGTGAAACTTGCAAATGCCTGCGATATCAGCGACATAAGCATAATAAGAGTGAGAAATCTTTTCATAGGTTAAAAATATTAAGTTTGGAACAATAATAAAACGGAGCAATGCGTGAGGATGTTTCTGGTTTAACATTTTTTGTGAAAAAATAAAAATACGTAAAACCCCTACCCTTTTCCGTTTCATATACGCATAATACGCATTGCAAGGATGAAAATCTGCCTGTAATTTTGCATCGTCTAATAATCACCACTTATAGTTAAATAAAATAATAAACATCAGAACCATGAAAACAACAAACAAAATGATCAAGCACGCAGGCATAGCGTTAGTATTGGCAGTAGTAACAGCAATGTTGGTTTTCGGTGTAAAAAACAATATGCCCGAAAACATTATCACAAGCGGATTAACAGTTGAAAAACATTCCGACTCGAAATGTTTTTGCAAAATTGAGATACCTTATAAATATATGAACTCGCTCCGCGAAAGCGAATCTATCAAACTCATAGTTGACGGACACGTAAGCAACGCCGTAATAGAATCGGTAGAAAGCAACGTTGTAAAAGAAGACACTGGTCTCTACTTTTACGCTCACGCTTGCATTGACAACGGAGCCGACTATATTGCAGCCGCCGACAATGCAGGAGTGGTGCTTGGAACAGGTTTCGACTACCTTAAACAAAAGATATATAATTCTATAGCATACTAATACCACGTTTTTCACACATTGTACAAAGGAGGCTAAACAGTAGTCTCCTTTTTTTATTCAATAATTACCTGATATTCAGCGCCAACAACGCCAACAAAATTTATTTTAGAAAAAAACACAAACAAAACTTGCCAATAAAAATTATTTTGTACTTTTGACAAATAAATAACAGAGTTGTATGCTGAGATCAAAACTACCCGAAACGACGTTAAAAACGGCAATTGACATTATCGACGCCGCTGAAAAATACAACGCAGTAGACCTTGCCTGCTCCGTTCCCGACTTTAATATGTCGCAAAGCCTTGTTGATTCTATTGCAAAGCACATAAGCAACGGCAAGAACCAATACAGCCCTATTGAAGGTATTATGCCATTGCGTAAAACCGTGGCAGAGGTGTACAACCAAGAGTTCGGCGCTCAATACAACCCCGAAACCGACATCACAATTACCGCTGGCTCTACCGAAGCAGTATGGACAGCCATCTCTGCCATCGTGCACGAAGACGACGAGGTGATAGTGTTTGAACCTGTATACGAAAACTATGTGCCTGCAATCCGTCTCAACGGTGGCACACCCATATTTATAACCCTCAAATATCCCGACTACCGAATCGACTGGAACGAGGTGATCCGCTGGGTAAACCAGCGCACCAAGATGATCATAATCAGCAATCCACACATCCCCACCGGCGCTGTTCTCTCTGAGGATGATATGCAAAAGCTGCAAAAGATTGTGGCAGGAAGCAAAATTGTGATTCTCAGCGACGAAACTTACGGCAGTTTCCATTACGACACGCCTATTTCAAGCGTGGCCAAATATCCCGTGCTCGCCAAGCAGAGCATCGTAATTAGTTCGCTCGGCAAATCGTTTAACGCCACAGGTTGGAAAACCGGAACTTGCTGCGCCCCAGCCGACATCACCGCCGAAATACGAAAAATGCACAACTATATCTGCAACGGCTCCAACACCGCCATTCAGTACGCATTCGCCGACTTTCTGCCCGACGTGCTCAACGGTGAACTCTCGCAGGTACGCAACCTATATATGCACAAGCGTAACCTATTGTGCGACCTTCTTAAAGGCTCTAAGTATAACGTTAAGCCCACAGAAGGATCGTGGTTTCAGACTGTTGACTGCTCGGCCGTTACACCCGACCCCGACTCGGAGTTCGCACTCAAGCTCGTAAACCAATACGGCGTGGCAGTGTTCCCGATGTCGATGTTTTACCACGACAAGAGCAAGAGCAGCGTTATCCGTATATGCTTTGCCCGCGAAGACGATACTATACGACGTGGCGTGGAAGGACTGCTGAAAGCCGTAGAGTAGGGCTTTTATTATTTTTTCTGATTCCGTCAGAAGGATATGTTATGTAGTATGGTTTAGGCTGCTTTTCGTAGTAATAATATTTTTATAATGTATCCTTTCATCGTACAAGAAAAAAAGCTTATCTTTGGGAAAAAATCAAACTTTTAAAACACCGCATTATGGACAGTCTTGTAATTCCTGTAGAGGGACTTGCTGAAAAATTTGAGCAGCAGTTTACCGAACTCAAAAACGAAATTATCAACCCTAACATCCTTATTCTCGGGCAGACGGGCGTGGGCAAAAGTTCGCTCATCAACACTATCTTCGGCAAAAATATAGCCGCAGTGAGCAACACCAAGGCACAGACACAAGGGTTTCACAAGTACACCGACAAGGATGTGCCAGTAAACATCATCGACAGCGAGGGTTACGAACTCGAAAAATCTGCCGACTTTAAGCAGATGATCGACCAGTATCTCACGGTCAATTTCGACGACATTTCTAAGCAGATTCACCTTGCGTGGTACTGCATCAGTATTTCGTCGGCAAGGGTGCTGCCATACGACATCGAAAACATCAAATTTCTCGCAGATAAAAACATACCCACCTGCGTGGTGTTCACCCAATGCGACAACGACACACCCGAAGGCTCTTCCGCACTATCGCTCCAAAAGGTTATCAACGAAAGTTGCGGTGGTACTATCAAATGTTTTCAAGTGTCTAATGATGAAGAGATTAATAAGCAACTCACTATCGACGAACTTATAGAATGGTCGCGCAACAACCTCAGCGAAGAAAACCTCCGCCTCGGATTTGCCGTGGCGCAGAAAAAGAACCTCGAAATCAAGCAGCAAAGTGCAGAACCTCGTATCAAGTACTACGCTGCCACCGCCGCTGCCATTGGCGCTACGCCCATCCCTGTGAGCGACGCCATTTTGCTCACCACGTTGCAGGTGAAGATGTGTGCCGACATTTTCGGTATCTACGGCTTAGACAACAACATCAGCAGCACTGTCAAGAATGTTATCAGTAGCCAGGTGGTGTCGCTCCTTGGCAAAACTCTTGCCGGCAACCTTATTAAACTGATACCCGGAGCAGGCACAGCCGTTGGCGCAGTTATCAATGCCAGCGTGGCTTCGTCTATCACTTTCTCAATGGGATACGCCATTTCGCGCCTCACCAAACAGTGTATCGAGAGCCGTCTTACTGGCAAGTTTATGGAGGGATTGCCCGTTATCTTCAACCAAGAAAACCTCAACAAACTTATCGACGAGTTTAACGCCAAAAACAAGGAATGCAAAACGAACAGTTAAACATAATTATAGCAGGCAAATCTGGTGTTGGCAAAAGTTCCTTTCTCAACTACCTGTCGGGAAAGGACTTTTTTAAAACTGGTATTGGCACGCCCGTTACGCAAGAATATTTTGAATGTGTTGAGTATCAATCAGAAAACGGTGTAACCTACCATCTTTTTGACACCAAAGGCATCGAACCCGACACGGCTTCCGAATGTCGCGCCGAAATCATTAAGCGTATAAATGATTGCGACCGCAAGACCAATATTTTTGATTGGATACACACTGTGTATTACTGTTTTGCGGCATCGGGCAAGAGGATTGAGAGTTTCGAGGTGGATTTTATCAAGCAATTGATGGAAAAAGCCTCGGTGATAATTCTTCTCACCAAAAAAGACCTTGTGGACGATGATGTTATCAATCAGATTAAGAGCCAGATACGCAAAGAGATTGGCGACAAGGTTCAGGTAATATCAGTTTGCAGCGTAACTGTTAAAACCCGCAAAGGTGAATCGTCGCCATCGGGCAGAGAGAGTGTGCTGCGTGCGGGATTTCTCGGACTTTGGAACAAGATTGCCAAAACACGTTGCCACAAAATTGCCTCTATGATAGATTCGCCCATAGATTGGGATATGGTGCAGCGAAAATTGCCCGATGATGAGGTGATGCGCAGTATGTTCCCTGAAATTCGCCGCAAGCACGAGAGGTTGAGTCTGTTGCAGTTTTTGCAGCACGTGAATATCGACAACCTTTGGGATCCGTTTATGTTTTCGCTTATGCTTGACCAGTGCCGTAAGAATATCTTGGCTTTTGATGCCGAGCACGTGTGCGCCACCAATCAGAATATCTACAATAGCGTTTTTGCTTTCTATCAAAAACTTAACGGCTTTTCCCCCGACATTATCTATTCGCACAATTCAAAGGAGGAACTTATTAAAGTAAAACATTACGATATAGATGCTAAAATCAATGGTATCAAATCGTTGCAAGAAGAATTAAAATCTGCCGAAAAAGAGGTTGACGACACATTCCTATTCGACGGCAAAGAAAAAGAGGTGCTCGAACACCGCCGTGGACAATACCGCCACCGCATAAAGGACACTGCAAAGGAGATTTCGCGCCTGTTGGAAAATTTTATAAAGGTTTATCAAACAGAACTTTATCAATATGGACAAGACTGTCTGCGCGACGACCAACTAAACGCTCACGCTGGTCCGATTACTTCGCCTGCCGACCTAACTCGCAACGAAACAATATTTTACCGTATTTACCACGCCTTGTTTAAGGCTCACCGCACCGACCCCGAAACGCTTGCCATTATTGCCGAAACGCTCGGAATTAGCGACACTGTTTCGCAAAATATTATTAATTTTGCCGCCAAAGAAATATAAATTTTCGTTTAATGCAATTAATTGCTCTTATTTCGTTTTTACCGGTTTTTTTGATTCTTTATTACATTTACAAAAAAGACCGCGACCCCGAACCATTTCAAACTGTGAGCCTTACGTTTGTTTTTGGTGCGGTTTCGTGTGTTCCTGCCATTTTTCTCGAACTTGGAGCCGAGTATGCTCTTAACGCTTCGACGCTCGAAGTGGATACGCCTATTTACAATCGTGCGCGTATGTTTGCTGGCGTGGCGTTGATAGAGGAGGTTTGCAAATGGTGCGTGGTAATGCTCTTTATTTGGAAACACAAAGATTTCGACGATTCGTACGATGCCATTGTGTATTGCGTAACGGCGTCGCTCGGTTTTGCGGCTTTGGAAAACTTGCTCTATGTGGCGCAAAACGGTCTGGCTGTGGGAGTTATGCGTGCCGTTACCTCTGTTCCCGGACACGCTTGCTTCGGCGTTTTTATGGGATACTTTTTGGCAAAGGCAAAATACCATTCAAGCCACGGCAATACACAAAAAATGATACTTTGGATGGCTCTTGCGCTTGCTGTGCCGGTGCTTGTTCACGGCGAATACGACTATCTGCTCACCGTGGATATGCTGTGGGTATTTCTGGGTTTGATTGTGGTTGCCGACATTGTGGCGTTTGTGCTTATTCACCATAGTTTTCACGACGACCATCCGATTGTCGACCGTCCAATACCCATTCCGCCTGAGTTTCCTACCACGCCGCCGGAGTTCCATAACTCTGTTCCTCACACTTTTAACCCTAACAATCAATGCGATACAAACTAACTCTTGCCTACAATGGCGAAAATTACCACGGTTGGCAAACTCAGCCCAATGCGCCCACGGTTCAAGAAACTTTGGAACGGGCTTTCTCTTTGATTCTCCGTCAAAACACCTCAATTACAGGCTGCGGACGTACCGACACGGGTGTTCACGCCGAATATTACGTGGCTCATTTCGACACCTACGATATCAATGGCAAAATAGGCGACTTGATTCACAAGATGAACTCTTTTTTGCCCAAGGATATCGCAATTTACAATATCGAACCTGTTGACGATGATTTCAACGCACGTTTTAGTGCCGTTAAACGTTCGTACCGCTATTGGATTCATACTCGCAAAGACCCTTTTCTCGACCGCAGTTCGTGGCTTGTGCCGTATCCAATTGATATTGAAAAAATGAACCAAGGATGCGAGATTTTGAAACGTTACACCGACTTTGCCTCGTTTTGCAAGGCGGGCAGCGACAATAAGACCACCATCTGCCACATTTCGTCGGCACAATGGACTCAGGATGCCCATCGCATAAAGTTTGAAATCACTGCCGATAGGTTTCTTCGCAATATGGTTCGTGCAATAGTGGGCACAATGGTAGACCTTGGCTTAGGTAAAACCTCACTTGCTGATTTTGAGGATATAATAAAAAGCCACAAGCGCAGTTCCGCCGGACAATCTGTGCCAGCAAAAGGACTTGCGCTTGTGGATATAAGGTATTAAAAAATCTATCTGATTACGCTTCTGGTAATTCGATATCCTCGTCGGCAAGGCGTTTGAGGATATTGTTGATGTCGCAGTTTTCAGAAACGATGTCGGCAACCTTGTCGATAGCCACACGCTCTTGTTTCATACTGTCGCGCCAACGGATGGTAACGGTGTTGTCTTTGAGTGTGTCGTAATCAACTGTTACACAGAACGGTGTACCGATAGCATCTTGACGGCGGTAACGTTTGCCGATGGTGTCTTTCTCCTCGTAACGGCAGTCGAAACGGTACATAAGGTCTTTCATAAGTTTCTGTGCTATTTCTGGCAAACCGTCTTTCTTAACGAGCGGGAACACAGCCACTTTTACAGGAGCGAGAGCGGGCGGAATCTTCATTACCACGCGGCTGTCGGCCTTTCCGTCGGTAGTGAGGTCTTCCTCGGTGTACGATCCGGCAATGATGCTCAGGAACATACGGTCGAGTCCTATTGAAGTTTCGATAACGTAAGGAGTGTAACTTTGGTTGAGTTCGGGGTCGAAGTACTGAATGTTTTTGCCCGAATATTTTTGGTGTTGACCAAGGTCAAAGTCGGTACGCGAGTGAATACCTTCCACCTCTTTGAATCCCATCGGGAAGTTGTATTCGATGTCGGTGGCGGCGTTGGCATAGTGTGCGAGTTTCTCGTGGTCGTGGAAACGGTAGTTGTCGGTGCCGAAACCGAGAGCCTCGTGCCATTTGCGACGCATTGTTTTCCAGTATTTAAACCAACGGAGTTCGGTGCCGGGTTTGATAAAATACTGCATTTCCATCTGCTCAAATTCGCGCATACGGAAAATAAACTGACGAGCCACAATTTCGTTGCGGAAAGCCTTGCCTATCTGTGCGATACCGAAAGGAATTTTCATACGGCCGGTCTTCTGCACGTTGAGGTAGTTTACAAATATACCTTGTGCAGTTTCGGGACGGAGATATATTGTTGATTGTTCGTCGGATACGCTACCCATCTTGGTAGAGAACATAAGGTTGAACTGGCGAACTTCTGTCCAGTTTTTAGTACCTGAAATGGGGCAGACGATGTCGCAGTCGAGAATTATCTGACGGAGTTCTTCAAGGTTGTTCTCGTTGAGAGCCTTGTCGTAACGTGCTGTAAGTTCGTTGATTTGCTGCTGAACTTTTTGAACGTTTTCGCTTGTGGCAAGGTATTTTTCCTTGTCGAACTTGTCGCCGAAACGTTTAGCGGCTTTTTCCACGTCTTTTTCTATTTTAGCGTAGAGTTTGTCGCGGTATTCTTCGATAAGGTTGTCGGCTCGGTAACGTTTTTTAGAGTCGCGGTTGTCGATAAGGGGGTCGTTGAAAGCGGCCACGTGTCCCGAAGCCTCCCAAGTTTTGGGATGCATAAAGATAGCGGCGTCGATGCCCACGATGTTTTCGTGGAGGCGTGTCATAAACTTCCACCAATACTCTTTGATGTTGTTTTTAAGTTCCACGCCGTTTTGACCGTAGTCGTACACAGCGGCGAGACCGTCGTAAATTTCGCTCGACGGGAAAATAAAACCGTATTCTTTGCAGTGCGATATAAGTTTCTTTAATTGGTCGTCTTGTGCCATTGTATTGTATGTTAAATAATTTCAGGTTGCAAAGTTAGATATAAATTTTGAGATTATATCATTTTTTTGCAAATTATCTTTTATTTGCATTCTTCTCGTTGGTTTCTATTTATAAAAAAACTCCCCGGTCCTCACGGATACGGGGAGAAACTTTAAAAATTATGGATTATGACAATATAAATACTACAAATTACGATGCAAATATAAGTATTTTTTTTGATGATGGAATGGTTATGGGCGTTTTTTTTCTAATCAGCGAAGAAGTAAAGATATTTTTTATATTTTTGTGATGTCAGAATTATGAAGATAAAAAAACACATATTGGCGTTTGCACTGTTGTTTGTGATTGTAACAGTGGGAGTTGTGGCATTTTTGATATCAAAAGCCAACAACAACGGAGCCGAAATACTATTAAAATTGGCACCCGTTGACCCGCGTTCGCTTATTCAGGGCGACTATATGGCTCTCGACTACGAACTTATGTGGGAAATCCGCTACAAAGGCGATTACAAATTTGTGGTGGTAACGGTCGACGACAATCGCGTGGCTACGTTCAACCGCCTGCAAAACGACAGCACCCAAAATGCCAACGAACTCCTACTCCGCTACAAACGCGACGGCAACAAAATTTCCTTAGGTGCCGAACACTTTTTCTTCAATGCCGACTCCGTAGAAAAATACCAACAAGCCGAATACGGATTAATCAAAGTAGACAACCAAGGTAGATGCAGCCTTGTGGGTGTTTGCGGAAATGATAAAAGGTTGATTGAGTAGTCCCCCGCTAACACTCAATTACACAGCACCTACCCCACTTCCGCAATCGTTCGGAATTGTATTTTTCACATTGTTTGTCGGGAAAAATCCAGAGTACTTTTGGCTTGCGACCTGTGATTTTGGGCTCGTTGGCGTATCCGTCGGTAAAGATTATTATGCCGTCGTAATGAGTTTTGGATGTGCGAAAAAAATCAAAAACCGGCTGGAAATCAGTACCTCCGCGACCAGTTACTTTAATTTCGGTTTGTGCTTTTTTAAGAGGAAGAACTTCTCCTAACTCGGTATCAAACTGCACTGTATCAATACTTTCGATGCCGTATTTAAAGAAACGGTTTAATACCGAATAAAACTTTTGCAACATTTTGCTATCAACCGAACCGCTAACATCTACCGCTACCAAAAGGTTTGTGCGCATTTTGTACACGCTGCCAAGGTTTTGAAAATCAGTCCTGCGGTTGGGGCGCATACGTGTGAGGTTTCTGCGGCTGCTTATTACGCTTGCCCTGAATCCCGAAAGCACTTTGCGATAATCGATTTGAGCCTTTAACGATGCCTTTATCTTCTCCACCAAATCGCCAGGCAGCGACCCCCACGAGATGGTGTTTTCTATAATTTCGTTGATACGGCTACATTCAAACTCGTTCTCCTCCCACAACTCGGATAATGGAGTGCATGGAGTGCAGGCAACTCGCCTGCCATCACCATTATTGCCATCACTTGATATGGCAGGCGAACCGCCTGCACTCCATAGTTTCATCGCATACCATTCAAAATATTCTGTTGAGGGCAATTGAAATTCATCTGCCTTGTGTAAATTCAAATATTTGAAATTATAATTGTTGGTAAGCACAATGTTGCTCGCAACTGCGCGTATCTCGGCAGGACATTCGGGCTGACGCTGATATGGATGTTTGAGCATAATGCGGATTGTTTCGGTGCGGAACAATTCTTCTAACGCATTGTCGTCTACCGTTTTAACAATGTCGGGATTATACTCAATTCGTCCACGTCCGCAGCGTACAGGGATAGGCATTTTAAAGTTTTCTACCAACTCGTGTGCGCACAAAACTCCGTGCAACGCCGGCTCGGTAAGAAACCAATTGTCGTAAACATGCTTGCTGATACGGTCGTATGAGGTCATAATGTCAATTATAACTTACTTACAAACTTCATTAATTTTTGATACACCTCCATTGCGTTAGATACAATGAATGCCACAGCCGAGGGGTACATGCCTTGCGAAAATACCGATGTAAAATGCGCCAAGGACTCTTTGTTGGTGTCTGATTCAAGGAGCGCAATATAGTTTTTGAGGTGGTCAGTGGCGGTGACTTTCTCCTCGGCGGTGATTTCGGCAGTTTCGAGAAAGCGGAAAATGCCTTCGTTTAACGTTGAAAACTGATGAACTTTGTATTTTGAAATCCTTGCCTTCACTTTGTCGAAATTCAATAGCACCTCTCTGCCTCCGATAATTTTGGCAGCCGATGCCGAAGCGTAGAATTTTTGCGCAGCCTGAACACCTATCACGCCGGCAATCATCTTTTGGTCAGTTTGGTCTAAATCTCTGATATGCAGAATAATATCCGAGACTTTTTTCCAAGCCCTGCGGTCAGGAAATTTTTCTAATCCGCTGTCGATTTGCGGACGATCGGCAACATTGCCATCGAGCCAATCGGGATTAGATGAAATAAAATCGGTAACGCGACTGTCAAGTTTCTGTTTTTCAGCCCACAAGAGCCATTCCTTATATGTAGGGCGAAATCCGTAAACATTAAAACGCGAAACGAGCGCAGGGTCGAGGTCGGTAAGTTGATACTCCTCGCCATCGTTAACAGCCGAAATCAAGCGGCTACCCTTTGGAAGAGTACGTCCGGCGAGTTTTCGGTTAAGTGCCAAATCCATAATAGTTTGCAACACTTCGGGACGTGCGCGGTTTAATTCGTCTAAAAACAGCACCACCGGCTCATCATCGTTGGGGAACCAATACGGCGGCAGAAATTCCGTTCTACCCGATTCGGCATTTTTGATAGGCAGACCAATTAAGTCGCCCGGGTCGCTCATCTGTCCAAGAAACAGGGCTACCACCTTAAAGCCTTTTTCGGTGTAATAGTTAGTAAGAATCTCCGATTTGCCAATGCCGTGTTTTCCAACAAGCATAATATTCTGATTGGCAGGGGTTTTATCGAGAATTTCTAAAAGTTCTATGGTGTTGATGTTTATCATAATGTACGTAGTTTTTGGCAAAGGTATATTATTTTTTGGGAAAGGAGTTTTTTTTAAGTTCAAAAACATTTCACGTTTTTGGTGGGATGGTCCCGACGCTGTGAAAGATTTTTATAGGGAAGAATTGAAACGCAAAAAAAACTAATTGAATATTACTTTTTCCAAAAGATTATTATCCTCTTTTATGATATTCTTTACATAAAAACGGCCGTTTTCTTCGGCAAAAGCCTTTATAGCCTTAATTCCAGCAATCACTTTGTCGATTTTTGATTTAGGTTTCAAGCTTGCGGAGTTGCTGTTTGTTAATAGTAAACATAGTGGTTTGTATTTTTGCAAAAGTAATTTTTTTAAGGGGGAAAGTGTATTTTTTGGGGAAAGACAAAAAATCATTACTTTTGCAGCCAATATTTGTAGTATTACCTTAATATATATATAAAGAATGCTTTTTAGTTCTAT
This sequence comes from Bacteroidales bacterium, assembly GCA_016286055.1. GTDB lineage: Bacteria > Bacteroidota > Bacteroidia > Bacteroidales > UBA3824 > UBA3824. The sequence goes on from JAEERW010000016.1 coordinate 17,549, forward strand.
AACGTTTATTGGATTTTTCTTGCCGGCAGTTATTCTGCTTTACTTTATTATCCCCAATAGGACTTATAAAAACATTGTGTTGCTTGTATCAAGCCTTCTATTTTATGCATGGGGCGAGCCTAAGTTCGTATTTCTGATGATGGGTTCGATACTAATCAACTATCTGATGGGTATTTTGATAGAGAAATACGAGAGAAAAAAACTCATACTTACTACGGCTATATCTATTAATCTATGCATATTATTTATATTTAAATATTTAGGGTTTACATGCGCAATTTTCGACGGTCTTATTGAATCGCTTCATATCAAGGTGCTGCAAGACTTAAACCTTGTAATGCCTATAGGAATATCGTTCTACACTTTTCAAACAATCACCTATATAGTAGACGTTTACCGAGGACAGGTATCCGCTCAAAAAAACATTCTCAACCTCGGATTATACATTACCTTCTTTCCGCAATTGATAGCGGGCCCTATTGTGCGCTATCACGATATTAACCAACAGATAGAAAACCGAAAGGAAACGATAGAAAAGATAAGTGAGGGTTTACAACGTTTTATTATAGGTCTTGCCAAAAAGGTGCTGATTGCCAACAATCTTGCCATAGTGTGCGACTCAATTTACGATACCGACTACTTTGCTTACGGCACTTTTACTGCTTGGATTGCAGCCATATCATACGCTCTGCAAATCTACTACGATTTTTCGGGCTACTCGGATATGGCAATAGGTCTCGCCAAAATTTTCGGTTTCAACATTTTGGAAAACTTCAACTATCCGTATGCTGCAAAATCGGTTACAGATTTTTGGAAACGGTGGCACATTTCGCTTACCAACTTTTTCCGCGATTATGTTTACATACCTCTCGGTGGCAACCGCAAAGGTAAAAAGCGGACAATGTTTAACCGCATTACCGTGTTTTTCCTCACGGGTTTGTGGCATGGCGCAGCGTGGCATTTTATAGCGTGGGGCTTACTGCACGGCCTTACAATGGTGGCAGAACGTGCGCTAAAACTCAACGAAAAACTTAAAGGTGTATTTAGCATTTTTTACCGAGCTTTTACGCTTATGCTGATTACTATTTTTTGGGTAATATTCCGCAACGGAATCGACAAAACGGTTTGGCGATTCATACTCAAAATGTTCGGTGGCAACTATACAGTTTTTTCAAAAAGTTACCGCCCAATTGTTGATACCAACTTGTTTTGGTTCGAATGCGACACCAAATTTTTCATCGTAATCACCATAGCCATCGCATTCTGCTTCCCATGGTGGAAAAAAATCACCCTACCACAGTCTCCACTAATCACAAACTCGCTCAGCATAATTAAGTGTCTGGTAATAATATTGCTATTTGTTTTATGCACTGCATATTTAGCCAACAACACATACAATCCGTTTATTTATTTCAGATTTTAAAATGAAAAAATTTATCCACATATCTTTCTGCACCGTAATAGGAATAGCCTTGGCGTTAAGCATAGTAAATTTCAATCGTCAGGGTAACGTTTTGTCTACCGAAAAACGTTCAATAGCCCCTATTCCAAAGCATATCACTGATTTTAAAGATTGGGATACATGTTTCAACGATCGTTTCGGCTATCGCGAACAACTTATAAATATTGCAAACTTTATCGACTACGATATTCTTCATAAAACAATAAAAAACTCTAAGGCTTTCAAGGGCAAAGATGGCTGGTTCTTCTATATAAATGCTGCCGATGGCAACAACCAAGGTGATTATAGCAAGACTAATTTACTCAATGAAGATGAATTAGCAAAATTTAAGGCTGAGATTCAAGAAAACGCTAAATGGTGCAGCGATAATGGAATCAAGTGTCTGTTTGTAATTTGCCCAAACAAGCATAATGTGTACCCCGAATACCATATTCTGGACCGACCAGAAGGCATCACTCGCACCGAACAACTTCTTTCTGTCTTCAACGAATCTGGTATCAAATGCATTTATCCTCTTGATTATCTCTTAGAAAAGAAAAAAACAGACACCATCCCTCTTTATTATGAAACCGACACGCATTGGAATGACCTCGGAGCCTACTATGCGTTTGAAGCAATAAAAGAGGAGATTGTAAAAATGTTCCCCGACAAAAACTTTCCAAATATTGAATACAAACGCAAAGTTTCTTATAGCGAAACCGCAGGTGACATCCCCCCGATGCTAAACATAAAAGAGGCAAAGAGCACTCGTATTTCTCTCTCCCCTATTAAAGGTAGCTTTAAAGACTATTATGTGTATACCAAAAACGAAGAAAGAGACGGTGTTATTTCAAAAGGCAAAAACAAAAATCTTCCTAAGGTTGTGATATTCCGCGACTCGTTCTTTACCGCCATGACTAAATATCTATCTACCTTATTTTCTAATGCAGAATACAATTGGAGGCGTATAACCGATGATGACAAGAAAAGCATTCTGGCTAACAAGCCCGATCTAATTATTTTCGAATCAGTGGAACGTAATGCTGTAACTATTGCTAAGGAATAGGTAACTATATCCAAAAATGATTATTATTGCTTTTGTAATATCTTTTTATCCTAAAATCGTTGCCTTGGGTTACAAAGTCGTTTAGGGTTTTTACAACATTGATAAACGCATCGGGATTTGCCAATAATTTAGCGTTTTTAATATAAAAATTTACTTCTTTTTTATCGCTTAGTATTACTTTTATATTGCTACTTGGACGCTTAACTAATGTGTTGTATTTCAGTCCCAAGGGGGTAAGTTTTTCTTTGAGAAGTGCCTCCACTGCGGCAACGGAAATCTTGTTTTTCATCAAATCTTTCTGTACCGCAAATTTTATGCGTTCGGCAATGGGTTTCCAAATGGGAATGCGGGTGGCGATAAACTCCACCACATCGCAAAAACGCGGAATATCGTCGCCGGTGATTAGACATTCGCACCCAGTAAAACCGGTGCTGTAATATCCCGAACGGAATGGTTCAAGGCAAATCACTCCTCCTTCGTGAAATTTTATGTACAAGTAATCGAAACCTCGCGAGTCCTTTGCCACATCTGCATATTTGCCGTGTCGCTCTAATAGCGTGGCATAAACGGTCTCAAAATCCATTTTTTTAGCATTGGCAGCAATTTCCCTATTGCGATGCAGACGAGGAAGAAAATGCGAAACAAACACCACCATAGCATATTTCAACAGTTCATCAGCATAGAGATTCATATTCTTAGTAGGAGTGTTTCGCTTTGCCTCTTTAAAGCATTCGGATTCTATTTTGCGGAGTTCTTTTGGGTCGAGTTCTAACATAATAAAAGGTTATATTAATACAATTCTAAAAATAAAAACAGGGCTGAATTATATTTCTCAGCCCCGTTTTCAATTATCAACATTCAATTTTTAACTTACGCGATTATTGTGCAGCCGGAGCAAGGTTTCAACTGTTTAAAAAAGTCGTTGCCTTTGTCGTCTACAAGAATGAAAGCGGGGAAATCTTGTACTTTGATTTTCCAAATTGCCTCCATTCCAAGTTCGGGATATTCTACGCATTCAATGCTCTTGATGTTGTTTTGAGCAAGGATAGCGGCAGGACCGCCGATTGAGCCAAGGTAAAATCCGCCGTGCTTTTTGCAAGCGTTGGTAACGGCTTCGGTGCGGTTGCCTTTTGCAAGCATAATCATTGAGCCGCCGTGGTCTTGAAACTCGTCAACATACGGGTCCATACGGTTGGCTGTGGTGGGACCCATTGAGCCACAGGGCATTCCAGCGGGAGTCTTGGCAGGTCCGGCGTAATAAATCGGGTGGTCTTTCATATACTGCGGAAGGTCTTCGCCGGCATCCAAACGTGCTTTTAGTTTGGCGTGCGCAATGTCGCGACCTACTATGATAGTTCCGTTCAATGAAAGACGTGTGGCAACGGGATATTTAGTAAGAATTTTGCAAACCTCGCTCATAGGTTGGTCGAGGTCGATTTTTACTGCGTTGCCTTCGCCAGCGTTGCGGAGTTCTTCGGGAATAAGTTCGGTAGGATTGTCGTCCATTTTTTCAATCCAGATACCGTCTTTGTTGATTTTTGCCTTGATGTTGCGGTCGGCAGAGCAACTTACGCCCAAACCAATCGGGCAACTTGCACCGTGGCGGGGAAGACGTATCACACGCACGTCGTGAGCCATATATTTGCCGCTAAACTGTGCGCCGAGACCAATTTTGTAAGCCTCTTGCAAAAGTTCTTTTTCGAGTTCCACATCGCGGAATGCGCGTCCTGTTTCGTCGCCGGTGGTGGGCAACGAATCGTAGTAATGGGTAGATGCCAACTTAACGGTCAAGAGGTTCTTTTCGGCTGATGTTCCGCCAATTACAAATGCAATGTGGTAAGGAGGACAAGCCGCTGTGCCGAGACTCTTCATTTTTTCTACCAAGAATGGAACCAATGTGCCGGGGTTTTGGATACGTGCTTTGGTTTCTTGATAAAGGTAAGTTTTGTTGGCCGAGCCGCCGCCCTTGGTTACCATAAGGAATTTGTATTCCATACCTTCGGTGGCTTCGATGTCGATTTGCGCGGGAAGGTTGCAACGTGTGTTTTTCTCCTCGTACATACTCAGTGGAGCGTTTTGCGAATAGCGCAGATTGTCCTGAGTATAAGTGTTATAAACGCCTTTTGCAAGAAATTCTTCATCGCAGAATCCTGTCCACACCTGCTGACCTTTTTCGCCGTGGATAATGGCTGTACCGGTGTCTTGGCAGAGGGGAAGTTGACCCTTTACCGAAACCTCGGCATTGCGCAAGAATGTGAGAGCCACATATTTATCATTTTCAGATGCCTCAGGGTCGCGGAGAATTTTGGCTACCTGTTCGTTGTGTTTGCGGCGGAGCATAAACGAAACATCGTGAAATGCTTGCTGCGAAAGTTTTTCCAAAGCCTCGGGTGCAACCTTCAAAATCGGTTTGCCTTCAAATTCCGAAACCGAAACTCCTTCTTTTGTAAGGAGATAATATTCGGTATCGTCCTTGCCCAACTGAAACATCGGGGCATATTTAAAATCGGGAATGTTTGCCATTTGTTTAATATTTTTGATATGTTTGTTTTGCGCAAAGGTAGGGATATTTTAGGGAAAATAACAATATTTCAATAGATATTTTTTAACAAAACACCATCCGCCACAACTAAATTGTTTTTGTTGTTAATAAAAAATCAATTACCTTTGCGGTGTTAGCAAAATTGTCATCTTACAATGAAAACACTTAAAACAACTGCCATTATACTTGTTGCATGCCTTATCAGTGCGTGCTGCACTCCTATAGCCTCTATCACAAAACATCCTGCTGAATACCGTGGCAAAACCGTAATTGTAAAAGGCAGAGTTATCAACACCCTCCGCCTCGAAGACCTTAGTTTCTTCACCATCAAAAACCACGGGAAAATCAACATCACCACCACAAGTTTTCTCCCTGTAAAAGACGACTATGTGCGTGTACGGGGCATTGTAGACGACAAATTCTACTATCAGCGCGACACTATTCTTATTATCCGCGAAATTGTAGAAATCGACGAAAATGTTAAACCAGACTTTAACCGAATGGTGAACTAACAATGAATAAGTGGTTGATAATTATCTGGTTAATAACGGCAGCAAAAATCCTATCTGCTCAGGATTTTAAAATTAGCCGTATCGATGAGAGCGAATTCCCAACCATTTCGTTCCAGCTCGAAATCTCAGGAGGAAGCGAAAAATCTATAGATGGTTTTACCTTAGAAGAATACAACAACCCTATTGAATACTCATCTACCCCAGATGATGCTACTGGAATCCAACAATCAAGAACTTATATTTTTTTAATCGAAAACTCATATTATTTTCACAAAAACAAGATTTTCCCTGAGCTTATCACATCGATAAAACAGGTAAACAACAACATAAATGAAGACGATCGGGTAAACATTCTCTTTTTTGGAAGCAAACTCCAGCCCACTGTTAAATACGTTAGCATAGAACCAACAGCCGACACTCACAGACTCAACAGCATGGTTGACTGCTATTTCAAATCTGAATCAGACAGCACATATATCGACAATCCTCTTTACCCAAGCATCGAAGAGGCAGCTGAATATGCCCTCTCGTTGCCTTCGCAAAACAGCATCAAATTTCTTATTGTTATTGCCAGAGGGCTCAACCTTTGCAACACTCTCACATTCTCCCCAAACTTTATGGAATCGATGCGAAAGAGCAACCTGTATATCAACGTAGTGATGTTCAAAACCGAAACACCAAACGCCAAACGTGAACTTGCCGACTTATGTGAATCGTCAGGAGGCTCATTCGTAACCTTTGAACAAGGACAGCTAGAACAGACCCTCATGCAACTCGGCGAAAAAAACAGCAAAACCCCTCCTAAAATCACAAACCATTGCTACAAAATCAGTTTCAAAACTGCGCAAAATGGCACCAACAATTTTGTTAAAGCTCGGTTCTATGGGGCAGAAACTGTTGTTGAATTTTCAAACCCAAACAAAACTGGCATTTTTGGACGTCACCCGTCTACTGCATTTGCTGGCATTATGTTCGCTGTTTTGGCGGTGGTACTAATTATTTACGCCATAGTACGCAACAAAGTAATCAAAAAAATCGATGATGCCACAAAACTCAAAATGCGCGAAATTCAAATTCAAAACAAACGTCTAAAACGCGAAATCGAAAAATACCGCAAACATCCAGTGAGCGTGTCACAATCGTTCGACGACTTCAACTCCGCCGAAAACCTCGTAGCAGGCGGACAGCAGACTCCTAAACTCATCTGCGCCAACGACGGTGAAAACACTTCATACGACCTCAACAAGTTGGTAATGTCTATCGGTCGTGCCGACGACAACGATATTGTTATTCACAATCGCACCGTGTCGTCGCACCACGCTACTCTCAGTTTTGAGGGTGGCGTATTCTACATCAGCGACAACGACAGCACCAACGGTATTTTTGTCAACGACATCAAAATCACAAAAAGCAAAGTTAACAACGACGACATCATCCGTATTGGTGCCGTGTTTGCCAAACTTAAATATTAAATTATATGGCAGAGACAAAAGAACTAACAAATTTTCACTACATCAGCCTCACCGACAAGGGCTGCGTCCGCACCAACAATGAGGACTATCTCGGCTATTTCGACACACTCAACGGTCATGTGTTTGTAGTGTGCGACGGTGTGGGGGGGCTGCCTTGCGGCGAAAAGGCTTCTCAAACCGTAGTCAATTCGGTCAAGTTCTTCTTCTCCAATTTTTACTACAAAGACCCGTTTCAAGCGATCTCCGACGCGCTCAATTACGCCAACAACCGTATCGACGAAGAAACCGCCAACGACTACACATGCCATGGCATGGGAACTACCGTGGTGCTGGCTCTTGTTCGGTACAACAAGGTGTATTACGCTCACCTCGGCGATTCAAGATTATATTTTTTACATGAGGGGAAATTAATCCGACTCACTCGCGACGACACCTATGTAGAACACCTCGTAGAGGAAGGAAAACTCGCTGCAAACGAAATCAGCAATCATCCGAGAAAAAACGAACTTACTGCAGCCATGGGTCTTTACGGCTCTCCGCACATCTGCTCTGCCCCTATCTCCCCGTCCGAAAAAGACTTGATCCTCCTCTGCACCGACGGACTTTACAATATGATTTCCGAAAAAGAGATTCAATCCTTCCTCTGCCGACGCGGACACATCGAAGACAAAGGCATGGATATGCTCAAAACCGCCATCAAACGAGGTGCTCCTGACAATATAACCCTGCAAATTATAAAATTTTACAATGTCGAGCCCAAAAACTCATCAGAAAATAAACCTAATGAGACAACGTCAAAGCCCCAACTCAAAAAGGCTATTCTCGTTTTTGAAATTCTGCTTGCAGTTTTGATCGTGGTAGGCATTGCAGTAATGAGGCACAGCGGCAAAAACCCAACTCCTGCCGAAAAGCCAACTCCTCCAAATACTTCGTACAGCATCAACATCAAAACCGATGAGTCGTGCAATATCGATTCCATTTCTCAACTCTACGGTGTTAAAATCGAAGATATCGTGGTTTATAGCCAAGGAGGAAACTTTATAATGAATATACCCGTAAAAAAAATTCTCAAAACACGTTATTTCGACAACCTTGCTACTTTAGAAAAACAATACGGCACAAGCCAGCGAAGGATAATGATTGTAAACAAATTCCAAAGCACGCACGTTGCCCCTGGTACAAACATTACAATCCCCTTTTAAAACCCAATAATTATGCAAACAAATTCGCTCATAGGTCACCGCCTCGGAAACTACAAAATCGACAGCCTTATTGATCAAGGCGGCATGGGGAGCGTATACGAAGGCGTTCATATGCTGTTAGGACGAAGGGTCGCTATCAAACAACTAAACCCTATACTCGAACAGAAAGAAGGTGTCAAGGAACGCTTTAAAAATGAGGCGATAATCCTATCGAAACTCAAGCATCCGCACATTGTCAGCATTTACGATTACATCGAATGCGACAAGGGAACATTTATTATCATGGAGCTTATCAAGGGAACGGCTCTGGATGTATACCTAAAAAACGAATCTGGGCCTATTCCCGAACCTCGTGCTGTTAGATACATCTCTCAAATGCTCGACGCCATAGGATACATGCACTCCAAAAACATAATCCACCGCGATATCAAACCTGGAAACTTCATCATCACCGCCGACGATGAAATCAAAATACTCGACTTCGGAATCGCACAGCTCATCGGCGAAACGCCAAAACACCTAACCCAACCTGGCACTAAGGTGGGCACCGCTCTATATATGAGTCCTCAGCAGGTAAAAGGGCAGCCGCTCGACCGTCGCACCGACATCTATTCTCTCGGAATTACCTTCTTTCAGATGCTCACGGGTCAACATCCATACAACACAAAACTCTCAGAATACGATATTTACAACAAAATCATAAACGAACCTCTTCCCCCGCCATCTTCTATCTACGCAGGAGTATCGCCCCAAATGGAAGACATTATATATAAGGCCACTGCAAAAAAACCGTTAGACCGATATCAAAACTGCGCCGCCTTCCTCCACGATGTCAAAGCCGCAGCCAAGCAAACTGCAGGCGAGGATAAAAACCTCAACACCCAGATTTTTGAACTTACACCGGTCGACACCGAAAAAAAACAGTCAGCTTGGAGAAATATTGCAATCCTGCTTGTGGTTTCGGTGTTCCTGCTTTCCGTAGCGGTATCAGTCTTCACTTTCGGTCGTCACGACCAAATGCACGTAATCGGCGACAACGCCCACCTTTACAAGGCCGACAGCCTCAACTCCGAGCGCACCGACCGTTTAAACTATGGCGAAACGGTAAGAATTGTACCCGACCGTCCTGAAATCGTCAACAACGGAACGGCTTGGGTAGAGGCCACTTCGCTACGCGGCTCCAAGGGATATATCCCCAAAAAACAGCTTGTTTCGTCAAAAATTTACCAGCAAATCAACTCCATGTTTATGACAAAAGAGGCCATCGACCTCACACCTTGCGAGTACAAACTCGTGCTATGGAAATATTTTGTGGAAAACAAGTATTTCCGAAATTCGTCTACCTCATGGAAAATATCATCCGACACCAAAAACGAGCTCGACTTTTCAGGTATAGCTTCGGGACGCTTCAACGCTAACTCCACAACCGACTACGCTTGCATCCTTCATAGCCTCAGCGACCGCAGATGCCGAATCATAATATTCTTTGACCAATCATCCGAAAACATCGCGATCGACTTCCCTGGCGAAGTAAGAATCAAGACAATTCCCGCTGGCGAACAAGGCGGAGGTTGGTTCCTCGGCAACACTTACAAACGCACCGCCGCTAATGGTTCGCAATACGAGGTCGACAAATACGAATTCTTGCCAACCGATGGCATTATGATTTACGACATCGAAAACGAAACCAATTCGGTATGCGTTTTTAATTCTGCCGAAAACAAAATCCACACCTATCTACAGCCAAAATAATTTTTACCTTTGCAAAAAAAAATACTAACATGAAATTTTCAGCAAATGAAATAGCCGACATAGTTAACGCCGACTCTATCACAGGCAACAAATCGTTGGAAGCCACACAATTAATACTTAGAGCTGCCACTGCCGCAGCCCTCCCTGATTCTGTTTATTTCAACCTTCGAAAATTTAAAGACCCACCTGAGGCTATCAGCAGAATGCACAAACTCGGTGTGAGAATCTTTGTCCACGCCGAACCGTTAGACCACGAACCGTTCAGCGACTCTGTATATATAAAGGTGCGAAACATCAATACAGCTATCAACCAATATATTACCGAGGTAATTCGCCGCTATGAAGGCACTATAATTGCCGTACCAGAGCAAAATGGACGTTGCTCCATCAAAGACTGGATGGCTCTGCTGCTTAAAAACTCTGCCAACATCTTTACTACTGCACATTACACTTCTGAATTAGACTTCATCGAAAACATCAGCCTCCTTGACAACACCTACGACATCGCCGTATGCCAAATCCCCGACCGATACGAATACACTTCTATCGCCGCTATCGAACAAGCCGACACCGTTAGTTTCAACGAGGAAGAGTTTTCTATCTCTTTCAACAAATCTGAATCTTCTACCGAAATAAGCATCACCCAGCGGCAATCAGAGTTCCCTGCCTCTATCAAAATCCCTTTTTGCGACACCGAACACGCTCAAGACGCAGCCAAATGTCTGTGCTACCTCTTAAAGCAAAATCTTTACATTCCATCGATACACAACCCTATTTTCAAAACACTTGAAATTCCCGACCCACTTATCAAAATGCGCAACGGCGATTTCAACATCGGCATTGTGTCGTGTTTCTCGTCAAAAAACAATATTTACGCAATCTGCAAGTGCTTCGACTTTATGGCACGGCAGCACCAATTCCATTCGCTTACTGCCGTAATTGCAAAGCCCGATTTTGAAACCCTCACAAAAGAGGAATTCTTTTCTAAACTATTTTTTGCAGCACGAGGATGCGGTATTTCGCGCATTGTGTTTATTGGATATTTTGAGCAGATCCCTCACAACGAATTCATTCGCATCACCAAATACGACACCATTCAGGACTTCATCGACAACTTTGACGAGCAACCATTTACGGGCGGCGGAATACTGCTCAAAGGCGAATGCTACAACGACTTCGCCGACGCTTTCGACTTTTTCCACACAGGCAACCACGACACTGTTTTAGAAGTAAGTCTCAATGCGCTCAAGCACAACCTCAACTACTACCGCGCTCTGCTCCGTCCACAAACCAAAATGATTGCTATGGTAAAAGCCAACTGCTACGGCAGCGGCAGTTTCCAAATAGCCAACATGCTGCAAAACAACGGTGTTGACTATCTGTGTGTAGCTTTCGCCGAAGAAGGAATTGCCCTCCGACGAGCCAATATAAAAATGCCAATCATGGTGATGAACTACGACGGACGCAACTATAAGCAGCTAATCAACTACCGTCTCGAACCTGTTTTGTTCTCTTCCGAGCGCACACTCCGCCTCATCGAAATCCTAAAAGAACGCGGCATAACAAATTATCCAGTACACGTAAAACTCGACACTGGAATGCACCGCTCTGGATTTATGCCACACGAACTGCCCGAATTTTGCAACATCATAAAAAGCAACTCCGAAACAGTCAATATAGTTTCAATGTTCACCCACTTTGTTGCCGCCGACGACAATCAGGAAGACAAATTCTCCCTCACCCAAGTTTCGCGTTTTACCGAAATGGCCGACACAATATGCCATCTTACAGGTCTTAACCCCATGCGACACATCTGCAACTCTGTTGGCATAGAACGCTTCACCGACTACCAGTTCAATATGGTCCGCCTCGGAATAGGTCTGTACGGCGTGGCATACGAAGCCACCGACCAGCTGATGGGCATATCTAAATGGAAAACCAACATTGTGCAAATAAAAAACATCGAAAAAACCGAAACCGTAGGCTACAACCGACGGGGCAAAATCAACCGCAACTCGCGCATCGCCCTCATCCCTGTTGGCTACGCCGACGGACTCAACCGAAAATTCGGCAACGGCAACCTCCAAGTAGAAATCAACGGACACCGCGCCCCTATCATCGGCAACATCTGCATGGATATGTGCATGGTAGACATCACCGACATTGAATGTAAAGCCGGCGACGAAGTTGTGATTTTCGACACAAACACAAAACTTATTGAGATGGCTGCGGCAATTGGCACAATTCCATACGAAATCCTCACAGGCATCTCGCCACGTGTAGCAAGAATATATATCGAATAAGTAAAATCTACATTACTTGATTAATAATTATTAAAAAATTAAGTTAATTAACACACAAATTATCCGCTTATTACACAATAAGTAAAAAATATTTTTAGATTTTAACATTTTTTAACATAATTAAATAACGCGCTACAATACGCTATACGGCATTTTTCTAAAAATATTTTACATTTTACGGTAAAATATATAAAAAACATTTGCATTTTTAAAAAACTATAATTATCTTTGTATCGTTAAAATAAAACACCGACAGAAAGGCGCAAGTCCGGACGGCAGAAACAACGGTATTTAGAATTTTGAGAAACAGTCCGGCAGCCAAGTAACGGCTAAAATTTTAACCAACTTTAAATTTGAGAAAAAATCCCGCATGGTAAAAAACCAGCGGGATTTTTTTTTTCAAAAAAATTTCACTCCAGAAACTTCCATCCAACTATTATAATACAAAAATTTTCGCTTATCTTTGCGCTGATTAAATACAGCCTTTATATAACAGACAAGCAAATGAAGATTTTTGGCAAAAACAACGACGGCGGCGTGTTCACAACACGTATGGTAACTACGGTAACCGACATTATTGTAAAAAAGTACATAAAAGCCGGATATATCGCCCCCGACGATTTTGAAGACTACAAACAGACGATAATTGAAAAATATATAACAAAACGCGAGAGGATTGAAAGCTTGTACGACAACCGCGCAAAACCCGAAACATATATTTCGGCGGTATTGTACAGAATGATGCTCGAAATTCTAAGGGCCGGATCCACAAAAGAGAAACACTTCGGCGAATACGAAACCACCGTCCTGAAAAACGGTGAAGGCCACCAGGTGACCCCCGAAGAACAACTCATCATCGAAAACGAGAAACGCTACCTTGAAAAGGTGCTTTCCTCGTTCGGACCCGAAACCCCGAAGGTAACGCTACTATGCAAAATGTTTTTCAGAATCAGGCCCACCGAACTTGATTTGGAAGCCTACCTGAAAAAAAAGCCAGACAGCGAAATCCTCAAACTAACGCTCATTGAAGGCAATGAACTAGATAAAGACATTTTCGACAGGCTATGCATTATTTGCAACACCGCCGAAAACAAAAACAACAAACCCGACGCTGTACGAATGTACGTAGGGAAAACCAATGGCAAAATCATCAACCGTCTCAACCTCAACAGGCAGACAAACTACAACGAAGAATCACTTGCCATTTTATTTGACATGCTTTACACTGACAAAGATACATAAAAGAGATTTTAAACGATAACCAACACCAACTAATTAAATTTATTTACATGCAAACATTTAACGATAACCAACTCGCGCTATGCGCCGATTACCTTAACGGTTGCGGCAACGCTCCTTCTCCCAACGACATCGGAATTTTTTCCGACGACGACCTTGCTATGTCGGCCGTTGAAATCGCCGAGATATCTGCCCTCGCTCAAAAACAGCTCGCAAAAAACCGCTCCATCAAGCTCATCCCCTTATTAGCAATAGCTGTTGCTGCCGCTGTTGCTCTTTTCGTTTTCATACCAACAAATGTAATCGAAGACGCCGCACCCGCTCTACAGACCTCCGTTTCAACCTCCGCCAAAGCTAATTCTGCCGACAATGTTGTAGCTGAAAACGGAATCGCCTCCATCTCGTGGAATTTCGTAGCCACCGATGCCGACACCCTCGTCATATACAACGAAAATGGAACACCCATCATAAAAAAGCCCATCGCAGGCAACTCTGCCACCGTTGTATTGCCCTCCAACGAAAAAAAACTCTCATACAAAATTGAACGAAACGCTATTGACGTACTAAAAAAAGGAATAATTTCGATAAAAAAATAAAAAAAAATATTCGTTGATTTGTTTCAAACATAATTATTTGTATATTTGCCTTACCGACGTACAAGCTACAAACGCCCCGTACGGTAACAACACAACATCAACCAACTTACACATATACAGACAATTATGCAGCACACGTGGGACGAATTCAGAAAAGCATATGAAAACGAACAAGTAGCCAGACTCGCATTCTGCGACCTCTGCGAAGACATTATGAGGCTTAAATATCCCGATCACAACATATTCAAATCGGTTGATATTTTAGAAAACGACAACAGCAAGGCCGATACAAACGGGAAGACTTCGGTCATTTACCTTCCGAAATTCTTCACCGACGGAGTGTCAAACTCTCGAAAAGGGCAGATCAGAAAATCGCTCAACGACAACCTGCCTTTTATGAAAGTCAACGACATCAAAAAATGGGTGCTGTTTGTACCCACGAAACTTACTTCAGAAGAATCATCGTGGTGGGAAAATTGGACTTCGAGAATCGCCAAAGAAAACGGCACCGAACTCACAATTTACGACAGCAAAGCTATTTTCAGCCTCCTTTCTGATTTCAAAATCACAGGAAAATGGTTTCAATCCGAACACGAATACACTTCCGACGTAAAACAAGAAGGCAACGAACTACTCGACTTCGCATTCGATATAGGCGGTATGGAAGAGGATATGGCAAAAAAAGAACCTGAAACCCACACTACTACAACAACAACCACTACCACTGTTACAACACAAACAATCAAAACCATTTCAGCACAAAAACCAGAAACTTTCGCCGCAGCTGCCATTCCAGTGGCCAATGCCGTTAGCGAAGACCCATCCGAGCCCAAAATTGAAGACCTTGAAAACACATTCAAGTTTAAACAGCTTTTCGAAGAACTCGAACTCTTGCACAAAACAAGACTCAACAAAAAACAACGTGCCATATTCGACAAACGCCGCGAAAATAGTAAAGTGGCTAACTATCTCAACGACTTTGAGTTCGGCGACCTATCAAGCACTACAACTAGCGACCTCATCTACAAGGCCGACGCTTACGCCGCTAAAAGCCAGTACTCAAGAGCACTTTATATATTAGAGTACATAGCTTTCAAAAACCAGATTTCAGAAGACCGCAAAGACGAACTGAATATTGGTATCACCGAAAACTGCGACAACCTCAACTTCATGTACAAAATGATGAAGGGTGACCTCCTATTCGCTTCACGCGACTTTATCAACGCATCCGAAGAATACGAAGAGGCCGCAAACCTCAAAGACGGAGAAAACTCCGAAGCCAATTCCAAAAAATTTGAGGCACGCGGAGAAGCCCTCCTCGAAGTCGGCGACTTTGCCAACGCTGCCGAATGCTTCAAAACCGCACTCAGTTACAACGTAGCCGACGACAACCTCAAGAAACGTTACCAAATAGCCAAGTCGCTCGACAAAGGAACCAATTTCTTCAAAAGCAAATGGCTACGCTGGCTCAACATATTCATTGCACCGTTCGCATATTGGAACGCTCGCCGCAAAGACCCAACAATTGTAGAAAACGAACACGCTAAGAAACTCCGCCGCAAAGCATGGTGGGGTGTGATAACGGTGCTTCTCCTAGTGTTCGGAGTACTTGCTATTTTCTTAATTGGCCGATACCTAGCCAACAAGGCTGTTCAGCCAGAAATTGAAACAAACGCAATTCAAACTCCGCACGAAATTCAGATTAACCTCGGCGACTACTATATGGAAAACTTCTCAAACGAGAATCCCCACTACATCGACAGCGCTATTGCTGCATACAAACGCGCCATCAGATACGACAACACCGACACCGCCGCTCAACGCAAATACCGCAACGCTGAAAACCGCCGTATTGCTTACATTAACGAGGTTCAGAACAATATCGACAACGACACCACCTATTTCCTAAGCATGCGACGTCCTACCGAAGGTCTATGGTTGTTTAAGTATCGCTACGATAAGAGCAACCCATCGAAAGGCAAGTTTGGATACGCCGACTCTGCTATGCACGTGGTAATTCCTCCGATGTTCGACTTCAATTACCGCAAGATGGAAGGCGCTGGCGAAACTTTCTGCAACGGGCGTGCGCTCGTTTGCCTCAAAGTGGGTCAGGATACCATTTATTTCCACATCGACAACAGAGGAAACAAGATTGAAGAATAAATCATCCTCATAGTTTTTTTCATATTTAATTTAACATTTAATCCCGTTTTGTAAAAAAGACGGGATTTTTTTACACCAACAAAAAAATGAACATACTACCATTCAAATCAAAAGTTCTGCTCACAGTACTAACAACAGCAATGCTCCACACCGCAGCCAAAGCCCAGACCTTTTCGGGAGGATTCACAATAGGAATAAGCGGCTGCCAGGTAGACGGCGACACACAAGGCGGCTACCACAAGCCAGGAATACGCACAGGATTCATAGTTTCCGCACCGGCAACATCGCCGTTTGCCGTAGAATCGGGCATACTGTTTTCGTCGAAAGGAGCAATAAAAAAAACACAAGGATATACCGAATTTAAGACACTTCTCAACTATGCGGAACTACCTATGATAATAAAATATCATTTTAAGCCCAAATTTGGTGTAGAGTTAGGTATATCTTACAATCGAATAATATCATCAAAAATTATAGAGGCAAACGGAGCTGAACAGAAGAATCCCACATTTCTAAAAAAATACGACATTGATGGAATTGCCGGATTCCGCTTATATCTTTCGCCCAAGTTTGAACTTACTGCTTCATTCGGATATAGCATCACAAAAATTACCGACGACCCTGATATGCCATATTGGAGAAACAATTTTATCAACCTTAGCATAACCCGCCGATTCAACGGCAAAAATTCTCAGCAATGAAAGTAACAGTAGCAATCACTGGTGCAAGCGGAACTATCTATGCCCAACGCCTCATCAATAAATTGGAAGAGTCGTCAGAAATAGAGCAAATTGCCGTAGTATTTAGCGATAATGGACTAAAAATTTATAACACAGAGACCCTTACCCCACTCCACCAAAACGAAAAGATAAAGATATATCCCAACAACACCTTTGCAGCGCCATTTGCGTCGGGTAGTTGCACATATTCGGCATTGATAGTGTGTCCATGTTCGTGCGGCACATTGGGCAGAATTGCCAACGGCATATCCGACTCTCTTATCACACGTGCAGCCGACGTTATGCTCAAAGAGCGCAGGAAACTGATTCTCGTTACTCGGGAAACCCCATTAAGCCTTATACACATCCAAAATATGGAGCTAATCACGCTCGCCGGAGGCATCATTTGTCCCGCCTCTCCTTCGTTCTACTCCTCCCCTACCTCCATCGAACAGTTAGCCGACACAATTATTTACCGAATTTTATCCCTAATCGGCATAAAAAACAACGGATATAGGTGGCAAGAGTAAAAAATCACTATTTTTTATATAAAATACTATTAATAAGCGAGTTATACTTGGTTATCTAAACATATTATACATTATAAAAAAATAAAAAGATATTTTTTTTTAAAAAAAATTAAAAAAAAATGCAAAAATATTTGCATTTCTCATTTTTTTTGTTTATATTTGCAACATAATTTAAAGAAATAAGTATAAGGTATTATAAAAAAGAAGTTATAATAACAATTACAAAACCTTTAAATTATATCATAACATATCAAATACGGTTTAAAAGCCGATGCAAGTTGCCGCACAGGCATATATCTAAGGATAATACCTGAGCGATTATTTACATAAAAATTTGAGCGTTATGAAAACTTTAATTTTAAGACTCGTAATGAGTGTCGGTTGTGTAATGCTCACAAGTAGCACCACAGCCCCCGACCCTGACAGAAGTTACTTCGATATCAGGGGCGAGTATTTTGAGGAAAAACACGCCGAGGAATCGGTAGAAAGTTACACGATTATTCCTTGTAACTCTACAACTGGTTATTCCGACGCATTTGAAAAAACCATCGCGTTTATTAAAAAGCACGAGGGTTTCGCAGGCGGTAAGGCTTATTACTGCGCCGCCGGTTACAAGACCATTGGATACGGTCACGTGGTTAAAAGTAACGAGCACTTTAAAGACGACCGCATTACACGTCAGGAGGCTGACCGTCTTCTCCGTAGCGACCTTAGCAAGTGTATCGTTCTTGCACGTAAACATACTTCGGGTCTTACCGAACATCAGTTGATGGCGGTTGCCCACTTTATTTTCGCAAAGGGTATTGGTAGTTACCTTAAAAGTCAGTTGAAGGTGAAAATCGACAACGGCGAAAGCCCTGACGAGGAGTTCCGAAAATGGTGTAAGTATCACAAACCTGACGGTACTCTGGTAACAAGTCAGTACAGTTTGAATATCCGAAAATGGGAGATCGAAATGTTTAACTCTGAGTAATAAATAAAAAAGCGGAATTTAAAGTTCCGCTTTTTTTATGTCTATTCAAAACTGAAATCTTTGTAACGTTCGCCCACCTCGTCTAATATGGCGTTTATCGCCTCAGGGTCGGGCTCGGTAACCAGCCGCATCCTGTATGGCTTGAAATCGGGCACGCCTTTGAAATATTGCGAGTAATGACGGCGCATCTCCAACATTCCGCGTGTGTCGCCTTTCCACTGCATCGAGGTTTCCAATTGGTACTTGGCAAGTTTCACACGTTCAGCCACAGAGGGTTCGGGCGGAAGCACGCCTGTTTCAAGATATTGGTGAACAGTTTTAAATATCCACGGACAACCTACCGCTGCCCGGCCTATCATTATGGCGTCCACTCCGTAACGGTTTCGCATTTCGGCAGCCTTTTGCGGAGAGTCAACATCGCCATTGCCAATAATGGGAATATGCATACGGGGATTGTTTTTCACCTCACCGATGAGAGTCCAATCGGCTTCACCTTTATATAATTGCATTCGGGTGCGTCCATGAATAGCAAGCGCCTTAATGCCAGCGTCTTGAAGGCGTTCGGCAAGAGAAACAATGATTTTTGAGTTATCGTCCCACCCGAGGCGAGTTTTCACAGTAACTGGTATAGAAGGCACGGCGGCCACCACAGCCTTAACTATCTCAATCATGAGGTCGGGGTTTTGCAAAAGTCCGGCACCGTCGCCACGAGTAGCAATCTTCTTTACAGGACAGCCGCAGTTGATATCGATCAAATCAGGTTTAAGTTCAGCAGCCATCCGCGCCGCCTCAGCCATATGGTCGGGGTCGTGTCCGTAGATTTGAATTCCAGCAGGACGCTCCGAATCTTCCAAGTGCATCTTGCGCACGGTTTTGTCGATGTTGCGCACGAGGGCTTCGCTGGCTATAAACTCAGTATAAAGCATATCAGCACCGTACATCTTGCAAATATGGCGGAAAGAAACATCTGTAACGTCCTCCATAGGTGCAAGGAACAAGGGATAACGGTCAAATTTTATATCTCCGATAGTAAACATCTGAAAAAAATTTTTCACAAAGGAACAAACTTTTTTTGAAAAAATAGCCAAAACCTATATTTTTGGCGTTTTATAATAACAACACATCAGTACTATATGAGCAAAATATTCTTCGACTTATTTAAAGAGTTTTCCGACTATTTGATTTCCACCTTTACAGGATGGGGCATATCGGCAGACTGGGCGATAATTTTCAAGGGCATTATCAATATGCTGATTATTGCCATAATATGTTTTATCAGTTACTTCATCACCAAACTGATAATCAACCGCGTGGTGCACACCATAGTAACCAAAACCGAAAACAAGTACGACGACGAACTTGTAAAGCACAAGGTACTTGTTCCGCTGTCGCACATGGTACCCGCTGCTATCATTTACTATTTGATACAGTTTGCCATTACTGATCCCAACTGGGTGCAGCACATTCGCACAGCTTGCTATGTATACAACATATTCTCGGTGATGCTCACAGTGCTCAAAGCCCTTAACGCTGCCAACGACATTCTCGATTCTATCATGCGCCAAAAACGTCGCAAGATGAGTTTCAAGGGGTATGCTCAGGTGGCAAAAATCATCACCATACTTATCTGCGGCATTCTTTCCATATCAATCATACTTGGCAAAAGTCCCGACGCGCTACTAACTGGACTCGCAGGTATGTCGGCAGTGCTGATGTTAGTGTTCAAGGATTCTATCTCGGGATTTGTGGCTTCAATACAACTATCCACCATGAATATGATAAAGAAAGACGACTGGATAACAATAGCCAGCCGCAGCATAGAGGGTCACGTTATCGACATCAACCTTACAACGGTGAAAGTGAGAAATTTTGATAACAGTATAGTAACTATTCCCACGGCATCGTTGATGAGCGAGTCGTTTATCAACTGGAGCAATATGCAAGAAACCAAAGCCCGCCGCATCAAACGCACCATACCCATTGATGCCGACAGTATCAAAACCGCCGACCAGGAATTATTAAACAAACTTAAGAAATACACCCTTCTTACCGACTACATCAAGGAACGCCAAGAGCAGATAAAAGGTGGCGACCCTAACGTGGAATTCGACAAACGCGAGCTATCAAACATAGAGTTGTTTAGAAAATACATCGAATTTTATATCCGCGCCAATTTCCAAGTGTTTAAAAAATATACTCCCACGATGGTAAAGTCAAAGAAATACAGTCGCGAGGAGTACATTATCCACGACAAAGAGGAGTTTCTCAAAATCAACGGCGAGACGGCAGAGGAGTTTCTGGCTCAAGACGAAAACGGCAACACATACATTCAGAGTTTCGCAAAGTTTGTAAAGAGCCGAGGACAGAAGCTGGAAGTGGACAAAAAAGACCCAAAAACCTTCTACCCCGTTACCGCTTCGATAGAGAAAGACTTTGTGAACAACGAACTTATGGGCCACACCGTTTACAACCGCATATTGGAGAAAGACGGCGTGTTTGTAGAAAACGGACACCTGATGGTACGCCAAATGCAACCCACACCCACTGGCATTCCACTTGAAATATATGCATTTACCAAGATAACAGAATGGGGAGCGTTTGAAAAAATACAGACAGCATTTTTTGAGCACCTCTTCAATGTGGTAAAAGACTTCGACCTAAAAGTATACCAGCTGTCGCCCGAAGACCGTGCGACAACAGCATTATCATATTAGCAACCAATAAACTATACCATTATGTTAGGAGCAATCATAGGCGATATAATAGGTTCGCGTTTCGAGTACGGCGGGCGCAACATGCCCAACTTCCAACTCTTTACGCCAGAGTGCGACATTACCGACGACACCATCTGCACAGTTGCCATTGCCGACGCCATAATCAACGGTGCAGACTACGGCGAATCCCTTATAAAATGGTGCAACAAATATCCGTTTCCACTGGGAGGATACGGCAGCAAGCTTACAGCGTGGCTCAAAAGCACCCAGCAAAAAGCCTACGATAGTTGGGGCAACGGCTCGGCAATGCGTGTGAGCGCCATAGGCTGGGCGTTCGATTCGGAACTCAAAACAGCAAAAGAGGCAACCAAATCGGCAAAACCCACACACAGTCATCCCGAAGGTATAAAAGGAGCTGTTTGCGTTGCCGACCTGATATTTTTACTCCGCACAAAAAGGATAGTAAAAGCAGACGTTGCCGACATTGTAAAAGAGCGCTTTGATTACAACATGCCAGTGCTCAGCGATGTAAAAGGTATGCACGACAGCTGTATGGAAACAGTTCCGCAAGCCATTGAGTGCTTTTTAGAAGCCGAGAGTTTTGAAAGCACCATCCGCAAAGCGGTAGAGATAGGCGGCGACACCGACACCACAGCAGCCATAGCTGGTTCAATAGCGGAAGCCTACTATCCTATACCTCAGGATATTAAAGAGAAAGCTTTGAAGTATCTCGACAACGACATGAAAGCCATAGTAGCCGAATTTTTTGCAAAATTCAGATAGCTAGGCAACAACGCCGTTAAAACTGAATATATCGGAGCGAAGGCCAAGTCAATTAAGAATAAACAAAGGATATTGAGATATTAAAAATATACACAAAACTTGCCAAATAGTAACATAAAGACTTATATAATATAAGTATACAAGTATAAATAAAAACTAAATGTATCCAATTGTTAACTAAAATAATATTACAAATGTAAAAACATAAAACAAACAACCTAATAAACAACTACTTAGCTAATATTAAAACAAGGTAAATGTGAATTAAATATCCAAAACACTATCCGTGTTTATCTTAACGAATTATTAGAAAAACAAAAACAAAAAGGTAAATTTTAAAAAAAACGACAAAAACTAAGATAATTTATATAACTTCGTATTTTGAAAAAATAGTGCGTCAAGGGAAATATGACAAAAGAAAGTGCATATATATCTGCAATAATAACAGCATTGCTATTGACATTGTGCAGCAGCTGCAAAGAAAACGTAGAAGCAGCTGCCGACCCTGTATTCAGTGCTATTCCTTATGAACCAAGTCTAATAATCACCACAAGCGACATTGTTTCGCTCACCAACAGAATAAAAGAAGGAGGCGCAGCTTGGAACGATATCAAAAGCACAAACCAGTTTCAAACCGCAGATGCGCTTTTCAAAGAGATAAACACCCTGCTTACAAAAGAAGACAACCTGAGAGCGGTAATAAGAAACAAAAGTTTTGCCATAGCATTTTACAATATGGGCAACAGAATTTCTGGATTAGGTGCAATCTACGCAGGAAAAAACGCAGGTAAGATACTTTTTGAATCGATAAACAATTTGTCGAAAGAATACGAACTAAAAATATCAGGTGCAAAATACGAAGACGTAAGCATCTACTGCGCAAAATCTCCAAACCTTAAACGTGCAGTATATTTTACATTCTTCAAAAACTTCATTCTATTCAGCTACAGCGACATATACATCCAAAATTCTATAAGGCAACTAAAAGGAAACGAAAGCATAGTAAACATAAAACCACTCAACAAGATTATCACATTCAAAGACAATGACGCAGATGCAAACATAATTATCAATTACGCAAAATTTTACGAAACTATAGGTTCAATACTCAACAGCAATAAAAAATCCATTACAAAGAAAATAGCCAGATTTGCAGATTGGTCGGTATTAGACCTCTCGGCCCACAACCAGAGTGTAACGTTAACCGGATTCAGTAGCGCAAAAGAAAAAACTGGCGCATACGTCAACATTTTCGACAAGCAAGACCCCGTATCAAACAGTTTTGAAGACTATATACCAAGCAAAACAATACAATTTGCGTCAATTGGCATATCAGACATCGAAAAATTTAAAACCAGTTACAAACAATACATCGAACTTAGCGAACGCAAAAACGATTACGACGCACAAGACAATACAAACAGCAAAAAATACAAAATCACATTAGAACAAGAGATCTACAAAATAGTTTCAAATAGAATTACAGAATTTACCACCGATTACAGTATAGCCACAAGAGCCAACGACAACTACATAATTGCCGAAACCGACGACGAGGAACTCGCAAAAAAAACATTACTCGGAATAGTAAGCAAATTTCAGCAAAACAATAATAAAACAGATTCTGAAATAGCAACAGCCATAATATCACAAAATAAGAAAAAATATATAGTGTACTATTTTCCAATAAAAAACCTATTTGCCACATACTTTGGGGAGATATTCGGAACAATGGACTACAGCTATATGACAATCTACAACTCAAAACTGGTATTTGCTCAAAACGTTAACGCCATAAAAGAGTATATCAACGCTATGGAGGCAGGGAAAACACTGTCGAACAATTCATACTACAAAGAATTTAGCGAACTCATCAACGGCAAAAGCAACATTTTTTACTACACCGACCTTGCTTACAACAAAAACACAATAGCCGACCTATTAAACCAAACTTACAAAAACGAATACATAAAAAACTACCAGCAGTTGAAAAATTTCCGTTCCACTGCACTGCAAGTGAGCAGAATAGACGAGAGATACTATACAAACATAGTATTGAAATACAGCGATATGGTAGAAACAGAACGACTAATAAACTGGAAAACAGAACTTGACTCAACGGCGATAATAAAACCACAAATAGTAAAAAACTTTGAAACTGGCGAAAACAACATACTTGTACAAGACGAATCTCGCAAAATACACCTTATTGACAAAAACGGCATAAGGATATGGAAGAAACAGCTTCCAGAAGTAATTGTAGGCAAAGTACACGAAGTAGACCTATACCACAACGGCAAAATCCAGTTTATGTTTGGAACAGAAAACTTCATACACTGCATCGACAAAAACGGCAACTACGTTGAAAACTTTCCGTTAGAGATAAAAGGCGGAATATCAAGCGAGATATCGGTATTTGACTACGAAAATGATGGAAATTACCGAATTTTTGTTCCATGCAACAACAAAAAGTTGTACCTTTACACCAAAAATGGAACACCATTAAACACATGGAAACCAGTGGAAACCATAGAGAAAATAATTACACCAGTACAATATCTACGATACAAAGACAACGAGTATTTGGTATTTGCCGACAATCTAAAGACCTACATACTCAATAGGAAAGGCGAACCCAAAGTAGTGCCCACAAAAAATTTCCCCAAGGCACCCAAAACTAAATACTACATTGAAGGCACTGACGATGGCGTAAACCTAAGATTCATTACTACCAACGCAGCAGGCGAAATAGAATACATCAACAACGATGGTTCGTCGGAAACAAAAAAAATAAAAAGCTACAGTATAAATCACAACTTTTTAATGGAAGATATCAATGGTGACGGACGCAAAGAATATATTTTTACAGAAAACAACACCATAGAAATATACGACGACAGATTTCAGAAAATAGGCGACTATTTTACCGAAGGAGAGATAACGGGCAACCCGATAATATTCAAATTTGGCGGCAGCAACAACAAAATTGGCGTTACATGTGCCAATACCGACAAAGCCTACTTGCTCGACAACAAATGCAAACCGATTGATGGATTCCCCATAAACGGAATCACAGATATCAGTATTACAAAATTTGGCAGAGAATACTGCCTGATAATAGGAAACAAGGATAAATACTTATACAATTATACAATAAAATAAAAATAAAACTATGAAAAAGCAATTAATAACCATGATCACCGGCGCACTGCTGTTATCGTCAGCAATAACAGCGTGCCGCGACGATTTCGAATTTGACGAGTTCGAAAAATACGACGACTCAATTGCAATCAACGGAAAAGTGGCATCGCCATTGATCAACACAAGAATGAAGTTTTCTGACGTTAACACAAAGAGCATCAACGAACGTCTTAATTTTTCTTACGACAACAGCGGGCTGACACATATGGTTGTAAACCAAGACGATAAAGTCATTAACCTACCTAACATGCTAAGTCCTGCAGAATTAGCTGCACTGGGTCTCCCCCCGCAAACATGGGAAAAAACCTACACAACAGACAAACAAAGCATATTTCAAGACAGAGCTGGCGGTACATTCTTTATAAAAAATCCTACCTTCACCCTAAATAAGAAGGTAATGAAAAATAGTACCATTTTGCTCAAAATCAACAAAATAGACTTCTACAACACCAGCGGAACCCTGCTTAAAACCATATCTCCAATAAACGATGAATTTGGAGAATCAATAGTACTAAACAACGAAAACACCAACGGAGGTTTGTCAGAAGCTCTTGAAATGATGCCTGATTACTATGTACTACAGTATACAGCAAAATCTGATGCCATAGAAAACGGTGACAAAATGAAGATCAATGTAATATTGGATCTCCCGTTAGAGATAAAAACCGACAAATTTTCTATCCGCGACACAATGGTTATCGACATCGACGACATTATAGAAAATGCTGACAAACTTATAATAAAGACCAAAGTTCAAAACAACATACCAGTTGAAATAAAGCTGAGAGCTAATTTTCTTGCCCAAGGGGTAGTAATAGACTCAATATATGAACAAGGACCATTAGTAATTGACGCAGCTACTACCGACGACGACGGCAAGGTTCTCAATACCACAGCCACCGACCGCATCAACACATTCGACAAAATGCGAATCACAAAATTACTAAACGCTAATTGCGACAAATTGTCGTACGAATTTGTGATATCTTCCGACCAATCCAAATATGTTAAAATAACCGAAAACCAAACCCTCGACCTTAGAATGTCGATGTGCGTAGAAGCAGGATTTTCAACCAAAGACTAATTAAAAAAAGCACACAGATGAAAAACACAATTAAAAATATAGCGCTAACAGCTGCATTGACATTCGCAGGCGCAACAGCCGGAGCACAATCGCTCACTGGTTACTTTATGGACAATATCCCCAATGTCAACATATACAACCCCGCATTCAACCCACACAGCAAGGTTTACGTGTCGATTTACGACGTTTACACAGGCGTTGGAAACTCTGGATTTGCAATCAAAGATATGTTTCAGCATACAAAAGAAGACAAATATATCTTCGATCTAAACCAGATATACAACAAACTCAAGAAAAACAACTATCAATTTGCCGACTTCAATATCCAGTTGTTTAACTTCGGATTTCGTCTTGGAGAAGGATACGTACATGCAGGTGTATCGCTCAGAGGAGACGAAAATTTTGCATATCCCAAGGAACTAATGAAGTTTAAGGACGGAACATACTTTGACAAAGAGAGCACCATCGACCTTAGTGGATTCGATATTAAAGCCAACGCATACTATCAATACTCGTTTGGATATTCGTGGGAATTTTCAGACAAAATAAACTTTGGCGCAGCTGTTAAACGCTTGCAAGGTATAGCAAACGCACGTACCAAGAAATTTGACATGCAGCTCACCACCGAAGACGATATGTACGACGTCAGTCTCAAATCCGACGTACAGATGCAGTTTGCTTGTGGCGCCGACATTGAGTTTGAATACGACGACAATGGTATGATTCACGATGCCAATGCCACCAACATGGATCTCGACGACATGTCGAACGATGATTGGAAAAAACTTTTGAAGAAAACCAAAAACGGAGGTTGGGCCGTTGACCTAGGTATGACATACAAGTTTGACAACCGCTTATCATTCGCAGGTTCAGTTACCGACCTTGGAGCCATCAAATGGAAAAAATACGGCAAGACATTGGAACAGAAGGGAACATTCGATTTTACTGGTGTTGACATTGCAAAATATTTCAACAACATAGACTCGCTCGGCACTGTGATGAAAGACTCTATTGCAGCATTTGCTTCTCCTTCTGACAATGGCAAAGCCTACACAGATTGGCTTCATACCAAAATTTATCTTTCGGCTGAATACGAAATCAACAAATATATCGACCTTGGAATGATGTTTCGTGGAATGTGGTATTCAAAACATTTCCATCCGTCGCTCACCACTTCGGTAAACTTCCGACTCGGCAGTGCAACACAGATAAGCATATCGCAATCGTTTGTTAACCGCCGTGCAAATGTTTGGGGTATTGGCTATTCGCAACAGATGGGTCCAATACAACTATATTTCATAGTAGATCAGTTCTCGCCAGCATTCTGGGCAATGAACGGAAGCGATATGGCAGAAAACTGGGTTAAGAAAACCAATATGGCCACATTCCAAACTGGAATGTCGATAATTATCGGTCGCCAAAAATACTACGAAAAAGCACTATTTGAATAAAAGCACACCTTATATTATTTAATACAAAAAAAACGGGCTGCTAATCGCAGCTCGTTTTTTTGTTGTACACCTCAAAACTGTTGACCTGTGTTTACCATCTGGTTTTAAGACGTCGCAACATATGTTGGAAATGTTTTTCAAAATAACTAAATTTCAGATACTTGGAAATAGCGAGACCCTTTTTGATATAATCGGAATGAGCATCGCTACCAATAGGAGAAAAAGCAGCTGCGATTTCGCAAAAGCGCATATTCCAATAATTGGTGGCGCAAATTGGAAAAGCATCGCGAATTTCGGTTATGCGGGCAAAAAACTCGTTAGCCTTTTTAGCATAGCCGACTTTAAGCAGTGAATAAGAATAAAGGAGCTGCAACTGTTGATAATATTCATTTACCTGCTGGCGGTGACCGTGGGGTTTGTCGTTAAGAATCAACTCGCAAATATCTTTTACCAGATGCCATTGCTCAGCGAGGGATAGCGAATCGGCAAGAATTATGTCACCGTAGGTAAAGGCTTGCGACAAGTTTTCGCTACGATTGTAATAATCACGGGCGAAAGTAGATATATAGTCTAATAGCGAAGCAGGAATACGGCCATCGCTCATAGAGTAATAAAGTACTTGAACAGACATAAACTCTATGTAGCAAGTATTGTCGTCATGAGGAATATCGAGCGATTCAACCGCTGTAAAATACTCGTGCATAAGTTTTTGGTCACGGTTAAAATAGCTTTGCTGAATTTTGATGGTGTAAGCAAACATTTTGTCGCCCACCGACACCGAATTGTTGATATATTGTTTTAGTGCGTCGCCATAGAACGCGTTGAGCGAGTCGATATCACAGAAATGCATAAAGTAATAGAACCTACCCGACTGCGTAGAAGCGTACACAGGAAGCACTTCAGCACGAATTTCGGGATACTTGCGCAGCTCAGTGCCAACTGTATTTATCAACTTCTGCATAAAGGTTTGCTCTTCGAGGTCGGCAAAATTTTTATCCAAAATGTCAAAAATACCAGATAAGATGTCGGTTCTGTTGTCTTTAAAAGCGTATTTAACCAACCAAGAAACTATCTGGAACTTGAGCGAAGGATTACCACGATAAAAGTCGCTAATTTCGGCAAAGAGTTCACTATCAAAAGTGGTTTCTCTCAACCAATAGTTTGCCAACAAAAACTCGAACAATATCTGATGGCTGAACTTGATATAAGTGGATGTTTTCAAGAATTTATCCTCTTGCTTATACTCAAATAACACACCTAACGAAACAAGTTCGTCGAATTCGTTACGGTATTCGGTAAGAAGATTTTGCATACTGTTCATCACCACAATATCGTTATCCAAACCATAATTGGTACTAAATAACAGAAAATCAATAAGTTTTAATTTACGTTCGCCATTTTCTGTACCAATGATGCGCCTACTTACAAACTCACGCAAAAGGTTGGCATCCGACACCACATTTTTATTGTCCTGCGCCAAAGATATATAAAGGTGTAGGAAATAAGGAATTCGGGTAATATTCATAATGCCGTCTTGCATAATGTTAACCACCGACGAAGCATCGTATACACCACTGTTTCGCAAAATTTGCTCAACTTCCGCCATTTTTAACAGAGGGACATTGGTGGCAACGGGTGTGGATGTAGAAAATTCAACTCCATACCAAGTGGATTTGATTTCCATACTGTCGCTAAGGGCACGGCAGATATAGTTCCAAAGGTCAGGACGAAGTGTAAGAACCACCTTAAACCAACGGTCTTCCATATTGGAGGCGATGAGCGACAGAATATTGTTGATAAGGTTGCGAGTGCTTCCGGCATTTCCCGAAAACTCACTCAGCCCATCGAAAACCAATACAATGCGACCCCTCATAGCAGCTGGGAAAAGTAGGAAATACTCTTTGAAACTTTTTTGGTCGCCATATCCTAAAAGCCTGAGTATAAACTGTTCAACGTTGAAATCTTGATCTGCCACATTGTCGAGCACACCGCAATCCATAAACCAAACAATGTCGTCGGGATAGCGGGGATTTTCGCCCAAGAAAAAATCGTTGACCAAAGTAGATACAATAGTAGATTTGCCATACCCTCCCGGTGCAATAAATGCGGTAGCTGTTTTATCAGATTGCAGAAAGCCTTCCAACATTTCGGTGGCGAACTTTCGATGCACCATTTTTTTTACATCCACGCCCATACGGTTTTTAACAGAAAGAAAACTGTTGTAACTGATGGCGCGGGCTTTTTGGCGAATCTGCTCCCACTTTTCAATATTTTCGGCTTTTTTAGTAACGCTGTGACGGTTAGAAACAAAATCGTCCCAATCCTCAAATCCGATATATTTGCTCAGCGAGTTGAGAGTATATTTCGAAGGATTAAACACGCTCGCCACCAAATTCCAAAGGCGCTTGATGGTAGTTTCGCTGATTTTGTTGCCCGTAGCATCAAAAACTACGTCAGACAGCGCAGAGCAGTCCTTGGCGTAAAGAATCTTTGCGCCAAACTTTTGTTCCACTGCTTCTTTAAGAAGGTCTATGTCGTCTAAATTGTCCACGAGCCAAAAGTAGAATATATCAGCAAATTAACCAAATAAAAATGAACAAAATGAATGAAAAAAAATTTTACCATAAAATTATAAGGTGTGAGAATTGTTTTTTTTGCATTTTTTATTTTAAGCCAAAATCATTACTTTTGCTCAAATTTTAGGAACAATCATCATTCACTTCACAATGAAAAAATCACTTCTTATTATTTCTGCATTATGCGCTGTGTCAAGCGTTTATGCTCAGAACGACACCATTATCGACAAAATTGTAATACATCCTGAAGTTGTGGTTACAGGCACTCGCAACGCTATCGACCAACGTTATCTGCCGCTCACAGTTACGCAGATTTCAAACAAGGATCTCGCTGTAAACTACAACACTTCGATGATTCCCTCACTTACCGAACAGACTCCGGGACTATTTTCCACATCGCGTGGCATTATTGGCTACGGCGTGTCGACCAACTCTGCAGGCGGCATCAAGGTGCGAGGTGTGGGCGACGGCTCAAGAATTCTTGTGCTTATCGATGGTCAGCCGCAATTTGCAGGATTGATGGGTCACCCTATCCCTGACGCTTACCAGACCTTTATGGCCGACAAGGTGGAAGTGCTTCGCGGACCTTCTTCGCTTCTTTACGGCTCTAACGCTATGGGCGGAGTTGTCAACATAGTTACCCGCGAGGCAGTAGACGGCGTTAAAACTGAATTTATGCTCTCAGGCGGAAGCTACGGCACAGCCGAGCTGCAGGGTATGGCACGTATGAAATATGGCAAATTTTCGGCAGTGCTTGGCGCCAACTACCAACGCACCGACGGACACCGCTATAATTCTGGTTTCGAGCAGATTAGCGACTTTATAAAAGTAGGCTATCAGTTATCGAACAATTGGAAAGTGTCTGCCGACCTCGACCTCACTTATTTCGACTTCAACAATCCCGGTCCAGAAAATGCGCCACTCTTTGATACCCAAGCCGATATTCTCCGCGGACTTGCAAGTATCTCAGCCACCAACAATTACGGCAATACTTCTGGTTGCATCCGTTTCTTCTACGACTGGGGACATCACGAAATCAACGACGGACACCTATGGGGTCAGCCCGAAAAAGACAATCTCTACATGCACGACGACTTTATCACAGGAGCCACTATCTATCAGAACTTTAAGCCCTTCAGCGGATCGCGCATAACAGTAGGTTTCGACTATCAACACTTTGGAGGCGAGGCTTGGAACGATTTCTTCAACGGCGACAAAAAATATCTTGTTGAAGACCACAATCAAGACGAAATCGCAGGCTATATCGACTACAACCAACAGATTACCAAATGGATGTCGGCAGATTTTGGCGTAAGGGTAGACAATCATTCGCAGGCTGGCACTGAGATTATTCCTCAGGCAGGAATCTCGTTCTACACAATGAACAAAGACAACATCAAACTGTTAGTTTCCAAAGGATTCCGCAATCCCAACATCAGAGAGATGTATATGTTTCCTCCTCAGAATGACAACCTCGAACCCGAGCGTATGATGAATTACGAAGTATCGTACGCCAAAACACTGCGTCGCCTCTCTTTTGGCGCTAACGTCTATTATATAAAAGGTGACAACCTTATCAACACCGTTCCCCGCACCGAAGGTCAAGGCATGATAAACATGAACACCGGTGAATTTGAAAACTACGGTTTCGAACTAACGGCTACTTACACCATAAGAGCATGGAAATTCGACGCCAACTATTCGTATCTCCATATGGATACTCCTGTGACGGGCGCTCCCGAAAGCAAAACCTTCTTTGCCGCTCAATACTCAAGAGGCAAAATTACCGCAAGGATAAGCGAGCAGAGCGTTTCGGGACTCTACATCACCACTGGCAACAACGCCGAAACTGAGGAGTACAACCTCGTGAACGCCAACTTCGCTTACAATATACTGCCCACCATACGTCTATTTGTAAAAGGCGAGAACCTGCTCGGCGAAAAATATCAGACCTATCAAGGATTCTATATGCCCAAAGCAACGTTTATGGGCGGAATTTGCATAGAATTGTAAAAAACTGTATATTTGCACCGAAAATATAAACAAACTCCGCGATGAAAAATATTCGTAATTTCTGCATAATAGCCCACATCGACCACGGCAAAAGCACTCTTGCCGACCGTCTGCTTCAATACACCAAGACCATCAACGAAAAAGACCTTACCAATCAGGTGCTCGACGATATGGATCTTGAGCGTGAGCGCGGCATCACCATCAAGAGCCACGCTATACAGATGCGTCACAAATACAACGGCGAGGATTATGTGCTCAACCTCATCGACACTCCCGGCCATGTGGATTTCTCATACGAAGTATCGCGGAGCATTGCAGCCTGCGAGGGCGCGTTGCTTGTTATCGACGCCACACAGGGTATTCAGGCGCAAACCATCTCAAACGTCTATATGGCAATTGAGAACAACCTTGAAATTATCCCCGTGCTCAACAAAATGGATATGCCTGCCGCCAAACCTGAGGAAGTGAAAGACCAAATCATCGAACTCATCGGCGGCAAGCGCGAGGATATTATCGAGGCCTCTGGCAAAACAGGACTTGGCGTAGAACGTATCTTAGACACCATTATAGAGAAAGTGCCCGCACCCGAAGGCGACCCCGAAGCACCGTTGCAGGCGCTGATTTTCGACTCGATGTTCAACCCATTCCGCGGTATCATAGCATATTTCCGCATCTACAACGGAACGCTCAAAGCCAACGACCGTGTAAAATTTGTAAACACCAAAAAAGAGTACAACGCCGACGAGGTGGGCATCCTTGAAATGGACTTAAAACCACAGTCAGAAATCTCTGCTGGCAATGTAGGCTACATAATATCAGGCATCAAGCAAGCCACCGAAGTAAAGGTGGGCGACACAATCACCCACGTGGAAAATCCTTGCGAAAAAGCCATCGAGGGTTTTGCAGAAGTGAAACCGATGGTTTACGCCGGCGTTTATCCAATTGAAACCGACGAATATGAGGAGCTGCGCACATCGCTTGAAAAACTGCAATTAAACGATGCGTCGCTTACATTCACCCCTGAATCGTCGATAGCGCTCGGATTCGGTTTCCGTTGTGGATTCTTGGGAATGCTGCACATGGACATTGTGCAGGAACGCCTCTCGCGCGAGTTTGATATGGACGTTATCACCACTGTGCCCAACGTTTCATATAAGGTGTTTACCACCAAAGGCGAAATGATAGAGGTGCACAACCCCGCAGGATTGCCCGAACAAAAAGCCATCAGCCATATCGAAGAACCTTACATCAAGGCTGATATTATCACAAAATCAGAGTTTTACGGACCAATTACAAAACTCTGTATGGAAAAGCGCGGCATCAAAATCAACGAAACATACCTTACTGCCGACCGCATAGAACTCAACTTTGAGATGCCGCTGGCAGAAATAGTGTTCGACTTTTACGACAAACTCAAAAGCATATCAAAGGGTTACGCATCGTTCGACTACCACCCTATCGACTACCGCGAATCCAAGCTCATCAAGTTAGACATCCTGCTCAACGGCGAACCTGTTGACGCTATGAGCAGTCTCATCCATGAGAGCAACGCCTACGAGTTTGGCAAAAACATCTGCGAAAAACTCAAAGACCTAATACCGCGACATCAGTTCGACATAGCCATCCAGGCCGCCATAGGCACCAAAATCATATCGCGAAGCACCATCAAAGCCTTCCGCAAAGACGTTACCGCCAAATGTTACGGTGGCGACATCTCTCGTAAGCGCAAACTTTTAGACAAGCAGAAAAAAGGTAAGAAGCGTATGAAACAAGTTGGCGACGTGGAAGTCCCGCAAAAAGCATTCCTTGCGGTATTGAAAATCGGCTAATACCATCCACAATAATTTGTAATGCATACAATTCACAAAAGTAAATATAATTTATTTTTGTAAACTCATTTTGCAATAAAGTTAAATATAAAACAACCAATATCGCATACAGATAACAAGTCAAAAAATATTTATGTAGAATAGTTTTATTTTTTTGAATAAATTATTAAGTTTTTGATAAATTAAACAAAGTTAAGGATAATTTAATTTGCAAGTTAAAAATATATCTCTACATTTGTGTCGAAAAATAATAAACAAATGACCACACAATTAACATACAATTATTCAGCAGCCGAAATAACATCGCGTTGTCGTCAGATAATAGAACTTGTAGGCAACGACATGAAGCTATTTGCCAAATTTGGAGTAACAGAAAAAGAGCTTGAGACCCTTAAGAAAAAGATATCCGACTATGAAACCTTCCCCGAGGACAAAATCTTTGCCGAAAGAGTAAGCAGCAAAACACGTGTAAAAACAGAAAAAGAAGAAATTCTACGCGTAGAAATCAGAAACTTTCTGCTTCACATATCAATAGTGATAATCGGCAAACAGGAGATGAAAAAATATTTCAAAAGTCAGAAAATCACAGGCATACCCACAACCGCACTCATTGAGTTCGGAGAAAAAGTGGTAACTGTATCCAAAAAATTCAAATCTAAACTTTTGAATGTGGGTCTCAAAGAAGAGGACTTTGAAAACCTTAAAAACAACATCAAGCAGACCAAAGCAGCAGTAAAAGAGCTTGAAAGCGTACGGGCAGAGCGTGTTAAAAACACAGCCCGTCGTCATGAGCTTGGAAAACAGCTGTACGAAAAACTCGTCAAGTTCAGCTCGTTGGGCAAAAATATCTGGAAAGGCAAAGACGAAGAGCAATACAAACGTTATCTATTGTACGCAGAGTATTACCAAAAAGTGAAAGACAAACGCGAGCAATACCTCAAAGAAAAAAAAGGAAAAGAGGCTAACAGTCAGAAAAATAAACAATAAGACCCAAATGCAAATATTTTTCAGTAAAAAGAGTAAAAAAATTTGCAGCATTAAAAAATAACCGCTAATTTTGCACCGCAAAAAGCGAGGTACCATAGCTCAGTCGGTAGAGCAAAGGACTGAAAATCCTTGTGTCCCTGGTTCGATTCCCGGTGGTACCACACAACATAAATCCGATAACAATAATAATCGGTACCATAGCTCAGTCGGTAGAGCAAAGGACTGAAAATCCTTGTGTCCCTGGTTCGATTCCCGGTGGTACCACCCTTAGAAGCCAAAGCAAATAGCTTTGGTTTTTTTGTGTCGATACATTTCCATCATAAAAAAATTGACAAAAAAAAGTTCCACAGACTTTTGTCTGTGGAACTTGTAGACCTATGGGGATTCGAACCTCAACTAACAGAACCAAAATCTGCTGTGCTACCATTACACCATAGGTCTATACCAAACGTCAAATTGCTTTCGCTTTTGACGGCGCAAAGGTAGATATTATTTTTTTATTCCAAAATTTTTTCTGAACTTTTTTTCACAATATTGCAAAAAATGTGTATTCAATAGTTTGTGGGGCATCATTAAAAATTTTTTTTTAATTATAAAATAATAGTTTTATTTTTGCCGCATTATTAAAATAAGTAATGAAACAATTTAAACTATACAACAAGATTGCAGGCTGGGCGACGTTCACAATTGCGGCTCTCACATACCTGCTCACTATTGAACCCACGGCCAGTTTTTGGGATTGTGGAGAATTTATAGCCACGGCTGTAAAATTAGAAGTGGGACACCCACCAGGAGCACCTCTCTGGATGATTATAGGACGTGTGGCAGCGTTGTTCGCATGTGGCGACGTCACAAAAATGGCAATGATGGTAAACGCCGCAGCGGCTTTGGCAAGCGCGTTCACCGTGCTGTTTCTCTTCTGGAGTATAACACACATAGCCCGCAAACTCATCAACAATATATATTATAAAGGTGTAAAAGATGAAAAAAGCATCAGCTACACTATGCACGAAAACGTTATCATGCTTGCAAGCGGCGTGGTGGGTTCGCTCATCTATTGCTTCTGCGACACGGCATGGTTCTCAGCGGTAGAGGGCGAAGTATACAGTATGTCGAGTTTATTTACTGCTGTGGTATTCTGGTGCATTCTCAAATGGGAGGAGTGTGCCGACGAAAAATACGCCAACCGCTGGATAATATTAATTTGCTACCTGATGGGATTGTCAATAGGCGTGCACCTGCTCAACCTTTTGGTAATACCCGCTATTGTATTTGTATATTACTACAAAAAATACAAAACCACACAACGTGGAACTATCACTGCGTTAGGCATTTCGCTCATATTATTAGTAGCGATACTTTATGGTATCATTCCACAGTCGGTTAAGATTTCAGCATATTTCGACCTCCTGTTTGTCAACGTCTTTGGAATGAGCTATCTCTCTGGAACATTGTTTTTTGTGATAGTGCTTGCAGCAGGACTTTCGTTCCTTATATGGTGGAGCCACAAAAAGAAAAAAGTGCTTCTCAACACCATAGCACTTGGCGCGGCAGTAATGTTTATAGGCTACGGCACATTTGCCATGACTGTAATACGAGCATGCGCTAATCCTCCGATGAATGAGAACAGTCCCGACAACGGATTCAGCCTTCTCTCCTACCTCAACCGTGAGCAATATGGCGACTGTCCGCTAATCTACGGCAATTACTACAACGCCGACGTAACAGACCAGATACAGCTTTACACCTACATAGCCCAAGACGGCAAGTATGTACAAGCCGCCAAAACCAATCCCGAATATGTATATGACGCTGAGCATTGTGGATTCTTTCCACGTATGTACAGTCAAAACCCAAGCCATATCTCAGGCTACAAAAGCTGGGCAAACATCGACTCGTCGAATCCTACGCAGCGGCCATCATTCGCCGACAACTTAGCATTCTTCTTTAAATATCAGCTGGGGCATATGTATTTCCGCTATTTTATGTGGAACTTTTCAGGTCGTCAAAACGACATACAAAGCCACGGTAGCTATATTAATGGCAACTGGATAACCGGATTCGATTTTTTAGACAGCCTAAGGCTTGGCGACCAAAGCGACCTTCCCGATCGACTAAAAAACAATCCAGCTCGAAACGCTTACTACCTATTGCCATTGATTTTAGGATTTTTGGGCTTGTTTGCTGGATTTAACCACGACCAGAAAAACTGCTTTGTAATATTTCTGTTTTTTATCTTAACAGGTGTAGCCATAGTAGTTTATCTCAACCAAACGCCGTATCAGCCCCGTGAACGTGACTACGCTTACGCAGGATCATTCTACGCATTTTCCATCTGGTGCGGATTAGGTGTGGCAGGTATTTATGCATTTTTCCGACGCAAATTGAGCAAAATTAATATGATGCCAGCAACTGCGATAATCGCAGGCGCCTGCTTGATAGTGCCGATAGAAATGGCATGTCAAAACTGGGACGACCACGACCGTTCTAACCGTTACACATGCCGCGATTTTGCTCGCAACTATCTAGAATCGTGCGCACCTAACGCCATACTATTCACCTTTGGCGACAACGACACATTCCCGTTGTGGTACGCTCAAGAAGTAGAAGGAATACGAACCGACGTGCGCGTGGTAAACCTTTCGCTTGCCGGCACCGACTGGTATTTAAAGCAGACTATGGAGAAAAAATACGATTCCGACCCCGTTGACTTCATAATCAAAGCCGATCAATACGCAGTAAACAAACGCAATGTGGCACTTGTGTACACCGACAATCCAACAGTGTATCTCAACGACAAGATATCAAGCAATCCTAAAGAGGTGCAAGAGATTGTAAGCCCATTCTTCAACGAGTTTGTTAAAACAGTATCAAACAGCAAGTTTCCGCAACTTTACGCCAAAGATTACGAAACCATAACACAATCGCAAGATGCAATATCACCACTGCAATTGATAGCTTTGGTGCAAACACTCGCAAAAAATCCGACAACCGTGTTTGGCACCAACACCGAAGGTATCAACAACCTCAATGCTAAAGTTCCCACTCTGCTAAAAAAATTGTGTGACCTGCCCGCACCAATACAAAGCGTGGTATCGCTACTAGCATCTGACAATGAGAAAGATAAGATACCATTACAATCGGGTGAAACTATCAACTATATAGGTTCGCGCAATATTTCTATTCCTGTAAATAAGGAAAACTGCATTGCCAACGGCACACTCAGCGCCAACAATGCCGACCGTGCTGAAGACAAAATAGTAATCAACATCTCAAAAACTTATTTCCTTAAAAACGACATAGCTGTATTCGACATCATTGCAGCAAACGACTGGAAACGCCCCATCTATTTTGCAGCAAGCGGTAGCATCGACGATTATTACGGTTTAGACAAATATTTCAGACTTGAAGGATTTGCTTACCGAGTAGTGCCATACACCATCCACAAGGAAGACGAAACTGAGGTGGGAGAAGTTGACGGCGACATAATGTACAACAACGTGATGAACAAATTCCGCTGGGGCAATATGGGCAGCGACAAGGTAACTATAGAAGAAAACAATCGCCGCCAAATCAACATCATAGGTATAAGAGAAATGTGTGCTCGCCTTGCAACACAGCTTGTAAAAGAAGGCAAAAAAGAGAAAGCACAAGAGGTGATAAACAAATGCTTAGAGATAACACCATCGCATCAGGTATATTACGACCAGTCGATGCTTCCTTTGGTAAACGCTATGTACAATGCCGGAATGGAACAACAAGCCGCCGAAATATCACAAAAGATTGGCGACGAATACAACAGCATACTCCAGCACTATATCACACTAAAAAACGATGGTATAATCGAAACCCGCGAGGCTAACATTGGAGTAGCCATTATAGCTCAGCTGGCTCAATACGCTATTATAAACAACCAAGAGACAGCTGCAAATAAACTCAGAGCATTGTACGACAAATACAGCTCTATGTTTTAAAACAGATTCCAATTCTTTTAGTTTTCATAATTTTTAATGTTTTTTTTACCCCAAAAAGGGACTGATGCGAATCGGTCCCTTATTTTTTTATTTCCACAAAAAACACTTTATTTGCAAAGCAAAAAACATATAAAGTTACATCTATGGAAAACAACAATACCGAAATCACACATAATCCTCAGCCCCTATTTTCAAGGGCGTTTGCATACGATGGCAGAATCCGACGCTTAGAATATTGCCTGTCGTTTGTAATAGGTGTAATTATAGTAATGGCCACAGTATATCTGCCTGAATATATCTACACCATGGAATTAAAGAGCAGTGTAAATGCAAATAAGCCATTATTTCTATTAGAAAGGTCAACTACAATGATGTTTGTAAATCTTCTATGCGAATG
Organism: Bacteroidales bacterium; assembly: GCA_016286055.1. Lineage (GTDB taxonomy): Bacteria > Bacteroidota > Bacteroidia > Bacteroidales > UBA3824 > UBA3824. The sequence goes on from JAEERW010000016.1 coordinate 57,068, forward strand.
GATATATTGCATCACTTGTTGGTTTATGTTGGCACAGAGCACAAAACGATGCCACGATATAGGAGAAACTGGATGGATGCAGTTCATCCCTATTTATAACCTAAAACTATTCTTTGTAAAAAGCAACAGCGACGTTAATCGCTACGGCTACCCTCCAAAAAAAAGAATAAGTGTTGACAGTAATTTGATCCATAAGAATATCATTAAAGAAAATAATACTTTGGTTACCGTTTATCTTTTGGTGATGATTTTCTTACATAGCGACTTATTAACCCAAATAGCACAATTTATAAGAACCTCAGATATCTTCCACTATATTTCATTTATGGATTTGTTAATACTATTAATATATAATAGTATTAAATTTATTTCCCTAATTGGATTTGTTTTGGTGTTTCACTACAAGAAAATTGGATTTTACATCGCCACTATGGCAAGCTCCATTTTACTTTTGATCAGTGTTTATTATACATCGGATAGTTCATCCGAAGAATCGATAGGATTATATCAAATATTTTTATGGACTTTCCGCATTATAGGTTCATTCGGCTTCTTAGCACTCTTTCCAATACTCAACATTAGGAAAAACGGAGAATCTGTTTGGGAAAAAATGGAGCCAAGTTTAAATAATACCGATTGGAAATCATTCCTCCTATATTTATTCACATTTCAAATAGCGATGCTGTTCGAATATTTAGCTCATATACTCTTTCGTATCCTAAATTAATAAATCAAACCTTGATTCTAAGACAAAAAAAACAATGTAAATTATTGTTAATTATTGCAATTATAGTGTAGGTTTTTCAAAAATGTAATGTATCTTTGCATCCTGAAATCGGGCAGGAAAAAACAAACAAAAAAATGAAAAACCTTAACAAGATTAACCTATTGACCGCCCTTCTGCTTATTGCATCGAGTCTTTCGGCTCAGACCAAAGTCAGGGGGATAGTTACCGATGCGTCCACAGGTGAACCATTGCCGTTTGCCAACGTGGTTTTGGTGGGTACCACAGTAGGAACTATCACCGACCCCGAAGGCAACTACAATCTGCAAACAAACCAAAAATGCGATTCCATTTCGTTCTCGATGCTCGGCTACCAAACCTACACATTGCCAATATCATCAGGTTCATATCAAGAAATCAACGTACAGCTGATTCAAGGCGACCTTATGCTCAACGAAATAGTGATACACCCAGGCGAAAATCCTGCTTGGCGTATTATGCGCAACGTGGAGGCCAACCGCAAAAAAAACAATCCCGACAAGCTACAAAGCTACAAGTTTCAGTGTTACAACAAGATGGAAATCGACCTCAACAACGTCAAAGACGGCCTAACTAAAAAGGGCGTTATGAAAAACTTTGACTTTGTGATGAACTACGCCGACACATCAGCCGAAACTGGAAAAGTTTTTCTTCCTGTGTTTATAACAGAAACACTTTCAGATGTTTACTGCAAATCATCTCCACTAAAAAAGAAAGAGGTGATAACCGCAAGCAGAGTATCTGGCGTTGAAAGTAGCAACGTGTCACAGTTTACCGGACAAATGTTTATCGATGTTAATATCTACAAAAACTACATCCCCGCATTTGGACACGAATTTGTATCACCTGTATCAGACTATTGGAAAGCCAATTACAAATATTATCTATTGGATTCGCTCTACGAAGACGGGCACTACCTTTATCATTTGGCCTTTAAACCAAAACGCAAACAGGAATTTACATTCAACGGCGAACTCTGGATCAACGACTCTACCTGGGCTGTAAAAAAAGTTAAGGCAAAATTAAGCAACGGTGTAAACATCAACTTTGTAAACGACCTTAATATTACACAAGAATACGCCTTTGTAGATTCAGTATGGTTTTTACAAAAAGAAGAGCTATTTGTAGACTTCAACCTCGCCGACAGCACAATGGGATTTTTTGGACGCCGCACCGTATCGCGCAAGAATATCGAAATAAATCCAGAATTTGAACCCGGCACATTTTCGGCATCTGCCAACGACGAAACCATAGTTCTCGACGATGCGCTCAATCACGACACCGCTTTTTGGAACACCGAACGACACGAAAAACTCACCCAAAAAGAACAAGACATATACATAATGGTAGATTCCATCAAGGAAGTACCTATTTTTCATACCATTACAAACACAATCAATATGTTTGTAACAGGATATTGGACACACTCTTGGTGGGAAATGGGTCCATATTTCAAATTCTATAGCCACAATCCTATAGAGGGTCACAGATTTCGTTTTGGAGGTCGCACCAGCAACCAATTCAGCACCGACATTATGTTTAATGCCCATATTGCATACGGCACAAGAGACCAGAAATTTAAATATGGCGGCGGATTCATGTATATGGTAAACAAAAATCCGCGTAGGGTAATTGAAATGCAGTATAAATACGACTACGAGCAACTTGGACAGTCGATCAATGCTTTTTCGGAAGACAATATCCTTTCAAACCTTTTGGCACGTCGCGAAAACGACCATCTGTTGCTTGTTCAGGAACTTTATTACAACTACGAACACGAATATTTTCAAGGCTTTTCAAACACTGTGGGCGGAAAATACCGCAAGTTATACCCATCGGAGGTGATACCGTTTAGAAACGAAGTGTTGCAAACCGATATGAAAAACATAACAAGTTTTGAAATAAGCCTCAACACCCATTTCTGTTACAACGAAAAATTTGTGGCAGGAGAGTTTCTGCGCCGAAGCATGTCGAGCGATTATCCAGCACTCGATATCACCGCTACCATAGGTTTTTGGAACAACAAAGGCAGCTACGACCATTATTTCAGAATTACCTCGTCTATACAACAACAGGTGTCAATAAGTCCAATAGGAAAGCTCAAATATCTTATTGAGGCTGGCAAAATAATTGGCACAGTGCCATTTCCGCTGCTAAAACTACACGAAGGCAACGAAACATACGCATTCGACACATACGCCTTCAATATGATGAACCTCTACGAGTTTGCCTCCGACACATACCTAAGCGCAACGCTCGAACACCATTTCAACGGATTTTTCCTCAACCGCATTCCCCTTATGCGCAAACTCAAATGGCGCGAAGTAGCTTACGCCAAAGGACTTGTGGGCGACATTTCTGATAATAACAGCCGCGAAAACGCACTTCTCGACTTTCCGTCAACACTCGGCGATGTAAACAAACCATACGCGGAAGTGGGTGTGGGAATAGAAAACATATTCAAATTTTTCCGCGTAGACGCTATCTGGCGACTCACTCACTTAGACAATCCTGACATCACCAAATTTGCCATTATGTGCAAGGTGCAATGCTATTTTTAAAAAAATCCCAAAAAAATACACATTATATTATTTTTTTGTTGTATCTTTAAGCGCAATTTTATAAGCGCATAATCCGATGGCAACAAAAAAGATTATCAATACTGCAGATTTGCACAAATACCGACCGCTAATATGGTACGGTGAACCTGTTCACGCAAGGTTTTCACAATTGGAAACCATATTACGTAACGGGTTAGGCGAGTTTTACGCCGACTTTTTGGCAGAACCACTCATTACTTCAGGACAAGCAAGATGGATGAGCGCAGCCGTGCCAAACGGGGTACCATTTACCCAACTCGAGCCTCAGAAACAAGAAATGGCAAGAGTGTCGCTTCAAAATATCCTCAACAAAATCAAAAACTTTGCGCAAGAACTATTACAAGCCGACGACCCTCATCAAAAAGAGCTCGGAGAACTATTGCTACTATCCATCGAAGTTCCTTCGCTCGACACTGTAATTGTTGACAACGAACGCATAGTGCTCACTATATGGGGATTCAGCAGTGAAGAATCTCAAAAAGTCAATTTCAAACTCGATGCTAAAATTGAAAAACCGGTGAATCCTGCGGTAGCCTCAGTGCCGCTATCAACACCAGCTCCCCCTACCCCACCCGAGCCGGAAACAACCACACAGCCAGAACAAGTGGAGCAACCCACTCCGCCACCGCCGCCCACTATGCAGACACAGAGCGCAGGTGCAACACCTCCACCCCCACCGCCCCCACCGCCAACTAACAATAGCGGCAAGAAAAAAGGTCTTCCAGGATGGCTTTGGTTCTTGTTAGGACTTCTGCTTGCTCTCCTACTAGTTTGGCTCTACTTCCATTTTTTCGGTAAGCCCGATCCTAAGGACGAGGGCAACAACAACCAAACCGAGAACAACGACCCGACGAATCCGGGCGACTACACCAACATTCTACCCGAAAACCCTAACATCATACCGCCTATCGACACCACTCGTGTGATAGTAGACCCCGACGACCCTGGTCAGCGTCGCGTATTCTCCGACAAGGTGAACATCGCTCTCAACAAAGGTGTCAACCCGCTGACATTTGCTCAAAAACTCCACGACCAATATGCCGAGGAACTGAAAATCGTATATTGCGACACCGTGATCAAACTGATGCAAGTGGAAACCCCCGAAGGCCAATGGAAAGAGTGGATGACAAAGCTCAAAGCTATGGACGAGGTTAAGCTGGCATTTTCTAACACAATGTTTTCGAGCGAATACAAAGCCTCAGACCCAGCATTTAGCGACGCAAAAAAATCGTGGTATTTTGAAATGGTTCAGGCTTACAAAGCTTGGGATATCACCAGAGGTGATCCAAACGTAATTGTGGCTGTTGTTGACAACGGTTTCGATCTCACCCATCCCGAAATCAAAGACAAAATTGTTTCGCCCTACGACATCACCACAGGAAGCTCCACAGTAAAACCCTGCGGAGGCGAAGGCAACGAACACGGCACGCACGTGGCAGGCACAGCAGTAGGCAGTAGCGACAACGGACAAGGATTGTGCGGCATCGCTCCCAACTGCAAACTTATGCCTATCAAGATAGCCGACGAATACGGCAATATGCAAACAATTTCGGTGGTGGCAGGCATACTCTACGCCATTCACCACAACGCCAAAGTGGTGAACCTTTCGCTTGGAACATATTTTGGCGAAGATATAGTATCGATGCCCACAAGCCAGCAAAACCAGTTGGCACACAACGAATATGCCGACGAAGCCGCATTTTGGAGCGACCTTTTCCAGTTTGGACTCGACGAAGACATAGTGCTTGTGATAGCGGCAGGCAACCAAAACATTATCACAGGCATCGACCCCTTTGCACGTTCGCCCAAAACCCTCACCGTTTCGGCATTTCAAAAAGGCGGCAAACCCAAAGCTGAATTTAGCAACCACGGAGAGTTTGCCACCATCTCGGCACCGGGCGTGGATATTTACAGCAGCGTTCCAGGAGCAAAGTTTGAATACTTAGACGGCACAAGTATGGCAAGCCCAATAGTGGCAGGTGCGGCAGCATTAATGCGTTCGGCACATCCGCACATCAAAGCCGAAGACATAGTGGCTATATTGAAAAAGACCGCCAAACCGCTCAACAGCACACCCAAGATAGGACCGCTGCTGCAAATTGAAGACGCACTGAAAAGTCCCGGCGGAGTACTCATCATTCCCGACAACGCCACCAATGCCGACTTTGCGCAGGGCAAGTGGAAATCTACCACCGACCTCTACTCCACCAAAGACTCGGTAGATATTATGCTCTACTTTACCTTAGAAAACGGTGGGAAAGGCACTATCACCTATTCACAATCCGACGGCAAAGATTTCCGAGCACCGCTTACCGTAACATTTGAAAACGGCAAATTGGTGATGGTGCAAAACAGCGAAGCTACCAACGATGACTATCCTGACGACGGATACCACCCATACAAGTTCACCTGCAGCCAAGACGGCAACAAAACCGACGGAGCCAACTGCAAAGCAGAATACGAGGGCGAACCAAACGTTGGATTCAAAATGATAAAAATACTTTAAAACACAAACATACAAGAAAAACTGATAAACGCAATGAGCCAACCCATAATAACAACCGACATATCGTCGGTACGACCGGTATTTACCGCAGGCACAAGCGAAAATATAAAGCGCTACAACCAATTGAAAAAACTTTTCGAGGACGGCAAAGAGTACACCGTACTTGCTAAACCTATTCCTGCTGGAAAAGATAAGATTACTTGGCACACCGAGTTTGACGGCAATCCCGAACCATTCTCAAAACTTACTGAGGAGGAACAGAAAGTTGCCAAAGGGAGAATTAAATACCAGGTAAACCGCATGTACAAAGCAGCGTACTACATTCTACGTAAAGAAAGCAAACAAGAAATTGACGAATTATTTGAGATTCTTGACTCCTGCATCGAAATCCCCGACTACGACAACATCTTTAGAATCACAAATTCTAACGGAAAAGTAAACTACGTGCTCATCAGATGGGGATTCATCGGCGATGAGTTTAATTCTGGATCGGGCATCATCAAACGTCTTGTCCCTCTCAAAGTAGACACTATCAAGGTTAAAGTGCTATACAACGGCTCTCCGGCAGTAGGCATAAAAGTAATAGTAAACCACAGAGGAAAAATCTACCAGCTTGAAACCGATAGTCTGGGCTATGCTTGCGTAGAGGATATTCCTTTAGGCGACAAGTTCACTGCCGAAACTGACGAAGAAAACTCGTTGGTAGAATTCACATGCGACGGTAGCGACGAATATCACGTGCTCATTGGCACTAAATCGGCAGATATGGTTTTCAAAATTGTTGACAAAAACAACAAGCCGATTCCCGGAGCAAGTGTTTCGTTTACTTTCGAAGGTAAAACATTCAACGAAATCGCCGACCAAAACGGGAAAATCACACTGCACGACATCCCCGAAAACACGGAAATCTTAGCCCGTCAAGATAATATATCGCAATCATTCGTGTGCGACCCGCAACGCGACGAGTACATATTCAACGGTTCAAGTCCGTCGGCCGAAATCGAAGCTCTTATAATAACCGAAAACGGCGAACCTGTTGACAACGTAGATATTCTTGTGGAATACAACGACAGTCGTCACTCCCTCTGCTCCGACAAAAACGGCAAGATACAGCTCGATAATCTTCCAGTAAATTGCGATATCTCAATCACTTGCAACGACCACGATTTCAACCGTGCATCTATATCCTTTACCACGCAAGAAGGCCTTAATATGGCAGAACTCAAGGTAAAGAAAAAAACTACCGAGGGCAAAATGACAATCAAGGTTATCGACGACCACGGCGGTATCATTTCAAACTCATTGATACGTTGCGAATTCGATGATTTCAAAACCGAAATTGTTACAGACGAAAATGGAGAAATTGTTATTGAAAAAGTGCCGTTCGACACCGAGGTTACTTGCACACAGATGATCGACGGTCTTGGTAGCCGCCGCCATAAGTTCCTATTTACCAAAGACAACGACCTTTACATTCTTAAAGGTTTGAAAATTCTCGGCAAGGCAGCCATCTCCGACCTCGAAATCCATATTCAGAACAAAAAGAAACAGGATATTCCCAACCTCCGCGTTACCATCAGCGACGGACACAAAGATATCAACCGCATCACCAACGAGAACGGACGTGTGTATGTTAACGAACTGCCCCGCAGCAAAAAATACGTTATCACCACCGAATACAAAAACAAAACCACACATACTGATTATGAATGCACCAAAGACAAGGAACTTGTACATTTGTTTGTTGGCCGCAGCCCGTGGTTGTTCCTCTTATGGCTGATACCGCTGCTCGCCATTATTGGTTTTGCCATTTACAAATATGTGGTGCCTGTGCTTACCGAAAGCAATCCTGCTCCTGTGGTAGTGGCAGACAGCACCGACAACAACGCTCAGCCCGAACCTGAGCCGCAACCCGAGCCGCAGCCTGCTCCCGAGCCTCAGCCAGAACCCGAACCTGAGCCCGCTCCTGCTCCGGTAACAATTGTAAACCAAGGCATTGTGCTCACCATTATGGACGAAGAATCAGGCAATCCCATAGCCGATGCTACCGTGCATTTGGAGTGCAAAGGTCAGGTGTTCGACGACCGCAGCGATGTAAAAGGTAAGGCAACAATCGACCAACTCAACGCCGACACCACCGACAAGGTAGATGTAAAAATCACCTCACAAGGTCACGACGAATTTATTGGCTCGTTTATGTACACGCCCAACAAAACCATTATCATCCCCAAAAAATCAATAGAATTTAGCGAGGAGATACTCCCCTGCGGCACCGAAATCCGTTCAAAAGGTTACCACAGCACCGTTAAGACCTTCGACCTCAAAAAGAAGAAAGGCAAAGTGAAAATCTATTACCAGATGAACGACGTGCCCGACCAGATGGTAATCTACAAAGGACGCGCTTCGCAAATATCTGATTCTAAGATAATATACGACACCAAATTCGTAAAATTCTCTAAGATGATAACCATACCGTTCGACACCGAAGACGGACTCATTACCGTAAAAATCAACGGCGGCGACGACTCTAAAACACAGTGGTACGTAAAAGTAAATTGTCCGTGATAACTATCTGAAAACATATTAACAACATAAAAACCTGAATATATGAACATTATAGCCACAAAAGACCTCAACAACATACGCTATATGCTCGGTGCTGCCGAAACAGCCAAAGGTGTTTACAACCAAATAAAGGCGACGTTTCCCAACAGCGACGAGTATAAGATATTTGCCGAGCCAATCATATTGGAAAACGGCGCAAAGATAGCGTGGGCGTCGAACTACGACGGCAAGGGCGTGTGCTACGACCATCTCTCAGAAGAAGACCAGAGCATTGCCCGCGACATACTTTCGGCAAGCATCAAAAAACTCTTAGACAAGGTAAAAGAGTTTAACGATCAGTCTATCACCGATATGATGTACAAATGCATCGAAATTCCCGGCATGAACGACGTATATATGATACGCAAAAACGGCGAAACCAAAGTAGTGATTGCCGAATGGGGATTTGTGCTTGATACTCCCGGCGCAGAGAAAGGTTTGCTTTACAAAATTTTGAATACACGTAAAATTCCCATGAAGTTTACAGTTGTTTACAGCGACGACCTTTCAATTGCTCCGTTTGAGGATATAATTTTTGAGTACGAAGGCAAGCCATTATCTTCTAAATCAGACGAAAACGGTATCATCGTTCTTGAAAAAATCAAAGAAGATTCTTACATCAAAGCGTTTGAACCCGATGGCGACCAAAAAATCAACATGCAGGGCTTCACTTGCTACGAAGAGGGCGCGTACACCATCAAAGTAACTCCCAAAGGCGATATGCTCTTTGAGGTAACCGACCAAAACAAGAATCCTCTCAGCGGCAAAGAATTTATATTTGAATATAACAATGAGAAGATAAAAGCCATCTCTGATGCCGACGGTCACATGACCTTAAAGAAGGTTAAAAACGGTGTTACAGTTCAAGCCTACCAAGAAGGTGAATCAGGCAGAGAGAATCAAAACACCTTTGTTTCTGACCGCAAAATAGAGAAGTATCCTATTGTAATAGAGATAAAAGAGGAGTTACCTCCTCCCCCTCCGCCGCCACCGCCGGCTCGCAAAATGCGCTTTAAAGTTATCGACGAGAAAAACAACGTGGTAAAGAGTGCCGAAGTGATAGTAAAATATAACGGCATAACCAAAACCCTCTTTACCGATGCCGATGGCTACTGCGAACTTGAAGATGTTCCGATTGGCGCAGTTGTTGAGGCAAAGGCTAAAAAATAATACACTTAGAGACGTGCCAAGGTGCGTCTCTATTTTCAATATTATGAGACGCACCATGGCACGTCTCTACATTTAAAACAACCTTATTTGAATTAAATAATTATGGAAGGCTCAGGAAAATACACATACAACGAATCCGATTCGGAATATATCGTAAAAATCAAAGGCCGCAAACCATGGTGGCTTTTGTTGTTGTTGCTTTTGTTGCCGTTGCTTTTATTGCTGCCATTTGAAAAAGATGTAGTGTTTAAAACTGTAAACAAATCGTCCGGTGATGCTATACCCCAAATCAATGTTAAGTTTCAATATGTAAAACATACTTTTATTTCTTTCTCACCATTTGGATTTTGTGTAAAGGATACTATAAAATATGAGAATCAGAGCGACGAGAAGGGTGAAGCATTGTTTACAAAAGTAAAATATACTTTATTTCAGTCGTTATTTTACGGAGGCGAAAACACTGAGGCATCGGCATTTGGAGGTTGCTTAACCGGCGACACTATTACACCTCCTTTTGGTTCGCTCGGAGGACTTCTTGCCGATAAAATTGAATTAGGGTTTAAAGGTTACGACCTTGATTTTAAGGTAATTGATGCCGACGACAACGAGCCCATTCCCGACGCAACAGTAAAGGCAGTAATATCAGGTCCTGAAAACCGAAACGACAACCAAAATTCCGACCCGGGTGGATACGCAATGTTTGAAAGCACTCCCCTATGCTCCGACATCACTGTTGTGGCACAAAAAGAGGGCTACGAACCCGACACAATCACCGGCGGTGTGGAGTCGCTTTTAAAAGGCGAATTTGGACGCACTCTGCGTTTAAAACCCGGCAAGGGGGCAGTTACATTCACAGTAAAAGATTTAGTTAGCCGTCAAACAATTCCGGGTGCAAAGGCAACGCTGATTACCACTAACGGCTCAATAAGTCTCACCACCAATACAAACGGCGTGGGCAAGGGCTTTTTCGACAGCATCAACGTTAACAAAACAATCAAAATTCAGGTAGAGAAAATCTATTACTACGACACCACTTCCGCCGAATACACAGTGATGAAATACGAAAAACTTTCGGACGACGAGCGCACACTCTATATGCGTCCCAAGACCGAAAATCTTGTTTTCCGCGATGTGGATGCAGTATCTAACAAACCGATAGCAGGCGTGCAAAACGTGATTTTTATCAACGGTAAAAAAAATGCCACAGAGTATTCCAACAATCAAGGCTGCTTTAACGTGGCGGGCTTAAAACCCGAAGACAAAATCAGCGTGGTGGCTACCAAAGGCGGATACATCAAAAACGAGGATAAGATTAAAAACGCCCGTACATCTACCCTCGACAACCAAGAAAAACGTGATATTCCGCTATTTGCAATTCAAGAAATGCACTCAAAACCACGCAAAAACTGCGGTGTGCACTTCTCAGGCACTCTCCTATCCGACACCGAAATCAAGGGTCATATCTCAAAAATCTACCAGCCCGACAAATACGGCGAATATGTTGGCGACGGAATGTACCCGAGTAATCAAGCCGCTTTCCCAAATGCAGTTCAGTATACATTTGATGCAATAGCAGTTGACAAAGGTACACATCTCACGATATATAGTCAACCAAACTTTAAAGGAAAGATTCTGTTAGACGTTACAGGTCCGGCTTTAATCAACAACGTTAAGTGGAAAGACGAATCGCGAATCAAAGACGTTAACGAAAAAACTTTCTCTGCTGAGTTTGAGGCAAACTTCCCGAAGAGTTGCCGCCGATGGAGCACCGAGAATATGAATCAATGGGACTACGGTTCGGTTAAAATCACCTGCGGAGAATAAACGCTAATAAAAAAGCATTAGCATATTACCACACAAAAATCCCGTTACATAGCCAATTAAAAGGCGTGTAAACGGGATTTTTTCTATATGCATACGAGCAAAGGCGCAAATAGAAAACACCAAGACTGTTACCACAAACGTCCAAAAAACATCTGCGCCGCTGATTTTGCCAATCAAAACCACAAACGACGATAATCCGCCGCAAAACAGTCCGTATGGATGAAGATGAAATTTATTGAAATCTAAAAGAGATATCGCCGATAATATAGCAAACAACTGAAAAATAGAGAGAACTCCGTGCGATGAGAAATTTTCGTTTCGCATAACATAAAAGCCGAGCACGTAAGAACCAATCATTGCTGTCGTAATCAAAATTTTAGAGCGCAAAGAAGATTCGCCGCTAAAAACATCTTTGATTTTGGCGATATACATCACATAAGACGGAATCAGCACTACCAAAAGCAGCACAAAAAAATAGTAATAGACCGACGACCAGACCGAATAGTAATAAGCCTGCCGCTCTGTGCCGTAAAACACCGTAAAAGCGTAAAAAGGCATTAAAAACGGGTAGGTTAATACCGACAGTATCTTGGCAGCACACTCCATTACAATTCTTTTCTAAGGCGTGCTACAAGTATGTTCATCTGTTCGCGATATTTTGCCACAGTGCGTCGTGCAATCTGATAACCGCGTTGTTGGAGAATCTTGGCGAGTTTTTCGTCGGTAAGGGGCTGACGCTTGCTCTCGTTGTCGATGCACTCTTTGAGTATCTTCTTGATTTCGCGGGTAGAAACCTCATCACCATCTGTGGTTTGCATACCTTCGGAAAAGAAGAATTTAAGCGGAAAAATACCAAAATGAGTTTGAATATACTTGCTGTTTGCCACACGCGAAATGGTGGAAATGTCGAAACCTGTGGCGTCGGCTATGGTTTTGAGAATCATTGGCTTCAACTTGGTTTCGTCGCCATCTTCAAAATACTCTTTTTGATAGTCGAGGATAGCCTGCATTGTTATCATAAGTGTATTCTGACGCTGCTTAATAGCCTCGATAAACCATTTTGCGCTGTCGAGTTTCTGCTTTACAAAGAGTAAAGTTTCCTTATCTTTCTTATTACCCTTCGACTTACCTACGCTGTCAATCATATCAGCGTAAGTGCGGTTGATACGCAGTTCGGGAACGTTTTTGGAATTAAGATGGAGAATAAAATCGCCGTCGTGATCTTCCAATATAAAGTCGGGAATAATATGCTGAGTACTTTTTGAGAGTTGCGGTGCAAAAATACTTCCCGGCTTGGGATTCAAACGTGTGATATCCTCAACAGCCTGTTTCAACTGTTTTTCTGTAATATCGGTTTTAGAAAGTATCTTGTCGTAATGCTTTTTAGAAAATTCCTCAAAAAACTCTTTTAGAATTAGATATTCAAATTTCAGAATGGTTTTGTCGCCCTTTTGCGAGCGGTAGTTGCGCATAACCTGCAACATAAGGCACTCACGCAAATCACGTGCTCCTACGCCGGCAGGGTCAAAATCTTGAATTATAGTAAGGATTTTCAAAAGTTCCTTTTCGGTGGTCTCGTATCCAGCAGTAAATGCAATATCGTCAACAATGTTTTCAATATCGCGGCGCAGATAACCGTCCTCGTCAATATTACCGATGATATATTCTGCAAGCAGTTGCTCATCCTCGTTCATTACGCCGAGACCGAGTTGCGAAAGCAGATACTCGTGGAGCGAATTACCCGAAGAATAAGGAATGTCGGAACGGCGGTCGTCGTCATCATCGCTGTAATTATTTGAGTTTAGGCGATAGTTTGGAGTGTCATCGTCTTCGAGATAATCCTCCACGGTAAACTCCTCGTCGCTCTGAGTTTTTTTAAACTCGTCGTCGTTGTAGTCGTCGTTGATGTCGCGCTCGGGTTCATCGTATTCAGGACCATCGAGAGAATCGTCGTCGCCTTCGTGGTCGGAAGAATAATCATCTGTGCTGCGGGTGTTATCGTCCATATCCTCGCCGCCCTCTTCAAGCACGGGATTCTCCTCAATCTCGCGTTTGATTCGCTGCTCTAACTGTATAGTAGGTATCTCCAACAGTTTTATCAACTGTATTTGTTGCGGCGAAAGTTTCTGCAACAGTTTCTGTTGAAGTTTCTGATTAAGCATAATATTTCGGTTATTAATTTTTAATAACACAAAAATAAGGAATAATCTTTAATGTTGGTATATTTTATGCAACAATTTTTTCTTTTTTTTAAAACTTGGTCTCGGAAGTTACCCTAAACACGGCAGTTGTCTTAGAGCCGCGTTTGTAAAATTCGCAGAGCCAACCACGCTGCAAAAATTTTTCGCGAAGAGTTTCGGCAGAAGTTTCGGTGGTGAATGAAACAATATTTGCGCAAGGTTTTTCGGGATTGAAGCCCATTTCGCGGAGAGTGTCGTAAAGGCGGAGAACGTTTTCGCAGAGGGCATCGCGCTCATCATCAGAATAATCAATAAATGTTTGAAGGTCGAAGGCGGCAGTGGCAAGCGTACCTTGCTGAACGCTTACCGAATATCTAAGCGATACAGACCGACGGCGAAGAAGTTCTATCAAAGTGGAATCGCCACAGACAAACGCTCCTACCGAGGCTTTGAGAGTGGATTGAAGATTAACGATTTTTAAATCGGCAAAACCACGAATGCCGCAATGCTCGTCGCTACCACGTCCGTTTTTACCACAGGCGAGAAAACCGAAACTATCGTCTACCACCACCAAAGCGTTGTATTTTTCTGCCAATTGTTTTATGGCGTTGAGATTGGCACATTGCCCCGAATCGCAAAAAATACCGTCGGTAACTATCATCCTGATTCTCCGCATTTGCGATAGTTTCAATTTATCTTCAAGTTTAGACATATCGTTGTGGCGGAAGCGGAGTTTTTCGGCAGCAGAAAGACGTATGCCACGCATCAAAGAGGGATTGCAATATTCGTCGTAAATAATGGCGTCGGTATCGTTTAAGAGGTTGGCGGCAAAATCGGCAGTAATAGCCTCGTAAGATGGAAACACCAATATTTCAGGCACTTGAAGAAAATCACAAACTACGGATTCAAACTCCTTTTGTTCTTTGGTAACACCGCACGAATAGGTGTTGAAAATGGTTTGGAAGCCACCCATTACACCAGTGTTAGAAAAATTAATAATTGATGTATTATCAAAGTCGAAAACCATATCAGATGGTCGCGATATGGCTTTCGACATTACAAGTTCTTCTTCAAAAAACTGACGGCTGTTTGAATCCATAGTTTAAATAATGATGGTTATTTTCGCTTATAATAAGTTTTTACTCCTGTGCTACTTTCGCGGCAGTTGCCGGTATACTTGTAAGTGATTTCATCGGTGTCGGACGAATTATCCTCTTTATAGTTACTTTTAGTAACAGATTTAATCAAACGTCCGGCATTGTCGTATTCGTAAGTAGAATTAGAGGTCATAGCCGTATTCTCGTAAATCTGTTTTGACAATGTTCCATCGGCATTATACTCATTAGTAGTGGTTTCGGCAACTTCCCATTTTCCATTTTTGGCTTTACGCTTTGTTTCAGAACTCTTTACAAGATATTTACCACCTATCGAAACATAAGATATGCGAGTTTCTGATAAGCCCTCTTCCTGAGAATTTACAACTATAAGAGTGTCATTATTATTTGCGTCAAAATATTTCTCGGTTATAGTTTTTTTGGGCTCGCACTCCATCATCGAAAGAATACGGGTTTCGGTACTTTTGTTACCCTCGTATTTGGTTGTGGAGGTCTCCTCGCCGCCGTCGGCACCGTAATAGGTTTCTACAAGACGGTTTTGCGAATCATAGGTATAAGTGTCGGTGGTTTCAATCTCAGAATCGCTGATAGGGTCGTAATAAACGTAAGACGTGAGGTTGCCATTGTCGTCGTAGTTATAGTTGACAATGCATCCGCAACGGTTTTCCTCGTAATAGTCGGCGAATTTTTTACTTATTCTGTCTTTGGCATCATATTCCAAACGGTAGGCAGTGTCGCCATTGCTTTGAATTTCGTAAAGCGGTTTTTCCCAATCGATACCATCGTCAACGGGCTGGGCGGGTTGCGGTTCGGGTTGAGTTTCGGTAACGGCAGATGCAGTGGAATCAACATTCTGAGCGGTTTGATTATTACCATTGGATGCGCATCCTGCCAAAACTGCAAGCGATGCCAATGATAAAATAGTTAGATAATGGTTTTTCATTGTAAATAAAAGTTTTAACTAATGATATGTAAAAGATTGAATTACTTATTTTTTTGCATAGTATGTTTTATATCCGTTGTCCTCGATTTTGCAGTTGCCATCGTAAGAATAAGTGTAAGTACTGGTCCTGGCGGGATCGCCGTCGCCATAATCACTAACACAAATACTTTTGGTCAACCTGCCGTATTGGTCGTATTCGTTATCCTTTTTAAAAGAAACAAATTTTTGTCCATCTTTGGTCTCCTTGTTGGTAATCGATGATTTTAAAACCTTTTTACCGTTGATGGTGACGTATGTAAAGCGAGTGGTATAGATGTCGGGCTTGACAGTGTAGTCGGGTTCGGTATCGTCCGCTCTGCGAACCAACTGCGATTTGTCTATCTCCAAAGTATCGTTTCCGTCGGCATCAAAATAGGTTTCAATAACGTTTTTATAGATCTCCTCCGAATATGATTCTGACTCAGTGATTTTTTTGTTGCCTTCATAGCGGTATGTGGAGGTTACATCGGATGATAGGTCATGTGTTTTGTAGGCAATAACACGGTTTTGCGAATCGAATTGTTTAGAATAACTTCCGATTTCCAGATCTTCGGAAACACAAGAAGTGTCGTTACCGGCGGCATCGTAATAATAAGTAGAATACGACTCCTCACTGTTATCAGAATAGTAAGAGACCTTTACAAGTTTGCCGGAAGCATTGTATTGATACACTGTGGAAGTATCTCCCATTTTGTCAAGAGAATAAAGCGGTTTTCCCCAATCGATACCGTCGTCAACGGGCTGGGCGGGTTGCTGTTCAGTGTCATTCTGAGCGTTTTGATTGTTACCATTGGATGCGCATCCTGCCAAAACTGCAAGCGATGCCAATGATAAAATAGTTAGATAATGATTTTTCATTGTAAATAACAGTTTTAATTAATGATATGTAAAATATTGAATTACTTATTTTTTTGCATAGTATGTTTTATAACCGTAAGTGTCGGTTTTGCAGTTGCCATCGTAAGAATAAGTGTAAGTATCGGTAGTGGCAGGATCGCCGTTGCCCTGATCCGAAACACAAATATTTTTGGTCAACCTGCCGTATTGGTCGTATTCGTTATCCTCCTTAGAAAAAACAAATTTTTTCCCGTCTTTGGTCTCCTTGTTGGTAACCGATGATTTTAAAACCCTCTTGCCGTTGATGGTTACGTAGGTATTGCGGGTGGTAAAAATATCGGGCTTAACAGAGTAGTCGGGGTCGGTATCGGACGCTTCGCGAACCAACTGCGATTTATTTATAACCAAAGTATCGTTTCCATCGGCATCAAAATAGGTTTCAATAACTTCTTTATAGATACACTCGGAAAGGGATGATTCTGACTCAGTGATTTTTTTGTTGCCCTCATAGCGGTATGTGGCGGATTCTGAATCAGATTCGCCATCCATTTCGTAGGCAATAACACGGTTTTGCGAATCGAATTTTTTTGAAAAACCTCCGCAGGGTAATTCCTGACTTTCGTCTACGAAAAATGAAACACAAGAAGTGTCGTTACCGGCGGCATCGTAATAATATTTACTTCCCGACATTAAATGTTTTTCGTAATAGTTACTGTGCTTAACAAGTTTGCCGGCAGCATTGTATTGATACACATCGGATGTATCTCCCTTTTCGTCAAGCGAATAAAGTGGTTTTTCCCAATCAATACCATCGTCTAATACCTGAGATTCTGATTTGGTTTCAGTGGCGGCGGAGGCAGTTGAATCTACATTCTGAGCGTTTTGATGTGAATTGTTTGATGCGCATCCTGCCAAAACAGCCGATGCACACAAAATTGTTAAATAGTTGATTTTCATAATTATAAAAAATTAATTGATTAAATAATACAGGGCAAAGGTAAAAAAATTAATCTACATATTATATTAATTCGTAAATTTGCATTGAATCTAAAACTTATAAACACAGCACAAATGGTAAAATACAAACGCATATTATTGAAACTCAGCGGCGAAGCACTTGCCGGCGAAGATCATTACGGCATCAACGCCTCTACCCTCGAAGAATTTGGAAAAGAAATTTTGGAACTTACCAACGATGGTGTTCAGGTGGGAATAGTTGTGGGCGGAGGAAACATTTTCCGCGGACTCACCGGCACAAGCAAGGGCATAGAACGCACCAAGGGCGACAGTATGGGAATGCTTGCCACCACTATCAACGCCATTGCTATTCAAAGCGAGATTGAGGCTCTCGGAGGAAAAGCCAAAGTGCTAACTTCCACACTTATGGAACCTTACGCCGAAAGATTTTCAAGAAACCGCGCCATTCACGCATTAGAAAAAGGGCACGTGGTAATTTTCTCAGGCGGAACAGGTAATCCATACTTTACTACCGACAGTGCAGCAGCATTACGTGCAGTTGAAATCAATGCCGACATCCTAATCAAGGGCACCAAGGTTGACGGCATTTACGACAAAGACCCGATGAAATACCCCGACGCTGTAAAATTCAACGAAATATCTTACGACGAAACTATCAGCCGCAAACTTAAAGTGATGGACCTCACAGCATTTGCCCTGTGCAGCGAAAACAAAATGCCTATTATGGTTTTTGATATGACTAAAAAAGGCAACTTGAAAAAAGTAATAAACGGCGAAAAAATAGGAACTTTGGTAAAATAATTGTAGCAAATAAATAACACATTTGCTAAAAAGATGAGATACCTCGATCACAAAAAGACGGCCGAAATTATCCGCCGAATACTTAAAGAGAACCGCGTAGACCAAGAATCTATCGACCATTTGACCGAAAGCATCATAGATGCGTCGCTCAAAGGCATTGATACGCACGGCCTGGCACTGTTTCCGCATTACTTAGAAGGTTTTCAATTGGGCAGAATAAACCGCAAACCGCAATTCAGAATTATCAAAGACAGCGGCTCTGCCAAACTTATCGACGCCGACGGCGCAATAGGACACCACGCAGGACGATTCGCGATGGATTTCTGCATAGATATGGCTTCAAAAAACGGCTCAGGTTGTTGCGCGGTGCGAAACTCGTCGCATTTTGGCGCGGCAGAATATTTCACCATCTACGCCGCCAAGCACAATATGCTCGGATTCGCTTTCACCAATACAAACTCTCTTGTAAAGGCGTTCAACGCCGTAGAGCCTATGTTCGGCACTAACCCGATATGCTTTGCGTGTCCCATCGAGGGCGAAGAACCTCTCAGCCTTGATATGGCAACAAGCGTAATCTCTTGGAATCACGTGCGTAACTATAAAGAAGCGGGACTAACACTTGAAGACGGCTGCGCCTACGATGCAGAAGGTCATTTCACCACCGACCCTCACGCCGCTAAATGTGTCCGCCCGATTGGAGATTACAAAGGTTACGGTCTTGGAATGATGGTGGAGATTCTATGCAGTGTGCTCACCGGCAGCGACTTAGGCAAAGACCTTATGCCCATGTTCCATTCTGATATGACCAAAAAACGTGGTATATCTCACTTTTTTCACGCAATAGACATCAGCAAATTTACCAAAGTGAGCGACTTTGCCAAACGTATGAAGACTTTGGCAGAATTTATCCGCTCAATGCGTCCGCTCGAAGGCAAAGAGGTGATGATTCCCGGCGACCCCGAAAAACGCCGCAAAGCCGAACGCCTAAAAACCGGTATCCCTATGACCGACAATGTATTTGCCGAGTTTATAGCAATAAGTAAAGATTTTGAAGAAGCGGTGATAAGGGAGGATTAAATCACACTCCCCCTCCCCCATTGCAACACTCTCTCTTTCATACCTTTAATATCGAGCACACCGTAGGCGAAACCTTTTTTGATGAGTTCTTCGGGCACATAGATGTCGTATTTTTCAAAAATGGGGTTTTCGTCGCGGTAAACGAGCGTGAGTGGGTCGAAATCTACCTGAGCCTCCTCAGTGGTGATTTGATAAAACTCCTCAGCAGAGGTGCGCATAGTAAACTGCATATAGTAAGGACGGCACGGACTAAGTCCCTTAATACCAAGCCGTGCGCCGCAACGTATTTTCAAAAATCGCTCCAAGGCTATAAAGGCGTATGTGCCGAGCCACGGAAACAATGCCCACATACTGCCGCCAAGATTAATGAGCGGATTATGAGCCAATCCCGACTTTTGAAACAATTCTCGTGCGTCGCGCAGACGGAAAACTGCATTTCGCATAAGGTAGCGGTATGATTCTGAGCCGTTTAGCACCGAATGCATTTTTTCAAGAATTCGGGTATGAATATCGCCCGCGCAATCGCCAAAATATGCTGGAACACGTCCCTTAACCAATGTGCAGTAAACCTCGTGACGATTGTGGTCAACGCTATCCACAGCCCACACACGACCCGCAATGGCAATCTTCTCTCCCACTGGCGGCGGCTTAACTATTGTGCCAAGTTCCTGAGAATCACTACGAACGGTATATTCCAAATTTTCTTGAAACACAGCGTAAAACTTGTAGTTATTGACCACTCGCTCGCCGGTAAGACCCGTAATCAAACCTCCATTTTCGGTGCGTACAATATGGTCGGTTTTTAAAAGGTGGCGCAAAAGTATGCGGTAATCGTCTTGCGAGATAGTTTTGAAAACGCTGAGAGTAAGAATACGCGATGCAAGTTCGGCGGCGGTCATTTCGCCACACGAAGCCAAAGTGCTCATAGTCTGGTGATAAAGCAGGCTAAACGGCAAACGACCAATGCGCGGCGGCTCCACAAAACGCTCCTCTATGTATAACTGTATCAGCGCGATAGTCTGAATCAAATACCACGGAATATTGTCGGGCAGCATAGCACGCGATTCGGGATGCTCCTCACGCATAACAAAGTGCATTTCAGACGGGTTTCCACGGCGACCTGTACGACCGAGACGTTGCAAAAACCCCGAAACGGTAAACGGTGCGTCGATATGAAACGCACGTTCCAAACGTCCGATGTCGATACCGAGTTCCAAAGTGGCAGTGGCGCACACCGACATCAGGGATTCATCGTCTTTCATATCCTCCTCGGCACTCTCGCGATACGACACGGAGAGGTTTCCGTGATGAATAAGAAAACGATCGGGTTCGCCGTTTACCTCGCAATATTGGCGAAGTTGTTGGCAGACACTTTCGCACTCCTCGCGCGAATTGGTAAAAATCAAGCACTTGGCATCTTTGGTATGTTCAAAAATATAACCTATACCCGGGTCGGCAGCCTTTGGAGCAGTATCAGTGGGCGCATCGGGCACAGGCGTAGAGATTTGCTCAGTTTTATCGTCTGACGCTTGTGGCGCAGTGTTAAAGAAGTGCTCCACAGATAGCCTCCAACGGTCTTTCGCCCCTTCAATTTTTGGAATGACAGTTTGGTGACCACTTCCCGAAGAAAGGAAACGCCCTGCCTCAACGGGATTGCCTATTGTGGCAGAGAGACCAATACGGCGAGGGTTGCAATCGGCAATAGAGCAGAGCCGCTGAATAAGGCAGAAAGTCTGATAGCCTCTATCGCCCCGCAATAATGAGTGAATTTCGTCGATAACTATAAACCTAAGGTCGCAAAATAGCGATGGAATCATTGCGTGCTTGGTAATCAACAGTGCTTCAAGCGATTCGGGAGTAATCTGCAACACACCAGCGGGATGGTTGAGCAGTTTGCGTTTTTTGCTTTGCGACACATCGCCGTGCCAACGAGTAACGGGTATGGTCGCCTCTTGACAAAGTTCTTCAAGCCTACCGAATTGGTCGTTGATCAATGCTTTAAGGGGTGCTATATAAAGTATTCCAACAGATTTAGAAGGGTCTTCGTCTAAGAGGGTCAGCATAGGGAAAAACGCAGCCTCGGTTTTGCCCGATGCAGTAGATGCGCACAGCAGCACATCGGCGTTTGTGGTAAAGATAGCCTCACCAGCCGCATTCTGCACCGCCCTCAGCGTCTGCCACCCATTGCGGTAAATATAATCCTGAATAAACGGCGAATATCGGTTGAAGACGTCCATAGTTAGTTGGTTGTAGAGGTGACAGAATTTAACTTTAATTCGTTAATCAAATCATTAAGAATATATTCGTCACTAAGCAACTGCAATCCGCTGTCGGGATTAGCAAATAATTCGTATTCGTGAGAATTGTAAAAGATATCGAAAGCGCGTTCGATATCGACGCCAAGTCGCTCAGCAAGAATTGCGGCTATTCGTCCTGTCTTTCGCCATAAAACTTGATCTCTCATAACGAACCTCCTTTTGGCAAAACATCCTCAGTACCAATAAAATGCAAACAATCATCTATAATCTTCTGACTGCTGATACACATTTGATGAGTAGGCTTGGCAAACAACAACAAACCTATTGCCTGTTCCACAGTAATACGTCCTGAATAATAATCCTCAACAGTATCAATCACTTGGTCGTTGGCCACGCCACCTTCAATAATATCGTATCCAAGCCACGGTTGTTCGCCTCGACGGCTCGCTGTAATAAAATCAAGCCATTCTCTATCGTAATGCTCTAACACAAGACGGTTTACATCAGCCGGAATGAGAGTCTCATCAAACTCATATACCGACAACAAAGGCTTTTCTTCTGCTCTAATAATGCAAACACGACGAGCCCAACGTTCAGCCTGTTCACGCAAACGGGTAACATAGAAGCCGGGACCAAAATCCAACTCCCGACGACCAACATTTGTAAGAGGCTTAGGCACACTGATATAAGAACCGTGATAGAGTTTCATTTTCTACCTCCTTTTTCAGAAAATTTTGTCTCCCAATTCTTTAAGGCTTCCTTCACATTCCAAATCACACCATTTATGCTTTCGGTATGGAGAACATCATAACAATCTATTAGCAAGTGTTTTATCAGCCCAACACGTTTAAGACGGTTGTACAATTCGGTGGCTGTAATACCCATATCCTTAGCCGTCGCCCCAATTGCCAACGCCGTAAACTGTGCCTGTGTTATAGTTGATTGCGCCATTGATAAATCATTTAGTTTCTGCAAATGTAGGTGATTTTTAGGGAAAATAAAAAGAAAAGAAGATAAAAAAAGTAATCAAGAATGATGTGATATGAGATACTTTTAGTATATTTGCAATTGTAATCATAGAACAATAGTTCTCTGATTATGACATAAAATATTGGAAGTGTTATGACTTTCTCGTGTTAGAAGCTTAGGAACCTTTAAAACACAAATGTATATGAAAGCATAACAGCCACCCGTATAGGGCGTGGTCTGTTATTGCCGTATCATATACATAGGTATTCCTAAGCACCTTAACACGAGATACGGAGCATAAAGTAACAGCACCACGCTCCGTCTTTTATAATGCCTCCTTTTGATTGTGCTATTTATTATTGTTTAATTTAAATATACAAACGAAATGGACACATTATTTAAAGTATTTTGGGTATTGCTTTTGGCTTGGGTAGTATTCGGCATTATCGCCCCAAAAAAAGCCTTGGGTTTTATGAAAAACGACAGCAACAAGAAAAGAAGGTATGTGTTAATACTTGGCTTTGTTGTGTTTTGGGTATCTGTAATATTGCTTGCAATAGTGTCACCACCAAAAAGCAATACAAACAAAACATCGCAACTATCGGAAACGGTGGACAGTGCAAAAACACCTGAGGTTGACTCTGTTGATTTAGTTACAAAAGAAATTTTGGAAAGACAACGAAAAGAGGACAGCATTACCGCTAAAAAACTAAAACCACTATTTGATGAACAAAAAGATGAGTTTGATAGCAACGGCGGTTATTGGATAATGCCAAAAGATAGACCTAAATATACCAATAGAAACGGTGTTTATTGCTACTTCTATATGAACAAAAACGGAAAACCGTCTAATATGAGGTTCAAGTTTCAATACTGTGGCGATGATTGGCTGTTTATTCAATCGCTGCAAATAAAGGTAAATGATAACGTCTTAAATTATATTCCCAAAAAAGTTGATAGAGACAATGGAGGAGGTGATGTTTGGGAATGGTTTGACGAAGGAAAAACACAAAATGCTTCGGTTAGTGGTATAGTGTTCAATATAGCGATTGCCAATAAAGTAAAAATCAGAATTAACGGACAACAATATTATAAAGACATAACACTAACCTCAAAACAAATCAAGAGCATCAAAAACACTGTGGACTATTACAGAGCCTTAGGAGGTGAACTATAATCAGAATCTTCAATAATCTATCAACAAAACTCCACCGAATAAGATTTAGTGGAGTTTTATTATTCTCAATTATTAATTAGTTAAGTATAATAAACATTTCGGTATTTTAGGATAATTTGGGGATAAACAATTCGGTATTTTTGGATATTTTTAGTAAAAACATTTTGGTAAAATAAAAAATAATACATAAATTTGTACGCTGAACCTTTAATAATTAAGCAATTATGGAACGAATCTTCAAACGGAAACTCTACGACCGTCTTTTAGAATGGAAAAATATCCAAAACGGCAAGACTGCAATGTTAATAGAAGGAGCAAGACGCGTAGGAAAATCCACACTTGTGGAACAATTTGCTAAAAACGAATACGAATCTTACATCCTTATTGACTTTCTCGAAGCGTCTGACGAGGTTAAATCTCTGTTTAACAATCTAATGAACAAAGATTTCATTTTTCTTCAACTCCAAGCCATATATAATGTAGTACTAAAAGAGCGCAAGTCGGTAATAGTGTTTGACGAGGTTCAAAACTGTCCATTGGCCCGACAAGCAATCAAATACCTTGTTAAAGACGGTCGTTACGACTATATAGAGACAGGCTCGCTCATCAGTATTAAGAAAAACACTAAGGACATCTATTCTCCGCTGTCCAATTAATCTCCTATTTCAACTCAATTAATCATCGTTTTACCATTTCCTGTTGGCGCGGGGGAGACGGAGGTAGCGGGAGAAGGTGTGGCGATGAGAAC
>JAEERW010000002.1 GCA_016286055.1 Bacteroidales bacterium
GTTCCTCGCGTATCATCGAATTAAACCACATGTTCCTCCGCTTGTGCGGGCCCCCGTCAATTCCTTTGAGTTTCAGCGTTGCCGCCGTACTCCCCAGGTGGATCACTTATCGCTTTCGCTTGGCCACCCGGACGCTGGTCCGGACAGTGAGTGATCATCGTTTACCGCGCGGACTACCAGGGTATCTAATCCTGTTCGCTACCCGCGCTTTCGTGCCTGAGCGTCAGTAACGCGCTCGGAGGCTGCCTTCGCAATCGGTGTTCTGTGGCATATCTAAGCATTTCACCGCTACACGCCACATTCCGCCTCCGTCGCCCGCTCTCAAGACCGTCAGTATCGATGGCAGCCCCGGGGTTGGGCCCCGGTATTTCACCGCCGACTTAACAGTCCGCCTGCGCACCCTTTAAACCTAATAATTCCGGATAACGCCTGCACCCTCCGTATTACCGCGGCTGCTGGCACGGAGTTAGCCGGTGCTTATTCGCTCGGTACCTTCAATGCGGCACGCGTGCCGCAAGTTATCCCCAAGCAAAAGAAGTTTACGACCACTAGGGCCTTCGTCCTTCACGCGGTTTGGCTGGATCAGGGTTGCCCCCATTGTCCAATATTCCTCACTGCTGCCTCCCGTAGGAGTTCGGTCCGTGTCTCAGTACCGATGTGGGGGACCTTCCTTTTAGAACCCCTAGGCATCATCGCCACGGTGGGCCGTCACCCCGCCGTCTAGCTAATGCCACGCATGCCCATCCTCCGCCGATGAATCTTTAATCATCAGGCGATGCCGCCTAATGAGGCTATCGGGTATCAATCCTCCTTTCGGAAGGCTGTCCCCGTGCGAAGGGAAGGTTGCATACGCGTTACTCACCCGTCTGCCGCTCGTCAGCAAGCATTGCTGCTCCTGTTACCGCCCGACTTGCATGTGTTAGGCCTGCCGCTAGCGTTTATCCTGAGCCAGGATCAAACTCTCCGTTGTATAAATTCTTTCTTATTATCAGGGGGTCTGTGTTATCTTACTTATCGTAAGGTTTCCCGTTCTTTCTTGTTCGACACATCATATGATGTGCTCAAACGCCTTGTGCTTCCTGTCAGTATTTTCAATGTGCGTGTTTCTTTGTTTTTGCGGGTGCAAAGGTAAGGAGGATTTTAACGTCCTCCAAATTTTTTTTGTATTTTTTTGATAGTTTTTTCAAAATATTTTCAACCGCCTGATTTTGCACCAAATACAGAGGTGAAAAAATATTTAAATTAATCGTTAGATGCTCGATTTGCGCGTTTACGCTCGGTTTCGTCGAGGATAATTTTGCGGAGACGGATGGTTTTTGGCGTAACTTCCACGTATTCGTCGTCCTTTATATATTCCATGCACTCTTCGAGCGACATTTTAGTGGCGGGCTCTATCATTACTTTGTCGTCGGAACCAGAAGCACGCATGTTGGTAAGCTTCTTAGTTTTGCAAACGTTGATAACGATATCGTCCTGACGTGTGTTCTCTCCTATTATCTCGCCAGAGTATACCTCATCGCCCGGATCAATAAAGAATTTGCCACGGCTCTGGAGGTTGTTGATGGCGTAAGGGATGGCAGTACCTGTTTCCATAGCAATGAGTGAGCCGTTGCGTTCCTGGGAGAGGTCGCCACGCCAAGGCTCAAAATCTTTGAAACGGTGTGCTATAATAGCCTCGCCCTCGGTAGATGTGAGGAGCGGGTTGGTAAGACCGATAATACCGCGCGAAGGAATGGCGAACTCCATAAACACACGGTCGTCTTTGGTTTCCATGCTGAGCATATCGCCTTTGCGACGCTGAACAATGTCGATAACCTTTGACGAGAAGTTTTCGGGCACTTCCACTGTAAGCTGCTCAACAGGCTCAAGCTTTTGTCCGTCCACCTCTTTAATAATTACCTTGGGCTGACCGAGCTGGAGCTCGTATCCCTCGCGACGCATGGTTTCAACAAGTACAGCGAGATGGAGGATACCACGGCCAAACACTTGGAGTTTTTCGGGAGAGTCGGTTTCCTCAACACGGAGAGCGAGGTTTTTCTCAGTCTCTTTGAAAAGGCGCTCGCGAAGGTGGCGCGATGTAACGTACTTGCCCTCCTTACCAAAGAATGGAGAATTATTAATAGTGAAAAGCATACTCATAGTAGGCTCATCAACATGTATACGTTTGAGTTCCTCTGGATTCTCGGGGTCGGCAACAGTGTCGCCAATATCAAAAGAGTCGAGGCCAAGTATTGCGCAAATTTCGCCACATTGAAGTTCTTGTTTACATTTTTCTTTGCCGAGACCTTCGAATGTGTAGAGTTCTTTGATGGTAGACCTTTCGATAGCACCGTCGGCTTTCATTACAGCCACGGTTTGACCAGCCTTGAGGCTGCCACGGAAAATACGTCCGATGGCGATGCGACCTTGATAGGAAGAATAGTCTAATGAGCTGATCTGCATCTGCAAAGGGCCTTCCACAACTTTTGGAGCGGGAATATGCTTAATAATAAGGTCTAATAGGTAAGATACATCCTGAGTGGGAGTTTTCCAATCGGGACCCATCCAACCAGCCTTGCTGCTGCCATAAGCCACAGGGAAATCGAGTTGGTCTTCGGTAGCGTCGAGACTAAACATAAGATCGAACACAGCCTCGTATACTTGTTCAGGAGTACAGTTGGGTTTGTCGACCTTGTTGACTACCACAATGGGTTTGAGTTTGAGTTCGATAGCCTTCTGGAGCACGAAACGAGTCTGAGGCATTGGACCTTCAAAAGCGTCGACCAAGAGGATAACGCCGTCGGCCATATTGAGTACACGTTCTACCTCGCCACCGAAGTCGCTGTGACCAGGGGTGTCGATAATATTGATTTTTACGCCTTTGTAACGTACAGATACGTTTTTAGAAAGGATAGTTATGCCGCGTTCGCGTTCGAGGTCGTTGTTGTCGAGAATGAGGTCTTTTACCTCCTGATTGTCGCGAAAAAGGTGCGACTGGTGCAAAATTCTGTCTACCAGAGTGGTTTTACCATGGTCTACATGCGCTATAATAGCTATATTTCTTATATCCTGCATTGTGGTAACACTTTATATTTTAAAGCGCAAATTTATAACAGATTATCGTTAATAATGTTACCTATAAATTAAGAAATGGTATAAAAACAAAAAAGGTCGGAGAGCAAGTCTCCGGCCCTTTTTGAATGAAAGTTATTAAGGGAACTAACGCAAGAGCGTTACGTTGCCAATCTTCTTGTAGATCTTACCGTTTTCGAATATGCAGTTGCATTTCCAAACGTAAACGTCTTGTGCGCAGAGGTCGCCACGGTAGTAGCCGTCCCAACCGATTTCAGGATCTGTGCTTTCGAAAATCTTCTCGCCGTAGCGGTTGAAGATTTGGAGCTTGTAAGTACCAGCCTTGATACCGTTGCGCGGGTAAGGCATGAATACATAGTTCTTGGTACGAGTTGGAACACCGCCCGAAGGACCAGCCGGATTGGGCTTGAATGCATTCGGGAATCGTAGCATACCTTCTGGTTCAACTCTTACGTGCTGTTCGTTGCCAACTGTTGTACAACCCTCGGCAGAAGTAACCTTGAGAGAGATGTAGAAGTCGCCAGCTTCGGTATAGTAGTGAGTGGGTTCTTTTTCAACAGATGTTTGACCATCGCCGAAATCCCAGAGGTATGTAGCACCGTTGATCGACTCGTTGCTGGTGTAGAGAGCCTGGTTGGGCAGACGAACCGTATCAGGATAAGCTTGGTAGTCAACAATAGGTGTTGAGAATACGGTTACGGTATCAGTTCTCATATAGAGTTCTCCGTCGGTACCAGGACCGAAAGCGTATTGATAGAGCAAGTATCTGCCAGGTTTGTTGAAGAGGTAAGTTGCAATCTTCTGGTCAGGTACCATCATTTGAGCTTGGAGAACGAGAGAGTCGCTTACCTGGTAGATATCCCATCTTACAGAGTCAGCGTAGAGTACTTCCTCAATAAGTTCGTGGAGATAGGGTTCACAACCTTCGAATCCAGTAGACTGCATAGTACGCTTCGGCGGAGCGGGATCGATAATCACAATCTGAGTATCGCTAGCAGCACAGAATTTATTCTTAACGTCAAGAACAATCTTGTATTCGCCGAAGTTCATATACTTGTGAGTCAAGGTCTTTTCAAACTCGGTGTTATCGTTCCAAACAGTGCCTTGTCCATCACCGTAAGCCCAAGCATACCTTACATCGCTGCCCGGATTTTGAACAGCGTAGAGGCTAAACTGGGTAGAGGGCTGCATCTGACGAGCTGGCGAAACAGTAAACTTAGCTGTAGGAACAGTGAATACTGTAATTTCGCTTGAATCGACATTGTAGCAAGTCTGGTTGCCCGGAATCTTGATGCCGGTAGTGAGCCAGATTTGGAGTGTACTGTCGTGGTCAGATGTGTTGTAGAACGTACGCTCTATCAAGTTGTCGTGATCGGTGGTTTCGATAGATGTTATGTTACCGAAGTTCCAAGTGTAGAATGTAGAACCAGTAGAGTCGGTGTCGATAGTAGTGTTGGCAAACTGAGCTGTAAACGGAGAGCATCCGGCAGCAGTTTTGGGCACGATTGTAAATTCGGCATCAGGAGCTACATAGTAAGATACTCGGATAGTGTCGCTAGCATAACAGTTTCGCTGTGGAGCCCAAGCCTCAACGTGCCATACAATAACGTTGGTAGCAACAGCGAGGTCGTTGACCTTAGTTTCAGTAGCGCTCGGATACTCGTATGTAGCAGAGCCAAACGGAGTATCCCAGTAACCATACCAATTATTAGTGATGAGCGGATTGTTGAGCGGGCCAGTAGCTTTCAGCACTGTAGAGTCTTCGCAGAGGTGCTGGTCGGGACCTGCATCAACTGTGAATCCGTAGTTAGAAATTTCAACAGAGTCGATAGCAGTGAATCCGTTACGAGTTACGTTCCAGTAAAGGACGTTTTTACCGGGTTTGAGTTTGCGAACCCAAGTCTTAGGATTGGTAGGATCGTCGAACTCGCAACCACGTTCGCGGCTTGTCCAGTGTCCAACTGCGCCTTCTGGTTGTTGAGCATTAAGTTGAATAGAATCCTCACAGGTGGGAAGATCGTCGCCAGCCTCAACCTTAAAGGCTTGGTAATTGATTACTACCCAATCCCTTGCTATACAAGCAGGATTCATAATGCCCGCTTGTGCACCTTCGATCTGATATCTATTAAGTTGAACAATATACTCAAACATATTTCTACCAGAAGAGAGACCCTTGAATTCGGTTACGAAACCGTCTTGTGGAGTAGGTCTACCAGATCCTTCAACACGTCGCCAAGAAGCTGTATAGAGAGGATCGCTATTGCTGTTGGTCTTCTGAGGAGTACCACCAATTGTGTAGTGGTCGTGACCGGGTCGAGCTATGTGAGAATTTGAAATAGTGCTTGTGTCGGCATCCACTTCAAAGTGGTAAGACAAAATCTTAACAGTACCCTCGCCTTCGCATCTTGTAACAGTGTCTTTAACGTGCCAGAAGAATGCGTTAGAGTAACCCAGACCTTCGTCGTTGAAGTAGAGTCCGTATACTGTAGTGTTGTTTGTAGTATTATCAACGAATACCGGACCGGCACCAGAGAATGGTGTTGTTGTAGCCGAAACAGAACCGAGTCGCCATTCACCTATTTGGTTAGGAGCGAGAGCATCGCCAGCAAGGTAAGCGAATGTGTCGCAAACATACTGGTCGGAACCAGCACTTACGTGCAATGTCTGGTTGTTGAGAGTGATTGACTCTGAACTACGACAATTGATATCGCCGTTAGTAACAGTCCATGTGATAACATTATCACCCTTGCCAAGTCCACGAACCATGGTTACATTATTGGTTTCGTCGTCGAAAGTACCAATACCATTGGGTATAGACCATGCACCTGTACCAGCCGACATCTTAGCCTCCAATTGAATATCATCGGAACATACTGTCTTAGAGCCAGTGGGTATCTCAATATCAACCTGAACGTTGGTAACAACAACCTTAGCCTCAGCCTCACAACCGTTAGAGTAAGCCTTCAAGGTAAGTTCTGTAGGAACAGACTTACGCAAGTTGAATACTGTGGTTGCGGGATCAGTAGGATCGAGGAAGTTACCGCCCGACCATTCGCAAGTGATATTGCTATTGTTAGGCAATCTACCTTCCAAAGGAGTTTCAGGACCGCAGACCTGAATAGATTTACCAGCAGAAATATCAAATGCGTTGTTGTAAACCTGAACTGACGAAGAGTCGGAACATACCTTAGGGTTAAGGTGGTTGGGATCGTTTACATCATCGAACCATTCCGGAGTTTTAACAACCCAATAGAGTGTTGTAGCTCCCTTGTTAATGTGTTTAACTTGGGTTTCGAAAGCAGTAGTATTTACAATTTCACAACCTGTTCCGTTAGCAACATGCCATTCGCCATAATCACCAGGATAAGGCTCAACAGCCACAAGGTTCTTAACATCGTCGTAAGAGCAAGCGTTGATTTCAAAGTCGGGACCAGGATCAACCTGATAGTTGTAAACAAGGACATCTGCCTGCGACTTACAAGCGTCAAGACCGTGGAGACGCGGAGTTTCAACAATCCAAGATGCGGTAAACTGACCTCTCTGCGACATATACAATGTGGATATGTTGTTGAGCGAATTAGAGAAGTGAGCAGTTGTTTTGTTGGGTGTAAACCAATATCCGATAGCGCTCGAAACATCGGGCGGTAATGCGGAGAGAACTGCCTGTCCATCACATACAGGATTTTCGTCGTTCATATATGCGGTTGCAGTAGACTGCAAAGCATCAACATAGAGTACTGCATTGGCGTCACAGTTGTTCTCTTTCATATACCAAACGAGTTTATGTCTACCAGGAGCCAAAACTTTAATTTTGGTAGTTGCCAACGTTGACTCGTCAATGAATTGGATATTGCTAGAAGACGGGAACCAATATCCAGTGCCTCCATTTTTGAGAGGAGTAGCCGAAATGGTAAGTTCTGGTTTGTCGATCTGACAAATTTGACGAACGTTGGTACCAGCGTCACCAGTAACTGAAGTAACTATATTGTTGGCAACAACATCAATTGTGTCGATAGAGTAGCAGTTGCCACGACGGATAGTCCAAGTGATATAGTTGTGGTCGAAGTTGAGATCTCTAACGGTGGTTTTGTAGTTGGTAGAGTTGTCCCAAGTGCCGTTGCCTTGGAGAACGTTCCATTCGCCACGTTCACCTGAGATAGAGGGCTGGTTAGCAGTAAGCTCTGCCTCATTGGTGCAGACACTCATTGAAGACTCAATGATATTAGCCTTTTCAGGTGTCATATTCCAAACGTTAATCATCTTGTTAACCTTACATTCACCGTAGCCGTTAACAGCGGGAACAGTAACAGTCCACTTGAGCATATTCTTGCCCGAGCCTAAGCCCACAGCGGTAGCCTTGGCGAGAGTAGAGTTGGCAAGGAACGAAGCTCCACCGCTCTCAGCAGTCCAAACCGATGTGTAGTTAATGTTAGTGCTACCATAAACGGAGCCTTCAACGTAAGCAGTGTCGCTACAATACTCTTCCTTAGAAGATGCTACATTAACCAGCAAGTGACGGTTGCGGATATTAACGGTGTCGGATGCCACACAAGCATTATCACCAGTACCGCGTTGGATAAACCAAGCGAACTTATTGTCGCCATCAATGAGGCCAGTTACATGGGTGTAAACTGCTGTGGTTTGAGCTATTATTCCATTTTCATTTACATTAACCCAATAACCTTTTTCACCAGATGCCGGTGATGTACCTTGAAGATCGGCTTCATCCTCACAAGAGAAGTAGTCGGGTCCAAGGTTAGGCTGAGTGGGTTTGTTGTTGGTGATAACCACCTCAGCTTCGGCACGACAATCGTTGTTAGGATCTGTACTTATAACCTCCCAACGGAGTCTGTTGGGACCAGCAGCAAGACCGCTAACCGTTGTAGTGAACGATGTAGAGTTGGCAAATACAACAGAGTTAGAAGGACGATGCCATACTCCTACAAAGTCGCCCAAAGTAGAGGGATCCTGAGCCTGGAGTTTAACATTGTTGCCATCGCAAACAGCATGGTCAACACCAGCAAAAGTAGAAATCTGTTCGTTGGTAACAGTAATCTCAAATGCGTCTTTACATTCGATACCGTTATCAATGTTGGTAACAGTCCATATAAATGTGTGGTCGCCAGTTCCAATGTTAGTAACCTTAGTCATGAAGTAGGAAGAATTTTCGATTACCGACTCGTCTGTGTCGGTCAACTTGGACCAAACACCAGTTCCCATCGAAGGTCTTCCAGCAATCAAAGTAGTTTCCGAAGAGCAGATGTGAGATGAGTGTGAATTAGCCCTTGCAGAAGGCTTGATGTTGCGTAGTTTAACAAGGTCTTGAACTACACAGCCTTTGTATGCCACGTTCCAGTAGAACTCGTTGTTGAGTTTAGCCATATTGGTAACCGTGGTTTGGTTACACTCGGCAGCGTAGCTTGAAGCGTAAGCGTAGAAGTCAGCGGCTGTTTTGGTAGACCAATAAGCCTTATCCTGAGGCGACATGTTGCTATTAACAGGGTCAAATACAACATTCTGGTTGATAGTTTTATAATTAAACTTATCGAAAGTACCAGAGCCAGAACCTACCGACCACCATACTGAGTCGTATTGGGCAGGCATTTCAGCTACAAAGGCAAAGTCGTTAGAGCATATCGGGAGGTAAGTATCGGCACCACCACCGATAGCGTCTTGACGGTTGCTTGTGATAGTTACAAGTGCCTCCATATTGGGACATTCCTCATTGCCAACCACCCATTTCAAGGTATTTTTACCGAATGTTAGATTCTTAACACCAGAGTTGAATGCAGTAGAATTGGTAAATACTGCACTACCAGTAACGGGCTCCCAGTGAGAAGTAATCTTAGTGGGATCTACACCCGACACGCTATACGGGTCGGTAGCATAGAGGGTATATATCTCGTCGCAAGTTTCATCATCAATACCTGCTGTAAAGTTAGAGAACATTGCGTGAGGTATAGAAACATCTACATGATTTATACATTCATTATGGTTAACGTACCAACGGATTGCATTGTCGCCATACATCAGGTGAGATACCTTTGTAATAGCGCTGCTGGGGCTTGAAACCACAAGCGGAGACTGGTCGGGAGTTTCCCACCAACCTTGGTCTTTGTCGCGGTCGTACATAGTACCAGCGATTGTTACCTCAGCAGAACACTTGTCTACACCATCGGTATTGACTGTCGGGGTGAACAGGTTGTTGTAGATAGCAACATCTATCGAATCCTTACATCCAGAAACAGGATCCACAACAGTCCAACGTACCATAATCGAGCCTGTGGGCAGATTTGTATACTTGGTATTCATTTGGTCAGGGCTTGAAATTGTGAATCCAGACCTATTAGCAGCATTCACAAAGTTGGGATGAACCGACCATGTGCCTATCCAACCGTTTTGAGAGGTGGGTCCGTTACCAGAGAGGTTGCCGTAGCTATTACATTCTTTAACGTCGTCAATGTTAGCCAAAGTAACACCCATGTTGTAGTATGCGATGGATGATGTGCTAAAACATCCGTAGTTCTTGTTGGTAACAGTCCATTGAACAATATTCTCACCTGGCTGGAGGTTGTAAATTCTAGTAGTATAGTTGGTAGAATTATTAATATAAGTATCGGGGCCGCCTTTAACAATCTTCCATTCACCAGTATAATCGGCATGGGTAGCAGGGTTGAATGCGGCTGTAAGAGTATAATCATCGTCGCACATGTCAGGCAGAACAGCAGGGCCTGTGATACGTGAGTTAGGAACGAGATAAGTATAAGAAACAGTGGTGTGGTCGTGACAATAACCATTGTCGATGTGCCACTCGAATGAGTTATTACCACCTTCTTGTAAGCCATACACCTTAACATTGTAGAGTGTGCTGTTGTTGTTTTCGAAAGAAACACCAGCAGGAGCTACCCACCAACCAGTTTCTCCATTATCAATTCTCGGAGCATCTGCTTTAAGTATACCCTCGGGTTTGCAGAATACGTCAGGCTCTGCATAAGGTGCAACCGCATGGCTGACAATGATAGCAGTGTCGGCATTATCGGGACAGTTGTCACCTTCGTTGAGGTTATATACCCATCGGAGACTTACCTTAGCACCAGGATTGATCTTAAGGTCAGTATTGTACAATGTGGGATTCACTAACGAGCAATTGCTTTGACCCGAAACAATTTCCCAACGTCCAGCGCCACCAGTAGGATGGTCGGCATTGAGGTGGATAACAGGTCCGCAGTTGTTGTCATCGTAGTCACCAGCAGAGAGCGAGTAGTTGTGGTTGATAATGGTGAGGTCGGCGTAATCGTTACAAGCATTGGCACCAGTACCCTTAGAAACATGCCAACGGTATGTTTCAATAGCGCGGGGTTCTATGTCGTAAACTCTTGTGGTGGGATCCAAAGAATTTGCAATTTTACCTGTGTTGGTTATGCTTGTGGGCTCCCAATAAGCAGTTCCGTCAGAAATGTTATCTGCCTTGATCTCAACCTCGTTTTTGTCGTCCCAACAGATGTACAACGGATTATCAGACTTGATAGAAGCAACTACCTTGTTAGAAACGATTTTAACGTCTGCAGTGCTATAACAGTTGGGGTTTGCTAAGCTTCTAACAGTCCATCTAAACTGCGTTTTGGTGGTGTTAGAGATGTCAACGATGTGAACGTCGGCCAATGCGGTATTAGCAGTAGCGTCGAACGCTGCAGGACCATCAATGCGATCCCACTGACCAACGCAACCACTCGGCAAATCAGCAGAGAGTGTCCAATCGTCTGCGCACTTGGTGAAGATATCACCATTGGCGTCAACACCGTAGATTTTAGCTTTAACAGAATTGTTGCGAATAGTAACAGTCTTGCTGTCGCCACATTCGGGAGCATTCTTAGGTGTTACAGTCCAACGGAACTCGTATGCACCGTTAGAGAGACCTGAAACAGAGGTTTCGTTAACAGAGCTACCGTCACCGATGGTAATAAGTTCGGGATGATCGCCCGAAACATACGACCAAAGACCTGTGTGTGTTTGAGAATCATAAGGCGAGCCTTTGAGTTGTGCCACAGGGCCGCAGATATTTTCTTCTTCAACAGAAGCGTCGGCAACATATTTAGCATTGGTGATAGCAACTGTTGCAGTAACTTCACCGCAGTTAGATCCATTTTGAACGTGCCATGTAAATACTGTTTGAATATTGTATGGCAAGTTAGAAACACGAACCGAAGAAGATTCAGTAACATCGTTTTCGTACCTTACTACTGCATCCTGGTCGGAAGTCCACCAGCCACGAGCACCATAGCCAGATACATCGTAAGCTTTAAGTTCAACTTCATCACCGCAAACAACTTTATTTTTGGTGTAGATATTAGCTTCGGCAAATCTGTTCTTAACAGTTACAGAAACTTCATCGTGACATGCGGCACTATTGCCATTGCGTTTGTCAACAGTCCACTTAATAACTGCTTCCGAATTGCTCGGCAGATTTGTTACTGTAACTGCATATTCAGAATTGGTAGACTTGCCGTTGAACAATAATGGTGAAGAGCTTGACCACAAAGGATCACCGTATTTCACCTGCTTAGCTTCAAGCAAGAACGAGCTACCACAGATATCGTATACCGTGCCAGGCACGTAATCTTGTCCATCAACTTTGAGTATACGAGCGGGATCGATAGTGTTGTTGTCAACACGAACAATATCATATGAAGAACATCCTGTTTTGGTATCAGTAACTGTCCAAGTAAACTCGTTGGTAAAGTCTTTGGTGAGGTTAGAAACCTTAACAGAGGGATCGGTCTTAACATTGTTTTCCCAAGTGATATAGTCATAATTGCTAGACCATTCGCCAACTTGGTCGGGCAATAGAGCCTCAGCCTCCAATTGGAACCAGTCTTCGCCACAGATGGTAGCACCACCTTGACCTGCACTTACTGTAAAGGCGTTGTTCTTAACGTAAACTACGTCTTGATCAGAACAGTATTTATAAACAGTAGAGCCAGTTCTAGCGGTTTCCTCAGCGTCGATATAGCGACGTTTGAAATTCCAACGGAGACCAACAGTTTTGCCAGGAGGAATATTCTCGTAATGAGCGATATAGTCGGACGGAACAGTCTCAACAAAGTTACCCGGGGCACTATCATCAACCTTATTCCAGAATCCGCTAAAGGTTTCATCTTTAAACTCATTACCAGCTACCACTGCTGTTCCATCGCACAATTGTGCAGAAGCAATCTGAGCATCAGCCTTTATAAAGGCGTTGGTAATCTTAACAGTTGCATCTTTAGGACATCCATTGGCAACTTCCATATGCCATTGGAGTAAAACACTGCCATCAACACCTCTTACTACAGCCTTAGGATTGTGTTCATCAGAAGCATCTACATATCCTGTGCCTGCAATAGGTGTCCAAGTACCAGTGCCGCCGGCAATTTCAGAAGCAGAGAGTTGATACTCGCTACCACAGATGGTAACATCATCGGAACTCAACCTTGTTTCGGCATCAAGAGTGTAATCTTTGTTGTCGATAATTACAGTAGAGCGGTCGGAGCAGAGCAACTGAGATGTGAGAGGATCAACCTTTTCAACTACCCAGTCGAATTTATAGATACCCTTAACATCGAGACCAGTAACAGAAGTTTCTGACATTGCAGAATTGAATACGATAGTAGATTTTTCCATAAATGTTGACGGGAAATCAACTATCTCCCAATATCCAGTTACACCTTGACCAGTAACGCCCTCGGCTTTGAGAGTGGCTGTATTGGTACAGATAACTCCGATAGGTGTTACCTTGGATTCAACTCTGTTGTTGACAACGTTAACAATCTCAGATTTGGTACACTTGCCGTTAGTAACAGTCCAAGTGAACGCCTCGGAAGGATTAGCGATATTTTCATATACTGTTTCAAAGTTCGACGAAGTGGTTTCTGTCTTGCCTTGAACATTAGCTGATGTAGACGCCCAAACACCGGTAACACCATAACTGCTCGGGTTGTCGGCTTTGAGGGTAGCTGTGCCATCACAAGTAGAAATTGTATTAGAAGGAACTGTAGCAGCCACCTCATGACTCTGAACTGTCATTTCGGCATGTGTTTCACAGCCCTTAACCTTATCTCTCAATGTCCAGCGGACTTTGATGTTGTCCTGTCCGGGAACCATGTTTTCAATCATTGTAACGTGGCTGTGTTCAGATCCTGCCTTGATGTTGGCATTGCCTTGAACAACCGACCAAGTACCTTCAAACTGAGTAGGATCAGAAGGTGCCACAGCTGTAAGCTTATCTTCTGGCAAACATGTTTCGTAAACAGCGGGCATATTAATAAGTGCCTCCTCAGGATTGTTGTTATAAACATTCTTAGTGAATTCTTGTTTACAAGTAAGATTTCCATCTTTGTTGCGAACAGTCCATGTGATAACATTAAGACCACGACTCAATCCAGTGAAGTGAGTAGAAATCATAGAGTCACCGTTAACAGCCTCGAACGAAGCCTCATTTGCAGGCAACGGGTCGGCAGTAGGACAACTCCATACGCCGATGTAGCCGCGGGGCAGATTAACGTTAACATCTGTTTCAGTACCGCAGAGCGATTCGCCACCACCGATTGTAAGGTCAACCTTATGACTAACAATAGAGAATTCGGCAACAGATGAGCAGTTAGGTATTTCGTCTACTGTAACTGTCCAGAGAAGTTGTGTTGTAGTATTCTTAGGTATGTTTGTAACTGTGGTTACAAAGCTGTTCTTAGGATTATAGTCTAATGTACCACCACCGCTGTACGACCAAGTACCATGTTCGTTGGCAGCAGGAACATTGTCGACAGATAATGATATTGATTCATCACATGTTTCGTAAACCTTGCCAGCTGTGATAGGTTTAACATTCTTAACAGTGAGCGACTCGTCAGCCTTACAACCATCTTTTTCCACATGCCATACAAGCGAAGCAGTGGTGTTGTTGAGTTTAATTTGGCTGTTGGGCATTGAAGCATTCCACAAGCTAATTTCAGCAGGGTTGTATTCCCAAGACTGAGTAGTTACTGAGTGGTTTTGAGCGGCAAGCCAGATAGGATTATCAGTGCCGTCGCCGCAGACATACATTATGTTAGACTTAGCTCCATTAGCGAAATATGCGTAGGTATTGAAGCTGTTTTCGAAGAAAGTAACCTCCAAATCTTCTGCACAACGAGGATTGTTGGCATTCTTGATATGCCAAACGTAAGTATAAGGATCGTTGGGGCTTGGAGTAATATTCGAAAGCATCAACATATTAACGTTGAGAGCCGATGTGGGATTAGCATGAGGAGCATGCTTAAGAGTCCAATATCCTTCCCAACCATCCTCCAAAGCGGGAGGAATAAGATTGGTAGAAGTTTCGCAGAGGCGGTTGAGGTTGTCGGCACCATCTACTTTAATCTTAGCCACATTCCAATTCTGAAGTGTTTGGTTGTAAACTTTTACAGTAGCGGTTTTAATAGAGCCGTCGGCATCGCCACAAGTAGAAGCAGCACCACGCGAAGATGTTACAGTCCAAGTGAATACGGTAAGACCCAACGGAACCTCCACTCTTGTACTGTAGTTGGTTTGATTCTCGTATTGAACCTCAGAATCGCGGTTTGATGTCCACTTACCTGTTGCGTTGTATTTCGAAGGATTGAGTGCTACAAGTTGAGTATTAGACGAGCAGATGTACTGGTCGCCTCCTTGGATTGAAGCAGCAAAGAAATCGTTGTAGATTGTAACTTCGTCAACAACTGTACAATTCTCATTGGTTACCGTCCACTTAATAGTATTTTCACCAGCTTTGAGACCAGTAACCTTAGTAGAGAATGATGTGGGGCTTTCAATATTGTTGGTAGAACCATTAACAGTCCAAGTGCCAGTAGCAGAAGATGGTGTAAACTGTTGAGCACTCATAGTGTTCAAATCACCAGAAGCGTTAGAGCAGATAACCTCATTATCAGAAGGTGTTACAATAGCAACTTTGCCAGGTTTGTGGTTGACAATTTCAACAGTCTTAGAATCTTTACAACCGAGCGGCGAAGTTACATGCCAAGTAAACTTGTTGATGTCAGCGTTGTCGAGGTTGTGAACCATTGCGTGAGCGTTGGTAGATTCAGAAGGATAGATAAACGCAGTAGTGTTGCCAGTGTTTTCCCATTCGCCGTACCATCCGTCGAGCAATTGAGCTGTCATAATGTGAGTATCAGAACAAGCGGTGGTAACACTTGTGCCAGGAACAGCGTCGAAGCCCTGGTTGGTGATTGAAATTGTAGAAACATCGGTACAAGAAGAACCATCTACAAGAGTGTTAACAACCGTGTGTTCAATTGTAGCAGTTTCACCACGTTTGATACCTGTGTACTCAAGATAATGAACGCAAGTGTCGGTTTGAATAAAGTGTCCACGTTTATCATCGGGATAAACTCTACGCCACTGTACAAAAGAACCTTGTGCGCCAGAAAGCTGAACTATGTCGGTTTCATCGCATACAAACGAAGGAGTAGCGGTGATAGCGGCAGAAATCTTATCGTTGGTAAGAACTACGTCGTCGGTGAGAGTACAATTGCCACGTACAATAACCACACGTGCCTTAGTTCCACCTGAAGTAAGATTGGTGAGTTTCGGTGTTGCTGATTCTACAAAGTTTGCAGAAACATTGTTGCCATTGATATTGATTACAGAAGGCTGAGCACCTTCGAATGTGCCGGCGCCAGATACCACATACCAGTAAACGTGGTCGTAGCTTTCGGGTAACTGCGGGTTCATAGTGTACTCAGGCTCACAAATCGACTTCATATTGTCGTCGTCGGAGCGGTCAGCGTCGATGGCAGCAGTCTGAACTTGGATGGTTACCTCGGCAGATGCCTTACACTGGTTTTTAGAAACTGTCCAAACAAATGTGTAAGCACCTTCGGCGTTCATACCGCTTACGTTAGTTATATTAGAGTTGCTCGGATGCATTACAACTGAGCTCTTACTAATCTTATTAGCAGGATATTCTCTGAGCGACCATTCGCCGGTAGCTGTCTGGAAGTTGGTAAGGTCGTTGCCTTCGATCTGAACAGCGCTACCGCAAAGGTCAAATGTGTTGCCTGTGGTTGTGGGACCAACAATTGAGGCCTCAACTCCGTCGTTGATAAGCTCTACCTCCATTTCAGCGTGGCAAGTACCTTTCTTAACCGACCACTGATATGTGGTTCCACCCATTACAGGACGGGCGATAAGGATATTGTTGGCAGATCCGGAGATGGCCACAATCTCAGAGCTACCCGACGGGTTAGGAACAGACCAAGTACCCTGGGCTGCAGGTGAGAACTGAAGTGTCGGGTCGGCTGCGTAGATTGTTGTATCGCGACAAACATGAGCAGTAAAGCCCGGAGCAACTGTCACCCTATTGTTGGTGATAACGATATCCTCAGATTTGGTGCTGCACTCGCCGTCAACATCAATTACCCAGTTGAATGTGTTGGGACCTTGAGCGAGGTTGCTCATCTTGGTGTCAACATTGGTGCCGCCGTTTTCAAGAATAATAGTAGAGTTGTTGCTTACCCAGTGACCTTTGGCAGGAGAAGCGGGAGCAATTGCCTTAAGAGTGATGTCGGCGTCGCAGAGTTCGCGGCTCTGACCAGCCACTACTTTAGCTTCGCCAGGATTGCGGTTTGTAACTGTTATGCTCTTGGGTGTTTCGCAATGGACAACATCT
This sequence comes from Bacteroidales bacterium, assembly GCA_016286055.1. GTDB lineage: Bacteria > Bacteroidota > Bacteroidia > Bacteroidales > UBA3824 > UBA3824. Next base: position 16,757 of record JAEERW010000002.1, read on the forward strand.
CCGTTGAGCATTGTGTAATCTTTAGAGATTGTCCATGTGAGGATGTTAGCCTCAACAGGAAGATTTGTTACAAAGGGCTCTTGCATATTTACACCAGATGCGCTCATATTGCTGTCTGACCAGAACTGGATAACAGTAGAGTTTGGTGCAGTCCATCTGCCAGAGTAAGTGGGAGGCAACATAGCACCAGTAAGTGTTGTACTAGCATCGCAGACATTAAGGTCGATACCTGCACTTACGCTCTTGAAGTATCCCAAGTTGATAACAGAAACCTCAGCAATGCTATTGCAACCGCTTAGGGTAGGACTTGCTACAACCCAGTGGAGAATTACCTGTGAGTCGTCGCCCATACCGCTGAATGTTGAATTAGGATTGGTAGGATCATCAATTGTAATAACCGAGAGAGCGTCGGCTTTCTCCCAATGTCCTGTGCCAGATGCGGGAGTTGTTGCTGCCAACTCGCCAGAGCCATTACAAGTTACAATCTCCGAAGTAGCTTCTGCCTTAACGCTTTGGTCGGTGAGTGTTACGGTGCTAGTAGCATCGCAACCACCCTTATGTACGTGCCATGTAAGTGTTGCAGCTCCGTTAATACCAGAAACTGTGGCATTGTACATCGAAGTTCCGTTGGCAGGCCATGTAAGGTGGGCAACATCAGAACCCTCCCAAACTACATAATCAGGATCAGCACCTGTGAGGTCGAGATTTGAATAAGACTCGGCATGGAGTTGAGCAGACGAACCACAAACATTGAATTCGTTGGTGCCGTTAGGTCCGTCGATTGTATAAGCGTCGGTTGTGAACGAATTGTTCCAAACAGTAACGTGGTCTGAAGTAACACACTTGCCGTTGGTAACAGTCCAAACGAAACGGTACTGACCAGGTTTGTCAATTACTACCGAAGTTTCGTTGTTGTTAGGATCGTTGATCTTGGCAGTGTATGCTGCAATTTCAGTAGGATTAGAAGTGTTGTGAGCCAAAGTACATGTCCATTCGCCAGATACATTTGTATTACCAGCGATGCTGGTTGCGCGTACAATAGCCTCATCGTCGCACTCACGAATCTCTTTCTCGATAGTTTCAGCTTTAACGTTGCTGTTGCGGACAGTAACAAAGTCTTCAGCCCAGCAGTTGATAGTCGGGTCGAGAGCTTTGGTCTTGTCTTTAACAATGCGCCAGATAAGTTTGGTATCGCCCGACCTTGTGGTGTGAATCATAATGTCGGCAGTGTTGTGAGCAAACGCTGTGCTTGATGTTACTGTGCTACCGTTGTAAATTACATTCTGGTTAGCAATCCAGTAACCCTCAGCTTTGTCGCCAAACTGAACTTTGTTGCCTGAAACTAAGATATTTTCTGTTTCACCGTCGCAAACCTCAATGATATCGGGAGCAATAGAGGCGGTAACCTGATTGTTGAGAATTGTTACCTTATCCTCTGTGCTACATTTGGTTATAGTACCAAATTTGTCGGTAATTTGACGGTGGATAGTCCAAACGTATGTATTTTCATCATAACCCATATCAAATACTGTGGTAACATTATTTGTAGAGTTACTGAAGTTGCCGCTACCATTGCCTTGGTCGGGAGTCCATTCGCCCCATTCACCGATAGCCGGAGTAGCCTGATTAGCAACAAGCTGAGCTGTACCGTTGCAAGTGAATGTGTTGTCGGTGGCAGGTGTGGTGATAACAGCCTGTGTAGCCGAAGGATCGGTAATCAAGATAGATTTATCTACAAGGCATGCGTCTTTTCCGTTAACCTGCTGCTGAACGCTCCAAACATAATCGTTACCCTCAGAGTTCATAAAGCTGTTGACTACGGCCTTCGGATTATGAATCGAGTTGGCGTCGATTGCAAAGCTGCCTATGTTGCCGTGCTGCCATGTACCCTCGAATGTAACACCGTTGATAGTGGAGGTTGGCAACTGAGCGTCCATTGTGTAAGATGTCTGGTTACAAGCCAAGGTGAAATCGTAACCAGGATTAACGTCGAAACCGTAGTTGGTAACATCGATGTCGCCAGTGAGGGGACATTCGCCAGAAGCGATAGTGTTAACCACTGTCCAGCGGAGTTTTACAGTCTTACCGTTCTTAATTCCCACGTACCAGATATTGGCTGTGGTGCACTCATCGTCGGAGAGACGGTTGCCGTTTGCGTCGGCGAAATATCCGCTCTTCGACGGGTCGGGATTAACCTCTGTCCAATGACCGCGCTTGCCAGAAGAAGATTCAGCGCCTGTACCATTGAGCAACGCCTTGCCGTCGCAGATTACGCCAGCCACATTGGTTGTTGCTGTATTATTGGTAACGGTGAGTGTAGGATTACCGTTCTGGATGTCGAAGTAGTCGCTGTTTTCGCAGCCACCCTTAGATCTTACCGACCACATAATGCGTGAGCCAGAAGATGTGATGCCGACGATAGTAGGACGGCTGTTAGATTGTCCTGCGATTGTGTTAGTAACAACAGCTGTACCGCTGAGCACTGTCCAAGAACCATCGGCAATTTCAGAAGCCGAAAGAGATACCCAACCTGTGGGGATGTAAGTATCGCTACATACTGCAAAGCTCTTAGCTGGCTGTGTGCCGTCGGCATCGATATCAAACGAGGTCATAGATATGAGCTGACGTTCTTCTGAAGAACAAGCGCCCTTGTTTACATGCCATGTAAACTCGTAATTACCTACTGCGGTGAGACCGCTTACACTAGTCGCATAGTTGGTAGGATCAGCAAACTTGATGTCATTTGGATCGATGTTAGAACTTGAAGGCCAAGAAGTGCATTCCCAATAACCAGTAGCGGCATCGCCAAACTTGTTCTTGTAGTCGTTTGCTTTAATCTTAAACGCTGATTTGCAGACATTAACCGCAGAACCGTTATGAGTAGCTGGTTGACCGTCGATGGTTTCAATTATAGCCTCAACGCCATCGTTTACCAATGTTATATTCTGAACAGCCGAACAGTTGGTACCCTTACGGAGTGTCCATGTAAACGTTGCCGACTGTTTCAACATAGAAGGTGTAATTTCAAGAGTAGAATGATGGATAGTACCAGGCAACGGGTCTGATTTGCTCCATGTCCAAGTACCATTAGCATTCTGCAATGTGTTATCGCCTGTGGTAAGGATGAAAGATCCGCTTGTGAGACAAATGTTATCGGTGTAGCTATCGGGAACAGTAACCTTGTTGTTAACAATAGTTACCTCGTCGTAGGTGTAGCAAGATTCGTCAACGTCGGAGAATATGGACCAGCGGAACTTGTTGTCGTCTTGATCAAGACCTTTGTAAACAATCTGGTTAGATGCCACATTGCCCTGAGGAGTAGCGTGAGAAGAAATCTTCTCCCATTTGCCATGCTCGCCAGTAGCGGGAGAGTTAGCCTGGAGTGTTACACTTACATCGCTCTCACTTGTAGATCCGCAAACCTCGTAGCCGTCGGGAGTTACAATCGAAGCTTGGGTGGGATGAATGTTGAAGAGCGAAATAGTAGCCTTGTTTTTATCACAGCCGTTGCGGGTAATAGTCCATGTAAGACGGTTCTCACCAGGAACAAGACCAGTAACAATTGCGTCAGAAGCATCAGCGGGTGAAACTACCGCTGAAGTATTAGATGTCCATCCGCCGGTGTAGCCGTAAGGCAACACAGCGTTGAGACCAAGCGAAGTGCCACAGACATTAGCATCGACACCTGCATTAGCCTTGAACATATTGTTGACAACTGTAATCTCATCAGTATCAACACAGAATCCATTCACATCGTTCTGTGTAGAGGCAGCCTTAGAAGTAACAGTCCAAATAAACTTAACACTCACACCATCATCAAAATTATTGATGTTAGCAGTAGCGAGAGTGGGATCAGTCATAAAGTCGCCAGATGCGTGAACATCTTCCTTAGTCCAAACACCCGTAGCCTCGGTAGCCGAGAATGTGGCAGAAGCGTTGAGTGTAGCCTGAGGATCGCAGAGCTGGTATTCACCGTTGGCATCTTTGTTGGCGATGGTAGCTGCAATAGAGTGGTTCTTTACAGTAACCTGCGACTCTTTGTGACAGCCAGTGGTAGAGTTAGAAACCCTCCACTCGAGAGTAGCCTCTGTGCCAGTGGCAAGACCCTTAAGAGTAGCCACAAAATTGTTGGTAGGTGTAACTGTAAGGTCGTCAGCTGTTCCGCCAGAATAGTTGAGCACTTCCCATTTGCCATCAATACCCGAAGGAATTGCTTTGGCTTGAAGTTTAACATCGCCATCGCAGACATTAATAATATTTTCAACTGAGTTTGCATCGGCATCTGCATCAAGTGCACCTTGAGTTACAAAGAACTCGTCACTTGCAGAGCAATCACCCTTATCAACTGACCAACGGAACTTATATGTACCAGTAGCGGTCATACCTGTTGCCTTAGTCTGATAATTATGTTTATCGTTGAAAATAACTCCGGCAGTACCGTTGATAAGCTCAGTAGGAGCCGATTCGCAAGTCCAAGTACCAACTGCAGATGTACCGTATTGAGTAATATCGTTAGCTAAAAGGTCGATAAATGGATAGCAAGTAGCGGTAACAGTCTTATCTATAAGAGCTGTAACTTGATTATTATATATGCTTATAGTGTCTTCCGACTGGCAATATGCTATAGAGCCGGGATTGCCTTTGGCAACTGTCCACTTGAATGTGTTCTTGTCGCTATCAAGATTTTGAACTTTGATAGAGTTGTCGGTGCTTTCAAAACCAGACTGGAACTCCAAGTGTCCGTCAACAGGAGACCAGAAACCAATTACTTCAAAATGCTTAGGATCAACATTGTCTTTATACTGCTGAGCATCGTTGGCATTGAGAGTCATTGTGCCATCGCAAGTAGAACGGTTGATCTTGGATATCAGAGCTTGAACATGATTGTTGTAAATAGTGATTGTATCGTTGTCGGTACAATCTTCGCCCAAGTAGTTGCCGTCAAAGTCGTAACGTCCACGTCTTGTAGTCCATGTAAAGAGCGTACCGTTGAGAGGCATGTCAGACACTTTAATCTGCTCGGTAGCGGTAGATGCTACCAAGCTAATGGTGGTGGTACGAGCCGAAGACCATTCGCCTGCACCTACCTGAGGTTTAAGTGCGTTGAGTGTAAATGTATTGTCGCAAGTGTAAACATTGTGACGGTCGGATGTGATTTGAGCGTCGGAAGGTTTAGAATTGCGAACTGTAAAGAGCTGAGTATCTTCACAACCATCGTTGATTGAAGACACATGCCATTCAAATACATTGTCTAATGAGCGGCTGAGACCTGTAAGGCTCAAAGAACAACCATTATTTGTAGAAGTCATAGAAGCTACCGAACCGCCAAGTTTTGTCCAAGTACCAACATATTTGGTAGGATCGTTGTTGGGCAATGTAGCCACAAATGAAAAATCATCGCTACAATGTGTATCGTCGTAATAATCTTCTGGAAGTGTAAATCCATAGTTGTAAACTGTGGTGCTTATGGGCGACTCACATCTTTTGTTTGCACTTGTGATAGTCCAGATTAACACTACCTCTGCGCCCTCAGGCATACCAGCGTATGTAATCTGGTTGTTGGTAGGAAGCTGACCTGCAGGAATATCCCAATGACCAATTCTGTCGGAGGTAGACCAAATAGCGGAAGCACCTGTGAAAGCAGAAATGTCGGTGGCGCGTACTGTGGCGGTGCCATCGCAATGCAAGGTAGATACTGTAACAATAGGATCGGGATAGAATTTATCGTCAGATACCAATACTGTACCATCAGCCTGACAACCATTAGGATTGTTGTCTTTTACAAGAAGATGGATTTCAGTAGACTGACGTTTAAGACCTATAACAGTGGGGATCTTAGCGTTAGAAGTTTTGCCACCATTGGTTCCTCCTACAAATGTGCCGCTGCCTGCGGTGATAGTCCACTCGTAGGTATAATCACCATCGGGAATGCTCGGTTGCAACTGATAAGAGCTGCCACAGACAAACACATTGGCAGGAGCTTCCCATGTAGCACCTCCATTGTTTGGCTCGCTGGCGTCAGCATCCACGGTAAATGAGTTGTTCTTAATGGTTATCTCGTCTGTCTTGTTGCATTTACCACTTCCGATTTCTACTGTCCAACGGAAAGAATAGTCGGCATTTTGAACATTAAGACCAGTAACATCTGTTACCAAACCATTAGGAGATGCGAAGTTAGCATCATTAATATTATAATTGTTGGGGAATCCAATCAAAGACCAAGTACCTGTGGCTGTTGCAGGAATTTCCTGAGCCACAAGGCGTACATTAGGTTCACAAATTATACGGTGCTGAGGATCAGGCTGACGGATAACTGCCTCCACTTGGTTGTTGTCAACAGAGTAGGTAATTTCTGAATGACACAAACCAGAGCCCTTGGTAACGTGCCAAATAAAGTTAGAACGTCCAGAAGGCAAATTGGTTGCAGTAGTAAGATAGTCGGAGGGCACTGCAATGCTTGGGCATTTAGCAGCGGGAAGACCAGCAAAGTTCTCGTATTCCCACCATCCTGTAGCGCCGGGATACTCGTCGGGATTAACAGCGTTGAGTTCTGTTTCCGGTGTACAAACCTCATCGTACGATACATTCAAATGAGCTTCAACATAATTGTTGAACACATGAACATAATCGGTTTTTCTACACATCAAGCCGTTAGAACCTTGTTTTTCAACAACCCAAGCCCAAACAGATTCGCCATAGGGGAGGTTGTCGATTTTTGACTGATAAGCCGAAGGAGAAACAATAGTGCCACCGGAAGCTCCATCATAATACTCCCAATGTCCTACGCCCCATCCATCGCGAACTGTTGAAGCAGAAAGGAGCACCTCCTCGCCTGCTGCAGTTTGTTCTTGGCAAATCTCTATTTCTTTAGGATATACCACAGCGGGGTCGGGTGCATCGTTGAATATTGAAACTAAATCAGACAACGAACAAGTTTGTTCGTCATCATATGTTACTCCATTATATTGGTAATTATCAGCAGCAGTGGCTATTGTGCTAGATACTGTCCAGCGCAAAACTGTTTCACCTTGACGCAAGCCATAAACATAACCGTTGTACAACGACATTGTATTGAAACGGTTGGCAGGTGCTGCTGTACTGGTTTCTGCAAAATTGGTATTTGGTCCAGCGTCTTCGATTTCCCAAAGACCCTCTTGCCAAGTTGCGGGTGTAGCATTCAACTGTACAACGTCGTCGCATGAGTTGATGTCTTTTCCTGCATCAACCTCAACTTCATTGTTGAATACTGTAATATCATCGAAAGCCGAACAGCCGTTGCGGTAAACTGTCCAGCGGAAAGTATTCTCTTTTTTCTGAAGATTTTCTACAGAAACTGTATAATTAGTAGTTGCTGTTGTAAACTTGCCAGGACCAGAAATTCTTGTCCAAGCTCCACTGTAAGTTGAGTTTTGATGACCTGCCTCCTCTCCTATCAAAGTAGCAGAAGGTCCACAAGTGATGAAGTTAGGCATGTCGGTGATTTCAAACGAGTTGTTATAAACGTCGAGATAATCGGTAGCCTTACATAGTTTACCATGATCGGTGGTGTTTGAACCTTTGGTAACAGTCCAAACCAAATGATTGGGAGATTGATGGTTGATACTACGAACCAGGCCAGTTGCCTTAGCGTTGAAAGATGTCTTATCTTGGAAACCTACGCTCGCATAAGAGCAAGACCATTCTCCATTTGCCTGATATTCAGTACCATTATTGGTAGCAGGATTGTTTGCTTGCAGCAAATACTCGGTTTTACAGATATTAATCTCATGAGGATCATATCCAGCACGTGTTTCGGCAATAGCTGAAACACTATTATTATATACTGTAATAGTATCAACAGATGTACAGCCGTGATAATCAATTGTTAATGTAAACTCAGTTTTGTTTTTACTAAGATCGGAAACTTTGATTGTGGTTGCTTGTTGTAAAGGATCGCTGTATACGTTGTTAGGATCGGTAGAAGTCCATGTACCAATACCTCTTTGGTTAGGACGATCGTAACGCAAAACAACTGCATCATCGCACACTTGAATATAATCATCATGCAAACGATTATCAGAAGCTATTGCTGTGGCAATTGCCAAATCGGGAACATTCACTGTAATTACAACCTCGTCAACTGCCTCACAATATGGCTCGCTTACATTAGAGCCATTAGGTTTCTTTACTCGCCATTCAAACTTGTAATCGCCCGAACCTTTAAATCTAACTTCGGTTTTAGCGTCGTGCGGCGACATAATAGAAACTTCGTTAGCATAGGAAGCTCCTTCCAACAGTTTCCAAGTACCTTCGGCACCGTCGGGAGCATCTTGAGCTGTCATAAAGTAAGAGTTGTAATCAACTCTAGGATATTTAGGATTATAAGAATTACCAGTATTGATAGGCTCACCACAAATAGTCTCATCATCGCCAGCATATGTGGTGACACTATTATTATATATAGTAACGTGATGCTCCAAGAAACAGTATTCTACAGGATCACCAGGTGTATTGGGATTGAAATTACCATTTGGGTCGTTTTGCCAGTCGACATTTTTACGGTAAAATCTATAATACAACTCGGTGAGGCCCGGTTTGTTCAAATTGTTAACTTTTGTACGAGCGGCCAAATCATCAATAAATGTAACAGAAGGAGAAGAAGAAGTCCACTCAGAATATGCCATAGGTGATTCTTGACCATTCCAACGCGACTGGTTGGTAGGATACATAGGATCAGCCCAAGGAGCTTTGTGTTCATGTATTTGGTTGCCAGGCAGTGAAGTTGTATTGTCGCAGACTTCCTGTGCTGGTCCGCCATCAGGATTGTTGTATGGCAAGTTGTTGAAAATTCTTACATCCTGATGATCCTTACATCCACCCCACTCTATATGCCAAGTAACAAGGTTGAATGTACGGGGCAAGTTTCTGAGAATTACATGCGAGCAATATGCCACAGTACTTGGTGCGGCATTGGTATTGTCGTAGTTGTAAAATTTCTGACCGCCTGTTGCTGTAGTTTCCCAGTGTCCGGTGGGTTTTCCATATTTTGCCAATTCAACTCCCGACACACTCGCACTTGGTAGGGCTCCTTTAAGTTCTACTTCATCGTTACAAATAAACTTGTCGGGGTCAGCAGATGCCTTCATACCATGATAGAATATCGACATCTGGTCAGACACAGAACATTCGGCATGCACCTGCTGTGGGTTTTTCAATGACTTAAAGTTATTGATAACCGTCCATTCAAACTGGTTTTCACCAGGTGAAAGGTTTTCTACATAAGCATCACAGAACAAATTTGTACAACTTTGGTTCTTAATTGTTCCGTTGCCGCCCTTAGTTCGCCAAAAGCCCTCACCTCGAACAGGTTTGTTGGTAGAAAGTGTGGTGTAATCAACACATTCCTCACGGTCGGCTGGAAGTGCGGCGTCAGAAGGCTGAGCGTTGGTAATCCAAACGTCGTCAGTCATAACACAGGGTTCAGAAGTTACAACAGTACCGTCTGTATTGGTAGATTTAATACCAACTTTTACAGTCCAACGGAAGATGTTGGTTCTGAACGACATGTCGGTTACCATAGTGTTAGGGTTGTTAGGTTCAATAAACCTACCGTAACCACTAATAGAATCCCACTCCTGCGAAATCAAAGTAACTGAATAATCAGAAGTGGAACCACTGGGTCGGATAGTTTCCCAACCTACAGCAGCTAACTGTGTTTGGTCATCGCAGACAGCCTGCTCGCTACCAGCAGAGATATCGCTCAACAAACCAAGCACCTTGATTTCAACATCATCGTAAATTGTACAAGTAACAATCTTGTTTGCTCCGTTGAGTTGACGATGGGGATCAACCATCGAGTTGCTCTTATACCAACGATATTGAGTTACAGGAGGATTGTTAACGTTGGCAGCGGTCTGCTGACCATTGATAGCCATATTGAAAACCTCGTCGGCAATGGTGTAGGAACGTACTTGCTCATTGTTTCCAGGTGTCAGACCAGCTCCAAGAGTATTATAGTTGGCTTCTGTTACCGTTGTGCCAGCAGGATAATATTTATAATCTGTAGTTACAAGAACAACTGCGTCAGAATTGTTTCTATTGTCGCCCGATCCACTGGTGTTCTGATAATAGATTTCTCGCGTGGATACGATAACGTATGTTTTATTATCTTCTTGGAAATCTACTTCGTCAACATATACCAAGACATCCTTTTTAACTGCATTGGTTCCAGCAGGTGGTGTAGCTACGGCAGTGCTCTCTTCGTGATGGATAAGCTTTGCAGTACCACCCCAATAGGGATTGTGGTATGTAAGGTTGTTGGTATTACTTGCCGAAGTTGAAGATGTCCACCATACATCCATAGCGCCAGCACCTTCGTCTGTAGCATCAAGGTTTACATTATTACCGCAGACCAATTGATCTTTACCGGCATCAGCTGGCAACGGAGCCAACCAAATGATTTCCACATCGTCAGAGTTTTCACAGACATTGTGTGTCTCCGGGTTTTCATAGTAAACTGTCCAACGGAAACGGTTTACTGTAGGATTGTTTGACCAATATCCGGGTCGATCTTGCTGTGAATAATACTGAAGATTAGAAACCGATGTCAAATAATTAGATGGGAAAGCGATAGTAGCACCACCAGAAGGATTAGACCACACACCCCAACGGTTGGGTCCGAGTGATTCTGGTTTTGTACCATTCAAACTGCGATAATTGCCCTCATACCATGAACGATGTTGATTGGGTTCTGGTCCTTCTATCATTTTGTAATCACCACAGATGATTTCGTCTTCGCCAGCAGTAACCTCGCCAACTTCATCGTTCCAAATAACAACGTCATCGAAGTCGGAACACTTCACAACGCCATTGATTAACGCTCTAACATGAAGGCGGAATATGTTCTTGCCAGGACTTAGATTGTCGACTGCTGTTGAAAAACTATGTGGATCTTGGATAACAGCCGTTGTACCATAGGGTTCCCATTCTATCTCCCATGTTAAACCTGGTACATTAGTATAGTTTGTAACTGCATTACCGTTCAATGTTGTAAAATTGGAGCAAATTTGTTGATCGTCGCCAGCTTCAACGTCAACGGGAACAGAATAAACATCTAAAATGGCCTCGTCATGACATTTTGGTGGATTATTGGGATCCATAAGTCCTTTGTAGACAGTCCACTTAAAACTATTATGTCCCTGCAAAAGACCAGTAACACCTGTATTCGCTTTTGTGGGGTCAAGAATTACAGTATTAGGGGCAGCTACATGAGTATCCCAAATACCACTTCCATTAACAGGCGGAGTAGCATTAAGATTTGAAACAAAATCGGCGCAAGTATATATGGGGTCACCAACAACAGCTTCGCTGACTTCACTATTAAAAATTTGTACTTCATCAAAAGCTGTACAAGTAAGCTGCGTATTCGGTCCCGCTGCTGCATAAGGTTTGGCTGGATTAATTACATTGGGACTAGTGCGCTTTACAGTCCAACGGAATGTATTAACGCCAGGTTTAAGATTTGTAACGTCAGTAACATTATTGTTTTTTTGAGCAATAGTAACTTCGTCAGAACTTGTACATGACCACTCTCCTGTAGTTGGGGGATTTGTGGCTGTACCTAAATCGGCAGCATTTAAAGTAGCTTTGTTTTCACAAACCTCATCATCAGCTCCTGCATTTGCAATGACTTTAAGATTAATTAAATTTTTAGTAGCAGTGGCTACACAATATTGCCCACTAGGAGTTGAATAAGTAACAGTCCACTGAAGTGTATTATTATACACATTAGGAGAAACAGGTACATTGGTAATAGAATTAAGATAAGCATTGTTGCCGTTAAGGAAAGTGCCTCCTCCTGAATAATTCCACACACCTGTTCCGGGACCCGGATCTTCTGCTGAAAGTACCACTTTTTCGTTTTCATCGCATATTACATCATGCGACATTTCAAAAGCAGCAAGAATTTTAACCACCTTAAACTGAACAGACTGATTACAGCCGCCGTTGGTAGTCATATCCCATTGAAACACTGACACACCATGTGTATTATCTATGCCAGGACCAGAAGTAGGAATGGTAATATTTGTGCGCGGTGATGTAGGATTAGCAATTGAAGCCTGATCTCCAGGGCCAGAAATCCATGTCCACTTACCAGTTGCTCCCGTAGGAAGAGCTGTAGAAGATGCATAAATTTCAATAGTGTTATTGTTTTGTGTATCATCATGAACCAAACAAGCTTCTCCACCATCAAGATTAATCTCTTCTTTGGTAACTGGGTCAGTAGTAGCTGTTACAGTACAGCCATTACTACCAGGATAACCAGGCACTTTCAGTTTCCATTGAAACTGAACTGCACCAGTTCCAGAAACCTTACCTACTGCCTCAGTAGCATTTGCTCCTGATATTATAGAACCGCCACCAGTAGCAGTCCATTGTCCAGTTGTTCCGGCTGGGAAACTCGACAATGGCGGATTGGCTGTCAAATTAACTTCTTCATCAGCACTACATACGTAAGCAGCGCTCGCTGCTGCTGTAGCTTCTGCTTTAAACACCTTTATCTGTCCTGTCTGCATCGGACAGCCGTTTGCCATCGATACGTTAACTGTAAAAATGTTCTCACCAGGAGAAAGATTAATAGCTTTTGGACGCGCCGAGGTGGGATTATCCACCTTGCTTGAAGGTTCCCAATAAACGGTAGCTCCTGATGGAATAGATGCACCAATACGCGCTGTAGTAGAAGGGGCACAAACCACCTTATCGGGATCCATCTTGAAGTTTGATATCTCGTTGCTATGATTGGTAATAATGTAAGTCTCAGATGATGAACAGCCGTTACGGGTTTGCGTCCATGTATACTGACCAGGACGTGTAGTAGGTACTGTTACAGTTTTTGGATTCTGATTGCCAGTAGCATCACCACTCCACTGTCCAGTAGCCCCATTTGTCAAAGCAGTACCTGTCAATGTATATGTATTTGTACAAATTTCAATATTGCCGCCGCCGCCTAAATGAAAGCCATTATTGACTACACTCTTTGATAGGCTTTGATTTTGTTGAACTCTTTGCCACGAATAATTATTATTATTAGTATTTTTCTTGTACTGATAAACATCATAAAAAACTTGCACAGTTGATGTTCCCTGGGGTATATTACTAATAGATATCTGAGATGGTCCATGAGAGACAGTAGTAGTAACGCCACCCATAGTATACTTAGTAATTCGTGCTTGATAGTCAGTACTACTTGTAGTAAGCGATAAGTTTGCTTGTCCGTTACACTTTTGTTCCGAATTCTGCTGAACATTTAGCGTAAATGTCTGCGCACTAGCGCTTCCTGCGCTTAATACCAAAATTGAAATCACCCCTACCACAAAGGCGGTGAATTTCTTAAATAATACAGTTGACATGGCCGTATGTTTTTTAATGACAGTTTTGTTCATAGTTCAATATCTTTAAGCCGGCGCAGGTTTTATAAACACCTGATACCCAGCATATTATTCTCAATAAATTCAGGCGGTTACAGTTCACAATTATTCCGCCTATTAGTTATAAACTCATTTTCGGGTGGGTTTAGTATATAGTACACCCTAAAAATTAGACCAAAATTAAGGATAATTTGTTGCACTCTGATTGTTTTTTTTTTGAATTTTTTTTGATTTTTTAAGTATAGTATAGATTACATAAAAAATAGCCACACCTTTATATATATAGTAACAAAAAAAACACCGCCCGAAAATTCGGGCGGTGTTTTTATAAGAGAAAGTGAATGTTTCTAATTTTTCAACCGTTCGAGTATTACACCGAGTTTGGCGTCGGCTTCGGCTTTGGCGGCGTCTTTGACGTTTTCTTCAAAGTAGACGTTGGCTTCAAAACTGCTCTTCAAGCCGGTAGCCCATTCTGAGAAGAATTTTTCGCCCGGGAACTCTATTTCGAGTTTCAAGTTCTTTTTGGCTGGCGATTTTACCGGTGGATGTGTGAATACAGGAAGCGTGTCGGTGGGTTTTACTTTCGGACGCTCGGCTTGCGGCACATAATCCCAACCAAGTGAGTTGACAAACTTGTTGATTATCACGGCAGAAATACGTGCCACAATGTCAACGTTAGAGGTCAACTGGAAGTTGATAACGTGCTCGCGAACTGCGTCGGCGATAATCTTTTTGAGGTTGACACGGTTTTTGTTTTTGTTCAACTCGTTGATTATCAGGTCGGCGGTCTTTTTGTTCATACCGAGTTGCATCAGCACATTGTCGCCCTTAATTTCTTCGATGTATTCAAGCCAACGGCTTATGAGGTTTTCGGCAAAGATGTAGGCGCGGTCTTTGATTTCGCCTTCTTCTTTGTCTTTCTTCTCTTCGATAAGGGTTTCGATGTTGATGCCGGTTTCGTCGAGAATCTTTTTCAACTCGTTGTTGTCGTCGATGCCGAAGTATTCTTTCAACTTAGTGAGAATGCTCTGTGCACCTTCGCCCGGCTCGATGGTGATGAATTGTCCAAGCATTTCGAGCATATCGATGTCGAGGGTCTTGGTGGCAGGTTTGGCAACGGGTGCTACGGGAGCATCGGCTTCTATCTGCTTGTTCATCATAAGGTCGAAGTAGATTTTCCACGAAAGGTCGTCGGTGATGGTGAGGCGGTCGAGGAAGTTACCGAAGGTGTTTTTATCTTTCTGCATTTTCATCAACGCCATAAACGCCTGAGTTGCAGATATTTTGGCTTTCTTCAACTTTTCGTCGATGTTGCCGCCTTGGTAGAATGCCGAAAGTTCGTCGTAGAGGTCGGCTTTGAGGTCGTCGATACCGGCTTTGATTTGCTCGCGCTTGATGATGGGGTTACAAGTGGGAGTCATATACTTGATAATGTAGTCGATACCGCTCTTGTTGGGCTGGGTAAATTCTTCCCAACATTCAAGAGGATTGTGCACGTGGGCGATAACGTCTTTGTGATTTACCCACGAGTTTTTCATATCCACAAACTTCTGCACGTATTCGGGACGGAGAGTGTTCTCTTTGCCGTCGGTGTCGATACCCTCAAAGAATGATTTACTCCATTTGGGGTCGCGCAAGGGGAATACGTTTTTGAAAGGTCCGTTGTTGTCCCAATTTTGAATCCAGAGGTCGCCCACGGATATGCCCATTTGGTCGGCAAAGTTGGCGCCGATACGGGCAGTCCATTTAGCATTGTGAGGACCAAGTTCGCCGGGACGCTCTGTGGCAGGGTTGCCCGCAAGTTCGATGTTAAACTTGGTGAAAACTACCAACAGCGGGATAAGTTTCTCAATATCATTTTGTTGCACAAGCAATGCGAGTTTACGTTCGCGCTCGGCACGTTTTTCGGGACTTCCGCCGTGAGTGTTGCGAATCCATTCGTAAAGGAATTTTGGAAGGTCGGCAACCTCGGGCTGTTTGTCGTCCATACAGAATAATAAGGTGCTGATTTCGTAGTTGAAGTTGTAACGATTGAAAAGGAATGCAATCTTACCACGCAGGAACACAAGCAGTTTGTCGTTATTATCCTTTTCTTCAAACGTTACTTCGGGAATCTGCTGACGCGAACGTGCGCCCGGGAAGTCCAATACGTCGGCTTCTTTTAAGAATGTGCGCTTGGGGTTGGATGCTGTGTTGTCGGCAAGAGGCAGCACCACTTCGGCGGTAAGTGCCGAAAGGATACTGCGGTCGAGAGTGGCAAGGAGCGTGCCTCCGTCGTAACAGTTTACAGGTGGTTTTTTGGTGTCTTTGTATAGTTCGCGGAGTCGTTCAACGTCTAAGATGGTGTCTTGCTGCGGAGTAAGGGCGGCAAGTTCGGTGCGGATTGATGTGAGGAAGTTCAACTGACGAAGACCGTCGCTGAGTTTCTTAAACAATTCGGTAAAGAACGGCTGCTTGCCCCAAATAATTTCAAACACCTTGTAGCGCTGTGCCGAATCGATGTAGGGTACGATAGATGCGATGTCGTCCCAGAAGTTGATGTTGTTGAGGTCTTTGATGATAAAGTGGTCGCGGAAGTTGTTGTTGCAATACTCTTTAACATCGTAAACCTCGTCTTCGGTAAAGCCCGGACAGGGTGAGTTCTGCTTGATGGCGGCAAGGTTTTGAATCTCTTTCTGCACCTCGTCGCGGTTGACAGAATATGTATAATGCGTAATATCAGAGAGATAGCCGTTTGAAATAATTTTTACCAAATCGGCTTGGCTAAACAGACGGAGCAAGTAAGGTTTGAAACCCGCCTGCCAAGTGTTGTCGGTGGTGAAGCGCGAAACCAAACCAGTGGCCTCTTTGCCGCCTCCCGGGGGGTTGATGTTGGCAATAAAGTCAACTTCCTCGCCGGTGTCGGGCACTTTTACAAATAGCGAAAGAGCCTCGGGTGTTTTGGCAAGGTTTGACACAAGGTAAGATTTGCCCACCTGACTTTGACCGAAAATAGCCACAGAGGGGCGTTTCGGAAGGGCGTTTTCGTAACGTTTAGCGTCGCGGCGGAGTTTTTTAAGATTGTATATGGTAACAGCCTGCTTGTCTTTCTCGACATTGGTCTGCACCCATTTCATACTGTCCTCTATCACCTGTTTTACCATAGTGCATTGCTGGATCAGTTTGCTTGTTTCCGGATTTTCTGACATATTTAATGTTTTTTTCGGTTTCTAACTAATTTTAATTATTCAACTACCTTTATATCAGCGTATTTCACGGTCTTTTTGGTGTCGCGGCGAATAACGCAGAAAGTAGTGCCTTCCTTTATTCTGGCATTTCCAAGACCACCGGCGTTGTGAATGTCGGGGTCGGCGTTGAGTGTTTGCTCGGGCGATATAAAATCGTAGGATGCAAAGAACGTAGAACAGTGTTTTGCCACGCAGTCTAAAAGTATGCGGCGTTCCGAAATGTAACATTCCGAAACAAATTCCAACATCTTTGTAAGCGCGTCGTACACATTGTCGAGGTTCTGTTTCTCGTCGTCGCCGAGGGTGTCGGTCTTGGTTTTGAGGTAGATCCAACCTTTGGCAAAGCGGACCACAAATTTTGAGAGCGAACTCTCTTTTGAGGTCTGCAAAGCCTCGTTGAGGGTGCGGATAAGTTCTTTTTGCGGGTCGGTTTCGTTTCCGGGGTCGCGAAAAATCTCGCTTACGAACTTTGAGAGCGGTATAGCGGTGTTGAGTTCCGAAGCAATCTGCGCCTTTTCGCCTTCAAGTTCTTCCATACGGTTTTTGAGTTCTTGAAATTTGGCGTTGTATTTGGCGAGTTTATCCTCAGGAATGTCGCCGCCGCCTGACTGTTTCGCTGGCTGCCCTTTGGTAAGGGCGTTGAGCGAGGCGGTTATTGTGTTGATACTCTCTTGCGATAGGTAGGTTTTCAAAAGTTTGCCTACCCATTGCAGAGTGTCGATGTCTTTGTCGGTGTAAGGCAACTGCACGTTTGGGTTTTCTTTTAATTCTTCGAAAACGCCGCTGCCAATGTTGTCCACAAGCCATTTGGCAATGCCGTCGGCTTCGGCTGAGGCATCACCGGGGGTGGCTGTCTGCACGTGGGTAGATAGCCCCGACGAAGGGTTAACATCCTCGTCGTCAGACTGTTCGGGTTGAACCTTTTTGGTAAGCGAAAGGCTCACCGGCTTAGGATCTTCCACCCTGCTGTCGCTGCTTGCGCCGTTTACTGATAAACTTAGTTTTGCCATAATTCTTTGATTTTATGATACAACAAACTAATTATCAAAAAGTTGGATAAGGAATATGCCTGAGTCCATCCAATAGCCGTGCTCGTCGGCAAGCGATTGGAGTGTAAGTTTCAGATTATCAGACGAAACCTTTTTGCCTTCGCGGTCCATAACGTTTTTAAGCGGTTTCAGACGCTCTTTGTCGCGGGGGTCGCGTTCGATGTCGAATGTAAGCGGCTCGCGGTCTTTCAACTGACGTGCTGCCTCCGACGACGAGTAAACCAACTTGTACATCGGTGCCGAAATCCAATCGTCGGTGGGCATCTGCCTCATTCCGAGCATCATATGACCAAAGAATTTGATATTCTTTGTATCGGTGTCGGGGTCGAGGAATATCTCTTTGAGTCGTGCCTTGTTGGGGTCGTACTCGCCAAGATAGTCGGCTGTGGAGCAGAAATTGCGTTTCAAGAGCGAAGTATCGATTGTAAAATCGTCTAAGCGGCGAAGGTTGCCTGCCATAAGTGCGATGGTGGCTCCAACTGCAACGCAAGTTTTCGGGTCTTTGATAACGCCTGTGCCCTCGGCAAACGGATACCAAGTGCCTATGCGGTAATGTCCTAACTGTACGATTCGGTCGGGAGTTACGGGCAGTTTCTTTAAGAATAGGTCGCGAACCACGGGCAACTGGCTTGGACGTCCCGAAAGCAATACGTAATCACATTCGTACTGGGCAATAATGCCGCAGAGGTCGCCTATCATCTTTTCTACCACGTCTTTAACCACTTTGTTGGTGCCTTCGTTGTCGAGTTCCCAAGTGATTTTTTCGATGTCGAATCCTGTGCAGCCCTCGTTTTCAAACTCCTTATTAATATAGTCGATGAGTTGCTGATTGGGATGCGGATAATTTACAAAGAATGAGTCGAACGAGCGTTTTTCTGTGGGACGTTCCTCTGATGCGTGCTGCAAAATGTCTGTACCAATGGGAATTGCAATCTGCATAGCAAACTGTTTCTTCATCAGTTTGTCTTTTGCGGTGGTGCGTCCGAGGTAAGGACCAAAGAGGAAGTTCATTACATTAACCGAATTGCGGCAACCGCATTTTTCGGCGTGCAACTTGATGGTGGGCAGCACGATACGCTCGATAACACGTTTGAGAATATCGTCGCCGGCAAGATTGAATCCCTCCCAAAACATTGGCGAAGGTGTTAATACCGAGATATTTGCGCCCGGGTTTGCTTGATAATTTGCAATCATAAGGTCGGTAGTACCACCACCTATATCCACGCTCGCAATAGTAACGGCGGGCTGGTCGGGGTAAACAGTATCCTGACGCAACTTGCCCACAGTGTTGATGTAGAGCGAAGCGTTGTTCATAAAGCGGTCTTTGATTTCGCCGTAAACAAAGGTCAACTGGTTGCAGGTGGCCTCGTCGTAGTTCCAATCGTTGCGTTTATCGGGTTCGCGGCGGATATCGTCGGCATCGGGAATGATTACAAGATTTTCGTCGATGAAGTTGTTACCAAAATATGCTTTGAGTGCTGCGAGAGCGTCTTTTGCGTGGTCGCGGAGAATTACCTGCTCGGTTTGCAACATTGCTGTGGGGCAGGTAAGCACAATGCGTTTCAATCGGCGCGGAAGTTTTTCCTGACCCTGACGTTTGCGGAAACGGTAACTGTTGACGTATGTTACAGCCTGCATAAAAATCTCGCTGAGTGCAAATGTCATAAGCGAACTGCGCGAGAAATATGGGTTCATTGCCGGATAAGGCTGTTTCATTTCGGGGTCTTGCTCGGCTTTAATGCGCTCACGTTCAAGAAGTTTACCATCTTCGGTGAATAGTTCTGCAATGCCGTAGAGGGCTGGTTTTGCAAACGCCTCCTGAGTTTTTGAAATATAAGTCCAGGGGAATGCGCGTTTTTCGGTGTCCCAAAGATAGCGTTTTGGCGAACTCATTACCGAGTTTGAATTGTCGGCGGTGTTGAGAACGGTTAAACGAGCAGCCTCGCGACCAATGCGTACAAGGCTTGGCCAAGCAAACGCCTTGGGATTGCCGCTCATTATAAACTGCGATTCGTCGCCGAGAGTGGTTTTTACAAATGCCACACGCATATCAAACGGGTCGCTGTAAGTGCGGTCGGGGTAGGTCATATCGCGAATTTCGAGCGGAACAGCGTCGGTAAATTCAAACGGCTGACCTGTTTTAACCGATTCTACAAGTATACCTGTGGTGCGGCTGTTGCCCACGTCGAGTATCAAATCTACGTCAATGCTTTGATTATCAGTGTAGAGCGTTAGTTTGGGGAATGTCTCAGCCTTGCCCAACACCTTTAATAATGTAAGGTAATACGATGTGTGGAGGAAGTTGTATCCTTCGTCGGTTTTGCCGAGGTCTTTGCGTTTTTTGTCAAAGTCGGTTTTGAGCCACTCCTGAACCCACGGACGTGCGCAGAAAAAGAAGTTGTCGGTATCTTGCACGGCGCACTCAAACACCGAGTTTTGAGCGTCGCGGACAGTGGGCGTAAGGTAAGCCTCAGAATTGTCCTCGCAGCGGGTATCGAATGCAAGTACCACATTGTGAGTGTATTCGCTCTCCTCGTCAACGCCCGAAATACGGCTAAACCACATCATTGCCCAAGTTTCGGGACCCTGCTGGAATTTTTTGCCGTCGTAACTTTTGCGCAAGTAAGGAATCGGAATCCACATTCCCTCGAAACTCTCTATGGCTTCGCGAGCACGAACGGTGATGATTTTGTGCTCAGGGATTGTGCGGATAAGGTTTTGCGGAATGCGAGCCTCGTCGATTTGCCCCGTTTCAGAATCGGTGGCCACCTTGCGGATTTCGTCGGTGAGTTCGATGTACTTTTGAAGTTTTTCGTGGTAGTAGGGAAACACAAAGGTTATCTCCTTGTTGCCTTCGATGTCTTCTTCGAGTTTTTCAAAATAGTCGGCATTTACTTTCATTGCGGGCGATTTCTCGCCGAGGTTTATCTTAACCGAATGAAACTGTATGCCGGAGTTGGCTATTAAACTGAAATCTCTCATATATATTATGTTTTTAGGTTTTCGAAATTTAGATTGAAATGTCTACGCTGTCGTCGTCCTGAGTTTTTTTGCCCTGATTGTTGCAATAGATACAAACCGGCATCGACGATGGATAAACCTCACCGCAATAGGGACATACGGTTAATTTGCCCTTTGTCTTAGGCGGAGCGGGCGGTGTGGGCGGCGGAGGTGTCGGCTGCGAAACAGGCGGTGTAACAGTTATGGGCTGTGCAGGCTGAGGTGCCGACTGCGCAACTGGCTGAGCGTTGCTTGGATACATATCGTAATAAGTGCGCTGCGATTTCCATCCCGAAACGGTGAGAAACCTGTCTTGATAACTTTCGCCACGTGCAAGGCAGTATCTACCAACAGGTTGACCTTCGTAAGAGGTAGATTTTTGCTTAGATTTGCCGAGCGAAAGAGTTAGTCCCGAACTTTTTTGGATAACGGGGCGCAACTGCAATAAATCGAGGATGTAAGTTTGTTCGTCGTTGGCAGAGTTGAACCTTACAAACACATTGTACACAGGTGGAGTACCGGCTTGCAGTTGGTTTATCTGCGATGTGCTGATAGTAAATTTGGCAACAGTGCCGTCGGGTGCGGGTACAAATATGTGTAGCCCTGCATTATTTTGTTCCCATTTTAATGAATCCATTATTTCTTCAAAAAAAATATTATCTCTTTTAACGTTAAAATCTGTGTTAACAAATATAAGGGATTTTTTTTAAATGTCAAGAAAAAAATGGATTTTTTTAAAAAAAATTAATTATTATTCCAGCACCTCCATTTTCCAACCTCTGAAAACTATCACAGCCGTATGAAGTTCCCATCTTTTTGATGTGCATTTTTCAACAAGGCGGTGGTCGGTGATGTAACGCTGCATCTGAGCCTTAGCATCATCTTTCAACTTGGCAACGGTTTCGTCAGATGAGTTTTTCTTACAATATTTTAACTCAATGATATATGCGTGGCGTTTGTAGCCGAGAGGTTCTAAATAGAGGTCGGTAAATCCATGATCGGCCTCCAATTCGGTATAGGCAAGATAACTCGAACTTTTGCAAAAATGCGACAGGAAAAATCCCTTCACAAAAAACTCGCCTTGCGCATCAAAATCGCGTACCGAAGAATTATCTTCCATAACTGATGCAATATACGAGATAAACGGCTTGCAATCGCCTTTAAATACGAGTTTTTCCCAATGAGAATCCAAAATAGCGTTATCAGTACGCCATCCTATTGACTGCGAATAGCATTTTGCCAAATATTTGCAGTATTGCTGACGTACAGTTTCGTTGGGCACTAAAAATGCAGGATAGCCGTTTTTGTCCAAGCCGTAACTCAAAAGACCCATATAAAACAATAGGCTTTTAAGGTTCGACGGACTTGACAATTCAGCAATGGCAAACTCGGGATTAAGTTCAAAATATGTTTTACCGGTGTTAACAATTTCCATTATTATCTGCGACTTTTCACCATAATTTTGCTCAATCTTCACCATTTTTTCCATCTTGAAAAAATCGGTAGCAACATTTGGATCAACAAGTTTTTCGGGTGGGCAGCCTTTTTGAGAAATGTAGTTCATTATAAAATAAAGCACCATATCCGAATTGAAAACCCTTTCTTCGTCAATCATCCCCGATGAAAAACAGTAGTTGTCGTACACAGGCTTCATTATGTCGATAAGTTCGTCGACAGAATGTTTAAAAACACCAGTTTCATCGCGGTAATATTCCAACATAGCACGAACCTCACTTTCGGCAAATCCCATTGCAGAATTGAGATTGGCATCTATCGACATATTACGTGCAATATTAAATCCGCTTGTAACATCGCTCAAAGTCAACGGCGAAACCCCCGTAATAAAAATTCTTTCTACCGAGGCTTGGTTGGCTGTGGTCATAGCCTTCAACACATTGAAAAACAAGCGGAAAAAACCATCGCCGTGGGTGAGATTCCGATATGCATCTTCGTCGTTAGAAAAAAGTGTGTTGGCAAAGTTGTCGTATTCATCTATCATTATGTAGATGCGATATGGCGATTTTTCTGCCAAAGAAATTAGGGATAGTAACGCTGCATCACAATTATCCTTATCTTGGTTGATGGTTTCAACGGCGTTGACCGGCAGATATTCTTGGTATTTGTCTACAAACCTAAAAATATCTCTAACTACCAACGAATTAAACGAACTTTCTACCTTATCAGTGCTACTATCCACAGCCGAAAAGTTGAATTTCAGCACCATATACTGTCCCTGTTTGGATGTGGTTTGTTGAAAAATATCCAACCCGCCAAAATTATTTTCGTACTCGTCTTTGCGCTTTACATCGTAATATGCTTCTAACATATTAAGAAACAGACTTTTACCAAATCTCCTCGGACGCAGGAACATAATATATTTGGCTGCGTTTTCAAAATATGGGATAAACGCTGTCTTGTCAACGTAATACGAATTTTCTTTGCGTATTGTAACGTAATCAGTTTCGCCGTAAGGAATTCGTCGCATAATGTGTGATGTTTATTTGTCTGAGTGCAAATATAAGTTTTTTTTATAAAATATTCAATTTTCGGCTTGATTAATACGCTCAGTAGTAAATAAAAAAAAAATAACCGCTCCTCTTGAAGCGGTTATTTTTTTACTAACAAATATCTTCAAATACTTAGTATTCAAGTTTTTGTGCTATGGAATCAACTATGCCGTAGGCGAGTGATTCGTTGGCATCCATCCAATGGTCGTTTTCGATGTCGGCAAGAACCTTTTCGTAGGGCTGACCACAGTTTTTGGAGAGGATTTCAGCAGTGATTTTCTTGGTTTTGTCGATCTGACGGGCGTGGATTTCAAGATTCGATGCCTTGTCTTGAAAATATCCGCCAATGCTCGGCTGGTGAATCATCACTTCGGCGTGAGGCATAATTGTGCGGCTGCCTTTTTCGCCGGCTGAAAGGATTATCGAAGCCATCGACGCGCACAAGCCCATACAAACCGTCTTAACAGGCGACGAAATGAGTTTCATTGTGTCGAGGATTGCCATTCCTGCTGTTACCGAGCCGCCGGGACTGTTGATATAGAATGTAATCGGTTTGCCGGGTTCTTTCATATCAAGGTAGAGCAAGCGGTTTACCACCTGCTCGGCGGTGTCGTCCATTACTGCGCCCCAAAGAAAAATGCTGCGTTTTTCGAGGAACTTTTTGTTGAAATCTATCGACGATAATCCGCTCATTAACTTGTCTAAGCCGTTTGACTGCGGTACGTCTTCTTCTTCTAATCTGTACATTTTTAACAATTTAAACGGTTAAACAACTTTTTTGTCGCGGAAAACCACTTGGTCGATAAGTCCGTATTCTTTGGCCTCGGCTGCGCTCATCCAAAAATCGCGTTGCGAATCTTGGGCTATTTTTTCAGCCGGCTGACCAGTGTGTTCGGAGAGAATTTCGTAAAGGTCGTTTTTAGCCTTAATTATCTCGTTTACAGCGATTTGAATATCCGAAGCCTGACCGCCGGTGTATCCTGCGGGCTGATGAATCATCATACGCGAATGTTTGAGTGCGTAGCGTTTGCCTTGTGTGCCGGCTGCGAGCAATACCGCTCCCATCGACGCTGCCATTCCTGTACAGGTGCAGGCAATGTTGCACGAGATATACTGCATTGTGTCGTACACGCCGAGACCGCCGTAAACCGAGCCGCCCGGAGTGTTGAAGTATATCTGAATGTCTTTCGACGGGTCGGTGCTCTCCAAAAAGAGCAACTGAGCCTGAATTACGTTTGCCACTTGGTCGGAAATCTCAGTGCCGATAAATATGATTCGGTCGGCAATAAGGCGCGAGAATACGTCAACCTCACGGAAGGGCACATCGCGCTCCTCGATAACCGAGCGAGTCATATTTGAGATGTGTCCGGCGTATTGGTCGAGCATATTGCCGCTGATTCCACGGCTGTGAACGGCGTATTTTCTAAAATCGTTGTTGTTCATTATTTCTCTGATTCAAAGAGTTTTTCAAAATCATCGTAAGAAATATCCTTGCTGTTGAGGGTGGCTTTCTCCTTGATGATTTTTGTAAGTTTGTTGTTGATAACGATGGGACGTATGCGGCGACGCTCCTCGTCTTTTGCAAGGCGTTCTTTGGCGTAAGAGTCGAGCATATCGTCGGAGATTGATCCGATAGGAAGACCGTAACGTGCAAACTCGGCTTTCATAACTTCTTTTTCCTCAGCGAGTTCGTCGTCTTCGGTGATTTCAATCTTGTTGTCTTTTACAAGGTGGTTTTCGATAAGATTCCACTTGATGTCCTCTTCCATAGAGGGGAACGATGTTTCAAGTTTCTCTTTGTCGAAATCTTTGTATTGTTCGAGGCTGAGAAGCCAACGTTTCATAAATTCCATTGGCACAGCAAAATCGGCTTTTTTCAAGAGTTCGGCTTTGGCGTCGATAAACAGACGGTAGTCAGACTCGTTTTCGTAGTTGGCTTTGTATTGCGAGATGATTTCGGCACGCATTTCTTCTTCGTTGTGAACTTTGTCTTTGCCGAAGAAACGGTCGAAAACTTCTTGATTGAGTTCGCCAGGAACAAATGTAAGTATCTCGTTGATAGAGAATGCAAAGTTGGCGTTTACAGTGTTGAAGTCGAGCATATTGTTGTTGAGGATAGCCTTGGCCTCGGCTTCGTTGGGGAATACTTGTTTGAGGTCGAAACAGATTTTGTCGCCTACCTTTTTGCCGATGAATTTTGCACGCTCTTTTTCGTCTTTTACGTTAGAAACAAGCATCGAGGTGGTGTTGCTGAGACCTTCGGCAAGTTTTTCGCCGTTTTCGTCCACTTGGAAAACTTCGCCTTTGAGAATTGACTTTTCTTCTGAAATTTCGGCAGGTTCGTTTTTGCCAGCGGCGTTTTTGTAGTTTTCAAATGTGGTGTCAACGTTTTTGTCGTCAACGGTGATGTTGTATTTGGGAATGCTCAATGCATTGTCGATAGCAATCTGGAATTGAGGAGCAAGGGCGATGTCGAAAGTGAAAGTAAAATCGGTGTCCTTCTCAAAGTTGCCTTCGGGTTTTTCGGTGAGGCTGGGAAGTGGTTCGCCCATATAGTCGATATTATTGTCTTTAAGATAGTCGAAAAGACCTTTGCTGAGGGTTTTATTGATCTCCTCGGCTTTAACGGGAACTTCGTATTTCATTTTGATAAGATTCATCGGCACGTTGCCCGGACGGAAACCCGGAAGAGCAGCCTTCTTGCGATAATCTTTCAATGTTTTGTCTACGTTAGGTTGATAGTCGTCTTTTACAAGACTTACTTTGATAGTTGCGTTGAGGTCGTCAACTTTGTTAAATTTAATATCCATTTTGTATGATGTTTCTACGGGCAAAATTCCCTGTTAAATAATTAATTACTAATAAAAACGCCGACAAATTTTAGTTTCGTCGGCGGTTTGAATGTACGGGTGAAGGGACTCGAACCCCCACGCCGTGAGGCATTAGATCCTAAGTCTAACGCGGCTACCAATTACGCCACACCCGCTTGGAAATTTGGCGCAAATTTAAAAGTATTTTTGCGTAAATCCCAAAAAGTTTTTGTATTTTTTGTTAAAAATTATCGTTACCCAATGTAAGTGGCGTATTATTAAAATCTTACACCTACACCAAACATAATATCGGCGGCGCGATAACCTTCGTCGTTTACATCGTCTTTGAGTTTGTTTTTGTGGTTTGAATAACGGATAAATAGGTTGAGATTATCTGCCAACAAGCATCCTGCCTGAATCTCAAAGAGGAACGACGGTTTGTACTTGACTGTCTGACGGCGGAATTTTGTCACCTCGTCTTCGAGCCAGGGTTCGTTTTCAAGATAGTCTTTGGTGTAGATGGTTTTCTGACGTCCGCCAACGAACGCGCCGAATCCTAACTGACCATAAACGGGGAAGTCGATGGGTGCGAAGTAACGTCCTATCACAGCGGTGTTTACACCACGGTATTTTTGTGTGAAGGCAGATTTGTCGGTGTATGGGTGTTTCATCTTAAAAGTGGGGCTGTATGCATTGGCACGTGCCTCCGCTCCTACCTCAACACCGTCGGCAACCTCCACAAGGAAAGCAATGCCAGCAGGCACGAAACCTGTCTGACCGTCGTTTTGAGGAAGGTCGTACGATGTGCGGGCATAGCCCACAAATACTTCTGTTTTAAAATCTTGCGCATTTACCATTGCAGGAAACAACACTGCAAATAATGCTATATATATAAGGTGTATCTTTTTCATTGTTGTAATAATTTAAAGGGTTAACGTTGCTGTTCTACTAAAAGTTTGAAACGAATTTTCTGTTTGTTGTTTTCGTCAAACTTGGTTGCCTCGTGGCGGTATGTCAAATGGTAGGCAGATGCGAGCGAATTTGAAAAATAATCGAAAAAGTCGCCCAGTTTTTCGCCCTCGGTGGGATAAACGGCGTAACCACGCACGCAGAACGAATTTACAAGAGCCTTCATATCAGAAGATACAACACCGTTGTCGCTGTAAGCAAGGGCAAAAGTCTGGATGTTGCGGTATTTGTCGCTGTTGAGACGTTCTACAATGGCTGTTTTAGTTACGGTGTCGGTTTGGCTATAATTACCAGAACCAAAATAAACCATCACTTTCGACGAGCTTGTGCCTGTTTTGAGAATGTCCATCGCAGTTTGGCAAGCCGAGCACAAATAGCTGTAAGAATCTTTCTGCATATTGTTGATTGCGGAGATAGCAGTTTCGGCGCTACCGAAGTCAGAAGCGGTGATTTTGTCGAATCCGCCAGCCGAAGTCACCACAGTAAATTTGGAGTTCTTAACCCTGTTGCCAATATTGCGGATAAACGAAATGGCGTTTGACTTCATATTATCAAACTGGTTGGCAAGATACTCGCTATTGTCGAACACGATAGCCACATCGAGTTCTTCGAGGTCGGACACGGTCACAGGATTTTCGTTTTGCGACTGCGGAGCCCACAAACCTTCGCGTTCCTCGTCAACACTTACAGCCTTGATTTTGTAGTTGCCGTATTCGTCGTAGATACGCACATTGTCGATAACGATTTCGGCAGTGTTGGAGCCAGAAATGCGGCCGGTAAAAGTTTTTTCAAAGTCGATAATCACGTCCTTTGAAGTATTCTCCTCGTCCAATTCAATCATAGGGGAGTTGCCGTAGATGTCGGGAACGGTGGATTCAGGATCGTAGATATACGGATTCCAATAATCGAGATAGAGGTACGACACGCGCTCGATAGCGTTGCCCTCGATAAATGTGGAGTCTTCGCAGGCAGTTAGTGCTGCCATAGCAAGCGCGGCAAAGGCTGCCGGCTTCAAGAATTTAAATTTCATAGTTGGTCAATTTATTTATTAAAATCAAAAAGTATAACGCAAAGAAAAGCCAATTATTTTTATCATCAAAGAGCCAAAATATTAACACTATGTTAAATCGTAAAAAAAACGCGAATAAAAATATTTTTGTAAAAAAAAAATAATAATTTTGCCCCCCGAAAAAGTGTGGTATTGCAACAATACCCAACGAAGAACAAATTATTAAAATTAAACATACAACACAATGTCACTTGAGAAATTAAGAAACTTCGGTATAGCCGCACACATTGATGCTGGAAAGACGACCACCTCGGAGCGTATACTTTTCTACACCGGAGTAAACCGTAAAATCGGTGAAGTTCACGATGGCGCTGCCACAATGGACTTTATGAAACAGGAGCAGGAAAGGGGTATCACTATCCAATCCGCCGCTATCTCCGCACACTGGAAAGGCTACGACCTCAACCTTATCGACACCCCCGGACACGTTGACTTCACTATGGAGGTTGAACGTTCGATGCGTGTGGTTGACGGCTTAGTTTCTGTTTTCTGTGCAGTAGGCGGTGTTGAACCTCAGTCTGAAACCGTTTGGAATCAGGCTGTTAAATATCACGTTCCCCGCGTTGCCTACATCAACAAGATGGACCGTTCGGGTGCCGATTTCGACTCTGTTGTAAAACAGATGGACGAAATGCTTGACGCTCACCCCGTTAAGATGGAAGTTCCCTGCGGTAGCGAAGAAAACTTCTACGCTGTTATCGACGTTGTAACAGGTAAATGCTATAAATTTGTTGACAAAGAATACGAAGAAATCGAGCGTCCCGCTGAATACGAGCAGGAATATCAAGACTGCCACGACAAACTTCTTGAAAAAGTTGCCGAGGTAGACGAAAGCCTTATGGAAAAATACTTCAACGATCCTTCTACTATCACAGTTGAAGAAATCAAGAAAGCAGTTCGTAAGGCTACTATCAACTTGATTTTCACCCCTGTATTCTGTGGTTCATCTTACAAAAACAAAGGTATCCACTTCGTTCTCGACGCAGTTGTTGATTACCTTCCTTCTCCGCTCGACCTTCCCGATGTACACGGCAAAGATCCCGACGACGAATCAAAAGAAATCGTTGTAAAAGCTACTCAAGACGCTCCCGTAGCTGCACTTGCATTCAAACTCATCAACGACCCCTTCGTTGGTCAGCAGGTGTTCACACGCGTATTCCAGGGCGTAATCAAACCCGGTATGAGCCTCGAAAATGCCAACAAACGCAAAAAAGAGCGTATCGGCCGTATCTTCAAAATCAAAGCAAAAGAGCGTATCGAAATTCAAGAGGCTGTTGCAGGCGATATCGTTGCCCTCATCGGTCTTAAAGAAACCAAAACTGGTGACACTCTTTGCGACGAGGAACATCCCGTACTTTTGGAATCTATCACAGTTCCGCCTCCAGTTATCCAGCTTAAAGTAAGCCCCAAAAACAAAAAAGACCAGCAGAAAATGGGCGAGGCTCTTCACAAACTTGCAAACGAAGACCCCTCATTCGTGGCTCAATACGACGAAGAGACCAACGAAACCGTTATCGCAGGTATGGGCGAGTTGCACCTCGAAATTATGGTTGACCGCGTAAAAGAAGAGTTCAAAGTAGACGTAGAAGTTGGCGAGCCCTCTGTTGCTTACCGTGAAACATTCCTCGTTGAACAAGATGCTCACTACAAATATGCTAAACAGTCGGGTGGTAAAGGTCAGTATGCTGAAATCCGCATGATTATGAGCCCCAACCCCGGCAAAGGCTACGAATTTGAAAACACAGTTAAAGGTGGTCATATTCCTGGCGAATTTATTCCTTCGGTTGACAAAGGTATTCAAAAGACCCTCGAAAAAGGCGTTCTCGCTGGATTCCCCGTTGTTGACGTTAAGATCAACCTCTACGACGGTAGCTTCCACCCCGTTGACTCTTCAGACTTCGCATTCCAGACTTGTGCGTCGATCTGTTTCAAAGAGGCATTTATGAAAGCTCACCCCGTATTGCTCGAACCCGTTATGAAATTGGAAGTTATCACTCCCGACGAGTATATGGGCGACATCATCGGCAACCTCAACAAACGTCGTGGTAGAATCGAACAACAAGGTCCTCACCCACACCGCAAGGGCTTAACCGAAATCAAAGGTTACGTTCCGCTCGCAGGCATGTTCGGATACGCAAACGACTTGCGCAACATCTCTTCGGGTCGTGCAAGCTTCTCTATGGAATTTGCACAATACGAGCAGCTTAACGCAGCTACTCAGGAAGAAGTGCTCAAGAAACTTGCTGCTAAACGCGCCGCTGAAGAAGCCGCTAAGTAATAAGGCACACACTTTTTTCTCATAACTTAATCCCGCCGATAGTTTTTTCTTTCGGCGGGATTTTTTTATTCAAAAAATCCATACTTTTGTGCAGTAATAATTAAAAAAGATTAGTAAAAATGAACCAACAAGAACTTCTGCCAAAAGGCGTAATATACGCAGGTGTCGACGATTTAGACATCGACCTGTTTGAAAGCCAATACGATGTACCCGAAGGTATGTCGTACAACTCATACGTTATCTTAGACCAAAAAATAGCCGTTCTCGACACCGTGGACGCACGCAAAGCCGACGAATGGCTCAACAACATAACCAAAATACTCAACGGCAAAAAGCCCGACTACTTAGTAGTGCACCACATGGAGCCCGACCACTCGGGAAGCATTGCAAAATTCTTAGAAAAATATCCCGACACCACACTCGTGGCTTCGGGCAAGGCTCTGAATATGTTGCCGCTATATTTCGAGGATATTACCTTCAACAACAAAATGGAGGTAAAAGAGGGCGACACTCTCAGTCTCGGCACTCGTAGCCTCACTTTCATAGCCGCACCGATGGTTCACTGGCCTGAGGTGATGCTCTCGTTCGACGCTTCCGACGGCACTCTCTTTGCCGCCGACGCTTTCGGCAAGTTTGGCGCTATCAAAAACGAAACCGACGATTGGGCTTGCGAGGCTCGCCGCTACTATTTCAATATCTGCGGCAAATACGGCGTTCAGGTACAAAACCTTCTGAAAAAAGCCGCCAACCTCACTATCAAAACCATCTGTCCGCTCCACGGTCCAGTATTGAATCAAAATATAGGCTACTATGTAGGTTTATACAACACCTGGAGCAAATACGAAGTAGAAACTCCCGGAGTATTAGTGGCTTACGCATCTATACACGGAGGCACAAAAGCCGCCGCAGAGCATTTTGCCGAACTTCTAAAACAGAAAGGCTGCCCCAAAGTTGCCACCGCCGACCTCAGCCGCGACGATATGGAAGAGGCTATAGAAGACGCTTTCCGTATGGATACCACCGTGCTTGCCGCAGCATCTTACGACGCAGGTGTTTTTCCGCCTATGGAAGATTTTCTCAACCGTCTGGCACACAAAAACTTCCAAAACCGCCGTATCTGTATGATTGAAAACGGTTCGTGGGGTCCCACCGCCATACGCACTATGACCAAACTTATCGAGCCGATGAAAAACATCGAACTTATGCCCGAAACCATCACCATAAAGGGACGTATGCACCGCGACGACCTGCCCAAATTTGAAGCCTTAGCCGAAAAAATAGCAGAAAAATACAAAAACTAATGAAACTTACATTAGCATATTCCACCTGTCCCAACGACACATTCATTTTCGACGCCCTCGCCAACGGCAAAATCGACACCGAGGGCATCGATTTTGATATTTCGCTTGCCGACATCGACGTGCTCAACAAAAACGCCGTTGCAGCCAATCCGCCCGATGTCACCAAAATTTCGTCAAACGCCTACGGCATAGACATTTGGAAAAATTATGTGATACTCGATTCGGGTTCGGCTCTCGGTAGAAACAATGGTCCGCTACTTGTGGCAAAAGAGGCGTTTCCATTATCCGAAATGGATTCAAAAAAAATCCTCATCCCAGGAGTCAACACTACGGCTAACTTGCTGTTTACCACGTTTTTCCCTAACGCCAAAGATAAGACCCCTCTCCTATTCTCCAAAATCGAGGGCGAGGTTATCAGCGGACACTACGATGCAGGATTGCTTATTCACGAAGGCCGTTTTACATACCAGAGCAAGGGTTTGGTAAAAATAGCCGATATGGGCGAACTTTGGGAACAGAAATTCGGAATGCCCATCCCTCTCGGCTCTATAATAGCCAAACGCTCATTGCCTCAGGATATTATCACCAAAGTAGACCGCATTATCCGCCGCAGTGTGCAATACTCGTTAAATAATCCCGAATCGCCTATGCCCTACATCCGCGACAATGCCCGCGAAATGGACGACACTGTAATGCGCAACCACATAGCTCTTTACGTCAACAATTTTTCGGTATCGCTCGGAGAAGAAGGACGCAACGCCATCACATTCCTCTATCAAAAAGCATTTGAAAACGGATTGTACAAAGAGCTGCCGGAGGGGATATTTGCAGAATAAATACCGAAAAAACGTCAAAACCATTGTAGCGACCCGCCATGACACGTCGCTCAATTAAATGTTACAAGGGGCGGACAAGACGTACTGTACGTCCGTTGAAACGGTTGCTGTAGTTGTGTATGTACACCTTGTCAGGGTTGAAGTAAAAACCACGCGCACGGTCGTCCCTGTTAGCCGATGACGTCCAGTAGGTGCCGAAGCTGCCAATTAAGTAGACTGACGTGCCTTCTCGTCCGCACGAAGCAGGCAAGAACACTGCACCAGACGCTTCCATCTCTGTCCACTGTGCCGCAGTATACTCGTTTACAGTTTTATAAAAAAATCTATACTGTTGTTGTTGAGTTACAGATTCATAGTTTCTATTTTCTCCTGTCACCCCGCACTTGAACTCCTTGCCGCAAGGATTCGGATCTGTCCAATCGTCGGGAAGAAGTATCAATCCGTTAACACCATTCACCGTGGCAACCCCGTAAAGGTTTGCGGCATTTGGTCGGGTGTTTGTCAGATAGACCCATTCGTTATACGACAGAGTCTTCCACACCACACCGTCAATAGTCCTCTTGTTATAGGCAAACTCATCTTCACTATTTAATTCAGGCACATAATCGCGGTTGTTTACGGATGTGGTTGTTATCTTGGCTTTGTCGGTTATATCATCGAGCCACATACCCCAGCCGAAGAGGTCGATCCAATCGGTGGAGGTGGGGGAATAATGGATGGTAGAAGTATGCGTATATGTATTGTCGTCTAAAAGGGTGTACTGCAGCTCGGCGAACCGCCACGTGTTGCTGCTCGGCTGGTATTGCAGGTTGCCTTTGCTGAAATATACCTTTTTACCGTAGCCGACAGTAAACGTCTTCGCCACGAAATAATTGGCTTGTGCCTTTACGGTTATGGTCAGCGCGTCTGTCTTGTTGTTGGTGTTAGTGGTTACGGTTACGGTGGCGTCGCCTTCTGATACTGCCGTCACCTTGCCGTCAGCATCTATGGTTACGGCGTTGCCGGAGGACACTGACCAAGTTACGGTTTTATCCACGCCGGTAATGTCGGGGAATATCTCGGCTTGAAGGGACAATGTTTCGCCTACCATCATTGTAAGGCAATCCGTGGTTTTTATGGTAACGGAGGTGGGCAGCGGCACTACCTTCACGCTTTTCACGTATTTGTTGCCAGAGTATTTGATGTTCACGTTGTCGCCATTTTGGGCAGAGGAGGGGATGTCCCAGTCGGTGGTGGATGGCGGGGTGACGGTGTGGGACTGTGCCGTTGCATCTGTCGGTGCAAAAAAGGATAAAAGAATGGAAATAACAAAAAGGTTGCAAATAGCCTTCGGGCATAAAGATTGTGAAGATTTTACCATAAAAGACATAAATTGGGAATAAAGTGGTTAGTTAAATAATTGTTTATGTTACAAAGGTGCGAAAAAAATTTATGACTTGTCCTCAATTTAATAATTATTTAATATAAGAAGACATCTTTTTTGACTGCATTTTTGGTCTTATTATCGTATGACAAATCGGAACATCATTTTTTTTATTTATTTAAATATGAAGAAGATTTTTTTGTATTACTGACTGTTTTTTACGCTTTTAACGTTGCTGCCCAAGATCTATCCGACCATCCGAACTACGATGGTTATCCTACTTTCTCTGATGGCTATTGGTATTACACCGTGATTGACTGGGACAATTATTTTGTAGAATTAACTGAATGTGGTATTTTTGGAAAACAGCACGTTAGAAATTCCTGAAACGGCTACCAATTATTCAACAATACGGGCGCACAAATAAAACGTATCGACAATATCCAGCCATACACCACCATAGCTCTTCCGAAGGGATATTATTCGGGCGCGCTTGTTGTCGATGGCGAAAAAACAGGATTTAAAATCATTGTGGAATAAAAAAACAAAGCGACGCGCCACGGCACGTCGCTACATTGTTTTTTACAATACCTCCACTTCGGCACGACGGTTCTTCTTGCGGTTGGCTTCAGAGGTGTTGGGCACCAGCGGCTGTTTATACCAGCGGCTTTCGGTTTGCAACTGGTCGGGATTGACATCGCGCTTGATAAGTTCAGCTTTGAGACCGTCGGCACGTTTCTGACCTACGGTGCGGTTGGTAGCAAGGCTTCCAAGATTGCAGGTGTGACCCGTTATCAAGAATTTCTTGTCGGGATTGGCTTTCATCAACTCGGCAAGACGATCTATTTTGTCGCTTTCGTCGCCGCTTTGTGTAGAGCCAAGAGCAAAGTTTACAGCGCCTATTTCGTCGAGTTGTTTTTGAACTTCCTCTTTTGTGGCTTTTTGTTCCACAACCTCAATGGTATCGGTGGGTTGGTATGCGGGTTCGTTGTTTACCACCACGGTATCCACTTTTTCGGGTTCTACTACAGGTTCGGGTTCGTCGGTAACTGCCACCTCATCTTCGGGTACAACAACGGTCTCGATTTCTTCTGGTTTGTTTTTGTCGCGACCCACAAACAGCCTTACTCCCACATTTACACCAACGGTGTAAGGATGAATCTTGGTGCAGAGTTTCGACTGGGCAGTACCCACGTAGGTTTCCCCATCGAACACGTGCGGATAATCCTTGTTTTTCTGGTCGGTGAATGTGTACGAACCGTAAACTCCGGCAGTAAGAGCCCATCTATCCGACAAGGCATAAACCACGCCAGCGCTCAATCCAGTGGCAAAGAGCATGGTTTTCATATCGGCGTTGCCCGAAAACTTACCCTGATTGCCAGCTCCGTAGCCTTCAAGTTCGGTAACATCTTTTACCACCACGTCAACACCGTTGAAGGTGTTTACATAATTGTTGGTCAAATTGATATCACCCGAAACTGTTTTGTATTTTTGTTTGAGCACAAAGCCCGGCTCGGCGGTGAGCCTGCCTTCAAATGAGAGTCGAGGATTGAAATTGTAACGGTAGTTGAGCCCTACTGGCAAAAAGAGCAGAGTTTCAGATGTGCGTTCCTTCATATTGGAAAACATCACCTCCACCTCTTTCTCCTTGTTGTCTAAGAGCAGTTGGTCGTCGGGCAATGTGCCGAGCGGCTCGCTAAAATCGAGTTTTGCATTGGTTTTGGCTGTGATAAGTTTAACGCCGGCTGTTATGCCCCAATGCTCCGAAAAATAGTGTCCGAAACCGCCGTAGAGAGCCACGCCGCCGCCGAGACCTTTTTTGCCGTCGGTGATTTTGGTGTTTACGTCGTGGATATTGTATCCAGCATTTAGTTCTACAAAAGTATTCTGACGCTGAGCCATTGCCACTGTTGTTGTGGCTAATATGATGGCGGATAATGCTAATTTTTTCATGGTTTGATTATGTGAGTAGATTATTTAATTATCAATTTAAATGGCACTTTTTCGCCGTTTTGGATGTACACGCCAGAATAGTTGCCGGTTGGCAGCTGGATGGTGTTTTTCTCCTGTGGGGTCTTTATCTCCTTAGCAAGGCGACCGTTGAGGTGGTAAATATATATGTGGCTGTCGGCATCGGGCTGGTAGTTGTTGGTAACTTCAACAAAAACATCGCTCAACGAGTTGCCGGGATTGGGATAAACGTTGACTTCGGTGTTGGTAGAGGTGGTAACACGCGAAAGGTCGAGCGGACAAGTTTCGTAGCTACCACCGTCGATTTTGGTGAGTATTGCGGTGTAAACCGATTTCTTTTCGAACCTATATTGCAGCAAACGACTATCTGCGCCAGAGATTTCTTTGCCGTTCTCAGTCCACTTATATGCCGAGAACTCACCTGCAAGTTGGTTTACCGCTGCCACATCGTTGTAGAGGGTTACGATGGTGTAGTACGGAAGTTTTACAACAACTCTTATAGGCAGCTTGCCAGTGGAATTGCCGTCGAAGCTAGTCAGCTCCATAAAGCCGTTATATGAGCCGGGCAAAAGGTCTTTGGGCAATACGATTTCAATACTGTTGCCGCTGATTGCACCGTTCTGGGCAGAGATTTTGTCACCGTCGAACTCGATGCTGTAATTGTCGAGAGTGCCGTTTTGGGCTGTAAATTCGATAACAGCCTTGCCGCTGCAGAAGTTTTTGTTTGACGCGTCGGCGAGGATTGCGCCGTCGGTGTCGGTGTTAGCGGTGGTGATATAAATAGGACCAGGCGTTATGGTAAACGGAGTTGTGCCGCTGATGGTGAAATTGCCGTTTGGATTGTCGGTGATAATCACTGTGGCAGTACCTACGTTGGTGTTGTCCTTGTAAGAAACGGTGTATTCTGTGGAGGGAATAGTTGTGCCGTTGTAGGTGATTGTAACCTTGGGTTCAATCGGAGAGCCTGTATATTTATATGTGTCATTTTCAAGAACAATCGACAGATTCGGGTCGGTGGGGTCTACAACTAACGGATTGATAGTGAAAGGTGCAGTGCCGTTGATGGTGTAGTTGCCGCCTTGATTGTCGGCGATGATGGCGGTAGCAGTGCCCACGTTGATATTGTCTTGATAAGAAACCGTATATTCAGCGGAAGGAATTTCTGTGCCGTTGAAGGTGATTGTTACCTCTGGTTCTTTCGCCTTGCCGTCGTAAATATATGAGTCGGGGTTGAGCACTATAGATAGCAGAGATGCAATAGTCGGGTC
This sequence comes from Bacteroidales bacterium, assembly GCA_016286055.1. Lineage (GTDB taxonomy): Bacteria > Bacteroidota > Bacteroidia > Bacteroidales > UBA3824 > UBA3824. Next base: position 53,811 of record JAEERW010000002.1, read on the forward strand.
GTTGAGGTCGATTTCAAGAGGAATAATAGAAAAATCCTTGCTGCCGTTGACAGTGTAGTTGCCGCCGTCGTTGTCCTCAATTTCTGCTGTGGCAGTGCCTACGAGGATATTGTTCTTATAATTTACGGTGTATTCCGACGAGGGAATTTCTGTGCCGTCGTAGCTTACTGTTACATCGGGCTCTTTGGCAGTACCATCGTAGGTGTAGGTGTTAGGATTGAGGGTGATGGAGAGTTTCGGGTCGGTGGGGTCGATGACCAAGGGTGTAATAGAAAAATCCTTGCTGCCGTTGATGGTGTAGTTGCCGCCCTGATTGTCCTCAATTTCAGCAGTGGCAGTGCCTACGTTGATATTGTTCTTATAATTAACGGTGTATTCCGAAGAAGGAATTTCTACGCCGTCGTAGTTGACAGTTACTGAAGGTTCTTTCTTATTTCCATCGTAGGTAAAAGATGTAGGATTGAGGGTGATGGAGAGTTTCGGGTCGGTGGCAGAGATGATATAAGGATTAATAGTAAACGTTGTGCCAATAGAAGCTGAGATTTCGGTGGCGGTTTCAGGATAAGAAACGGTTAAATTGTATGTACCAGCCGGAGTTGTGCTGCTTGGTGTTATCTCCTGGTTGTTTTTATCGGTATATTTTACACTTACATCATTAAGAGATATTTCTACATTGTCTTTCTTAACAGTAGGAGTATTTGGTGTGCTGCCGTAAGTCCAATCGTTGATGGCAACAGAGAGAGAAATCACCTTCTTTGCAGTGCCGGAAATGGTAACGTCGTTAGCAGGAACCTTTATAGAGTAGATTCCATTCTCTGGGGATAATACAGTGCTGCCGTTCTTTACATCGCCCACAGCCTTATATCCATCAGTAACTTTGAATTCCACAGTAGAATTAAAATCAAAAACTCCGACGTTGGAATTGGTGTTAACGAACTCAAAATGTTCAGGAAGAGTTATTTTGTACTTGTTGATAGTATAATGAGCGTTGTAGATTCTATTGCCAGTAGCACCAACGGGAATAGAAACATTCAAGGTAGGAGAATATCCCAATCCTGTTGTAGGAGTACCAGTCCAACCGCTGAAAGTGTAACCCTCTTTTACCGGCTCTTCCAGATATAAAACTGAAGTATTCTTAGGTGCAGGGAATGAAGATGGATTGGTTTTTCCAGCAGGCAACGAACCTTCGTTGAGTGTGTATAAAATCTTGTAGTCTCCCGAGGTTAGGTAACCAGGATTATAATCTCCACCGTCAATATGGGCATATGCTTTGTCTTTTTGATTAGGATCGTAGGTTGTGCCGTTGTTGCCGATAATCTGGTAGCAATCCATAAACATATCAGTGGAAGATGTTACTTGGGTGGCGTTCCATTTGGAGGCATCTACCATAACGGTGGTCAGCCCTTGGCAATTATGAAACATCGAAGACATATTTTCAACCTTACTTACATTAAAATTATTCAAAAGACAAACACTTACACCACTATTATCAAACATATAACCCATATTCGTAACCTTATCTGTGTTAAAAGTGGTTAAGTCTGCTAACGAGAGGCGATTTGCATAACAGAACATATAAGACATATCTGTGACATTCGACGTATTAAACGAACTGAAATCAAGGGAAGTAACACTGCTACAAAAGCCAAACATATAAGCCATATCAGTAACCTTAGCCGTGTTGAAATGACTCACATCAATGGAATTCAAATAATCGCAATAATAAAACATATGAGACATATTGGTCACGTCCGAAGTATTGAGGTATTCTAAACCAACTATCTCGGTGAGTTTGTTACAACCGCTAAACCAATAATAACACGATGTCGGTCGGTAATACTGGAATTGTTCGTCGAAAACAACCTTAGTAATATTGTTATTATTGTAAGAACCTGTACCGCCTCCGTTATCCATCCATTCTGGGAATGAAGTTCCAGTGTTCATAATAAACTTTTCTCCCACACGGTCGTTTTTCAGACCATCATAATAGAATGTAAGCACAGTATTGTTAAGAACAGCATACGCCGATTGTGCATACGATTGCGATGGATAAACGATAAAGAATAAAAATAATAGCAAAAAAGTAATCTTTACATTACATTTCAAACACTCCGATACTGAGCGATGAGCATTGTTTAAAGAATTCATTTAATTTTAAATATTTAGTAGTTAGTTAAATTAAGTGTTAATTTGGCGCAAAGGTGTAAAAAAGTTTTTGATGTCACAAATATTTTTTTTGAAGATTATTAATAATTTTGCAAAAAAAATAAATAACGAAAATTAACTCAAAAAATGATGAAGAAATTTATATGCTTATCTTTTGCTTTGTTATCTATTATGCAATCAATAGCACAAGAGTATAACTACGACGAAGTCTTCCATGATTACAACGCTTACAATCCTGATTGTAATTTTAGTGATGAATTTTCATCAAACACTTCGTTCTATTCAGAATTCCTAGACGATTTTAATAATCCAATGGCAATTATACTATTAGGCAAATGGGAGACAAGCAAAGCCAATATTCCTTCATGCATATATGTCGGCTCGATAAAAAATATTTACACAACCTATCGAATACAAGCAAAAACGGATTTTTCTTTTAATGATAGGTCTGATTGTAAATTAACAACTCTTAACATCGGAGCAGGAGTGCATGAAATCGGGAAAAATGCTTTCAAAAATTTTCAGTTTTTGGAAAAAGTGTTTTTTGAGGAGGAAGGTGCAATATTGAGTGGCCATTGCGAAGAGGTTGAAAGGTGTAACTATGACTTTATTTCACAAAAAATTTCCTCCCAGTTGGAAAGGATAGAGGAGTACGCCTTTGAAGATTGTAATAACCTCCAAGAGGTAACCCTACCAAGTTCAATAAAATATATCGGAGAAAATGCATTTAATGTTAAAAAAACAGACGGTCAACTTACCATCAATTGCAACGCTCTTATAGCTCCACAAATAGAAAAAAATACATTTTCAGAGTGGGTAAAAGAAAACGCCCATTTAAGGGTACCTCCGTGCGCCACAGGATACCAAGAATGGGGATTTACAAACTTAGAAGGCGGAATTCCTATTTCGGCTGATGATTTTACGAACATAAACTATACTAAAACATACGACGGCACTCCAGACTTAGATTTAGGCAATAATACATCTTTCGAAAAAGATAAATACACCATTAGTATTAATAGTGCCACTATTTTCCAATTACTTGATAACGTGTTACAACCATGTGGCGATGTTACTTCCGATAATGCCATAGTTCAAACACAGATTAAATTCCACGTATCTGGAAATGGATGCGACAACACAAGTGGTGAATATATGATACAAGAAGGAACTATCAACAAATTTGAGATAGACCTTAAACAAATACTCAAAGATCACGTTTTCGCTAAAAAAATATACGATAGCACTACAACAGTGGAGTATCAAGATGGTATTAAAGTTGAGTATTGGAATGATGGTGATATAAAAGGAACTAACATTGAATTTGAACTTCCCACAGAAGATATATTGCAATTTGTCTTTTACAAACCACCATATTACGAAGGTCCGGAAGTTGGTAAACAGACGATAACAATTCCTTATGGAGCCTTCAATATTCTTAATAATGAACATAATTTTGGAAATCGTAATAATTACTCAATCACAAACGGGTTCGATGAAAGAGATTCACTATCTGTTGACGGCTGGATTTATCAAAATCTAGGGAAATCCATAACAATCAAACAGATTTGCGATGGCAATAACACGGCTGTGATATCGTCGGCAGATGATCTCAAAATCAAAGAAGGATATTGCAAAATAAAAGTTGATGAAGAGCCTCGCCTCAACCAAACCGCTCCATTCAAAAACGACACCATCAAAGGGTTATCTATTCCAAATGATATTACACCAGCCACATACACCGGAACATTAGTTTTCGCCTTAGACTCCGACGGTAACGACACAATATCAAATATTTGCACATTTACTATGGATATTATTCCCCCAGATGTGATAAAACAACTCTACCACAACGTTATTTTTGTAGATAATGCATACAATCATTACACAAAATACCAATGGTACAAAGACGACCAACTTCTTAATGGCGAAACCAAGCAATATATAACAGAGCGTCCCGAACTCACTGGTAGATACTCTGTAGATGTTACCACACAAAACGGAATCAAACTACACTCGTGTCCCACAAAAACATTTACACCCACCTCTAAGCTCTCGCCCACCGTTACCTCCTACCCCAACCCCGCCAAAGAGGGCGTACCATTTACCATCAAACTCATTGGAGGAGTACCCGAAGATGCATCAATAATGATTTTCAACAATGCGGGTGCACAGGTAATGCGTATTGATAATATAACCGAAAACACCACTATAACCCTTCCCCGTGGCTATTACTCCGGCGCATTGATCTCCAACGGCAAAAAGTCGGGGTTTAAAATTATTGTGGAATAATATATATCTATTTTACAATTAGTTTAAATGGCACTTTCTCACCGTTTTGAATATACACGCCCGAATAGTTGCCGGTGGGCAGTTGCACTTTGTTAATCTCTTGGGGAGACGAAAGGTGTTTGGCAAGCGTGCCGTTGAGATTGTAGATATATATCTGCTTGTTGGCTTCGGGGTTATAATTTTCCGACACCTCCACGGTAATGTCGTTGCCTTGGGTGGCAGGATTGGGATAAACTACCAGCCGGGCGGTAGAATTGCCAACCGAAATGCGTGATAGGTCGAGCGGACAGGTTTCGTAACTGCCGCCATCGGTTTTGGTGAGTATTGCTGTGTATACCGACGATTTATTGAATGTGTGCTGTAATATTCTGCCGTTTGCACCAGATATTTCGCTGCCATTTTCGGTCCATTTGTATGCCGAAAACTCGCCTGCAAGTTGGTTTACCGCTGCCACATCGTTGTAGAGGGTTACGATGGTATAAAACGGGAGATTGATTATTACCCTAATGGGTAGTTTGCCTGTAGAGATGCCAGCATTACTGGTAAGTTCCATAAAGCCGTTGTAAGTGCCGGGGAGTAGACTTTTGGGCAATGCAATTTCAATGCTATTGCCTGTTATTGCGCCATTTTGCGATGATATTTCACCACCGTCGAACTCGATACTATAATTATCTGGGGTGCCGTTTTGAATAGTAAAGTCGATAACAGCCTTGCCTTTGCAGAAATACTCGTTTGATGCGTCGGCTATTATCACGCCATTTTCGTCTACGTTGGCGGCGGTGATGTGTATGATGCCTGGCGTGATGGTAAACGGTGCTGTGCCATTGATGGTGTAGTTGCCGCCTTGATTGTCGGTGATGATAGCCTTGGCAGTACCGGCATTGATATTATCTTGATACGATACAGTATATTCAGCAGCAGGAACTTCCAAACCGTTGAAGGTAATAGTTACCGCAGGCTCTTTTGCTTTGCCATCATAAATATAAGAATCGGGATTAAGTACTATGGAGAGCAAAGATGCTATATTGGGGTCGTTCAAATTAATTACTAATGGAGAAATTGTAAACGTAGTGCTTGCAGTGGCTGACAGTTCCGTAGCAGACTCAGGATAAGTGGCGGTAATGGTGTATGTACCTACAGGAGTTGTGCTACTTGGCGTTATCTCTTGGTTGTTTTCATCGGTATATTTTAAAACTACGTCAGAAAGAGAAATCTCTGTGTTGTTTTTCTTTACAATAGGGGTACTTGGTGTGCTGCCGTATGTCCAGCCGTTGATGGCTACAGAGAGCGTTACCTTTGCTTTCCAATGCGCAGTGTATATTCTATTGCCTACCTCGCCTTTGGCTATCTTTACAGTCTTGGTGGGCGTTGTAGTAAGTCCTGTTATTTTGGTACCTGTCCAACCTGTAAATTCATAACCATCCTTTTTCGGCTCTACAAGAGTAACTTCTTCGTTCATAAATTCGGTGACTGCACCGGTGTAAGTATCCAAAGTAGCGTCATCATCATCAATGCCGTTATAAAAAATCTTGTATTTGCCTGTGGTGAGATAGCCTGGGTTTGATACACCCTCATCAATATGAGCGTATGCTATATCAATTTTTGAATATGTGTAAGTAGTGCCTTTGTTGCCGATAAGTTCGCGACTATATTTAAACATATCTCTACTTGACGCCACATTATCAGTTTTCCAATTTGATTCATCAACTAAAATTGTGGTAAGGCTCTCGCACCCGTAAAACATCTGGGACATATTCGTAATATTCCCCGTATTGAATTTGCTGAGGTCCAAGGATTTAAGGCTCGTGCAGCCGTCAAACATATAAGACATATCAGTAACCTTTTCCGTATTGAATTTGGTGACGTCCAAGGATTCAAGGCTCTCGCAGCCTTCAAACATACTGAACATATTCGTAACATTCCCCGTATTGAATTTGGTGACGTCCAAGGATTCAAGGCTCTTGCAGCCGTAAAACATATCACTCATATCCGTAACCTTTTCCGTATTGAATTTGGTGACGTCCAAGGATTTAAGGCTCTTGCAGTTGCTAAACATAGAAGACATATCAGTAACCTTTTCCGTATTGAATTTGGTGACGTCCAAGGATTCAAGGCTCTCGCACCAGTAAAACATATCACTCATATCCGTAACATTCCCCGTATTGAATTTGGTGACGTCCAAGGATTCAAGGCTCGTGCAGTAGTAAAACATATGAGACATATTCGTAACCTCACTTGTATTTAAATACTCCAAACCTATTATTGAAGTAAGATTTGCACAGTAATCAAACCACTCATAACACGAAGTAGGACGCGCAGCGGCAAACGATGCATCAAATATAACTTTTGTATAGTTAGGATTAGATGGGTAGGTACCATCAACCCACCCCGGTCTATCATCTCCCGTATTCATTCCATACACAGTTCCCTCTCGGGAAGACCATTGGTCATCGTAATAAAAAGAAAGAGTAGTTTTATCTGTAGAAACTACTGCGTAAGCAGCGACGCCTGCGGTAAGATAGCCGGGGTTTGAAGCACCACCATCTACATGGGCGTATTCTTGGTCTATTTTTGAATCGGTGTATTGCGTTCCCTTTTCGCCTTCAAGCAAGGAGCAATCTTCAAACATATAACCACCGTTTGTTACATTGGTAGTTTGCCATGTGAGTCCTACAATAATTTTGGTAAGATTGCTGCATCCGGAGAACATACCATTCATATATATCACATTATTAGTATTGAAATTAGTTAAATCAAGTGCAATTAGATTATTGCAACCAAAGAACATAAAATTCATAGCTGATACCTTATGTGTGTTGAAATTAGTAACGTCAAGGGTAGTAAGTTTGTGGCAATCTAAAAACATGCTCCACATACTCGTTACATTCTCTGTATTAAACTTGGTAACATCAAGAGCAATAAGGTTGCTACAACCGGAGAACATAGAAGTCATATTCGATACTTTACTTGTATTTAAATACTCTAAACCGATTATAGAAGTAAGATTATAAAATTCAAAAAACCAATCATAACAAGAAGTAGGACGTGCATCTTTAAAAGCTTCAGTAAAAACAACTTTTGTGATAGATGAACGATAGGTATACCATCCCGGTTTATCCTCTCCAGTATTCATTCCATACACCATCCCCACATGGTTTGCTCTTTGACCATCGTAATAAAAAGTTAGAGTTTTCCCATCGACAGATACCTCCGCATACGCTTCTTGCCCTACTGCTTTATTTACAAACTCAACAAATATCAACAAAAATAGCACAAAAGTAAACTTTACCCAACCTAAAGACCTATGGGATGAGTTAATAGGATTGTAGTTCATTGTTTAAAAAAGTAGTTTAAATTGTTTATAGTTATTTTTTATTGTGCCGCAATTTGGTGATAATTATTCGGATTACAAAATTTTTAGAAGGGATTATTTGATTTTTTTGTAGTTTATGAATTTTGTAAATGAAAATAATATCTATTATGAGTGCAAAGTTTTATGTAGAAAAAATTTTTGCAATAGACAAAAATAACTATATTTGCAATATGGAACAAACGGAAGTAATAAACAACATCAAAACCATTGCGCAAAGGATATTGCCCGACAATAGCAGTCTCTACCTCTACGGTTCGAGGGCAAGAGGCAACGCACGCCCCGACAGCGACTGGGACTTACTTGTGCTCATAGACAAGGACAAGATAACTGGCGATGAATACGATATGGTTTACCCTTTTTTTGAATACGGTGTTGACATCGGACAGTATATCAGCACTCACGTTTACACAAAAAAACAATGGCAGAGTTGGACATTTCTTCCCTTTTACCACAATGTGGAACACGATAAAATTGTATTGAAATGAGCTTATCCGACGAAGAACGCACTACTCTTGTAGAATTAGAATTAGAAAAAGCCAAAAAAACTTTTTCCGAAATATCATTGCTTATAAATGCTGAATAAATCCAAACTTTATCCTGCCAAAAACCTCATCGACCATATCGACAAAATTGTAACAGAATGGCTCAAACAATAGTTTTATTCTGATTAATCTTTCCGGGAACTTTGGTAGCAAATCTGCCTTCACTTTATTAAACCGCTCCATATTCTCCGGCTTAACAGGGTCAACGGGCGGAGCATCAAGGTTGAGGGGGTTGACGGGTTGACCGTTTTTCCATACGCGGAAATCAAGGTGCGGACCGGTGCTCAATCCTGTGCTGCCAAAAGCACCACGCCATCGCCGATTGCCCTTACAGGTGTGCCCTGCGGTGCTGAATAGTCTACGCCATAATGCGGACGCACAATCTTTAAAATCGGGTGCATACGGGCAGGATTAAAATACGAGGCTATGCGCGAATATTCCAACGGGGCTTTGAGAAACGAGCGGCGCAGCGAAGTGCCGTCTTTGTCGTAGTAACTTGTGAGGCTGTCTTTGATCTCCAACGGCAAAAAGTCGGGGTTTAAAATTATTGTGGAATAATATATATCTATTTTACAATTAGTTTAAAGGGTACTTTTTCACCGTTTTGAATATACACGCCCGAATAGTTGCCGGTGGGCAGTTGCACTTTGTTAATCTCTTGGGGAGACGAAAGGTGTTTGGCAAGCGTGCCATTGAGATTGTAGATATATATCTGCTTGTTGGCTTCGGGGTTATAATTTTCCGACACCTCCACGGTAATGTCGTTGCCTTGGGTGGCAGGATTGGGATAAACTACCAGTCGGGCTGTAGAATTGCCAACCGAAATGCGTGACAGGTCGAGCGGACAGGTTTCGTAACTGCCGCCATCGGTTTTGGTGAGTATTGCTGTGTATACCGACGATTTATTGAATGTGTGCTGCAATATTCTGCCGTTTGCACCTGATATTTCGCTGCCATTTTCGGTCCATTTGTATGCCGAAAACTCGCCTGCAAGTTGGTTTACCGCTGCCACATCGTTGTAGAGGGTTACGATGGTATAAAACGGGAGATTGATTATTACCCTAATTGGTAGTTTGCCTGTGGAATTGCCGTCGTTGCTGGTCAGCTCCATAAAGCCGTTGTATGTGCCGGGGAGTAGACCTTTGGGCAATGCAATTTCAATGCTGTTGCCTTTGATGGCTCCGTTCTGGACTGGTATTATGTCGCCATCAAACTCAATGCTGTAATTGTTGAGCGTGCCGTTTTGAATAGTAAAGTCGATCACAGCCTTACCTTTGCAGAAATACTCGTTTGATGCGTCGGCAAGGATTGCACCGTCGGTATCTGTATTAGCGGCGGTGATATATATAGGACCGGGCGTTATGGCAAACGGAGTTGTGCCGCTGATGGTAAAATTGCCGTTTGGATTGTCGGTGATAATCACTGTGGCTGTGCCTACATTGGTGTTGTCCTTGTAAGAAACGGTGTATTCGGTGGTGGGAATAGTTGTGCCGTTGTAGGTGATTGTAACCTTGGGGTCAATCGGAGAGCCGGTAAATTTATAGGTGTCATTTTCAAGAACAATCGACAGATTCGGGTCGGACGGGTCTACAACTAACGGATTGATAGTGAAAGGCGCATATCCGTTGATGGTATAGTTTCCACCAGGATTGTCGGTAATTATTGCCTTGGCTGTACCAGCGTTGATATTATCTTGATAAGTAACAGTATATTCCGTGGATGGAATTTCTGTGCCGTTGTAGGCGATAGAAACGTCTGGCTCTTTCTTTTTACCATCATAAATATATGAATCGGGGTTAAGTACTATGGAGAGCAAAGATGCTATATTGGGGTCGTTGAGGTCGATTTCAAGAGGAGTAATAGTAAAATCTTTGCTACCGCTAACAGTATAATTGCCACCCTGATTGTCGGTAATAATTGCTGTGGCTGTGCCTACGTTAATATTATTATCGTAAGTGACGGTGTATTCGGTGGATGGAATATCCTTGCCGTCGTATTTCACTGATACTGAAGGTTCTTTTTTGGTGCCATCGTAGGTAAAAGATGTAGGATTGAGGGTGATGGAGAGTTTCGGGTCGGTTGGGTCGATGACCAAGGGGGTGATTTTATAAGACAGCGAGGTAGAAACAGCGGCCTCACCGCCGCCGTTGTTCCAAACTTTAACTACTGTGATATTTTTTGTACCTACGTTTATCACATCGTCGGGATAAACAGCCTTGCATTTGCTGGCTTCGATAGTTATGGCCGACGAGCCAGTACCTGCCTTTGCGGTAACGTCAGGTTTCTTTGCGGTGCCGTCGTACTTAAATTCCGTTACGGTCAACGGGTTGATTGTAATATCAATGAGTTCCGCCTCAATAGCCACGTCATAGTCGGGCATAGTAAATTGCCACGTGCCGTCGGACTGCTGCGTTGGCACAGGAACACTCTGTGCAGAAATGTTTTGTGTAGCGGCTACGGCTACAATCAGAGGTAAGACAAAGGAAATTAGTAGTTGTTTGTTCATTTTATTAGATATTTATGTTTTATTGGTAAAAAAAGAATTTCTGTTATTTTTAATTGTTTCATTTGTAGAGACGTGCCATGGCGCGTCTATTTATATTGTTAGAGACGCGCCATGGCACGTCTCTACGGACGAAAAACGGTAAATTCTACAGACCACGGACAAGACGGACAGAACGACCGCCGCAACGGTTGTAGTAGCTCGTGCCCACGTAGCCCGAGTGGAAGCGCAGGTTGCGCGCGCTGTTGGTGTCGTTAGCCGACGAAGACCAGCAGTAGCCGTCGTCGCCAACGTAGTAGAGCGACGTACCGTAGCGGTAGCCCGCAGCAGGAAGGAACACAGCCCCAGCCGACTCCATCTGCACCCATTGAGCCGCTGTGTACTCGTTTACAGTTTTATAATAATCTACACCATAACTGCTTGCCACCCCGCTCTTGAACTCCTTGCCGTCTGGCTTAGGGTCAGACCACTCATCGGGCAGGAGTATCAAACCGTTGACTCCGTTTACCGTGGCTACGCCTAAAAGTTTGGAGGCATTGGTTCGAGTGTATCGAAGGTAGTCCCACTCGCTATACGATAGAGTTTTCCACTCAGAGCCGATGCCTTCCTTGCAGACGTTTTCAAAATCGCCCGAACTTTCCACGCCTGTCTTGTAATCTGCATTTGTTGTGGATGTGCTGTTTGGCGCGATGCCGTTCTTAGTCCACGTACCCCAGCCGAAGAGGTCGATCCAAGGTCCGGCGGCGCTTGTATTGGTATTGCACCCCATATTGCCTGCCGATGAGCCGCTGCCACCAACATAATCCCACTGGTGGTTGGCAAAACGCCACGTCTGTTCGTTGACGTTGTATTGCAGGTTGCCCTTGCTGAAATAAACCTTTTTTGTGCTGGATACAGAAAACGCTTTCTCTACAAAGGTGTTGGACGGGGCTGCTACATTTATGACAAGCGCGTCAGTCTTGTTGTTGGTGTTTGTTGTTACGGTTACTGTGGCGGTGCCTTCTGATACTGCCGTCACCTTGCCGTCAGCGTCGATGGTTACGGCGTTGCCTGAGGTTAATGCCCAAGTTACGTCTTTGTCCACGCCGGTAATATCGGGGTATATATCGGCTGCGAGGGTTGCCGTTTCGCCTACTATCATCGTCAGGCATTTCGGAGTTATGGTAACGGTTGTGGGCAGCGGCACCACCTTCACGCTTTTGAGGTACTTGTCGCCGGTGTACTTGATGTTCACGTTGTCGTCTTTTTGGGCGGAGGAAGGGATGTCCCAGCCTTCTGTGGCAGGCTTGGTGATGGTGTGGGTTTCGTTGGTGTTTTGTGCTAATACAGGGTTTGCCGCAAGCAACAATAGTGCGAGGGCGGCGGTGATGGAATGGAGGGTTTTCATTTTTAGTTGAATGTGTGTGTTTAAATGGTGGAGATTTGTTTTTCTTTTGATGACAAAGGTAATAACAATTATCTATTAAACAAATTATTTTCAGGGGATTTGGGTATGTAGAGACGCGCCAGGTAAATTGTAGAGACGTGCCATGGCGCGTCTCTACGGGGGGAATGATATTCTATTAGAGCAATGGTGTCATATAGAGGGGGAGATATACAATAACTATGTTGCATTTAGTTGACATTTTACACCATTCCAAAGATTTTATTTGTTAAATTTCGCACCATTCCAAGGATTTTTATTGAGGCAGCAGTGGCAACAACTCTCCTTTTACCTTATTAAACCTCTCCATATTTTCGGGCTTTACGGGGTCAACGGGCGGAGCATCAAGGTTTAGCGGGTTTATAGGCGTTCCATTTTTCCACACACGGAAATCCAAGTGCGGACCGGTGCTCAATCCTGTGCTGCCAACATATCCTATCACCTGACCTTGCTTTACCAATGCGCCTTTGCGGATACCTTCGGCAAATTTCAAAAGGTGCAGATAGCCGGTTTCATACACGCCGTTGTGACGGATTTTGATCCAATTGCCCGACTGCGATGCTCGTTCTGCCAAAAGCACCACGCCGTCGCCAATGGCTCTTACAGGTGTACCTTGCGGTGCAGAATAATCCACGCCATAATGCGGACGCACAATCTTTAAAATCGGGTGCATACGCGCAGGATTAAAATACGATGCTATGCGGGAATATTCCAACGGTGCTTTGAGAAACGAGCGGCGCAGCGAAGTGCCGTCTTTGTCGTAGTAACTTGTGAGGCTGTCTTGATAAAACGGAATGGCGTAAATATCTTTGCCATAGTGATTAAACAAAGCCACGTGCACATCGCCAAATTTTACGAAAGTGGTGTCAACATAAAGTTCATCAAAAACCACCTTAATATAGTCGCCGTTTTGGATTCCAAAAAAGTCAACCGTCCAAGCATAAATATCCGAAAGGTCGTTGGATAACAACGGATTAACCCCCGCCTTTTTAAAATCTGTCCAAAGATTTGAACTTATGGTTACCGATGCCGTGCGTGTGAGAGTATCCACTTTGAGCGAACGGTTGTAAACTCCGAGGGTGTCGGTAAAATCAAACACAACAAAGTCTACCAAGTTTTTTTGATAAACAATGTAACTGACTTTTGAAGTGTCTTTTTTGCTGCGAAAAACGGCGTAAGGCTGACCACGGCGCATCTTGCGGATGTCCCACACGGGTTTGGCTTTTTGCAAAATGGTAGTAACAGATTTGTTGTCGATTTTTTCGTCGGCAAAGAGTTTACCAAGATATAGCCCGTCGGTAATCTTGCCCTGATGTATATCAAACGAATCTACATTAAAGCCGTAGAGCAATGTGGCGGTTTTTTCTTCAACAGCAAGAGTATCAGCATTGTTAACATCCCCATTATTATTTCCGCCGCAGGAAGCCAGCACCAAAGCAATGGCAAAAAACACGAATAAAAATCTAAAAACTTTCATTATTTTATAACTTAAATTCACCCATCAAAGATTTATAAAACAAAAAAAGGCCAACGCCGTAAGACGTTGGACCGTAAAAAATCTAATTAATATTAAGCGATATCGTCGTCGGCAGATTCGGGTGCTGCGCCGCCTTTAAGTTGTTCGCGTACCTTCGACTCGATTTCTGATGCCACGTCGGTATTGTTTTTAAGCATAGTGATAACCGCATCGCGACCCTGACCAATCTTGTTTTCGCCGTAAGAGAACCACGAACCAGATTTCTTGATGATATTCATCTCCACAGCCAGGTCGATAAGTTCGCCTATCATAGAGATACCTGTGCCAAACATAAGGTCGAATTCTGCCTTCTTGAACGGAGGCGCAACCTTGTTTTTTACAACCTTTACCTTGATACGTCCACCAATAACATCCTCGCCATCTTTGATTTGACCTGTGCGGCGAACGTCCAAACGTACCGAAGAGTAGAATTTAAGCGCATTACCGCCGGTGGTGGTTTCAGGATTACCAAAGAGAACACCGATTTTGTCGCGCAACTGGTTGATAAATATTACACAAGTATTTGTTTTGCTGATATTTGCGGTAAGTTTGCGGAGTGCTTGGCTCATTAGGCGTGCTTGGAGACCCATCTTGCTGTCGCCCATATCGCCTTCAATTTCGGCACGAGGTGTAAGCGCTGCCACAGAGTCGATTACGATAATATCCAAAGCACCGCTGCGGATAAGCGAGTCGGCAATTTCCAAAGCCTGCTCGCCACAGTCGGGCTGCGAAATCAAAAGCGATGAAACGTCTACACCAAGGTTTTCGGCGTATGTACGGTCAAAAGCGTGCTCGGCGTCGATAATAGCGGCAATTCCGCCCATTTTTTGTGCCTCGGCAATGGCATGGATAGCGAGAGTGGTTTTACCTGACGATTCAGGTCCGTAAATTTCAATAACTCTGCCTCTTGGATAGCCTCCCACACCGATAGCGTAATCAAGACCTATCGAACCTGTGGGGATTGAGGGTATATCGTCAACGGCACGGTCGCCGAGTTTCATAATAGTGCCCTTGCCGTAGTCTTTATCTATTTTATCGAGCGTTAGTTGTAGGGCTTTAAGTTTCTCAGCCTTAGCGTCTACGGGTTCTTCGTTTTTTTCTTTTGCCATGATGGTAAATTATAATATTATATTAATAATCAATTATTTATATTGTTCAACAAGCCAATTAATATATTTATCGGAAACATTTTCCATTTCACTTTTATCATAAATTGTAAGTAGTGTTATTTCAGCGTCATCACTTACTAATATTGTTAGTGTTAAAACACGTGCGCCACCACTTTTACCTTTTCCTTTGGCTCCAATAGCCATGCGAACTTTTCTGACTCCACTACCTAAATCAACACCTTGAAAAGGATTTGAAATCAAATCTTCTCTAAAAATACGATAATCGTCAACAAGTGAGCGATATTTTTTTGACAGACGTTTAAAGTGTCGGTAAAATTCTTCCGAAGGTTTAATTTTCACATTCATGCTATCCCATCAGCCTTTAAACGTTCAAAAAACTCTTCTTCTGTCATCAACTGTTTTCCACCTCGCTTAGCCTCCTTAACTTCATCAAGTGCACGGTAAAGTGAATCCTTAACAAACTCTTGTTGACTTTTGGTTTCGATTTCGTCGGCAGAAGGCTCCATAAGTTTACCTGCCAACCACTCACGGTCGGCACGTGCCAATGTAAGACCTTGAATATAAGTCCAAAGATTGTTTAATGCGAATGTTGTCATAACTTTTGCAATTTTTCCGGTTGTAAAGATACAAAAAAATCTTTCTTTACACCAAAAATGCAAAAAAAAATTTACATCGATTCGTAATACTCTTTTTCGTCGATTACGCGGGGAGCAACAAATTTTTCTTCGGCAACGGCGGGAGCATCACCCTTGTCGAGCAAGTCCCAAATGCCATATACCAACTGCTTGATGCCTTCCTGAGTATACGATGAGAAAAAGAAATGCGGAATGCCCTCGGGCAAATGCTTCTCGATGTCGGCGCGGATTTCGTCGTCTATAAGGTCGCACTTGGATATGGCGAGTATGCGTTGCTTGTCTAAAAGTTCGGGATTGTATTCACCAAGTTCGTTGAGCAGCACCTCATAGTCGTGAGCCACATCGTCACTGTCGGCAGGCACAAGAAACAGCAGCAAAGGATTTCGCTCAATATGGCGCAAAAATCTTATACCCAAGCCTTTACCCTCTGACGCACCCTCTATAATTCCGGGAATATCAGCCATCACAAACGAGTGCTTGTTGTCAACGTTTACCATTCCAAGATGCGGCACAAGGGTGGTGAATGGATAGTCGGCTATTTTTGGACGCGCTGCCGAAACGTTGCTCAGCAGAGTAGATTTTCCGGCATTAGGAAATCCCACCAAGCCTATATCGGCAAGCACTTTAAGTTCAAGAATTTTCCAACCCTCTTCGCAATCTTCGCCGGGCTGAGCATAACGAGGCGTTTGATTGGTGGCAGATTTAAAATGTACGTTACCCAATCCACCGCGTCCGCCTTTGGCAAGTATCTCCTGCTGTCCGTCTTCGATTATCTCAAAAAGGAACTCCTCGGTTTCGCCGTCCTTAGCCACCGTGCCGAGGGGAACGTCTATGATAACGTCCTTGCCGTCGGATCCGTGCCACATATCGCGCATACCCGACACGCCGTCTTCGGCAAAGATATGTTTCTGATATTTAAGGTGAAGGAGAGTCCAAAACTGTTTGTTGCCACGCACAATAACGCTTCCGCCTTTGCCGCCGTCGCCACCATCGGGACCAGCCTTAGGACGGTATTTTTCTCGTTTCAAATGCGCCGAGCCTGCTCCTCCCCTGCCCGAACGGACGTAAATTTTTACATAATCGATAAAGTTGCCGTTGTCTGCCATAGAGTTACGCTCTTATTCGTGCATAATTAAAATGCTCCAACTTCGATTTTGCGTAGTCGAGCGTTACTGTAAAAGAAGAAATCTTTTGCGAAGGAATGTCGTACATAATGTCGAGCATAACAGCCTCGCATATAGAGCGTAAGCCGCGTGCGCCGAGTTTGTATTCCACAGCCTTGTCTACAATGTAGTCGAGCACCTCAGGGTCGAACGAGAGTTTCACCTTATCCATCTCAAACAAACGGATATACTGACGTATGATGGCGTTTTTGGGTTCGGTGAGGATATTGCGCAAAGCCGTGCGGTCGAGCGGTTCAAGGTGTGTCAACTGCGGCAGACGACCAATGATTTCGGGTATAAGTCCGAATGATTTGAGGTCTACGGGAGTAATATATTGAAGAAAATTGTTGCGGTCGATATTGTCGTTTTCGCGTATAGAGTTGTAGCCCACAACCTCGGTGTTGAGGCGCTGAGCAATTTTTTTCTCAATGCCGTCGAACGCGCCGCCGCAGATAAAGAGAATATCCTTGGTGTTAACCTGAATCATCTTCTGCTCAGGGTGCTTGCGACCACCGTTTGGCGGAACGTTTACCACACTGCCCTCCAACAATTTGAGCAAACCTTGCTGCACGCCCTCTCCCGAAACGTCGCGAGTGATAGAGGGGTTGTCGCCTTTGCGGGCAATCTTGTCGATTTCGTCGATAAACACAATACCGCGCTCAGCCTGCTTAACGTCGTAGTCGCACTCTTGCAAAAGTCGCGAGAGAAGGCTCTCAACGTCCTCGCCCACATATCCTGCCTCGGTGAGCACCGTAGCGTCAACAATGGTAAACGGAACGTTTAAAAGACGTGCGATAGTTCTTGCCAAGAGGGTTTTGCCAGTACCGGTTTGACCCACCATTATGATATTGCTTTTTTCGATTTCCACATCGTCGGTCTTAACCTTCTGGTTGAGACGTTTGTAATGGTTGTAAACAGCCACCGAGAGGGTTTTCTTAGCCATCTCCTGACCAATAACATACTGGTCGAGAAACGCCTTGATTTCGGCAGGCTTGTAGTTGAAGTTAGGCGAGCCTGAATGCGATTTTGATACAGGCGAGTCTTGGAGTTCAGTGTTAACAATCTGATACGCCTGCTCCACGCAGTAGTTGCAAATATAAGCCTCCTGCCCTTCTACGAGCAGTTCGGTTTCGGATTTAGGCCTTCCGCAGAACGAACATCTGCTAATATTCTGTTTTGCCATTGTCTATGGTATGAGTTTTCAATAAATTTTTTCAGGGGGCAAAGGTAAAAAAAAATTTGGAATTTGAAGAGTTATCCCCCATCAATTTTTCTAAACTTTTCTCTTGCCTGCATGGCATAGATGCTGCCGGGGTAGTCGGTCAAGTGTTTGTTGATATCCAATAAAAGGGTTGAAAACATTGGTTATATTGTTATGTGCGAGTTGGGTAGGTTGAGTGTTGCTATTGTATGGAATTCCGTGGTCGCCGGAGGCGAAACATATGGATTGGCTATTCCTTGTCGTTTTTTTCGTCGACTTTTTCCATAATATTCTTCAGTCCAAATTTAGACATGAATAATTGCACGAAATATAAATCCGCACCAAAATTTTTAAAAATTGCAAAATGGTCGCCAGATCCTAATCCCGAGACAAGCAAACACAATCCTAAAATGAAAACTAAATCACCGAATGAAAAAAACAAAATTAATGGTCTAATATTAAAATTAAGACAATGTCCTAATCCGTAACACAAAAGATAAATTCCTGACTGTATCAGAAAAATAAAAAAATATACGATTGTAGCCTTATCATCATATATAAAACTACTTCTTGAAATAAATAAATCTAAATGCAATGATATTAATGGTATCAAACAACTCAAAAATGAAAAAATGATTGCCACTTTGAGATAGTATTTATTTTTGATTTTATTCATTTCTTCTTAATTATTAATTCTATATAACTTGGTGTTTTATTGGTTTTATCGCCTTTAACATGATTAACAGTATTTGAATCAACCACTTCATAACCATTTGTAGCAAGATATATTTCCAATATGCCTTTTTGATTTACCGCACTCTTTGTAAAGATCACCATCCGAACCCTTATATGCAAATTTTGCACTTGTGATATTCTGTTCTAACTCTTGTTCACTGTATATATTCCTAATGTGCCTGCCTATGACTGTGCGGTCTTTGTCAAAGAGTTCAGCCATTTGCTGCTGCGTCAGCCATACGGTTTCGTTGTCGAGCCGAACTTCCAACTTTACCGTCTCGTCGGGCTGGTACAACACTATCTCGCCTTTGCTGTATTCGTCGGTATCTGCCATTGTGTATTGTTTTTCTGCAAAGTTAGCGGTTTGCTTCCTATTCTCCAAATTTTTACCTTCTTTAACACCGAATTAAACGAAGGAAACGAAGATTTCTTTAACCACGGAAAGCACTAAATGACACTGATAAAGCATTGTGCAACAGCGTTGCAGAATGCTTTGACGAATGGAACGAATACGCAGAATGACGATGACCTTGGGGCAATACCGAGGGACACCCGTTTTTTGAAGGGGTCTGGGATATTGGGTACAACATGCTGTTTGTCAATGGTTTGTTGATATCTAATAAAGGGGCTGAAAACATTGGTTTATATTGTTATGTGCGAGTTGGGTAGTTTTAGTGTTGTAGGTGCTATTGTATGAGGGCTATTCCTTTTCAAGGTGTGTTTGTTGTAGTATCTGATATGCTATTTGTACTAGTGCCTGCTTTCGCAATATTTTAGATATGCGACAGAGATAAGGTAGTATTATAGTTTTATAATATTTCATAAATACCCTCTTATTCTTGTAGTTGTAATATATTCTTTGTTGTAATAGTTTTTTTCGATCGCAATCTTGTTGTTTTCATCGTATGTGATGTTGAAGAAAAAAATGCGGATATCTTGATGAGCAAGTTTTTGATAAAACATCATAGTTGATGTGTTGAAAAGTTTTTCTAAATCATTAAAATTGTTCACAATATAATTCATATTATTAGAACTCATATCCAATAAATATTTAGAAATTAAACGCCTACGATCATTTGAAAGATGTTCATATTTATATAATCGAGCCAGGCCATTTAAATCCTCGTCAAAATCACAAATGTATTGTTTAAAATCGTTGAAATTTAATACTTTATATGTATTTAAATCAAAATTGTAAGAATATCCCATAATAATGGGATAAATATCATTATAATCTCTCTCTAAATCAAAAAAGTAATCAACATACTGAATCTGGGTAATTTTAATCAATTGACACAACAAATCAATCTTACTTTCTTCGCTGACAATGTCATTATTTTTAAAAAAAAGCGAAGTATTATAATAAGCAGACAATTCTTTTGCATCATCACATTGTGATATTATCCTGTAATACTCCTCATTGTGTTTGCGCATCGAAGGGATGTGTTCATATTTTGATGACCATAGCATCGGCATGTCAGGTTTGATATACTCTGGCACTCCACTCCATTCACTTACCAGTATACAACCAGCCAATTCTGTAGAAATAAAATCAAGCCCCAAATCATACGATGATGAATCATAAGGAGGTATCCAATTGTATTTTATTGCATCATCCATTTTCAGATAATAAATCTGTTTTTCAGAACCAACATGTTCCAATATAAAACAATGGTAGATTGCTGGTGGTTCCATAATCAATGTCATAGAAACCATATTGTTGAACAAATAAATGTAGTCGTTATCTAAATTAAGATAATTTGATAGAACCGTTGAATCGGGCATACCAATTAGCCTAACAGAATCACCAAAAAACAAAACTTTCTTATGCTCATCTTCGTGCTGGATCGAACAAGAACATATTAATACTAAGAGTGAAAGTAAATAAGAATGCCATTTTATCATAATTCGTTAAAACTATAAGATGTTATATTATGGGGATTCAATTTGTCATATAATTGGGATATAGGATCGTTGTCGATATTATATATATATTTATCATTTTTGAATTCAAGGATGCTCTTCATTCTAATATCACATATAGTATCTACAAGAACAAACGAATACGATTGAGTATCAACATCTTCAACATAGCAGGTATCAACAATATGACGCAATTTATAATAACGTTTTTTAACTGTATATGAATATTTGCCATAAATGAATTCCATGAAAAAAGTATAAGCAATTATCTTTTTAATTATTGTATAATCGTTAGCCGTCAGAGGCCAATGATTACAATAGGTATTAATAAAATTTTCAACAAATGCTTTACGTAACGATGGGCTATCAAATAAAGGTATATTTAACGTTGTATTATAAAACGTATCGTATAGATAAAAATTTGTAGTCCTAAAATTTATATTAATAATGAGATTTGAATCTATATAATCAACTATCGGAAAATAATAATTCCAAACATAACCAGCATTCATATATATTTGTTGATGATTATTATAATATATCACAGTATCCCGAGTTTGTTGGTTAATCGAATCCGACTTTATACAACAATTGCTCAACCCAAGGATAAAACATAGAATATATAAATATATTTTCATTTTCTGGAAGACTGCTTTAGTTATTGTAGTTATTAATTTAGTAACGCATTATACATGACATAACGTCTAAATGAATTGTAAATAAAAAATGTACCTTGCGTTTTAATCTCTTTAGTCAACAAATATATGACAAAGAATCTTAATCTACAAATCAGCAAACATTATCTCCCATCAATTTTTCTGTATTTTTCTCGTGCTTGCACAGCGTAGATGCTGCCGGGGTAGTCGGTTAAAATCTTTAAATAATATGTCTTGGCGGTTTCGGGGTCGGCAAGGTAAGTGGAGGATATTTCGGCAAGGCGAAAGGCGGCTTTGTCGGCAAGATTGTCGTAGGCATAGTCGTCGGCTACTTTTTGATAGAGCGAGGCGGCTTCGGCATAATCTTTCTGACGCTCACGGATTTGCGCCTGACGGTAGAGCGACTCATCTACAAGGGGACTGCTCTTAAACTGCGTTACAATAGTATCGTAACAGCCCAAGGCATCGCTCCAACGGTTTTGAAACATATGCATATCGCCACGGGCAAAAATTTTCAATTCGTGGTCGGGCTCGGTCGATAATGTGTCGGCAACAAACGCTCCATCAGACACTTCCATATTGTCGTTTATAATAATGGCGAGTTCCATAGCATCGTTTGCCACAAGTTTTGAGGTGGCGGCTTTGAGCACGTCTAATTGCGAGAGTGCCCATTTGAAACTGCCTGTGTAATAGGCTACTTTGGCTTTGCGGAGTTTTGCCTCGTCGCCTTTTTCGTTTTGCTTGTTGTCGGTTTCCACTTTGGCGTATATCATCAGAGCCTCCCATTCATCTCCCGAAAATAGGTAAATATCAGCAAGTTGTAGATTTAAGTCGGCTTTTATGGCATAGTTGAGCGGCTGTTGCAACGCCTTGTTGATGATAGACTTGGCGGTGTCGGCGTGGTTAAGATAATAGGTTTCTAAGCGAGCGTAATTAATTACGTGCTGCACTGTGGAGGCATTGATTCCCTGCTTGGCAAACACCGAGCAGTATTCGTTTTCGAGATATGCAAGTTGCTCTGAGTCAGTGATAGAACCGGCTACAACCTGCTGATACATAGTATTTAACACACCGAGTTTGGCGTGGAGATAATACGGAGATTTTTCACCGAGTTCGATCACATACTTGTATGCGTCGGATGCAGTAGCAAAGTCGCCTGCGTCAACAGCCTGCTGACCAAGCGAAACAAGATAACGTCCCTGTCCGTTGGTTCGGCGGTCTAACGCTTTGGCTTGATTTACAGCCATTTTAAAGTTCTTTTTCTGCACGTAGACCCAAATGAGCATTTCGCTGAGGGCGGTGGAAGGCGTTTTTTGAATACGTTGCATTAGCGACGACCGCAAAACGCTGTAAAGTTCGTCGTTGGTGTCGTTGTTGAGATAGTATTGCAGCATATTCTCCACAGTGGCAAGGCGCGATGCATCGGCAGAAACTACATCAAGCGATGTTTCTGACATTTTTTTATAATTTCGCGACGAGGCATACACCGAAAACAATTCCATACTAAAATCGGTGTGGGCAATAGTAGCACCTTCTACAAGTGCTTTTTCGGCATAATCGGGTTCGTCGGCTTGCAAAAAACTGTTACACAGCGAAATTATGGAATTTCGGTCTCGAGGAAGTGCAGAAATTACACCATCGAACTGCTCGGCGGCCTTGTCTAATTTTCCTTGACTCTTGTATACCGAGCCGAGGGTTATCTTGTACGAAAGGTCGTTTTTGTTGGCAGAGATTTGTTTTTTTACAGCCTTCTCTGCCTTGTCTAATTCGCCGAGCGATTCGAGGCACTTGATATAATAGTTAAAATAATTCTTGGCATGTGTCTGATTAAAAAGATTTTCAAACAGATAGACCGCTTTGTCGAACTCGCGGCTGTTGTAGTACGAATAGGCAAGCGACACGTCTTCTTGATTTTGGGCATTTACCCAAAAAGGAAGCGCTAACGCCAAGATTATCAACAGTTTTTTCATCTTACTGATAGAGAAAACGTTTTATGCTGCGTTTGGGCGTTTTTTCAAATTCTTCGTTATAAATTTTTACACCTTTTATTTGGCTGTAAGCGGGTAATTCTTTGTTGAGTTGCAGCACATATTTTTCGATAGTGGCGGGGATTTCTGCCTCGGCAACATTTTGACTGCGCAGCGAATCAAAGTCGGGATATACCAACGCCACAAGTTTACCCTCTTTCTCCACCACAATCGACTCGTTGACAAAGAAAAGGTTGTTGATTTTGTCCTCAATTTCTTCGGGATAGATATTCTGACCGCTCGGGCCAAGTATCATATTTTTGATTCTGCCTTTGATAAAGATATTGCCGTCTTTGTCCATCAGACCGAGGTCGCCGGTGTGACCCCAACCATCTTTGTCGATAAACTGAGCGGTGGCTTCGGGATTTTTGTAGTAGCCCACCATCATATTTTCGCCACGTGCAAGTATCTCTCCAACAACGTTTTGCGGGTCGGAAGAATCTATTTTGATTTCCATACGGTCGATAGTGCGTCCGCAAGATGTTTCGGCAAACTTGTCCCAAGGAGAGTATGCCAAAAGAGGTCCGTATTCTGTCATACCATAGCCCACGGTATATTCAAACTTGATTTTTTTCAAGAAATGCTCTATTTCGCAGTTGATAGGTGCGCCTCCCACAATCAATTGACGGAAGTTGCCGCCGAGTGCCTGACGAAGCGAATCGTGTATTTTTTTATAAATTTTTTCGCTGATAACCGGCACTTTGAGCATAAAGTTTACAGTAGGACGCTCTATTTCGGGGAAGATTTTTTTCTTGATAATTTTTTCCACTACCAACGGCACAGTGATGATAAGCGACGGCTTTATCTGCTGCATTGCGTCGATAAGTATCTTTGGCGAAGGCACTTTGGTAAGGAAGAATATGTGAACGCCCGAGATAAAATGGTGGATAAACTCAAATGCCAAACCGTACATATGAGCCATAGGCAGCATAGCAATCATAGTTTCACCAGCCTTAGTGCCAAGGTTGTCGATGGTAAACTGTATGTTTGACATTATGCTACGGTAAGGCAACATAACGCCTTTTGATGCGCTGGTAGTGCCTGATGTATAGTTGATGATTCCCACTTCCTCGGGATTGTCTTCAAAAAAGGAGATATTGTCGGCTGTAAAGCGTTCGGGGAAACGCTCGCCAAATATACGGTTGAGGTTTTGGCGTGTTTCGGTGAGTTGCTCGCTACGCGACACTCTAAGGCTGTAATCTTCGATACGGATAACGCCAATGAGCGCAGGCATAGAAGCCTCGTCGAGACCAGACCACACTTCGTCGCCGCAGAAAAGCAGTTTTGCCTCGCTATGGTTTACAATATTGTGAACATTGTCGGGTTTGAATTCGTGCAGAATTGGCACTGCCACTGCTCCATAGGTAAGTGCAGCAAGGAATGCTACTCCCCATTGTGCTGAGTTTTTGCCACAAAAAGCCACTTTGTCGCCTTTTTGGATACCTGTTTTTTCAAACACAATGTGTATTTTTACAATTTTGCGGGCAACATCTTTATAGGTAAAGGTAGCACCACCGAAATTAGTAAGCGAAGGCATGTCCCAATACTTGCGCAACGCCTTTTCTATTACTTTAATAATACTTTTTTCCATAGTTATAAAATTTTAATCCACCCATGTTGGCACATCGGTATCGCTTGTGATGATATGCGCCCACTGGCAGATGGTTTCGTAATTATAATCGTGAATTATATGGTAATTAACTGCATTTATATCGCTGTGGTCTTCGTAGAGCAAACGTCCAGTATGAATAAGTTGTTCTGTTTGGTCGCCGGCATTAGCATCGGCTTGTTCAAAAATATCTTTCGTAATTTCGTAAAGGTAGTAGCCGCCAATGCAGCCGTTGGTAAAATAACACTCAGCAGTATAGCGGTTGTTTAAAGTGTCGAAACACACTGTCCACGACGACGCTCCGGGTTGCGTTCCCCTACCTTTTTTTAATACAAACTGTTGTTGCTCCATACTCTATGTGTTTATTCTACTCGGTCTTTTTTGCCATATTTTACAATGATGGCTCTACTTGGCTGGCTCTCCACATGGTAGCGGTTAAACGCCGTTATCTTATACGTATAAACTTTTTTCTTGAACGAAAATTTGCTCTTAAAAAGCGAAAGGTCGTTTTGAGAAATATACTTTAAGAAGTTGCTCTTTGATGGTACAAAGTTGGGATTGTTTCCCTTAACCCTGTATACAGAGTAAAATATCGCAGTGTCGGCAGGTGGAAGAGTTTTGCCATTGTCTTTTTGCCAATACACGTGATATTGATTGCGCATCTTAACCATCGAAATTTTAGGACTTTCGGGGAAAATGCTCAACCACGGCATCTGCGGCATCATCACATTCTTATTAAAGCAACTCTGTTTTACGCTCGACACCATATTGAGCGGATTTTTGGCAACAGTGGTGGATCGATAAACTATTACTCCCTGAACATTAGGATATTTTCGGGTAATGCGTATCTGATTTGGAATTTCTTGCGGGTCGGTCCATCCATTGGCGGGATTCTCCTGATTATATGCGCCAAGACCTATGTAGATATTGCGTCCGTAGGCGTGGTTGTTCCACCATTTAACTACGGTTTCAAAATCGTTGTAAACGTGACCAATATTC
The DNA here is from genome assembly GCA_016286055.1 of Bacteroidales bacterium. Classification (GTDB taxonomy): domain Bacteria; phylum Bacteroidota; class Bacteroidia; order Bacteroidales; family UBA3824; genus UBA3824. Next base: position 79,704 of record JAEERW010000002.1, read on the forward strand.
CAATAGATTTGCGGTGCGCAGTAGTCTACCCAGCCGTTTTTGAGCCATGTAAGGGCGTCGGCATAAAGGTAGTCGTAACCCGAAAGACTATTTGTGGGACTTCCATCGGGGTCTTCCCTCTTATTGCGCCACACACCAGCAGGACCTACGCCAAATTTTACCCAAGGTTTCTCGTTTTTGATGGCAATGTAGCACTCTTTGATAAACTCATTGATATTGTTTCTGCGCCAATCGGCTATGTTGCTGAATCCTTTGCCGTATTTTTTAAATGTGGCTTCGTCGGGCAAGGGAACAATCTTTTTGTTGTCGCCCGTAACGGGATAGGGGTAAAAATAGTCGTCGAAATGCACACCGTCGATGTCGTAACGCTTTACCACATCTACTATGATGCGTATCAGATAGTTGCGCACCTCAGGAATACCAGGGTTAAAATACTTGTTGGCACCGTAGGTAAAAAACCATTCGGGATTAGTGTTGGATATATGCTCCTTGCACACGTCGGCATACTGGATTGTAGCCACAGCACGGAAAGGGTTGAACCATGCGTGATATTCCATTCCCTTAGCGTGAGTCTCTTTTACCATAAATTCGAGCGGGTCGAAATATGGCTCAGGGGGGCGACCTTGTTTGCCGGTAAGCCATTCGCTCCAAGGCTCATATTCAGAGGCAAAAAAAGCATCGGCAGCAGGACGCACTTGAAAAATAACGGCATTGTAACCTGCGTTTTTCCAAGCGTTGAGCAAATCGAGATAATTTTGCTTGAGCACCTTGCTGTCGGTGGTAGCCACAGTGGGATAGTCGATACGCTTGGATGTAGCCACCCAAACGCCACGAAATTCGCGTGTAGTATCTGGATAGTTCTGCGCGGCGGCTTCATACACCACCATAAACAGAATAAAAACAAGTAGATGTCTCATCTCAAAAATTTTTTACAAAGAAAAGAAATTATTTATTACCCACATCGCAAAAACTCAAAAAAAAGCGGACGACGTACATTATTACCGCCGAACCGCTTTCTTTCAATACCTGAGAGATATTTTCAGGTATTTCTCCCATATAAACCTAATGCTACAAACTTAATAAAAACCTATGTCTAAACCTTAATTATGATATACTATACGGCATAAACGCAAAAAAGTTGACTTATGGGCAACAAAAAACGGCAGAAATATACATCTCCACCGTAATTTGTTATAGATACTAGCAAATAAAACTATTTGCGTGCAACTTTCAATGTAGAATAGTTAAGTTTTAAAGCTTGCACTTTGCGAAGCTCCTGTTTAACGTCGGTGATGATACCCATTTTAGCATCTGAGTCAACCTTGAGCGAATAAGTCATAAAAGGTCTATCGGCCTCTTCATGGCTCTGACGCTCAGCCTCGATATAGTCAGGAATATCGTAAAGGTCGGAAATCTTATCGTTGAGCTGTACACGGGGCTCAGTACCGAATTTCGACTGGAAAGCGGCAAGGGGAGCTCCCACATAGATATAGCTAACAAGAGATTTCTTCTCCAACTTCTTAACCTCAGTAGCGGCAGGAAGTTTGATTTTCACCTTGTAGTCGGTCTCTTTCATTGAAGTTACCGACATGAAGAAGAACAGAAGCATGAACACGATGTCAGGGAGCGATGCGGTAGAAAGACCGCTAACCTTACGTCCGCCTTTTTTTCTAAATTTTGCCATTTTTAAGTCCTCCTTCTTTAACTATTTAACACTTCGTGGTTCAGCCTCAGAAATATTGAGCGGGAAAACAGTTTTAACGATTTTCTGCTCGTCGGCAGAAATCTCGTCGTACACTTTACCGAAATATTCTTTGGCAAATTCATCGCGACATATATTGAAAGCAGCCACGATAGAGTTCTGCACCTGTATATAAGTCTCGTATTTAGTACCACGGTCGTTTTGGAGAGAAACCACTCCACGAGTGATGTTCACATCACCGCAATTGTCTAAAACGGCTTTCATAGCCTCTGCTTCTGCCTTTTTATCTGGCTTACTAGCAAGTTCATCATATTTAACCGAAGCTTTAACCTGCTCTGCAAGGTTTTCAGAGTTGGCAGGATTGGTCAAAAATTTGATGGTTCTGTCGGTAAGCTCATTGAAATCAGCTTGCTCGCCTTCGATAGCCAACTGGTTGTCCTTGTTGATAAGCACAATAAAGATATTGCGCTCGTTGATCTGCTCAGTCTTAGGCTGCTCCTCAGTGCTGGGAGGCGGCAACTGACGCAACAAACCTTGATCAACGTCCATAGACGTGGTAACAAGGAAGAAGATCAACAGAAGGAATGCGATGTCGGCCTGCGAACTTGCATTAATGTCACCTACTTGTCTCATCTGTATAGTTTTAAAAGGCAGCCGCCGAAAAGTGACGGCCGCCGAAAATTCAACTTAATTATTTTAATTTAGACGAAATCTCGAGCCAGATGATGGCGAGAAGATTAAGTCCGAGAATAATGTACAATGAAATCAAACCTGTGCCAGAACCTTTGAGTTCGCCAGGAGTAGGTTTGGCCATTGTTGCGGGCGAAATAGAGTCCATAGAGTCGCTAGCTACTGCATAAGATACGATAGCAATCAATGCTAAACCTGCGACAACTATACCAGTGCTAATGCTCTTTTTGGGATTCATAATAATATCCCAAATGAAAGCGAGTACAGCAAGACCAGCAGCAACGAAAAACAGGATTTCAGTCCATGTAAGAACTAATGCTGTTGTGCCGTGCTCAATCTTTTCCTCTTCAAACTGATCCTCTATAGGTACTACTTGGTAGTAGAACAAACCTATCAAAACGATAGATATAGCAAATAATACTATAAGGATGTACTTTGATATTTTTTGTAAGAAAGATGTCTCCATATTAATTATTTATTTTTCTCTTGGTATTTAACAAGAATGTCAATGAATGATATAGAAGCGTCTTCCATATCGTTTGTGATAGATTCAATTTTAGAAAGGATGTAGTTACAGAACAACTGCAAAACGATAGCAGCGATCAAACCAGTTACAGTTGTGATCAACGCAACTTTGATACCTTGTGCAACCAAAGAAGCCGAAACGTCACCAGCCTGCTCGATAGCGTCGAACGCCTGAATCATACCGATTACAGTACCCATGAATCCCAACATAGGAGAAAGTGCGATGAAGAGGTTGATCCAGGTTACACCGCTTTCCATCTGTCCCATCTGTACGCTACCGTAAGAAACAACTGACTTTTCAATAAGGTCGATGTTGTTTTCTTTATCTGCATCGTAGCGGTCGAGACCTTGATAGAATATGCTAGCAACAGGTCCACGGGTGTTTCTACAAATTGTTTTAGCATCCTCAATGGGGTTTTGGCTCTCAGTGTTGTCGAGGGCGTCTTCTATTTGATTGAGAAGTTTCTTGGTGTTGGTTGAAGAAAGACCTAAATAGATGATTCTTTCAATTGCAATTGCAAGACCGAGAATCAAACAGATAAGAACTGATGCCATAAAGCCGGCACCACCTTCGATGAATTTGGTCTTAATTTCCTTGTGAATTGGAACTTCTTCGGGCTGAGCCTGAGAACCTGATTGAACGTTTTCTGTAGAAGGAGCTTGAGATTGTGCCTCTTCCTGCGCAAACAAATCTGCACTTCCGAAAAAGAGCATTCCTGATATTGCCAATAATGAAAATAGCTTTTTCATGTTGTGTTTTTAGTTTTAATTATACGATAATTGATACTTTAATTTAATTTTTTTTGCGGAGAGAGGGGGATTCGAACCCCCGATACACTTTTGGCGTATACACGCTTTCCAGGCGTGTTCCTTCAACCACTCGGACATCTCTCCTCGATGCCATTTAGCAAAAATTTACGGCAACGAAATTACAAAAAGAAAATGTACTTAAAAAAAAATTAACAAAAAAAATACAACTTTTTTTTATTTTTGTATTGAAGTAATACACTAACACACTATATAACAATACATTAAGTACATAAACAATTTTAACTTCAAACGCTACATTTTTATGCTCCGAAGTGCGAAGAGTTCACATTTCGGTCAATTTTGCGCATTAATCCTTGCAAAACGCTTCCTGGTCCGCACTCAATTACTTCGTTTATACCTGCTCCTACCATGTTTTGAATGGTCTTTGTCCAACGTACAGGAGAGGTCAGCTGCTTGATAAGGTTTTGCTTTATTTCGTCGGGATTAGTATGAGGCATTGCGTCAACATTTTGATATACAGGGCATTTTGGTGTTGTAAATATAGTGTTGTCGATAGCTTGCTGCAATTCTTGCTGTGCCGGTTGCATCAATGGAGAGTGGAAAGCTCCGCTTACGGCGAGTTTTACAACGCGCTTTGCTCCTGCCTCTTCGAGTTTCTGTGAGGCTTTGTCAACGCCTTGTTCGCTACCAGAAATTACTATCTGTCCTATGCAGTTGTAATTTGCTGCCACTACAACGTCGCCTTCTTGTGTGATTTGAGCGCATATCTGCTCTATCACAGCGTCGTCGAGACCCAGTACTGCTGCCATTGAACCCTTTTGGGTTTCACAGCATTTCTGCATGGCTGCTGCGCGTTTTGCCACTAGAGAGAGACCGTCGGCAAATGTGAGGGCACCAGCTGCTGTAAGTGCTGAGAACTCACCGAGCGAGTGTCCAGCTACGGCGTCGGGGGTAAAATTGGCGGAGTCGGCCATCACCGATATTACCGAATGGATAAAAATACAGGGCTGTGTTACCTTTGTCTGCAACAACTGTTCTGCCGTACCTTCGAACATAAGGTTGGTGATGTCGAATCCCAAAACCTCGTTGGCTTTGCGAAACAGTTCTTTGGCTATGTCAGATTTTTCGTAAAGGTCTTTGCCCATACCCGGAAACTGTGATCCTTGTCCGGGAAAAACGTATGCTTTCATTGGTGTCTGTTTTTAATAATTCGAACGCAAAGATAGAAAAAAAAACTCTCCAAACGAGAAATCTTCTTTTTTTTTCGATTTCTTACAAAAAAAACATCACCTCACTGTGTACCTTTTGCCAGGTAACGATTTTACAAGGTCTTTGAATTCAAGGTTTAGCAGTGTAGGCGAAAGTTCCCACATAGGTATCTGTGTCTCCAAGGCTAAGGAGTCGATGCTGAGTTCGCCGTGTTTGCGGAGCACGTCAACAATTTTAACCTCTTGTGGTTCAAGTGGTTCGTCAAGAGGCAGCTCTATCTGTACAGGAGCTGATTGCTTAAGGGGTAACCATCCCATCAAGCTCTCTACATCGGTATGCCGTGTAATGAGTGAAGCTCGGTTGTCGCGGATAAGTAGATTGCAACCTTGATAGTTGCGGTCGTTGGCACGCCCGGGGAATGCAAAAACAGTACGGCGATATTGCCGAGCGTATTCAGCAGTAATTAACGCACCGCCCTTATTACGACTCTGAACAACAACCAAAGCATCACACAATCCCGCCACAATGCGGTTTCGCCGTGGAAAATTGGTCTTGCTTACAGGATGTCCGTAAAAATATTCGGTCAACATTATTCCTGCGCCATCAACTATCTTGTTAGCTATCGGGCGGTTTTCGGCGGGATAAATCATATCGAAACCGTGTCCTAGCACTGCCGCAGTGGGCACGCCACATTCCAAAGCAGCCTGATGTGCAAATGTGTCGGCACCAGAAGCAAGTCCGCTAACTATTATCACACGGATGCCATCATTTTTGAGTCCTTCTACAAGACTGAATATATTATCGCGCCCCTCAGGATCGGTAAGCCGTGTTCCCACAATGCCAATGGTGTGGTTTGTATCAAAATTAACCACTGCTCCTTTTGTATAATATAATAAAGGTGCGTCGTCGCATTGTGCAAGTTTGCGAGGATAGTCACGATCGGTGTAAGATGTGATGCCAATGCCCTCACGATCAATAATATCCATTTGACGTTTGGCAGCATCCACCACATTGAGAGTTTTTAATGCCTCTAATGATTTCAACGAAAGAAGTCCCGTTTCGGGCAGCAGGTCAACCTTTTGAAATACCTGCTCAGCACCACCAGCCCATGTTATAAGTTTTCGGGCTGTGCTGCCGCCAACTCCTGGTATCATGGTGACGGCCACTTGGTAAAGGGCTTCTTGATTGAGTTCCATTATTTGGGAGCTTTGAAATATAGTACTACACCTATTATTGTATATATAATATTTGGAATCCAAACAGCCAGCAATGGAGGAAGCGAACTTCCCTTTGCAAATTCGCAGAACACCTGCATAAAGAGTATATAACTGAAACTCAATGCCAAACCTACTCCAAGGTTGATACCTATTCCACCCCTTACCTTTTTGCACGAAAGCGTAACGCCTATCAATGTAAGTATAAAGCAGGCAAACGGAAATGCAATACGCTTGTAACTCTCCACAAGAAAAGCCTCAATATTGTCGCTACCACGCATACGTTGCTCGTCGATATATTCGTGGAGTTCGGGACTTGTAAGGGTTTCGATCTGGTTGAGGCGTTGGTTAAAATCTTTAGGAAGAATGGCGAGAGTGGTGTCCATCTTGCGCCCAGTAACTACCGAATCGGAATCTCCGTTGAAATACCTTATATAATAGTTGTTTATAGTCCATTTGTTATGAATAGAATCCCAAACAATAAAGTCGCTCATAAGTTTCTCTTTGAGAATGTTACCGTCGAACTTTTCCCACGAGAACTTGTAACCCACATTCGAAGTGGTAACATAATTCTGCATATATATAAAGGTATCAGGCGATGTCTGCCTATGAATATTCTTAGAATCGTTGACGTAAGTACCTTTGATATAAATATTTTCAAACTTGAGTCTGATGTCGGTGGCAGGAGGAATAACGTATGCGCTCAAGAAAAATGACAATGCAGCAAGTATAGCCGCGCTCTCAAAATATGGCACAAGCATACGGCGGAAACTGATGCCTGCACTCAGGATGGCAATAATCTCGCTGTTGCCCGCAAGTTTCGACGTGAAGAATATCACCGAGATAAAAATAAACAAGAACATAAACATATTTGCGTAATAGGGCGCAAAGTTGAGGTAATAATCAAAAAGTATCGCCTCAAACGGTGCTTTTTTCTCGATAAAATCGTCGAGTTTTTCCTGAATGTCGAACACGATAATGATAGAAATCAGCAGCACAAGCGAATAGAAGAATGTGCCGAGAAATTTTTTCATTATGTAGCGGTCTAATATCTTGAACATTTTATTGTCTCTATTATATAAATGTGTATAAAATCAAATTCGTTGCATCATCTCTTTGGCTGCGTCGTCTTTCCAATCGGCAAAAGTACCGTCGAGAATGCGCTCACGGATGGTTTTTACAAGGTTGAGATAGAATGCGAGATTGTGTATCGAGGCTATCTGCGCGGCAAGACGCTCGTTGGCTGTTACCAAATGACGCAGATAAGCCTTTGAGTAATAATGATCTACAAAAGAAGTGCCGTCGGGGTCAAGTTCCGAGAAATCCATCTTCCATTTCTCGTTTTTCATATTCATAGTACCTTTTGAGGTGAATATCATACCGTTGCGGGCATTGCGGGTGGGCATCACGCAGTCGAACATATCAATGCCGCGAGCCACACCTTCTATAATATTAGCAGGCGTGCCCACTCCCATCAGGTATCGGGGCTTGTCTTTGGGCAGGATATTGTTTACCACCTCAATCATCTCGTACATCATCTCCACGGGTTCGCCCACCGAAAGACCTCCGATAGCGTTGGCATCCATCTCTTGCTTGGCAATAAACTCAGCCGACTGTTCACGAAGGTCGCGATATACACTGCCCTGAACAATAGGAAGATACGCCTGCGAATGACCGTAAAGAGGTTCGGTTTCGCGATAATGCTTAACACCGCGTTCAAGCCATTGATGAGTGAGTTTCAGCGACTTGGCTGCATATTTATAATCGCACGGATAAGGTGTGCATTCGTCTAACGCCATCATAAAGTCGCTGCCAATGGTGCGCTCAATGTCCACCACATTTTCGGGCGTGAAAATATGCTTGCTACCGTCGATATGCGAACGAAATGTTACGCCCTCGGGAGTAAGTTTGCGGTTTTCGGCAAGCGAAAACACCTGAAATCCGCCGCTGTCGGTAAGTATAGGTCTGTCCCAATGTATAAATTTGTGCAAACCGCCAGCCGCCTTGATAACCTCCATACCGGGACGAAGATAAAGATGGTAAGTGTTGCCAAGTATAATCTGTGCGTTGATGTCGTCGCTCAATTCGGTTTGATGAACGCCTTTGACCGAGCCCACAGTGCCCACAGGCATAAATATAGGCGTAGGAACGCTTCCGTGGTCGGTGGTAATAACACCTGCGCGGGCGTTGGTGCGTGTGTCGCTATGTTTAATTTCGAACTTCATTTACAAAAATTTCCAGTCTGCAAAGATAAACCATGAAATCGTTTTTGCATCAAACAATCACAAAAAAAAACATATTTTTTTATTTTATAACAATTTATTAAAAAATGGTTTGTACATTTGCACCAAATAGACAAACATCAATGTTGGAAGAAATAGCATCCTTGTTTAAGGATATATATAGTTGGGAATTTTGGCTAATATGCTGCCTGATACTTGTTTGGATAGTGCAGATGTGCTACTACCTCGGTGTATTTGTCCGCATCCGCCGCAAGCCTAAGGCAAAACAATACCTCAGCCCCGTGCCCGTTTCGGTGGTAATATGCGCCCGCAACGAAGCCGCCAACCTCCGCGAAAAACTGCCCGCAGTGCTTGAACAAGACTATCCCGACTTTGAGGTGATAGTGGTAAACGACAGCAGCACCGACGACAGTGCTCTCGTGCTCGCCGAACTCAAACAGAAATATCCAAAACTATACGTTACCGAAGTGCCGTTCGACCGAAAATTTTCGCACGGCAAAAAACTCGCCCTCACCGTAGGCATCAAAGCCGCTAAAAATGAATGGCTTCTGCTCACCGACGCCGACTGTAAGCCGGTGTCGAAATGGTGGATAAAAACAATGAGCCAGAATTTCTCCAATCAGAACGACATTGTGCTCGGATACGGAGGATACGACCAACGCAAAGGATTTCTCAACCGCCTTATACGCTACGACACCGTGTTCATAGCAATGCAATACTACACCTACACCGATATTGGAATGCCCTATATGGGCGTGGGCAGAAATATGGCTTACCGCAAATCATTGTTTGAAAAAACACGCGGATTTTCGAGTCACAGTTACCTGATGTCGGGCGACGACGATATTTTTGTGAACCAGAACGCCCAGAAAGGCAGAATTGTGTGCGAAACCAACTCGGCATCGTTTACCCTCTGCGAACCCAAGGAGAGTTTCAGCCAGTGGAACAAACAGAAACAGAGACATTTTTCGGCATCAGAACGGTACAAAACCAAACACAAGGTGGTTTTGGCAATGGAAACACTGTCGCGCACTTGCTTCTATATTGGTTGCATAGCGCTTTCTTTTTTCCATCCGCTGTATTTTATTACACCAATTTTGTTTTTTACAAGATATTTTGTATATTTATACGCGATTTCAAAAGCCTCTTCCAAGTTTAACACCAAGGGAGTAGCAGCCGCTGGAATACTTTTTGACATAATACTACCTTACATAAACGCATTACAACTAATTTTAGGAAAAATTCGCAAGGACAGACTCACATGGAAATAGAAAACGAAAACACAGGAAACAGTTCATTCTCGGAAAAAGCAAAAGCCGACTACAAACTCGTGCTCGAAGCGCGGGCGGGCAATCAGAAGGCATTTGCCGAACTGCTTGGAAAATACCGCGACTCGGTATACTATATGATAGTGAAGATGGTGCGCAACCCCGACGATGCCGAAGACCTCACAATTGAGTCGTTTGGCAAGGCGTTTAAGAACATCAAGTCGTATATGCCGTCAAACGCATTTAGCACATGGCTGTTCAAGATTGCATCAAACAACACCATCGACTTTCTGCGTAGCAACAAAATGCAGAAAAACAACATATCTATCGACAAGCCGAGCCCAACAAGCGACCGTGAATCCACTTCGTGGGCAGAAAACACCCTCACCGCTCCCATCAAAGACCCCGAAGAGAGTATGATGAAAGAGCAGAAAGAAAAACTGATGCGCCAGGTGGTTAAGCAACTTCACGACGATTACCGAATTATCACCGAAATGAGATATTTTGATGAAATGTCGTACACCGAAATTGCCGAAAAACTCGACCTCCCGCTCGGCACTGTAAAAGCACGACTTTTCCGCAGCCGCGAACTATTGCTCAGCATTGTTAAAGACATCAATCTCAACAAAGACCGCATTTAAGATGGACAACGCCATAGTGCTAAAATATTTTCCTAACCTTACCGAAACGCAAAAAGAGCAATTTGCCGCACTTGGCACTCTATATCCCGAATGGAACGACAAAATAAATGTGATTTCGCGCAACGACATCGACAGCCTCTACACGCGACACATTCTACATTCGCTCGCCATAGCCAAATTTAACCTTATAGACCAAAGCCAAAATATCCTCGACGTGGGCACAGGCGGAGGTTTCCCCGGAATACCCCTTGCTATTATGTATCCCGAAAAACGCTTTACCCTTATTGATTCCATAGGCAAAAAAATTACTGTGGTTCAAGACGTTATAGAAAAAACAGGTCTCACCAACGCCACAGCCATAAAACTCAACAGCAACGACCTCAAAGACAAGTTCGACACCATAGTGAGCCGCGCCGTAACAGCCTTCCCCAACTTCTTAAAACAGACCCGCAAGGCATTAGAAAAATCACCCACATCGTCAATCGTCTACCTCAAAGGCGGCGACTTTGACGAAGAAATCGCCCCCTTCCGCAAGCACATCACACTATACAACATTCCAGATGTGTTTGAAGAAGAGTTTTTTGAAACTAAGAAGGTGATAAGGTATAGGGTGAATTAATTGATACACAAATATAATCCCAGAATCAAATGATAAAACCAATACTTAAAGCAACACTGTTATTTATTGTTATAGCAACGCTATCAAGTTGTGATTACTTTGGTTCTTGGTATTTTGAAATACAAAATAATACCCAAGACACTGCCTATATATTTTACTCTGAACAACTTAGAGATTTAGAGGATATTTTACCTACATACGAGCACGGAGAAGACTACGAGGTGGTTAGACTTGCACAATCAGATTCTATAATAATTATTGAACCAACAAATTTCATAAAAATAGAATATGGCGCTGGGATAGTCTACAAAGATTTCCCTGAAGATGATGATATGCCAGAATACTATGGAATTGAGCCTCTTTGGAACAGAATAAAATTCATTATTATTAAATCAGACACACTTGATAATTCTGTTTTCGCAAAAGATAATTGGGTACGTACCAATTGTATATATAGACTGGAATTAAAATAACAAAAAGCAATTTTGTCGATAAATCGGAGAGAATTATGGTAATTTTGTCGATAAATATGGTGTTTTTTGGGTAATTTTGTCGATAAATCAAAATGACAAAAGCCCTCCCCTACTTCCTCATCCCTTCAATCCTTGATTTCATCGACCTAAAACTTGATTCTTCAATAGTCATTATCTGCATTATCTGTTCTTTGGTTTTAGGGATATGTTGGAGTATGAGAAACACCTTTTGACGGTCGGTGAGACGTATATAATCGGTTTCAAACGAATATACAAACAAAAAGTCGAGAGTTTGGTAATATTCAATAAAATATTGGTAATCGTCTTTGCTCCAACGTCCTATTTTTTTGTCGGCAAGTATCTGACTAAAAAGTTCTTTGCCTCGCACATAAATATCCGAAAATTTGGACTCCAAGGCGCTCACCTTCTGCCGCAAAAATGATATTTCATTTTGGTCGGTTTGCGTATTTGACTGTTGCAATTCACTGATTTTCTGATTGTAAGATTTGATAGTCTGTTGTGTTTCGGAAATCTTGCGAGCACGCTCGGCAAGTTTCGACTTTTGATAGTACAATGCCGACACCAACACTGCCAACACTATAGCCGCTATCAAAATAATCATAAAAATCTTTTTCTCAAATGCAGATTTAAGTTTGAGGTTTTCGATTTCGCCCTCAAATTTGACTTGAATAGGTTTAATGTCGCTTTTTTCTAAACGGTTGATAACTGACCTTTGATTGTTGATATATTGCAAGGCATAATGGTATGCTGTTTCATAATCTCTTTTCCCGGCGTAAAACTCATATTTCCATTGGTTGATGTAGCCCTCAAATTCAATACCCCGATTCGATTCACTTGCCTTTGTAAAATATTCATTTGCAGTATTTAAGTCGCCGCGCATAAGATAAATTTTGCCCAAAAGCATAAAACCACGTTGCAACGAATCAATCGCCATTGCCTTTTTGAGATAGTTTTCGGCAGCGTAATTGTCTTCATCACAAATAATTGAGGCATAATGATAATAATAGAAAAACATATTCCAAGTTTTTACGGTGGCGTTTTCTGCAAAATCCAACGCCTTTTTGCCATAGTACTTTGCGCTGTCTAAACCAAGTTTATTAAGTTGATAACCAAAACATTTCCAACTATAATATTCCGCTTTATTGTAATCAGTTACGGCATATTTATTTAATTTTTCAATTACCTCGTCGTAAAAATCTGAATTTTGAGAATCAACATTTAGTGATGCCAACTGATTGTATATCAAAAATTTCAATTCGTCACAATCAATATTTTCGGCAAGTTTTTCGGCGGTTCGGGTTTCTATTATCGCTAAATCAATATAATTATAAATGTACAAATAAGTACCTTTTAACAAGTGTGCCCACGCCGATTTTTCATCATCGCTGTCAAAAAGGGTGATACATTTTTCAATTCCAGTGCTGTCGTCGTACCACTCCGAATCGGCTGCAGTCATTGCCCATCGCACAATGCAATACATTGCACTGTCAGCGGTTGTTTGGCGCGGTGCATTTTCGGCAAGCGTTTTAGCCGTATTAAAATCACCTTTTTTAATACACTCAAAAGCCGTTTGCAAATCTTGGTTTGTGTGCGGAGGTTTGCCGCAGGCTGCCAACAATAGCAAAAACAATATCAAGAGTTTAAAGAATTTCATTGTTCCATTTATTTCTGCCACAAAAATAGGTCTTTTTTTCGGGTGGTGCAATAGAACCATGTGTTTTATAGTTGCAAAATCAACCGTTGCAATATTGCAACATGGTAATTATCAGTTTGTTATTATTTCAATAATTGCAACGCCTATTGCAATAGGGAAATGACCACAGTAATTTTGCATCACAAAACTTTTTAAACCATTACCGATATGAAAAACTTTTTAATCACAATAATTTTGGTGGCAACATTTAACACCGCCGCTTTTGCCCAAACAATCACGGGCGGAGTTTTCAACGAAGACCTTTCGCCCGTTTCTTTTGCAAATATTGTTTTGATGTCGGCTGATTCAATTTTTATCGACGGCACAATTACTGACCAAAACGGATTATTTTCGGTTGATAAAAATGAGAATGCAAAATATATAATTGTTTCGTGTCTTGGTTATGAGACTAAAACACTGAGTATCAATACAAATTTAACAAAAATCATTTTAAAAAATGTAGATTTGGAGTTAGACGAAGTCAGCATAGTTGCCGAACGCAAAAAAATACAAATAAAAGGTGATGCGTTGGTAACCAATATCAGCGGTTCGCCTCTTGCAAAACTTTCTGATGTTCAGCATATTTTAAATATTGTTCCAGGTGTTGTTTCGCAAAACAAAAAAATAATAGTATTTGGCAAAGGCGAACCGTTGATTTACATCAATAATCGTAAAATCAGAGACTTATCAGAAGTTTACCAACTATCGCCCGACAATATCAAAAATATAGAGTTGATTACTAATCCCGGTGCAAAATACGATTCTGAGGTGAAGGCGGTGATCAAAATAAATACTCTAACGCCCACCGGCGAAGGCTTTTCTATTGATAACAAATTGTCAGTGGGTTATCAATACAGACCATATTATACAGATAATCTGAAACTTAACTATCGGCATAAAAATCTCGATGTGTTTGCTTCCGTGGGATATTCCAAAAACAAACACAAAGAAAATGTCCATTCCACCGATGAAACTTTTTTAAGTTCATATTATAATATGTATACTGTGCTTGATGATTATTTTTATCGGAAACCGTTTTCTTCAAAAATCGGTACGAATTATAGTTTCAAATCGGGCAACTCATTGGGGTTTGAATATTCTAATAAACTGCATAATAATGATAGAGAATCAAACACAATTACTAATTTACGTCAAGACGGAACTTTATCAGATAATCTTATTTCTAATGAAAATGGCAGCAAACAAACTGGTTATCATTCAATAAATATTTATAATTCAGGTAGTTTGCTATCATTAGATTACGAAGTAGATTTTGATGCAATGCTCAATTTTTCGGATTATAATCATAAAATCAACGAAATTTCCGATGCTGGTGAAACTATTGATTGGGACTGCAACGAAGAAGAAGATGCATCTTTATATGCTTTTAAAGCAGAACTTTATAAAGATATTTTAAATGGCGGGATAACTATTGGCACCGAACATAGTTTTGTGGACCGCAAAGGTATCTGCGAATATTTACAAAAGCCCGACAATAATTCTGATTGTCGTGTAAAAGAAAATAATTCAGCCATTTACAGCGAGTTTCATCAAGATTTTGATAGTTGGAGTTTTACTCTCGGATTAAGATACGAAAATGTTAAAAGCGATTATTATGAATATGAAATCAAGCGTGAAGAATGTTGCAAACACTATCATAATCTGTTTCCATCGGTTTCGTTTGATCTTAGTTTTGGAAAAGCAGACCTTTCGCTAAGTTACGATAGAAGTATACAACGACCTTATTACGAACAACTTAGCAATAATATCGGATTTATAAACCGATATTCATACGAAACAGGTAATCCTCTTTTGAAACCAACCTATTTTGATGATTTCTGTCTAAATGTAATATATAAAGATTTAACTTTTATGGCATATTTCTTTATAAATTATGATTACATCTACGACTCATATATCGATTACGGCAGCAATTCGCAAGTGTCGCTCATCAAACCGGATAATTACAACAAGTTCAATAGTTTCCAATTTTTGCTCAACTATAATCCTACATTTGGTTTTTATCGTCCAAATTTTACCGCCTCACTGTCCCGTCAGGATATGTCGATAATATTTTGTGGCGAAAAAAAGTCGTTAAACCATCCCTACGGTGATTTCCGTCTCGATAATCTATTTGAACTCCCTTGGCAAACCACTATGAACATCGGTTTTAATTATTCAACTTCGGGCGATGACGAACTCGGATGGTTTGACGATAGTTTTACTTGCAACTTTGAAATATCTAAAACTCTGGGTAACTGGACTTTTTCGTTTTTGTGTGACGATGTATTCAAGACCGAAAATCACTATTTTAATATGTACGGCAATATTAGAAAATGCACTATTGAAAAACTATACGACACCAGAAAGGTCGAATTCTCAATACGTTATAAGATTAACTCATCTAAATCCAAATACCTCGGCACCGGCGCGGGCAACGACGAAAAAGAGAGAATGTAGCCCCCTACCCCTTCCTCATCTTCTCAATCCTTGATTTCAGCGACCTGTATGCTTGGTCGGAGAAGCCCATAATGTCCATCACTTCGGTTTTACTTTTGCCTAAATGGTGAAGTATCAAGAAGATGTTGGCGTTGACTGAGAGTTTTTGGTAGCCGTTGGTAACTTCGGTGCCAAAGGCGGGATTCTCGGCAAAATAATACGATGAAACTATCTCGCGCTCGTCTTTCGACCACTGAGAGATATTTTCGTTTTGGAGCAACCGTTCGTATAGTTGAGCACCCAACGACACCGATTCGCGTTTAACCTTGGCACGGCGTATGAGCAACATCACCGCAAGTGCAGCCGTAAGCACAGCGCACACTATCAGCCATATTTTCAGACGGTTGATATCGCCTTTCAAAAGTTCTGCATCTGATTTCTGCTCTGCAAAAATACGGTTGAGGTTGTCCATCTGCGTGAGCATATTGCGCTCTTTTACTCGGTAAAGCGAATCTTTCTCTACCGAAACCCTGCGGTAAATCGACGAAGCCGACGCCAAATCGCCCGAACGTTCTAAAAATCCGGCATATACCGACATAATATCTATATTAGATTCGTATGCATCGGGGCGTAAAGCCTTGGCGTAGCACTCTTTGGCTTTTGCAAGGTCGCCACGGTGAAGGTAAATTTTTGTAAGTCCTTTGAATGCGTCGGCGTTTTCGATAATGCCAACCGACTCTAAATAATACTGTTCGGCAATCGAAAAATTGTCCTTATTAAACATAGCGTCGCCAAACGATGCGTACACAGACGCCTTAGCACCCATATTATAACAGTCTATCAAATTGAGACACACCGACATATACTTTTGAACGCTGTCCGACATATTCATATCGTTGTAGCACATAGTGATATAGTTGGCGGGATAGGCAAGTCGGCTCTTTTCGTGCATTTTTTCGCCTGTATGGTATGCCTGCATAGCGTACGAGAGACATTCCTGCGTGTCGAAACATCCGGCGGCAATGGTGTATCCATTAGAATAAATGTTGTATTTGAGAATATCGTCGTCGAGATTTTTGGCAATTTCTTCCGCCATCTTATTGTAAATCATTGCCGAAGATAGGTCGTAAGAATAATTCACAAGAAAAATACTCTTATAACAGTAAGAATAAGCAAGCCGTTTGTTGTCGCCGGTCTGCTTAAAATAGGCAATTGGGAGGTCAAGTACCTCAGGATCTTGATATTCGTAGTTTCGGCAGTTGATTCGCGACGCCACATAATTATAATATGCAAGTTCTTCTGTGGTGTCTTCGGGCATATCCAATTGGTAAAAAAACATAGCCGCAAGAGAGTCGCAATCGGCTGAAAGAAGCGAATCTGCCGTTTCGAGGCTCAAAAACATATCACTCTTCTTGTGGCAGCACGAAAACAACACTGCAACAAAGGTTAAAAATGTTATGTATAATTTACATCTCACGCTATTTTTTTATTTTTTTTCAATGCAAATATAAGGTATTAGAATAAAAAAAACAAATTTTTAAGCAACTTTATTACAGAAAGTTAAAAGAGTGACACAAGTTTGACACACTGGTTTTACACCATTGCCACAGTCGTGAAACAGCGTTGCAACCGCAAAAATTTGCACATCGTTTTTTTCCGCCGTTAATTTGCATCAGAAAAACAAATCGAAAATTTTAAAATCGAGAAAAATGAAAAAAATAGTAGCAATATTAACAATGATGATTCTCGCCGCTCAGGTTTTTGGCGCAGGCACAAGATCAAGTAAGCCTCGCGACCTTATAACAGTAGAGCGCACAGTTGCTAAGTTCGACAGAATCAAAGTTGCCGGTCCAGTAGAACTTACTATAGTAACTGGCAAAGAACAGAAGGTGACTATTACCTGCGATTCCAAAAATCTGCACGCAGTAGAAACCACAGTCCACAATGGAGAACTCAACATAGCGGTAACAGGTGTTATAAAATTAAAAAACATCTCTGAATCATACAAAGTAGAAGTATGGGTTGAGGATTTAAAACAATTGACGGCAGCAGGTTTGTCAAACGTAATTTTCCCAGAGAAAACCGTCGTTGAAAACTTTTCGATAACCTCATCAGGTGTGTCAAAAACCACATTTGCCGACTTAGAGGCATCTGGAAGGCTGTCGGTAGAAATCAATGGTGCAAGCCGCATCGATATCAACGGACAAGCCAACCGTGCAATATTTGAAGGAACTGGCGCTTGCAACATATCTTTTACAGGCAAAGCTACCTCTATTTCACTTGAAATATCGGGAGCAGGAAAGTCAACAATTGCTGCCGAAACCGAACAACTGGACATTGAGGCATCAGGAGCCTGCAAAGTTACGCTCTCAGGAAGTACAAAATCATTAAGGCTGGAGGCTTCGGGTGCAACATCGGTAAAATCCGAAAAGTTCAAAGCCGACAACCGACAGGTTAGTTTCTCCGGCGCTGCAAAAATTACAATAGTAGATTAAAAAATAAATAAATTATAAACATATAAAACACAAAACGATTATGAAACTACTTACATTATTAGCTGGATTGTTATTGTCAGCAACAACAGCATTATCTTGCACAGATCCAAACACTTTCGTAACAGAGACACGCAATTTGGACAAATTTGACAAAATCACAGTTGCCGCACCTGTAGAGGTTAACATCACTTGCGGACAAAAACAAGCGTTAACCATAACAAGCGACGACAAATCTATCGCAAGAGTGATTACAGAAGTTATTGACGGAGAACTCATCATTAAAGTTGATGATCACCACAAACGCATCAGCACAAAAACAAAAATCGACATTTGCGTAGAATCGCTCAACTCTCTCCGTGCAAGTGGCGCATGCGATGTAAACATTCCGCAATACACTTTCTGCGAAGATTTTGAACTGCGTGTAAGCGGTGCAAGCGATGTTTTGATTGGTAACCTCGAAGTTAAAGGCTCTTTAAACGCACAAATAAGCGGAGCAAGCGACTTAGACATTATTTTCAAGGCAGGCAAATCGATATTCCAAGTTTCTGGTGCCAGCGATGTAGACATCGACCACATCGACGCAGAAGAAATTGAAGTAATAGCTTCGGGAGCAAGCGACGTTGACATTCGCGGAAAGGTTGACAACCTAATTATCAACGCATCAGGTGCATCCGAAATAAACCTTCGCCATCTAACATTCAACAACCGTGAAATTCACTCCTCTGGAGCAAGCGACGTAGATTTTTAAACCTCTATGAAAAAATCTCAAAGAAATTATACACTATTTTTTGACATCTTTATCAGATATATCCATATCTAATTCTTTCCAAACATTATAACACATTTTCTATGAAAACCATATTAGCATTAGTATTTACACTGATGTCGCTCTCAGTGTGCGCTCAGTCTGCCAAAATTTCAGGTGTAATTGCCGGAAACGACGGAAAACCGATCTCTTTTGTTTCGGTTGCCGAAAAAGGAACAACCAATGGAACCATCTCTGACTCAGAGGGTAACTTCATTATCAAGGTAAAACAACTGCCCGCAACTTTATATTTTAGCTGTTTAGGATATGAACCGCAAGAATATCAAGTTTCTTCTGAAAACACTAAAATTAATATAAAACTCGAAGAAGAAACCACTGAACTTTCAGAGGTGCAAGTAACAGCAAAACACGGCCGTAGCCGTACCGACAACGTGATTATTGGTGTTGAAAACATTCAAATGTCGGAGATGGCAAAAGTGCCCGCTCTTATGGGCGAGAGGGATGTGATAAAATCCATTCAACTCTTGCCCGGCATCAAGAGCGAGGGCGACGGTTCATGCGGCTTCCAAGTTCGCGGAGGCACAGCTGCTCAAAACCTTATCCTCATCGACAACGCTCCTATCTACAACGCCGGTCACCTTATGGGCGTATTCTCTACCTTCAACGACGAGGCTCTTACCAACGCTTCGCTATACAAAGGTGCAATTCCAGCTCAGTTTGGCGATGCTTCTTAATCGGTGTTTGACATAAAAACACGCAGCGGTAATATGGAGCACATTGGATTAAACGCTTCTATTGGCTTGCTATCGTCAAAATTTGCATTCGATGGACCTATTATCAAAGACAAAGCTTCGTTTTTCTTGGCTGCACGCCGTACTTATTTCGAACTTTTCTTGAAACCAACAGAAAAATATGGCGACAAGGTGTTAAACTTCTATGATGTTAACTCAAAAATAACTGTAAAACCTTCCAAAAATGGAACATTGAACCTTATGTTTTTCCGCGGACGCGACAATATGGAAATGGACAACCATATTGCTGAAGTTCACTGGGGCAACACTGCTGCCGCCGCCGACTATAAACACAATTTTGGTAGATCGTTCAGCGCAAAAACTTCGATTGTGTACAGCAACTATGATTTTGTTGAATCAATGGACGTTCTTAAGGTGAGAGAGAGTTTCGATGGATACCTAAGACACCAAATTGCAAGAGAAGACATTGCTCTTACACCTTCCGAATATCAAAAAATTAACTTAGGTTTTCAGTTCGACCATATCGACCTCAAATCTGGTGAACTAAAAGCAAGCAACGGCCTTATCGAAAAAGAAAACCGCAACGGTGACGAAATATCTTTCTGGGCTGGCGAAGACATCAAAACCAATTTCGGACTTGAAGTTTCGTTCGGTGCTCGTGGAGTGATTTTCAATGCGTTAGGCGGTAATCCTTATTACAATCTCGATGCCGACGGCTTAATTACCGACACCCTTTTCTATGGCAAAGGAAAATTGGTAAAACGCTACTTCGGTTTAGAACCACGCCTCAGCATGAAGTACGAACTATCAGAACATCAGAGCATTAAAGCAGGATACTGCCGCACTTCGCAGCACATTCAGAATATATTAAACAACGGAATGTCGTCTCCAATAGGTCGCTCTGTACTTTCAAGCAACATTATCAAACCGCAAACCGCCGACCAAATCAGCATAGGATATATGGCTGAAACAAAAAGCAAAACATACGAATTTTCTGTGGAAGCTTACTACAAAAACATCGAAAACGTGTACGACTACAAAGACGGGAAAAACCTCGTTTCGGCCATCGAGATGGAGAGCCTACTGCTCAACGGCAAAGGAAGAGCTTACGGAGTGGAACTATACGCTAAGAAAAACCTCGGCAATTTTACTGGATGGGTTTCGTACACACTTTCTTGGGCTGAAAACAAAATCGACGGACTCAACAACAACGAATGGTATACAGCATCAAACGACCGCCGTCACGACATTTCTATCGTAGGTATGTACAAAATCAACCACAAGTGGGACCTCTCCGCAACTTGGGTATACACTTCTGGTCAGGCTCTTACAGCTCCGAGCTCAAAATACGACATCGACGAGTGGACTCATTACTACTATGCTGAGCACAACGGTTATAGAGCTCCTGCTTATCACAGATTAGATGTTGGCATCAACAACACAAAAGAACGTCCTAAATATACTAGAATCTGGAGCTTCGGTGTTTACAACCTCTACAACCATTACAACCCTTACTTGATAACTTTTGAAAACGACGATGAAACTGAAACAGGAACAAAAACCGTTCAAACATCTCTCTTCGGTCTAATTCCGTCGGTAACATATACTATCAAATTCTAATAATTGGTAATTGAAAATCTAAAAAACAAAACAACAATGAAAAAAATTATATACATATTAGCAATTGCAAGCACTTTGGTTTCATGCACAAAAGAGATAGAACTCGACTATAATGACATTGATCCGATACCCGTAATTGAGGGACACCTTACTCCTGAATATGCCGAGGTAAAAATCACCAACACCCGCAACATGGACGACTCTACCAAAACAGCCGGCATAAGGGTTGACGATGTAAGAATTATATCACCCGACGGCACCGAAACTCCTTTGAAATACCAACAAGACGGCTGCTATCGTCCTGACAATAAAATAGAAACAAAAACAGGCGAAACATACAACCTCAAAGTTACTATCAACGGTGTGGAATATCTTGGGTCTTCAACTCTGATGACCAAGATAGAAATAACTGAGCCACAATTTTTATGGGCAAACCTTATGGACTGGATGCAGATTTTAGAATTTGAAACCACCAATATTCCAGAAGGTTACGAGGCTTATGGCTGGGCTCGAATTCATAAAAACGGTGAAATATATTTTTCAGATGCTGGCAAATGCAAGGGTGATTCTCCGTTCGACATTGGTCTCTACTACGACAGCAATATGGAAAACGACGAAGAAGCCATACTACACAACGGCGACATCATCAAATTGGAATTCCGCACTATCGACGAAAAAACATACCACTATCTTGCAGAATATAATCAAACCAATAATAACCCGAAACAGTTTTTCACACCATCGGTAGAAGGCAAAGTGTGCTTAGGTTTCTTCGCTGTGTACGATAGTGTTAAATTTGAAACTGTATACCAAAAAACCGAACACGAATAGACACATAATAAACAACAGATATTTACAGTATTACTTTTTTTAAAAACAAAGGGGAATAAAAATTCCCCTTTGTTTTTATTATAGATTTGATTATCATAATCAGCTATTCTCCAAACACAAAGCTTTCAAATGTACAAACGGATTTTCCTTCTTTAGGTGACGAAACTACAAAGAATAACGCATGCTTACCAGAGATATTAGCCAATTGAGGCAATTCTACCGACATCTGTGTAAGCACCTTGGGCATTTGAGGAGTTATCTCTATACTACCTATGCATCTGCCACCGTCAAACGTCCACGGACGGTCGATACAAATATCGATATTACCCTCTATTCCTTGTGGTATAAGATTGATATACAATCGTATATCTTTTTTACCTTTTGCCTTGGAAAAATTAAAATATTTATAACCGACTATAGAACCATCGGTATTATTCACCACGGGATTGATATTGTTTTTTAAAGCGTAAGGTTCTGTTAAATTGGTTTCAGTGCCGTATGCCGAAGCGATATACGAACCATAGAACACATTGTTTGGCCATTCATGTTCAGCCCTTTTAGGCCCAGTATACCAGCAAGCGATTCCAGCAGGATGCCATTGAAATGGATCAAGACCCTCTGTCATAAAGCCTTCAGAAGTGTATTCGCCCTCTGAAATCACCACTCTGCCTCCTTCGCCCTCTTCTACTTTAACAGTAATTGGGGCAACCATAGCCTGACGGGCATATTCGTCTAAGCCTGTTTGACGGTGGTAAAAAACCCACCACTGACCATTGATTTCGCAAATACTTCCATGAGTATTGCCGTTAACTGTGGCGGATTCGATAATAGAGCCGTCATCAGCTCTTTCGCGGGCACGTCCGTCGATAATAGTACCACCATAGGTCCATGGACCAAGCGGATGGTCGCTATATGCGTATGCGAGAGTGTAATTTGATTCGGGCAATCCAAAATTGCCGTCAGCGGTCCACCTGCTGTATACAAACACATATTTATCCTTGATTTTGCGGATCGATGATGCTTCAAAAAACCTAAACAACTTGTCTTTCTGGTATCCTGGAATCATATCCTCAATAATCTGAGTGCCTTTTTTCACAGTTGCCATAGTTTCGGGGTCTAGTTCGGCGGCATAAGAGCGGCGGAATCCCCAATAGCCGTACACGCGTCCATCGTCGTCTACAAACACAGCGGGGTCAAATTCTAAAACACCTATTGTTTTGTTGGGATTGTTAGGGTTCCAGTTGCAAACTTCGAACGGTCCGTCGGGACGTTTGCTCTTGGCTACCATTCCGTTACGTCCAGATTCTTGGTTGTTGGGATAGAGATAATAGGTTTTGGTGCTGTCGCTTTCTATCTTTACAGCAACGTCGGGAGCGTAAAGCATATCGGCGGTTTGCTGTTCTTTGCCTTTGCCATTTTTATCCACCTTAAAAATAACGCCATCATAGCGCCAATTGTTAAGGCTGTCGACAGGAGCCGACCATACCACTTGATTGCGACCACAGTAGTTAGAAATCTCGATATCGTGAGAACCATAAAGATACACGCGGTATTTACCGGGATTGTCAGGGTCTTCAAATACGTAAGGTTCGCCGTCGGGGATATGTTCCCACAAAGGCATAAACGGGTTGCCGATAACTTCGAAATTGTCAGGCGTAGGAATCACTTTATTTTCAGACCCGCCGCACGACTGCATAGTACACAAAGCAACTGCAGTTAATGCCAAGCCGCAATTGTATCTATTCATCATTTTTATTGGTTGTAACTTCATAACTTATGATAATTAAAATGTTAAACAATCCGTTTTTTCCCGAAAAAGGTCTTCATAAGAGAGGAGCACTCATTTTCCAAAACACCACCAACAACCTCAGTTTTAGGATGTAGTATTTTAATAGAATCATCTGACAAAGAGTTTTGAAAACGCATATAGCCTTTCTTTGGGTCAGAAGCACCGTAGACGATTCGCGAAATCTGCGACCACGCCAAAGCACCAGCGCACATTAGGCACGGTTCAAGGGTAACATATAGCGTAGCACCGGTAAGATACTTGCCGCCGCTGGCCGCCGTAGCCGCGGTAAGAGCCTGCATTTCGGCGTGCGCGGTAACGTCGTTGAGGTGTTCGGTGTAGTTATACGCTCGCGCCACAATTCGTCCGCCCGACACCACCACAGCGCCCACAGGTATCTCGTCTTGCTCAAAGGCTATCATTGCCTGTTCGAGCGCGGCTCGCATAAAACGCTCATCGTCGGTTTGTTCCATATTATCAATTATTTAACCTCAACGGTAAGGTCTGTATCTACTTGTCCGAGGCGGTTGTTGTACTGATAGCTAAAATATCCTGGCATTTGATATTTGCCAGCTGCCAATTTGCTGTCGGAAGAAAGATTGAATCTTAGTTCCACGTTGTTGCGGTCAACTGGAAGTTTGTACCATTGATATAGCACCTTGCCGTTTTCGTAATAGTAGTTGGCATTGTCAGAGCCGCCAGAAATTTCCTCAGGTGTAAACCCAGAAGGTATTTGAATTTGGTACTGAGCAAAGCACGAAAGATCCAATTTAGAGATATTTACAGTAACGGTAAATTTTTCTCCCGCCTTAATTGTCTGAGCAGCTGACACCGAAGCGGTTGGCGATTGGGCATTTGCCATAAATGCCATAAGAACTAATGCAAATATAAAAAAAAGTTTCTTCATATTAATGATGTTTATGTTATTATGTTTATGCCGTAAAGATAGCGTTTTTTTTATAACCTACTACTATTTGTAAAAATTCCTCACAAAACCAAACGTGTCGCCTTTTTTGCGTATCAGTCCGTGCCATACCGCCTTCAGGAATCCTAAGCCATAGGCTGTTAATTGTACATAAACAGCAATTACCGATAGCAACCCTACTTTAAAACCGTTTTGACGGGTAGAATCCACCAACACTATCAATGCAAAAAGCACCAACGGCGCCACACATATCAACGGTGCTATTATATTCTTGAATATCAACGCAGTAACCAATGCCGCCAAAATGCAAAAAACATTACCCAACAAAAACAGCGATGGAAATGTGTGTATAAGCTTCAACGACCCTTTATGCCTGAGTTTCAAATTTATGCGCGCACAGCCTGAATTGAATATCTGCTTAAAAAACTTTCTAAAATCTGTTCTGCGCTTATGATAAACAAAGGCGTCTTTAATTAGCTTTGTTGTATAACCTTGTTCTAATATCCTGAGAGTCATATCGATATCCTCTCCAAACCGCATATTTGAAAACCCAGAAGTGTTTTCAAACACCTTGCGCGAAAATCCCATATTAAAACTTCTCGGATGAAATTTACCAGCCTTCTCGCTTGCTCCGCGTATGCCGCCAGTAGAGAGTATCGAGGTCATAGCATAGCTAATAGCCTTTTGCACAGGTGTAAAAGTAGGTAATGCGGCATCAGGTCCACCGTATGCGTCAACATATTCTGTTGTAAGACTTTCGGTAACAATCTTAACATAATCGGGAGGAATAATGCAGTCGCTGTCGAAAAAAACTATATAATCGCCATCGCTACGTTCCGCACCGTAATTACGCGTAAGTCCAGGTCCTGAATTCTGCTTAAATAAATATTTTACATCAAGCTTATTAGAATATTTTTCTACAATATCTTTCGATGGCTTATCGCTGCCGTCTTCCACTACTATCACATCAAAATTATTAGATGTTTGTTTTTCAAGACTATCTAACAATTCGTCTATCTCATCAGGACGGTTATATAGAGGTATTACTATGCTTATTTTCGAATTATCCATTAGCCTAAAATTTTACAATTACAATAATTGATTATATCATCAACCTTATCTGGCTGAAACCACACAATATTGTTGTCGCCGTTGAACCACGAAATCTGTTTGCGGGCATACCGGCGTGTGTTGCGTTTGATAAGTTCTACTGCGGTGCTGAGATCGGTTTTATTGTCAAAATAATCAAACAACTCTTTATAGCCCACAGTGTTGAGCGAATTAAGATGTTTCAATGGGTATAACGAGCGCGCCTCATCAACAAGCCCCTCGCCTATCATCTTGTCAACGCGCTGATTTATACGATTGTGCAGCACCTCCCGTGGCATATTCACGCCAATTTTAATGATATTAAAACTGCGCTGTTTGGTTTTGCCAGTGCGGAATGTAGAATAAGGTTTGCCAGTTTGAATACTCACTTCCAATGCTTTGATAATACGCTTGTGATTGTTTAGGTCGCATATTTTGTAATATTCTGGGTCGAGATTCAAAAGCATCTCTTGCAATGGCGCAATTCCCTCATTGTCAAACTTTTGCCAAAGGTTATTGCGAATTTCCATATCTGGGTCGGGAATTAGGTCAATACCGTTGCACACTGCATCTACATACATCATTGACCCACCGCACATTATCACGGTGTCGAATTTAGCAAACAGAGCCTTTTCGAGAAGGTTTATGACTTCTGTTTCGTACATAAAGGCATTGTAATAATCATGTACAGAGCGAGTTTGAATAAAGTAGTGTGGCACACGAAGCAACACCTCTTTGTCGGGAACAGCAGTTCCTATACGCATCTCCTTGAAAATCTGACGGCTATCGGCAGAAATAATCTCTGTGCTGTAATGTTCGGCAAGATTCACCGCCAAATCGGTTTTGCCGCTCGCCGTAGGACCCGTTATTATAATAAGGTGTTTCATTGTGATAGTTTGCGACGTAGTTTCAGCAGGTTTTTGGGTTTTCCTTGTTGCGGGTCGGGAATCGGCAATTGCACATCGTTAAGGGCATTGAGCCTCAACGAACGGTTGTGCTGTTTGGCAACAAACTCTGTGTAATAGGTTTTTACCATACAAGTAAACGGCAGAGCGGCAAGCAACCCAAGGAACCCGAGCAATTTGCCCCAAATCGACAGCGAGAGCAGTATCATCGCCGGATTAAGTCCTGTATTTTTACCCATAATCCGGGGCGTAATTATCAAATCCTGAAGAATTTGCACCACTACAAACACAGCCGCTGTCATAGCTATCACTGCCCACACCGAAGATCCTGTTTCCAACGAACGGATAATGGCGAGGCAGAGGGCTGGCAAAAAACCGAGTATCTGCATATATGGTATAAGGTTTAGAAATCCGATCAAAAGTCCGAGCATAAGACCCATAGGCAACCCTATAATCGAAAAGCCCGCACAATAAAGTATAGTTACAATGCCAACCACGCACAACTGTCCGCGAAAATAACGGTGCATCTCTATCTCAAATCTCGCTGCGAACTTAAACACCGATCCGCGATAACGGTGAGGAATTAAGCGGTGCCAGCCCTGCTTCAAATTGTCGTAGTCGATCATTATAAAAATTAGGTACAGAATAACAATTGCGAATCCGAGCGAACTTGCAATCACATTGAAGGTTTTGGAAAAAAACGCCTGAATTTCAGGCACTATCATAGCCGCAATCTTTTCTACTGCCGACGAAACATTGTCAGAAGATAGAATATCTTCCAACTCCACATTTTCGGAAAAACGGTCGAGAATATTGGTTACAAATTCTGGCATCACGGTAAGTTCGTTTTGCCAGTTGTTTTGAATAGCAGTATCCTTAATCAGCTGATAAAGATGCACGCTCTCGTCGTAAATTAAAGGCGTAAAAACCAACGCCAAAAGAGTAAACAATGCCGCCACCGAAATCAAAGTCACCACCACCGAAATAGCTCGATTTTTAAGAAACCTTTGAAAAAAACGCACCACTGGATTAAGCAGATAGGCAAATAAAAACGCCACTGCAAAAGGCAAAAGCACGTTTCGCAGGTAGTAGACCAAAAAGAGCATCGCTCCTATGGCTGCGATTTTCAATGCCTTCGACACCGCCGATGAAAATGTTATCTTGCTCTCTTCCATAGTCTAACGGTTCAAATTTTTTAAAAACTGAATAGTGTCAACACCGTCGGCAAAATCGTCGATGGCGGGATGTTGCGATTGTCCAAACGTAACAGTGGCAACGCCTTGTAAATCAACATTTGACACCACGCATTGCAGATTGTCGGCATTTTGCACGAGCAATTGGGCAAGAGCATCAGCGTTTTGATACTCCTCACAGAAAACCACCCCCACAGGCGACGACAGTCCAGTATCCTTTTTCAAAATCAAAAATCCATTGTCCAAAATATCCGCGCCGCTCATCAGGTACACAGCCTTATTGTAGGTGTAATTATCTGAATATTTGGCATTTGACATAACGTCGCTTTTATGGTAAATTCCCTTAAAAAACATATCGTAATTATACCCCTTGGGAACATAAATCTTTGCCACACTGCGACAGCCGAGTCCGTAATAAGCAAAAATATCATCGGCGAGCAAGCGGTAATCATCTTCCAACTCGTTGCCCAAAAGCACCGCCACCGAACTGCGGCTACGCCTTATAATATTAGGATACTTAGAAAAATAGTAGTCGAAATACCGTGCCGAATTGTTGCTACCAGTAGCAATAATAGCGTCAAAGGGGATACGCTCACCATCCTCCTCCTCTATCCTATCGCCAAGTTCTGGTGAAATCATTTTGATAATCTCCAAAACAGAATGAGGAAGCAGGCGATCTTTCGACGATGGCTTCAATACCAAACGGCAACCCGCCATCAGCACGCACAAAATGTCGTGAAAGCAAACTAACGGAATGTTGCCTGCAGCAATCACCTTCACTTTTTTGTTGCACTTAGCAATATCGTTGAGCTGATACTTGGCAGAAAAATTATTTAGAGAATCTTCGGAAAGCATTTCGGCGAGCGAACGGAATTGCATTTTTACAAACTCTGGGGTAAACCAGCCATTATAATTGTGAACGATGTCTACGCACTGAGACAACGTCCTAGCCTGCTGTTCACAGCCGTCGCAGCTATTAAAGTTGCCGTCAGCAGCAGCTTTCAATACCTTTCCTAATATAATAAAAGCGTTAGAATACATTGTTTTGTTAACATTACGCCATATAGGCGCCCTATATATATTTCAAAGTGTAAAAATATATGAAATCTCTCAATAAAGCAACTTCTTTATGGTTGATTCAAAAATAAATATTTTTAACGTAAATTTAACAAAAAACCGGTGACAAAATTTAGCGATTTACGTAATACATAGCACATTAAAGGCTCTGAGCCTCAATGATACAAATAAACTGAGTTACAAACAATTTTAAACACAAACACCATGGAACCGAAAATGCAGGAGCAACTTACGGAGTTGACGGAAAAGGAACTTTTGGAAACAGATGGTGGGTTTTTCAAGTTTGGCTTCGGCCTCAGACTTATTATTGCTTTCGCTAGACCAGGCGGCCCCGGCGACAAAGAACCCAACCCTGGCTTCCCCAGGTTATAACATTTTTGCACTAACAACGCTATAAATCTATAACCGAACAACAGTATTAAAGACATTATTTAACTCTATCCGGCTGCCCGAAGCAAATCAAACGATTGCTTCGGGCAGTTGTTTTTTGATTCGCACTATAAAACAGATGTTTAGGAGACTTCTTAAATTATTAATATTTATTTAACTATTAATAAACATTAAATTAACCATACTGTGCTTATCTTTACAGCAAGTTAAAATTCACTTTTAACGAAATACTTTTTCTTAACATTTAAACTTAATCACCATGGAAATACAAGAACTCGAAGAACTCACCGAACAAGAAATGGTTGAAGTAGAAGGCGGTGTAAGTCCGAAATTAATCTCTGAAAAAATGAGATCACAAATCCGCGGTTAAATTTAAAAACTTCATCGATATGGAAATACAAGAACTCGAAGAACTCACCGAAACCGAAATGGTTGAAATTGATGGTGGAGTACGCTATAGTAAAAAATCTAAAGACCAAAAAGAAATTAACTAAAAATTATGCGATGTGTTGTTTTCCACACCTACAAAAGGCAGACAATACCAACGCCTAATTTATAATATTGTTTAACTTTAAAAACTTAATTATCATGGAAATACAAGAACTCGAAGAACTCACCGAAACCGAAATGGTAGAAATTGATGGTGGAGGTGTTATCAAAGCAGCAAAAAAAGCAGAGAAAAAAGCTAAAAAATAAATCATCATGGAAATACAAGAACTCACAGAAGAAGAAATGGTAGAGATTGATGGTGGCTTAAGTCAGAATTTAGTCTCAGGAAAAAAGAGAAAATAATCATATATTGTTTAACTTTATAATTTTAAATCAACATGGAACTTCAAGAACTCACAGAACAAGAAATGGTAGAAGTTGAAGGTGGAGCAGCCATCAGCAAAGTAGGAAACGTTACAGTTAAATTTGTTAAGTAATTTACTAACTATCAAAAACTTAATTAAAATGGAAATACAAGAACTCGAAGAACTTACCGCTATGGAAATGGTGGAAATCGAGGGTGGCGGTATCAGCAAAAAAGCAAAACCCACTCTTCCGCCTCAGTACAAAACCAGCTAAATCTCATCACTATGACAAAAGAATTTGAAATCATAGAACTCACAGAACAAGAAATGGTAGAGGTAGATGGCGGCGCTGCCATTAGCAAAGTAGGCAACACTTGCCCAAAATTTGTTAAATAACTTAATTTATTAACTTTTAAAAACATCATTAAAATGGAACTTCAAGAACTCACAGAACAAGAAATGGTTGAAATTGAAGGTGGTGCATCTGGTTCAAAAGGTGGCTTGAAAAAATCAGGTGGAATCCTTTAAGAATGTATTAAACATTCCCACACCATCCAACTCAACAGCCCAAAACATATCGAAAGATTGTTTTAGGCTGTTGTTTTTTTATCAGATTTTTAATAACTTTGTGATGGAAATTTAACGAATATTCCTTCAAGTGAAATTATTTTGGCTAATATTAATATCATTTGGTTGCATTCTAAGCGCTCATGCTCAATCATTTACCTTAAATGATTGCCTCGACACCGCCATAGCCCACAGCCCCGCTCTTACCGCTGAGGAATTAAACATCGAATCGACAGAGGTGAATCTAAAAGCCGAGCGGCATACCTATTTGCCTACCGCTGTGGCAACTATAAACAACGGAATATCAGGAGGTTTTCAACAAACTTTCAACGAAACAATGTCGGGCGAATATAGTAGCAATAAAAGTTATACCAACAGCGCTACGGTTGATGTAAGCGTTACTCTATGGAATGCAGGAGCAAGGCGAACTCTTATTAAACACAAGCAATTGCTGAAAAATGCCGCTGAAAAGCAACGTCAATATCGCGAAATTGAGGTGAAAACCAATGTGATAGAAAAATTCTTTACCCTCGCAATGGCGCAAAAACGTCTTGAAATTGCCGTGGAAAACTGTGCTATGCAAGATTCTAATGTGATAACTGCACAAAAACTATATAACCTCGGTCACCGCTCGCAACGTGATGTAATGGACGCCAAAACCAACCTTGCTCAAGACGTTATGGAGCGCAAAAAAGAGCAAGACAATGTGGTAATCAGCGAGTTGCAACTGCGCATTGCTATCAATCACGCCGATTCTATTATTATTGATATTCAAGATATTGAAAACGAACGAATTATACCGCCGTTTGAGGATTTTTACAACAAGGCTTTGGAAATTAATCCCGAAATTGCGACTTACAAAACTCAAATAGAGGCTGCCGAAATTGAGAAAGAATATTACAAACGCCTGCAATATCCATCGTTAACGCTTAATTATGAGGCTGGTACGCAAGGGCAAAAATTCTTTCACGAGGAAAACAAAGATTTTGGCAAACAATGGAAAGATAATGCATACCAAACAATATATCTTTCGCTCAAAGTGCCGATTTTCAGTCAGTTAAACAACAAAGACAATATTGCCAAAAGCGAAATAGAAATCCGTCGCCGTCGCAACGACCTCGACCAAATACTTCTCGACCTCAGAGGCGAACTTCGCAATGTTTGGCTTGGCGTAGAACAAAGTCGCTCCACAGCCGATTTAGCAGCGCAAACCGCCGAACTTGCCCGTCAGCAGTACGAATTTGCACAAAAAGATTTCAAACTTGGAAATATTGCCAGTTACGAATTGTATGTATATAAAAACAAATTCGTATCTTCGCAGTTGCAAGCCGTGGGTGCCGAATACGAGTTTCTGTACCGACTTGCAGTATTAAAACTATTTACAGAACAATAATGCAACTACCCGAAGACATAGAAAACACCATCGACGTGCTTTATTCGCGTTATCGTCAGCGTACCAATTGGATATACATTCTTTTGGTGTCGGCGGTGATTATTGCTGTGGCGTTGTTGCCTATTATCAAAGTTGACGTTACAAGTCAGAGCCGTGGCATTATCCGTTCCAAAAACGACAACCTCAAAATTGTACCAATCGTCAGCGGACGTGTCAGGAGCGTAAACATCACCAACAATATGCCCGTAACCATCGGCGACACACTTTTAATAATAGAATCGGATAACATCAAGGTGCAACTCGAAGCGCAAAAGAATTTAAAATCAGACCTTTCGGACCGCATTGCCGATTTAAAGATACTAACCTCGGGAGCAAACAATCCGATACTCCGCACACCGCTCTATATTCAAGAACTTGCTGATTATAAGGAACGTACCAAAGGCGAAAGAGCTAAGGCAGAGCAAGCCGAGCGCGACTATCAGCGGTTAAAAGAGTCGTACAACAGCGGACTTGCCTCCAAAGCCGACTACGAACAGGCAGAAGACCGTTGGCGCAATGCCAAAAACTCGCTCGAAACCGCATCTCAACAGCAGTTGGCCACTTGGCAAAACACCAAGAAACAACTTGAACAGCAACTTATTACCTGCAACGGAGAAATCAACCGCATAGAATCAGAACTTAGCAACTACATTGTTACCGCACCCGCATCGGGCACGCTCATTACGCAAACGCAAATTCAACCAAACTCGTATATCTATACAGGTCAGGAACTTGCATCAATTTCGCCCGACGAGAGCCTGATAGCCGAATGTTACGTTTCGCCCGCCGACATAGGTTTTTTAGAAAAAGATCAAGAGGTGAAACTATCTTACGATGCATTCGACTACAATCAGTGGGGTCTCGGACTTGCCGCAGTTGAGGACATCGACAAAAACATCAGTATCGAAAGCACTTCGTCGTATTTTGTAGTGCGCTGCCGCCTCATAGGCAACACCCTCAGCCTCAAAAACGGCTACACAGTGGAAATCAAAAAGGGTATGACCCTCACGGCACGTTTCCTCATCACACGACGCACATTGTGGCAATTGCTATTCGACAAAGTTGACGACTGGTTTAATCCCAAACAAATACCGCTACAAAAATGAACAAGAACGTACTTCAACACGATTATTACGACTGCGGAGCGGCGTGCCTCAAATCAATAGCGGCGCACTACAAACTTGATTTGTCGATAGCCCGCATACGTCAGTACGCCTGCACCGATATGCGCGGAACTAATGTTTTGGGAATGATAAAAGCGGCTGGAAAAATTGGATTCACCGCCAAGGGCGTAAAAGGTACAAAAGCCGCACTGCCAAACCTGCCGTTCCCCACTATCGCACACGTTGTCAGACAAATAGACGATGCCGTATTGTATCATTACGTGGTAATTTACGGCTACAAAAAAGGTGTGCTCAAAATAATGGACCCAGCCCTCGGACGCACCGAAAACGTTAAGGAAGAGGACTTTTTGAAAGAGTGGTCGGGCGTGCTGATTCTTTTGCGTCCTTCGGAAAATTTCGAAACAGGCAAAAAACGTATTTCGGTGTTCACCCACCTCAAAAACCTTGTGATTCCTCATCGCAAAGTATTGATACAGGCTATTATAGGAGCAATCTGCTTTACTGCGCTCGGACTTTCGATGTCGATATATATCGAAAAAATCACCGACTATGTGCTTGTAGGCGGCAACACCAACTTACTCAACCTATTGGGACTCATAATGTTAGTATTGCTGATTTTGCAGTTTGCAATAGGCATTTTCCAAAATATGATGGCGCTGCGCACAGGTCAGATGATGGATGCGCAACTTATAATGGGTTATTACAAACACCTTCTGCAACTGCCGCAGCAGTTTTTCGATACAATGCGTGTGGGCGAGATTATTTCAAGGGTAAACGATGCGTTTAATATCAGATATTTTATCAATTCTACCTCTATTAAAATGATAGTCAATGGATTGATAGTGATATTATCGTTTGGTATGATGTTTTTTTACCATTGGCGACTTGCGCTCATAATGCTTGCGGTTATACCGCTGTATGTTATAATATATTATATCACCGACAAAGTAAACAAACGAGTGGAACGCAAGGTGATGGAAGATACCGCCTCGCTCGAAAGCCAGTTGGTGGAGTCGCTCAATGCTGTGCGAACCATAAAGCAGTACGGCATAGAGGATTACACCAACAACAAGACCGAAAACCGCTTTGTTAAGATGATGTACACCACTTACGGGTCGTCAAAAAATGTGGTCTTCTCAGAAAACGCATCTATGTTCGTGTCGCGGCTGTTTACCATAATACTCTTGTGGACAGGTAGTTACTTTGTGCTCGGCGGCGACATTACGGCTGGCGAACTGATGTCGTTTTATGCTCTTGCAGGATATTTCACAGGGCCTATTTCCGAACTGATTAGTTCCAACAAGTCGTTCCGTGAGGCAGAAATCGCTGCCGACCGTCTGTTTGAAATCATCGACCTTGAACGCGAGGAAGCCACCGACAAGATTCCCCTCACCCGCGAAAACATTGGCGACATAGTCTTCTCCGACGTGTCGTTCACCTACGGCACACGCAAAAAGATTTTTGAAAAACTCAACCTCCGCATTGCCAAAGGCAGCACCACCGCCATCGTGGGCGAAAGCGGTTGCGGCAAAACCACCATCGCCAACCTTATCCAAAACCTCTATCCCCTCAACGAAGGTTCTATCTTTATCGGCGACCTCAAACTCAGCCACCTCTCCAACACCAGCATACGCAGTCTTATTTCCACTGTACCTCAGCAGATTACATTATTCTCGGGAACAATACTATCAAACATCGCCATTGGCGAATACTCACCCGATATTCCTAAAATTCAAGAAATTATCAACCTTCTTGGACTCAACGACTTTGTGGAATCGCTGCCCGAAGGCTTGGAGACACTCGTGGGTGAAAACGGCTCAAAACTATCTGGTGGCGAAAAACAGCGTCTTGCCATAGCCCGAGCCATCTATAAAGACCCTGAAATATATATTTTCGACGAAGCCTCGTCGGCGCTCGACTCTATCGCCGAAAAATACGTTCTCAATGCCGTGCAAACCCTTCGTGCCAAAGGCAAAACCATCATCACCATAGCCCATCGCCTCAGCACCATCAAAAATTCCGACACCATTATAGTAATGTCGAAAGGCAAAATAATGGAACAAGGTGATTTTCAAACACTAATCAACAACAAAGGCGAGTTTTATAAGTTGTGGGAAAATCAGGTATTGTAGATTATCGCATTTTTTTTTCGCAACTGCGCACTATTCCCAAAAAAAACTATACCTTTGCATTTTACAAAAGAAAGTTTTTAAACAATTTAGAAATGTACAGGACACACGATTGCGGACAACTGCGTATTGCAGACGTAGATAAAACCGTAACCCTCAGCGGATGGGTGCAGAGGGTTAGAAATCTTGGAGGTATGACATTTGTTGACCTCCGCGACAGATACGGTATCACCCAATTAGTTTTTAATATGGAAACCAACGCCGAACTTTGCGAACGCGCAAGAAAACTCGGCCGCGAATTTGTTATCCAAGCCATCGGAACGGTAACTGAGCGAACAAGCAAAAACAAAGACCTGCCTACTGGCGATATAGAAATTACTGTAAACCAATTAAATATACTCAACAAGTCTGATGTTCCGCCTTTCACTATTGAAGACAACACCGACGGCGGCGAAGACCTTTTGATGAAATACCGCTACCTCGACATCCGCCGCAAACCCATCATTTCGGGATTGCTGATGCGCCACAAAATGAGCCTCGAAGTAAGAAAATACCTCGACGCACAAGGATTTATGGAGGTGGAAACGCCGGTGCTCATCAATTCAAGCCCTGAGGGCGCAAGAGACTATGTAGTGCCTTCTCGACTTCATCACGGTGAGTTTTACGCACTTCCGCAGAGTCCACAGCAGTACAAACAGTTATTGATGGTGGCAGGTGTGGACAAATATTACCAGATAGCAAAATGTTTTCGCGACGAAGACCTCCGTGCCGACCGTCAGCCCGAATTTACCCAGATCGACTGCGAGATGAGTTTTGTTGAGCAAGAAGATATTTTGCAAATATTTGAAGGTCTTGCTAAACACCTTTTCAAAGAGGTTAAGGGCATAGATATGAATTATCAGTTTCCCCGTATGGTTTGGCAAGACGCTATGGAACAGTACGGTAGCGACAAGCCCGACATCCGTTTTGGAATGAAAATCCACGACGTTACCGCCGAGGTTAAAGGTCATGGGTTCAAAGTTTTTGACGATGCCGAATATGTATGCGCCATTGCAGTTGGCGGATGTGCCAACTATTCGCGTAAACAAACCGACGAACTTACAGAATGGGTAAAACGTCCTCAGGTTGGTGCCAAAGGTCTTGTTTTCATCAAATACAATGAAGACGGCACAGTAAAATCATCGGTTGACAAATTTTACACTCCCGAGCAACTCACCGAGATTGCCAAAAAAGCCGGAGCAGGCACAGGCGACCTCGTTCTTATACTCTGTGGCAAAAAGATGCCTATCCTCAACGCAATGGGAACTCTCCGTATTGAAATGGGCAACCGCCTCGGACTCAGAGACAAAAACATTTTCGCACCCCTTTGGGTTATCGACTTCCCTCTATTTGAATGGGACGACGAAACTCAGCGTTTCTACGCTATGCACCACCCCTTCACCTCGCCCAAGAAAGAGGACATCGCGCTTTTGGATACCGACCCCGGAAAAGTTCGCGCCAACGCATACGACCTCGTTATCAACGGCACAGAGGTTGGTGGCGGCTCAATCCGTATACACGACTCGCAGTTGCAAGTTAAGATGTTCAACCTTCTCGGCTTCACCCAAGAACGCGCACAGAGCAACTTCGGCTGCCTAATCAACGCATTCAAATTTGGTGCGCCTCCTCACGGCGGTCTCGCCTTCGGATTAGACCGTTGGGTAGCAATCATGTACGGCTGCGACTCTATCAAAGACGTTATCGCATTCCCCAAAAACAATGCGGCACGCGACATCATGATGGGTGCTCCGTCGCTCATTGCTCCCGAACAGTTAGACGAACTTTCACTCGCTATAACCCCTGAAAAATAATATGGCAAGCAACGAACAAACAACAAAAGCACTACTCACAGCAATGGCTCAGGCCTGCGAAAACATCATTGCAGTTGCCTCGCCGTTTGCTGCGGCGTGCGATTTTGCCAACCAAGAAAACGCGGCAGACAATATCTACATGAACCTCGTGATTATCAGCGAACTCTACGCCAAAAACGATGACGATACCAAGGCTCGTCTCGCCACTGTTAATTGGACAGAAATCAAGCGAAATATAGACATCGTTACCGCAGACTACAAAAACGCCGACCAGAAGGTTTTGTTCTATGTTTCAAAATCGCTGATACCAAGGCTAAAAGACCGTATCGACGAACTAATCTAACCCACCCCCAAAATGCAGATAGAAGTTTTCAGATTCAACGACATTGCTGTTAACACTTATGTGCTGTCTGACAACGGCAAATGCGCTATTGTAGACCCTGGTTGCCATACCGAAAAAGAGCAGCAGACTCTCTGCAATCATATCGACTCAAAAGGTTACCAGCCGCAGTTTATTATCAACACGCACTGCCACTGCGACCATATTGTTGGTGTACAGTTTGTTAAGGAGCATTACAATATTCCGTTTATTGCAAATCCTGCCGATCAATATTGGCTTGATAATGCCGCTGAAACAGGAATCCGTTGGGGATGGTACGATGTGGTAGCACCCGTAATCGACAAACCTTCTAACGATGGCGACACTTTTAAATTGGGTAACGCCGAACTCAAAGTGATGCACACGCCGGGACACTCACGCGGTCAGCAAGCAATTTATTCCGAAAAAGATAAATTTGTGATAGTTGGCGACACCATTTTCAAGGGCACAATTGGACGCACCGACCTTGCCGATGGAAATCTCGACGACCTAATGGACAGCATCAAAAACAAGATAATCCCCCTTGGTGGCGATTATACTATTTTCCCAGGACATGGGCCTATTACCAAAATAAGCATAGAGGTAAGAGAAAATCCGTTTCTGAGCTTCTTTGGAGAAGATTTGGTGATGGATAATATGTAAAAAATTGCTATTAAAGGGAAGCGTTGACACGCAACGCCCCTACTCACCATAAATCAATGTTATATTTCCTTCGCTGGTGTAATACTCTCCGTTTACGAATGTGTAGGCGGCTTTGTAGACGTATACTCCGGCTGAGAGTTTGCCTCCGTTGTAATAGCCGTTCCATCCAAACGAAGGATTATTGCTCGAGAATACCTCCTTGCCAGCCTTGCTGTATATCCTAAGGCTGTAACGGTCAATCATATTAATGTCGCCTTTGGGCAAAAATGGAGCAAATTTTGGTTGCCCTCCACCAAAGCCGTCGGTAGCACCAGATACCGAGGCGTATAATGCGTTGGGGAACGATATAGAGTACTCAGGCACAGTAACTTCGATAGATTCGTTGATAGTGTCGGCACAAAACTGATTGCTAACAATTAAGCTTAGAGTAAAGTTACCTGCACTTTTGTAAGTATGTGCAGCCTTGGTAGATACGCTTAAAGCATCGTCACCGAAAAGCCATTTTATGTGCGAAGCGTCTTGTACATTGCGAGCCTCCACAATCATAGGCGAATTTACACGCGCCTTAGTGTGGGCAATATCCGCCTTGGGCATAGGATTGATGGTTACAGTTTGAGCCGAAACCTTTGATTTTGTGCCTTTTACAGTTTTTAGAGTAACGTAATAAGTACCTGCTGCGCGGTATGAGGCAGTGGCATTGTAATCGTAAGATGTAGAGCCGTTGCCAAAGTTCCAAACGCAATAGTCAACGTTTTTAGAACGATTTACAAACCTTACAGTGCTTGGCGAACAAGCGTCAGGTATTTCGGCTACAAAATCGGCAGAAAAA
Organism: Bacteroidales bacterium; assembly: GCA_016286055.1. Classification (GTDB taxonomy): domain Bacteria; phylum Bacteroidota; class Bacteroidia; order Bacteroidales; family UBA3824; genus UBA3824. Next base: position 118,787 of record JAEERW010000002.1, read on the forward strand.
TCCAAATCAACCTTGGGTTCAGAATTATCTTCCGCCAACTGAGATTCGGCGATATATTGAACATTAACTTCGGTATCGTAGCAAGTTTCAGTATTCGGCTGTGCAAAATTATTATTGTCAATTACCTGAATTCTATTATTTTCGGAAGTCGACGACGAACCATTGCCACGTTGAACGGGTATATCCTTTATAATCACCTTTCGTTGCGATGCCGAAATGGTGTTTGCACTCTCTTGGATGCTGCTGATAGTGATAGGCTCAGTGTTGCGGTCGGCAATGCCAAAATACAATGCCGTTGACAACACAGCTATTGCAGCTGCGGTATAATATATGTTCAATCTTTTGGGATAGAACTTAAAAAAACTTTTGAACGCCACCTCGCGGCTGATATTGCTCCACGCATCTTCGGGCGGGGCTGATTCAAAGTTTTCAAATGCGTTTTTAAATAAATCTTCGGGACTATTCATCTCTGCCTCCCATTTTTTGTAGTTTGTTTAGCTCTTTAATTATAAATTTCCGCGCTCTCAAAAACTGCGTTTTGCTTGTATTGATATCAATACCAAGCATTTCGGCTATCTCTCTGTGTTTTAGACCTTCCACAGCAAAGAGGTTAAACACCATCTTGTATCCCTGCGGCAGGCGGTTGATAACACCGAGAAGTTCTTCGCGGGTAAAATCCGCACGGTCGAAACTTTCGTCTTCGGCGGGTATGTCGTACATCTCGTCCACGTCGTAGTTGTGACGGTGACGAAGATTTTTGTGATAATTGGTTATGGCTGTGTTGATAACAATACGTTTCATCCAACCTTCAAAAGAGCCTTGTGCGGAATAATCTTTAACGTTGAGAAAAATTTTCACAAACGCTTCTTGCAGAATATCCTGAGCAGCGGGGCGGTCGGGGGCATAACGCAGACAAATACCCATTAAAACCGCGGCGTACTTTTTGTAAAGTTCCTTCTGCGCTGCGGGCTCGCCTTGTATGCATCTTCGTATAAGTAGTTCATCAACCATAACGTTGTCTTAGTTTAAGACCACAAAATTAATGAATTGGTTGCAGAGGTGGAGGAAAAAGTTAAAAAAAACTATCAAGCAGAAGCCAAATCCTCTAACTATTTCAGCACAATAGATTCGCTTCTTACCTCGCGTTCCATAAACACCGAAGCAGAGCGGTTGAATAGTGTGCTGTCGTCGGTGGTGAAATATCTGATAGATGAATTTTTGGATAATCGGGCATCCATATCGGGATGACGGCAGAGATAATCGCGTAGGCTCTGCGCCACAATTTCGTTTTGCTTAACTATTGAAACACCGGCAGGCAAAAATTTTTTGAAACTATTGATTAGCAGCGGATAATGAGTGCAACCAAGCACAATGGTGTCGATATCAGCATCTTGTGCAAAAAGTGAGTCGGTGTATTTCTTAACAAAATAGTCGGCACCCGGAGTGTCGATTTCATTGTTTTCTACTATTGGCACAAGCAACGGGCACGCCTGCTGATACACCTTTATATTAGGAAAAAGTTTTGCGGTTTCTAAAATATACGACTGCGAGTTTACTGTGCCGGCAGTGCCAAGCACGCCCACCTTGTTGGTTTTGGTAATGTTACCGAGCATTTCGGCAGTGGGGCGTATTATGCCGAGAACGCGGTTTTGAGGGCATTCTTTGGCAATATAATCTTGCTGAATAGTGCGGAGAGCCTTGGCAGAGGCGGTGTTGCAGGCAAGCACCACAAGCGGACAGCCGAGTTCAAAAAGTTTTTTTACAGCCTGCAAAGTGTAATTATAAACAGTGGCAAACGAACGCGAACCATATGGAGCACGGGCATTGTCGCCAAGGAAAACATAGTCGTAGCCAGGCATAAGTTCCACAATCTTTTTGAGGATAGTGAGACCGCCGAAACCCGAATCAAAAACTCCTATCGGTGCAAATTTGCTCATCTACAATATAATAAGGGGAACAAGACAGACACACTGCCTTATTCCCCGATGGTTTACAATATTTTACAATTAGATACCGAGTTCTTTTTTCACAGCGCTTGTGAGGTCGGTGCTGAGTTCGGTATTGATAAAGAGCACACCGTTTTTGTCGAAAATGTAGATGTAGCCTCCTGTTGTAGCCACCTTCTTAACTGCATTGTCGATCTTGTCCATAATAGGTGCGTAGAGTTCTTTCTGTTTGTTCTGGAGCGAAACCTGTGCATTTTGCTCAAATTTTTGGATACGTTCTTGCAACTGCATGATTTCTTGGTATTTATCGGCTTTAATAGCCTCACTCCATTTTTCTACTGCCTGAGGTGCAAGGTTTTCGTTTTCTTGAAAAGCCTGAACTTTGGCCTGATACTCCTGACCCATAGCCTGATACTGAGAGTCGAATTTTTTAGATTCGTTTTCTAATGCAGTTTGAGCGGCCTTAGTATCGGGAAGGGCTTGTATAATGGCCTCGCTGTCGATATGTCCGAATTTTTGTGCCGAAACGCTTTGTACGCCGCACAATGTGATTAACGAAATTGCTAATGCTATGATCTTTTTCATCTTCGAAATTATAAGTAATTGTTATTTAATAATTTTGTTCAAAACTTCATCGGATTCGTCGTACTTTTCGTTGGCGTAAATGATGTCGCCGGTCACCTTGTCGAAAATATAGTCGTAACCAGCGTCGGCAGCTACGCTTTTGAGAGCGTTGTACACATTGTCTTGGATGGGTTTGATAAGTTCCTGACGTTTTTTGGCGAGTTCGCCATTGGAGCCGAAGTATTTTTTCTGAAGGTCTTTGGCCTCTTTTTCCTTGGCTATGATTTCGTCCTCGCGTTTCTGCTTGGTGGCGTCGGGAAGGATGTCAACTTCGGCCTGATACTTTTTGTACATTTCGTCGAGTTCGTTGAATTTTTTCTCCACCTCGGTCTGCCAGTCTTTCGAGAGGTTGTCTAACTTGGTTTGCGCCTGTTGGTATGCCGGAATTTTACCCAAGATATATTCGGTGTCAACGTGTGCGAATTTCTGCGCAAATGTGGTGCCGCAAACAAGAGCAGCAACTAAGAGTAAAAATAATCTTTTCATATTCGTCAAATTTTTGTGGTTATAAAAAACTGTTTTATTCTATTGTTGTTTTATTTAACGGTTTTAGTAATCCTTTAGGCGTTAAAAACTATGTTATTAAGTTAAAAAATATTAGAAACTTTGTCCCATAGTAAACTGCAAAGTGCTGCCGCTAGGTTTAAACTCGCCATCTTTCCACACTTTGTCGAATCCCCAGCCCCAGTCTAAGCCGAGCATACCGAGCATCGACATAAACACTCTGAGGCCAACACCCGCCGAACGGTAAACGTTGAACGGTTGAAGTTGGTTGATCTCTTTCCAGCAGTTTCCGCCTTCCATAAATACAAGTCCAAATACTGTCGCCGATTCTTTGAGTGTAACAGGGTAACGCAATTCCATCGTGTATTTTACATAAGAGTTGCCACCAGCCGAAATAGATTCGGCATCATATCCGCGCATTCCCACCACATCTTTGCCGTAGGTGTAGTAGTTCATACCATCGCCACCCATAGTAAATCCTTGAAATGGCGAATAGCCGAGGTCTCTTGTAAAGAATCCGCTAATACCCAAAGCGATTTTGGTGTGGAGCACGAGGTCGCCAACAAGCGGTGTAAATGTCTTAGCTTCGAATCCCCATTTGTGATACTCCACCCATTTCCATTTTATCGAGTCGGCTATATGGGCGTAATCTTTGCCGTTGAACTTAGAGTATGGCGGTGTAATATCCAACGACAGCGAGAACGAAGAGCCACGGCGCGAATAGATTGGTGCGTCGATGCTGTTGCGCGAGAACACAGTACGTAGGGCAATTTCGTTGGCTACACCGTCGGCATCAAGTCCATCGAAATAGGGATAATTTTGCAGTTTGTAACGTTTGTACTGAATCTCTTCGTAAAGCGAGAAGTTGTTGTCAGGCCATTTTAAGCGGCGACCGAAACCTATTGCACCACCTACCACCTGCATACGGTAGTTGAGGTAGCTTGAATAGTGGAGGTAGTTGACATCGGTGTAATAGAAACTTACAGACAGAGAGTTACGTCTGCGTCCGCCGAGCCAAGGCTCTACAAACGACAAACTGTATGTTTGGTAATATTTGCCGTTGCTCTGAAACGAGAGGCTGAGTTTTTGACCATCGCCACCAGGTAGGGGTCGCCAAGAACTTTTGTCGAAGAAGTTTCTAGTGGAAAAGTTATTGAATGACACACCGAGACGTCCGACGAACGAACCTCCGCCCCAACCAGCCGAAAGTTCAAATTGGTCGTTGCCTTTTTCTGTGAGGGCGTAGTTGATATCTACGGTGCTGTTGTTGTAGTTAGGTACAGGCGACGGTGCAAGTTTTTCAGGATCGAAGTTTCCAAGGTTGGCAAGCTCACGCACAGAGTTGATGATGTCGGTACGGCTAAACAGCTCACCCGGAAGGGTGTAAAGCTCGCGTCGTGCCACATGGTCGTTGGTGCGGGTGTTGCCGGTGATGTTAATTCTGTCGATATATGCCTGAGGACCTTCTACAATCATAATCTCCACATCGATAGAGTCGTTGACAACGGCAGTTTCGCGAGGCATGGCACGGAAAAACAGATAACCATCATCCATGTAAATATTGCCCACAGCGTCGAGATCGTTGTTCAAGCGGTCGTCTAAGCGGTTTTGGTCGTACAGGTCGCCTTTTTTGATATCGAGACGTCGCTGGAGTAAATCGCTCGCATATTTAGTATTGCCCACCCAAGTGATTGAGCGATAATAATATTGATGTCCTTCTTCGAGGTTTATTTTTACACCCACAAGTCTATTGTTGATTCTGTAAACCGAATCGCTGAGAATCATCGCATCGCGGTAGCCATACTTGTTGAACTTTTTGATAAGTGACACTTTGTCTTCTTCAAACTTTGTGCGGATAAACTTAGAAGGCTTAAACATGCCGTACCAACGTTTTTGCTTAGTGTTTTTAAGAGCCTTGCGCACTTTTTTGTCGGCGAATTTTACATTGCCTTCGGGCACTATCTCTTTGATTTTTACTTTGTGACCTTTGTCTACGTTTACAATCAGTTTTACAACGTTTTGCATCATAGTGTCTTCAACCTGAGCAATGCGCACGTCCACATTATAAAAACCTTTTTCGTAAAAATGGGATTCAATTATATTTTTGGTATTGGTGATTACATGTTCGGTAACTTTGGTTCCCGCTGTAAGTTTCACCTTTTCTTCAACGTCGTTACGCTCACCATTTCTCAAGCCCTTGTATTCCACTTTGGATAGTTTTGGACGTTCTTCAAGTTTGATATCCAAATAAACGTTGTTTCCAGAAATAGAGGTAATTGCAATTCGCACATCGGAAAAAAGACCTTGTTTCCAAAGTTTTTCGATACTACGCGAAATTTGGTCGCTCGGGATTTTGATACTCTGCCCCACCTTCAAGCCAGATATTTGTACAATAGCTTGTTTGTTGAGGAATTTTACACCCGAAACAGTAATACCGCCGATAATATAATCTTTAGGCGCATTGTAGTTTACGTCTGTCTGAGCGTTCACCGATAAAAACGATGTCAATAAAAATAAAATAAGAAGCAGTCTGCTTTTCATCTGAAATAGTATAATATAGTAAGTATAATATCTTATTAAACCGCACCGTTGCAAAAAACGGGCTTGCAAATTTAAAACAAATTATTTTAAAGTTGCAATTTGTTGCGAAGTTTTCCCAAATCGTCGTTCGCGTTGTTGATATTGGTAAATAGCTTCAAAGAAATCTTCTTTGGAAAAATCTGGCCACAAGGTGTCTGTGAAGTAGAGTTCGGAATATGAAATCTGCCAGAGCAGGAAGTTTGAAATACGAAGTTCGCCGCTTGTGCGAATCAGCAGTTCTGGATCTGGAATATCGTAGGTGTATAAATATTTTGAAAAATCCTCTTCTGTCAAGCTGTCAATGTCGAAAGGATTGTTTTGGTATTTTTGTAGTAATTTTTTTGCGGCGTTTAGAATTTCGTTTCTGCTTCCGTAACTCAACGCTATGACAGCAGTAAGGCCATTGTTTTGCTGCGATTTAGCTACGGCGTTGTTCACTTGGCTTAACACCTCAGGCGGCAGAAGGGAAGTGTCGCCGATAATTTTTAACCGTATGTTATTTTTTATAAGGTCGTCTAACTGTGAAGCGATAGAGCTAAGCAACAGAGCCATAAGCCCCGCTACTTCTTCTTTTGGGCGGTTCCAGTTTTCCATAGAAAAAGCGTAAAGGGTAACATATTTCACGCCTATTTCTGCGGCTGCCTCCACGGTAGTTCTGGCGGCTTTAGCACCTTGATTATGACCTTCTAATCTATCTTTGCCTCTCTGGGCGGCCCATCTGCCGTTGCCGTCCATTATGACTGCCACATGCTGGGGAATTTTAGTTGTGTCTAGTTTTTCTTTAATTGACATTTTTCTGTTGTTTACATATATGCGCCGCACTTCTGCGACTGTGTGCTTCCTACCTGGAATGCCAGCACCACTCCTAAGAACGAGTACATATCGGTATTGCCAAGGAACGAGCGCTGCTTGGTATATTCAACGCCGTATTGCGGGTCGTAGAGGTCGTCGTCGATGTGGTCGAGCATGTCGGTAAAGAGTTTGCGGTATTTCCACTCAAACGAAACGGTGAATTTTTGGGTGGGACTGATTTTTACGCCCAAGCCAAACGGTATACAAAACTGCAATCCTTCGTGCGGGAAAGATCCAACTGCAAGTCCGGGACCTGCTGCTATGTATGGCGACACAAAGTTGGTTTTAGATCCTTTGATCAGCGGCAGGAAGTTAAACTCCATTTGCAGAGATAGTTCTACAACTTCGTTTTCAAACTTGGCATTGCGGGCGTTTTGATATGGATTGTCAAAATCGGCATCACTGCCTTCGAACTTGAGCCTCAAAGCTTCGAACGATAATGCTAAACGGGGGTTGAATCCGTGGCGTATGTTAGCACCAAAAGCTATCTGGGGATTGTAAAACGGTTTTACCGGACAGATTTCTCCATTATAATAACAAGTTCCCACGGCGAGGCCTATCTCGTCGAACTGGTAGTTGCGGTGCTGCTGCGCATATGCGCGTACCGACATTACCATAATTATCAATATGGCAACAATACGTTTCAATGCCGAAATGTTTTTCGCTGCAAAGATAGATGAAACTTTGCAGCCACAGTAATTAAAAAAACTTAAAAAATTACCCATAGTCAGATTTCTGTTAGCTGGTTAATAAAATTTGTATGTGGCTTTGTTATAAAACTATATTTGAGCGGTTTTATTGTCTGGCTCAGTTTTCTTTTACTACTAATTTAACGAAATCAACATGAATAGGGTTCTCTTCTTCTGGTTTTTCTAATCGTATCGGGAAAAAACTTTTGTTTTTGATCCAAGAGGCTATGCTGTCCATCCACATAGTGCCAGCGGGACGGTCGGGATGCGCTACATCACCTTTGATACGCGTAAATTTAAGATTTTTAGACAGGAAAAACTGACGCGGTCCGAACTTGCGCATGAGCATATCATTGATGCCGGTGTCTTCTTTCCAGTTAGGAGGTCCAATCCAAATAGTGCGGATGCCGTGTGTCTGCGGAATTATTTTGTTAACATTGTCAATGCGTTCGGCTGCGTTTGATACAAACATCTCGTTGGCACCTATTACAAATAGTATGTAGGTGGGATGATAGAGGTTTACAAAATATTCGAGGGTGTCGCAGTTGGCGTAGGTTTCGGTAGTGGCGCTCACCCATGTTACCACATTGAGGTTGTGATGGTTGTAGTTGCAATAGTTTTGCACACGGAACATTAGCGAGTAAGCCATGCTGTCGCCTATCAGAAGAATGTTTTGTGTGGTGGTGTCGGTGCGTGGCACGGTGTCGCGATAGTTGGTGAATGTGGGCGAAACTGCTGCATATTTTACAGTGCGGTCTACAAGGTATTCGATATATATATATATAAAGGAGCAAATAGCGGCAATCAACGCCAACGTTATTATTATAGACTTTGATTTTTTCATCTGATATTGTTTAACTCTCTATAAATTTGTTTTTTACACCAACAACCAAAATATCGTCGGTTTGAGGACGGCCGTTTCGCCAAGCATCTATGGCTTCGCCAAGCATATCCGACTGGCGCGACATTGGTTGGTCTTGAATGCTAATAATTAGTTTTTTAAGGTTTTCTTGCATAAACTTGCGTCCCTTGTCGCCACCGAGTTGGTTGGCAAAGCCATCAGAAAACATATACAACGCCATTCCTTTGCGATTTTGCAACACGTGGTCGGTAAAAACAGAGTCGATACTATCGGTGAATGTAGCTCCTATTGAATAAATGTCGCCCTGAACCTCTTCACATTCGTTGCCGCAAACAGCCCAGACTGTATGATTGGCTGCAGCCACAGTTATCTCGTTGCTTTGATTATCGAACCTGCACAACGATACATCCATGCCCTGATCGGTGGAATCAAGCTCCGAATCGCGCGACCACGACTTGATAATCTCCACGTTCATCAGCCTGAGTATTTCTGCCGGGCTTTCTACGTTTCTTTTGTCAATGATATCATTGAGCAGCGAATTTGCCACCACGCTCATAAATGCACCCTGAACGCTATGCCCCACACAGTCGATAACGGCAAGATAACGGTAGCGCCCAGTTTCTAAAAACCAGAAAAAATCACCACTCACAACTTCGCGCGATTCAAAAAACACAAAACTTTCTTCAAAATAATGAGATATCATACGCCGTTTAGGGAGCATGGCCTTTTGAATCCTGCTGGCAGAACTTATGCTGTCGATAATCTGATTGTTTTTGCGTTCGAGTTCGTTGCGCTGTGCCTCTATCTGCTTGGTTTTGGAATTGAGTAAGCTGTTTTGGATTTTTACGGTTTCATAAGTCTCCTGCAACTTTGAATTGGCGGCTTCGAGACTTTGGTTGGCTCGGTTACGGTCTGACAGAAACTTTACCAGCAGTATCAACAGCACGGTAATAATGGCAATCACCACCACAGCAGCGGTTTTGAATCGTTCTGCGGCGGCAATCTCAGTTTCTTTTTCGCGAATACGAAGCTCGGCAATCTCGCGCTCACGGCTTATAAGCTGCATCTCCAAGCGCATCTGGTTGTTAACCATCTCTACGCGGTAAAGCGAATCGAGGGTTTGACGATTTTGAATCTTAAGCACGTGCAACTGTTTTTCTTTGGTAACAACCTCGTTTTCAGTGGCGTATAGTTCGTTTTGAGTATCTTGCTTCGATTTCAGCAGTTCCTGCTCGTTGAGACTATTTTCGGTGTCGAGATATAGTTTTTCGTATTCCTTGCTTTTTTCTAAATCACCCAAATCAGCATAAAGCTGAGATGCAATCTTACTGCAGCGGCAAATCAAAAGATTGTTTTGGATAACTTTTGCGGTATCTATAGCTTCTGTGATATACTGAATAGCCATAGCATTGTTTTTCTGCAACATATACACCGTAGAAGTATTGATAAGCGAATTAACGGTCTCCTTTTGCAAATGGTTCTGTCGGGCTATGCGCAACCCCTCGCGTGCATGTTCAAGAGCTTCGTCGTATTTTAGAAGTTCGCAGTAAATGATGCTGAGATAATCGTTGATGTTAATTTCGCTTTTGGTTTCGCCAAGAGTACGGGCTGTGACGGCAGAACCTTTGAGATGCGAGATAGCTTCGCTGTAACGCTTTGAATACCAGCAGACAAGTGCCAGATTGATACGAGTATCAAGAATATCGAGCTGATTTCCACTCTCGAGTGCACGCGCATATTCCGCACGGCTATCCTCAATATCGGAATCTGTCGTGCCGGAAAGTGTCTGCGGCAAGGCCACCTGAGCGGCAAATATCGCAATAACTATTAATAAAAATCGTATCACCAATAATAATGCATTTATTCGAGTACAAATATACAAAAAAAGCTATAGAAAAGTCAGGCATTTCTAAAAAAATCAGATAAAGATTTTTGGTCATCTGTATTTTTTTTGTAAAAACACAGAAAATATGCAAAAAATTGTTACCTTTGCGCACCGAAAATAGGAAAACACACAAACAAAAACAAAAGCAATATGGACTTACACGAATATCAGGGCAAGATTATACTCCGCAAGTTCGGAGTGGCAGTACCCGAAGGTATTGTGGCAGAAACGCCCGAACAGGCGGTTGAGGCCGCCAAAAAACTGCAAGAGACCACTGGCACACAGTCGTGGGCTATCAAGGCGCAGGTACACGCCGGCGGACGCGGCAAGGCAGGCGGCGTTAAAATTGCAAAAAATATCGAAGAAGTAGCAGAATACGCAAAACAGATAATTGGTATGACCCTAGTTACCAAGCAGACTGGCGCAGCGGGCAAACTCGTACGCAAGGTGCTTGTGGAGCAGAGCATATACTATCCCAACGCCGAAGGCAAGGTTGACGTGGCAGAATACTATATGAGCATACTGCTCAACCGTGCTACCGGACGCAACATCATCATGTACTCGCCCAAAGGCGGCATGAACATTGAGGAAGTGGCAGAGCAGACCCCCGAACTGATTTTTAAAGAGGAAATCAATCCTGCCACTGGCATACTTCCATTCCAGGCAGCCCGCATAGCTTTCAACCTTGGACTCAGCGGCAACGCTTTCAAAAACATGAAGAAATTTGCAACAGGTCTTTACAACGCATATATCAAGAGCGACTCGTCGATGATGGAAATCAACCCCGTGTTCAAAACATCCGACGACCTGATTCTGGCAGCCGACTGCAAAGTGAAAATCGACGACAACGCGCTCTTCCGTCAAAAAGAGTTCGCAGAAATGCGCGACATCACCGAAGAAGCTCCCGCAGAGGTGGAGGCTGGCAAATATGGTCTCAACCTTGTAAAACTCGACGGCAACATCGGTTGTATGGTCAACGGCGCTGGCTTGGCAATGGCTACAATGGACATTATCAAGCTTTCGGGCGGTGATCCTGCCAACTTCCTCGACGTTGGTGGTACAGCAAGTGCCGAAACTGTTGAGGCTGCATTCCGCATCATTATGAAAGATCCGAATGTAAAAGCCATTCTTGTGAACATATTCGGTGGTATTGTACGCTGCGACCGCGTTGCAAACGGTGTGGTTGAGGCATACAAAAAAATCGGCAACATACAGATTCCGATTATCGTACGTCTGCAAGGCACCAACGCTATCGAGGCCAAGAAGATTATCGACGAATCGGGCTTAAAAGTTATGTCGGCCATCACATTCGAGGAGGCTGCACAGCTTGTTAGCAAAGTAGTGGCATAGCTACCAAAACAGAAACTTTATAAATGCACCATAGTCATTTCCGGCAATAGCTCAAAGTTGTTGCCGGTTTTTTATGTCTGATAGTTTGCTTCGCACCCCAAGGTAAGGACAAAAAAAAAACCATGCGCAATACCTAGAAAACGCATGGAGTGGCAATATCTTCAACAACAATTTGTTACTTGCTCTTTCCTACAAACGAAAGGATACCTACGGCGCAACCTTTCTTGTCACCCATTCCGGGTTTGAACCTGATGGATACGTAGTACATAGCGGTTTTGCCGCATTGAAAATCAAACGACTTTCTGTCGGTTTTAGCCACCTTGTCGTAGGTGCTTCCCCAAGGTTTTGAGTTTTCGGGATGCTCGCTATCGTAGAGAGTAAGCACCACTTGATCCTGATATCCGTCAGGAGCACAAAGACTGAATCTATACTGTGTGCCTTTGTTGAGAACCACGGTGAATTTCATACCAGTTTCGTCAGAAGCGCTCTCCCTTTTAAGCTTGGTATTGAATTCACGAAGGAATATGGCTTTTTCAGTCTGTGTCGCGCATTGATAAACAAGCTGTTGTTTGCATTGTGCATCAGCTGTAGTAGCTTGTCCGAAACACAAAATTGCAAATACTAATATAATAAACAGTCTTCTCATATTATTTAATTAATTTATTACGTATTTTTTCTGTTGTTGATATTATTTCCTGTAATTCTTCATTCGACATTGTTATAATACTTCTGTCGTTTTGTATTACAACTAACGAACCATCTATTGTTTTTGTTTCGGTTTCGCCTACTTCATAAGATATTTTAACAAAATCGAAAACATCTTTTAACTCTTCTAGATTCTGTACTAATTGTTCAAATTCCTTGCCATGAAATAATTTTAAAATAGGCAACAATTGATTAAGAATTGTTTTTTGTTCACCTATGCGATCTTTAAAGTCGTCGCTATATTGGTCTTTGGCTACCTGGGTAATAAGATAGAGACTTTCAACCCACACACCAGTAACGAGCAGTGCACTAAGATTGCTGCGCTGGTTGTTGCGCAAGTGCTCATCCATATTCTGATAACTCTGCACGCTCATTATCAACAGAGAGTCGATGTTGTCGTCGGATGTGGCAAGACGTTTTAGAAGCTGGAAATCAAAGAACTGCCCCACCTTCAAATCTTCCGAAAGGCTGCGTATCTGTACTAGATAGTCGATAATAAGGGAAGTTTTGGAGTACACATTGAGGTATCCAAGGTCGGCACTAAGGAATCCCAATCCCAAGGCTTTCTGGAAATTAGTAGTGTAATCTTTTACCACATCGGGGTTTACCAAATACTTAGGTGAAAAAGGCACCTCGGAGTTCTGAATTATGGCGGCCATCTCTACTGGTGAGGAAAAACTTGAGATAATCTCGTTCATGGCCTGTGAATCAAAGTTCACATCAGTTACCATGTTGTCTTCCTCTTCATATTCAATATGACCTTCGTCGCCATTGCACCCGCTGCAGTTGAACTGCATCAAGGCGGTTGCCACTAACATCAACGTTATATACCACTTCTTATGCATAATTGCTCGTAGGTTTAATTCTATTCTTTTTCAAATGTATTAAAATTTTTGCAATAGTACACATTTTTTTTCAACAAAAATGGAGAATTTTTAATCATTTTTATCAATATTATGTGTATTATCCTCAGAATCAGTTTTTTGCTGATTGTCATTTTTCTCTATTTTTGGAAGATCCTCTCCGCTCTCTGTTTTGTCGGGACGTTCAATTCTCGGCAGTCGTCTTTCGCGGTCGGGACGTTCAATCCTAGGCAAACGGCTTTCCCTATCAGGGCGCTCGGGACGTTCCAATCTTGGTCGTTCGGGACGCTCAGGTCGTTCAGGTCGTTCGGGACGCTCTGGTCGTTCGGGACGTTCTAGGCGTTCGCGTTTTTCAAGTCGATCTTCCCTTGACGGACGCTCTGGTTTGTCGGCTTTGGTCTCTAAAGCCTTAGAGGCGTTTTCGGCAGCGAGCAGTTTCTGCATCTCTTTGTTTTTCTGCCGTTCTATTAATTTATTCAAGAATGGCAGTTTAGAGAAGTTTATCTTGCCAGCCCACTCTATAATGCGTTTCAAAAGGTCGAAATAGAGTGTTATGTAGCAAAGCAGACTCATCAGCCAAATTACCACAATGTTGAACGAGAAGGTGTCGTAATATCTGCCCATAAACCACTTGCGGGGAGCGTAGAAATGCGAGCGGAATCCAAACCATGTGGAATTGTCGGCATCTAAGTAAATTGGGTCTTGTTGCTGTATAAGGCGGTTTTCGTAACGTATTATCTTGTTCTTTTCAAATACATTCTTTACTATTTCTTGCAGTTTCTCGTTGAAATACATGTTGCGGCGGGTAAGATAGTAGCCCGGACGTTTCTCTTCGTAATGGCGTTTGCGTGCCTCAATATCGTTTTCTGCCACATTAAATATCTTGCCGTAGTAACGGTCTAATTCGTTGAGATATTCTTCCACTTCGTCAGAGACGCTTTCTGTAAAACTGTCAACATATAGCTGGTCGAGGCAGTCGAGTGTGATTTCGGGTACGCGGTTCATTTCGGCGGGAATTTCCTCGCGCAAGAGTGCCAAACCGTAATCGATTTCTTTTTTCAGACGCTCAATGTCGTATTCGGGGTCTTCTTCCTCAATACTATCGCGACAATCAACAGCGAAGGTGAGCGCATCGCTCAACGCACTTATGTAACTTACTTGCTTAAAGTTAGCGTAGCTTTTTTTCTTTTCTATTTCGTAATAGTCAATTTCAAAACGGTTGTCTTTAAACTGCTTTACCATCAAAGCTTCGTACGACCAACGCGAAGCCATTATTTCGGCTACGATTGGCACACGTCCTACGCTACCGATTATTTGGTTAAGTTTGTCGAAACTGAACATTGATCCGCCTAACGCCATCTGAGGAATCATCAGAAGCGGTATCAAAATGTAAATAGTTACAGCCGAGTTGAATGCCGAAGATATGTTTAAGCCCATCATGTTGGCAAACACAAACATAGCAAAGAGTACAAGCCAGTAGTCGAAGTTCATACCCACAATCTGCAATATGGAGTTACCTACAATAACGTAGAGGAACGCCTGAATAGCAGATATGCATGTGAGGATTATCACCTTGGCCACAAGATAGCTCGACCGGCTAAGGTTTAGGAACTCCTCACGTTTGAGTATCTTGCGGTCGCGGAAAATCTCCTCGGCCGACACTGTCAGACCCAAGAAGAGTGCCACAATAATACTCATAAATATATAAGGTACTATGTTTTCGTTTTCGTAGAATATGTATTCCGCCTTGTTGGGCGATGTGTATCTGATCAAGAAACTCAGTATCAATCCCAATAACGGTGCCTCGGTAAGGTTGAGGAACACGTATTGAAGGTTTGAAATCTTTGACTTAAAATCGCGGCGGAGATAGATACCCAACTGCGACAACCATCCTGGAACGTTTAGGTTTCTTGGAGGTTCGGTGTCAACATCGGGAATAACTTCGGGCTTCACGCCCTTATGGAAACGATCTTCCCACTCTTCGGGGTTGACCTTACGATTGTCTTGAAATTTACCATACTCGTCGACAACCCTCGCCTCTATAACGTCGAAAATGATTTCGGGATTTACGTTACCACACTTGGGACATTCGCCTTCGTCGGCATTGATTTGTCCGTCGTGACCTTTGAAATAAGAGATAGCGTCTACAGGGTGTCCGTAGTATACTAAGTAACCGCCAGTATCGAGGATAATCATCTTGTCGAACATCTTGTAGATTTCGCTCGATGGTTGGTGAATTACCACAAAAATAAGTTTACCCTTTAGCGTCAACTCGCTCAAGAGGTCCATAACGTTTACTGAGTCGCGTGATGAAAGACCCGAAGTAGGTTCGTCGACAAAAAGGATGGATGGTTCGCGGATCAGCTCGAGGGCTATATTCAACCTCTTGCGCTGACCACCTGATATAAGTTTGTTGAGCGAGTTACCCACTTTGAGGTCTTTGCGCTCATAAAGTCCTAATGATCTAAGCACGTTGTCGACACGTGCGCGTATTTGTGCGTCGGATTCTGTTTTGAAGCAGAATTTGGCGCTAAAATAGAGGTTCTCGTAAACGGTGAGTTCCTCAATAAGAAGGTCGTCTTGCGGAATAAGACCGATAACGCCTTCAAGTTTATCTTTTTCGGTATGTAGGTTGATACCGTTGATTTTTACAGAGCCTTTGCTTGGAGTAGTAATGCCCGAAAGTACGTTAAGCAAAGTGGTTTTGCCCGCACCCGAAGCACCCATAATGCCAACCAAACGTCCTTGACACTCAGAGAAATTGATATTACGAAGTCCAATTGCACCGTTGGGGAATTTAAACTCTAAGTTGTCAACGTTGAACGATAGGTTAGCAAAAGTCTTATCGGCTTGGAAAGTGGCTACCACGTCGCTGTAATACACAGGTTTACCTTTGCTCATTTTGAGGGTAGAACCCGGTGCAAACAAATAAATACGTCCAGAGTTGATAGCCTGACCATTAAGGTAAACATCATCGGTGCCGGTATAGCGGAGGAAATAAAGTTCTTCACTGGCAACCCTCAAGATGTAAATATCCGAAGCGAGACCTTCGCTCGGAATGCACTTGGCATTTACAGGTTTTTCTTCCTTGCCGGAAATAAACAAGATAGAGGGAATATCGAGCCCCTCGGTATTCTCGT
Source organism: Bacteroidales bacterium (assembly GCA_016286055.1). Taxonomy (GTDB): domain Bacteria; phylum Bacteroidota; class Bacteroidia; order Bacteroidales; family UBA3824; genus UBA3824. The sequence goes on from JAEERW010000002.1 coordinate 134,787, forward strand.
TAACTACAAACGACTTAGAGTCTTTTAGTTCCTCTTTGCTAATATTGAACACCTCGCCTACAGCGTCGATAATAGCCATACGCTGTTCGGTAAAACGCTTAGAGGTGTTGACCAACTCAAAGAGACGGATGTATACGATTATACGCTGTTTTAAGTTGATAGTCTTGGTGATACGGCGAGAGATACCAAGAATTTTAACCGACATCTGTACGGGAGTCAAGCCCGAGAAGTCGATTTTTTTACGTTTCTTGGCAGCAGCTTCGTCGTCGTCTTCAATAAGACCGACGTCTTTTTTAAAACCGATGATGTGCTCGCGTGCACCTTCGGCACCGAGTTGCTGTGTAAGGAATCCTTCTACATACTGCAACTCCTTGTCGTCAATACCGCCGTCTTGGTTGGCGATAATCGACCACATCTGAATCAACGCTTTAAGAATTTCCTCACTCATCTGCTACGGTTCTAAAAACTAACAACTTAACATACAACCCGTTTAGTCGATAGAGTAACTTACCTGTTCAAAAGGCACTTCTACAATGTCGGCGTATTCTTCGCCAGCTTCCTCCATATCCTCGTCGTCGTCGGGATAATGCCACTTAACAAGGACGTCATGTCCTGCGTCGTACATATCTTCTAATTTGAGTAGCACGTCGAGCAGAAGTTTGGATGATGCCGTGTTGAAGTATTCCAACTTGAAGTTGAACACTGTTTTATCCAAAGGGTTCTGTGCGTATTCGTCGAGCCATTCGAGAATAGGGTCGTAGAATGCAACCACATCTTCGGGAAGCGAACGTCCCGAGATTTCAAACGTGTTGTTGTCGGCGTCAAGAATTACTTTTGGAGTGTCGTCAGATCCTTGTATTTTAATAACTCGCATAATATTGATGTTTTTATTCTTTGATTCTGGAAATAGTTGATGTTAAAACGAAAAATGACGTAAGTTCGTCTATTTTTAGGAAACTGTATATCAGTTTCTCTCCTGTTTTTCGGGCAATATCTATAAAGCCTAGACCGGCTCCACCCTTCTCAGAGATGTGCCCTTCGCGCATCTGCTTTTTGTAGAGTTTGTTGAGTCCGTCTTTGTCTTGGCTGTTGATATTCTCAAGCATTTCGGTAAGCCGTGCCACCTTTTCGTTGAGCACTACGTTGCCTGTGGTAACGTTGTACTCAGTGTCGCCTTTGCTTACCATAAAGATGCCGCGTCCGACTTTCTTGTCGGGCGACCCCGGAGTAACTTCGGCGTGCTTGCTGATGTTTTGTAGGCATTCCACCATTACATGGAATACCTTTTTCTGCACCGAACTCGCATCTTCCTCCCTGACCATATTGGTTTCGGTAAGCGAGGTAAACGCCTTTGTTATCTGGTGCGTTATCTCGCCTTCGTAAGCCAAGTTGATCTTGTTGCGCTTCATTTTCACATAGAAGTCGTACACGAAATCCAATGACTCTTTTTTGTTAATACCTGCCATAATATTATATTTTGAATATTACGTTAAAATTCTATACCTATTAATAATATATCGTCTACCTGTTTGTTGTTGCCTTTCCATTCAAAGAAATCTTTCTCGAAGAGTTCCCTATATTCAGGCATCGTCATTTCGGGATTAGCCTCAATGAGCTCTTTAATACGACCCGGACGGTATTTTCGTCCTTCATCGCCTCCGATTTGGTCGGGTAGACCGTCGGAGAAAAAGAAACATTTTTCTCCGGGGGCAAACTTGATTTCATAGTTGTCAAATAGTTTCTCATCTCTGCCTTTGCGCGGTGGTTTTCCGCCTATGGCTTGCATTGTGCCTTTATATTGTATAAGCTCTCGTTGAGAGTTGAGATAGTACAATGGCCTATGTGCACCAGAGAAATGGAGTATACCAGTCTCAAAGTTAATTTTACATAAAGCAATATCCATGCCATCTCGTGCCTCTTGTTCGTCGCTATCTTGTTTTAAAGTTTTGCGGACTCCAAGGTGAAGCTGGTCGAGAACCTGTCCTGCGTGTAGGTTGTCGGCGTGGTCGGCTATACTGTTGAGGTTGAAATATCCAATAAATGAGAGCAATGCTCCCGGTACGCCGTGTCCAGTACAATCTACTGCAGCTATATAAATATTTCCATCTTTTTCAAAAAACCACGGGAAGTCGCCGCTGACAACGTCGCGCGGACGGTAGAACATAAAGAACTTGGGTAGTTTCTGCTCGATGTCGTCGAGGCTTGGTATAATGGCCGACTGTATTCGCTGGGCGTAGTTGATACTCTCGGTAATACTCTTGTTCTTTTCTTCGATTTCCAACTCGATAAGTTTGCGCTCGGTGATATCGCGTGCCACAAACAATATGGTTTCGAGTTCTTTTTCTTTGTTGTACTCGGGGATGGCGTTGAACTGGATTATGCGCTCCTCGCCTTCGGCAGATGGGAAATTGGTTTCGTTTTCGTACATCTGCTGGGTTTGCATCACTTGCACGAGAGCATCTTTGAATGTAGCGGCTATTTTGTCGTTCAGTGCTACGTCGTCGATTTGCTTTTGGAGCATATCTTGTTTTTTGAGACCTGTGAACTGCTCTGCCACTGGGTTGACGTAGAAGAACTTGCCGTCGGGACTCAATCGTGCGATCATATCCAAAGAGTTTTCCGACAATGCTTGCATCTCGCCTTGCATACGCTGTGCCTTTTCGGCTATCTTGCGTACGGTGATGTCGCGGGTGTTGAAGATAATGCCTTGTATAGCAGCATTGTTGAGGAGGTTGCGCCCTGTGGCTTCGAGCCACAACTGTTCGTCGTCGCTTTTCTGATACTGATATTCGAAAGTAACGGGGAAGTCGGGCGATTCAAGAAGACGGGTGAACACCTCTTTGAATTTATGTTTGGAAACGTCGTCAAATTTTTCGTAAGCGCTCTTGCCCACAATATAATCTGGGTCGTAACCAAGAATGTTTTTTGCCGATGGGCTTTCGTATGTTACAATACCTGTTTCGTCGTAGATAGAGATAACCTCGGATGCGTTTTCGAGAAGTGCGTACTGACGTTTTTGTCCACGTTCCACCTCTCGGATCTGCGCCTCCAACTGTTTGTTGGTGTCTTGTAGCTCGAGCTGGGTCTTGCGCATTTCGTCGGCATTCTTGCGGAGTTCCTCTTCGTTTTTCTGCAGAAGCTTGGTCATTTCCTGGGCTTCGCGGAGGAGTTTCTCGGTCTGAGTGTTAACCTTGAGGTTGAAGATGGTTTGCGCAATAATCTGGCTTACTTCCTTAATAAGGCGTAGGGTTTTGTCGGGCATGTCGTCGTTGAGCGATGCAAACTCGATAACGCCTTGCAACTTTTCGTCGCTGATTAGCGGAGAAAGCAAAAGGGTTTTGGGTTTCTTGTCGCCAAGTATTCCAGAACTAATGGTGATGTAATCGTCGGGAATTTCGCGGCGGTAGATGATGTCGCGTTCAAAAGCGGCTTGTCCTACAAGTCCGATACCGATTTTAAACTCTTGTGTGATATATTTTTTGCGGTTGTAGGCGTAAGTTGCAATGTTTACAAGTTTTTCGTTGTCGTCGTCGTATAGGTAGAAAGCGCCTTGAACAGCGTTGATATATTCTATAAGGTTGATAATGGTTTCGTAGGCAAGTTCGCTTATGTTGTTGCGCTGACGGAGGATGTCGCCTACGATTTCCTTTCCTTTGGCAATCCAGTTTTGCTCGTTTTCACGCTGTGATGTTGCCACAAGGTTGTTTTTCATTATAAGGAGCGAGCGTCCGAGAAGGTCGTCTTTGTCAATTTCGCTAGTATCAAAATAGAGGTCGCCTTCTCCAATTCGCTTAGCAATCATGGAGTTTCGTGTAAAAATCTCGTTCTTTTCGGCGAGCATGCGTTCGAGGGCTTCGTTCTGACGGCGGTTTTTACGGGCGAAATAGTTGAAAATGGCACCTATAACAAATGGAGCGAGGTCGATAATCCAAAGCATGTCGGAACCTCCTGTTTGAGCGGCAATAATATTAGCAAGAGAAAACTCTTGCCCTCTCAAAAACAGTAATGTGGCTCCGACAGGAAACAGCAAACCTATAACAAAGCCCAAAATGGTGTTGTACATCACCAAATTGTTACCGGTCTTTGCCTGCTGAGTTTTGTCGTCCTCGTCTTCTATGTAGGTAGCGTTGTCTGCCATATTTTGTGTTAAAATAGCGGTGCTAAATTAAGGAATTTATGCTTAACATTATCTATTTTGTGTCAATTTTTTGCTCCAGTACCAAAACTTTTTATCCATTCCCTGTATTTAAGGTCAACTGGGGTAGTTTTGTCGTTTTCGGTTTCGTTTCGTGTTTTTTCTAATTCGTTATTTTGTATAGTTATATTTTCTACTGTCTGTTTGTCGTGAGCAATCTGCTCTAACATTTCTTTTTCTCTGTTTCTCAAACTGTTAACCAAAGCCTCCATTTCGGCAAGGCGTGTTTTAGTGTCGTTGAAACTGAGTTCGAGGTCGGTTTCTGCGTTTTCTGCCTTGAGCAGGCGTTCGTTAAGTTCGGCCTCGGTTTCGTGCGATTCGCCAAGCTGTTTCTCAAGCTCTTCGGTTTTATTGGTGGCTTGTTCGAGCCTTGCCCTGAGGTCGGTGGTTTGTATGCCAGCCTCTGCCAACTGCGACGACAACCGCTCGTTCTGAGTTTTTAGCTGTGTCACCTGATTCATGGCCTGCTCCTCTATCTCCTTGTGCTTGGTGATGTCGATAGCGGTGTAAAGTATTTTAAGAACCTTACCTTTGGCGTCCTTTACGGGCGTGTACTGGTTGATAAGCCAGATGTCCTTTCCTGTGAGCTTGCTCTTACGTTTCACGGTCATCTGGTATAAGTTTCCTTCGCAAACATTTTGCCACAAAGTCTTAAACTCGTTGATTTCTTCTTCGGGAATGAAGGTAAGAATGTTTTTGCCTTTTGTTTTTTCGTAGTCGTAGCCCATTGTGATAATGTGCTTGGTGTTGGCGGTGAGCAGGTTGCCTTCTACGGTGTACTCTGCCTTCATCATAGTCTCGTCGATGGCGGTCATGATACCAGCCATTTCGATACGGCTCTTCGCCATCTTTTCCTGAGTTGACATGAGCACCTCGGTTTTTTCGAGCGATTCAGAAAGCAGTCGCTTGTTCTTTTCCTCGATTGTTTTCTGCTCGGTGATGTCGTTGGCGATGTATAGGATTCGCACCACATGGTTTTCGGCGTCGAAAATAGGTGTGTACTGTGTGAGCAGCCAGATGGTTTCGTTGAATTTGTTTTTCTGTTTTAGAGTGGTTTGGTACGATTGTCCCGAACAGATGTTTTGCCATACCATGTCGAAGTTTTCGAGATTATCTTCTGTAATGATATTCTTGATGTTGCGTCCAATAAGCTCGTCTTTGCGGTAGCCGAGTGCCGAAAGGAATTTTTGGTTTGCCGACATAAGGCGGCCTTCGGGATCGATCTCGGCCTTTAACATGGTTTCGTCTACGGCAGAAAGAATACCCGACATCTCTGCCTCACGTTTTTGGGCTTCGTCGCGGGCAGTTTTCATATCGTCCATAGTTTTGCGGAGCTCAGCCTCTCGAAGCACAAGTTCGTCAGATTTTTTCTGCGATTCTTGAAGAAGGTCGGCTGTGCGGGCGTTGATACGTAGCGACGACAAGGTTGATGCAATACTGTCGCCAAGCTGCTCCACAAACTGTATTTCGTATTTTTTTAACAGATTGAATGATGCGAGCTCTATTACGCCGAGTATCTTTTCTTCTGACTTAAGAGGAACTATCAGCAGACATTTCGGTTTGGCGTCACCAAGCCCCGACTCAATATCCATATAATCATCGGGAACGTCTGTAATATATAAGGTGTTCTTTTCGAGAGCGCACATACCTATAAGACCGTCGCCAAGGGGTATGTGGCGTGTGAGATATTTCTTGCGGTCGTAGGCGAATGCTGAAAGCATGTCTAAGAAGATGTTTTTGGGATCGGTGTCATCGAGGATAAACAAACCACCCTGACCGGCGTTGATATAGTGCACAAGGTTTTTGATCACCTCGTCAGACAGAATGGTGATGTTTTCGTTGTTGTGGCGCATTATGTCACCGAATTTTGCAAGACCCTGAGTAGTCCAGTTACGCTGCTCGTCTTCGAGACGGCGGAGGCTCTGTTCTTTTTCAGATGCCGAAAGGCGCTCGCTCAGGTCGATAAGCGATTTTGCCATTGAACCGTCGGGTGCGTTAAGATTTGTGTCGGTTTGGTAGTTGCCTTTGAAAATTTCGTTTGAAAACTCGGTGAGTTTCTTAAAGTTGTCGGCTGTACAATTAATAAGTCCGTTGAGTTTTCCAATCTCAGTCTGGTCTTCTTTTAGGCGGACGTCGGGAACTGCACCAGTGTTCAGCACCTTTACAAAGTCTTGCATCGATGCAAAACTGATTTTCAGATATCTGAACACGTAGAATGCGATAAACACTATAAGCGCAAACATAGGCAGCGAGAGCAACGCGAGCGAAATTCGTAGGCCAACGATTTCGCGCCGGATAGAGGTGTCGCTGACAGAAAGTTCTTTCTGATGAGCAAGGTACATGCGGTCGATGGTTTTCCGAATGTCGTCGAAAGCGCTCACTTCCTTTACGCTGAGCAACTCGCGCGCAGCCTCGGGACGGTTGTTGATTATAAGTCTGATAATGTCCTTATTGACGTTTTGATATATCACAAACTCGTTTTTGAAGCGGTCTAAGAGCTTAACCTCCTCGCTTGTGGTAAGGCTGTTGGCAGTTAGGGCGTTTTCGTATTCCTTAATTCTTACCTCGTAAAATTGTTTAAACTTGTTGTGATGGCGCTGAATGGTAACCACATCGCTGCCGGTTTCGATAAGGGCGTGGTTCTGAATTACAAGCCCATAAACTTCTTCGGCGAGTGAAAAGAGGGGATAAATGCCCGAACTTTGGGTGTCGGAAAAATATTCTACATGATCTTTTACGTTTCCGAACGAAACCACTGCATATATACAGAAGAAAAGAATATAAGCCGACACCACTGAAAATAGTAGTATCAGTTTATTTCTAATATCCAATCTGTCAAGTATTTGATGTATTTTTCCCATCGTTCGGATTGTGGTTTTCTACTTGTTGCGCCCGTTATAATTTTTTATGTTAGCATACTTTTTTCTCAAAGTTCAAATTTATAAAAAAAAATTATTTCCAAGCCGCAATTTTTTCTGTTTTTATAACTTTTTTTCTAAAAAAAAATATAACTGCCTATTTGTTAATGATATACATTACAAAAAAAATCTCGTTATATATCATTTAGTCTTTTTCAAAAAACATGCCTTTTGTACAAAATTGATTTTTTTTGAGGCATTTTGACAAATAATTTTGATAAAGACGAAAAAAAATGTTTTATTCGCACAGTTTTTATAATACATAAGTTAGATGGAGATTTCGCAGCAGGACATATTCTTATTGTGCCAGACTTTTCGTAAAGTTTCTGCATACGACTTTTCTGACTATTCATACAAATCGCTCTATCGGCGTGTTGAAAAAATCCTCACCGACAACAATATCACTATCGAAACTCTGATTGAAAACATCAACAAAGATTACAACTACTTAGAAAACATTGTAAATCAGATAACAGTAAACACCACCGAGCTGTTCAGAGATCCGGAAGTGTGGATTGCGGTGAGCAACCTCATCCAGCAGCGTTTTGCCAACGCCAAGCACATAAGTATCTGGCATCCTGGATGTAGTTCGGGTCAAGAGGTGTACTCAATGCTTATGCTGCTCAACGAAATCAATATGTTTGACCGTGCATCGGTATTCGGCACCGACATCAACGAGGATGTGCTCGATACCGCTCAACACGGACGGTATAAATATGTGGACATAAAAGAATACCAGCCTAATTTCAACGCCGTAATAAACTGCAACCGCAACGAAGAAGATTTTGTACCAATTTCAAAATACATACTCTCTTTTCCTCAGCGAGGATACTTGCAGATTGTGCCATGGCTTGTAGATAAACCCGTTTTTGCCAAGCACAACCTCGTGGGCTGCGAATCTTTCCTCGACAGGAAATTTGACATCATTATGTGCCGAAACGTGCTGATTTACTTTAACCACGAGCTGCAGAACAAAATAATCGACTTTTTTTACAACAAACTTAACGACAACGGGCTGCTGATTATCGGTAGGCAGGAGAGCATTTACGGTATGCATTCTGACGGATTTGAGAAGTTAGGACCTCTATATTCAAAAAAGAATAGGAAGTCTAATTTCTTCTAATTGTATCAACAACACAATCAAAAACGCAAAAAAACGTTTTTAGGAAAAGATTCTGCATGTAAAAAAAAATTGGCATTTTTATTGCTTTTGCTTTTATGAAACCATTTATTTACGACAATTATATATTACATTTATAAATGAAAAAAAGAACGACCATATTATCATCATTACTCATGGCAGCAGCTCTTTGCTCCAACAGTTATGCCCAAACAAGCTTTACCGTTGAGCCACAAACCGCATGCACAGGTTCGCCAGTAGGGGTTACCAACACATCTTCGGGCAGTTTCCAGTTTGCCCATTTCGACTTTGGAGACGGAACCGACACTTACGGCGACAACCTACAACACATTTACACCTCCGCAGGTGAGTACACTATCACCATGTGGTTGCTCAACAACGATGGTACTAAGACCGCAACTATTTCGCAAAATGTGAAAATAGATGACACCCCGACAATAGAAATTGCCGACTCTAAAACCATGTCGCAGATCACAGTTACCAGCAACCAAAACGTTTCGTACGAATGGTATCTCGGCAAAAAGAAATTAGACAACACCAACAATCCCCTATTCTACTACGAAAGCGGCAACTATTCGGTAATAATAAAAAACTCAAGCGGATGCACCGCTACTGCGGAAATCAGGGTAACAGCTCAAGATGCCGAATCGGCCGACAACACAATCATCAGCGTGGCTAACAATGTGATAACGCCAGGAGTGAAAGACGGAATCAACGATGTGCTATTTATCACCGACGTGGCCGACTACGAATATCCATGTGTTGTAAAAATTTTCGACAAACGCGGCAAAATCGTTTACACAAACAATGAATACACCAACACAAACGGTTTTCAAGGCAACGACAACGATGGCAACGAATTGTTTGCCGGAACATACTACTACGTTATTAAAAGCCAGGGACGCAAAGGTGTCACCGGATTTGTGGACATAATCAGATAACTATCAGCAAGATGACAAAGAGAATAATCATAGCTACGGCATTTATGGCGGCCCTATCGGCAACGGCGCAAGAGACATATTTCAGAGGTCTGAATTACGCCGACAGATTTTCGGTGTCGCCAGCTTTCGCAGGATTCAACGGCAACGACGAAGCGTTCGTATCGTACCGCCGCAATATGCTCGGTATCGAAGGCGCGCCCAAAAACCTAAAATTAGACGTCAACGGCGACATTATGAACCAAAACGCTGGATACGGAATAGACATCACAAGCGAAAAAGCTGGCAACTTCACTAACCTTGCCGCTTCGATTTCTTACGCATACCATATCCAAATCAGCGACGACATTAACCTCAGCCTCGCTGTATCTCCTACAATTCTGCGTTCGTCGTACAATCTGGGCAAAGCCACTACTTTCGGTGCTCAAACCGACCCCGTTTTTCAAAACGAAGCAGGATTGTCGGCTACGGCATTCGACGCAGGAGTGTCGCTAATGTTCAATTACGCAGGACTTTATGTGAGCGCCAACATGCCACGAACCATATGCGGTGATATGAAATTCAACAACGGAATATACAACTCCGACCGTGTGTTAAACAGCGAGATATCATACGCATTGCCAGCCGGAAACTTCACCATAGAACCTATCGCCGACATTTCGTATGCATTTAAAGGCGGATTGGACTACAAGGCTACTTTGGCTGCAAAATACAATCAAAGAGCCTGGCTTACAGTATCTTACTCTTCGCAATACTGGGTAGGCGTAGGTGCAGGATTGGCAACAGGAAGCCGTGTGGTGGTAGGATATCTCTACGAAACAGGAAACTCCACAGTAGCGAGCAACTGCTCGGGCAATCACGAAATTTATGTGGGATTCTGCATCTCTAAAAACCAGAAACGCAAAGAGCCCACAGCATTTGCCGACGACGACTGCGGAGGCAGTGCTCCTGTGATTCAAAACAACAACAATTCAGACCTCGAACGCAAGCTCAAAGACGAAATCCGCAACCGCGAAAACGAAATTAAACGCTTGGAGGATGTTATCAAGAGCTATCACAGCGGCGAAACTGGAAACGTAACACCACACACGCCCTCCACCAACATTCCCGCCAACAACGCTCCCCAACCAGAAAACAACACGCCGAGCAGATCGTCGGGATGGCTGCCCCCTGAGCCTTTTTACAATGTGGTGTTCGCTTACGGAAACGCCAAACTATTTCCCTCGTCACATGCAGAATTAGACCACTGCATCAACACAATGAAAAAAACCGAAGGCAGAAGGGTGCTGATTATAGTATACACCGACGAATTGGGATCGGCCGATTACTGCAGAATACTATCTACACAACGTGCCGAAGCAATCAAAAAATACTTTGAGAGCAAAGGAATACCAAGCAACAACATAGAAATCGAAGGCAAAGGTCGCAGAGTGTCGGGATCAAACATCACCCCGGAACAGCGTGTTGGATTAAACCGTGTAGAATACTGCTGGAGCAAATAACAAACACTATGAGCAAGATTGTAAAAATATTAACCATAATGATATGCGCACTGTCGATATCACACGCCGGAGCACAGAGCCTGAGCGGAAGCCGTACCGTGGCTGCTGCCAACACAGTGAAAACCGCCCGACACACATGCTCGTATGTGGTAGCTGGAGGAGGACTCACCACTTTCGCCACTTTGAAAGCTAAAAAAGAAAACACCCAGCAAAACAACGACCCGAAATCAACCGTCGACAAAAACGTGGTTGAAACCACCCTCTACCCTAACCCATTTACCGATTTTGCCACAGTAAAATTTGGAATCAAACCCGATGCCCCTGAGCCTAAAATCACCATCACCGACGGCTCTGGTCGCTCTATCTATCCAAAATTCTCTATTACCGAACAAACAGAAAAGTATATGACGGTAATTATTACTACAACAAACTTAAAACAAGGACGTTACATTATAAGGATAATATCTGGCGACAAAATAGCCGCCATAAAAGCAATAAAATTATAAAACCGAACTACCATGAGCAAGAACAGCATAACCAAAAGCATTATAACCGCGGCAATAATATCGCTTGCCACAGGCGTATCTGCACAGCAGTTGCCAAACTCGTTTAACTATCAGGCGGTAGTTAACGCCGAAGACGGTTCGCCCGTTGCCGCTAAAAAAATAACCGTGGAAGTATCAATTTTACAAGGCACCGACTGCGACGAAAGCAACTCTTGCCCTGTACTGTGGCAAGAACTCCACTACCCCACCACTAGCGACTTCGGAATGTTTTCGATAGAGATAGGCTCGTCTTCCGCCACCAACACTTACGGCGGCTCATGTGCTCAATATAGCGACATCGACTGGCTCGACGTGTCGCAAGGATATTATTACCTAAAAGTTAGAGCCGATTTTGGGGAATCAGAAAATCTCAACAGCCTTAGCAATTTAGGCACCACCAAATTTTCTGCAGTGCCATACTCTCTGGTGGCTCAAAAAGCTGATTTTGCTACAAATGCTACAAATGCTACTAACGCCACCAATGCCACAAACGCTATTAATGCTAACACTGCAACCTCAGCCACCACTGCCGCCACCGCTGACGAAATCAACACAGATGCAAACGGCAAGATACCAAACAAACTAGCGCAGCTCGCTGATGTAGACCTTACTGGAATACAAGCAAATCAAATATTAGTATACGATGGCGCAAAATGGACACCAAAAAACGCCACATCTTCAACTCAAGGTGCTTCGGTATTAAACGAACTCGGTGACGTAACAATTAGTTCTCCCGCAAATGGACAAGTACTCACCTACAACTCATCATCAAGCAAATGGGAAAACAAAGCCGCCACATCTTCCATCACCAAACTTCAACAACTTACAGGCGACGTCAACATAGGCTCCACGATTAACGAAGGCGATGTTCTTACATACACCAGCGGAAAATGGACCAACTCTGTTCCACCAAGTTGGGAAAAAGCAGGAACCAACAACATCAAATACACCAAAGGCAATGTTGGCATTGGTAGTGTCAGCAATCCCGACAAATTGCTTGTGGTTGCATCAGCTGATGGATCAACCAAATTAGATGGCGAATCTATTGTAATGTCAGAAGGCAGAATTGCAATGAGTAGCGGTTCGGCAGAAGGAGCGGGTTCTATCGCTAGCGGTTCCGGATGTAGGGCGGTGGGCTCAAACTCCATAGCTGTGGGAGAAAGCAACTTAGCATCACAAGAGCACGCCGTACTATTTGGCAAAGCATTGACAAGTTCAAGCTCAAACCAATTAGTAGTAGGAATTGCTAACGATCCATCAGATGTTGGGTTATTTGTTGTTGGAGGAGGAGACGCAAACGCTTCAGTAAGAAAAAACGCTTTTTCTGTTTCAAAAACTGGCAATATCATCTACGCGGGAACCATAAATGGATCCTCCGACCGCCGCTTAAAAACCAACATCACACCGCTCGAAAAATCGCTCGACAAAGTGATGAAACTCAACGGTGTAACATTCAACTGGGACCAGTCGGTGAGTCACAATGTAAACGCTTCCACCACACTGCAATACGGATTTATAGCTCAAGAGCTTGAAAATATTATTCCCGAACTAGTAAGCGACGGACCCGACGGATACAAGACAGTCAATTACATTGGCGTAATTCCCGTGCTTACTCAGGCCATCCAAGAGCAACAGCAAGAGATTGAGCAACTTAAAGACGAAAACAAAAAACTCAACGAAACAGTTGAAGCTCTCTTGAAACGTGTTGAGGCTTTAGAAAAGAAATAATAGTTATATATTTTTGCTGATGAGTTGGAAAACATGTTCGTCTTTCCAACCATCGGCAGAAAGATGCCATTGCTTGAACACCCCGCACTCTACAAACCCAAGCGATTTAAAGAGTGCTATGCTCGCAGCATTATCAGAAAATACGCGGGCATACAATTGGTGAAAATGCAGATAATTAAAACAATAATCAATTAAAAGATTCATAGCATTGGTGGCAATTTTTTTGCCACGCGCCGACGGCTCGTTTACCGAAATGCCCACAGCAGCACGCATATCAAACGGCTCAAAATCAAATACATCTACCAAACCGACTGGCAAAGTCAGAGCATTGCTCTCTATTACAAAACGAAACTGACGCATTTCGTATATATCGCGCTGTGCCGAATCGTTGATATAATTGGTAAGGGCGAATTTTGAATACGGCAGGGTAGTGTAACTCACGTCCCAAATTGTCGGATCGTTTTCCCACTTATAAAGAATATCAATGTCGGAGGGTTCAAGCGGGCGGAGGGTTACAATATCGTTTTTAAGCAACATGGTTTCAATGTGTTAAATATCGGTAAGACCTTCGGGAATAGATATTTTTATTGTTTTGGAGTCCTCATCAGCATTGAGCACCTCAATAGCCAAAAGCGGAATCAGAATCTCCTTTGCGCCGCCGTCAACCACCAAGAGCGGATTGCCCGGAATATCGTCAACGCCTTTGATCGTACCAAGAATAACATTATTTTGGTCGTATGCGGTATAATCTTCATACTCAAACACCTCTTCGTCTTCCTCTGCAATATCAAGGCTTTCGGTGAGGGCATACACGCTGCAACCGATAAGCTTAGAGGCGTTTTTCTGCGATTTAATAGTTGAAAATCGAAGCGACACAGTCTTTTTGTTATAAAAAACCGAGTCGTCTTCAATAAAGAAAGGAACCAAGTACCCGTCGATATCAACGAGCACAGGTTCCTCAGTAATAATTTCAAGGAATGGTGATTCAAGATTAAGAACCACGCCTCCGTTGCTTCCTAAATAGTTGTAGATAGTGGCAATTTTGGTAAGGTTGCCACGATCCAAATACTTATTCGGCTTTAGGTTCATCAGCGGGAGCTTCTGTTGCTTGTGCTTCTGTAGCCTCACTTGCAGCATCAGCTTCGGCTTTAGCAGCAGCCTCAGCCTCAGCTTTCTTCTTGCTAATTTCAGCAAGCTTAGCTTCCTTAACTTTGCTTTCAGCCTCTAAGCGTTTAGCATTGTCAGCTTTCTTTTTGCTGTCGGCGCTTTCTTTAACGGCGTTGAGCTTGTTTTCTTTGTTTTTGAGCCACTCGTTGAATTTAGCCTCGGCTTGAGCCTCGGTGAGAGCGTTTTTCTTAACGCCACGCAACAGGTGGTCTTTGAGGAGCACTCCCTTGCTCGAAAGGAGCGTTCTGCAAGTGTCGGTAGGTTGAGCGCCTGTCTGAATCCAATACAATGCGCGGTCGAACTTGATGTCAACCTGTGCAGGATTGGTGTTAGGATTGTAAGTTCCTACTTTTTCAATGAATCGGCCATCTCGTGGCGCTCTTGAGTCGGCAACTACTATCGAATAGTATGCGTAGCCCTTCTTACCGTGTCTTGCTAATCTAATTTTAACAGGCATGATGTTTTTGTTTTTGTAATTGTTATATAAAAATTTTCGGCTGCAAAATTACACTTTTATTTTGTATCTACAAATATTTTTAGCGAAGATGATAAAATTTTTACTTCCAAAGGCGTAGTGCCCACAAGTTCACCGTCGAGTTCTATGTCGATTTGTTTATTATCTATCGACTCAATGAGGCAGGATATGGTTTTGCGGTAAAAGATTTTGTCGGCAAAGACGAACTTGCATTGGCGTACTTTGTTGATCTGTGCCATAAATTTGGGAAACGACAGTTTTTTGATAAAAACAATATCCAACAGTTCGTCGTTGATTTCTGAATGCGGAGAGATACCGAATCCACCGCCAAAATACTTTCCGTTGGCAACGCACATTACAGACATAGGCCCATCAACGGTATAATCCTCGGTAGTAAGCCTTACTTTGATTTGGGGAGGGGCAAACATAGTGGCCACGGCCGACATTATATAAGCCATAGTGCCTGGAAATTTCTTGGCAAACCTTTCAGCCTTTGATATAACGGAAGGTCCAAGCCCTATGTCGCAGGTGTTTATAAAGTAGCGTGAAGTTTGTTCACCGCTGTGATTGACGTATTTAGCATTGGCAACATCGGCAATGATATAATCTTCGTTGTTGATTTTTTCAATCAGTCGTTTATAGTTGAATCCAGCATGGATAGTGCGCGAAAGGTCGTTGCCAGTACCGAATGGAATCACTGCCATAGCTGGTAACCTTGAAATGTCGGCATTGTCGACAACTATGCCGTTGACCACCTCGTTGATTGTGCCATCGCCACCTACGGTTAGGATTGTATCAACACCATCGGCTACCGCCTGTTTGGCAAGCATTGTGGCGGTGTCTTTTTCGGTAATATAACTCTTCAGATCAAATGTAGAGGCGAAATTATGCTCAATCTCTTCCTTCATCTGTGCTGCGTGTTTGTTTTTGCCGCAGATTATGGCTGTTACTTTTTTCATAGGACAAATGTTTTGAGTAATAGTGTTCCTTCGCTCAGTTCTGCATAGGGCGATGATTTAAACCAAACGCCAGTGTTTATGTATGTTACATTGTTGTCAAGAGGATATTCCACGGCGCAATGACGATGCCCAAAGATATAATAATCGGCGTTAATTTTTGGCATTATTTCGCGGATATGCTCCACAAGCCACTCTTTTTCGCCGTGAAATTCTGGACTGCGCTCGTAGGCGTTGCGGCTTAGCGACCATTTGCTACCTAACCACAGCGCAAAATTTGGATGAAGCAAATTAGAAAACATCCACTGCAACAGTCGGTTGGTAAAAATAGCCTTCATTATCTTGTATTTGCGGTCGTGATGTCCGAGTCCGTCACCGTGACCAAGATAGAGTTTTTTACCCTGAATTTCAAATAGTTGCGGTTTACGAATTATCTCCGCTCCTATCTCGTCGGCTAAATAATGGTATGCCCAAATATCGTGGTTGCCTGTAAAAAAATATAGTTTTGTGCCGTTATCTACCAATTCGGCAAGTTTGGCAAGAAATTTTACAAAGCCCTTTGGCACAGCACGTTTCCATTCGTACCAAAAATCAAATATATCACCCAAGAGAAACAATTGCTGTGCGTTTGGCTTAATAAAATCGAGCCAAGCGATAATGCGGCGTTCTCTTTCGAGCGAAATTTCCCTATTGGGTGCTCCAAGATGAAAATCCGATGCAAAATAGGCTTTGTCTTTCACATTCAATAATTTACTATTTTGTAAAAACCCTCTTTGCCGTTTGCGCCACAAGACTGAGGTCGGCAAGGGCAATGGCTGCCGCAGCCTCTAAAACGGGTGGCACACGAAGCACGATACATAAATCGTGACGACCTTGAATTACAAGCGGTTCCACTTTTCCGTCTTTTATATTAAAGGTATCTTGCGACAAAGAAATGCTTGGCGTTGGCTTAACTGCCACACGAAAAACAATAGGATTGCCGTTGGAAATGCCGCCGTTGATACCTCCTGCGTTATTGGTTTCGGTGCGTCCGTCGGCATCAATAATATTGTCGTTGTTTTGGCTACCGGTCATTTTGGCTACATTAAACCCTGCGCCAAACTCAATGCCCTTGATGGCAGGAATTGAAAAAGCCATTCTACTAATTTCGGATTCTACCGACGAGAAAAATGGTTCACCCAAGCCCACAGGAACGTTATTAATGGTACATTCTACAATGCCGCCAATGGAATCGTGAGTTTCAACTGCCTTAGCCACAGCAGATTCGATATCTTTGCTGCCGCCCACTTCTAATATTTGGGCGTTGACATTCATAGGCGCGATGATTTTTTTGGCAATTACACCTGCCGCCACAAGACCGAGCGTTATGCGACCCGAGAAATGTCCTCCGCCGGTGTAGTCGTTGAAACCGCCATACTTAACACGTGCCACAAAATCGGCGTGACCTGGGCGCGGATGGTCGAACAATTGCGAATAATCTTTGCTCTTGGTGTTGTTGTTATGAAACAGAATAGTGATGGGCGCACCTGTGGTATGTCCTTGAAATACGCCGCTAACTATCTGCGGAAGGTCGTCTTCTTTGCGAGGTGTGGTGCCTTTTGCACCTGATTTTCTACGGGCAAGGTCTTCGGCAAAATCGTCTTCGGTGAGCGGAATACCAGTCGGACAGCCGTCTACGCAGCATCCAAGTGCCACTCCGTGCGATTCGCCAAATATCGACACCTTATATATATTACCTATTGTGTTCATCTGGTGTTAATAATGTGTTTGTAATGCAAAGAAAAGTGTTTTTTTTGTTTTTTTCAATAAAATGCTTAAAAAAAATGCAGTTCCGTTGCTTAAAAGCGAAACTGCATAATCTTAACTATCAAACTATTATCACTATTTATCTATCTTCTACGTTTTTTGCCACCGCGGAAAAAGTCGTCGGCTTCGGCTTTGTGGCGGCGACGGCTGCGGCTCTCGTTGTCGCGACGACGCTCTTTGTGTTCCTTGCGGTCTTTGCGTTTTTTGCCGTCAAAATCTTTGTTGCGATCGCTATCTTTTTCGCGTCCTTCGTGTGCGCCGGTGGATGATGCTACCTCAACCGAAATTTCACGACCGTCGAAGTTTGCACCGTTCATTGCGTCTACAACCTCTTTCTCGTGGTCGGTGTCAACCTCAAAGAATGAGAAATTGCGCATTATATCTATCTGACCTATAATAACATCGCGGTTGTTGACAATGCGGTTTGTAAAGCCCATCATCTTGGCAGGTGTAAGGTCGTCTTTGGTGCCGAGACTTACAAAAAGGCGAGAATATTTAACCTTTTCGCGGCGGAAACTGCCTTTCTCTTTGCCGCCCCTGTCGCGTTTACCTTTTTCGCGGCGACCTTCGCTTTCGGCAGATGCGTCCACATTGATGTCGGATGCGTTGCGGTAATAATCAAGAAAACGGTTAAACTCCATCGAAACAAATTTCTTGATAATATCCTCGCGGCTCATATCGGCGAGTTTTTCGGCAATGCGTTCCTCAAAAACCGAAATTTGTTTTTCGTCGATTTCTACATTGCGCATTTTGTCGATAAGGTCCATCAACTGTATCTCGCAGATTTCCTTACCGTTAGGAACTGGCTTCTGCTCAAATTTCTTTTTGCAAATGCGTTCAATATCTTTAAGTTTGCCTTTTTCTTTAAGGTGGATAATCGAAATTGAAATACCCGAACGGCCTGCGCGACCAGTACGTCCGCTGCGGTGGATATAAACCTCAGGGTCGTCGGGGAGGTTATAATTAATAACGTGTGTAAGTTCGTTAACGTCTAAACCACGGGCAGCCACGTCGGTAGCCACAAGTATTTGCAGGTGCTTGCTGCGGAAACGCTGCATAACGTTGTCGCGCTGAGCCTGCGAAAGGTCGCCGTGAAGGGCATCGGCATTGTAACCATCTGCCATCAACTTATCTGCCACCTCTTTGCACTCCATACGGGTGCGGCAGAATACTATGGCATAAATATCGGGGTTGACGTCGGCAATACGTTTGAGAGCCTCGTAACGGTCTTTGGAACGTACCATAAAGTAATGATGCTCAACGTTTTCGGCACCAATATTCTTTTGGGCAACGGCAATTTCCTCAGGGTCTTTCATATAACTGTGCGCCATACGCTCAATGTCAGCGGGCATAGTGGCAGAAAAGAGGAAAGTGCGCTTTTCTTGCGGAGTTTCGGCAAGGATAGTATCAAGATCCTCTTTGAAACCCATACTCAACATCTCGTCGGCTTCGTCTAATACAAGCCACTGAATAGTGTTGATTTTTAAGGCTTTACGTTTCATCAAGTCGATAGCGCGACCCGGAGTGGCAACCACTATTTGAGCACGTTTTTTAAGCGATTTAATCTGAGTTTCGATGCTTGCGCCACCGTAAACAGGCACGATTTCAAGACCTTTGAGATACTTAGAATAGTTTTTCAAGTCGCCAGTAATCTGCAAACAGAGTTCGCGTGTTGGACAAAGCACAAGCAACTGAGTATCTGCAACATCAACATCAAGCATATTAAGCACGGGCAAACCAAAAGCGGCGGTTTTGCCTGTACCTGTTTGTGCGAGAGCGATAAGGTCGCGGTTTTGTGTTGTGATAAAAGGGACGGTCTTCTCCTGAATGGGGGTAAGGTTTTCAAAACCCATTTCAGTAACCGCATCGATAATTTGCTTTTTCAAGCCGGTTTCTTCGAATGTCATTTTGTATAATTATTTTAGATGAAGAGCCTTTCCCCTGTAATAAAAAGGCAACTGCCCTCTCACCCAAAAAATTTTCGACACGGGGAAACGCTCGAAATATTCCTTAAATTGCGGCTGCAAAATTAGAGATTATTTTATCTTTTTGAAAATCGGAATGTTAAATAAAAAAGATTTTTGGGTTAATGAATACCCCCCTCAATCACCACCATCTCTACTTCGTAAATTACCAATACTAATTCTATTTTCCGCAAATATACCTCACTTTCACATAACGACAAAACAAAACTCCATATTTTTACCCTATTGGCTCAGTTATTAAATCGGATAGTTGGCTGTAACTATAAAAAATTTCATAGTTACAGCCAACTATTTTTAAAATAAGTGGCTGTAACTAATATTTTTTGTATATTTGCAGCGTGGTATCAAAACTTAATATTATGGCAAAACTTATAGGAAGGCACTCAGAATCAGCACAGTTAGACGAAATAATGAAGTCAGATAATCCAGAGTTTGTGGTAATTTTTGGTCGCAGAAGAATTGGCAAGACTTTTCTCATAAACCAATATTTTGGCGACCATTTTACATTCAAACACACAGGATTAGCCTACAAAAACAAGAGAGAGCAATTACAAAATTTTGGCGAAACACTCCGCAATTTTGGTTCTAAATTATGCCCCGACCCAAAAGATTGGCGAGAGGCGTTTGCTATGCTGCGCACACTTTTGGACAATACCAAATCCAAAGGCAGCAAAAAGGTTGTCTTTATTGATGAATTGCCCTTTATGGCTACACCCAAAAGCGGATTGATAACTGCATTGGAACATTTTTGGAACGACTACGGCTGCACTCAAAGCAATCTTGTGCTAATTATCTGCGGTTCTGCTACTTCGTGGATTGCAAAAAACATCATTAAAAACAAAGGCGGACTGCACAACCGCATTACGCGAAGAATCTACCTCCGACCTTTTACTGTGGGCGAATGTAACGAATATTTTAAGTCTAACAACATAATATTCAGCCATAAAGACAATTTGGAATGTTATATGGTGATGGGCGGCGTGCCATACTACCTCAGTATGATAGAGCGCGGCAAAAGTCTTGCACAAAATATCGACCAAATGTTTTTTAGGCGACAAGGTAAACTTTATGATGAATTTGATTCTCTTTATTCGTCGCTGTTTGAAGAGAGTGCATCGTACATCAAAGTGATTGAGGCCATTAGCAAAAAAAACAAAGGACTTTCGCGCAAAGAGATTATTAAGGCAACAGGATTGCCCGACGGTGGCTCGCTGACCAAAATACTTGAAGACCTCGACAACTGCGATTTTATACGCAAATATCAGAATATCAACAATAAAGAGCGTAACAGTTTGTACCAATTAACCGATTTTTACTCGCTATTTTACTATAAGTTCATTAAAAAATACGGCACATCCGACAAGGATTTTTGGACATTGCAACTAAACACGCCTGTGCACAACTCGTGGGCGGGTTATGCCTTTGAACAATTTTGCTTACTACATATCAGCGCAATAGAAAAGGCACTCGGCATATCGGGCATTCAAACCCGCGTATCGTGTTGGCAATCACAAAAAAGCGAAAACGGCGCACAAATCGACCTCGTAATATCTCGTGCCGACAATATTGTAAACATCTGTGAAATAAAGTTTTGGGACACCCCATACACCATTACAAAAAAATATCACGCCGAATTAATGAACAAAATAGAAACCTTCCGTACCGAAACAAAATGCCGTCAAGCCATACATCTTGTAATGATAACTACCTACGGCATAGTGCGTAACGAGTATTCCGACATTGTGCAAAAAGAGATAACAATGGAAGATTTTTTTGAATAGAACAATCGGATAATTGGCTGTAACTATAAAAAATTTCATAGTTACAGCCAACTATTTTTTAAATACGTGGCTGTAACTATTCGCCAAGTATGCGGGAAACTATGCTTTCGGGGGTGATGGCGGTGAGGCATTTGTAGGGGGTGCTGAGGCGACATTCTTTGTTGCCATAAACCGAACAAGGACGGCAGGGAAGGTCTACTTGCACCGCATCGTCGGGGTTTTGGTTAAAACCAAGGAAACCGGCTGCTGGATGCGTGGCTCCCCAAACCGACACCGCACGTGTGCCTACAAGCGAGGCGAGGTGCATATTGGCGCTGTCCATCGAGAGCATACAATCGAGGTCGGCAATGAGGTTGAGTTCGTTGGCAAGTCCGCCCGAACGCCCTACAAGACTCTCTACATTGGGATATTTGTCTTGCCAAGCGTCTAAAATTGCCTTTTCTTTGTCGCCAAAACCAAAGAGATAGATTTTCAAACCCTTTGAAGAGAGTATTTCAACCACCTTTTCCATCGTTTCCAAAGGCAGAATCTTGCCCTTGTGAGCGGCAAAGGGGGCGATGCCAATTTTGCCTGTTTTTTCTGACTGCGATTTTGTGGGATAATCCAACTCAAAATCAAATCCGAGACGTTTTAGCACATCGTGGTAACGCTCAAAGGTGGTTTTGAGAGGGTTGCAATTAACCGCACCCTTTTTGGTAAGGCGGCGTTTGTCGGCGCGACCTTTGTTGATTTTTTCGGTTTTGATACCCGCCAAAAATGTGCGTATACGCAGATAATGCGTACGAAGCACATCGTGAAAATCGGCATAAGCGTCAATTTTCATCTCCTTGATTTCGCGGAAAAGCCGGTTAAGACCCGACATTCCTTTGTAATCGTTTTTAAGGTCGATGCCCACAAACTTAACATTCTGAGGCAGGCGTGCAAAAATAGGTGCAAAATTCTTGCGGCTTAGAAACACAATTTCCAAACCGCTATATTTTTTTGCCAACGAATACACCACGGGCACGCACATAGCCACGTCGCCCATAGCCGAAAAGCGCGTTATCAGCAACCTTTTGATTTCCATTATTTTGCGCCGTAGAGTACGGGGTTGAGGTTGGGGTCGTTGTACATTTTCATTTGTTTGTAAACTTTCATATACTTACGTCCCGCTGCAATATCGTCTAAAAGTTGGTCGATGGCTGTGCCGAGGTCTTTTTTCTGCTCCAAAAGAACGTTCAACTTATTCTGACACTGAGCCTTATGGTCGGCAGAAACATCGGTGCGACTTACCTGCTCTTGCATATGATAAATTTTGAGAGCAAGAATGCTAAAACGGTCGACAGCCCAAGCCGGTGATTCTGTGTTAATTACAGCGTTGTCGGCAATTTTTACATCTTTATATTTATCAAGAAAATAACTGTCGATAAGTTCCACAAGGTCGGTGCGGTCTTGGTTGCTCTTGTCGATACGGCGTTTGATTTTGAGCGCCTCTACGGGGTCGATTTCAGGGTTGCGGATAATGTCTTCCAAATGCCACTGAACGGTGTCGATCCAGTTTTTGAGATAAAGGTAATACTCTATTGTCTTCACTTTAAAGGGGTTGGCGATGGGAGTGTCCACATCGTCGTATTTGTGGTAGTCGGCAATTGACTGCTCGAATATTTTCCAAGAATTTTCGGTAAATGTCATAACTATATGTTTTAAAAATTGCTGCAAATGTAACGAAAAAAATCAAAATATGCAATCAGGCTTTATTTCTGTCCCCAAATTTGGGTGATGCCGCCGTAAGAGTCGGTTCTGCGGTCGCGGAAATAGGGCCAGATGCGGCGGACGGTGGACATTTGGTTGAGGTCGATGTCGGCGTATACGATTTCTTCTTTGTTTAAAGAGGCTTGTGCAATGATTTCGCCCTGAGGACCAGCCACAAACGAACTGCCCCAAAAACAGATGCCTTCGCTGTGCTCTTCGTGTTTTTCAAAGCCCACACGGTTGACAGCCGCCACAAAAATACCGTTGGCAACGGCGTGCCCGCGTTGCACTGCTATCCACGAATCGCGCTGACGGTTGCCGTCTTCGCCTTCCTCGCTCGGAAGCCAACCTACCGCCGTGGGATAAAATAGCACTTCGGCACCTTGCATAGCGGTTAACCGTGCAGCCTCGGGAAACCATTGATCCCAACAGATTAGCACGCCAATACGTCCAAACTTAGTGTCGTGAGCCTTGTAGCCGAGGTCGCCCGGGGTGAAATAAAATTTTTCGTAAAAGCAGGGGTCGTCGGGAATGTGCATTTTGCGGTAAAAACCTGCCATTGAGCCGTCGGCATCTAAAATCATTGCGCTATTGTGGTATACGGCGGTGCTGCGTTTTTCAAAAAATGGAACCACTATGGCGCAACCGAGTTGGGCGGCAAGTTTTGAAAAAGTCTGATACGAGGGTCCGTTTTCCACCTCCTCGGCAAAGTCAAAATAGTCGATATTCTCGCTCTGACAGAAGTAAAACGAGGAGTATAGTTCGGGCAAACAGATTACATTTGCGCCCTTACGTGCTGCCTCGGTAATGTACTCAACGCACTTGGCGGTGTTGGTTTGGCGGTTGCCGTCGAGGTTGAGTTGCACTAATGCTATTTTGTATTTATTCATTTTAAAGTATTATCAATCAAAGTTATAAGTTTATCCAAATCCTCTGGACGGTTGGGGAAATTTAGATTGTCGATGTCAACAGTAAGGATTTTACCAAGTTTATAGTTTGATGTCCACTTTTCGTATTTTTCGTTGAGGCGGGTGAGGTATTCGGGACTAATGCCCTGCTCGTAAACCCTGCCACGTTTGCGGATTTGTTCCAAAAGTGTTGACACATTGGCTTTGAGGTAAATAAGAAGGTCGGGCGGCGAAATGAGCGAACTCATTTTTTCAAACATTCCGAGATAGTTTTCAAAATCACGAGTATCCAACAGGCGCATATCGTGAAGGTTTTCGGCAAACACATACGCGTCTTCGTAGATGGTGCGGTCTTGAATAACGTTTCGACCCGACTTGCGGATGTCGATAATCTCGCCCAAACGGCTCTGCATAAAGTAAATCTGCAAGTTAAACGCCCAACGCTCCATATCCTCGTAAAAGTTGTTGAGATAAGGATTTGCCTCGGCATCCTCAAAATGCGCCTCCCAATTGTAGTGTTGGGCAAGAAGGTTGGCAAGTGTGGTTTTGCCCGAACCAATATTTCCTGCAATTGCTATGTGCATAGTTATCAGTCTTTTATAATATGTTAGAATATAGGTTGAGTAACAGTTTTAATGTTTGGTAAAATTAATAAATAGATTTTATAAAACGGATTTTTCTTGAAAAGATTTGTTTATAAATTTGCAAAAAATTTTTTTCGAGATGAACACAAACAAAATATTGGTCTCTCCGTCGATTTTGGCGGCCGACCACGCAAATATTCAGCAAGAAATCGAACGCGTTAACCGCAGCGGTGCCGACTGGGTGCACGTAGACATTATGGACGGTGTTTTTGTACCTAATATGTCGTTTGGATTCCCAATTGTGAAAGCCACAAAAAAACATTCGCAACTTCCTTTGGATGTGCATCTTATGATTGTTAATCCGCAAAACTACATTCAGGAGTTTATTAATGCGGGTGCCGACATTCTTACCATTCATTACGAGGCAGTTACACATCTTCACCGTGCTATCTGGCAAATCAAAAACGCCGGAGTGAAGGCTGGTGTGGCACTCAATCCGTCAACACCCGTTTCGATGCTCGAAGAAATTATCCAAGATGTGGATATGGTGTTGATTATGACCGTTAATCCTGGATTTGGCGGACAAAAGTTTATCGAAAACTCGTATTCTAAGATTATGCGCTGCAAAGAACTGATACTCAAACGAAACAGCCAAGCATTAATAGAAGTAGACGGCGGAGTGGAGAGCCACAACGCAGCCAAACTGATTAATGCGGGAGTGGACGTGATGGTGGCAGGCAGTTATATTTTCGGCGCAAAAGATTACGCCGAAAACGTTAAACTGCTAAAATATCCTATTGAAAACGCTATCTAAGTTCGTGACTGAGGCAGTGGAGCGAGCCTAAGCCCCAAATAATGTCGACACAATGGATGCCTATCACCTTGCGGTCGGGAAACTGACTTGCAATGATGTCGAGGGCAATTCGGTCGTTGGGGTCGTTGAATGTAGGCACAAGCACAGCATTGTTGGTAATTAAGAAGTTGGCGTAACTTGCCGGTAGTCGAAGATTGCGGAAACATACTGCGCCGGGCATTGGAAGTTCCACAATTTTGATGGGTTTGCCATTTTCGAGACGTGCTTTTTTCAACCGCTTGTAGTTGTCTTCAAGTGCGGCATAGTTAACATCGTCGGGGTCGTGAGTGCGGCAGAGAAGCACTGTGGAAGGATTTACAAAACGGCAGAAATCGTCGATGTGTCCGTGAGTGTCGTCGCCGTTGATGCCTCGACCAAGCCAAATAACATTGGTAACGCCAAAATATTTTCTAAATATCTCCTCGTAGTCCTTTTTGGTAAAGCCGGGATTGCGCACTTGCTCGGTATCGCTCATAAGGCATTCTTCGGTGCAGAGTAGTGAACCACAGCCGTTTACATCAATTGCTCCTCCCTCCAAAACCACTCGGCGGCGGTTGTAGACAGGTTGCAAAAACGGTTCTTCGAGAACTTTGGAAATAAACTGCGGCACAAAATCGTCGGCACGGCAGTAAGTGTATCGCGCCCAATTGTTGAACTTAAAGTCAAGAATCACAGGCTTTTGGTTCTCGTCCAACACGGTGATAGGACCACTGTCGCGCATCCACACACGGGGAGCGGAATATTCCACCATATTGATTTCGGGCATATTGGCGGCAGAATCTTCGAGCATCTGAGTTACAATCTCGCGATGTTCGGCATCTGCAACCAACAGAGTAACAGGCACATTAAACGAAAGTTTCTTAACAAACTCCACAAACGCCCATTTTACGGTGTTGAGTTTTCCGGGGAAGTCCTTGCTGTTGTAAGGAAACAGGATAAGAACCGAACGCTGCTGTTCCCATTCGGCGGGAAGTCGGTATTGGTGGTTTTCTACTTGCATTTTTTGATAACGTTTTGTGCCAATGATTCAAAATACTGAGCCTGAATGCTGTTGCCATCGAGCACCGCAGGACGACCGTTGTCGCCGCTTTCGCAAATACTCTGAACAAGAGGCACTTGGGCTATAATGTCGATACCGTATTTTTCAGAAACAGCCTTGTTGCCCTCTTTGCCAAATATATAGTACTTATTATTAGGCAGTTCGGCGGGCGTAAACCAAGCCATATTTTCTACAATGCCAAGAATTGGAATGTTGATTTTGTCGTTGCGAAACATATTTATGCCCTTTACCACGTCGGCAATTGCCACCTGCTGAGGTGTGGAAACAATGATAGCGCCTTTAAGCGTAATATTCTGCACCACAGTAAGATGAATATCGCTTGTACCGGGAGGAAGGTCGAACAAGAGGTAGTCTAACGCACCCCAGTCGCCATCGTTGATAATCTGGTTGAGCATATTCGACGCCATAGGTCCGCGCCAGATAACAGGACTTTCGGGGTCAACGAAAAATCCCATCGAGAGTATCTTAACGCCATATTTTTCAACGGGAACAATCCAACTTTTTTCGCCCTCTTGACGCACGCCAGGATGCTCGTCTTCTACTCCAAACATTTTGGGAATAGATGGACCAAACACGTCGGCATCAATTAATCCCACGTTGTAGCCTTGCTTGGCAAGTGCGGCAGCGAGATTTGCGGTAACGGTGCTCTTACCTACCCCACCCTTGCCCGACGATACGGCGATAATGTTTTTAACGTCTTTCAACGGGACGGTTTTTTCGACTGGCTGAGGAGTATCCTCCTCCACGTAGGTTTCCACATTGATTTCGGGGTTGAGTTGGTTTTGAATCACCTGACGGATAGCCTTGCGAAAAGAGTTTTGAAGCGGCTTAACGGCGTGGTTAATTTTAAGATAAACCTCCACACCGTTTTGTGTAATAGCCACACGGTCTACAATACCCGACTCCACTATATCCTTGTGGTTCTGCGGGTTGGTAATGTTTTTTAAAACTGATAAAATATCTTGCTCTGTCATTTTGATAATGGGTATTTCATTTATTTAGGAATTGCGCGAACTCTGTCGGGTCTTACAGCACGGATGTTTTGCAAAAGTCGGTAGTCTTTGAAATTGTTGGTTACAATAATGCTGCATTTTTGTTTTCGTGCCAACACATACTGCACATTATCTTCAATATCTGCCCCAGTTTCGATTAAAGCGCAATCAATATCTTTGTTTGTAAAGTCTATGATATTAAACCGATGCTGCAAATTATGAACTATATTTATAATATCTTGATTAGTTTTTTTCTTTTGATAAAAAGATATTAATTGTGCTACACTAAGAGAGGATATATATAGGCGTTTGCCAATTAATGAACACAGATAGTGAAGACACTCAGAGTCTTTTTGAAATCGGGCATCGCCACTATATGCACCTATTAAGACATTGGTGTCGATAAAAATATGGTTGGGATTGAACGAATATGTGTTTTGCACCATATCAGAAAGCCAAATGAGGAAATTGTTTCTTTTCTTCATCGGTTAGCGTACTAACCAAACCGGCAGTCCAAATACCCACCAATTCTTCAATTAACTTCTTGCGTGTAAGTCCGTTCTTTTTTAAAAGTAACTCCACTACGCCTTTCCGTTCTTTTTCTATTTGTCTATCTAATTCGCTCATAATGATTACCAATTTTTTAGCAAAAATAAAAAAAATGCCATAATTGTGCAATAGTTACAACAATAAATCCACCTACTTTTTCTCCTCAATATACGAATCCTTAAAGCCGAGCATATACAGCACGCCGTCCATACCGATCGACGAAATCGACTGCTTGGCGTTTTCCTTTACCTTGGGTTTGGCGTGGAATGCTATACCCAGACCGGCGCAATTAAGCATCGGAAGGTCGTTGGCACCGTCGCCAACGGCAATAACTTGTTGAAGGTTAAGGTTTTCGATTTGGGCAATAAGTTTGAGAAGTTCGGCTTTGCGTTTTCCGTCAACAATTTCGCCCACATAGTTGCCAGTGAGTTTGCCGTCAACGATTTCGAGTTCGTTGGCATACACAAAATCGAGGTTGAACTTCTGTTTGAGATAGTTGCCAAAATAGTTGAAACCGCCGGAGAGGATGGCGATTTTGTAGCCGTATTGTTTAAGAATTTTGAGAGTGCGTTCTGCGCCTTCGGTGATAGGAAGATTTTCGGCAATCTCTTTCATAACGCTTTCGTCCAAGCCTTTGAGCAGCGACACGCGACGTTTGAAACTTTCGCAGAAATCAATTTCGCCACGCATAGCCGATTCGGTGATGGCTTTTACCTGATCGCCCACGCCCGCACGCATTGCA
Source organism: Bacteroidales bacterium (assembly GCA_016286055.1). GTDB lineage: Bacteria > Bacteroidota > Bacteroidia > Bacteroidales > UBA3824 > UBA3824. Next base: position 163,343 of record JAEERW010000002.1, read on the forward strand.
AGTTCGTCGATAACTTCGGTTTGAATAAGTGTGGAATCCATATCGAAACATACCAAACGGCGGTTGCGGCGGTAGAGGTTGTCCTCTTGAAAAGAAATATCGTAGCCTTGTTCGCGCGAAAGACGCATAAACTCGCTCTGCAACAGCGGTTTATCCTTTGGTGTACCACGTACCGACATCTCCACACAGGCACGGGTAAGATGCTGTTCGCCATTGTCGATTAATGGAATACGTCCTGTAAGACGAGTGATGGCATCGATATTAAGGCTTTGTTCGGCAAGCACTTTCGACACGTCGGCAATAAGTGCGGCAGAAATTTTGCGTCCGAGGAGGGTTACAATATAGCGGTTTTTGCCCTGCATCGACACCCATTTTTCGTATTCGGCAATCGACACCGGCGAAAATCTTACTTGCACGCCCATTTCGCTCGAAGAAAAGAGCATCTCTTTTAATATGTTTCCCGACTGGCTTTGGTCGCTGATAAACATTATGCCAAGCGACAGCGAGTTGTGAATATCTGCCTGTCCAATGTCAAGGATTGTGGCACCGTATTGTGCTATAATTCCTGCAAGGCGCGATGTAAGCCCCGGCTTGTCTTCGCCAGTAATCGCCGCCATAATAATTTCCTTATTTTCAAGGTTATCTGAAAGGTTTTCCATTATTTATTTTGCTTGCGTATGGTTGACAAAAATATGAATAAATATTGGATATCCCACAAATGTATTTTGAAATTAACAAAAAAATAAAAATCCGAACGCTGAACGGGGTTCAACATCCGGATTTATATGATAATGATGGCAGGAGCGTACACGAGGTACGCCCCTACAATGCCAATTTGAATGATTTGCCGTTGATGATTACCACAAATACTCCTGATTTGGCGAGGGAGATTTCTTCGCGTGATGATTTTGTTGTAGATGTTGCTATTGTGCGGCCTTGGAGGTCGATGATTTTGTATTTGGTGTCGGGAGCAGAGGCAATAAAAATGGTGCGGTTTGACGACCAGACTTTTACGCTTGGAGCGTTGTCGACTGAAGATACCGGAGTGGGCGGATTTTCAGGGTCGGGGTCGGGATCTGGATCTGGATCTGGGTCTGGGTCAGGATCGGGTGTGGAGTTTGATTTAGGTTTAATTGTTACACGATACAGCTGACCTTCTTCATAAGAATAAATGGTAGTTTCTTCGGTGTAGGTAACGCCGTTGTAGACGTTGGCGGTGATGTTCTTAGTCTTGATATCTGGCTTCGGTTTCCAAATCTTGAAACTGCCGCAGAGGTGGAGCATTGCCATATAGTGCACTATTCCGTCGTAGTAGCGGTTAGACCCCATTATTGGCTTTGCATCCCAGGCCATTTTTAATACCTTAGTGACCAACTCATTATAATCGGGGTCGCCGAGCAAAGCATACGTTGCCACAGCGTTTGCGCCAGCTTGACCGATGGTAAACGAGCCTTCAGGTTCAGTGCCGTCCCAGTTGAAGCGAGAATGCTTGTAATTATCATTATCAAAGAAGTCGGTAATGAGTTTTGCTATTTTTGTCTGACGTTCAGCATCAACGCCAAACAAATAATAGTCCATACCATAATTCATTGGACAGCGAATGGCATCATAAGCATACCGTATTGAATTACTGCTATATGCATAATGCGGTGTGCCATCAAAGTTGCTGTAATCGGAGAATAAGCCAGACTTCGAATTGGCGGAACGGTAAATGTGGTCGCGCGTAGCCGCAGTTGCCTTTTTCCACTTGTCATTGTTGGTTTTTGACCAGCGGCCAAACAAATCAACAAATGCAGGGAGGCTGTAAGACGGGTCGCTCCATGAGTTGTTGCCCTCAGTAGGCTGAAATGTTATGACATAAGATTGTTCGTTGAACAAAGAAGCATTTGAGCCCTTCCAGCATGATTTCAGTATAGCCTGTGCATCATTCATATAATCAGCGTTGTTCCATCGGTTAGCTGCAAAAAGCAACGACATCATATAGTAAACTTCGGCATCGGGAGCATTTCCTTTGTCTGATACGGTGCCATCACGGTTTGCATGCCAAGAGAAGTAACCATTGCCACCCATTTCAGGGTCGTGCCACAGATGAAGTTTCGACCATTGCCATAGTTTGTCGAACTCGTCCTTGTGGCCAGTCTGTACGGCTATCATCATTCCATACGCCATACCTTCGGAACGGACGTCGTTGTTGACGATATCAACTATATTTGCGCCATAGCGGTCTTCGTAGTAGATAGTCCTATCAACAACACCACCGAAATAGTGATTCCAAAGTTGATCAAGTTTGGCTTGAATTTCTTCGTCGGTCTTGCCCAGGTAGGTTTTAAACGGGCTCTCGTATTTGCCAGTGTAATATGCACCAGAATAGTTAGTTTCCTCGGTAGTGGGCCCGAAGTATGCTCCGTCTGGGTCAAAGAAATCTGAGTGGTTTATCGGTATCTGTGCTGACAAATGCGCTGGGGAAAATGCACATAAGCACACCACCGCCATAATTGCGTAAAAGTTTGTTTTTTTCATTTGGTTAAGTGTTTAAATAATAAAGTGTAATTAGCTGATGCAAAAATGAAAAAATTTTTCCAAAAACACAAACTATTTGCAATAAAATTTATTTAGCCACCGGCAGCGTAACTATAAACGTGGTGCCTTTGCCAACTTCCGACTCAAACGAGATGTCGCCTTTGGCATTGATTATAATGTTTTTGCACATGGCAAGACCAAGTCCGCTGCCGCTACTCTTGGTGGTAAAACTCGGAGTAAAGAGTTTGCCCTTAATTTCGTCGGGTATGCCGCAGCCGTTGTCTTTTATTTTTACTGTAAGCTTGCCGTCGGCAGTGGTGAGCGAAACGTGGATTTTGCCCTTGATACCGTCGGGAATAGCCTGTGTAGCGTTTTTGATAAGGTTGACAAACACACGCGAAATTTGCTCTTTATCTGCCACAATGGTGATGTTGCTATGTCCGCCCAAGTCGGATGTTATCTCCATATTCTCAGTATTGGTAAAGAGTTGAACCACATTTGAAAGGGTCTCAACCACATTAAACGGACTTTCGTCGGGTTTGGGCATTTTGGCAAAATTAGAGAATCCCGTGGCTATCGACGACAGCGTATCTATCTGTTGTATAAGGGTATTAGAAACCTTTTCGAGTTTGTCGTCGAAGTCGGCATCGTGGTTTTGATGACTACGTATTAAGAACTGAATGCTCAGTTTCATAGGTGTGAGCGGATTCTTGATTTCGTGGGCAATCTGTTTTGCCATTTCGCGCCATGCGCTTTCGCGTTCGCTCTTGGCAAGTAGGGCGGCACTCTCTTCGAGTTTTTCCACCATATTGTTGTATTCCGAAACCAACTGACCTATTTCATCCTTGCGGCTGTATTCAATTTTTTCGTGCTTTTTGCCAAGTTCTACCTTCTCCATCATGTTCTGAATCATACGGATAGGATGTACCATACGTTCCGACAATACTACCGCTATAACTATGCTCAGCAGCATCAGCACCACAAATAGGTTGGTAAGCGACACTATAATGGTGGACAGTTCGCGCTTCATAACGTCTGGTTTAGAGAAATACGGCAGGTTGATATATCCCATAAGAGCATCGCGCGAATTGTAAAACGGAATATAAGCCGATGTATAGCTCATATTGCCGATAGTCTCTTCTTGAATATAGTTGGCTTTTGATCCAAAAACAAGAGTTTTAAGGGCGTTGCCATTAATTTGCGTACTCAAAAGTCCCTTCTTAAACAACTCCGGACGAGAACTGCCATTGAGCGCACCATCTGGACCATAAATATTTACATCAGTATAAAACACATGAGCGGTTTTTGTCAAATATTCATCAAGAGCGGTGTTAAATTCGGGGTTTTGTTTGGATACAAACGAAGCCGAATCACCGTAAGCTTGTTCTATGTGCATATACACGCTCTTCATTTTATCGTTGATTTCAGCAGCATTGTCTTGTTGAAATTTTTGTGTATTAAAGTAAGCCATTCCCAAGCAGATAAACACAAACGCCACCACAAGCACGAGGCACACGGACCCCACAAGACGCACTTTAAGTTGCGAACGATACTCATCCATTTTGTGCTCCACTATCACTTTAATAGTAATGCAGATCAACACCAGCATAGTATAAGCCACAAACAGATAGGCAAACGACACAAGATAGTCGATAAAACCAATCTCTTGGCGTGAAATCACCACAATATCGCTCTTGTTTTTGTAAACAGTATGCACATATCCTTCGTAGCAAAACACAGCCGAAGAGTCGTTGGAATTGCGCAGTTGCTGTGCAAACAATTCGTCGCCTAGGTCGTAAACGAACGACCCGTGCTGCTTGGTTTTGCGCCCATTGCGGTATTTGGCATAGTTGCAATCCTCAAGGAGCGACGACTGCATTTCGCCATTGAGCAGCAGTTCGGGATAACCGAAATCCTGAGGCACAGGTTTGTCGTCGAGACGTATAATAATATAATATGGTGTGTCGCCCACATTGGCGCGGAGTTGACCAATGTAGCTGATACCGCCATCGGGATTGTCGATAAAATAAAAATCAGAACCCGTGATTTCGCTACCGTACTTGGCAATTGTTTCGGCGGTTTCGTTCTGCATAGATAGAAAAGGAACGCCCGGAGTGGCCTCAAACACTTTTACCGAAAGGTTGTATTTGTTCCAATATCCATTAAAGTGCCATTTTTGAAGATAATCGTAAACACGGTTGCCATTTTTTACGTCGGCAGCAAGATAGTCGGCAACAAGTGCGTCGCCAGATATTTCGGAAGTAAAATCCTGAAGAAGTAGTTCCGCTATATTGTCGTGCTCGTCTACCGCCGCCATCACTTGCTCTTCGCTAAGATGCTGCTGTTTTTGCTCTGCAGTATGCGTAATAACCAACGACGAGAGCGCCGCACTCAAAAATATCATAAACATATAACGATATATACTGTTTGTGGCATTGGCATAGTGCATTAAGCAAGCCGACAACACTATTGAAGCCACATAAACCATAGTGGCGCACAAAAAAGTATGGTCCGACAGCAGCGACAGCAAAGCCGCAACAATGCCCGCTGATGCTACAATAATAAGAGCCTTGCGGATATCGCGTTTGTTTATCAGCGACACATAAGAGGTGATTTTTACTATTGCATATATCAACGAAGCAAAAACAAATGCAAAAATACCTATACTTGCCACACTAAACACATTGAGGGCAAACACGTTGGTAAGTTGATACGGTATTGCAGAATCTGCGATAAGTGATTCGAGCACCGAATGAAACGACACCACAACGTAAATACCTATAGCAGCAACCGCAAAGAAGAAACATCCACGGGTAAACTCTGTCCAAGATTTGATTCGTTCGCCAAGTTTTACATAATCAGCAAGTTTTAACACTGCAACTATCACAAACAGCCAAACCATAGAGTTGATAAGCAAATCGCCAAAAGTAGGGGACAAAAAACCGCCTTGGAAATACATCGGGTCAAAAAAGTCGAGAGTATAAACATTTGGTGGCAGTTTATAAGCCATTGATACAATACGCACCACTATGGTGGCGAATATTATACCACATATTTTCAACGAATTGCCAGCAGTTTGAGCAAGAGTGCCGATATACTGCAGCAAAAACAACAAGAGAAACAGAAGTCCAGCCAAAAACAAAATGCCAACAGAAGTATAGTCGGCAGCATCGTTGTCTACCTCGTTGAGCGGTACAAGGGTGAAAATATATTTGCCCTCTTTATCCTGAATATCAAAGCCATACGATAAAGTAATAGGCGACAGTTTAAATGTGGGACTGATATGGAATTCGGGCACGAAACTCTTACTAAGGTATTTATTTTCAATACTATACTCATTTTTTAAGAGTATAAGCCCTACATAAATGGTTTTATCCTTAGTTACGGTGCGGATTTCGTACCAACCATTGCTCAGGTGTGCAATACGGTTGTTAATACCTGATTGTGAATATAGTTTGTTAATCGGAGATTTGTTATCGCTCCAAAAACGAAGAGTATCATTCTCAAAAACAAAAATAGAAATACCTTGATTTTCAAGTTCTTTGAGGTTTTCTTGCAAAACGTATATAGAGTTTTCCCTAACAATGCCGTTGCCTGTCTCCACCATCGAACGCACATTAGCAATTATGCTGTCGGTGCGGCTTTCTTTTTCGTGTAGCACTTTTGATACACGGTTCACGTCCACGTCGTAGGTTTTCAACCCGCTCAGGTACGACTGTAACGCAGAAGCCACCGCAAACAGTATTACGGCATAAACCAAAAATTGTATCTTTTTAAACTTCTCTTTCACTTTATATGTTGTTTCTGTGTTTCAAGGTTTGTATTTGCAAATGCCTTGCCAACAATTCACAGTTATCAAAAATTATTCGTGATGGTAGGGTTCGTTGTTGATGATGGTGAATGCGCGGTATAGCTGCTCCATAAAAATCAGGCGCACCATCTGATGCGAGAAAGTCATCTTAGAGAGCGAGATTTTCTCGTCGGATTTTTGATATACCTGATTGTCAAAACCATACGGACCGCCTATTATAAAGGTGATGTCCTTGTTTTGGAGCGAGATTTTTTTGGAAATGTACTGCGAAAACTCCATCGAGGTGAACTCCTTGCCGTGTTCGTCTAAGAGTATGCGCACCGACGACGTGTCGAGATACGGCATAAGCAACTCACTCTCTTTCTGTTTGATGGTGTCGAAGGGCATATTAGCGGTATTCTTCAAATCTTTAAGCACCACAAACTCAAAAGGGATATACTTTTTTATCCTTTTTTCGTATTCGGCGCAGGCATCCACAAGGTATTTTTCTACCGTGCGGCCTACTACCACAAATCTTATTTTCATTTTTTGTTGTTCCTTGTCTAATAAACTTGTCTTGTTTGCTGCGTTTGATGTGCAAATATAACAAAAAATAAAATGCCAATTCAAAAAAAGGACAATTTTCCTATCATTCAAAAATTGTGATACCACTCTGCCTTATCAGCGCTAAAAAGTTCAAAAAAGAGATTGTCGTAACTACGAATTTGTGCAAACGACAAATGTGTAATCGCTAAAAAAAATATTAAGAGAATTATCTTTTTACCCATAAATAAATACCTACGTCGTTATAGTTTATCTTCATATGATGGATACATTTTCATATTTTGCATCGTAGGAGTAGGCGGATAAGGGATGGAGTATTCAAGCTTACCAAAATCTGCGCCAGTCATACTATATCGAAGCAAAATATTATAAGTTTCAAGTGTATATTTAAGACCATATTTACTAAGAGTGTCTTTATTTATAATAAAATATTGAATAGTATCTTTTAATTTCTCACATTCATAATCCGATTCAAAGACAATAGCTGACTTGTCGTTTGGTATAGACTGCGCAGCTTGTTTTTCCTCAACAATTGCAATTGTGTCTGAATTGTAAAAAGCAAACACATAAATAGTATCTCCTGTATTATTAGATAATTGTACGATATAATCGCCTCCACATACAGAATTCCAATAGTCATTGCAAGATACCAAAAGCAACATGATTACACAAGAAATAGAGAATTTGAATTTCATATTACTAAATAATATACAATGCGTATCATTTATTTTACAGTATTAATCATATTTTCGTTTTTGGGAATAATCTCATCTGTCTTTCGAAAATGCGGTGAATTATTCTTAATTCTATAAATATTGGGAACTGGCACATAATTAAGCTCAGACAATTGATGTTCAGAAAAATTGCGAAAGAAATCAGATATTTTGATAGATTTTTTATCAAAATAATAAAGAGTATTATTTTTAACATACAATAATCCTGGAATTAGATAATTCGAGAATGAACGGCAATACAAAATTGCATCAGGATTACAAGCTAATATACGTTTTAATATTTTTTTATTACATTCAAAATATCTTATATCAGACAATCCCCAATCAAAACTTGCTATATACATTAATTTGCTTTTGTCATCAACATAAGCCATAGAGTAAACAATGCAACTGTCTACGACTATTCTGTTATAAATACTAACATCGTCCAAACTATCTTTTAAATTCACAAAAAGAATTGATATTAAAGGATTTGCATTGTATTTTGACCTGTCGAACCGCTCATTATGAGTGATTATAGCAGATTCGTCAATCAACGAATCGATTGCCGGAATATAGGCTCGCTTTACTTCATCAGAATTAAATCTCAAAATAGTCTCCAATGATTGACCATAAACCGAGCAACCTAATAGTGTTAAAAGTATAGCTATCAAGATAGGTTTCATATTATAATTGACATTGACATAAACAAGACCTATTCCGTTTCCTTAATAATCTCCTCATACGGCGGATACATTTTCATATCCTTCATAGCAGCGGAAGGGGGATAGGGAACCGTGAATTGGAGATTAATAATATCATCACCAGACAAATCATAACGAGTTAACACTTTATAGTTTTTACAAATGTCTAACCACGAGCAAATATAATAAATTTCTTCGTCCAAAATGAAAACTGAAAATGTGTCCGTTGAAGATATAGCGTTTGCTTTCTTTTGATTCCAATATTTAAAAATATAAGAGTTGCCAGGTTTTAATACCCTCGTAGACTTTTCATAGATAGAATAGTCTTCATTTATTATAGTGTCGTTCTCTCTGAGGTCAAAAAAAGAATAATCTTGGATTAAAATTATATTTTTATCAGACATATTTTTAATTGATGCATTATTGGAATCAAAATATTCTTTTTTGCATCCCGAACATAATAATAGGACAAACAATACAATCAATAACTTCATAGCTTAATGTGTTAAAATTTTATTATACGCATTTTATTCATTTCACTTGTGGGTGGAAACTCCACAACTAACGGATAGTTGTGGAGTTCCTTAAGTATGAGTATATCTTCTTTTGAAAGTACATATATATACAAAAACATTTGTTTATCAGTTATATCAGACCAAGAATAATTCAGACATGTTTTTTTATCAATTATGAATAATGCAATACTATCATTTTCCCATATTTGATCTAATTCAATCAGGCTGTTTTTTGTCTCGTTAGGTTTCAATGTGCATCTAAAAGTATTCTCAGAGAAGATATAAGGCATTACAGTGTCTGCATAATGCAATTTGGTTATAATGTGCACGGTGTGTTCCGATGTATTTTTGAAATACAATGTTTCAGGTTCTTCGTCCATATATAAATGGCAACCCGAAAAAACAAGAATCGATAAAAACAGAAAAATTTTAAAATCCATAAGTCGGGTATGTTGAATAAATTGACCAATAATTGCCGAAATAATCTCGACTGTATGCACTTGCCTCTCGTTCAAACCAACGTTCACGATGTGATCCATATTTTGGATTTTTAGCATCTAACAAACTTGGAATTCCAATATTGAACAAATACGCAAAACCATAGTGCCTGCCTTGAATTGTATGACCATACTCGTGCATAAATAAACCGTCGTGAGATGATTTTAAATATGATTCGAAATCTGTTTTAACATAATCTTTAATATTTATGTTAATAAAATTTCCAATTGTAATGCCATCATTTTTATCGGAATACTCGTCAACACAAAATGTAGCACCATCATAATAGTCCACACGGTCAACTTTGCCGATGATATTCCGTATATGTGAATACATATTTCCTAACCCAGTTTGAAGAGATTCCCATGAGTATCTTGAGTTCCAATGCCAGAAGTTTTTAGCTCGAAACATACCCTTATCAATTTGAAATGCATTGCAAATTTTTTTATCGTAGTTTTTCGATGGTATAGAAAGTGCAAACAATGTGCCTTGAAATGGCATAAGCCCTGATGCCGTAATGGTAGTGAACAATCCTGTTGCAGCAGTAGCGGTAGCACAGACTGTAACGCAAAACGATACAGGGTCAAGTAGAAACGCGCCGAGAATCCATGGTTTCCATTTTTCCCCGCTCGGGTCGGTATACTTGAGCGGATTATTCAAGCAATAAGAGTAACGATTGAAGTTCTGAGAGTTCTCCCAATCCTGTACAAATGGGTCAGGGGCGAGAAAACGACCAACAAGAGGGTCGTACATTCTGCCGCCCATATCAATAATATCGAACGACGGATAATGCTGATGCACACCGCAGTAGCCTCGGGTGAACGCGGTAGTGCCTGTGGTTATGGTGCGGTTGCCAAAGGCATCGTAAGATGCCTCAAATGTCGGAGTGGCTTCTTGGTACAAAGTGGTGATGCTGCCGAGGTGGTCGGTGAAGACCGTCTCTAACTTCTTGCCACCCAAGGGGTCAATAACGTACACGCCTACTAAACCGTCTGGCGAGTTTATGTAATGTGTTTTTTGATATATGCCGTAGCCGCCAAGTTCTTCGTAATTAGGAAGAAAGTACTGCGTAATCTCCACACCGAGTACGTTCCGTACCGATTTACGGCGGATGTGGTCGGCGTCGTATTTGAACGAAATGCTTGTTTCGGATTCGTCGCTGTACTGAACAGTAATATACTTGGTTTTGTTAAAAGGTGTATAATCAATCTCTTGCAGAGGATTGATTATCAAAGTGTCGGTGTTGTCTACCGACTCCAAGGCGTGCGGACGTTTGCGGAAATACTCATAATTTCCCAAGCCAGTTTTAAACAAGATGTTTCCGTTTTCTGAATAGTCAATATCGGTAACATCATGTCCATTGGTAATTTTTATCAGACGGTCGGCTGGGTCGTATTCGAATGATTCGGGTTCGGGAAACATCCCGCTCCGGCTCATCAGGTTGCCAGTCTTGGTGTCAAATTTATATGTCATTGTTTTCAACATCGCATCTTCGTACATCATTGTTGTGGAGACTGGGAAGCCGTATTTGTCGAACGATTGTGTTTTAATGTATTTTCCGTTGATTTCGGCAGAGCGTTCAAAGAGGCTCGAAGATGTGAGTTTCCACACGGACATGGCATCCAACTGTATTTCGGTAAGATTGCCTAAATCGTCGTATGTGTAATATTCCGTTGTGCCATCGGGGAACGATTTTGATTCTAAAAGTCCATCCTTGTTGTACGCAAAATGGTAGACATATTCGCGTGCTCCGATAGTGTAAGTCTCAGATTTTACGCGGTTTAGATTGTCATATTCGTATTTGGTGGCGATATCTCCAAATTGTTTCTTTGTAAGTTTTCCATAGTCATCGTATATATATAAGGTGTTCTCGTCGCCGCTGACACTTTCTGTCAATTGACCGTTTTGATAAACATTTTCGGTGATGTTGCCTTCCGCGTCGGTCTGTTTTAAAATGTTGCCCCAAACATCGTATTCATATTTAGATACACCTGCGTCAGGGTCGGACAATAGGATACGGTTGCCAACTTCGTCGTACTCCAACCTATATTCTGCGCCGGCGGCGTTGATTGCCACAGGCTTGGAGTCAGAATTGTAAGTGTATGCAATTGTTGCGATGCCGTCGTCGATTGAAAGCAAGTTACCGAATACGTCGTATGTCTTCAAGGTCTTCCTGCCGTCGGTTTCGGTTGTCACGGTGTTTTTGGTGTAGGTGTATTTTGTAACCGCGCCGTTTGTTCCTGTATGCTCAATGATACGGTTCTGATTGTCGTACACATAACTTTCGTTAAATTCGGTGTCGCCGTAGAGCGTTTTAGTTTTTATTATGTTTGAAAACTTGTCGTAAGTGTTATAAACCTTTATTTCTACACCGCCTTCACCAACGGTTTCGGTCAGGGTCTTACGTCCGAGTATGTCGTACCATTGTTTCTGCCACGGAGCGGCAGTTTGCTGAGAAAGAATGAAATAAAACTGTTCTTTGCTTTCGCCCCATCCCTTTTCGGTGGTTGTGATTGTGCCGTCGGGATATTGTGTTTTTATCAGATTACCCCAATTGTCGTATTTGTATGTGGTTATAAGCGGATTGTTTTGATTTGATATGTCAGTTTCGGTGGTTAGTCTGCCTAAATCATTGTAGCCGTATTTGATTACGCGATTTTGATTGTTGTCGGTTTTAGTTACGAGTTTTTGTTTTTCGTAGGAGCAATCGGTTGTAAATTTTTCCGCATTGTCGCCGTAAATATCTGTGTGTATGACGTTTCCATATTCATCGTATGTATATTCTGTTGATACTTGCTTTAATGTGCCGTAATTGTCAATTTGTTTTGTTAATGTGCCGGTGATGGCATCATATTCAAAGTGTTTTTGAGTTACAAAACCTTTTGGGTCGTCAGGTGCTTTTTGGATATAGGTTGAAAGATGCGGCTGCCACATTCCGCCAGCCATCACGTAGTCGCCATAATATTGCAGTTTGTAATATCCATCGGGATAATGGGTTTCTGTATTTTCTAAATATCCGTGTTCGGTGTTGTATGTGTTTTGAGTAACTACTACATCACCGTATATGTCTGTATTTTTGATTTTTGACGGATATGTAAAAAAGTTTTTGCCACCCAAATCGGTAATGCTATATTCGGTTTCGGTTGTGTTAACAAGCGTATCGTGTCTAATTGTTTGAGTGATTTTTACAGGAGTATAATAATCTGTATTCCACGAGTTTACCTCAGTTGTAGATATTTCGCCAGTATATTGGTTTTCATAAACTATTTTGTTGAAGCCGAGAAGACCTTTACCTTGTACATTAGCGGTAAGGTTATAATATTTATAATTTTTGATAATATTGTCAGTAATTCCGTTGATTTCTTCCGAAGAACTTACCACTGCCAACGGCGCAGCAACATCAATCAACGGGTAGGTCTGATTTTTACCTTTTTGGTAGAAGTTTTTGTTGGTGAGAAAAGTATAGTTGAACGTCGTGGCAGAGAAACAATCTTGTATCAAATTTATTTTATTACAGAATGCTTTGTAATTAGAATTGTAATATATATGCCATTTTGGATTATCCTCATTATTCCAATTAAAAAGACAATTGTTACCATAGTTTATAAGTTCGCGAATGCCGTCACCATTGAAATCGCCAACGGCAAAGTTTGAGTTATAGGCATCGCTTTCGTTGTGAGATGTAGTTTTCTTCCATTCTGTTAGTTTTTTGCCGTCGGATTTCAACCATAAGGTTTGAGTATAGTCATATACACCCCACGGACTTGACCACATATCATCTTCTTTGTGATACTGTCCACGGGTGGATACAATGTCGGATTTTCCGTCCAAGTCGAAATCCAAAATCTGCAAGTCAAACCTGCCGTTGTCGTGACCAGTAAAACCTCGGTCGTAAAAATCTGTTGTAATGGCGATTGTCTGTTCGAAACCGCCATGTCCTTTATTCATTAAAAAATACCAGTTCTTGTCGTCAGTTTCGGTGTAGACAAAATCTAGCAACCCATCACCGTTGAAGTCGCCTGAACGGATGATGTAGTATCCATTTATGATGCCTTCAATGTCGGTTTTATTGCTATCGGGGAAATAACCGTCGCCGTCGTTGTATAAAATAGTGTAGCCCTTTTTGCTAAATATTATGACATCAACAGTGTTGTCGCCGTTGAAGTCGGCGGCAAACATATCCTTAGGCTCTTGCGAAAGATAAAACTCAAAATCGGAATCGCCGTCTGCCGAAACTAATTTTGCGTTATACCGACCATACTCGTTCTGCTTTTTTTCTACGTAAAAAATTTGCGTTTTGCCATTGCCCTTGAAATCAGCAAAAGCAAGCGCAGGCATTTCGCTGCAATGCAAGTTGTACCAACGGAAATCAAATATTTGTGCATTTTCGTAGAACCGAAAACCAATTTGTTCCCAATGACCTTTGGCAACATTTAAACAAGGTATAATTAATTCGTTAGAGCCATTCCCGTTGAAGTCGCCAAAAACGAAACTATTACCTTTTTTAATATCGTCCAAAGGTGTTTCAGATTCAATAAAATCTTCTCCCCTGTATGCAAAAACAAATCTGTCGTCTTTTATTAACGTTTCATAAAAAATCACCTTGTTGATAAAGTATGTTATATTACCTACCTTTTGTGGAGAAACTAAGATTATGTCGTCCAAACCGTCGGCGGTAATGTCCCCTGTTATTACCATCTGTTCGTAAAAGTCAACCGGATAGGATATGTCGCTTGCTGAAAAATTAAAAATATCAGGTTCAATATCATCTAAGACATTATGGATGCCTATCCAATTAAATTTGACAGGAGGTAAGGATTCGCCTTCCGTGTTGGTCTTAGTGATTGCCGACAACCGCGAATAGCCGTCGTTGTCAACGTATGTTAAGTGATATGTATAAATATCTTTGTTGTAACACTTTACTAATATATCTTTTATACGCTCTTTTAATTCTTGTGGGTGTCCGAAAAAATTACCTTTTACAATATCAGAACGCTGTTCATATTCAAATTTGATTTCGCACGTATAACTAAAATCATTGTTAGTATAAACGATACTTTTGGGCATAGTTACAAAAACAGACTGATGGTAGTCGTATAATATAAAGTTGCCAAAGTTATCTTCAACCTTAGCCAAGTTCCATACCGCAGGTTTTTGCCAAATAATGTCGATATTAGACGACATACCATAACCGTAATAAAAGATTTTTCCATCCTTTTTCATTTTGAAATACCTTTCATCAGGGTAGTAGGTGATTTCGGCTGTAAGGTCTCCTTCCAATGTATATTTGTTAGTAGGAACTTTGATAAGCCGCTTGCCATCCAATAAAAAATCTTCGCCGTGGTTAAAATCAATGCCGGAAGCCATTCCGTCAAAATAAATAGTCTTATTAGTTCGTGTTATTGAAGAAAAACCGTCTAACATAAAACCAACACCCAAAATGCCGTTTCCACTAATACTGTTATAATTGAGTGATACAGATGGAAACAATCCGTTAGTGCCTTCGGGAATCTCAATAGGCAGCGAAAAAACAGCATTGCCCAATTCGCCAACGGTTACCGTGCTGGACAACTTACCCACAGAATATTTGTTATTCTGAGCTATTGCAGAGATACTTATCAGTGCGATTAATATGCTTAACAAAGCCTTCCTCATTCTTTCAAAATTTTATAAGTTTTGTCAGAAATGTTTAACAAATATATTCCGCTTGGCAGATTTGTCAAATCTATATTATTACTCTCCATCAAATCGTTTATTGTCAAGACAATACGTCCGAACAAATCAATAATTACAGCCTTATGAACTTCTTGTTGATAAAGTTCGATTTGCAAAAAATCTTTAACCGGATTTGGGTAAATTTTTACAAACTCATCCTGAATTACAGACTCTTGAATGTCTGCAATAGAAGTTTGAAGTTCTGGCTTGGGCAGGTCAACAAAACGTAACACCCTTGCCCCGTTGTCGTTATAATCGAATGTAACTTTTTGGGCATAAGATATTTTGCACAAAAACAACACTACGAGTATTAGTGTAGCAGTATATTTCATAGTTAGTAGTTTTTTGCAAAAATAGATAAATAATGAACGTAGCAACGCTACTCTTTGTTAAAAAACGTTAACAATTAATACCTTACATATTTTATCCCAGCCTCACAAACTTAACACTCAGATCCATTTAGAAGATGGACACATCGTCGTATCAATGTAACACTTTAATCAAAAATAAACAACCTCTTAACGTGTAAAAATCAAAAAAAATTCTACTTTTGCAAAGTTTTATCAATGATAATTGCCAAGTTGGAAAATTCAGATAACATAGCAGCAGCAGAATCGCTCGACCTCGAAAATATCCACGTGTACGGCGCACGTGTACACAATCTTAAAAATATCGACGTTACCATTCCGCGCAACAAACTTACTGTGGTAACAGGACTTAGCGGCAGCGGCAAATCGTCGCTGGCATTCGACACCATTTTTGCCGAGGGTCAAAGACGTTACATCGAAACTTTCGATGCCTACGCACGTCAGTTTCTCGGTGGTTTGGAGCGTCCCGACGTGGATAAAATCACTGGTCTAAGCCCCGTTATCAGCATCGAACAGAAATCCACCAACAAAAATCCGCGTAGCACAGTTGGCACTATTACAGAGATTTACGACTTTATGCGTCTCTGGTTTGCGCGTGCGGGCGAGGCTTATAGTTACCTCAGCGGCAAAAAAATGGTGAAATACACTTCTGATCAGATACTTGCGCTCATTACCGAACGATATGGAGGCAAACGTGTAATTGTTCTCGCCCCCGTGGTGCAGGGTCGCAAGGGTCATTACCGCGAACTGTTTGAGCAAATACGCCGAAAAGGTTACGTACAGGTGCGTGTAGACGGTGTGGTAAAAGATATTATCGTAAATATGAAAACCGACCGCTACAAAACTCACAACATAGAGATAGTAATCGATAAGTTGGTTGTGCCCAAAGACGGCGCAGCGGGCGGAGGAATGGAGCGTGTAAAATCGTCGATTAACACCGCTATGCAGTTTGGCAAGGGCATAATTATGCTTATGGATGCCGACACTGGCGAAACAAGATATTACAGCAGGCTTTTGATGTGTCCCGAAACAGGACTTTCGTATGCTGAGCCTGCTCCCAACAATTTTTCGTTCAACTCGCCCACAGGATGCTGTCCACGGTGCAAGGGTTTGGGTTTTGTAGATATTATCGACGTACAAAAGGTGGTTCCCGACCGCACTCTCAGCATCAAGAAAGGCGCAATTGTACCATTGGGCAAATATCGCGACAATTTTGTGTTCCGTCAGTTGGAGGCAATTGCCGAGCGCGATGGTTTTTCGCTCGACACACCCGTGCAAGACCTTCCGCCCGAAGCGTTAGACACTGCGCTCTACGGTTCGGCAGAGCCTGTAAAGATGGAGTGGCTTAGGATGTACGGCTCAGGTTCGTCCACCTACGACGGCATTATTAAATACCTCGAAAACGCTGTTGACGACGACACCAACGAAGACATTGCTCAAAAATACTCCACTCAGGCAGTTTGTCCCGAATGTGGCGGAATGCGTCTCAACCGCGAGGCTCTTAGTTACCGAATTGCCGACAAAAACATTGCGGAACTCTCCACTATGGACATTGCCGAATTGTCGCAATTTTTGCAAAACGTTGATTCTCAACTATCTCCCAAACAGAAAGAGATTTCATCCGAAATACTCAAAGAGATAAAAAACCGTGTGGGCTTTATGCTCGATGTGGGTTTGGATTATCTCAGTCTTTTCCGTCCAGCACAGACACTTTCGGGCGGTGAGGCTCAGCGCATTAGACTTGCCACGCAGATAGGTTCAAAACTCGTAAACGTGCTTTATATTCTCGACGAGCCAAGCATCGGTCTTCATCAGCGCGACAACGACAAGTTAATATCTTCGCTAAAAAAACTCCGCGACGAGGGCAACTCCATAATCGTGGTGGAGCACGACAAGGATATGATTAAAAATGCCGACTTTGTTATCGACATTGGTCCTGGCGCAGGTCGTCTCGGTGGTTTTGTTACTGCCGAATGTGAACCCGCTATGCTCAAAGACAAAGATACGCTCACAGCCAAATATATTTCGGGCGAATTAGATATTGAGGTTCCAGAAAAGCACCGCGAAGGCAACGGCAAGTTTATCGAACTCAAAGGCGCAACTGGCAACAACCTCAAAAACGTTGACCTTAAAATTCCGCTCGGCAAACTTGTGCTTGTAACAGGCGTTTCGGGTAGCGGCAAGAGTACGCTCATCAACGAAACCCTCCGTCCGATACTCACAAAGCATTTTTACCGCTCTCTGCAAGAGCCATTGCCCTACAAGAGTATTTCGGGACTGGAAAATATCGACAAGGTGATAGAGGTAAACCAAGAACCCATTGGACGCACACCGCGCTCAAACCCCTGCACCTACACCAACATTTTCAGCGACATCCGTCAACTTTACGCTGAACTTCCACAATCTAAAATTATGGGATTCAAGCCAGGAAGGTTTTCGTTTAACGTTAAGGGCGGACGCTGCGAAGATTGCCAAGGAGCAGGCGTTAAGACTGTGGAGATGAATTTCTTGCCCGATGTCTACGTAAAATGCGATGCTTGCAACGGTCGCCGCTACAATCGTGAAACTCTTGAAGTTAAGTTTAAGGGCAAATCAATTTCCGATGTTTTGGATATGACCATCAACCGTGCTTGCGAGTTTTTTGAGAATGTGCCCAAGATATTAAAAAAACTCCGCGCACTGCAAGATGTTGGTATGGGCTACGTAACTCTCGGTCAGGCTGCCACTACCCTATCAGGCGGCGAGGCTCAGCGTATAAAACTTGCTGCCGAACTATCCAAAAACGACACTGGCAAAACACTTTATATATTAGACGAACCCACCACAGGTCTGCATTTAGAAGACATCCGCATACTTATGAACGTGCTAAACAAACTCGTGGACAAGGGCAACACCGTGGTAATCATCGAACACAATTTAGACGTTATCAAAACCGCCGACTATATCATCGACCTTGGTCCTGAGGGCGGACGTCGCGGTGGCGAAATCATTGTGCAAGGTACTCCCGAAGAGATTGTAAAACAAGGAGTTGGATTTACTGCGCAATACCTTGCCCCAGAATTGAAGGCTGCGGCAGAATACCGCACACGTCAGTTGTCAAAACAATAATAATATGCGTAATACTAAAACAATAGGCTACCTTTTGGCGGCATTCTCAGTACTTGTATGGGGTGTAACATTTGTATCTACCAAGGCATTGCTTACAGATTTTTCGGCGTTGGAGATTCTTCTCTACCGTTTTGTGGCGGCATATTTTGCGTTGTGGATTATCCGTCCAAAGGTTGAAAAAATAACTCTGAAAGAAAACCTGATGTTTGCCCTCGCGGGTCTGTCAGGCGTGGTGGTGTATCAGTTTGCCGAAAACGCCGCACTTAGTTACACCGCTTGCAGCAATGTTAGCATAATAGTATCGCTTTGTCCGATGCTTACGGCGGTAATTGCGCAGATTTTTCTTAAAGAACGGCACATCAACACCTTTTTTATAATAGGCTTTGTAATTGCAATAACGGGTGTGGCAATGGTGAGTCTCAACGGCATTGGCACATTGGAATTTAACCCCAAGGGCGACCTTCTTGCATTCTTTGCCGCCGTATGTTGGGGATTTTATTCGCTGTGCGTTTCGGTAATCAACCGTCACAAATACGATTCGATATGCAGCACCCGACGCATATTCTTCTATGCGCTGATATTTATGATACCGTGGGTTTTGTTTGGCACCAAGGCAAGTCCCGACAGTCCGTCGTATTTCACCTTCGACGCCGACACCAACATCAGCCGCTTCTCGTCGCTCGCCAACATCTTCAACACATTGTTTCTCGGCGTAGTGGCATCGGCATTATGCTTTTGCGCATGGAACAAAGCATGCAACATCATCGGCACGGTACGCATCTCCGCCGGTATCTACCTCATCCCCGTAGTCACCATCCTCTTTGCCCACATCTTCCTCGGCGAAAACCTATCCATCATGGGTGGAGTTGGTGCGGTTTTGGTTATTGCAGGATTGTTTTTGAGTGGGAGGAAACACGTGTAGAGACGCGCCATGGCACGTCTCTACACGTAATCAATAATACTCCGCATCGTCTCTATTGGTTCTTCTATAAAATCCATCCGAGGGAACATTGCGGAAAAAGTATGCAAGGGCTACGCCAGAAATGAGTCCAAAGAGATGCGCCTCCCACGATACATCGGGACTATTAGGGAAAATTCCCCACATTACGCCTCCGTATATCAGAAATATAGGTATCGCCACCAATAGCGATTTGAAACTCTTGCGCACTACGCCGCTCGCCAAAATAAATCCTAATAGGCTGAATATCACGCCACTCGCACCTATATGGTAACTCTCACCACGGGCAAAGAGCCATATCAAAAATCCGCCCATCAAGGTAGAAAGAGTCCATACTCTGAATGCCAAGTTCTCATAAAAAAACAGCAGTACGAGCGTTAGCACAAACACAGGAATGGTGTTGGCTGTGATATGCTCATAGTCGCGATGGAGAAACGGAGCGCAGACAATGCCCCAAAGACCTTCCTGTGTGCGGGGAAGAATGCCGTAAGAGTTGATAGATTCGGGAGCAATACGGCTGATACCGAATATTATCCACATAAGTGCCACAATAGAAGCGGCAATGGTGAGTTTTTTCATACCTAAATTATTTGCGTTAATAACGGTGCTAAGTTACAAAATTTCGTTTTAATACGTTTCTATTCGCTTTATTTTTTGTTATAAAAAAAGCAAGCACTCCGTTTGCGGGGTACTTGCCTTTATATTAATTCGTGTAGTTAAAAAGACTACAATTTGTCGTTAGAGCCGAGTACGTTCACGATTTTGTGGATGTACATCTTCTTCATGTTCTCGCGAGCGGGTTTGAGATACTGACGAGGATCGAAGTGAGAAGGATTCTCTGCCAAGTATTTGCGGATAGCGGCTGTCATAGCGAGACGAGAGTCAGAGTCGATGTTGATTTTGCAAACAGCTGACTTAGAAGCCTCACGGAGCTGCTCCTCAGGAATACCTACTGCATCGGGAAGTTTGCCGCCATACTTGTTGATTGTGTCAACTTCGTCTTGGGGAACAGAAGATGAGCCGTGGAGAACGATCGGGAAACCAGGAAGTTTCTTTTCGATTTCGTGGAGAATGTCGAAAGCCAATGGAGGAGGAACGAGCTTGCCGGTTTTGGGGTCGCGTGTGCACTGTGCAGGAGTAAATTTGTAAGCACCGTGCGATGTTCCTATTGAGATAGCGAGCGAGTCGCAACCTGTACGCTGCGAGAAGTCGATAACTTCCTCGGGTTTGGTGTAGTGCGAAACAGCAGAAGAAACTTCGTCTTCAACGCCAGCGAGAACGCCAAGTTCTGCCTCAACGGTAACGTCGTATTTGTGAGCGTAGTCAACCACTTTCTTAGCAAGAGCGATGTTCTCTTCGTAAGGAAGCGAGCTTCCGTCGATCATTACTGAAGAGAAGCCCATGTCGATACAATCTTTGCAGAGCTCGAAAGTATCACCGTGGTCTAAGTGAAGAACGATTTGAGGGTTGGGGCAACCAAGTTCTTTTGCGTATTCTACTGCGCCCTGAGCCATATAGCGGAGGATTGTAGCGTTAGCGTAGTTGCGAGCGCCTTTTGAAACCTGCATAATAACAGGAGATTTTGTTTCAACTGCGGCTTGAACAATAGCCTGCATTTGTTCCATTGTGTTGAAGTTGAAGGCAGGAATAGCATATCCGCCTTTTACTGCTTTGGCAAACATTTCTCTGGTGTTTACCAATCCTAATTCTTTGTATGAAACCATTGATGTGTATGTTTATAAATTATGTTTTATTCGTTATCTTTAACTCCAAGCCATTCAACAGCCTCGCGGCGAGTATTAAAGCACTTGTATGCAATGTCGGTAACAGCCCCTTTGAGAAGTTGTTCGTTGCTCATACCCACAAAGAAATCAACAGACTGAACCACAGCGCATTTTTTTAAGTTGGCTCTTTGTCCGCCGCTTAATAGCATACTAAACACCCATTTCTGCATATTCTCGTCATAAACAACGCCACGGTTAGTTTGGTCGGCAAGGTAATAGTCGGCCTGAGTAGAGGCTAATCCGTCGGCAATTTCAGTAATCACCTCTCTTACATACTCATCAGATAAATCGTCTTCAAAACTAGTGGGTTTCCATTTGGTACCTAGCACTTTGGTTTCTTCGTCGTATGTTATCTTTACATATTCGTCGTCTTTTATTACTTGCATTTTGTATAGGTAGTTGGTGTTACTAATTATTTGGCGAAATTATAAAAACTCCATTAAAAAAAATAATTTCTCTGCATTTTTTTTATTTTTCTAAATTCATCCATCTTAATGCCGCAGATTCATCGGTAAAAGTAGCAACTTTTATTCCATTTTTGTTTTCCACCTCTCCTATCATTTGGTCGTTGCTCATAGATACTGATATGTTGTCAGATTCTATGGTGGCCACATACTCCACGTTGGCGGCGCAACTTGCCTTGTAGAGACTCTCTGCTACCCACCGCTGAATATCAACCGAATATGCCACTTCCTTGTCTTTCTGATTGGCTATATAGTTTTTAGGACGGCTCATCACAAGTTTTTGACAAATGTCAGTGATAATAGACTTTACTACTTCGGAATCACTAATTTCGCTGCTGTCTTGTTTCCAACGGGTTTTGAATAGTGATTGTGCCTCATCGAACGAGATGGTGATGTATTGGTCGTCGCGTAAAATCATTTGGTTTACCTTTTTAAGATGAAAAATTTATTATTTGCATAGTTTTTTCTGTCAGTAGTAAAGATACGGAATTTTAAAAAAAAAGTCAATCTTTTTGGTAGAAAAAATAAAAAAAACAAAAAAAAGCCCTTAGGAAGGTTATCATTTTAAAAAAAGTCATATATTTGGCGATAAATGCATATCAATAAAAATTACTCTATCAAAACAATGCAATACGGACATTACGACGACGAAAACAGGGAGTATGTAATCACTAATCCCGCTACACCTTGGCCGTGGATCAATTATCTCGGCAACGAAGACTTTTTTTCTTTAATCTCCAATACCGCAGGAGGATACAGTTTTTATAAGGATGCAAAATTCCGCCGCATCACTCGCTACCGCTACAACGGTATTCCTATGGACAATGGCGGACGATATTTCTATATCAACGACAATGGAACCGTGTGGAATCCCGGTTGGAAGCCATGCAAAACCCCGCTCGATTTTTATGAGTGCCGCCACGGTATGAACTATACTATTATAAAAGGTGTGAAAAACGGCATTGAGGCTTCGGTGCTCTTCTTTGTTCCCCTAAAAACTTGGGCAGAGGTGCAGAAACTCACTCTCAAAAATACCTCCAACGAAAAGAGAACTATCAAACTTTTCTCGTTTCAGGAATGGTGCTTGTGGAATGCCGCTACCGATATGGAAAATTTTCAGCGCAACTTTTCTACCGGCGAGGTTGAAATCGACGGCTCGGTTATCTATCACAAAACAGAATACAAAGAACGCCGCAACCACTACGCATATTACTCTGTAAATGTGCCTGTTAACGGTTACGACACCGACCGCGAATCGTTTATCGGACTTTACAACGAACTTTCTGCCCCTCAATGTGTTACAGCAGGCAAACCATCTAATAGTCTTGCTCACGGATGGAGCCCCATTGCATCACATTATATCGAGGTAACTCTTAATCCCGGCGAGGAGAAAAACTTCATCTTCCTTCTCGGATATGTGGAGAACGAGCAAAACGAGAAATTCGACGACGCAGAGATTGCCCGCAAACAGAGCGGCGAACTTATCACATCGCAGGCGTCAGACCGCACCTTATTAAATAAGAAGAAAGCAAAAGCCACTATCGAGAATTTCTCTACCGTGGAGGCTGTTGATGCCGCTTTTGCCGAGCTCCGCAAGATGTGGGACGAACTTTTGGACAAATTTGTACTTGAATCGTCTGACGAGCGTCTCAACCGTATGGTCAACATCTGGAACCAATATCAATGTATGATTACATTCAATTTCTCGCGTTCGGCATCGTTCTTCGAGAGCGGCATAGGTCGTGGAATGGGTTTCAGAGATTCAAACCAAGACCTCGTGGGATTTGTTCATCAAGTGCCTTCGCGCGCACGTCAGAGAATTATCGACATTGCGTCCACACAGTTTCCCGACGGTGGATGCTACCACCAGTATCAGCCCCTTACCAAACGTGGCAACAACGATATTGGCGGCGGATTCAACGACGACCCTATGTGGCTGATTTTCGGCACAGTGGCATATATCAAAGAGACCGGCGACTTCTCTATTCTCAACGAGCAAGTGCCGTGGGACAATAAACCCGGCTCGGAAGTTTCTCTATTTGAACACCTTAAAATATCGTTCAACCACGTGGTTGAGAACCTTGGTCCTCACAAACTGCCCCTTATCGGTCGCGCCGATTGGAACGACTGTCTCAACCTCAATTGTTTTTCTTGGGATCCTAACGAAAGTTTCCAAACCACCGAAAACAAAACCGAAGGCTCTAAGGCTGAGTCGCTTATGATTGCAGGTTTGTTTGTAGTCTGCGGTAAGGATTATGTAAACCTCTGCCGTCAACTGAGCCGCACCGACGAGGCTTGTCGCGCCCAAAAATATGTCGACGAAATGATTGAGGCTGTTAAGCAGCACGGCTGGGATGGCGACTGGTATCTCCGCGCATACGATTTTTATGGCAACAAGATAGGCTCTAAGGAAAACGAGGAGGGCAAAATCTTTATCGAAAGTCAGGGCTGGTGCACAATGGCGGGCATAGGCTTGGAAGACGGTATGGTAGACAAGTCGCTCGATTCGTGCAAAAAATATCTTGACAGCGAACACGGTATGGTGCTCAACAACCCCGCCTACACCACCTACCACGTAGAAATGGGCGAAATTAGCTCTTACCCAGCAGGTTACAAGGAAAACGCAGGTATTTTCTGTCACAACAATCCTTGGGTGATAATTGGCGAAACCGTTGCAGGACGTGGCGACGACGCTTGGGAGCATTACACCAAAATTTGTCCCGCATATATCAAAGACCAAACTTTGCACAAAGTTGAGCCTTACGTTTACTCGCAGATGGTAGCCGGCAAAGACGCCGCACGTCCGGGCGAAGGCAAGAACTCTTGGTTGACAGGAACCGCCGCTTGGAACTGGTACACAATTACTCAGTTTATCCTCGGCATCAAGCCCGACTACAAAGGGATTTTGATCGACCCATGCGTTCCAAAAACGGCAAAATCGTTCAAAATTACCCGAAAATTTCGAGGCGCAACCTACGAAATTGAGGTTTTCAACCCCTCCGGCGTGCAAAAAGGCGTAAAAGAGGTTTTGGTGAACGATAAAAAAATAGAAGGAAATATTGTTCCCATAGCCAAAAACGGAGAAAAAATTATAGTAAAAGTAACAATGGGCTAAAAAATCAATTTTTTTTAAAAAAAAAGTAAAAAAAATGTGATTTTTGTTATGTACATAACAATATTTACGTATATTTGTAGGCGTGAAAGGTGAACAAAAACTCATCAATCATATAATAACGACAAACTTTAAAACATCAAAAAAAATGGAAGAATTAGTAAAAAAAATCGAAGAACTTAGCGCTGCATTCTTGAAAGACGCTAAAGCACAGGTAACAAACGGAAACAAAGCTGCTGGTCAGCGTGCTCGCAAAAATTCATTGGAAATTGAAAAATTGACAAAAGAATTCCGCAAAGTATCTATCGAAGCTGCTAAAAAGTAGTTTTTAACTATTACCTTTAAAAATAAACCACGAATTTTTACAAGTTCGTGGTTTATTTGTTTAATCACAGTTGTAAATTTTCAACCATGTTCAGATTGTTGCACACTTCCGACTGGCATTTGGGCAGGAAAATAGCAGGATACGACCGCAGCGCAGAGTTTGAGGCGTTTTTTGAATTTCTGGAACGCACCATTGCCGAGCAAAAACCAAACTTGATGATGATTTCGGGCGACGTGTTCGACACTGGTGCGCCGTCGAACGAGGTGGTGAGGAGATATTGCTCACTGTTGGTAAGACTTCACGCACTTTTCCCTGATTTGCAAGTGGTTATCACATGCGGCAACCACGATTCACCCTCATTTTTGAATATCCACGCCGAAGTGTTGGAATATTTTTCGGCAAAGGTGATAGGCAGCGTGGAGTATCAGGAAACAGAAATCGACTGGCAAAAGATGGTTTCTGAAATAGTGTCAGACGGCAAACCCGCCGCAATATTATGCTCCGTGCCGTATCTGCGTAGCGGCGACCTTAGGCGTTTGGGCGAAAATGCAACTATAAAAGACTTTTATACAAAACTTTACGCATTTGCCGACAATGTGCGTGCGGGTAGCAACATACCAATCATAGCCACAGGACATTTCACCGCCACAGGCGTAACTTCAAGCGACGGACTACCAATAGTAGGCAAGTTGGAAGGCGAAGTTACCGACAATTTTCCGCCGTTCGACTATATAGGTCTCGGACACATTCACCGCGCTCAACATTGTGGCAACCGACAGAATATCAGATATTCGGGAGGACCTTTGGCATTTGGTTTTGTAGAAAACCGTCAAAACAAGTCAGTAACCTTAGTAGATTTTGAAGGTAGCAAGTTGACAGAGATAAGGCAGATAGACATTCCGCAAATTGTTGATTTGATGATAATTCCGGCAGAACCCGGCGACATTGCTGATGTGGAGCAAGCCTGCCGTCAACTGCCCGACAACAAAGATGCTTTTCTGGAAATCAACATAAAAAACGAGTTCAAGACACCCGAAAACAAAAATCTGATTATCAACGAGTTTCTGGCTGGGAAAAAGGCTCGTTTTTGCAATTGGCACATTCAAAAAGCAAAATCGGCAAACGTCCAAGAGTCTGACAATGTGCAATATACCACGCAGGAATTTAAAAACACCGACCCATTGGAGGTGATTTCTCAAATCTTCCGTCAAAAGACATCTGGTGATTTAGACACCAAATATATTTCAATGCTGAAAGAAATAATCGAAGACCGCAAATGAAAATCCTGAAAATCAACATAAAAAACCTTGCGTCGATAACCGATGCACAAATTGATTTTACGGTAGAGCCGCTAAAATCGTCGCACCTTTTTATTATATGCGGCGAAACAGGCGCGGGCAAAACCACTATCACCGACGCCGTGTGCCTTTCGCTCTACGGGCAGACACCAAGGTTTGCCGACACATCAAGCGACAAGCTCGAAATTCTCGGTACCGACGGAAAAGATGGAATAACCGTTTCCGACAAGCGCAACTTTATGCGCAAAGGCACTGCCGATGCATTTGCCGAAACCATCTTTGAGGGCGACGACGGCAAAGTGTACATGGCAAAATGGGAGGTGCACAAGGCCAACAACAAAACCGACGGAAAACTGCAAGGAAGCAAAAATACTCTTTACAGCATTATCAACGGCGAGTTTATACCTGTTACAGAGAAAGTTAAGGAGTTTACCGAAAAAATTACCGAACTCACCGGTTACGATTATCAGCGTTTTGTACGCTGCGTGCTGCTGGCTCAAAACCAATTTTCAAAGTTTCTCGCCGCCAAAACCGACGAAAAAGCCGACATATTGCAAATGCTCACAGACACGTCGGTGTACGAAACCATCTCGATGCGGATATTCGAGCGTCAGCGTGCCGAACGCGAAAAACTTGAAAATCTGAAACTTAAACTTGGTGAACTTACCCTGCTCACCGATGAGCAAATCAACGAGCGAAATCAAACCATTGCGGAATGCATCCGCCGTGAAACCGAATTTCAAAAGCAAATAGATAAAATACAACAACATATCAATTGGTTTACTCAACAGACAAACCTACAAGAAAAAGTAAAAGAATCAGAAAACCAACATCTTGCCGCTCTTGAAAACCATCGCAACGCCGAGCCTCTACGCATTGAGGCGGAGGCTATCAAAATTGCTGTTGAAAAGTTCAAAACACCCTTTGAAAATCTTGATCGCTGCACCGAGGCTTACAAATCTGATTGTAATGATTTTTGCGAAGAGTTTGACGACACCACTCTGAAAAACAAACCATACAACCAATTTGCCGACTATCTTGCAGATGTAAAAAATACTCTTACCACTCTCCAAAACCAAATTATATTATTAAAAAACAACGAAAACAAATACCAAAATATACAGAGCATCACCGCCAAATTAGACAGCATTATAAAAATTAATCGCGACATAGAATCCACTCAGGCGCAAATCAAAGGTCTACAAGACAACATCACGGCACAAACATCTGTTCTATCAGCCACCAAAGCGCAGTGCGATAAGAAAAATGAGGAGATAGCAATTCTTACAAAAAATTATAATACCGAAAACACCAAATTGCAAGGCTACAACCTTACCGAACTGCAAGCCCATCAAAAAAACGCCAACGAACAAATACGCATTCTCGATGGAGCGGTAGAGGTGTTTAAAAACATCGACAACATAAAAAACGACATAGCCGCTCTTAAACAGCGCTACGATGAAAAAAACAAGCGCAGCATACTGCTAACCACAGCCATAGCGCAAAACACCGAAAAATTGAAACTTGCCCAACAAGCCGCAGAAACCGCAAAGGAGAGTCTAAACAACCTTTTGAAAATATCCTCCGCCGACCTAAAAAAAGCGCGTATGAGCCTCCGCGAAGGCGAGGAATGTCCATTGTGCGGTTCGAAAAATCACCCATACTGCACAGGAGGCGAACAGATTATCGACAATATGCTACTATCAGTCAAAGAGTTGGCCGCGCAAAAAGAATCCGAACTAAACGCCATAGCCAACACCCTGAGTGCCGACCAAAAACTCCTTGACGAAATCAAACCCGAAATCGAAAGACTTGTCAATAAAGATATTCCCGAAAAACGTCAGGTATTGGAACGTGAATCTGCAAGAATTGAGAAAATTAGAATATTTTTCAAATTTGAAAAAGAGTCCGACGTGCGTGCCGAAGTAGACCGCAAATCTATTGCACTTGCCGCCGAAAAAGAGGAGATTGAAAAATCAATTGCGCTTTATACTCGTCAACGTGAGATAGTTGACAATCTCAACAAACAGATTGAAATTCAGAAAGAATCGTTGCAAAAACTCACCAACCAAGCCAACGATGTCGACAAAAAAATCGCCACATTCAAGGCAAGTTCTGTGGAAATGCAAAAAATTGTAGAAAAAATTTCAACAGAAAAATCATTAATTATAAGCGAGTTGTCGCAATATTTTACCAACAACGAAAATATCAACACCAACGCCGCTGCCATTAGGTCGGCTTTGATAGAGGAGACCCGCCATTACACTGAATTGAAAGATAATATTTCTCTTCTGGAAAAACAAACGGCGCAGTTAAACAACATCCGCAAGCGTGTAGACGAGATTTACCAATGCAACAGCCTCATTAACAATCTTATAGAACAGGAAAACATCCGCGATCCTCGTTTCAATTTCACCACAAGCAAAATTCAATTGTATCTACAACTTACTCAGGTTCAACGCGATGCCAAAGAGCAACATCTCCGCCAATTGGACAACAAGTTGATTGAAACCGAATCAAATCTCAAAACATCTCGCGAAAACTTAGAAAAACACAACACTGCCCACGACCGTCCATCGCAAGAACTTAATATTGAGTCACTTCAAAACCTCAAAGTGGAAACCTCCAATCAACAGAAACAAAACATCGCCCTAAAAATCTCTGCCGAAAAAGACATTGAAGAAAATAGTCGCAAAAAATCTGATTATCAAAAACTTGAATCAGAAATTAATGTTCAGCAAAAGGTTTTCAACGATTGGGACTATCTAAATTATCATTTTGGCTCAAAAGATGGCAAACTGCTCAAACGAGCCGCGCAGACCTTCACGCTCAAAATCCTATTGGAACACGCCAACCAACGGCTTGCCAAACTTATGCCCCGTTACCGCTTTTTATCACCGCAGGGCACGCTCGACATCTTGGTCAACGACTGCGACGAAAACGCTGTTCGCCCAGTGTCGTCGGTGTCGGGAGGCGAAAGTTTTATGCTTTCACTCACATTGGCGCTCGGTCTCAGCGATATGATGCAGGCGGGCAAAGGTAGCGAAACCCTATTTGTGGACGAAGGTTTTGGCACATTAGATTCTACCAACCTTCAAAAAGTAATATCAATGCTCGAAAAACTCCACCTCCAAGGCCGCAAAGTAGGCATTATCAGCCACGTAACCGAACTCAAAGAGCGCATCTCCACAAAAATCAGCGTTGAAAAATGCGCCGGCGACAATACGAGGAGTGTGGTAAGGGTGGTGGGATAGATTTATACGCCACACACTTTATTTTTATTATCGGCGTTAATGTAAAAAACGACTATTTATGAAATTAAGATTATTAGTAATTTTGGTTTTGGTGGCAGTGTCGGGTGTGAAGGCACAAGCCCCGTTTCAATCGCGACCCACAGCGTATACCGTTGACAACAAGACATTTGAGTTTGCTCTCTTTGCGCCTACTCGTTATGGTTTTTGCAAAAATACCGAAGTGTTTTCGAGCGTGTTGGCAGATTGGAAACTACCTAACATCGGTATCAAACGCCTTTGGTTTACCAAAGAGGCAAAACGCGACGACGGATTTTTCCGCAGCCGCAGAATATATTTCGGCACACTCCACAATTTCGACTATCCAAAAATGTTTTTTGAAACTGTTCAGGACAAAAAGCCGAAACTCATTGCCGATACTTGCGTTGTACCTAACGTGCTGACAATGAAAAACGAAGCCCGTGCCACTATCCTTCTCAAAAACAAAACCTCGTGCGATGCCGGAAACTTTTTGCTCACCGTGCGTGCCGGTGTTAAAAACTCGTTTAAACTGAGCAAAGATGCCACTATGCCACCCATCAATAAGGCTCTATGGTACAGAGAATCTGTGGTTTGCCTCGATACAATAGTTTGGTTTGTGGGTGCCGATTTGGACATTCATTTCAACGACCGAATAAATATTCTTGTAGATGCCGACTTTTACTCTGTGGATTGGGACGTAAAAGCTTGGAGCGGCGAAAACAAAGTGTTTGTGTACGGATATTGCGGACAAAACCGCAGAATATTGGCACAGGCAGGTTTCAAAGTGGCTTACGGACCTGTTTTTGACGAATTTAAAACCTTGATTTTGCCTATGATAGATATATCGTATTTCTTCGCTCCCAAAAAAGCACGCGAAAAAGGATTGTTTGATAAGAAGATGTTTTAATGCAGAATTTATATTTGGAATTTAACCTTTTTTAATTTTTGGCGTTTAATTTGCAAAGAAACAAACATCGACAACAAATTATATAAATCAAATTATGATGAAAAAAAGTTTTTTAGCGGCAAGTATCATTGCCTTAGCCGGAAACGCTTTTGCCGGCGGTTATCTTACAAACACCAACCAAAGTATCTATTTTCTCCGAAATCCTGCCCGTGATGCCTCCATCGGTATCGACGGCGTTTACTACAATCCTGCCGGTGCAGCCTTCTACAACGACGGTTTCCATATTCAGTTCAACTGGCAGAATGCTCATCAAAAACGTGATGCGTATGCAAGTTATCCCATCCCTGTTTTGCCTAGTCCTCTTTTCAAATACAACTTTGGCAATCCCTCTCCAAACGAGGATGGCGGACGTGAATTTACAGGTCGTGTAGATGTTCCTATCCAACCATCTTTGTTTGCCCTTTATAACACCGGCGATTGGAGTTTTCAATTTGGCTTCGGCGTAATCGGTGGCGGAGGAAACTGCGAATTTGAGCACGGCGTAGGTATGTTTGAGGCTCTTGTAGGCAGCAAGGCTCTCGCCGCATTGGGCAAAGAAGGTTTTGGCGGATACTCTATGGAGGGTTACGTAAATGGCAAATCGTATTATTTTGGAGGTACATTTACTGTTGCCCGCAAATTATCTGAAAAACTGAGTGTTTCGCTTGGTCTCCGTGGCATTTATGCTACCAACAACTATACAGGACACATCAAAAATATAAAGTTTGGTATGCGTACAGGACTCGCAGATAATCCCCTTGTAGTAATAGACCAAACACAGAATCCTGCTCTCGCCGACCTCGAACTCGACTGCGACCAGAAAGGTTTTGGCATCGCTCCTATTATCGGTCTCGACTGGAAGGCTGCCGACTGGGTAAACATTGCAGCAAAAGTTGAATTCAAAACCAAACTCCGTGTAGAATCTGAGGCTCACAACAATGCCGCATTTGACGCATTGGCTGGTTCTAATCCCGCATTTGCAGCATACACCGACGGTGCAAAAACTCCTTGCGACATGCCTACCATCGCTGCTATCGGCGCTCAGTTTATGCCTACCGAGGCTTTGCGTTTAAATGTTGGCTATCACCACTACTTCGACATGGACACCAAACAGTGGACAAAAGATATGGTTGGCAACACCAACGAGATTGTTTTTGGTGCTGAATACGACATCAGCGAGATGTTTGAAATCTCTGCCGGATTGCAGCGTACTATCTACGACCAAACCGACGATAACATTTCGGATATGAGTTTCAATATGACAAGTTTCTGCTATGGTTTCGGTATCGGTGTAAGAGTTTCTCCTGCTATCAAACTCAACGCAGCATATTTCCAAACATTCTACGATGATTACAATAAAACAGAATATTTGGATCCTGCAAATACAATGGTAAAATCAACAACAAAATACAGCCGTACCAACCGCGTAATTGGCTTGGGTATCGACATCAGTTTCTAAGTAGATTATGATGTTTTAATATAAAAGAAAACCCTAAGGTAAATGCCTTAGGGTTCTTTTTTTTATTGATAGTAATTACATCATCATTTTAATAAGCCTTGCAAGAGTGCTGCGGAGTTCTTTGCGCTGCACGATATAATCTAAGAAACCGTGCTCCAAAAGAAATTCGCTACTCTGGAATCCTTCGGGAAGGTCTTTGCCAGTAAACTCGCGTATAACTCGCGGACCAGCGAAACCAATCAACGCGCCGGGCTCAGCCATATTGATGTCGCCAAGCATTGCAAACGATGCCGAAACGCCGCCGGTAGTGGGGTTGAGCATTACCGAAATGTAAGGAAGTTTTGCGTCGCTCAATTGAGTAAGTTTTGCCGATGTCTTAGCCATCTGCATAAGCGAAAACGCGCCTTCCATCATACGTGCGCCACCGCTACGGCTCATTATCACAAGCGGAAAACCGTTTTTGATACAGTAGTCAACACTGCGGGCAATTTTTTCGCCAACAACCGAACCCATTGAACCGCCAATAAACTCAAAATTCATACAGTCGATAACCACACCACGACCATCAATTTTGCCTGTGGCGGCGGTGATAGCGTCGTGCAAGTTGGTAGACTTGATAGCCTGCTCAATGCGGTCGGTGTATTTTTTGCGGTCGGTAAAGTGGAGCGGGTCGCCGCTCTTGATATTGCCGAAGAGTTCGGTGTATTTAGAGTCGTCGAAAAGCAAGTTGAAATACTCTTCGGTGGTTATTCTTTCGTGATAACCGCACTCGCACACGCCGAGATTCTCTTTTTGTTCTTCGGTGGTGACAATTTTTTTGCACTGAGGGCACTTATACCAGAGTCCCTCTTTGATTTCTTTTTTGTCTTTGGTCTCAGTGTTGATACCTTGTTGTAAACGATTAAACCATCCCATTTTTCGATAAGTTTAAGACACCCTACTGCCGAATTCCGTTCCGCATTTCAAGTGTCGGAGTTTGCCGCAAAGTTAGGGTTTTATTTTTGAATAAAAAAATTTATTTCACGTCAATCGTTTCGCCGCTATTAATGCTTGGTTTTTTCATAGTGAGAAATATTTATGGTTTCAAGGGCAAAGATAATCATTTTGTTTTCTTGGTAAAATATCCGGGGTTTGATTCGCCGCCGTCGATATGGGCGTAGTCAGAGTCGGTATGGTCTTCGTCGAATTTTGTTCCTTTTCCGCCGACAAGGTTGGGGCAATTTCTAAACATATCTTCGGAATCTTCTATGTTGCTTGTATTCCAACTGTCACCCACATAGATTGTTTTAAGGTTTTTACAATTCCTGAACATGCCCCTAATATCAGTAACCGTACCTGTATTGAAACCGCTGACATCAATGGCAGTAAGGGTTTCACAATCCAAAAACATTTCATACATATCAGTAACATTTCCTGTCTTGAACCCGCTTACATCAAGGCTTGTCAGGTTTTTACAACCACAAAACATAAAACTCACATCAGTAACACTATCTGTATTGAAACCGCTGACATCAAGGCTTGTAAGGCTTTCACAACCCTCAAACATACCACGCATATTAGTAACATTTCCTGTATTGAAACCTCTGACATCAAGGCTTGTCAGGTTTTTACAACCCCTAAACATACCACTCATATAATTAACATTTTCTGTATTGAAACCGCTGACATCAAGGCTTGTAAGGCTTTTACAACCCGAAAACATACCATTAATTTTATAAACATTATCTGTATTGAATCCGCTGACATCAAGGTTTGTAAGGCTTTCACAACCCTGAAACATAAAACTCATATCAATAACATTATCTGTTTTGAACCCACTGACATCAAGGCTTGTCAGATTTTTACAACCCACAAACATATCATGCATATCAGTAACATTCTCATTATTAAATCCGCTGACATCAAGGCTTGTAAGGTTTATACAATCATAAAACATCCAAGTCATACTAGTAACCTTATCAGTATTGAAACCGCTGGCATCAAGGCTTGTCAGGTTGGCACAGCCCCAAAACATTCCATTCATATTAGTAACATTTCCTGTATTGAAACCGCTGACATCAAGGCTTGTAAGGCTTTCACAACCCTGAAACATTTCCATCATATTAGTAACATTCTCAGTTTTGAATCCGCTGACATCAAGGCTTGTCAAATTCCTACAATCCTCAAACATACTACGCATATCAGTAACCTTCTCAGTATTGAAACCGCTGACATCAAGGCTTGTAAGGCTGTAACAATAAGCAAACATACCATTCATATCAGTAACATTTTCAGTATTGAACCCGCTGACATCAAGGCTTGTAAGGCTGTTACAATAATAAAACATACCATTCATATCAGTAACATTTTCAGTATTGAACCCGCTGACATCAAGGCTTGTAAGGTTTTCACAACCCTCAAACATCCCATGCATATCAGTAACATTTTTGGTATTGAATCCGCTGACATCAAGGCTCGTAAGGTTTTCACAATCCTCAAACATCCCCCACATATTAGTAACCTCCGACGTGTTCAAGTTTTCTTTTATGCCTATGATGGAAGTAAGGTTTTCACAATCTTCAAACCAACGCCTACAACTTTTAGGTCTGTATTCTTTAAACGAATTGTCAAATACAACTGTTCTGATTTTGTTTAATACAGGATCCCATTCTTTACATTCAAAACCGAATCTGGTTTTTACCAAATTTTCCACATGATACGCCCCTTTCGGCTTTTTATCATTATAATAAAAAGTCAGAGTGCTGTCTTTGAATACGGCGTATGCCTCGGGTTGAGATGTCTTGGTAAAATATCCGGGGTTGGATTCGCCGCCGTCGATGTGGGCGTACTTTACATCAGTGTGGTCGTCGTCGTATTTTGTTCCTTTTCCGCCGATAAGGTTGGGGCTATTGTTAAACATATATTCGGAATCTGTTACATTGCTGATATTCCAACCGTTACCGACATAGATTGTCGTAAGGTTTCTACAACCATAAAACATACCCTTCATATCAGTAACATTTTCAGTATTGAAACCGCTGACATCAAGGCTTGTAAGGCTGTAACAATAAGCAAACATAAAACTCATATCAATAACATTATCTGTTTTGAACCCACTGACATCAAGGCTTGTCAGATTATAACATTCATAAAACATACACGCCACATCAGTAACACTATCTGTGTTGAAACTGCTCACATCAAGGCTTGTAAGGCTTTCACAACCCTGAAACATACCACGCATATTAGTAACCTTATCAGTATTGAAACCGCTGACATCAAGGCTTGTAAGGTTTTTACAACCCAAAAACATATCCCACATATCAGTAACATTTTCAGTATTGAAACCGCTGACATCAAGGCTTGTCAGGTTTTTACAATCATAAAACATAGAACTCATATGAGTAACATTTCCTGTATTGAAACCGCTGACATCAAGGCTTGTTAGTTTTGAACAACCCAAAAACATAGAAGTCATATTAGTAACCTTATCAGTACTGAAACCGCTGACATCAAGGCTTGTCAGATTATAACATCCCCAAAACATCCCACGCATATTAGTAACCTTATCAGTATTGAATCCGCTGACATCAAGGCTTGTAAGGTTTTCACAATCCGAAAACATCCCCCACATATTAGTAACCTCCGACGTGTTCAAGTTTTCTTTTATGCCTATGATGGAAGTAAGATTTTCACAACCTGCAAACCAACGACTACAACTTTTAGGTCTGTATTTTTTAAACGAATTGTCAAATACAGCGGTTTTTATTTGGCGGCATACAGGTTCCCATTCTTTAACGTAAGAATCACCACCGTGATCCAATTGTATCGTTACCATTTTTTCCACATCATAAGCCCTTTTCGGCTTTTTATCATTATAATAAAAAGTCAGAGTGCTGTTTTTGAATACGGCGTATGCCACTTTTTGCGAAAAGGCATCGATACATAGGAATAGTAAAAGAATCAACAGGAGGCTTGTTTTTTTCATATCTTAATATATTTATGGTTTATTTTGTTTTCTTGGTAAAATATCCGGGGTTTGATTCGCCGCCGTCGATGTGGGCGTAGGAGGCGTCGATGTGGTTTTCGTCGTATTTTGTTCCTTGTCCGCCGACAAGGTTATGGCAACTGTTAAACATATATACGGATTCTGTTACATTGCTGATATTCCAACCGTTACCAACATAGATTGTTTTAAGTTTTTTACATTCAGCAAACATCCACCGCATATCAGTAACATTTTCTGTCTTGAACCCGCTGACATTAAGGCTTGTAAGGTTGTGACAATCGTGAAACATAACAGACATATCAGTGACATTCTCAGTATTGAAACCGCTGACATCAAGGCTTGTAAGGTTTTCACATCCCCGAAACATCCAACTCATACCAGTAACATTCTCAGTATTAAATCCGCTGACATCAAGGCTTGTAAGGCTTTCACAACCCTCAAACATTTTCATCATATTAGTAACCTTATCAGTATTGAATCCGCTGACATCAAGGCTTGTCAGGTTTATACAATCATAAAACATAGAACTCATATCAGTGACATTTCCTGTATTGAAACCGCTGACATCAAGGCTTGTAAGGTTTTTACAACCATTAAACATCCAACTCATACGAGTAACCTTATCAGTATTGAAACCGCTGACATCAAGGCTTGTAAGGTTTTCACAACCCTCAAACATTTTCATCATATTAATAACCTTATCAGTATTGAATCCGCTGACATCAAGGCTTGTCAAATCCCTACAACCATAAAACATACCAGCCATATCAGTAACCTTATCAGTTTTGAAACTGCTGACATCAAGGCTTGTAAGGCTGTAACAATAAGCAAACATACCAGTCATACCAGTAACCTTTTTAGTATTGAAACCACTGACATCAAGGCTTGTAAGGCTGTTACAATTATAAAACATATAACTCATATCATAAACTTTATCAGTACTGAAACCGCTGACATCAAGGCTTGTAAGATTATAACATCCCAAAAACATCCCACGCATATTAGTAACCTTATCAGTATTGAACCCGCTGACATCAAGGCTTGTAAGGCTTTCACAACCCGTAAACATACCATTCATCTTAGTAACATTATCTGTATTGAATCCGCTGACATCAAGGCTTGTCAGATTATAACATTCACGAAACATATACGCCATATCAGTAACATTATCTGTTTTGAAACCGCTGAAATCAAGGCTTGTAAGGTTATAACAATTAGTAAACATCAAACTCATATCAGTAACCTCCGATGTATTAAGGTTTTCTTTTATGCCTTTGATGGAAGTAAGGTTTTCACAATCTTCAAACCACTGACTACAACTTCTAGGTCTGTATTCTTTAAACGAATTGTCAAATACAGCGGTTTTTATTTGGCAGCATACAGGTTCCCATTCTTTAACGTAAGAATCACCACCGTGATCCAATTGTATCGTT
The DNA here is from genome assembly GCA_016286055.1 of Bacteroidales bacterium. Lineage (GTDB taxonomy): Bacteria > Bacteroidota > Bacteroidia > Bacteroidales > UBA3824 > UBA3824. Next base: position 200,877 of record JAEERW010000002.1, read on the forward strand.
ACCATTTTTTCCACATCATACGCACCTTTCGGCTTTTTATCGTCATAATAAAAAGTCAAAGTGCTATTTTTGAGCACCGCGTATGCTACTTTTTGTGAAAAGGCATCGATACATAGGAATAGTAAAAGAATCAAAAGTATGCTTGTCTTTTTCATATCTTAATATATTTATGGTTTATTTTGTTTTCTTGGTAAGGTATCCGGGGTTTTTCGTTCCGCCGTCGATGTGGGCGTAGTCTACGTCTTTGTGTTTTTTGTAGTATTTTGTTCCTTTGCCGCCTACAAGGTTGGGGCAATCTTCAAACATAAAATCTGAGTGTTGTACATTGCTTGTATTCCATCCGGCTCCAACATAGATTGTTTTAAGGTTTTCACAACCCAAAAACATACCACGCATATTAGTAACCTTATCAGTATTGAAACCGCTGACATCAAGGCTTGTAAGGTTTTTACATCCCCAAAACATCCAAGTCATACTAGTAACCTTATCAGTATTGAAACCGCTGACATTAAGGCTTGTAAGGTTGGAGCAACCCGAAAACATACCATCCATAACCGAAACATTCTCAGTATTGAAACCGCTGACATCAAGGCTTGTAAGGTTTTTACAACCTTTAAACATAGAGCCCATATCATTTACATTCTTTGTGTTGAAATTGCTGAGATCAAGGCTTGTAAGGTTTTTACAGCCTTTAAACATAGAGCCCATATCATTTACATTCTTTGTGTTGAAATTGCTGAGATCAAGGCTTGTAAGGTTTTTACAGCCTTCAAACATACCCCCCATATCATTTACATTCTTTGTGTTGAAATTGCTGAGATCAAGGTTTGTCAAGTTTTCACAACCATAAAACATAATTCTCATATTAGTATCATTATCAGTATTGAAACCGCTGACATCAAGGCTTGTCAGGCTTTCACAACCCGTAAACATACCATTCATATTAGTAACATTATCTGTATTGAACCCGCTGACATCAAGGCTTGTAAGGTTTGTACAACTCGAAAACATAAAACTCATATCAATAACATTATCTGTTTTGATACCGCTGACATCGAGGCTTGTAAGGTTTTCACATAAATTGAACATATAACTCATTTTAGTAACTTTCTCAGTATTGAAACCGCTTACATTAAGGCTTTTAAGTTTTACACACCAATAAAACATACCTGCCATACTCTTGACATTCTTTGTGTTGAAACAGCCTACATCAAGGCTTGTCAGGTTGGCACAGCCCCAAAACATACCACCCATATCAGTAACATTCTCGGTGTTGAATCCACAGACATCAAGGCTTGTAAGGTTGGCACAGCCAAAAAACATTCCATTCATATCAGTAACATTCTCTGTGTTGAAACCGCTGACATCAAGGCTTGTAAGGTTTCTACAATCCCAAAACATACCATTCATATCAGTAACCTCAGAAACATTAAGATTTTCTTTTATACCTTTTATGGAAGTAAGATTTACACAACCTTCAAACCAATGACTACAACTTTTTGGGTTGTATTTTTTTACCGATTCGTCAAAAATCACGGTTTTAATTTTGGATCTTACAAGTGCCCATTCTTTAATGAAAGAATCACGGTATGGTGTCAAATTTTCCACATCATACGCCCCTTCGGGTTTGTTGTTGCCATAATAAAAAGTCAATGTGCTGTCTTTAAGCACCGCGTATGCCACTTTTTGCGAAAAGGCATCGATACTCAGCAAAAGCAAGAGTATAAACAGTATGCTTAGTTTTTTCATAGTGAGAAATAATTTATGGTTTGATAGGGCAAAGGTAATTATTCCGTTTTCTTGGTAAGGTATCCGGGATTTGATTCGCCGCCGTCGATGTGGGCGTATGAGCCGTCGGTGTGGTCGTCGTCGTATTTTGTTCCTTGTCCGCCGATAAGGTTGGGGCAATTGTTAAACATATCTTTGGATCTTGTTACATTGCTGATATTCCAACCGTTACCCACATAGATTGTTTTAAGGGTTTCACAATCCCGAAACATTTCCATCATATCAGTAACCTTTTCCGTATTGAAACCACTGACATCAAGGCTTGTTAGATTTTCACAATCCAAAAACATATTCCACATATCAGTAACATTCTCAGTATTAAATCCGCTGACATCAAGGCTTGTCAGGTTTTCACAACCATTAAACATAGAACTCATATTAGTAACATTCTCAGTATTGAACCCGCTGACATCAATGCTTGTCAGTTTTTTACAACCATCAAACATACCCCCCATATCATTTACATTCTTTGTGTTGAAATTGCTGAGATCAAGGCTTGTTAGATTTTCACAATCAAAAAACATCCCCCACATAACAGTAACATTCTCAGTATTAAATCCGCTGACATCAAGGCTTGTAAGGTTTTTACAACCATCAAACATTTCTCTTATATTAGTAACGTTATCAGTATTGAAACCGGTGACATCAAGGCTTGTAAGGTTTTCACAACCATCAAACATACTCCACATATAAGTAACATTTTCTGTATTGAACCCGCTGACATCAAGGCTTGTAAGGTTTTCACAACCCCCAAACATTCCTCCCATATTAGTAACATTATCTGTTTTGAAACCGGTGACATCAAGGGTGGTAAGATTTTCACAATCCCAAAACATACCATTCATTTCAGTAACATTCTCAGTATTAAATCCGCTGACATCAAGGCTTGTCAGTTTTTTACAACCTTCAAACATCCAACTCATATCAGTAACCTTATCAGTATTGAACCCGCTGATATCAAGGCTTGTAAGGTTTTCGCAATCCCAAAACATACCATTCATATCAGTAACATTTTCAGTATTGAAACCGCTGACATCAAGGCTTGTCAGGTTTTTACATCCCCGAAACATCTCCCACATATCAGTAACCTCTGATGTGTTAAGATTTTCTTTTATGCCTATGATGGAAGTGAGATTTTCACAATCTTTAAACCAACAAGTACAACTCTTTGGTCTGTATTTTTTAAACGATTTGTCGAATACAGCGGTTTTTATTTGGTGGCATACAGATTCCGCCAACACCGAAATTTTCACGGTGTCGTTGTCTTTAACGAACACCACCGTCTGTTCGTCGCCTACCTGTTGCTTTGTGATGGATGTCTCCCATTCTTTAACAAAGTAATCTTTCCATTCTTTACCAAAGTAATCTTCATCGTACTCAATTTGAACCTTTACCATTTTTTCCACATCATAAGCCCCTTCCGGCTTTTTATCGTCATAATAAAAAGTCAGAGTGCTGTCTTTAAGCACCGCGTATGCCACTTTTTGCGAAAAGGCATCAATACATAGGAATAGTAAAAGAATCAATAGAATGTTTAGTTTTTTCATAGTGAGATATATTTATGGTTTATTTTGTTTTCTTGGTAAGATATCCGGGGTTTGATTCGCCGCCGTCGATATGGGCGTATTCTACGTCAGTGTGGTTTTCGTCGTATTCTGTTCCTTGACCGCCGACAAGGTTGGGGCAATCTGTAAACATATATGCCGACGTTGTTTCACTGCTTGTATTCCAACCGTCACCAACATAGATAGTTTTAAGGTTTTTACAATTCCTGAACATGCCCCTAATATCAGTAACCTTACCTGTATTGAAACCGCTGACATCAATGGCAGTAAGGTTTTCACAATTAGCAAACATATACCACATACTAGAAACATTATCTGTATTGAAACCGCTGACATCGATGGTTGTAAGATTTATACAAGTATCAAACATTCCACTCATGTCAGTAACATTTTCTGTATTGAATCCGCTTACATCAATGGTTGTCAGTAGTTTACAACCCCAAAACATATAAGACATATCTGTAACATTTTTTGTATTGAATCCGCTTACATTAAGAGCTGTAAGGTTGTTACATCCCCAAAACATACGCTTCATATTAGCAACAGTTTCTGTATTGAATCCGCTGACATCAAGGCTTGGCAGGTTTTTACACAGTCCGAACATATACGACATATCAGCAACCTCAGAAGTGTTAAGGTTCTCTTTTATACCTTTGACAGAAGTAAGATTTTCACACCCATTAAACCAACGGCTACAACTTTTTGGTCTGTACTCTTTAAACGAATTGTCAAATACAACAGTGCTGATTTTGTTGAATACAGAGTACCATTCTTTACAGTTAGAACCGTAACTGTCTTTTACCATATTTTCCACATCATACGCCCCCGCCGGCTTTTGCTTTTTAATGTTATAGTAAAAAGTCAATGTGCTGTCTTTAAGCACCGCGTATGCCACTGATTTAGATTTTTGCGAATAGGCGTTGATACTCAGCAACAACAAAAGTATCAACAGAATGCTTGGCTTTTTCATATCTTGATATTTTTATGGTTTATTTTGTTTTCTTGGTCAGATATCCGGGGTTTGATTCGCCGCCGTCGATATGGGCGTATTCTACGTCGGTGTGGTAAGGGTCGTATTTTGTACCTTGACCGCCGATAATGTTTTGGCAGTTATAAAACAGATATCCTGTGTCAGTTACATAGACCGTGTTCCAACCGTTACCCACATAGATTGTTTTAAGGTTTTCGCAACACATAAACATCCCCATCATATTAGCAACCTTCTCTGTATTGAATCCGCTGATATCGAGGCTTGTAAGGCTTTTACAATCATTAAACATACCACTCATATCAGCGACATTATCAGTATGAAATCCACTTAAATCAAGGTTCTGTATTTTATTACAATTATCAAACATACCACTCATATCAGCAACCTTCTCTGTATTGAATCCGCTGATATCAAGGCCAGACAAGTTTGCACACTCCCGAAACATACCTTCCATATTGGTAACATTATCAGTATTGAAACCGCTGACATCAAGGGTTGTAAGGTTTTTACATAACAAAAACATGCTGTTCATATCAGTAACCGTAGAAGTGTTAAGATTTTTTTCTATGCCTTTAACTGAAGTAAGATTTTCGCATCCGGCAAACCATCTTGAACAACTTTTTGGACAGAAATTTTTAAAGGATTTGTCAAATACAACGGTTTTAATTTTGTTGCGTACCGAGTCCCATTCTTTGGTGTAATAAGAAGTGGCGATCCTCTGAACCCTTACCATTTTTTCAACATAATACGCCCCTTGTGGCTTCTTTTTGCCGTAATAAAAAGTCAAAGTGCTGTCTTTAAATACCGCGTATGCCACGGGTTGAGATTTTTGCGAAAAGGCATCGATACTCAGCAATAGCAAAAGTATTAATAGAATGCTTAGTTTTTTCATAGTGAGATATATTTATGGTTTGATAGGGCAAATATAACTATTTTGTTTTATTGGAAAAATATCCGGGGTTGGATTCACCGCCGTCGATGTGGGCGTATGAGGCATCGGTTTGGGATGGGTCGTATTTTGTTCCTTTTCCGCCTACAAGGTTGTGGCAATCTCTAAACATATCATTTGAAATTTCTACTTTATTTGTATTCCAACCGTTACCGACATAGATTGTTTTAAGGGAAACACAATCAGAAAACACATGCCCCATATACCACACATTAACAGTATTGAAACTGCTAATATCAAGGCTTGTTAAGTTTGTACAACCATAAAACATAAAGCCCAAATTAGTAACATTCTCAGTATTGAACTCGCTGACATCAAGACTTGACAGGTGCGCACATCCCTCAAACATACCGTCCATATCAGTAACATTCTCTGTATTGAAACCGCTGACATCAAGGCTTGTCAGGCTTCCACATTCCCCAAACATCTCACTCATATCAGTAACCTCAGAGGTGTTAAGATTTTCTTTAATGCCTTCAATTGAAGTAAGATTTTCACAACCAAAAAACCAATAACAACAACTTGTTGGTCTGTATTCTTTAAACGACTTGTCAAATATCACGGTTTTGATTTGGCGGCATTTAGGGTACCATTCTTTATGATAAACTATTATGTTCGATAAAGGTATTATGTCTGCTACCTTTTTTTCCACATCATAAGCCCCCTCCGGCTTTTTATCGTCATAATAAAAAGTCAAAGTACTGCCTTTAAATACCGCGTATGCTACTTTTTGCGAATAGGCATCGATGAATAGAAATAGTAAAAGAATCAACAGTATGCTTATTTTTTTCATTTTTAGATATTTTTATGGTTTGACAATCATTTTGTTTTCTTGGTAAGGTATCCGGGGTTTGATTCGCCGCCGTCGATGTGGGCGTATTCTACGTCTTTGTGGTCTTCGTCGTATTTTATACCTTGACCGCCGACAAGGTTGGGGCAGTTTTCAAACATATCTTCGGAATATGTTACATTACTTGTATTCCATCCGTCACCGACATAAATTGATTTAAGGTTTTCACAACCATCAAACATATGATTCATATCAGTAACATTTTCAGTATTGAAACCGCTGACATCAAGGCTAGTAAGGTTTTTACAACCCTCAAACATCCCATGCATATCAGTAACATTTTTGGTATTGAAACCGCTGACATCAAGGCTTGTAAGGTTTTCACAATAAGAAAACATAAGCCACATATCAGTAACATTCTCAGTCTTGAACCCGCTGATATCAAGGCTTGTTAGGTTTTTACAACCATAAAACATCCAACTCATATCAGTAACCTTTCCTGTATTGAACCCGCTAACATCAAGGCTTGTAAGGTTTTCACAGAGTAAAAACATCCCACGCATATCAGAAACCTTATCAGTATTGAACCCGCTGATATCAAGGCTTGTTAGATTTTCACAATCCCAAAACATCCCCCACATATCAGTAACATTCTCAGTCTTGAATCCGCTGACATCAAGGCTTGTCAGGTTTTTACAACCATCAAACATACCATGCATATCAGTAACATTTTCAGTATTGAAACCGCTCACATCAAGGCTTGTCAGGTTTTTACAACCATCAAACATCCCCCACATACCAGTAACATTTTCTGTATTGAACCCGCTGACATCAAGGCTTGTCAGGTTTTCACAGTGAAAAAACATACCACGCATATCAGTAACCTCCGATGTGTTCAAGTTTTCTTTTATGTTTTTGATGATAGTAAGATTTTTACAATTTTGAAACCAACGACTACAACTCTTTGGTCTGTAATCTTCAAATGAATTGTCAAATACAACTGTTCTGATTTTGTTTAATACAGGTTCCCATTCTTTACATTCAAAACCGGAACTGTCTTTTGCCAAATTTTCCACATCATACGCACCTTTCGGCTTTTTATCTTTATAATAAAAAGTTAAAGTGCTATCTTTAAGCACCGCGTATGCCACTTTTTGCGAATAGGCATCAATACATAGGAATAAAAAAAGAATCAACAGGAGGCTTAGTTTTTTCATTTTTAGATATTTTTATGGTTTGACAACATGGCAAAGGTAATAAAAATCTTGTTTGATGAACACTGCGATTAATTCCGCTTTCACGGCGTAAAACAATTATAACCGAGATAGAATATACTCCCTCACAAGTTGCCTGATTTTGTCTTCGGAAATATTAGACAAACCAAGGGTTGTAATGGCAGCGTGTTCGGGATGCCCGATACGAATAATGTATTTGGACTCTTTGCTGTTGACTGTGGCAAGTAGATGATAATTGCCTTTGTATGTGGATTCTATGTGGGCATCGGCTACTTCAATGCCGTTTTCAGAATATGAATATGACTGAGGGCTCGTTTCATACCCCAATGTGGCGAGATGTGTGTTGATACAATTTTCTATCCTGCCAATCCATTCGTCTTTTACGCCGTTTTGTTGGGCAAGTTGGCGGAACTGTTTTGCGGCGTCTACCACTTTTTGTATGATACCCTCCGGCTTGCGTATTCCATTTTCCCTTGCAAATGATATAATATCTTCCTTGCTGAAATCTTGCAGTTTGCCACCAATCATCAAGCAGTGATCCTTGTTGGGCAAAAAGCCGCCGGTGTCGAAAATAAAGGTCATATCGTATGCCAGCGAAAGGTGCCACTTGCCGTTGCGCTCCATCACAAACGCAAAGTTTTTGTTATGGTCGTCGGTATTGTTGGTAATGATATTGAACACCATCCTGCGGAAAACCTCCTGACAATCAGATTCAGGCAAATGCAGTTGGCGGCAAACGGTAATAAGGCTTTCGTAACTTTCTGCATCGGGATTCATAGCCGCCAAGGTCTGAGTATGGAGTTTGCCCGAGATGTTTCTGTCGAAACGTTTTGTAAGAAAATGCTTTGTGCCTTCCACCTCCAACAGCCGTGACTCCATCATGCTGATACCCGAGGCTGTTGCCATTTGATAATAAGTCTGTTCTATCTCGGCGAGCGACAGTTGATTGTTTCCAAACTTCAACAAAAAATATTCAAAATCAGGGTCGTTGTCTACCTGACCCGAACGGATTTCGTTTGTTTTGGTGTTTATGGCTATGATACCTTTGGGCTGACGTCCTCCGGCAGAGGTGCCGACAGTAATCAATGATTGCATTGTAAGGTCTTCCTCGGGTGATATGAGTACATTTTCGCGCTCCTCGACAATTTTTTGCGCCAAATCTGCCAAGGCTTTTATGCTGATGTTTCCGAGAGTTATGCCACGGTCAATTTCGGGTACAAACTCTAATGCGCCCATTCCTCGTCGTCCTATAAAAGCAAGTTTTTCTAATGGTGTAACACTACGGTCGGTAATGCGTTGCTGTCGGCGCCACTGCTCAAAAAGTTGGTTTCCCCAAGAATCGGGCAGGGAATCGGCGATAAAAGATGGTAGTTTCTGATAGATGCGTTCGGTTTCTCCGAAAATGGCGAGTTTGCTTACAGGACTGTGTATAGATGCCACAATCGGCGCAATGTCGAGATTGCCACGCAAAAACTCAGGATTGAAATTAAAATAGGTGAGTTTGCGGGTGTCGTGCCATGCAAGTCGTCCGATTTCCTCACCCCATAAGTATACCTTCAAAAAACCTTTCATACGTTGTTGCTTTTATGGCGGATTCGCTGTGTTTTCTTAATATTGTCGCGGTAAAGATATAGCGAGTCGGGCTGTTCGGGCAGAAGATTGTCCAACCCGTTGATACAACCTACGGCTTTGAGCAAGAGGAGGAAAGTGCCGAGAGAGATATTGTTAGCCGCTCCCGTTTCAAACCGTTGAATCGTAGGAATGGTAAGTCCTGTAAAATCAGCAACTTCTTTCTGAGTCATATTTGCCAACAGACGGTAATCTTTGAAACGGACACCCAGCATCCGTACCAATTCAGGAGCCGAAAAATCTGCGTAATTGTTCATATAACTTAAAATATGTTTTTACTTACGATAAAATAACGGCGTTAAATTAAAAAATATTTTAATTTAACGCCGCAAAAATATGTAAAATATTCACATACGCAAATACTTTCTCTATGAATTATTTTTTCCTTGCCGCCTCGGTTTTTTCCCTTACGTCTTTGATTACCTTGTCGATGAAGTGAATTTTGTCGGCGTTGGGGAGGTCAACGAGCGAGGCGCCGTTACTAAACTGCATGGTGGTGGGCTTAGATTCGTCGAAGGCGGGCCAATAGGGGAGACCCTTGCCGTTGGGGTTGCCGGTTTTGGCAAAGTTGATCCAATACTGCTGAATCATCTCCGAGAGGGCTGCTTCGGTGGGATATTTTTCGGGCTGTGTGAGAAACTCACCGTTGATATAGAGAATGTCGTCAACGTGCGACACTCCACGGCGGCGCGGATCGCCCGAAAAACTGCGTGTGGATGGCTGTGCAAGATATGCTAAATAGGCAGGACTTTTGCCATTCTTGTTCTGCAATTTTGCCCAAGCATACGACGGCCAAGCAAATGCTAAATCTCTGAACAAGTCGCAGTTGGCATGGAAAGCCTCGTCGTTGGTGTTGGCGGGGTAAACTTTGAGAGCCTCGTCTGCCATGTTGCCAAACATCATCTTAGCCTGCTGCTTAACAGCGTCGGATTTTACCTCGCCATATACAAAAAGCACGCCCTCGTCGCTGTTGCTCATTGCAATTACAGGCACATCGTTGTATTCGCCGCGCTCGTAAAGGCGGTATTGGTCGTCGGTGATAACGTAGCCATCAACGCACGGCCAACAGTTTATCTGATTGTTGCTTACAATATCGTATGCGTCTACCTGACGCATCTGTTTGATAGATTTCTTTTTGAGTATTTTCATTGCCTCAACGCCCTGCTGCTCGGCTATGCGCTGTGTGGAGCCGGTAATGTTGCTGCGTGGAGCGTCGGCGTAGGGTGCAAACGAACCACCGCTCTGACTTATTACTCTGTGAAATAATCCCTTAGCCAATGGCGATGCGCACAACATACTGCAACTGATAGCACCTGCGCTTTCGCCAAAGATTGTTACCTTTGAGGGGTCGCCGCCAAAGTTTTTGATATTGCGCTGAACCCATTTGAGGGCAAAAATCTGATCGAGAAGTCCGTAGTTGCCCGAATGTCCGTTGGCAGATTCTTTTGAAAGTTCGGGATGAGCCATAAAACCCAATGCGCCTGTACGGTATTCAATGCTTACCACCACAACTCCGCGTTTAGCAAGATACTGCCAAAGGTCGCCGCCGTAATACTCAGTTTTGAATCCTCCGCCATGAATCCACACCATCACAGGCAGGTTGTCGTTGACCGAAGTGGCGGGAGTGGCAATGCCGAGATAGAGGCAGTCTTCGCTCATCATATCTTTGGTGAGTCCCGGACGAGTGGGCTGCGGAGGCCAAGGGCCAAATTTGTCGGCTTTGTAAACTCCTGTCCACGGCTTTGCGGGTTGAGGGTCGCGCCAACGGAGGTCGCCCACGGGAGGAGCCGCGTAGGGAATGGCTTTGAATACACCAAGACCGTTTTCGAGAACGCCCTCAATGTCGCCGGTTTCTACATGAGTTTTTACAATGGGCTGTGCCAATAGGTTAGATGCGGACATTATTCCGCAAAACAATAGTAATAATGCTAAACAAAATTTCTTCATACTGGTATTGTTTTATATAGTTTTGCCAAAGTTAGAAAAAAACTCAAAACATAATATCATCCTCCGCAATTTTTACAGATTTTTAACCTCGGCAACCAAAAAGGAATTTCTTTATAAAAATGCTTTGCTTTTTGGGAGTTGATTATGTCAGATAAAGATTCTTGATGCAAATTACCAAGAATAAAAGTTGCCTCTTTGTCGTAACAGCATGGCAAAACGTTTAATTCTGAGGTAATTACTACCGATTGAAATATCCGTCGGCAAAATTTTACGGGATGCTTTAATTGATGCTCTTTTGTATAACGCGAAAAATGCTGATTATCAGGAATAAAAGTTTCAAAACCCCGTTCGGTTTCTATCTGCATTGTCTTAACGCAAAATTTGTCGGCACCACATTCTAAGGCTATACGCTTGATTTCCTTTAAATGGTTTTCGGTAATTTTAGACGCAAGGCACTGCACCTCAATAACAGGATTTCGCTTTTTTAGACGTTGTTTTGCATTGCTAATCAACTTGATAGCATTGGTAGCCGAAGCAAAACTTCCACCATTGCGATACGCAGAATAAGATTCTTGATTATAGCCGTCTAAGGGGATAATTATCTTGTCTAATCCTGCAAGCACAGTTTTTTCGGCATTAACATAATCTATAAGGTGTCCATTAGAAGAGGTAACAGTAAAAATCTTATTCTTGTGAGCAATCTCTATCAATTTGATAAACAGCGGATTTAGGTAAGGTTCGCCCTGAAAATAAAGAAAAAGGTTCAACGCCGTAGCATTTATCTGGTTTATTGCCACGGAGAAATCTTCCACAGTGATAAAATGCGGCTTGCGTTTCGATAAACCCATACCTGTAAAGCACTCTCGGCAACGTAGGTTGCACACGTTAGACGGCTCAATAGAAAACGACCACGGACTGCCCCACATAGTCAACCGCTTAGTAATCATCGACCAAACGATTGATAATTGGCGCATTACCAAGTTGAAGATTTTTCTTATAGTGAGCGTTTTTAAAAACAAATACAGAATAGCCAATTTGAATTAATTACAACTGAGATATTTTGTCAACGGGTGGTTGGATGTTACAATTGTTGTTTAAATAAGTTCTTATTTTGCAAAGGTAGCGGATTGGTTTCTTTTATCCAAATTTATTTTTGGCCTTTTTAACAACGAATTAAACAAATCATACGAATGCTTTTTAACACTACGAAAAACACGGAAAACACGAATAAAAACAAAACAACAATTTATTTTGTTTGTTGACAAATGGAACGGACCATTTTTTTCGAACATTTGATAATCTTTCAAAAAAAATATATACCTTTGTCCTTGTAACATAATATCGTGAAACTATGGAAACTCGCAGATACCCTGTTGATACGCAAATATTTAGCAAAATTATCGAAGGCAATTGTGTCTATGTAGATAAGACAGATTTAGTCTATAAAATGACCCACGACTATGAATATGTATTCCTGTCAAGACCTCGGCGTTTTGGCAAGTCGTTGCTGTGCAGCACGTTGGATGAGTATTTCAATGGCAATAAGGATTTGTTTAAGGGGTTGAAGATTGACTCCTTGGAAAAGGAATGGACAAAATATCCGGTGATAAACCTATCGTTTGCGAGTGCGAAGGACGTTTCAGAAGAGAGTATCAACGAAATTATAAACGCAATGCTCAGCAGTATTGAAAAGCAATTCAAAGTAGAGAGGCAGGGCAACGATTGCGGCGTGAGGTTTAAGAATCTCATAATCAATATTTTTCAAAAAACAGGACAAAAAATTGTTGTTATCATTGATGAGTACGATGCTGCTATGCTCGACACCATCAACAATGATGAACTGCAAGAAAGAATCCGCGCCATACAGAACAAGTTTTTTTCGCCGTTGAAAGACCTCGGCAAATACATCCGTTTTGTCTTCATTACGGGCATTACAAAGTTTTCGCAGATGTCGATATTCTCAACGCTTAACAATTTGCAGGATATCTCATTGATGGCTGATTTTGAGACAATCTGTGGTATTTCGTTGGATGAATTTTTGTCGCAATTAAAAGAAGGCATACAAGATTTTGCCAACGCTAACGACTATACATTCGACGAAACAGTGCGATATTTCAAAGCAAAATACGATGGCTATCACTTTTCGCACAAAATGCAGGATGTGTTTAATCCGTTTTCTGTTATCAAGGCATTGAACGAGAAAATGTTTAGTGATTTTTGGTTTAATTCAGGAACGCCGTCGGCATTGCTGAAACTCATCAGCAAGTTTGATATCAAAATGGAGGATTACGAGGGCGTGGAATGTGATTCGTCGCGATTCAACAAGCCCGTGGAAAAGGTTAACGACCTTGTGCCATTTTTGTTTCAGTCGGGATATTTGACTATAAAAGACTATAAATCATTTGCCGACGAAGACAATGTTTTTCAGACATTTACATTAGGTTATCCAAACGGCGAGGTTAGGATGGCTTTTGCCAATAGTCTGTACACCGAATATTACAAAGCCACTGAAAATATCGCACTCAGAAACGCATTCATTGATTTCAAAATCAACGACGATTTGAAAAAGTTTATCGAAGCATTGAAGAAGTTTTTCCGCCGGTTTCCGTTTTCGCTCAACAATATGAACGAAAAGCACTACCACTCTATATTGTATACTGTTTTAACGTCTTTCGGTGCCGACATTTCAGCCAATCAGGAGACTGCGCTCGGCAAGTCGGATTTGATTCTCAGAATGCCCAAAACCATTTACATCATAGAACTCAAATACGACCGCAGCACGGATTCTGCCCTTGACCAAATTGACGACCGAGACTACGTGTCAGCCGTTCTCGATACCAACAAACGCATCGTAAAACTCGCCATCAAATTTTCGTCAAAGGATAGAAACATCGAAAGTTACGAGGCTGAGGAAGAAACGGTGTAAAGAATAATTTTGGCTGCTTTTATCACCGAATTAAACGAAGGAAACAAATACTTTTTATTTAACAAAAAAATTATAAATCAACAAGTTGAATTATAATTTGGCGAATGGAACGAATACAAATTAATGTGTGGTTTCTACCACGGAAAGCACGAAGGGCACGGAAAAAAACACAAGGCAACAAGTTGCTTTGTGTTTTGGAGAAAAGCACGGAAACTGACACAATATCCTGTTTGTCAAGGTTTTATTGATATTCAATAAAATGGTTGATAACATGGCAGATATTGGTATGTGGGTTGAGGTAGTTTGAGGGGGGTGGTATTGGGTATATAAAATAAATTGCCTTATCATTCTAATTCAAAATAGGAAGACGCATCGTATAAATACCAATTGTCTTCTAACTTAACAATCCAATGTTTAGTGTTTTTAGGTATTTCGGGGTAGACACAGTATTCCATTGAATCAACAAAATGACAAATAAAGTCTTCCTTAGATATTTTAGTATATAACATTTTGGCATATGCATGGTTACCAAAAATACTAAAAGTTACGAACTTTTTGTTAAAAGACCCACTGAAAGGAATATCTCTCCATATTGTGCTCATTTTGGTATCAAATGAACGATATTTATAGTTGATAGGTTCAAGTCTAGCCGCATCTTTTTTGTAATATAAACGAAAAGGAGAATGTTTCCCGGTTATATCATCAACAATATCAATTGCACAAGTATCTTCAATTTGCTCTATTATATTAATAGTTTTTGTATATTTATATTTGTATCTTCCAAATGCGATTCTCAAGTCTTTAACAACCACATCTATTGGTATTTCTTTAGGCGGAAAGATAGTATAGAATATTATATTAAATGCAAATACATTAAAAAATAAAGCAAACCATACTATAAAGATAATTCGCACCACAAAACGTGCACGATGTAAGTGTGTGTTATTATTAAAATTTTCCACTGTGAGATGTTTTAGAAGGTTTGGGATATTGTTGTGCGTTTTGAGCCTCAAGTGTTAATACGCAATCATCAGAATAATTTGGTTCTGCTGCAATTTTGGTTACAATCTTAAATCCATTAGAATAATATACAACAAAACCATTTTCCTCACGAAAGCCCTCGTAATATTTATCTGAGAGTTCAATTTTCAATCCATTGAAATAATATACAGGTTTGCCGTTTTCCATTTGAAAGCGCACGGCAGATTTATCTGAGGTTATAAAATTATACGCAAATAAGGCTCTGAACAAATCTAATATCTCAGTTTTATGGAAAATTATTCCTTTTACATAATTGCTAGTGTGAGATATCGTGGCGCCTTCTCCTCCACAAACACCGATTGAAATTCCTACCGGTTTTTTGTTAGCATCTTGTTCTAAGGCTAAACTAAGTCCTGCATACACTGCGAATGTTGATGTCCAAGACCAAGAGTTGCCAAAAATGTCAGGAAGTTTGTCATATCCCCAATCCCAACTCATAAGGGCACAAGCACATACACCGGTGAAGGAGAGGATGTTGCCGTCTACTACTTTGAGTTTTACACCGTATTTGTCTTTGAAGATTACGCTGTCGCGGTAGGGGTATGAGCCATAGTCTACGATTACTTTGTCGCTTTTGCCACTTTCTACCGATTTGTAACGTAAGTGGTAACTGCCTGATTTTTGAATAATATTCATCGGTGTTAAAGATTATCATTTACCTTATCATATTCATTATTTCTGACGCTTGAGTTTCTTGCATTTTGATGAATGCGAAGAGTTTTTTACCCGCGTCCTTAATGCTTGCGCCGAAAAGATATACTGTGTCGTCGATAATAAGAAAACGGTCGTGAGCGTTGCGGCAAAGATGAACTGCTATTGGCGGGTACTGGGAGTTGAAACGGTTGATTGCCAACTGCAAATCAGGGGTTATTTGCTTTGTGTATATTGTGGCTATTGTGCCTTGTGTTCTTTTACCAAGCATAGCGAGGACGGTTTCGTCTACATAGTTGTCGATAAGCACTATTGATTGCTTCGCCTGCTGTATCAGTTTCACTATCAGCAAATAGGCATCAAAAATCTGTCCATCGTAAAAAACTCCTTCTACTGGAGGCAAGGATGTGCGGATGAAGAAGTCGACTTTCTTTTGCAGGTCAGAAATCTGTCTGCCTTGTTCCGTGATTTTTTGTTCAAGTGACATATATCGGCTGTCAGCAGCATATCCTTTGAGCAAATAATCTTTTAATATTTTATTAGCCCATTGGCGAAATTTAGTACCTCGTGCTGACTTGACCCGATAACCAACCGAGATTATAACATCAAGATTATAAACGGTATACTCGTACAATTGGTCGCCATCCGATCCCTTATGTGCAAATTTTGCACACGTGATATTTTGTTCTAACTCTTGCTCTGCGTAAATATTCCTAATGTGCCTGCCTATAACAGTGCGGTCTTTGTCAAAGAGTTCAGCCATTTGCTGCTGCGTCAGCCACACGGTTTCGTTGTCGAGCCTGACTTCCAACTTTACCGTCTCGTCGGGCTGGTACATCACTATCTCGCCTTTGCTGTATTCGTCGTTATCTGCCATTGTGTATTGTTTCATGCAAAGTTAGCGGTTTGCTTTCTATTCTCCAAATTTATTTTTTTCTTCTTTTTAACACCGAATTAAACGAAGAAAACGAAAAACATTTATTTACAAAAAAATTATAAATCAACAAGTTGAATTATAATTTGGCGAATGGAACGAATACAATTGGTGGCGATTGAGTGTGATACGTTTGATTATGGGTAGGTAATGTTACAGTTGTACCACAATATCTAATCATTTATTCAAAAATGATTCCCCCCAATATAATTGGTATTCGTCGTTTTCATAATACTGAATACCAAGTTTGAAAATATTATTTTTGTTATACAAAGATATTTTACGATTCGACAAATCAGATATTTCATTGTTCAAAAATTTCTGAAAAGCACAAAATCTTTTGAGCGTTAAATCGTCAAAATCTCCTTCAATATCAATTAAATTATTCGATGAAACAATTTTAAAATTTGTAGAATCGCAACGATATTCAAAACAATCTTTGAATCTGCCATTGTGATATTTGATGGTCAAATTAGGGTATGCGTTACGAGGGAAAATTGAATCATTGTGTATTATATATGTACTTCGGTAAAAATTAAATGCCGCAAGTGTGTCTTCAATAAACTTATAGTTTACATTTTCCCTACCGTTCTTGATAAAATCTATTATTTTTATAAACCGTTTCTCTGTGTCAATGGTATTATGTAACTCGCAAACTACATCTTGGGGATTGCTATATTCCCATTTGGCAGAATTGAATATACAGACTATCTCATTGCCTCTCAAATCACAAGAAAGTTTAGGAAAGGGAGACTTCACCATAGGGAACCACAATATAATGATAAACAAACTTAAAATTGGACAAAAACAATGATAAATAATTAACAGAATAAAATGTTTTGTTTTTAATAATTCAATTGTTATTGCTATTGTTACTAAAAGTCCAAAAATATCAACAGCAATACTATGATAGTATTCAGAATGATACGACTGAATAAAAAACGCCAATGTTATCAACAAGCCACACCCCAAGAAAAGGGATATTATAAAAATAATTTTAAACTGCATATTTTTTAACAAGATCATTAAAAAAACTGCTAATAGTAAATTAATTACAAACTCGCGATAAGATGGAAACTCTACATTCCAAATACAATCTAATTGGTTGATAGGATTATAAACAACTAAATTTGATAATAGGATAATACATACAATAATTCCAATAGCAATAACTGGTTTAATTATATCTTTTCGGGCAACACTTATGAATATAATATTAACTATAAACAAAATAGTTGCAACATAACCATAATACATATAAGATGCTAATGTTTCCATTATTATTCATTTTTTTTAAACAAAACATAATCATGATAAATAATCGTTGTTTTGAATGGCTTGCATCCAAATTTGTGTTGCAAAACAAAAAAGGCATTCAAACAATCAAATTTAGATTTTATAGAAGTGAAAAAATCCTCGAAGTCTGCACCATACCAATCTTGAATGGATAATGTAATATCAGCCACATAATAGAAACCATCAACACCTTTCGTAACTCTTTTATAAATATCTAAATCTAATTCCAATCTTTGAGTTCCACCCATCAAACCATAATAATCGTAATATAAAATATCCGCTCCCTTTTTTAGATCAATTATAACTTGCTGCAAATCAATATTTTTAATATTGGAGATATCCTGAGATAACTCATTTTTTAGTTTAGGTATATAGGACAACCCAAAATTCGGTAATACAGTATCTTTAAATATATTACTTAGGGCTGTTTTGTTATTAATATTATTATAAATATAATCTACAATGCTTTTATAAAAGAATTTTTGAAATAATATATTATTATGTAGGTTTTTAGACAAAAAATGACATTCTTGAAACTTTAATTCTTCTTCCCCATTGACACAGAAACAGTCTTTCTCTTCCCCTTTCTCGCAGCGAGGCAAATCTGTTTTTGTGTCATAAAACATTTTTGTAATAATTTCAGAAACATCCTTTGACAAGACATTACTACTTCCAAATAATCCTCCAGTTTGATAAATCTTTTCGACTTCTGTTTTAGATTTCGCATCATACTTTTTTATTTTAGCTATAATATCATTATCTCCCTCAAACTTTTTAAATCGACGTTCTTTTTTTAAAATTTGGAGTAAATTACCTTCATGAGAAACACTTCCAAAACCTTTTTGGAAACCTCCACATTCAGCATGTATATGGTTGTTATCAGGGAAAAGGTCGTGATATCCATTTGGTGTATATATTCCTAATTTTTTAAATTCACTAAAAGTTTTACGCTCAGCATAATTAGACATATTAGCCCATAATAATTTCACTTCCAAAGGATCAAATAACGGACTTGACAATACTGCGCAAAAAGTTGCAAAAGAAAAACCAAATACATTAAAAATAGTAATGAAATCTCCGGGTATAATGATATTCTCACCCTCACTCTCATCCTTATTCCACTTCATCCACACCCTGCTCGGGTCTTGGATTTGATCCCATTGAAAATGCCAAAGTTCTTCGCCGTTGGCGTAATCCATAAGGTTGGCGGTTTTGCCTGAATTGGTTGAATTTTCAAACACGTGCTCCAAGCCTGCAATGCCGTGCCCAAGTTCGTGGGCTATGGTGTGAGGCGAGCCGCCGTCGTAGATAAAGCCGGCGTTGTAGCCACGCGGCATATAGCCCGATACGGGGGTGCCGCTGCCGTCTTTCTTGTCGGTGACGTTGTCGATAAAGAAAAGATAGTAGACTCCGTCAGTCATCTTTTTTTCCTTTTCGTAGGCGGATAGTACTTTCTTCTGGTCGTCGTTGTAGACGGTGAGGTTGCCGCTACCAATGCGGTCGAAGGCGTAGGTTTGGTTTTTGCCAGCAGACTTGAAGTTTATTTGCCACTCCCCTAACGAATCCAGCTGACGGTGGTATTCGTTGAGGAGGTGGCGGTCGTCGCCTGCAAATTTATATTCCTTTACGCCCATTACTTGTCCTTTTTTGGCGTAAAGATAGTCAAATTTTTGATTAATCAAAATTGTGTCGCGGATTTTGTTGTCGGTGGGTGATTATGGCTATAAATAGATTGTTTTTTTTGTTTTTAGGAAAATATATAATATATTTGCAGCGAACTAAACTCGTGTAATATGAATAAGATCAACTACATTCGTTTCTACTGGGCTATCAAGAAACTTCTCCGCGATAAGGCTAATTTCGGCATTCTCGAAGGGTTTATCGAGGTTTTTCTTAAAAAGAAAGGCTGCAAGATAATAGAAATTCTTGAAAGTGAATCTAATCAAAAGTTCGATGATGACAAGTTTAACCGTGTGGATATCAAAGCAAAAGATGCCGATGGTGAAATATTCATAGTGGAGATTCAACTTACCCGCTACGTCAACTATATGGAGCGAGTGTTGTTTGGTGCTGCCAAAGCCGTTACAGAGCAACTTAACGATGGCGACGATTATGGTAAAATCAAGAAAATATACTCTATATCAATAGTTTACTACGATTTTGGCATTGGCAAAGATTACCTTTATGTGGGTGAAACCAAATTTGTGGGCGTTCATTGCAACGATGAGTTGTTAATATCTGAAAAAGAAGAACTTACCCTTTTTGAAAAAGAACAAGACAAAGCCAAAAATAAAGACCGCAAGTTTAAATACGAACGTCACAATGCGGGCGACATTATGCCCACATATTATATGATTCGTGTAAATTCGTTTGACGACACCATCAAAACAGCTATGGACGAATGGATGGAGTTTCTTAAAAACTCTGAAATCAAATCCGACACCAAAGTTCCCGGACTTGTGGAAGCCAAGGAGATTATGAAATTCGACCGAATGACCAAGGAGGAACAAGACACTTATATCCGCCACCTTGATGCCGTAGCCAACGAAAAAGAGGCTATACTCACCGCTAAGATAGAAGGAAAGATTGAAGGAAGAGAAGAAGGAAGAGAAGAAGGAAAAGCAGAAGGCATTGCCCAACGCAACAAGGAGATAGCCACCGAAATGAAGAACAACGGTATATCGGTGGAGGTGATTTCTGTGGTTATGAAACTACCTGTGGAGGAGGTAAAAAAACTATTGAACCAATAACTTTATTTCACTACGGAAAAAACGAAAAGCACAGAAAAGATATTGCTTTTTATCCCCCCGCCAAGGCGGTGAGGGATTCTTTTAAACAAAAATTAAAGCGAATGAAAATGAATGAAAACGAATTTGTTTTGCTTTTTAAAACCGAATTAAAACGAAGGTAACGAAGATTTCTTTAACCACGGAACACACTAAAAGACACGGAAAAAACACAAGGCAACAAGTTGCGTTGTGTTTTGGTTGAAGACACGGAAACTATGCTTGGCATAGTGGCAATACCGAGGGACACCCGCTTTTGGAAGGGGTATTGATGGCTTGGTACAATATATTGTTTGTCAAGCGTTTATTGATATCCAATAAAGGGGCTGAAAACATTTGGTTTATATTGCGGTATGTAAGTGATACTACAAGTTGTTAGTTTGTAGGGTTGTTAGTGGATGAGTTTTATTTCTATTAAGGTGTATTTGTTGTATCAGAAATTATATTAGTAGCACTATCCGTTTCTTTGCAATATTTGAGATAATACTCTTTTGCTTGTGGTATTTCTTCAAAGACCTGTTCTTTGGAGTAGATGCCTTCGTGAAAGAGAAAGGCGAAGGATGAGCCTACAAGGGCACGGTTGGCGGCGGTTTGGAGGCTGTCGGCTTGGGGGTATGAGCCAAAGTCTACTACTACACGGTCGGTTTTACCACTTTCTACCGATTTATAGCGGAAATCGTAATTGCCTGATTTTGGATAGTATTGGTCGGTGGCGAAGATGCCGTGGTTGCCAGAGGCGACAAATTCTGATTTGCCCATAGATAGGGAGTATGAGGATTTCACGAACGCTGTATCCAATTTTCAACTTTAACGCCTGGCATTGGCTCAAAATGCTTTATGTTGTCGGTTACAACCGTGAGCCCGTAATGAAGGGCTGTGGCTCCTATCAGAATATCGAAATTGCCGATTTCTTTATCGAGAGATTTTTTCTTTTTCCTCAATGCACAACGTATTTCGGCGTACTCATCACATACCTGACCTATGCCAAGAACTGTTACTGATTCACGAAGTTCCTGCGGTTCTTTGATATGGCGTTCGTAATCTTTGCTGTTCAACGCTCCAAATGTCATTTCTGCCAATGTAACTTCCGACACGTAAAGTTGGTCAGGATCTAATTCTTTTATACGTTTACGTATTTCTGGTCGCCGGTGGAAATGCTCTATCCACGTGTTGGTATCGAGTATGTATTTTTCCATATCCTCAATCCATATTTACTTCGCGTAAGACATCGTGCTCGCGGCACTCCTTAATGGCGGCTTCCATTCGAGCGGCATCTTCTGGGTCGTCGGCCCAACAGCCTGACAGAGCCATCAATTTGCGTTTGCGCTCCGCTTTGCTTAGTGTCTGAGGTTTTGACACAGGTTTCTCTTGGTTGGTCTTTTCTGTTACTAATGCTAACAAAAAAGTCGCAACCTCCAACTTCACCGCATCGCTTTCTGTTTTCAACATATTAACGTACGGTGCGCTTGCTGGTGATGGGGTTCGTAATAGTGTTCCGGTCATATCGCGTTGTGTTTGTCAGTTTGTTTTCTGCAAATATAGCGATTGTTTCTGAGATTACAAAACACGAATGGTTATTTTTTTTACGCGACACAGCCGGGCGGCGGGGGCTTTTTTCTTTTAAACAAAAATTGAAGCGAATGGAAACGAATTCAAATGAATTTTTTCTTTAACACCGAATTAAACGAATAAAACAAATACTTCTATTTAACAAAGAAATTATAAATCAACAAGTTGAATTATAATTTAGCGAATGTAACGAATACAAATTAATGTGTGGTTTCTGCCACAGAAACTATCCTTGCCATAATGGCAATACCGATGGACACCCGCTTTTGGAAGGGGTATTGATGGCTTGGTACAATATGCTGTTTGTCAAGGTTTTATTGATATCCAATAAAAGGGTTGATAACATTGGTTTATATTGTTATGTGTGTTGAGTTAGTTTGAGGGGGCGGTATTAATAATTCAAGTGGCTCTTTTCTTTACCTTATCTTTTTTCTCTTTATTCTTCGTTTTCTGTATAAACCTGATTGCGTTAAAAACTGAGACAAATAATAAAAACAAAGAAAATATCCAATAAGAAAGCATAGAAGAATACTCTATTTTCATCTCTCCATTTATTTTTAACTGAGTAACTAAATATTCATAAGGTCCTCCAATAAAATGTGCAACCTGTCCAGTTCCTCGAATTGTTTGTCTGTAAAACCAAACTTCAACAGTATCACCGCAATGCATTTGACGGATAATAGAATCATTTTGTCGATCAAGGGATTCATATTTATAATCTGAACCATCAATCTTAAACCAAGGATACTTTGTTTTTTTGATATCTGATACTCTACCATTAATATAATCCATTTGACAAAAAAACAATGGAGTAATACAAATCCAAAAAATAAATCCTATAAATCCTACAATTGCTATAGCCAAATTTTCACTTTTCTTCATTTTCTATTTTAAAATCTATTTTAATTTGGTTAATAATATTACTTAATTCTTCATAATAACCTTCCTCTTCTTTCGAGGTGACTCTATTATAAAGTTGTGTATATTCATAATGTAATTGCGAGTACATTTGCTTGATTTCTTCTGACAAATGGATTGCCTCTAATTTAGCCTCGTAATCAAATAATTTATTTAAAAAATCATTATCAATGGATGCTTTAATGTCCACATCAAAGTTCGCATTTTTTGATAGTGACTCCAATTGAGTCAAAGTAGCCCTATATTCTTTCAAATATGTATTCAATGATTTTAATTCATTAACATATTCGTCTAATTGTTTTAAATCTAAATTCTTAAAATCTAAATTCTTAGTCTTATTAATAAAATTTGTTAACACATTTTTTAAATCCCGAGAAAGATTCGTTTTTTTTGTAATCTTTTGTGTTGTTTCAAGAAGATTTTTATGTATTTGTTCAAATTCTTTATACTGAATATTCGATGGGATTATTAGTTCCACAGCACCCCACAATAACGTAAAATAATCAATAATTTTGTTGCCTTTTTCAAAATTCTTGTTCAACCAAGTCACACAATCTTCCGATAATATAATAGTACTATAGGCATTACAACCAAAACTGATAGTACTCTTAGTCAGTGCCCAAATAGTTGTTCTTGACGCTCCGACTTTAATCAGATTTGCGCCTGTTCCTATCAAATCTTTCACAGATAGGCCAAGGGTTAAAAGGGTAGTGGCAATTGTAATGCCGTTTCTAAAATCCTGCTCATCTTGTGTGGTGGCGATCCAATTAAAAAAGAATGCAGGCATAGCAACAGTCTGTCCTGATTCTATTTGCCCTGCCAAAAACGACGGCACGGTTTCGAATACTATAATAACGGTTTTGTATGGGTCTACCAAGCGTTCTATACTTGTATGAGAAGCAAATAATTTAAAGCCTTCGTACTGGTCTATTTTTACTTTACCTTCTTGCCAATAACTGCTGTAAGCGATGTTGGTGCTTGGCTGAAACAACGAACGGTGCCAAACGAATGTATAAGGATATGTGCCTGATTCGAGCAAACCATTATCAGGATTCATACCTTGAAAATATTGAAACCAAGATTGCACAATATCTCTATTATATTCTTTGACCCAATATTCGAATAGCGTAGAGGCAAAATATGCAAATACTGAAGATGATAAATGACTTTGAATTTTACATAAAAGATTATCTGATGCTAAATGGTCTAATAATGGTTTGTATTCCTCTACTGAAACAGACTTAAATACTTGCTTAACAATATGATCGTCAGCAATGGTCTTCATATTCTCTTTATACAACTCCATTTGAACGATATAACTGGTCTGACTTGGCGATGCAATGTCTAATGGATTTATATAAATAGGAGAGTTGCCCAATAAGGTAAGGATATGTTTTCTCGCAGGCAATAATAGGTGTCTGTCATCGGTTAAACATCTAAGGAGACCATTTAACAAATTGACATTATCACATTTGAGCAATGTTTCGTTAAGTTTCTGAACATCGAACAGGTTGTTGAGGAACTCTTCCAAGACAAGCAATTTTTGTTCACTGTCCCATAGGATAGGGCTACCAAATGCTTGCTCGGTTTGGTTTTGATAATTGTCGAAAAGTTTGTTCATTTCAGAGTTGCTTGAGGCTATTTCCTCAATTTTGAGAGCGATACGTGTTATTACTGCTTCTTTTTTGATATCGTTGCCTCCACTGAGAGATAGTGACAACGCTTCTATTTGTGCTTTATAAAAATCAATTGCTGCTTGGGTTTTAAGGCAGTTTGTTGGGTCTTTTACCTTGAACTCGGTTGTGGGTAGTTTATTCAACCAATCGGGCAAACGCTTAGCACATATTCCCTTAGCACAGTATTTAGTTGCCTGTTTGATCTGAGTTCTTTCTGATTCCGACAGGGCATCAAGTGTGGTTTGAATTATATTTACTCCACAAAGGGTGTTAAATCCAAGGGTGATGTGGTCAGTTTTGTCAAGTTGTTTGGATATTTCTTCTTCGTAAAATACGGGAACATTGCCGTTGTATTGAATATATGATTTCACATCATTAGGATTAGTGCCTACGACCTTAGCGTATCCATTGAAACACCAAATGTCGTTCTTCTTACCATACACTGCGACATAAGTGCCGTCTTCTGTTGTAAAACTCGTCAATGCACCTTGTGGGACATATTCAAATATGCTTAAAAATGATAATTCTTTGATGCCTTTAGGTAGCACTATCGGCAACCCAGATGGTGCGAAACAAGCGAGACGACCGTCGGCCACCAATGCGAAGTTTGGACGATACTTAAAAGTCGCATTGGCAGTGTCTAATTCAGCAAGTAAAGAGTCATAACGAATACTCTCTCCCTCTTCTTCCGCCTTATTCCACTTCATCCAAACCCTACTCGGATCTTGTATTTGATCCCATTGAAAATGCCAGAGTTCTTCGCCGTTGGCGTAATCCATAAGGTTGGCGGTTTTGCCAGAGTTGTTTGAATTTTCAAACACGTGCTCTAAGCCTGCAATGCCGTGTCCAAGTTCGTGGGCGATGGTGTGGGGTGAGCCGCCATCGTATATGAAACCGGCGTTATAGCCACGCGGCATATAGCCGGAGACGGGGGTGCCGCTACCGTCTTTCTTGTCGGTGACGTTGTCGATGAAGAAAAGATAGAAGACTCCGTCAGTCATCTTTTTTTCCTTTTCGTAGGCTTGTAACACTCTCTTCTGGTTGTCGTTATAGACGGTTAAAACGCCGCTGCCGCCGTGAGAAAAGGATGTTAAATTAGGTATTTCAATTTCGTCGGAAAGGATTTCAAACTCTACTACTGCGGGTAGAAATACTTTGTCTAGGGACTCTTTTATTTCTTTGAAACTTTCTTTATGATGCGCGCCGTTTACCATTACCAAACATACTTTTATCGGCTTTCGCTTGTAAACGTTCAGCATCAATTTGCCTATCTTTTTGTCTCCACGGTAGGCGTAGATGTAATTTGTATCGGCTTGGCTTGTGCCTGTGAAATTTAGGATGTTTCCTTTGGATAATTTTAGTGTTACTCCGTATTTATCTTTGAAAATTACGCTGTCGGCTTGGGGGTATGAGCCAAATTCTACTTTTACCTTGTCGGATTTTCCACACTCCACACTTTTATAGCGGAAGTCGTAGTCGCCTGACCTGGGGTAGTACTCGTCGGTGGCAAAAATTCCGTGGTCGCCGCTGCCGATGTGGTCGAAGGCGTAGGTCTGGTGTTTTGTGTCGGGCGTGAAATTTATCTGCCACTCCCCTAGCGAGTCCAGCTGTCGGTGGTACTCGTTGAGGAGGTGGCGGTCGTCGCCTGCGAATTTGTATTCCTTTACGCCCATTACTTGTCCTTTTTTGGATACTACTAACGTGTCGCCCTGGCCGTCGGTGATAAGGCTCTGGCTGTACGGCTTGTCGGGGGTGACGTCGGTTACTTGTGGCTCGCCGTTTTTATCTACCACCACCGCCTTGAGCCTTCCGTTTTCGGCGTAAAGGTAGTCAAATTTTTGATTAATCAAAATTGTGTCGCGGATTTTGTTATCGGTGGCAGCCATATGAGCGTTGTTGACTAATTCGTGCGCGTATTTCTTTATCTCCTCGGGGTCGGCTACAAAGCCGGGGATGTCTTCGCTACGGTAGCGGGTGGTGAGGATGATGTTGTCGGTGTTGATTTTGGTGTCCCAGAAATCGCAGAGTATCTTGGCTCCGCTCCAGCAATCCATTATGGCGTAAAATTTTCCTTCAAGGCTTCCGTCGGGTCTGGCGTAGGCTTTGATTATTTCGTAGCGGCTGTCGCCGTTTTTCGATTCTACTATCTCGCCTTCAAAAAAGGTGGTTTTGAGTTCTTGATTGGCTATCTCGCGGTCGGGGAACTGCTTGCCGCACTCAAAGTCGATTTTTTTCTCGGGCTGAACATAGGCTTCGCTCCAAGGGGTGTATTCCGACACGCGGGAGGGGTCGCCGTAGCTCTCAGCCCTTACGCGGAACTTGATGCGGTAGTCGTATTCGGGAGCGGTGAGGGTGACGGTGTTGTCCTGCTGCGACGACGATATGGTGGTGTCGCGCTTGTAGTCGTAATACTCCACGTAGTATTTGGTGTGGTTGCGGTCGGCGTTCCAGGTGTACTTTATCTGTTTGCCGGTGACTTTGTTGGCAAGCCCGGTTACCGGCACGGGTGGGTTGAGGTACTGAAACTGATATACGTCGCTCTCGCCTCCGCGCTTGAAGGGGAGTTTGTGGTCAGGGTCGTAGGCTGTTACACGCCAACAATATTTTTGTCCGATTTTAAGGTTGAGGAGTTCGGGCATATAGCTTTTTTGGGTAACAAATAGGTCTTCTTCGGTAAAAATGGGTTTGGTCTGCTTTACGTAGGTTTCTATGGTGGTGGGGTTTATTACTTCCCAGAGTTCAAAACGGTAGCGGATTTTTGGGTCGGTTTTGCCGTAGTAGGTCCACTGAAATGATATTGTGGGTTTGGTGGTGTATTGTTCAAGGTCGGTATTGTTGCGTGGGAATAGTAGTGTGGGGTAGTTGAATTGGTCGATGTGGAGGTAGATTTTTGCCACGTTGGATATTTGACGCGATATGGTGCGTGCATCGTAGCACACCACTTGCAATATGTAGTTGCCTTCGGCTAATTGTCCGTTCTGATAATAGCCTGCCTGCGAAAGATTGGAATATTCGTTGAGAAAATATTTTTCAAGGTCGCCTTTCTGTTCTATAATGGTTTGTCCAAATCCCATGTCGAAGGTTTTACGGCCTGTTTGCAGAGTATTTTCTATTGCTTTGCCGTATCCTGATGCGGGGTAAAGTCGCACTTTTACCGCCACGGGAAGGTTGGTTTCTTTGCGGTCGAGGCACTGGAAGGTGAACATGAGGGTAGACTTGATGCCGTAGAGCTCGGATAGCTCGGGCGAGATGTCGCTGCTGCCGCTTATGGTTACTTGTATGGGGTATACTTTGGTTTGGGCGCGGAGGCCTGCAGCGGCAAAGATAATTATCAGCAGTATGGTAAGATGTTTAGTCATAGGGTTTTTGTATAAAAGTTAGTTCATTCTTTGTAGATAAAATTGGCGTCAACACTCTCCAAAACGGTGTTTTTGCCGGGCAAACTATATATAATTTTGTATGGATATTTGCCGGAAGAGAACGACAGTGCTTTTTCGTATTTCACGATGCTATTTTCTAAGGGGGTCATCGGGAGATTTTGTTCGCACCTATGGAGCAAATTAATGCGTGTTTCGCGGATGTCGTCGTCGAATTGATACAGAGCGCAGTAGTGTATAGAGCCTTCAGGGAATAATCCCGATGGGCGCCCTGTTTCAATTTCAGAATTTTCGAGTCGGAAAAAGTTGTGATTACACTCGCGATTGTTGTTGATTTGAATGGCATCGGTTGGCGGAAAGTTGTATATTCTGTTTTGCTGTCCGTCGCTGAGGTGGAATCTCGAGTAGTATTGCTTGTATATCGATCCGGTATACCATTTGGTATTTTCTAAGTCGATATTGAATGATATCAACGGTTTAATTTTGGCAGTACCTCTCCATTCTATACCGTCGAAAAAGTCGTTTGATGTGATATTAACCGAAAGCGAATGACGCCACGAGTCTTCGCCCACGTCTACAGCATCGCCGTTGATAATGTCCATGCTTTTGATTTTTTCGGAAAATTTGTTGAAACGGCTTGTTCTAAAATGCAATGTGCATATAGTTTTGGTTTCCAACTGATTGAGTGTACCGGTGGCAGAGGTGTGCCTTACTTCGATATTTTCGTTGGGATTGTTGCTTTCCACTTTGGTGTATGTTTTTTCCACGTTTTGGTCGATGCTTTTAACAGTGGTAAGCGGAATATTCATCAGCTCAAGTTGATACACGGTGTTGTTTTCCAGCTCAAGATCTTTGAGGTTGAATGTAATTTCAAACACTTCGCCGGGCACTTCCGACGAAAATTTAGTGGCAAAATCTATCTCTTTGGAATATCCTTTTTTATTGGTAACAACAATTTTTTGCTTAAATCCATCGTGAGCTTTTTCTCTAAATAGATATTGATAATTGTACATCAAGCAGATATATCCTTCGGTGCATTGGTTTTTGTAATAGTTGTACATCATATTTTCGGGATACGAACATATAATATGCTTTGAATCAATTGTAGTTGGGCGTTCGCCGGATTTAAAGGTAGCTGTCATATCCTCGAAATAATCTGCTCCGTCGTCGCCTTTTACAGGTAGCCATGTGTTGCCACTTTTTTGTTTAAATAGCACTTTGATATACACCTTATATTGATGTTGGGTGTCGAATGGTTCGGTAGGATTGTACACCACAGTGAGCCCGTCGCTTGCCACCACTCTTTTGCCATCAATCGGTTTGCCGTCGGTAATATCGGTAACGGTGTATTCTGCAATTTGGATTATATATTTCTGCAGGCGATCGTTTTCATCAAGCATTTCAAATGCATGATCTACAGGAATATTGAGCACGGCTTGTGGCGATGCAAACACATTTACGTCAGAGTCGCCGTCGGAAGGAGTGAGAGCCGACAATATGCTTTCACCCAAGAGGTCGTTGCCGGAGCGCAATTCGCAAGGTGTGCCAATTTCTAAGTCGAGAGAGCAATCACCCTTTACCAAACCTCCGAGCAGACTGTACGAGGCATTGAGATTACCTACAAAATAAAACGGATTGGGACCCATACCAGTCATCACAGCGCCGGCATGCAGTTCGGCAATGCTAAATTTGCGCTCTTTTCTAAACACTTTTACCTTCAAGCCCACGGCAGCGTTGAGATACGCCCACATCTGCGCCTTTGCGTACCAGCCTTTGATGCCTATCTCGCCAGTGCGGCCTTTGCAGTGCGCGTTTTTGTAGTGTTCGAGCAAAAGTTCTATACCTGCACCCACATTAAAATCGGCATAAAAGGGCACAGGATTTATTGATGCTCCTGCTTTAAAATTTAATCCAAATGCCACACCTTGCCCTGTAGATAGGCTTGAAAGTTTATCATCATTAATTGCAGATAAATATTTATCACGTTTTGCTTGATCCATAGTGCCCCACACTTCGGCGGGAGGATTGGGCAATGGAGGTATTTGGTTGCCAAGCATAAAATAGCTGTTGGTTTCCATTAGTTTCAATACTCTTATACCGCAAGGCTTATCGGGCGAACCCATGTGTATATACCAGTCTTTGGTTCCAAAAAGGGCTTTGGCTTCTACCATAAGCTTGTTAGGTCCTGTGCCTTCTATAAATCCGGCATTGAGATAGGTTTTTAAATCGGCAAAAAAGGTTTTGTTGGTGGCGTCGAATTTCATCAATATTGATGCAGAAAGCACACTGCCATTAGTTTTTTCGGGTATTTTTAAATCGTCGGGGGTATTGAGATGAAGCTTGCCAATTCCATCTTTGCTTTGAATATCCTTCACTTTTGCTAATACACCTTCTTTAAATTTGTTGAGATTCTCAGGCATATTCATAAAAGCCAAATCGCCGTTAATTTGAAAATAATTCAATCCCCAATGCTCGTTGAACTGTATGTCGAATGATGTCTTGGCGTTTACGGCGTTTTCTTGACCTACAAAAAAGCGGGCCGAGGCAAGGAATCCGAATCCTACTTTCTTATCTGGCACATAGCAGATTCCAGAGAGAGCTTTACCAAAATCGTTGTTTTCTACAGTTTGATTCATACGATGATACACACCACCACCAAGACCTTGCACTGTGATACATGGCGGAATGGTAAAGAGACCCGATTTTTTTTCGCCATACACATCCACAAGAAAATATTTAAACTGGTCTTTTTTGCCAAACACTGTTACGGCTTCGAATTTCCAATCGTCCATAAGCGAAAGGTCTACTTTACCTCTAAAACCGTTGCCGTAGATTTCGTCGCCACGCTTTATCTGCACTTCGCCTCTAATTCCAAAAAATGGTTGACGATATTCCACGGCAATTTTCGACACATTCACATGCTTAATCTTGTATTTATCAAAATCGCCCACCACTTCAAACGAGCCTTCGCCGGTGATTTTGCCGTTGAGCGATACCATTGCATCAAAACTTATCGACTCGTCTTTTTGTGATATGTTTGATAATGCAAATTCAAAACCCGCAATTTTTGGCATAGCCAAATCGGCAAGAGCCGAAAAATCCCATACACCCGGGTCAAATACAGGTTTTTCGCGACGTATTTTCATTCCTTCAAATGCAATTTCGGGCAATTGTAATCTCATTCCATCCTCCGACAATGGTGCATCTATCTTTATTGTGCCCGAGGCGCTAATGGTAGGATAAAATCCGCCGTTTTTTAATGCTATTTCTATATAAGAGTGTTCGTTGAGGTTTAATGTGGCACCAAAAACATCAAAACTATGGTTGCCGGTGATATCGCATTTAAAATCAAACGCTTTTTCAGCTATATTGTATTCGGCGGAGTATCCCAATTTAGAATATTCGCCAAAGGGAGGAATATTTAAAATTCCAGAAAATCCTGCTCCTTTTATCTTGTTTTTTACAATAGATAATCCTATCGACGACACCTTGAGATCCCATTTGGCAGGTTCTACTTTGCAATCGCGACACAATTGTTCTACCGAGGCGTCAACAGTGATGCCGTGGCGGTCGATTACAAGATTGCTACACACTATAGAGGTTCTGTCCTCGTTTTTAACTTTCTTCACTTGCACTTTCGACGGGTCGGATATGGATGTCTGGTCGGTTTTTAACGCAGGCGGAAGATATACTTGCGCTTTTTTTACAGCTAAGCCGCGCCACAGATTGCGGTCGTCGTCGCTGCCGAAATATCCGGGAGGAAAAGCCGCGGTCTTAGGCGTGGTAAACTCGCTGAAATCTACGGTTATATCTTCAATATAAAATAGAAAGTCTTGCAATTCAGGAAATTCAAAGGCGAGTTTGGCGTTGATATCGAACACAAAATCCGAAAAATCGTTGAATGTAAGCTTAGTGTTGAATTTCGGCTTTTGCAAGGGATTCATATTCTCGTCGTAAAACTTGATTGAATTGGCAACAAACTCCAGAGTAACGTCCATATGAAACTGGGTGATGCCGTCGCAGTCGAACTCGGCATACGACCCATTGTTGAAAGTGATTTTAAATTTATCGCCAAACGCCATCTCCACAGGGCGTATGAGCTTGAGCCTGCCAGGCATTTGAGGTCCGCAGCTTCCCGACAGCGATATGTAGGTTTCAAATCCTATGGTGGTGGCAGAATCTACTGGTATCACCAGCGTCATATAGGCTTTGGCTACCGAGTCGCTCTCGTGCGAAAGCTGCTGCACCACTATCTCATAGTCGTTTAAATTGCTTTTGATGCCTATAGGCAATGGTATCTGTGTGTTTTTGGCAAGGTTTTTTATTTTGTCGATATAGTTGGCCATCTCTTTCACCTTGCGGGCTGTTTCTATGGCATTGGCAAGGCGGCGCTCGGCGGGCACCTCTTTGGTGGCGTCTTGCGACTCTCGGGCTATTGCCCGGGCGTCGTCTACTATCGAGTTCACTTGCGTTTCGTTATTGTTTTGCGCCCACGCATTTGCGCTTGTCAGCAGCAAAAAAACGATGGCTATTAAGGTGTAGATTCTGGTGTTAGTTTTGTTCTTCATCGTCTTTTCTATGTTTTTCGCGGTTAATGATGTCAAAGCTGTAGGTGTAACCCAAATTCATTGTCAGCCTGTTGCGGTTGCCCCGAGCCTGCGAATTGTTGATATAGTTGAGCGAAAGGCTGAAGTTGTGGCTTTGTTTCAATGTGTACGACAGCGACATACGCCCGTTTACTACGTTCGATTTCACGCTGTCTACCTTGGTGTAGGCGTATGTGCCCGACAGCGACCCCGACACCTGACCAAAGAGGGTTTTGTTTACGCTCACGCTTGTGGTGTACATATCTGTGTTCTGATGCTGCATTTCGGTGCGGTTGTAGCCGAATGTTATGCTTGCAGTCATCTTTTGCGGTATAAGCGATAGATTGTAGCCAATATTGCCATTGTAAATTTTTGAATTGGCTGTGGTGGTGTCGTAGCGTTGATGGTCTGACGTGGTCTGGTACATAAAGCTTGCCGAGATGCTGTTGCTTACTGTTTCGCTGTTGCTTATCATATAATTCAACCCTACATTGGTGGTGTTGTTGAGCCTTGAATATTCTGTGGTGTCGAGATTTTCAAATTCGGTGGTCTGCATCAGCTCGTCATACTTATTGCGAAGGTTGAGATATTGCTGATTATTGTTGTACGACACATTGAAATTGAGTTTTTGTGTGATGTTGCCGCTGGCTGCGAGGTTTACGGCTACGCTATTGTCGGTGGCAAGTTTCTGATTGTCGAGATTGTCGTGACGGAGACCCACGTCGCCCGACACTGATATATGATTAAACAATAACGAAGAAAAATTTACTGTATACGTTTCTTCGTCTTCGGCAAAATAATAACCGCCCAAACTCTCGTAATTGGGTGGTATTCTGCTATATCCAAATCCAAGAGAGTGTTCGCCTAAACTATAATTCAATACCACATCAAACGCTTGAAAACAAACATCTTCGCCGTCGGTTTCTATTAGCACGTCGGAGGCTCTATTGGTAGTGGTGTCTTGTGCTACATACTTATTTAGCATACTCACTCCATATTCGCCCGAAAGTGAGAGTTTTTTCCACAATGTGGTTTTTAGCCGCAACGATGCTGCAATATTATCCTTTGGTGAAATAAATTGCGACTCGTAGCCATCAAAACTTATCGAATTAAAATCGTCTTTTACCTTAATCACATCAAAACCCACTGTGTAGAATTCGCATTGGTAGCCAATCTTTATTCCCCCGCCAAAACGCTTGTACGACGGCTCCACATTCAACGTATCGGGCTGCACTGCCTTGCGCATTCTGCCACAAAAACCCTCTATATGCCACACTTCACCTTCGTAGAGTGCACCAGTGCCAAGATAGTCGTGTCCCGAAAGGGTGTATTTGCCAAAACTCATAGAGTTGTATCCCAAATACACTGTAAGTTTTTTGTAATTTGGGGCAATGGAAAATCTATTGTAGGGCAACGCTAAATTTTTGGTGAGCACATTGTTGGTATACGAAAATGTAAACGGAACATTCACAAAACCAAACAATTGCGTATTTATTCCGCCGGAAAGATAATAATAAAACCTGTCGGTGGCAAGAGTGGTATCTTCTATCAATTCGCTGGTGGTGTTCATGGATATATTGCCGCTCATTTTTATAGGATCAGATTTTATTATAGATTCAATATTTTGCGCATACGCACTATTAGCCCCCAAAGCAAAAAGTATAATTCCGAATGTTGTTTTTAATCTCATATTCATCAGTGTGTTACATCTCGGATTCTACTTCGTTGCTCAATTGTGTTTCGGTGGCATCGGTATACACCACGCGTATTCGGTATGCGTAGTGTTTGCCCATCACCAAATTTTTGTCCTCAAAGGTGTCGGTGTTTTTCACCATTGTGTAGTAATGCAATGGTTTGTCGTCGGTTTTTCGGTAAATTAATATTTTGTCCACCTGCTTGGTGGCGTGCTTATTGCTCCATTTGAGGGTGATGCTATTTAGCGATTTGGTGTTTTGCAATTTCCATTCTGGTTCTGGTGGTGTGGGAATTTCCATAGCCTTGAGTTTGCTTGCTGCAAAATTGCCATATCCGTCGCGGGTAATCACTTGATAATAATATTCCAAGCCGGGTTCTGCCGTTTTATCCTCATACAACAAAACATCAGCTGCCACCACAGCTAAAGTGTCGAAACTCTCCGCAGTGGATAGCCGCCTTAGCAGCAAATAGGATTTTACATCGCGCGAAACCGACCTATTCCACGATACCACCACATTGTTTTTGTTTAATTGAATATCGGATATCATCGACGGCTGCGGAGCAATAGTATCGTAGCGTGCAACGGCAAGTGTGGGCGACAAATCGCTTTGATTGCCACGAGCATCCACACTTATAAGTGCATAATACACATTAGGCGACAGGGTTTTAAGAGAGATGGTATCTATATAAAAGGTGTCGGTGAGCATATAGGGCACATGCATCAAAAACATTTCACCCTCAGAATTTTTGCGCAATAGCCTAAACCCTGCCACATCGTCGGGGTCGGGATTGCGCCACGAAAGTGTTACCCTACCCAAGCTATCGCATACACCCTGCGGTGCCAACGGTTTTATAGGTGGAATGCTGTCGATAATGAGGCAATAATATGGATAGGGATTGTATTTTTCTTCGCTACTATTAAACACCGACACATAATAATAATTGTCGGGCAAGGGATGAGGATCAATGTAGCTCCGCTGATCAACGTCGGTAATGGTGGCTAAGCAGTGGCTTATAGTTTCGGCACTATGTGCACGGTAAATCTTAAATCCGTCAACAGAGCCGGTTTCGGTTTCGAGGTTAAACCGCCAATTGATTTCCACGCCATTATCCACCGATTGGGCAGATGATATTTCGGCATATTGAGATATGGGTTTTGAATTTAAAATAGCCGTAGATTCCGAAGGTTTGCTTTCGTCGGAAAACGAATCCACACCCACTATGCGGTAATACACCTTGCTTACATTCGTTACGGTAGTGTCGGTATAATAATTGTTTTGTAGCGACGATTGAATTACAGCAATGGGATCCTCGCTTAGCCTCGCAAAGGTTTTGTTGTCGAAACTCCGTTCCACATAATAGCCCACAAAATGATTGCTATGATTGTTTTTCCAAGTTACCATCACGCCGTTGTTGTCGAAAAATGCATCCGGTTTTGCGGGGATAATATCCACAGGATGGTTGTTTAAAGCGCCAAAAGTACGCGCAGTGTCGCAGTGTGCGCTGTCGGGCGAGGCAAAAGTGAGGCGATACGAGTAACTCTCGCCGGGCTTGGCGGTTTTGTCGGCAAAATACAAGCCCATATAATCTGCCACCTCCTTATTCATATCGGCACAATAGAGCGAAAAACCGAACTTGTTTTGCTCCTGCTGATAGTGCTTGTAGATACTCACCGGCGAGGTGGCAAGGGCTGAATAATGTTCGCCAAAAATACACTCTCCGGCTATGGAAAAATATTTTTCGTCTGCGTGCTTTTCCCATTCCGAAAGAGATTTGATACGCAGAGCAGTGGATAGCACCACAGTTTCAACGGGAATCAGCTGTTTGCCGTCTCTAAAAATGGTGATACGCTCAAGCTTATAGCCAAAATCATTGCCATATCGCCAAGCATCAAGATTAGTGGGAGCCCATCGTAGTTCGATAGTGTTTCCCGTAGTCTTGCTTATGATATTCAAATTGTTTTGCGCCAGCAACGGCATGTTGCCGCATAGGCATAGCATTAGTAGTAGTAGATAGCCTTTGTTAGTCATTCTTGTTAGTTTTGGCGGCAAATATACATTTAAATATAAACAAAAAAAAAAAAACGATTATTTTTTTAAAAAAATTTGGAATTTTGATTCACAATAGATACATTTGTCAAAAAATAAAACTATATCATTAACTAAAAATATTACAAAATGAAAAAAAAGCTATTTTTCTTCGCCGCTATGGCAGCGGCTGTGTGGTTTACGGGATGTAATAAAGAGGAGGACGAACCTTCGCCCGAAGATTATTTTCAAGTGCACTTTGATGCCAATGGTGCTACTAAAGGCACTCTCCCAGAAGATATGACCATGATTGCAGGTAAAACATATAAAATTCCTATCAGACCAGAGTGGGTTTGCTCGGGATTAGCTCATAAAAATTCAGATGGTAGTTTTGAAAAACTATCATGTAAAAAACTGGAAAATCAATATTATGAATTTAAATACCAACCTAAGAATTATGCTATAAAACAGGATACACTATATTTAGTATGGGAATACCGCAATATTACCATTACCTACCACGCCAACGGTGCAACCGGTGAAGTACCACCCCCCATTACAATTGATGTACCCAAAAGCAATGGCAGATATACCATGTATAGCCTGTCGGATACCATAATATTAGCCAACGGTGATAATTTATCATATCAAGATGGGTATTATTTTGCAGGCTGGAATACCAAAGCCGATGGTACGGGAACTTTTCTGCCTAAAGGTTTAAAATATGTAAGCCCAAGCAGTGTTGACTTGTACGCCGATTTTGAAACTCTCAACGACCACGAATATGTAGATTTAGGTCTACCAAGCGGAACTCTTTGGGCAAAAACCAATGTCGGCACCACTTGCGAAGCCAAAGAAGGTGCTTTGTTTGCCTTTGGCGAAACTTCACCTAAAACCGAATATACATACGAGAATTGGACACTTAGAGTAGATGATTTTAATTTCGTCCTTACAACTGACACATATCAAAATGCAATTATAATTAATGACCAACGCCTTGATAAAAATAACATACAGAACAAAAGATCCTATACTTTAATGTATATGGAAGATGCTGCCTCTGTTAATTGGGGGAAATTATGGCGAATACCAACTACAGACGAATGGAAAGAATTGTTTGATAATTGCACTGTAGAAGACTATGATTATGTTCTTATCGAAGAAGGAAAAACTCTTAATTCTAAAAAGCTAACAAGTAAAATTAATGGCAATTATATTATTTTACCCGCTTTTGCAGATTTTTCCGCAAGCAATAATTACATTCATTGTGGTGTTACTAAATTAGAGAATAAGGGTTATTTTACTAAAATGTCACTTTGGTATGACAAACAACAGAATTATAATACTTGCTCTCGTTTTATTTGGTCAGCTAATGGCAATGAGTATAAATACGATTATTGGGATGGTGTTAGTGTACGCCCTGTAACTAAACTTAAATAAATCATCTAACTAACATAATAACCATCCAAAACTATAATAATAGTTTTGGATGGTTTAAATACATATCATTATGAAAAAACTAATACTACTATCTTTTTTATTATTGGGATGCTTGACTAATTATGCGCAGTTTTACAAAGTAATTGTTCATAAACCGGGACGAGGGTGGGATTTATATACCCCCTCAGAAAAATTAGATGATGATACTTATTTGCGACATACCATTATTTTAACTAATGGTGATGAAATAGTGTATCAAGAAAAACGTGCATTGGTCGAGATACCAGATTCTATTTTTTATGTTAATAATGAGCCAAAAACATTAAAATATCGTTGTTATGTAAAAGTTAAAAAGTCGAAGCATGAAATTGGTCCAAATACTTGGGAACAAGATTTTGACAAAGGCGAAGCTGGTAGTCTTTTTTATGATGATTTTGGATATGGTTGGAATAAGCGTGATGGGTATGTTATTAGTCGGTATTCAGTAAAGGTCACTTACGAACAATTTAGATGTGAATGTGAATATGCCACTATAAAAGATATTGAGCATTCTATATGTCCAGAAACAAGACTTAATTGCAGATATAACTTTGAATTACCGTTTAACTCATCTGTTTATTTAGCAACAACAGCTAATCAGGGGAAAAAATATAACTTAAATATTAAATTAGCCAAAGGAGAAACATCTTTTTCTGTGTCAGCAAAAGAAATAACTGATATAATCGGATATTACACCCCTTTTGATATATATATTCTTTGCGACTCGGACTATGAAGATATATTAAAAGTAGGAGATGTTGTAGGTAAAACTAATTTTAATGGAATCAAAAAAAACATTTCGTATGAAAAGCCATATATCAAAGATAATAAATTAGTAATACCAGATGATGAAAAAGGACTAAACAAAAAATGTAATTTTGTTTTTGAAGGTAAAACTGTAAGTAAAAATTACAAAGCTATAGATGATAACAACAAACCTCAATTCATTCCCACAGGTCAATATCAATTACAGATTAGTGATACAACCGACACTTACTGTCAAGTAAATCTTGATGCATACGTACCTGAAATCGAATACAATTATCTTGATACAACAAGAAAGGAATTCACACATTGGCACAGCGAAGATACTACCCAAGCTATTAATCTCAAAATATATAATGTAAACAACAACTCTCTCAAAGATTCTATCACCATAACTGAATCATATCCAACAAATTCTAATCATACGTTTAAATGCAAACCGGGCAATAAAACTATAGAAGACAATCTTACATACTATAAAGAACATGCACCAACAGATTCAACCATTCCTCTATTTGCTACCCCATACTACATCACCTGCTATCCCGATTTAGACAGCATCACAATTGTACCAAAAGATACCTTATCAATTCCCACTATTATTACCATCAAAGATAGCCTCAAAGCCAGTCTCAAAGCCTATCCGCCCATTCACGTGGATGTTATCACGATTCCTGATTCGTGCTTTTACGACACGCACAAGGTTAAAATCGATAGCATATCAGGAGGGTTGTCTAATGGTTATAAATATGCTATAGACAATAGCACTTTCGAAACAGAAATACATCAAGGTGATACTATTGTAATTCCTAATAATAATCAAAAAGAGTTTTCTTACAAATTAGCATTTTATGATGCAAATATTTCAACAGAAGATTCTATCCACGGCGGCAAAAAAGCCCGCAGTTTTACTACCAACGAAACTCATGTAACAATGCCTGACACTTTAGGCGTTGATAAGTATGAAATCACCGATGTGGCATGCCACGGTGATGCCACCGGCAAAATTCAAATCCTAAGCCTAAAATATGCCGACCCTAACAGACCTATTTCATATCTTTGGAACACTAATTCCACCCAAAATTTTATTGATAATTTGCCTATAGGAACTTACTCTTTAAAACTTTCTGATGGCGTGTGCTCTGTGAATTCTGAATATGAAATCAAACAACCTAACCAATTAATTTTCAAAAAAATCGAAGCAAATGATGCCTCGTGTTTTGGCTACAACGACGGCTCTATTATTGTTTCTCCGGATGGCGGTGTAAAGCCTTATACATATTGGTTAAACGATTCTATTGTTTCGCGCAACATCACAAAACTCATTGCCGCAGATTATCATATCACCGTGGCAGACTCCAACAATTGCATTATTGAAAGAGATACTAAAATCTCCGAGCCTACCAAAGTAGAAAACAACTTCATCGCCCACGATTACAGCATCTGTCAAGATTC
Source organism: Bacteroidales bacterium (assembly GCA_016286055.1). GTDB lineage: Bacteria > Bacteroidota > Bacteroidia > Bacteroidales > UBA3824 > UBA3824. The sequence continues at coordinate 240,952 of JAEERW010000002.1, forward strand.
CGAACTTGAAATCGATGCCGGCGATTTCTACGATTATATTTGGAAAAATCCCGAAGGCAAGACTTTGGATGCCAAAAACATCCTCACACTCAACAACTCCTCGCCCGAAGGCGAATACTATCTTAAAACCATCCGCTACGACGATTGTTTTGCTGAAGACACCATTACCATTGTGCAAAGCAAAGAATCATTAAAAATGAACTTCCTGCTGCCGTCGGACATTTACAACGACGACCACGCCAAAATCGTGGAGACCTCGAGCCACGAGCTCGACTCGCTCAAATGGTCGTTTTCTGAAAACCTCATAGGAGATTTTCCTAAAGATTCCACCACGCTCACTATCAGCACCAACGCACTCGACAAGCTTTCCACTTACAAAATCAAGCTTACAGGCTACTACAAAGGATGCATTTCCACTGTAACAAAAAATCTGAACATAAGCAATCTAAACCGTCCCGAAGAGGAGTATATCCCCGACTTTTATGATTCTGACGAGATTCTCGACTGCCGCATAGGCCCCAACCCAAACAACGGCAACTTCACACTGTTTCTCGACCTCGACTGCGCCAAGGATGCCGTGCTGACAATATACAGCATCAGCAGCTACAAGTACGTGCTGCGCGAAAAACTTGTAGGTTTGCAAAACTACGAGCATTCCATCAACCAAAACCTCCAGCAAGGTTTATACATCCTCGAAGTTAAAACCCCAAAAAGCATCAGAAGAATAAAATTTGAAGTGACGAGGTAAATAATATCTGCATTTCCTCAAAAATATGCAAAAAATGTTAACATTTTGAGTTTAAAAGTATAAAACACAAAAAAATACTATATTTGCAAAATTTTTAAAAATAATGCAGATTACAAACTCAGAAACCGGCAAATATCCTATTCTCGACGGAATCAATTATCCATCGGATGTTAAGAAGCTGACAATCGACAAGTTGCCGGCTCTTTGCGACGATGTGCGCAGGTTTATTATCGACACGCTTTCGCAGCACCCGGGACATTTTGCCGCGGGTCTCGGTGTGGTGGAACTCACTGTGGCTCTGCATTATATCTACAATACGCCCTACGACCAGATTGTGTTCGACGTGGGTCATCAGGCTTATCCGCACAAGATTCTTACTGGCAGAAAAAACATTTTTTCTACCCTCCGCAGTTTTCACGGTATGAGTCCGTTTCCAAACCGCGACGAGAGCGAGTACGACGCTTTTACAGTGGGTCACGCCTCCACATCAATTTCCTCGGCACTCGGCTTGGCTGTGGCTTCCGAAAAACTTGGCAGACACAATCAGCACGTGATTGCTGTTATCGGCGACGGCGCTATGACTGGCGGAATGGCTTTTGAGGCTCTCAACAATGCAGGCATTCAAAAAAACAATCTGCTGGTTATCCTCAACGACAACCATATGGCTATCGACCCAAACCGTGGCGCTCTCAACGATTATCTTTTGGACATTACCACCTCTAAAACCTACAACCGTGTAAAAAACGACGTGTGGAATGCTCTCGGCAAATTCAACCGCCTTGTGCCAAGCGCACGCCAGTTTATTGCCAAGGTAGAAAACGGCATAAAATACGTGGTGATGAAGCGTAGCAATCTTTTTGAGGGTTTGGGTCTCAGATATTTCGGCCCTGTTGACGGACACGATGTGGTGCACCTTGCGCAACTTTTGGCAGACCTTAAAAATATTCCTGGTCCTAAGCTCCTTCATATCAATACCATAAAAGGCAAAGGCTACAAGTTTGCCGAGGAAAACCAGACCAAATGGCACGCCACCAGCACCGCATTCGACATCGACACCGGCAAAACTGTAAAAAACTCATCAGCAAAGCCACAAGGTCCTAAATATCAAGATGTTTTTGGTAAAACAGTTACCGAACTTGCCACCCAAAACAGCAAGATTGTGGGCGTAACGCCCGCAATGCCCACAGGTTGCTCGCTCAACATTATGTCCGACAAATTTCCCGACCGTGTGTACGATGTGGGCATTGCCGAAGAACATGCTGTAACATTTTCGGCAGGAATGGCAGCGCAAGGGCTTGTACCCTACTGCAATATCTACTCGTCGTTTATGCAACGTGCTTACGACCAGATTATCCACGATGTGTGTCTGCCTCGTCTGCCTGTGATTCTCTGCCTCGACCGCGCGGGGCTTGTGGGAGCCGACGGAGCCACCCACCAAGGAGCGTTCGACATTTCGTATCTCCGCCATATTCCTAACCTAACCTGCTCCGCTCCTATGGACGAGATTGACCTTCGCAATATGCTCTACACCGCACAATTAGGCGGCAAAGGTCCTTTTTCGATACGCTATCCGAGGGGCAACGGCTTTAATCCCGATTGGGAAAAAACTTTTGAAGAGATTGAGGTGGGCAAAGGGCGTCAAATATCCGACGGTGAGGATATTGCTATAATATCCATTGGCACAATAGGTCACGAAGTTGAGCTTGCTCTTCAACAGCTCCACTCCGACAAGATTTATCCAGCACACTTTGATATGCGCTTTATCAAACCGTTAGACACCGCACTGTTAGACAGCATTTTTGCTAAATATAAACGCATTATCACCGTAGAAGACAACGTGCTGCAAGGCGGATTTGGATCTGCCATCTGCGAATATGCCTGCGACCATTTCTACAATCTAAAAATCAAGCGTCTGGGCATACCCGACAGGTTTATAGAGCACGGTTCGCCCGAAGATTTATATAAGGTATGCGGAATCGACAGCGGAGCTATCGCATTGGCGGTGAAGGAGATGATAAAAAATTGATTACTACCAAACCTTGGCTCTGTCGCGCGAAATCTGATAGCCGATGGTTACGATAAAACTCTTGTTGTATGATATCGGGGCTTCAATTTCTTTGTAATCACGCAACGTATTGATTGTTAGCATAAAATCGCACGTAAAATGACGGTAGTAACAGCCGCCACCGCACAGAGCGTAAAGATTGATGCGTCGGGGTGTCCAATTAAAAATGTAATCGGTATTTAAGTTCTCGGGCACGCTCAATCCCGACTCCCTCATCGAAAAAGAAAGTTCCTCGTCGTAATTGTACACTATGCAAGGCATTGCACCAACAAAGAAATACGGGCGCGGTTTGTGACGTCCCTCGGCAGAGATTTTGAGTTTTAATGGCACAACAAGATTGTTAAACCTGACCTTTGCCTTGTAGTTAAACGGATTGGCCTCATCGCGTCCACAAAAAGTAGCACCTGTACCAAAATAGCCCACGCCTATTGTCCAATATTTATAACGTGCAAAACGGTAGCCGTAATAAGCCTCATAGTAATAGTTGAGCATAGGCTTTACAGAATCCACCTCCTTGGTGGTGATAGAGCCAATAGTGACACCGCCCTTCATGCCGAAAACCTGCGCACGAGCAGGTACATAAACAGAGGCGAGCGTTACCGCAATGCCTAATACCGCTAAAAATTTGGCAATAAGTTTCATGATACAAGGGTGTTACCGCCGCCGGTAGGTTTTTGAATGTCTATTTTTCTGAAAATATACGCCCACCGAAACAACAAACACCTGATTGCGAAGAATTTTTTTCTGATTGTCGGTTTTTTCTTCCACAGAGAAGAAACCTATTTTGTAACTTGCATCAAAATAGAGGTCGAGACTGCGCGAAATAGATGTCTGATAACCTATTGCAAAAGCCGCACCCACATCATATTTGCGGAGTTTATTGATAAAACTATTGTACGATCCTCTGCTTCTCGACATTGTATCGCGGGCTATTGAGTCTTTTCTCCAATCTGAACTTGCCTGCAATGCCATAGACGCAAACGGACCAATTTTAGTGTAAATATCTCCGAACGACTGTTTCCAAAACAACGGAATTTGCAGATAATCAACGTTTTTGGCAATTTTTACCTTTTCGCGAGCCATACCTTTGGCCATTTCATCGGTTTTGATAGTAACTCCTTGTTGAGAATAATAAGCGCCAATCTCTAAAAAAGCGTCGTAAACAAGGGGAATATCAACGTTGATTCCAGGACACATTCCTATCCTCGGTTTACTGTCGTCTATTTTGTCGGTGCCCACAAGGTTGGAAAAGTTGGCGCCCATGCTAATGCCGAAAATTGGTTTCTGAGCAGAGTGTTTCTGCGCCTGACAATTGACGGCCACAAGTGCAAATAATATGATTAGTAATGTTTTGTTGCGCATATAATTACCAGTTTTATAATATTCAAAGTTGACTCACATTCTATTCTTTAACGTAATCTCTTAGTTAAAAATTATTCTAAAACTATAAAATAACAAAAAATATACCGATTAGACTGGTTCAGTCGGCATCGGCAAATGTTCTGCCTGCCTTGGTGTATGTTCGCCATTTGTCCAAAAGGTCGGCAAACCCCTGGGGTAGAGGAGAATCAAAACTCATCACCTTTCCTGTGGCTGGATGCACAAACTCCAATGTCTTGGCGTGCAGTGCCTGCGATGGCAAAAGCGAAAAACAGTTTTCTACAAACCGTTTGTATTTGGTAAAGGTGGTTCCACGGAGTATTTTGTTGCCACCGTACACATCGTCGTTGAAGAGCGGATGGCTCTTGGTTTTCATGTGGACGCGTATCTGGTGAGTGCGGCCAGTCTCCAACTTACATTCAATAAGTGTAACGTATCCAAAACGCTCCAAAACTTTATAATGAGTGATTGCGGGTTTGCCTATACCTGTTTCAGGGTCGAAAACGCACATGCTCTTGCGGTCGCGAGGATTGCGTCCGATGTTGCCCTCGATAGTGCCGTATTCGTGGTCGAAATCACCCCACACAAGTGCCTGATAGCGGCGGTTTACTGTATGGTTAAAAAACTGTTTGGCAAGATGAGCCTTTGCCTGTTCGGTTTTGGCAATCACAAGCAGTCCCGAAGTGTTTTTGTCGATACGGTGCACTAATCCGGGGCGGATATCGTCGGAGGCAAAGTTGCTATTGCCGCCAAAATGATAGGCAAGGGCATTTACCAAAGTGCCGGTATAGTTACCGTGGGCGGGGTGAACCACCATTCCAGCAGGTTTGTTGATTACAATTAGAGTTTCGTCCTCATAAACAATATCAAGAGGGATATCCTCAGGCTCAACCTTAAAATCAACATGTTCGCCAGGCAAATTCACAGTGATAACATCGTAAGGATGCACACGGTAGTTTTGCTTCACCACATTGCCGTTAGCGCAGATGCATCCCGCCTTGGCGGCCTCCTGAATTTTATTTCGTGAAACTCCTGCTATACGGTTGTCGAGAAACTTGTCGATTCGCACAAGCTCTTGCCCCTTGTCGGCTTCAAAGCGGTAGTGCTCGGCAAGCGCGGCGGGTGTTTCGTCGTTAGTTTCTATTTCTATATCGTCGTCGTCGAACTCTTCGGTATCAATTGCATCGTCGGTCATTGCTATCTGATTTTTATAAATTTGGCTGAAAGGTTGCCGATTTTTATAAAGTAAACACCATCGGCGAGGTCTGAAATGTCGTAAGAGTTGTTGGCGGAAGATGAAAGAGTTTTAACGGTTTTGCCCGTTACGCTCACTATATATAATGTGTCGTCGATATCGGTATCTAATCCCGAAATCCAAATACGGTCTTTGGCAGGATTAGGCGAAATACAAAGAGAGTTATTCTGCTGAATATCAACAATTAAATCGTCATTTGCTGTAGATAGTCCGCCAAAGGCAGGACGAATCATTATCTGTCCCTTTGAGTCCGAAAGTTTCCATTGTCCGTTGATGTTGTAATAATTTACGGCAACACCAGTAGTGCTTTTATCAAAACCTACATTAAGTATCTCGTTTTGAGTTTTTTGCCAACCGATAAAGAATGTATCAGACACTGATACAGACTTTTGCAATGGAAAAAAAACGAAACTTCCGCACTCGTTTTTGGGCAACGATAAGTTGTCGGCAGAGTAGAGTTCCTGTGCGGGAAGACCATGTTCGCAGTTCCAGATTTTCAGATGGAAAAAGTCAGCCTGCGCATCGTTGAATGTGGGATTAAAGTAGATGTACACTCCCTTGATATTATCTTTAATAAGTGGAGCAAACTTTACAGCCACCATACTTCCCGTAGAACCCTCGCCTTGTATGCCATATCCAGCCTCGGCAGAACCATCGTCGTAGGCATAATAATCGTCAAGTGTCTTAGTGTCGAAATAGGTGTTGTTTTGTGCAAAATCGTGCTGCGACACATCACTCACTAATCGTAAACCTATTTGATATTCAACCTTTTCGGCATCTGACTTGAATTTGTAAGGAAACTGTTTTGTCTCCGAAAAATCCCAATACGATGGCAAGTTGTACGAACCGAGCATCAAAGTATCATTACAATCTTTATTCTTGAGAATTAGATTGATAGAATCAAGCATACGCGGCTGGTTGTCGTTGTTGCGATAATAAACCGAATACGACAATTTAACTTTGTCGACAGCTTTGGAGTAATGCTTCCACGGAATTGTCATGTATTGGTTAAACTTTATCTCAGGACAATTAGTAAGTGCAACATCCTGATAAACAGTATCGATAGCCGAGCGCAACTTGTCTAATTTGATATAATCCACAAGCCAAAAATCACAGTTTGTTACCAAGTCGGCTTGTTTTGGAGATCCGAGGCTAAAATAGTTTCTAAACCTAAAACGGAAGCCCTTTTGAAGATACGCTTTTTGATTAATAGGCACCACAGCTTGTTTGAAAGTATGGCAAGCGGCACCAGGAATTGTAAGTACGTTGGTCCATTCGTCGTCTTCGGGCGAATAGAAATCGAGCATCAACTCGTCTTCGTTTTCAGGAGCGTCGCCAAAACCGCCTGGCTGGTAAAAAAACGACAGGAAAATAGTATTATCACCTGGATAATAAAGGTCGATGGGTTTCGACGTTAGCGTATCACCACTGGCATACTTAGTGCCATATTGCGAAGGGTAAAACTCGCCGTCGATATTCAAAGCGTCGAACACGGCAACGCCAATGCTCGGCGGACGGTTAGGCAATGTGTTTGAGAGCGTTACGCCGTTGTTTTGCCATAAACTATTATCAGGTTCGGTGCCGTTGTACGAAAAATCATCAAAAAACGGCAAGGCAAGTGTGTCAGAATCTTGCGCAACCGATAATGTTGCGCAAAACACTGATAATGCAGTTGTTAGTATTTTATGCTTAAATGGCATAGTGTTAAATCTTAAAAATCATCTAAGCTATCCTCGTCGGATTGCGAAGGTGAAGAGTTGTCGGAATCGTCGCTATCAGATTCGCCTCCATTGAGTTTGCTCTGGTCGGTGGTAATCCACACGTCTATTTCGGAACCAGGTTGCACCATACGACCTTTGGCAGGCGACTGTTTGTAAATAACGGCAGATAGCGAGTCAGATTGTGTTTTAATAGTACCATCGCCAATTTTAGCACCAATATTGAGCGAATTTTGTGCAGCCACAAGTCCAGCGGTATATAGCGAGTAGCTTTTAAGGTCGGGTACCATGGTTTTTGTGTTGCCGTCTTCTTCGCCCTTGCCAAGCACGAGGTCGATAAGCGAACCCTTGGCGAGACGTGTTCCAGCAGGAATATCCTTACCATTGAACTTTTGCTCAATAACGGCATCGCGGGCAATATCAGGCTTATAGGTGATCTTGCCTACTCCCAATCCAACAGTTGCCAATTGTGCTTGTGCCGACTTGATAGATAGGTCGATAAGTCGCGGCATTGACACTTGTTCTGCCGAATATGCCTTGATAGTGAGGAATATAGTACGCTCTTTTTTTACCTTAAAAGTAGCGGGCGGAGTCTGGTCGATAACCGTTCCAGGAGCTGCATTTGAACTATAAACCGAGTCGCTGATTTCGTATTTCAAACCGCGTTCATCGCAAATTTTTTGAACCTCGGCAAGAGAAAGCCGGCGAAGTTCTGGAACGCTTACATTCTGACCATGACGGGTATAAACGCGTAGCGCCACAAATATCAATACTACCACAAGTACCACTACCGCCGCCAATATAGCCAGTTGTCTTAAAAGTATCAGCCATTGCGAACGGCTATCGTCTTGTGTATCCACAGTGGGTTTTTCAGGTGTTTCTTCCATGGTATGTTATTATTAAGTGTTGTTAGCTTGACAAAAATGCATAATTTTTCTAACAGCAAAGGTAAGTAGAATTTCCAACATTTAAAATAAAAATCTTTTTTTTGCGACAATTTGAAAAAAAGTTGTTTATTTTGCTGAAAATAATAATATTTGTAATCTAAATTAACGACATTAGACATCAGCACAAAACACTGTAAACCAACAATATGAGTATTAGCGAGAGACAAACAGTCCTTATAGTAGACGATGCAGAGTCGATAACGGAGTTTATCAAACAGCTTCTCGAAGAACATGGTTACTCCGCCGTAGGCTGTGGCAACGGCGTTGAAGCGTTGAGGCTTGCGGTTGAAATCAGACCAGACCTGATACTTTTGGACATTATGATGCCAGATGTAGATGGGTACGCCATTTGTGCCCAACTCAAAGCCGACAACAAGACAAAAGATATTCCTGTGATTTTTTTGTCGGCTCTCAACAGCTCTTTCGACAAGGTTAAAGCCTTTAAATGCGGTGCCGTTGACTATATCACCAAACCCGTACAAAACGACGAACTGATGGCGCGGGTAAAAACTCACCTAACCATCAGCAACTTACACCACTCGCTATTATCTTGCAACCGCGACCTCGAAGAAAAAATAAGGGAGCGGACTCAAAATCTCGAAACCGAAAACGAAAACCTCAGAAGCCTCAACGCCATTATGGAAAAAACGTTGGTTAAATATCGCAACCAAAGCGACATGACCGACGAGGAGAAAAAACTCCGCAGAACATTCCTCGAAGACATCAGGCAAGAACTGCTTACTCCATTGCAATCGATTTACGGCTTTGCTGGAATTATAGGCAGCGGAGGAATGAATGAAGAAAAAATCAAGGAATACTCCAATGCAATTGAAACCAATGCGCAATATCTTTGCACCAGTTTCGACAAAATAATACAGTTTTCACTTCACAAGATAGACCCTATTAAGCCTAATCCCACCAATGTGGATGTGTCGGCGCTGATTTATGAAATTTGCTCGCTCCGAAAACCAACTGTTGACCACAAAAACATCCAGCTTGTGCTCAAAGATAGCCTCGGCAACCAGAATCTATTCTTCACCGACCATACTATGCTATCGTGCATTATTGAAAACCTCATCGACAATGCTATTGAGTTTACCAAAGAGGGGTCAATTGAGTTGCGTGCCTCTCACGACAAGGGCAGTTTTGTGTTCTGCATCAAAGACACTGGCATAGGCATCAATCCTGAAAAAATAGACATATTATTCAATCCGCTGGGACACAACGACAAAGCCTCCACCCGAGGATACGCATTCGCTACTATAGGGTTGGCATTGGTTAAAGAATTTATTGAAACTCTACAAGGGCAGATTTGGATTGATTCCACACCCGGAAGAGGAACAGAATTTTACATTTCGCTTCCTGCCGATGCCCTTAAAAACACCATGGGTGACAACAATATTTTTGCTAATAAAACCATCATTGTGGCCGATGATGACGATGTTTCGTACATACTATTGAGCGAAGCCATCAAACATACCGGATTAAAAATTCGACGTGCCAAAGACGGCAGAGAACTATTTGAAATGTTTAGGCTTAACCCCACTCCTTTAATAATCACAAACCTCAAACTGCCTGTGATGAACGGTACCGAGGCGCTAAAAATCATCAAAAAAATGTCGCCAGAAACCATCGCCATAGCACAAATGCCTTATTTTTCGGCAGTTGACAAACGAAATTACTCCAATTCACTTTGCGATGGCTTTATCGAAAAACCCGCTAAACAGGAACAAATTATCGAGGTGTTGAAAAAGTACCTTATTAATTAAAAATTGAAAACAAATAGAAATAAAATACAGATTCATTTTTTAAAATTATAAAAAAACAACCAAATGGAACAAAAACAAATAGACGCCAAAGCCGCTGACAACGTGCGTATGCTCGCAGCCGCAATGGTAGAGAAAGCCAACTCTGGACACCCTGGTGGTGCTATGGGTGGCGCAGATTTCGTACACATCCTTTATTCTGAATTCTTGAAATTCGACCCCAATGATCCTTCTTGGGACAATCGCGACCGTTTCTTCCTCGACCCCGGACACATGTCGCCGATGCTTTATTCGATACTCACACTCTGCAACAAATTCTCGTTGGAAGATATCAAAAACTTCCGTCAGTGGGGCAGCGTTACACCCGGTCACCCCGAACGCGACATCAACCGTGGCATTGAAAACACATCTGGTCCCCTCGGCGTAGGCCACGCACTCGGTATTGGTGCTGCCATCGCTCAGGAGTTCCTCGCTGCACGTTTTGGCAAACGTCAGGAGCACAAAACCTACGTTTACATCTCTGATGGCGGTATTCAGGAAGAGATTTCGCAGGGCGCTGGCCGTATTGCTGGTTTCCTCGGATTGAAGAACCTTATCATGTTCTACGATTCTAACAGCATCCAACTCTCAACCAAATGCACCGACGTTTCTGACGAAGACACTTACGCAAAATACAAAACTTGGGGATGGAACGTTGTAAAAATCAACGGTAACGACCCCGCCGCTATCCGTCAGGCTCTCACCAACGCTCAAAGCGAGAAAAATCGTCCTACCCTCATCATCGGTCAAACTTCGATGGGCAAGGGTATCGTTGACGCAGAAAACAACTCGTTTGAAGGCAAATGCTCTACTCACGGTCAGCCTGTTGGCAAATCGGGTGGCGACTTTGCAAAAACTATCGCACACCTCGGCGGCAATCCCGAAAATCCGTTTGAAATCTTCCCCGAAGTTAAAGAATACTACGCCAAGAAACTTGCTCAAAAAGCAGAGCAGGCAAAAGCCGAAAAAGCCGAAGAGGCTAAATGGGCTGCCGCTAATCCCGAATTGGCTAAGAAACTCGAGAAATTCTACAAAAACGACTTTGAACTTCCCGATTTCAAAGACCTCAACTTCGACAAGGCTACAGCTACACGTGGCGCACTTGGCAAAACCCTCGCCGCTATGTACGGCAAAATCGAAAACCTCGTTGTGGCTTCTGCCGACCTTTCTAACTCCGACAAAACCGACGAGTTCCTCAAAAAGACCAAATCTTTTGTTCCTGGCGACTTCTCAGGCTCATTCTTGCAGGCTGGTGTATCAGAACTCACAATGGCAGCACTCTGCACAGGTATGTGTCTCCACGGCGGCGTAAGAACCGTTTGCGGTACATTCTTCGTATTCTCCGACTACGAGAAACCTGTTCTCCGCGTTGCAGCATTGATGAAGACTCCCGCTATCTTCCTCTACACTCACGACTCGTTCCGCGTTGGCGAAGACGGACCTACCCACGAACCTATCGAGCAGGAGGCACAAATCCGCCTCATGGAACAGGTAGACAACCACGATGGCAAGATGTCGACTCTCGTTCTCCGTCCTGCCGATGGTTACGAATCAATTGCCGCTTACAAGATGGCTATCAAGAACCTCGACTGCCCCACAGTAATGATTGGTTCTCGTCAGAATATCGAGTGTCTGCCCCAAGGAAAAGCAGCATCGCAACTCGACCGTGCCGAGCAAATCAAGAAAGGCGGTTATGTTGTATGCCAAACTGCCGAAGGCAATCCTGACGTAGTTTTGGTTGCAAACGGTTCAGAGGTTGCCACATTGGTTGGCGCTGCTCCCGCAATTGCAGAACAAACCGGCAAAAAAGTTCGCGTAGTATCTGTAATCTCGCCTCGCTTGTTTGAAAATCAGGGTGAGGCTTACATGGAGAGCGTTATTCCATCGTCGGCAAAAGTTCTCGGTATGACCGCAGGACTTCCGAGCGTATTCGCCACCATTATCCCCGGATTCAAGAAAGACGTATTCGGCCTTACACACTTCGGCGCTTCTGCTCCCGCAGGTGTTTTGGACGAAAAATTCGGTTTCAAACCCGAACTCTATGCTCAATGGGCAGTGGCTAAATTGAAATAAGCACACCTTATTATAGTTGTAACAACGGAGCGGCAGATAATACCGCTCCGTTTTTTTATAACAAAAAAAATGTTTTTCTTTGCGTTGCAATCATCAACAACAGTACAATGGACATAACAATATACACCGACGGAGCATCGAGAGGCAATCCAGGTCCGGGAGGATACGGCACTGTGCTACTCTACGGGCAATACCGCAAAGAAATTTCGCAGGGATTCCGCCTCACCACCAACAACCGCATGGAACTTTTGGCGGTAATCAAAGGTCTAGAAGCACTCAAAAAGCCGGGAATGAACGTAACAATATATTCCGACTCAAAATACGTGGTAGACAGCGTGGAGAAAAAATGGATTATCGGCTGGCTCAAAAAAGGATTCAAAGATAAGAAAAACAAAGACCTCTGGCTGAGATTTCTCGAAGTATACAAACAGCACACAGTAAGGTTTGTATGGATAAAGGGGCACAACGAGACCCCCGAAAACGAACGTTGCGACCGTTTAGCAGTGGCGGCGGCATTAGACACCCCTAACCTACTCGACGACACTGGATATATAATGGAAGAGAAATCAACGAATCTCTTTTAACAAGTTTTTTAAGATTTCTGCCCGTTATGGCAATGCCAACAAAAAAATTATTACCTTTGGAACGGAAAAAATAATTAAAAGAACACATCATTTATGAAAAGCCACACCTTTATATATATAATAACGGTAGCATTGTTGGCTGTATCGTGCGGCTCTGGTAGAAAACTTGTACAAGAACAGCAGACCGCAAGCCGATATTTTTACGAAAAGCAATACGACTCAGCCGCCACGGCTTACGAGAATATAATTGCCAAGTATGAAGCCAAAAACATATCAGCACCTGCCGAAGTGTACGCCTCGGCGGGCAAGTCGCTCTACTATTCGGGACGCGAAAAAGACGGAGTAGACCTGCTCTACAAGGCAGAATGCATGGGCTACGATGATGAATTGTCGCTTATAATGAAAATTAAGTACTATCACAAGATCGACAATCACAGCAAAGAACTCAACAACCTTGAAAAATATCAGCAGATGTACCGCAACGGCGACGAGATACAATATGTGAGCATCCGCCTGCTGAAACGATACATGCAGATGAACGAATACCAGAAGGCTCAAAAGGCATACGAACAGATCAAAGACCCCGAGGCGTCGGAAATAGAACTGATGGAACTCTACCACACCGCCCTCACCAAAAACGGACAAAAGGACAAAGCCGACCAGGTGGCGCAGCGACTGTTCAACGCCGACCCTACAAACTTTACGGGACTTAACTACACCGCCCGCAAAGCCTTCGACCACGCCGAAAACGCATACGTGGCAGCCATCAAAGAATACGAGGCAAAAAAGACCAACGCCGCTTATCGCACCATGGTGCAAAAAACAAAACCGCTGATTGAAGAGTTTAAAACCGCTAAAACTCTGTACCTCAAATTATACAATCTCTATAAGCGCCCCATCGACGCTGAAATTTTATCAAGAATATACAAACGGCTCAACGACAAAAAAAACGCCGCCACATACGAACGTTTAAGCAAACAGAAAAAATAAGATTTACCATGACACTTACAGAACAGATTCAGGACGATATGAAGTCCGCAATGAAAGAAAAAAATCAGGCAAAACTCGCCGCAGTTCGCGCTATCAAAGCCGAAATTCTCAAAGAGCAAACATCGGGTAAAGGCTCGGAAGTTACCGACGCCGACGTGCTCAAACTTATCCAGAAGATGGTTAAGCAACGCAACGACTCAATAGCCATTTACCAGCAGCAAGGCCGTCAAGACCTCGTTGACGAAGAAAACGCTCAATTGGACTTTATAAAATGCTACTTACCAAAACAACTTTCGGAAGCAGAAGTAGAAGCAATTGTAAAACAAATAGTTGCCGAAACAGGCGCAACTTCGGTTAAAGATATGGGCAAGGTAATGAAAGCCGCCAACGCTCAATTAGCAGGCAAAGCCGAAAGCAAAATGATTGCCGACATTGTTAAGAAGTGCCTCAACAACTAATGGAAAAACTCTCGTTAGAAAAACTGAACAGGATTTCGGTTGAGGAATTTAAGCAGGCAGAGAAAACGCCCATTACTGTTGTGCTCGACAATGTGCGTAGTGCACTCAACGTGGGTTCGGTTTTCCGCACGTGCGACGCATTCCGCATAGAACGCATTGTGCTCTGCGGCATTACAGCCACTCCGCCCAACAACGAAATCCGCAAAACAGCCATCGGCGCAGAGCAGTCGGTAGAATGGACATACGCCAAAGATTCGATATCCGCCGTCAACGACCTTAAAGCGCATGGCTACACTATTATAGCAGTGGAACAAGCCGACCAGAGCGTGATGATAGACCATTTAGACTCGGTGCAAATCACAAAAGCCGCTCTCGTATTCGGCAACGAAGTAAAAGGTGTTGACGATGGCATTATGGACATCTGCGACATTTGCGTAGAAATTCCGCAATTTGGCACAAAACACTCACTGAATGTAAGTGTCAGCGCAGGAATTGCGATTTGGGAAGTATTTAAAAAGTTTACAGCGAAAACCGCTCAGTAATATTCCCCGGAATCTCATCAAAGTTGTGAGTAACATATATAAGAGTGCGCCCCGGCTGACGGCAATAAAAGTCGATTACGTTGCGGGCGCGTTTTTTGTTTATGGCATCTAATCCGTGCAGAGGCTCGTCTAAAATAAGCAAATCGGGATTCTTAATCAATGTACGGGCAAGGAGCACAAGACGTTGTTCGCCGTCGGATGTTTTTAAAAACGGACGCTCGGCAAGATGGGCGATGCCAAAAGTGCGCATTATCTCCAATGCCTTGTCGAATTGTTCTTGATGGCAAACACGGAAAAGACCCTGAGTATCAAACAATCCCGAAGCCACCACCTTAACACACGGCTGATTTTCACGAAAATAGAGGTGCATTTCGGCAGAGATGTAGCCAATGCGTTTTTTAATATCCCAAATGCTTTCTCCTGTGCCGCGCTTTTGGTCAAAAAGTGTGATATCCATATTGTAAGCACGTGGATTGTCGGCAGTTATAAGGCTCAGAAGGGTAGATTTGCCACTTCCGTTGCCACCAGTGAGAGCCCATTTTTCACCACGGTGTATTGTCCACGAAAGATTTTTAAACAGTGTCCGCGACGGATACTCAATGGAAACTGAGTTTAACTGCGCTGCAATATCAAACGGTTTTAAATCAGAATGTTCCTTAGTGGGAATGGTAATCTCCAAATCCTCATCGGGATATAATGATTTTTGAAAATCCTTGTCGGCAAGGAAATTTTCTCGACTCATTTTTGGCAAAACCTGCATATTCTTTACAGGAATCACCGTCTTGGATATTTCGGGAATCTCCTTGATGTCGGGAATAATAAATATCATCTGCTGACGGTCGGCAATATCGCTAAACAACTGATTTAGTTGTGCTTTGGTGTCCACGTCGAGACCAATAAATGGATTGTCGAAAATTACTAAATCGGGCTTGCGAATAAGCACCGAGGCAATAAGAAAACGCCGCAACTCGCCAGACGACAGCATTATAAGTGTTTTGTGAAACAGCGGAGTAAGGTTCAATTTGCTAATCCAATAATCCTTGTCGGCACCGTCAACAGCATCCAAATGGTCTTTGACGGTGGGCATTGGCTTGTTTTCTATGGCATCAAACGTGTTTTCGCACGCCGAAAAACGCTGCTGATAATACATATTGTTGTAATCAGCCATGGTGTATGCCGATTCAAAACCCATTTTCACAACTCGCCCTTTTACGTATGTGCCACCGTCGGGCATAAATCCGTAGCGGATAGAACCGCCTTTGAGGGCAACTTTTCCACAGATAATTTCAGCAAGTTTGGTTTTTCCGGCTCCGTTAGAGCCTATTATAGAGGGGTTTCCACCATAATTGATACTCAAGTCAATTGTTCCGCCAAAATCTAATCCGTAAACAAACGGGGTGGCGGAGGTTAGTTTTATCAATTCATAATTCATAATTCATAATTCATAATTCATAATTCATAATTCATAATTCATAATTCATAATTCACAATTCACAATTCACAATTCACAATTCATAATGCATATTTTTATTAAAAATCTTTTAGAATAATTTTTCCTATCTCCCTGTCGGTGATGTCGTTGAGGCGGCGACATTCACGGTCAATTTTTTCAAGGTCGGGATTATTGGTGATGTTAAAATCCTCATCATTGCCGCGGTTTTCAAGTTTTTCGTACACGGTGTGCATCGAAATTGTGTTGATATCCATAGCGGGAATAAAAATTCGTTTGTCGTGTTGGTCGGTTTTGATCTCGGCTAAAAGGTTAACATCCACTAATTTTTGCGCCACATGAGTAAAGAATCGTTGCGAAATTTTCAACTCATCTGCCCATTCAGCAGCATCTTTGGGAGGATTGTCATCAGCAAAGTTTTTCACAATGCGGGTCATAATAAGCACGGCAATGCGTTTTTCAAGTTTCAGACTTACATCGTCAACTCCGTGTTCCATAGAATATTTGCTCACAATCTGCACCGAATATGCAATTTCGCAACCCACAAGCACTATCATCCAAGAGGTCTGCAACCATGTGAGAAACAACGGCAAGGCAGCAAAACTTCCGTAGATAGCACCGTAGTTGCTAACGCCCACCTGAAACGTTACATAAATCCATTGCCAAATCTGAAAAACCGTACCCGTAATTATGCCTGCCACCACAGCAGCCTTGATTTTCACCTTGGTGTTGGGCATTATCAGATAGAGAAGGGTAAAAGTAATCCACATAAGTACGTATGGCACAATAGTAAAGAGCGGCGTAAGGTATCCCGAAAGAAGGTTTTGAAGTTGCGTTTTAACAAAGATTGTTGCGCTCACACCTGTTAACAGCAATATGGGCGTAAAAATCATTATAGCCACATAGTCGGTAATTTTTCTGGTGATGGAGCGCGATTCGTGAATGTCCCACAGATAGTTGAATGATTCCTCAATATTGTTGAGCAATTTAAACACAGCGTAAAGCAACATTACCACGCCGATACCTGCTATAAGTCCGCCCTTAGTATTGTCGAGCATCGAGGTAGAAAACTGAATAAGGTACTCTCCCACCTCAGACGTGGCTCCAAAGGCGTTTTGGATAACACGTTCTAAAAGATGGTCTAATCCGAAGCCCTTAGAAATGGCAAACGCCAAGGCTATCACCGGCACAATCGAAAGCAAGGTAAAAAAAGTCAACGCCGACGCATTTACCGAACAGCGGTTTTCGGTAAAACCTTTAACGGCAATGATAATGATTTTAAGCACCTCATACATAGAGTGTTTAACCTTGCCAAGCATGGTAGTGTCTTTTTTCCAAATACCCTTATTGATAAAGTGCTTGGCTTCGTTGTATTTTTCGGAGAAGTTGATCATAGTGATGTGATTAATTTGGTAACAAACGTAGATAAAAAAATGGAAATAACAAAAAAACTATTACTTTTGCATATCAATAATTGCGCAAGAAAACGATGTACAAAATAAAATTCACGCCATACCGTGCAGCATTAGGGAAACTGTTTTTCCGACAGTCGAAAGATGGCGGCTGCGTATCTCTCAACGGACGATACAAATTTTATATAGGCGAAGAGGTAGAAAATCCCGACTTTTGGGTGGTGCAAGGCAAGGGTGTAAGAAAACCCGAAACCTGCAACGTGGCACCTGAAAACGTAATTTTTTTAAACACTGAGCCTCGTTCGGTACTCAACTATCCTGCCAAGTATCTCAAACAGTTTGCAGTAGTATCTACAAGCCAGTATCCCACCGACCACAAAGGTGTTGTTTATGCCCAACCTGTACTGCCGTGGTTCGTCGGATACAAAGAAACTGACGGAGAATATTCGTTCTCGCTCACTTACAACGATTTAAAAGGTAGTCAATTTCCCAAAAAAGAGAAACTTTTGTCGGTGATTTCTAGCAATTTAGCTGTTTCACGAGGACATCTCAACCGACTGAAATTCGTAAAAAAACTTAAAGCACACTTCGGCGACCAAATAGATGTTTTTGGACGTGGATTCAACGGATTCGACGACAAATGGGACATTCTATCCAAATACAAATACCACATTTGCATTGAAAACTGCTCAGAACCATATTATTGGACAGAAAAAATTTCCGACTGTTTTCTTGCCGGAACATTTCCACTATACTACGGATGCAAAAATTTCTCAGACTATTTTCCCACTGAGGCTTTCCGTACAATTGACATTATGGATGCCGAAAAATCTATTGAGATTATCGAAAACGCTATCAAAGAGAATCTTTACGAAAAATCGCAAGATTATCTCTATCAATGCAAAGACCTCGTGCTCGACAAATACAATATGTTTGAATACATTGCCTCGCTATGCGACCGTCTTAATCCTGACGCGCCCAAACAGGCGGTAACTATCAACCCTTGCAAATCGTCGCACGACTTGCGAAATTTTGCCAACTACCTATTTTTGCGAAGCTACTACAAAACGGAGATGAAGATTTACAACCTATTTCACAAGTAACGGTTAACGCTTTATCCGTCCAAAAGTCTTGATACTTGTATACTTACGCCAAAGATTGAGTTTGCGTTTGGCGGGAACGCCGTGACGGCTGATATAGTCGGCGGCTTGTTGCAACATTCTTGCACAGCATTTACCGTCGAGGTGCGGATCGTAGTTTTCTAATATCCAGCGACGTTTGGCAATGCTTTCAGTATTGTTGAAAGCCTTGTGATAGGCAGCCAAAAGGTCGCTTTCTGCAGTGATATTCTCCCAATAAATATCTTTAGCTATGGTGCGGAGAGTAATTACGGGACGGTCTAAGAGCAAAAACTCGTAAACAGCCGAAGATGTGTCGCTTATCATCAAATCGCTCATCATCTGATACTTGGTAACATTTTCGCCAGCCTCGATATATACGGCATCGTTTCGGTTTTTTGCCCATTCGCGGTATTGGTCGGTCCATTGCTGAGCTGTAAGGGGATGAAACTTCATAAGCAATAGCACATCGGATTCTTGAGCGAGAAGCTGTTCCAATGGCTTTTGCAAAAAAGGTAGCGACGTAAGTTTAGGCGAAAAAGTAGGTGCGTAAATCACTATTCGCTTTTTGCCATATTTATCTAAAAGTGCCTGTTTTTCGTTATCGAAATCATGCAAATGTTCTTTGATCCAATCTTGTTTTGTCCAACCGGTTTCGCGCACTTCAAAATCACCATATTTTTTCGACAACATTTCAAAATGCGATGTAAAATATGGTCCTTGTGTGAAATAGGTATCAAAATATCGGCGAATAACCCAATGGTCTTTTTTTTCGGCGGCATATCCGTGAAACACTTGAATTTTAACACCCGGAAGATAATAAGGCACAATATTACCCGGCACAAAGATAGCTTCGGGCTTGAAATCATATACAGCCTGAATAGAATCAGTCCACTTAACCACGTTGGCAAGCGGAAAATTGTTGATTTTTTTAGTGTGCACATACCACAGCACCTCATGTCCGCCTTGACGGTCGGTTTCAGTTTGCAGCGGCTGCAAAATATCTACAGCATATCGGTTTTCACAAAATAGGACAATCTTCATATCAATCAAATAAGAGTCTTAATGTCAAAATCAGCGTAAGGTTTGGTAAGGTCGCAATAGTCGTGAAAATGCGATACGCGTTTATTCTCAGGCGGAAGCTCCATATAATCATCACCATAGAGAACAGAAAGAAATCCTTCGGGAATTGTAGGAGCATCGGCTTCCACACCTTCAAAAGTTAATCGCGTAGGCTCTCCAAAGACCTCTTTTTTATACGCCTTCAAACCATCGTCATGGGTCATAAGATAGTTGCAGTTTTTGTGTCCGTTGTATTCTTGCAAAACTTTTTGACTCCATTTGTGAAGACGTTCTTTAGAAAAATGCTTCTGCACCCAGCGCGTCCACCACGAACTCAGACCTTTGCCGTGCTTGTATGGGTCGCGGTATACAAAATAGAGCATCTTGCGAGTAAAGTTGAACTTATAAAAATGAAACCATCTACGAATACCACTGTCTGGCACTTCGTCGAGCGGGAAAATATCCATATAAATACCACCAGCATATCCAAGATAAACTCTTTCAACAATTGTGGTGCTTGTATCCTCTAATTTTGCAAAATATTTAGGATAATGAGGGCAGTTTTGATGGTTAACTATAGCAAACGGCTTTGGTAACCATTCTGACGCGTGCTCCATAAGAAGGTCGTAATCCTTTCGCAATAGGGCAATATCTTGATCATCATCCCAAGGGATAAAACCCTTGTGTCTTACCGCACCAAGTAGGGTGCCAGCTATAATATAATATCTGATACCGTGCTCTTTACACACCTTATCGATTGTTTCCAACAGGCATACACTACGCAATTGGAATTCTCGTATGTTATATTTGTACTCTTTTTTGTCTCTTAAAATTTTGTTCCTATCGTAATTATTCATCCCAAATTGTTATTTATTCCTTACATCCACATCATTAGAAAAATGGTTATCGGCCTTTTGTTTCATTTTCTCATAACTATCATAAATACGCTGTTTTAAATTGGTGCTACTAACGCCTGCACCATAAGGAAAATACACCACGTCGACACCTTGCTCTCTTAAATAATCATACTTTCCTACCCAATCATCGCCCACCACAAAAACATCAAAGCTGAGTTTCTTTACCTTGTCGGTATGGTCGAGCGAATGTTGCGGAATCACAATGTCGGGATATTTCAAAGCTTTCATCAGTGCGATGCGTTCCTCAAATGGAATAATCGGCTGCGACTTGTAGCTCTCAACTAACTCGTCGGTATTAACACCTACAATCAAAATGTCGCCCAATGAGCGGGCATATTCTATCATCTTAATATGGTTGGCGTGCAGCATATCGAATGTGCCGCTTGTATACACCACTGTTTTTCCTGCTATCATAGTCAGATTAATTTCCGTTTCAACAAATCATCAAAAGCCGCAATAAGTAGATCAATTTCCTTTTCGGTGATATTACCGATATGACCTACGCGAAACACCTTCTCGGCAAGTTCGCCACCATTGGGACATACCCAAATGCCGTATTCGTCTTTTATAATTTCAAAAATACGATATGCACTCACACCTGATGTTGATGGCAATAGTGCTGTAACACAGTTTGATGTGTCGTTTTCGGGGGTGAACATTTTAAAAGGAAGATGCTTGATTTTGGCTCTGAAATATTCGGCACGTTGCTTAATTACTCCGTTGATATACTTAACACCACCATTTTGAGCTATGCGCTTAAGTTTGTCGTTGAGCTGCAATAGTGTGGCTACGGCAGGAGTAAAAGGTGTTTGACCTCTCTCGCCATTGCGAAGATAATCTGCATAATTAAAATACATACTCTTAACCTTGTTGTCAACACATCGTTTTTGAGCCTCAGTGTCTAAAACTGTAAAACTCATCGACGGAGGCAGAGAAAGAGCCTTCTGCGAACCTGTAATAGCTGCGTTTACATGCATTTGCTTCATAGAAAAAGCGTCGGCAAGGAAACCGCTCACAGCATCCACAAATAAGAAAATGCCATTGCGCTTGCAAAAATCGCCCACCATCTGCATATCGTAAAGAATACCGGTAGAGGTTTCGCAAAGTTGCAGCAACATTCCAGTATATCCTTGATTTTCAAATTGTATCAAAGTATCTTGCTTCAAAGGTTGACCATATTCAAGATGGATTTCTGTAAACGGAATTTCGTGAATTTGGCACAATTCAACCAAACGATGTCCGAAACTGCCGCCATTTACCACCAACACCTTGTCGTTTTGGGTGAAAAAATTCATAACACCGCCTTCCATACTTGCTGTGCCCGAACCTGTCATAAACACTACTCGTGAATTTTCGGGAGCGTCAAACATCTGACACATAAGGCTTTCGTTTTCTTTCATAATTGCCGAAAACTCTGGCGTGCGAAAATATGGAATCTGTTCCGAACCAATTTTCTGTGTCTCCAAATCCGTCTGAACCGGACCTATTGTAAAGTTTATCATCTTTGAATCAAATTTGAACTATTTCTGGTTGCAAAGTTACTCATTATTACGATTAAATCTAATTTTATACCTAAAAAAACTGCCCTTTTGGCGTTTTTATCCTAATTTTGCAATAGAAACACATTATACTATGAATCGAAATCTATCCACCTCGCTCTGTTCAGTGCTGCATTTTCTCGTTGATGGACTTTGCCTATGCTCGCTTTACCTTGCTTCGGGCGGCGCAAACCACAGCAATATCATAAGTATTTTTATGACATACAACTTGTTGGCGTTTGCTACTCAGCCGTTTACAGGTATCATTGCCGACAAAATCAACAAAAAGCATTGGATGCTGCTGCAGAGCGTAGTTCTTCTGCTTGGGGCAACGGTGGCATCATCGATGGCGTCGATAAGTGGCGGAAGCACAGCACTGTTCGCACTTACGGCAGTGACGGCGGGCGTGGGCAACTCGCTGTTTCACGTTTGGGGCGGCAAACAGACCGCACTGAAAACAAGCAACGACATCCGCGCATTGGGCGTGTTTGTCTCCACTGGCGCGTTTGGATTGTCGATTGGATACATCTTCTGCTCGTGGGCATTGCTCTATACATTTATAATACTAATAGCAAGTGTGTCAATTATTTACCTACTTAACGACGATGAAAAATCAATCGCCACTACCCCCGACGACTCCAAAACACAAAAGACCTCGATGGTGATTATAATCATCTCATTGTTAGCACTTTTTGTAATGCTGAGGTCGCTGTTTGGCGAATTGTTCTCAACGGGCAACACCGAAAAAAACACCCTCACAGTGCTACTTACAGGCGGATTGGCAATGGCAGGCAAAATGTCGGGAGGATTTATCGCCAAACTCACAGGAAACGTTAAAGCATTTATAATCACTGCTTTGGCGGCTGTGGTATGTATGATATTAAAGAATTATTCGCCAATTTTGGCACTATCGGGATTGTTTTTGATTAACTGCACTATGCCCATAACACTATTTTGGGCAAACAAGACACTGCCCGGTCGCGAAGGATTGGCGTTTGGCAGTTTGGCAGCTGCACTAATGCCCGGATATTTATTAAGTTTGATTTAAAATATGATATTTCTTAACTACATATACCCACTTGTAGCCACAATAATCATTGAGTTTATTGTACTTAGGCTGCTAAAAGAAAACAATAAAAAAGTATTGCTTTCGTCGGTAATTATCAACACGCTCACCAATCTGCCGCTCAACCTGTTCGTACCCAAAGATATGGTTTCGATTGGCATTGCCGAAGTGACTATTGTGGTGATTGAGGCAATTGGGTACTACTTTTTTGTAAAAGATATTAAAAAGGCATTTATTTACAGCGCATTGTGCAATGCGGTAAGTTTTTTTACAGGATTGCTGATAGATATTGCGGTATATTTTTTCACACATTAAAATAATTAGTTATATTTGCGGAAAAGAATTACTAACTTTAAAAACCAATAATATGATACTATTAGACAAAGTAAAGCCCTGCGAGGCAATTTTCACCGACAGCACCACGCTCATTGCTGTTTTATCCGTAGGATTAATTGTAATAGCCCTCTGTGTATTCTTCATTGTCCGCTATCGCAATTCTAAACAACAATAAGTAGCATAATTATAAACCATAAACATTTACAGATATGACACTATTAGACATCGTCGATCCCAGTCCTTGCCAAGACATCTCAGCCACCACATTGATAGCCATTGCCGCAGCCACCGCTATTGTGATTGCCCTCTGCGCATTCTTTATCCACAAATACCGCAAAGCGCACTAAATTAGAACTTTAAGATAGAGAATTGAGAATTTTTCGGCGGAGAATTGAAACACAGAAGATTATTATTCAATAATTTATCATTTTTATCTAATAAAAACGCCGCCGATAGCAAATCGTCATCGGCGGCTTTTTTATTTTATCATGTTTATTTTTTTCAAAAAAATCGACATGACAACCCTATCATGTTGATTGGATAAACATGATAAAATGGATTAGTTTTTAAGTTCGATGCCTTTTGAAAGTAAATCAAATAGGGCAGTGTTAACGTAATATGTTTCTTTCCAAAGTTTTACGGGATTGAGAATGCCGGCTGCTGATAGTTTTTTCAAATAGATGGATACAGTCTGTCGTTTGGCTATGCCTTTGTTTTCCAACACTTTGATTTTGATATAAGGGTGAGCAAACAGAAGGTCGGTGAGTTCTTTATAGATATTATTCTGCAAAACATCCTTAACTCTCAATTCTGTTTCGTTTTTAAGTTTCAAAATTTCCTCTATCTGTTTCAGAGTATACTTGGCAGTCTCCTCCACAGCATTTACCATATAAATCACCCATTCTGCCCAACTATCGTGCAGAGTAACATTGTTCAGTAATTTATAATAGAGTGATTTATTGGCTATTATATAATGGCTCAAATATAGCACAGGCATATCCAAAAGACCCTCTTTAATAAGGTATATGATATTGAGAATACGCCCTGTGCGACCGTTGCCGTCGGTAAACGGATGGATGGCTTCAAACTGATAATGAATCAAAGCCATCTTGACAAGTGAATCCAATTGCGTATTGTCGTCGTTGATAAATTTCTCCAAATCAGAGAGTTTTTCTCGCACAATGACTTCGGTTTCGGGTGGAGTATATATCACGGTCTTGGTTGACGGATTAGCTATTTTAACACCGCAGACCTTGCGGATACCCTCTTGCGAACCTCTAAGGGTCTGCATTATTTTAATAAGTGTGTTGATGGTAACGATGCCTTGATTTTTGAACAACTCCACACCCTTATAAACTGCCTCTCGATAGAGAATGACCTCTTTGGCTGCGGGATTGGTGATTTTGCCAACATCGTCGAGAGTGGCGCGGTACAAATCATCCTGTGTGGTAACAATGTTCTCTATCTCGCTCGAAGATTTGCTCTCCTGCAATATCACAGTGTTTAAGAGTAGTTCTGGATTTGGCAGACGAAGGCAGCAACCTTTCAATTCAGCGAGAGCCTTATTTGCCTTGATACAAGCACGGAAAATCTCCGGTGTTTCAAGGTCGGTATCAGGAGGAAGCCTCTTTAAATCGTTGTTAGGTATGTTAACATCTTTTATCATAGCGTTTTGTAGATAATGATTCTGCCACAAAGATAGCGTTTTTTTTGCAGACAGCGATTTTCTCATGTCGATTTTTTTGAAAAAAATCGACATGACAACCTTATCATGTTGATTGGATAAACATGATAAATCTGTCGCCGAATAAATATTCTCCATTATTGGCGCAAAACTCATTTTCTTGGAATTAATACTCTATAAAAAATGCAATTATTAGAAATATAATCCATAATTATATTTTTACTTGGAATAAGTATCTAAATGCCCCTATCTTTGCATCGTAAAAATAAAACGAGTATTAACCATTAAAAACATAAAGAAAATGAGTACAAAGAAATTACATGTAGAGACATTAGCATTGCACGTAGGACAAGAAACAGCAGACCCCACAACCGATTCAAGGGCAGTTCCTATCTATCAGACAACTTCATACGTTTTCCACAACTCGAAACACGCAGCCGACCGTTTTGGTCTTAGAGATGCAGGCAACATTTACGGACGTCTCACCAACACCACTCAGAGCGTTTTTGAAGAGCGCGTTGCAGCCCTCGAAGGCGGTACAGCAGGCTTGGCAGTAGCATCGGGCGCAGCAGCCATCACCTACGCTTTGCAAAATATTCTTCAAAACGGTGACCATATTGTTGCAGCCGACAACCTCTACGGTGGCACTTACAACCTTATTACACACACACTTTCTACTCAGGGTATTCAATACACAATTGTTGACTTCTCTGATTTGAAAGCAGTAGAGGCAGCCATCAAACCTAATACAAAGGTGATTTACGGCGAAACTCTCGGCAACCCCAACTCTGACGTGCTCAACATCGAAGGCATTTCTGAAATTGCTCACCGTCACAATATTGTGTTTATCGTTGACAACACTTTTGCACCTATCTTGATTCAGCCTTTGAAACACGGTGCTGACGTTGTGGTTCATTCAGCAACTAAATTTATCGGTGGTCACGGTGCTTCGCTCGGCGGTGTTATCGTAGACGGCGGCTCGTTCAACTGGAAAGCCAACGCCGACAAGTATCCCACTTTGGCAAAACCCGATCCTTCATACCACGGCGCTATCTTTGCCGATGTGGCTGGTCCTGCCGCTTTTGTAACCCGTATCCGTGCGGTTATTCTCCGCGACACCGGCGCTACCATCAGCCCCTTTAACGCTTGGACATTGCTTCAAGGTGTTGAATCTCTGCCGCTTAGAATCGAGCGTCACGTAGAGAATACACTCAAAGTGGTAGACTTCCTTGCTAAACACCCCAAAGTAAGCGCAGTTCACCACCCCTCGCTCTCTACACACAGAGACAACGCATTGTACAAAAAGTATTTTCCCAAAGGCGGTGCGTCGATTTTCACTTTTGAAATCAAAGGCACTCAGGACGATGCTTGGAAGTTTATCGACAATCTCAAAATTTTCTCGCTCCTTGCCAACGTTGCCGACGTTAAGAGTCTTGTGATACATCCGTACACAACCACACACTCGCAACTTTCGCCCGAGGAACTCGCTCAGCAGCACATTACGCCCACCACAATTCGTCTTTCGATAGGTGTTGAGCACATCGACGACATTATCGACGATTTGAGTCAGGCATTCGATGCTATCTAAGCCATAAATAATTGATTTGTTTTCAAAGGATTCTTTATCCCTGACTGCCACAAGCAGGGATAGAGAATCTTGTTTTATTAAAATATGCAGTTTTGCAGTTTATAAAAAAAATGAACCTCAATCAAACACCATCTAACACCTTTTTTCTAACTTTGCAATAAAGACAATAGTTTTTGTGGTAATATTATCTACAAAAATATAGCAATTTAGAAATTATAACCATATTTTTAATTTCTCTTGGCGTAATATTCCATAGCAACTATATTTGCAGTGTAATAATTAAACGAATTAAGAACCTTTAAAAAACATAAAGAAAATGAGTAAGATTATCGAAAGTTCATTAGAGTTGATCGGCAACACCCCGCTCCTCAAACTCAACAATTATTCTAAGAAAGCCGGAATCAACGGCGCCACCATCTTAGCAAAACTTGAATACCTCAACCCCGCTGGTTCGGTAAAAGACCGTATTGCGCTTGCAATGATTAAGGATGCTGAAGACAAAGGACTTTTGAAACCCGGTGCCACCATCATCGAACCCACTTCGGGCAACACAGGTATAGGCTTGGCAGCAGTGGCAGCAGCAAAAGGTTACAAAGCCATCCTCACACTTCCCGACACCATGAGCGTTGAGCGTAGAAACTTGTTGAAAGCATACGGTGCAGAAATTGTACTCACCGAAGGTGCAAAAGGCATGAAAGGTGCTATCGCCAAGGCAGAGGAACTCAACAAAGAGATTGCAGGCTCTATAATTCTTGGTCAGTTTGTTAACCCCGCCAACCCTAAAATCCACCGCGAAACCACAGGACCCGAAATTTGGGATCAAACCGACGGCAAGGTTGACATTTTTGTAGCAGGCGTTGGCACTGGCGGAACACTCACCGGCGTTGGTGAATTTTTGAAATCTAAAAAGGCTGATGTTAAGGTAGTTGCAGTAGAACCGGCCACATCGCCCGTACTTTCAAAAGGCACAGCCGGAGCGCACAAGATTCAAGGTATTGGCGCAGGTTTTGTTCCCGAAACGCTCAACACCAAAATCTACGACGAGGTGATAGCCATCGAAAACGACGACGCATTTGCCGAAGGCCGTAAGTTTGCAGTAAGCGAAGGTATTTTGGTTGGTATTTCGTCGGGAGCAGCCCTCAAAGCAGCCACGATACTTGCACAGCGTCCCGAAAACAAAGGTAAAAATATCGTTGTACTCCTCCCCGACTCAGGCGACAGATACCTCTCAACTCCGTTGTTTTCAAACAATTAACCATAAACAATAAGCCATAATTAAAAGGTGTGTAAAATATTTTTGCACACCTTTTATTATATGTTGCATTTTTCCAACACTTTCTGTATTTTTGCATTTGTAATAATTATAAGAATATTTAAAATGTTGGATTTTAACAAACAGGGCGGTCTTGTTCCCGCCATTATACAAGATTATCAGACACTTCAGGTGTTGATGCTCGGCTATATGAACGAGGAGAGTTTTAAAATTACTCAAGAAACCAAAAAAGTAACATTCTGGTCGCGTAGCCGCAACTGCCTGTGGACCAAGGGCGAAACTTCGGGTAATTTTCTTCATGTAAAAGAAATTTTTACCGACTGCGACAACGACACCATATTGATTAAGGCACAACCCGATGGTCCTACTTGCCACCGCGGTACCACTTCGTGCTTTGACTTTGAGGAGAGCAATATCGGCTTTCTATCTTATTTACAGAAATTTATCGACAAGCGCAACGCCGAACGTCCCGCAGGAAGTTACACCACAAAACTTTTCCGCGAGGGTGTAAACAAAATTGCCAAAAAAGTGGGCGAAGAGGCTGTGGAACTCATAATCGAATCTAAAGACAACAACGATTCGCTGTTTTTGAACGAAGCCGCCGACCTTCTCTATCATACCATCGTGCTACTCAGCGCCAAAGGCAAAAAGATTGAAGACGTGGTGGCAGTGCTCAAAGGCAGACACAGTGAGTAATTGACAATTCACAATTCATAATTCATAATTGACAATTCATAATTAAAGTAGATGCGGAGATTAGTTTCGTTTATATTATTGATGTTGTGGGATGCGGTGGCGTATGCCGACGGCGGTATGTGGCTGCCCATACTTGCCGAACAGCGCATTGCCGATATGCAGAAAAACGGGTTCAAGCTCACCGCCGAAGATATTTACAGCGTCAACAAGGCGTGTATGAAAGATGCCGTAATGATTTTTGGAGGGGGATGTACCGCAGAATTAGTTTCCAACCAAGGACTTATCCTCACCAACCACCATTGCGGACGTAGTTATATTCAAGGGCACAGCACTCTCGACAACGATATTCTCACTAACGGGTTCTGGGCTAAGGATAAGAACGGTGAGATTATATGCAACGGCTTAAAAGTTAACATTTTAAGTTATATGGAAGACGTTACGCCAAGGTTTAAAAACAATGCCGACTACGACAGCGTTGCCAACCTTATTCTTGCTGAAGCCAAGGCAAAAAACGGCATCCATTACAACTGCGAAATCGAAAAATTCTACGCTGGAAACCAATACTATCTTTTTGTTTATCAAACGTTTAAAGATGTTCGATTGGTAGGTTGTCCACCCTCGGCAGTGGGCGATTTTGGTGGCGACACCGACAACTGGATGTTTCCTCGACACTCGGGCGACTTTTCCATGTTCCGCATCTATGCCGACAAAGACAACAATCCCGCCGAAATATCCTCATCTAATGTACCTTACAAGCCTAAGAAATATTTCAAAATTTCGCTCAAAGGTGTTAATGAAGGCGATTTTACAATGGTATTTGGATTTCCGGGCAGCACCGAGGAGTACAAATCTGCCGCAGGCGTTGAGTTCTCAACCAACACTCTCCTACCCGCCCGCGTAATGATTCGCGCCCAAAAAATGGAGATAATGCAGGATGCCATCAACCGCAGTCGTGCAGTTCGTCTGATGTACACATCGCGCCTTGCTTCGGTAGAAAACGCCAAAAAGAAATGGGAGGGCGAAATTCTCGGCATCAAGCAGTGCGGCGTTATTCAAATGAAAAAGGATTTTGAACAGAAGTTTATCAAAAAAGCCTCATCTAACGCCACTTACGCCAAACTACCACAGCAATTTAACAATCTTTACCAACGTGTGGGCAAAAATCTCCGCGCCGACGCATATTTTACCGAGGCTATATATACACTGCCGTTTTTCGACCTTGCACGCACAATGGCTAAGTTAGAATCTGATTGTAAGGCAGATAACCCACAAGAGATTATCAACAACGTAAACGCCACACGCACAAAACTACTTTCGGCACTGGCCTCGCGCGACAGCACTTTAGAGCGCAATCTGTTTTGCCGGATGATAAAAATTTATGCCGACAGTTGTCCAGATTACACACCCTTTTGGTTTAAAGAGTTGTATTTTGATCAATTCGGAGGCAATGCCGAACGCTTTACCGAATATTTTTACAATAATTCGATAATAACCGACACCACCAAACTTAAAAGCGTAATTGATAAATACATAGCCGCCGCCAAAACTGGTAAAAGGGCAGAAAAAACATTTGTAGAACTCAACAACCAACTCATCAGCGACCCAGCCGCCAAGTTTGTTGACACCTTTATTAATATGTATTTTTCAAAAATTTCGGGAGATGTAAATTATTTCGACTTCACGTCCGACAATCTTAACAAGCTGTATCAAAAGGCGTTGCTTGAAACTATGCCCGAAAGCATCCCCTACCCCGACGCCAATTTTACTTTGAGGTTCACATACGGCAAAAACGAGCGAATGACTCCACGCGACGGCATTGAGTATAAGCCTTTTACAACGTTAGACGGCGTTATCGCCAAAGACAATCCCGACATCTACGACTACCACGTGCCCGAAAAACTCAAACAACTACACGCACAAAAAGATTACGGACAATACGCCGACAAAGACGGCACATTGCACGTTTGTTTCATAGCCTCAAACCACACCACAGGCGGAAACTCAGGCAGTCCCGTAATCAACGCCGACGGCAACCTAATAGGCATCAACTTTGACCGCAACTGGGAAGGCACTATGAGCGACATACATTACAGCCGCGACCTCTGCCGCAACATCTCGGTCGACATCCGCTACGTGCTTTTCCTCATCGACAAAGTGGGCGGTGCTAAACACATCATAAACGAACTTGACATTGTTAAATAACTAATTGTAAAGATATGAAACACACAGCATTAACGCTCATAGCCGCAATTATTCTAATATTTTCATCGTGTGCTGTAAAAAATGCCGATGACACTGCCATTTTTTTCTATAACATGATAAAAGTCAACGACTTTGACCAAGCCATCACTGTTATTGATCCAGAAGCACTCAAACGTACACCATTAGAAGTATGGAAAAATGGACTAGTGCAGAAAGAGAACCGAATGGGGCAACTTCTTAGCTATCAACGCACTAACTATTACACCGATACCATCGACAACGTCACCAGAGTATCTATTGAGTATGACGTAAGATATGCCGAAGGAAAATTGGAAGAAAAACTTCAATTTATTTGTCGCGACGGCAAATATTTCATAACTTTTTACGAATTTACAGAAAAAACAGAATAATGGCAGAAACCACCTACGACATATTGCTAAGCCGTCTTGCCGCACTCTGCTCGCAAAAAGAAAAATGCGGACACGATGCCTATGAGTATCTTGCAAAAAAAGGTCTCCCGCCCGACCAATGTAATAAAGCCGTAGACTATCTGATCAAAAACCAATTTATAAACAATAGTCGTTTTGCCGAAGCGTTTGCACGCGACAAGGCTCGGTTCGACAAATGGGGCAAAAACAAAATTGCCATTGCCCTTGCCATCAAAAAAATCGATCAGGCAACAATTCAAAAAGCATTGGACAGCATTCCTGACGATCTGCAAAAAGAAACCATAGCCTCCGAAACCGCCAAAAAGGCTAGGCAAATCAAAGACCTCTCTACGCCACAAGCAAAAGCAAAACTTATAAGATTTTGTGCTACAAGAGGTTATCCATCCTCATTATCTCTCACTATTATCAACAATATCATCAACAACTATAAAGCTCAAAACTATAACACATGACACCAATACGAGAATCCATTTTAGCAGTTGACGACAATCCGCTGAATATTAGAATGTTGTACGAAATGCTATGCCACGACTACAACTTTATCTCGGCCAACGACTGCGATTCGGCCATAGAAAAAGCCACCTCACACCATCCCGACCTCATTTTGCTTGATGTGATGATGCCAGAGAAAGACGGTTTTGAAACTTGCCGTTTACTCAAAGGTAATCCCAACACCGCCGACATACCAGTAATATTCCTTACCGCAAAGTCTGACAAAGAGAGTATCATCGAAGGCCTGCAGACTGGCGCTGTTGACTATATCAGCAAACCATTCCGCCGTGAAGAACTCGAATGCAGAATCAAAAGCCACATTAATCTGGTAAAATCGCAAAACAACCTCCGAACCGAGCTTTACCGCCGCAACCTCGCTCAAAAACAACTCTCAGAAAAAACACGACTGCTTTCTCTCGTTACCGACAATATCAACGATGCTGTGTTTGTAACCTCGTTCGATGGCACTATCGTGCTCGCATCCGCTGCCGTAAAAAAAATATTCGGTTTCGACAGCACCTCGCTCATCGGAAAACACATTTGGGAGATTGCCAAGTTTCAAGACGAGAGCGAACTTATAAAAAAATATTTCCAACAAATTGTCAATGGCGGTAGCACCTTGGGCAGGTTTGTATTCCACAACAACGACTTGTCTATCGCCATTATCGAAAGCCACGCATCGGTAATCAACTATTCTGAAAAAGAGCCAAAGCTTATAGTTTTCGATGCCAACGACATAACTGCACGCGCAAAATCGGTTTCGCGATTCAAACGAAACATGCGTCTCCAAAACAATCTGCGCATCATCACCACCGAGGTGGCTCACATCACCAAGTTTCGTAAATGCTTGGCATATCTCACAGAATCTTTGTTCAAGATTACGCCTATCAACGAACTCGTGCTTCTGCTCGGACGTAAAGACCAAAAAACCGAATACTACTACATCAACAGTCATTCAGAACATTGTAAATATGGACTAATATCTTCAACCACAAAAGATTACACACGAATTATACATCTCTTAAAAACTGAGGAAAACGAACTTATATCAAACATTCAGTCGTCGCAAATACCATCTGATTTAGCCAAACGAAACCACCGATTCATCATATACCCTATCAAGGTGGAAAACCAGCTTGTAGGAGCCTTCTACATCGGAAAAAACGACAGAATGTCAATTCAGCAAGACACTATCTACTCTATTATCAGCGTGGCGGGACTCGTAAAGAACCTTATCAACAAAAACAGTTTTGAGCAACGAATCCGAAGCCGCGAACAAGAGCTGCACCAGCTGTTTGAAAGTAGTGCCAACGCCATTGTAATTATCGACAACAAGTTAAAAATCTCACGCCACAATAGCCGTTTTACAGAAATGTTCGACCTCAAAAAGGGTTATTACTCGCAGCACAACATCACATCGCTGCTCACTGGCGACACTCTCAAAAACATCACTGAGCTTATCACCAGAACACGAGTCAACGACCAATATGAGGTAGCAGAAATTCCATACACAGCAAAAGACGGTTCCAAACGTTTCTACGAGGTAACCTGCTCTCGCACAGATGTTGGCTCATCCACTCTTTGGATGCTCATTATCACCGATATAACAAAGCTTAAAGACATTGACCGTGCCATATTCTCTACCATCACCACCACTGAGGAACGCGAACGCACCCGTATGGCAATGGAACTTCACGACGGAATAGGAGCCTTGCTGTCTAGCATCAACATATATATCAACCTTATTCTCAGCGGCGAAATGAAAAAAAACGAGGTGCTGAATTTACTCTCGCTCACCAAAAACCTTGTAGACGAAGCTATACAAAGCGCCAAAGAGATTGCCAACAACCTCCACCCTGTTATCCTCACACGGTTTGGCCTTGTTGACACTATCAAATCATTTATCGAACAGATAGAGTCAGCGGGCATTATTAAAGTAGAGTTCAAATATGCCAACTTTCAAAAGCTCGACAACAAAAATCTTGAACTCACCCTCTACCGCATTATCCACGAGCTCATTAACAACACCCTCAAATATGCCAAGGCTCACAACATTGTGCTAAGCCTATCAACACAGCCTACCTCTATACAGCTCGAATACGCCGACGACGGCATCGGAATAGCCACTGAGGAAACCCAACAAAAAAAATCCGGCATGGGAATGTCGAATATCGAGGGGAGAATTAAAGCTCTAAACGGAATTTGTAATTTTCAAACAAAACCTCAAAAAGGATTTCGCGTTTTAATAGAAATTCCGTATATTGCACAAGATTAAAAAAAACAAAAGATACATATAAACGTAGCGACAATGAACAAAATTAAAATCATTCTTGTTGACGACAAAGTCGTATACAGAAACGCAATTAAAACACTGCTTCAGAAATTGGGCGACGTAGACATAATAGCAGAAGCCTCTAACGGAGCCGAATTTCTGCACATGCTCAACGTGTGCAAACCAGACCTCGTGTTTATCGACATAGAGATGCCCGAGATGAATGGCATTGAGGCTACCAAAGCCGCCCTTAAAATCAATCCAGACCTTGTAATAATTGGTCTGTCGATGTACGACAACAAAAAATACGTCAACGACCTTATCGAAGCCGGAGCAAGAGGATACTTGCTTAAGCTCAGCGACAACGCCCATATTTTCAGACAGATTCTTAAAAATCCAAAAGCACAGATTTTCTATTCAAAAGACATCTCGCCCGACAAGGAAGAAGAGGAGAGCGCACAAAAAACCATTCTCATTGCCGACGACTTTGAAAACACTAGGTTCGTGATTGAATTCACACTCAAACAAGCCGGTTACGCTGTGCTAAAAGCCACTGATGGAGAAAATGCCCTCAACTATTTCGACGGACGCAAAATTGACCTGCTTGTTACAGACCTCAATATGCCCAAAAAAGATGGTTTGGAACTTGCCGAAGCCGTTAAACAACTGCCCGATTACCGAAACATCCCCATCTTGCTACTCACTACCGAAATCAATGAAGAAAAAAAACAAAAAGCAAAACAAGTGGGAATAACTGGCTGGATACAAAAGCCTTTTGTCATCGACAAGTTTCTCGGCATCATAAAAAAAGCTGTTGGCTAAACCCCTAAGTTGCAACTAATAATCCGTAGCCATGCTCGAACAGTTTAAACAAAAATACCTCGAAGAGGTAACAGACCGGCTCAACGAAATGGAAAGCGCCCTGCTGGAATTAGAGCATCATCCCGACCTTGCCGACGGCATCAATAAGGTATTCAGGGTAATGCACACCATTAAGGGCACTTGCGGCATGTACGGTTTCAAAGATGTGGAAAAACTCACACACAAAATTGAAAACGTTTACGGCATTATTAGAGACAACGGCAAATCTGTGCCAAAACACCTTATCAGCATCACCCTCGAAGGTGTTGACATCATCAGACAGCTGCTCAACAACCCCGAACAAGACCACTCACAAACTCTCCTGCCATACACCGAAAAACTATCGGATTTTACCGATGACGACACTCCTGATGATTCTCTAACCCCTCCTACAACAAGCCCTGCTCCTTCTGGCATCAAAGCCACTTACCATGTGGTATTCAAACCAGAGGCCGACATTTCGAGTCGCGGAGTCAACTTGGGCAACATCATCGCAGAGCTGGAAAGCATCCCAGGTGTGGTAACTTTTACTCACGCATATCCCGATGATGAAAAATACGCCGCTAAATTTTATATGTATTGGGAGGCTATTTTTTCTACCGACCGCACCTACGACGACATCAAAGACATATTCCTTTTCGCCACCGACGAGGTAGAAATCATAAAACTATCCGACAGCGACCTCTTCCTTAATCCGCTGTTTGTGCAAGAGCTACAGCTCCAGCAGCAAAGTGGCAAAGACATCAACTTTGAGCCGCTAACAAAATTCATTAAAAACACCAAGGACGAAAAATCTACAAAACCTACAGCAATAGCCTCCAACACGGAAGAAAACCTCAGAAAAGAAGAAACCATCATAGGACGAAACATCGACGCCATTGAAACCAAAAACACCAGCATCAAAGTTGACGCCGACAAACTCGACGAACTGATGAATCTGGTGAGCGAATTAGTGGTTACCAAGGCCGAGATGCTGTCGCTTGCAGAAAAATTCAACCTTCCGGAATTAGACAATCTATCCGAAAAAATCGACAAGCTATCCAACAAATTCAAAGACAACGCTCTGGCTATAAGGCTAATACCAATCGAAACCATGATGCTTAGATTTGAGCGCCTTATACGAGACCTTTCAAAAGAACTCGGCAAAAAAATCGACTTCATAACCGAAGGCACCGACACCGAGTTAGATAAAACCATTATCGACAACATCACCGTGCCGCTGATGCATATCATCAGAAATAGCATCGACCACGGTATCGAATCGGTAGAGCGTCGCCGCGAACTCAAAAAACCCGACCATGGTGTAATCAAATTCACAGCTTTCTACTCCGGCGCTAACGTCTTTATCCAAGTGCAAGACGACGGTGCAGGCATGAATCCCAAATACCTCAGACAAAAGGCCGAAGAAAAAGGTTTCTTAAAACCAAACCAGCCAGTTACAACCCGACAGCTCTACGACCTTGTGTTCCGTCCGGGATTTTCCACAGCTCAAACTATCACCGGCATTTCGGGAAGAGGCGTAGGAATGGACGTTGTAAAACAGAATATCACCAAACTCCGAGGCGAAATAGAAATGGACAGCGAAGTAAACCTCGGAACTATAACTACAATAAAACTGCCGCTCACCCTCAGCATTGTTGACTCGCTGCTCGTATCGCTCGGTGAAACTCTGCTGCTTATCCCTCTCTACATTGTCGACAGCTGTATACAAACAACATTCGACAAAATCAGCGCCCCTAAACCCATTTTCAACCACAACGGCGACCCTATGTCAGTGATAAATCTAAGGCAACTGCTCAGCACCAACGACAATCAGCCCGAAAACACAACCCTTGTAATTGTAAAATACAAGGAATCGTGCATGTGCCTCTCGGTCGACAAAGTTATTGGCGAACATCAAGCCGTTCTAAAACCACTCGGACCATACTTCGCTTACCAAGAGTATTTTTCGGGTGCAAGCATCCTCGGCGATGGTCATATAGCCCTAGCTCTCGACACAAATAAACTTATCCGCCTTGTAGAAAAAAACAAAAAACTCTGACACTATGCAAAACCGACCCGACAATAATTTCTATCTCACATTCAACGCTCTCTACTACCCCTTAGCCGCCAAAGTGCAATCGGTTGTGGAAGTGTTAGAAAAACAACGAATTACTAAAATTCCTAAATCTCCTAAACAGATTATGGGAGTTATCAGTTTTCGAGGCGAAATAATACCCGTTATCGACCCAAGAATAATTCTCAACTTACCCATACAACCATTCGACAACTTTGTAATTATTGTTCACAACGTTCACGACGAACGTTACAACGAAACTCTAACTGTTGGCGTGCTGGCACACGATGTAAGCAACGTTATAGAAATAAAACCATTAGACATACTACCTGCATCCGAATTCAACACCATAATTCCTAAAAAATACACATTGGGAGTTTTCAAAGATTCGGGGAAATTCATTACAATTCTCGACACCGATAAGATTCTCGCAATATCATACAACACCATACACGATGATAACCAAAATTAAAACGCAATGAAAAAAATACTTAACATATTCAGCAACATGTTTCAAGGAAGCAGATTGGCAAGGCTTATTAACATTATGTTTATTGTCATGACAATTCTTATGACCACGGCATTCCTCATCACCTTTATCTTGTACAGCAAAAGTCTTATGGACAATGCTGGTTCAAAAAAAATGGACGATTTGTCAGCACGTTGCGCTGAGGATATCAAACACCAAATCGAAACGTACCTTGGACAAACAGCTGCCATAATTACACCTTTGGAAATGTCGTCAAAAGGGTATCTTTCTGACAAAATGAAACGCAAAGACGTTGCTGCTATTCTATTTGGATTTTTCCGAAATACAGAAGCTGTTATTGGCGGCATTAAATGGGAGCCAAACGCTTTCGACAATGCTGATGAGCAGTATAAAAACGACCCATTATTTAGCCCATACAATGGCGAATTCAACTTATTTTATCACAAAAAAGATAGCTCCACAGTTGTACATATTCCCGAATACCATCTCGACTCCGACATCTATAACCGTATTCGAAAAAACCCTATAAGACAATTAATGCCCGCAGAATTTATCACGGTTGGCAAAGAGAGAATACTCACAATTCCACTTGCTATACCTCTTATAGATCACGAAAATAGCAAATTCCTCGGTACTTTTGTTGAATACATTCCTGTCGACAACTTGCTCTCTATTGCCCAAACATATAAAGACAAGATTGGAATTCCAATGACAGAAGTAATATTTGACAACAACTTCACCATTATAGCCGACTGCCAAAGCCCCAGCAACAATGGAAAAAACCTTGGTGAAGTGTATGGACAAGCCGCTATACACAACGAAGTGTTTAACAACAACACACAGCATGTAGTTGACAGCTACGGCATTTCGCACCACTCTAACCTTGTTAAGTGCGGACAAGGCGACACTAAATTGGTGATTCTTTTTAGCACATACACATACAATTTTTCTAGAAACCTATATGGACAAATACGCACCTTTGTATTAATAGCTTTGGCTCTTATGATTGTTTCGGTAATAATAGCCACCATCATAAGCAATAAGATTGGACGTCCAATATCACAAATGATCAAGGGATGCCAACAAATAGCCGCAGGAAACATCAATGTGTCGTTTCAGAATGATTTTAAAGGCAATACCGAAATTGCGGAACTGTTTCGGGCTTTCAACGACATGGCAAAAAACATACGGCGCATTGTGTCAGAAGTTAAGCAATCGGCACAAAACGTCAACAGCGCAGGTAAGGAACTATCAAAATCGGCAGGACTGATGGCACAAGGAGCCACCCAACAAGCTTCAGCATCAGAACAAGTATCTACCGCTATGAGCGAGATGACCGCATCCATAGAAAAGAACTCTGTAAACGCTAAGGAAACCGAGGACATTACCAACAAAGTGGTTCAGAGCGTACAAATAGCCAACAAATCGGTAAAAACCACAGCCGACGCTATTATGAACATTACCGACAAAGTGGGCATTATCAACGAAATTGCCAACAGAACCGACCTACTCGCTGTTAACGCCGCAATTGAGGCCGCCAGAGTAGGTGAAATGGGAAAAGGTTTCGCTGTGGTGGCTTCTGAAATTCGCAAACTTGCCGAAAAAAGCCAGACCGCTGCCAAAGAAATCGACACGCTCACAGCAAGTGGCGTTAAACAGGCACAAAACTCAGGCAAACTATTAGAAATGCTCGTGCCTGAAATCAACAAGACCTCACAACTTGTACACGAAATCACTGCCGCATCGGTGGAGCAAATCAGCAACGCTGAACAAGTTAACAACGCTCTCGTTCAACTAAACCACATCACCCAGCAAAACGCCTCCACAGCCGAAGAACTCTCCACAAGCGCCGACGAATCACAGTCTCAGGCCGAACTCCTCGGTTCTACTATGGACTTCTTCAAATTAGGCAACAACTCTTCCACAACAGAAATTACCGAACTCAACAAACAAGTTGCAAAACTTCTCGACAGAATTGACCAATTGAAAAAACAAGAGGGAAAATGACAATTATCGACGCACACAGCCACCTTTGGCTTAAACAGGATACCGTGGTGGACAACCATCACCTCTACACCACCACACGCGGACGCTCAATGTTTTTCGACGGCGAACGCCAAATGCTGCCGCCTTTTATGGTTGACGGCAAAAACACAGCCGAAATTTTTCTTGCCAATATGGATTATGCACAGGTTGGCGGAGCGGTTGTGGTACAGGAAGTTATCGACGGCTACCAAAATGATTATCTTTTGGAAGTGTCAAAAAAATATTCCAACCGTTTCTTCGTTTGCGGAATGCCGCGCCTTGGTCTCGAAAATGCCGAAACTGAGAAAAAAATTTCTGCCGACGACATTCTCAACGACATTAAACATTTACATTCGCTTGGTTTCAAGGCGATTGCAATTCCGGGACACCGTATCAACCGCCCGATGAAAGACCTTCTGCCTGCAATGAAATATATGGAGGAAAAACAGATGATTTTCTCGATGTGCCTCGCCGACTACGAACGTCAGATTGCTGAATTTCAAGAAGTTATTTCCGAATGTCCCAATCTCAAAATCGCTATTGGACATTTTGGACTTGCCACCACTAAGAATTGGAAAAATCAAATCCTTCTTGCCCGCAATCCTAATGTTTTCATTGAATCGGGCGGCATTACTTGGCTCTACAACAGCGAGTTTTACCCCTTCCCCTCAGCCGTAAAAGCCATCCGCGAAGCCGCCGACCTTGTGGGCATCGACAAACTGATGTGGGGCAGCGACTATCCCCGCACCATCTGCGCCATTACCTACAAGATGTCGTACGATTTTGTGATCAAGAGCAATGACTTCTCCGACGACGAAAAAGCAGCCTTACTCGGCGAAAACGCAGTTAAGTTCTACGGTTTCAAAAACTTGCCAGAGTTGCCCTACATCAAAAATATGTCGGAATAATAATGTTATAATTAAATATAATAATCCTTCAAGGGAAAAGACAGAATCTCACTCGCTGCGCCCCTTTTTGCTGGCTAACGCAAAAATATTGATACTTGATAAAATTGACAAAAAAGCCGAGATTACAGCACGGCTTTAAAAAAGTTATACAATGAAAGATTTTGCAGCCATAGACTTTGAAACGGCAAACACTGAGCGTTCGTCGGTGTGTTCGGTTGGAATAGTGATAGTTAGGAATGGTGAAATTGTAGATTCGTTCTATTCGCTCATTCAACCGGAGCCCAATTATTACAATTATTGGTGCTCGCGGGTTCACGGTCTATGCCAAGAAGATACCGAGGATGCGCCGGTGTTTCCGAAAGTTTGGGCGCAGGTGGAACCAAAGATTGCCGGGTTGCCATTAGTGGCGCACAATAAGCCGTTTGATGAGAGTTGTTTAAAGGCTGTTTTCCGTGTTTATCAGATGGATTATCCCGATTATGAATTTTATGATACGCTTTGTGTTTCGCGCCGAAAGTTTCCTCATTTACCTAATCACCAACTACATACAGTAGCAGCCGTTTGTGGCTATCGTTTAGACAATCATCACCACGCCCTCGCCGACGCCGAAGCTTGCGCGTGGATTGCGAGGGAGATATTGTAGGGGAAATTATGGGGATAATTGAGGAACGCAGATTACTCACTCTTGTTTTCCCACGCCTTAATCAAATCCACGTTCAATTGCTCCAATTGTGAGAGATGCACTTTTGAATTGTCGTTCAGGGGTTTGTACCAACTCATTTTGGAGAAATGCGCTTTGAGGTCGGCGGATGAGAACACATAGCCGTGGCGGGCGTAGATTTCGTTGCGCATTACGCGGAGTTGAGCCTTGGTGAAAAAATCCAATTGTGACGGCAAAACCAATTTCATCGAGGTGTAGGGGTACTGACCCGTGATGATTTCGGTGATTTGGTCTTTCTTGGTGAGCGATTTGTAAAACGTTGACCTCTTGTAATATCCGCAAGGATTATCATCGTCCCAAACGGCGTTGTAAAGGTCGATTCCCTTGTCGGTGAACTCTACCCAATAGATTTTGCCGTCTTTGAGTTTGAAACATTGCGCCATAGTGCCGTCGCTGACCTGCACTTCTATCTTCTCGCCGTTGAGCGATTCGCGGGCAAAGTTGTACTCCTTGCCCTGAGAGTCGGTGTAGATGCCGTCGAGCATATCAAGGAGAAGTTGGTCGTCGTGATTCCAATCAGTTAGTTCCGCCAAAAGTGCTGTGATTACGTTTTTGGAATTCCGCGCCACGAGCACGAGGTTTGCGTTGTCGTAGCCGTCGGTGATTTTCATTTTGGTGACGTTGCAGCCATTGCCGCTCATATTGAACTCTGCATCCACTACTTTGAACTTGTCGGTTCCGATGCTTTGGAGTTCCCAATCGAGGCCTGCATCGGTGTAGCCGCCTATGAATTGGTAGTTGCCGTTGTCAGCCTTTCCACAGTTCCATCCACCGAGACCGTCAGTCCAAGTGCGGTTGGTAATGTTTTGTGCGGCAGCGGTTGTGGCTAAAATTGTGATTGTCAAGAGTGTAAAAAGTGTTTTTTTCATTGGTGTAAGTTTTAATGGTTGTTTCTTGCGGAATGTTTCGCAATTACAAAACTACGTTTTTTTTCAAATAAACAATAGTTGATGATACTTTTTTTTCAATTTTTTTCGTAACAGTTTGAATCCGATAATATCAGGTTGATAATAAATTTTTGTTACTAATAAAATAAAAATAATTTTGCACAGGAATCTGCATTTTGACTTAACAAAAGAGGATAAGGGATAACAAATAACTATAATGAGAAAAACTAAACGATATGGATTTCAATAACATATACAATTACATAACCAACTACGACAAACTTGACAAGGCCAAGAAAATCAGAAATATTTTGATAATTTTGGTAGTGGTGGTTGTGTCCATACCATCTGAAATTATGTATCTTAAATACATAGACAAAACATACGGAGATAGTTACAGTAAATTGATTTTTGCATACAATATGTTTCTATTTCTTGCTCTTATGATA
Organism: Bacteroidales bacterium; assembly: GCA_016286055.1. Lineage (GTDB taxonomy): Bacteria > Bacteroidota > Bacteroidia > Bacteroidales > UBA3824 > UBA3824. Next base: position 283,469 of record JAEERW010000002.1, read on the forward strand.
ACAATTGGCATCTCCATTGCAAAGCCATCACAACCAAAAGACGATAATCTTTTTACTGCATTAGCAGCATTATTTGCGGCGGGAGCAATTATTGGACTTAAATTATATTTCATAAGATCTCAGATAAAATCCTTCGAAGAACAAGCCCTTTCCAATTCATATTACACAACAGGGGTAATCACAAAAAAAGATTTGTCATCAGGACCACATAGCGGCACCACATATTATTTATGGATAGGACAGAACGACTCATTGGCTAAAAAGCATAGTGTAAACGAGCACTTATATAAACGAAAAAACGTCGGCGACACGGTAATTCTCCAAGTCTCCAAAGAATCTCCCCGCATCAACGAAGTCTTCATCTGGGAGCCAAGTGGTTATGAGATTGCAAGGTATCGAGATGAAAACAACAAATAGTATCAAAAATCTTTCTCTGTTCCAAAAAATAACCACAATTTTGGGCGTTGCAAAAGATATGTGAGGCTAGTTTTTCAAACTACCTATCGGAACTACCCAAACCCCGTCTTTGCGTTTGTAGGCGAAACTGCCCAGACCGGTCAAAACCATAAGAAACGAAGGCTGTTTCATCTTGTCGGTATCGATTTTGCCTGCCAATTTCAACAGCGTTTTGGCTCCTTCCTCTATTAAGGTGTCGCCACCAAGTTTTATCTCTATCAGACCGTAAGAACCGTTGCGCAAATGGATTACAGCATCACATTCCAACCCGTTTTTGTCGCGATAGTGAAATACTTTTCCGTCCAAATAATCAGCATACACCCTTAAATCTCTGACTGCCAACGTTTCAAACATAAGCCCGAAAGTATTCAGGTCGTTCAGCAAGTCGTCAGGACCGACACCCAATGCCGCTGTTGCTATTGACGAATCAATAAAATATCTTGTGTCAGCCGTCCTGATTGCTGTTTTTGACCGAAGGTTAGGACACCACGCGGGCATATCTTCAATTACAAAAATATTTTTCAGTGCTGAAAGGTAGGATGCGACAGTATCGTCGCTCATACTTGGCTGATTGGCAGTCAAATCGGCATTAATCATACTTACTGACACCTGCCCTCCTTGATGACGTGCAAACACCCGCAGCAATCGGGCTGCAAAAGCCGCATTTCGTTCCACATTGTCAACTCGTGAAATGTCGCTGTTGCAAACGGCATCCACATAATTTCGTGATTGTTTTAATGCATTTTTCTCCGACATTCCCAACACACCCGGCCAACCTCCACGACATACAAGGTACGCCAAATCATTAATTGACAAGTCTTTTGCTCCGGCTACTTCGGCTTGTTGTTTAAACAACGCTTCAAGACTAATTGCCCCTGACGAATCACCCGACTCCCACAAACTCATAGTCCGCATTGTCAGCCAAGCGAAACGACCTGTGCCAGAATGTGTTATCAGAGTTTTGTCAGGTGGCACGGCAGACCCTGTAAAAATATACAATCCCGTTTTGCGCTGATGACTAATCAGATAGCGAGCCGCGTCCCAAAGTTGTGGAGTCAGTTGCCATTCGTCGATAAGCCTCGGAGTGTCACCCTTCAATAGTGTTTCAGGGTCGGTTTCAGCCAAGGTTACATTTGTTTTCAACTGTTTGGGATTGTCGATGTAAATCACGCTTTTAGCCAATTGCTCTGCGGTTGTTGTCTTTCCGCACCATTTTGGCCCTTGAATCAAAACCGCACCGGCAGTTTCAAGTTGTTCAGACAATAGTTTGTCTGCAATTCGCTTATGATATGTATCTAAATTTGGCATCATATTTCCGTTGTTTTGTTATGCCGCAAATTTAATCATAAATTATTAAATTCCAAAACTTTTTGTATTTTTCATTCGGCAAGTTGGCTATTTTTCATTCGGCAACTTGGCTGTTTTTCATTCGGCAACTTGGCGATAAACATTCAATAATGATTGCATAGTTCAAAAATACCAAAAAATCTTTCTCCGTTCCAAAAAATATCTCTAATTTTGAACGTTGTTAACAATCTTAAAAATACATAATGAAAGCAATTCAAATACAATCTCCCGGCAACGTGGCTGTTGTCGATGTTGAGAAACCGGCTTTGAAGGCCGGCGAGGTGCTGTTGAAACTCGGTTATGTGGGTTTCTGCGGATCTGACCTCAATACTTTTCGTGGCGGCAACGCTATGGTAACTTTTCCCCGTATTCCGGGTCACGAAATTGGCGCAACTATTGTTGAAACTGCCGACGAAGTTCCGCCTCAACTCAAAGCGGGACAGGTGGTTACCGTTAATCCTTATACCAACTGCGGATGTTGTGCGTCGTGCCGTCGCGGTCGTGTGAATGCCTGCGAAAACAACGAAACTCTTGGCGTTCAGCGCAATGGCGCAATGCAGGAATACATCGCCCTGCCGTGGCAAAAGGTGATTCCTTGCGGTGAGGTTTCGTTGCGCGATGCGGCTTTGATAGAGCCGATGAGCGTTGGTTTTCACGCTGTTGACCGTGGCAGAGTTACCGACACCGACACCGTTATGGTTATCGGCTGCGGAATGGTGGGTCTTGGTGCTGTGGTGCGTGCCGTTATGCGAGGCGCAACCGTTATCGCTGCCGACCTTGACGACGAAAAACTTGCCCTTGCCCGCACTCTCGGTGCAAAATTCACCTACAACACCGCCAAAGAATGGAATCTTCCCGCGCCCGACGTGGTTATTGAGGCTGTTGGCGCAGCACCAACGTATCAGTTGGCGGTCAACAAGGTGGCGTTCACAGGTCGCATTGTCTGCATAGGTTATGCCAAAGCCGACATCGCCCTCACCACGAGCCTTTTTGTAAAGAAGGAACTCGACATTATGGGTTCGCGCAATGCCAATCCATCGGATTTTGAGGCAGTTATCAAATACCTCACCAACTCCAACGCCCCCATCGAAAAGTTCATCAGCCGAATCATCAAGCCAAGCCAATCCGCCGAAGCGTTGAAGACTTGGAGCGATGCCCCGGGCAAGGTGTTTAGGATTTTGGTGGAGTGGGAATAATAGAAAATTTGTAACCTAATATTATAATGGAACTTAGATCACTTGGAAATACATCCTTAAAACTCTCTGCATTGGGTTTTGGAGCGTCGAGCCTCGGCGGGGTTTTCCACTCGCTTAAAGAGGAGGACGGAATAAGGGCGGTGCATACTGCCGTGGAAAATGGTATCAACTTTATCGACGTGTCGCCTTATTATGGACACTTGAAGGCCGAAATGGTGCTTGGCAAGGCGTTGAAGGAGATTCCGCGCGACAAATTTATCCTCTCCACCAAGGTGGGTCGCTACGGAAAGAACGGGATCAACACTTGGGACTATTCCGCCAAACGCGCCCACGATAGCGTTTACGAGAGTATGGAGCGTCTCAACGTGGATTACATCGACATCATCAACGTCCACGACATTGAATTTCAGGCTGCACTGCCCGGCGGATTGCAAAAGGTGTGCGACGAAACTCTGCCCGCACTTGTCGAACTCCGCGAAAAGGGCGTTGTGGGTCACGTGGGCATCACCGACCTCCAGCTTGAAAACCTAAAATGGGTGGTGGAGCACACGCCCAAAGGCACTGTGGAATCGGTTTTGAACTTCTGCCACTATTGCCTTTGCGATGACAAGTTGGTTGACTTCCTCGACTTTTTTGAGAGCCGTGGCGTGGGCGTTATCAATGCAAGTCCGCTTTCGATGGGATTGCTCACTATGCGCGGCGCACCCGATTGGCATCCCGCTCCACAGGCTTTGCGCGATGTATGCGCCAAGGCGGCAAAATATTGCGATTCAATTGGTTATCCTATCGAGAAACTCGCAATGCAATACAGCCTCCACAATCCGCGCATTACGTCAACGTTGTTTTCCACCACCAATCCACAGAACGTATTGAAAAACATCGACTTCATCAGCACTCCGCCCGACGAAGAAGTTGTGGCAAAAGTTCGCGAGATTATTGGAGAGCAATTCCGCGTAAGTTGGAAAAATTCGTAAATATCACTTTATTTTATAAACGCTACTATTTTTGAATACCTATTTTTATGAAGACAATTGAAAAAAAATACCTAATACCGTTTTGCCTTATCACCTCGCTGTTTTTTCTGTGGGGATTGGCAAACAATATGACCGACACGCTGTTGAGCGCATTCAAACGCATTATGTCGATGTCCGATGCGCAAACCTCGCTTATTCAGTTTGCGTTTTACGGGTCGTATTTCTGTTTTGCGCTGCCTGCCGCATTGTTTATCCGAAAACACAACTACAAAAGCGGCGTAATTCTTGGACTTTCGCTCTATGCCTTGGGCGCGATATTGTTTTTGCCCGCAGCAGCAGCGGCTTCGTATGCGTTCTATCTTGTGGCGTTGTACATACTTGCAGGCGGATGCTCCATCTTGGAAACTGCCGCCAATCCGTACATTCTTTCGATGGGTTCGCCCGAAACTGCAACACGCAGACTCAATATTGCCCAAAGTTTCAACCCGATAGGCTGCATCACGGGCATTTTGCTGAGTCAGTTTTTTATTCTATCAGAACTCAATAGTGCAGACGCCGGAGCAAGAGCGGCAATGTCAGAAACCGAACTCGCTGCCATTCAGCAGCACGAACTCAACGCCGTTACAGGCACTTATATGACCCTCGGTTTTGTGCTTTTGGCTGTTATGGTGATAATGCTGCTTGCCAAAATGCCCAAAGGCGGTGATACCAGCAACGGAAGCGTAAAAGAATCATTTTCAAGACTTTTGAAAAACAAGCGTTATGTTTTTGGCGTAATTGCGCTGTTCTTTTACGAAGGAGTGCAAATTGGCGTTTGGTCGTTTACAATACGTCTTGTAATGCAAGAACTTGGTATACTCGAAGTAAATGCCGCCACCTACTATTTAATAGGTATCATCTGTTTTAGTGCGGCACGATTCCTCTTTACGTGGCTGATGAAATGGCACCGTCCATCGAAACTCTTGAAATTGGCGGCTATCGCAGGTTTGGTATTGTGCACCATCGTTGTGGTTACTCCTGGCACAGGAATGTTAAATGTGGTAGCGCTCACAGGCATAAGCTTCTTTATGTCGCTGATGTTTCCCACCATCTACGGACTCGCGCTTGAAAACGTGGACAGCGACGACAAAAAAATCGGTGCTTCGGGATTGATTATGGCAATCCTCGGAGGAGCGGTAATAACACCGTTGCAAGGGGTAATATCCGATGCGGCAGGCATACATATTTCATACATAGTGCCTTTGGTTTGCCTTGCCGTAGTATTGTCTTACGCGTGGTACATCGAAAAAACTAAAAAAATTTAACATTTCTTAACATACGTATCGAAAATAATGTCTAATATTGCGGCGTGAATTTTCACAAGAAATACAATTAGAATACTAAGGGAAATAAAAGTAAAACAAACAATAAATTCTTAAAATTAAAAAAAATGAAAAAAGTATTATCTATTTTCGTAGCCGCTATGGCTTGCGCAGTTATGTTGGTATCTTGCGCAAAAAGCAATTTCCAGAACGAACTCAACGCTATGAACAAAGCCGTTGAAACAAAAGATTACGCTACAATCGTAACCAACGCTACCACTATCATCAACGGTATCGACAAAGCAGCAGCAGGCGACCTCGTTAGCGCAGGTACAATGCTCAACACTGTTGTTACTCTCAAACAGCAGGACGGCTCACTCAACCCCCAAGAGGCTATCGACCTTTACAATCAGGCTTCAAAAGCATTGGAAGCTGCTAAATCTAAAAGCGATTACAACGCTACCGTTGCTACTTTCAAAGGTGCTGGTGTAGACGTTGAGGCTCTTGCCGCTTCTATTCCTAACGCTGTTGCTTCTTTCCAAGCTGTTATCGACGCTGAAACTCAGCAGGCTGAGGCTGAAGCAGAAGGCGAAGGCGAAGCAGAAGAAGGTGCAGAAGAAGGTGCAGAAGACGCTGAATAATTCATCTGAAACAACATCTTCAAAATAAAAAACTGACGGGCAAGTTGTCCGTCAGTTTTTTTTTATATATTTGCCATATTAAATGTCAGCAAATTATGAAACCACTAAACAGAAAATCAGCAGATGCTCGCTCATACACCGAAAAGGTGATTCAATTTGGCGAAGGCAACTTTCTCCGCGCCTTTGTAGAATGGATTATACAGAAAACCAACCAGACAACCGACTTCAACGGCTCGGTTGTAGCTATACAGCCAAGGGCAGGTGGAAAAATCAAAAACCTCACCGACCAAGACTGCCTCTACCACGTAAACCTTCAAGGGCTCGACAGCAATGGGAAACCAGTGGATTCTATTGAACTTATCGACGTAATTAGCCGCGGTATCGACCCTTACAAAGATTTTGATAATTTTTTAAAACTTGCAGAACAGCCCGAAATGCGTTTCATCGTCTCAAACACTACCGAGGCGGGAATAGTTTTCGACCCTTCGTGCAAGTTTACCGACAAGCCAGCCCTCTCCTACCCTGGCAAACTCGTTCAGTTGCTCTATCACCGCTACGAATTTTTCAAAGGCGATGTTTCAAAAGGCTTTATTATCCTGCCCTGCGAACTTATATTCCACAATGGCAAGCACTTAAAAGAGTGTATTTTACAATATATCACACATTGGAATCTCGGCGCGGAGTTTAAATATTGGTTTAATAATGCCTGTGCAGTATACAACACGCTCGTTGACCGCATTGTGCCGGGATATCCAAAAGACAACGTAGAACAGATTCTCAACCGTATCGGCTACGACGACAAGCAGTTGGTAAAAGGCGAAGTTTATCACCTTTGGGTAATTGAAGCCCCCGAAAGTCTGTCCACAGAGTTTCCCGCCAACAAAGCCGGATTGAATGTTATGTTTGTGCCATCGGAGGCTCCGTATCACGAACGCAAGGTAACGCTACTGAACGGTCCTCACACAGTGCTATCGCCGGTTGGCTATCTCTCGGGACTCGACACCGTGCGCGAATGTTGCGAAGATGCGCTCATCGGTCGCTTTGTTGACAAGGTGATGTACGAAGAACTTTTGTCCACACTCAACCTGCCCAAAGTGGAACTCACCAAATATGCCGGAGATGTCAAGAGCCGTTTCCTTAATCCGTTTGTAAAGCATTTTGTAACAAGCATTATGCTCAACTCGTTTCCGAAATTCAAGACTCGCGACCTACCCGGACTCAAAATATATCACGACCGAAAAGGCACGCTGCCCAAATGCATAGTTCTTGGTCTCGCCGCCATCTGCACATATTACAAAGGCGGAAAACGCGGCAACGATGAAATCACACCAAACGACGCTCCCGAAATAATTGATTTACTCAAAAATCTTTGGGCAACAAACAATTGCGCCGAAGTGGCAAATGGAGTTCTCTCCGCAGTTTCTATTTGGGACGAAAACCTCAACCTCATCCCTGGACTTACAGCGATGCTGACCGAAGATTTAGAGATAATTCAGAAAGAGGGAATGAGAAAGGCAGTGGAGATGGTGTTATAAAACAATATTAAACTATGTCGCAATACATTCGCATAAACCCTTCCGACAATGTTGCCGTTGCCTTAACGCAATTAAAATCAGGCACTAAAATAGACCTCAACGGCGGAATAATCCTCCAAAACGATATTCCCGCGGGACATAAATTTGCCCTTACAGATATTCCCGAAGGAGGAAACGTTATCAAATACGGGTTTCCAATCGGACACCTTATATGTAATGTGTCAGCAGGGTGTCATATCGACCATAATATCTTGAAAACCAATCTCGAAGGCATTTCGAATTATACTTACACGCCTAATCTTGTGGAGATAAAACCGTCTGACTGTCAGCGCACTTTCTTTGGATTCAGGCGCGGCGATGGTGCTGTGGGCGTTAGAAATCATATTTGGATAATCCCCACCGTGGGCTGTGTCAACGGCATTGCACAAAAAATTACAGAGCAGTTCCGTGCCGAAATCTTAGGCAACGAAGGCAGTGTGGATGCTGTGGTGGCATTTCCGCACAATTACGGCTGTTCGCAACTTGGCTGCGACCACGAAAACACCCGCAAAATTATCCGCAATATGGTGCATCACCCAAATGCGGGAGGAGTGCTCTTGGTGGGTCTCGGCTGCGAAAACAATCAAATGTCAGCACTTAGGGAACTTATCGGCAAAGTTGACTCTGACCGCGTAAAAATGTTTGAGGCACAGAAAGTTGAAGGCGACGAAGTGGAGTATGGAGTTAAACTTTTACGCGAAATTTTTGCCGTTTGCCATAATGATGTCCGCACCGAAGTACCAGTGTCAGAATTGCGTGTTGGGCTAAAATGCGGCGGCTCTGATGGTTTGTCGGGCATTACGGCAAATCCGCTGTTGGGAATGTTTAGCGATTGGATTGTGGCTCAGGGCGGAACAACTATTTTAACCGAAGTGCCCGAAATGTTTGGCGCGGAAACTATTCTAATGAACCGCTGTGCCAACAAAGAAATCTTCAACAAAACCGTCGACCTCATCAATGATTTTAAGCAATACTTTATATCTAATAATCAGCCTGTTTACGAAAATCCTTCGCCGGGCAACAAGGCGGGCGGAATATCCACACTTGAAGAAAAATCGCTCGGCTGCACACAAAAATGCGGCAAAAGCACCGTCCGCGACGTTCTCAAATATGGCGAAACCATTACAAAAAGCGGTCTCAACCTACTCTCTGCCCCTGGCAACGACCTTGTGGCAGCCACTGCACTCGCCGCTTCGGGATGTCAATTAGTACTTTTTACTACGGGAAGAGGCACGCCGTTTGGGACGTTTGTTCCAACGATGAAAATCTCCACCAACACACCGTTATATAATGCCAAACCGCAATGGATAGATTTTAATGCCGGAGTAATTGCCGAAGGCGAAGAGATGGAAAACGTTGCCAAGCGGTTTGTAGAATTTGTGATAAACGCAGCGAGCGGCACTCCTGTCAACAACGAAAAAAACGGCTATCGCGAGATTGCAATTTTTAAGACAGGTGTAACATTGTAGATGATTGCAACATACGCAGATTAATCAGCAAAACGGGATAAAAATATTTAAAAAAAATTTTTTTTATTCAAAAAACCGCCGTACATTTGCAAGCCAAAAAATACGAAAATATTTAAAGTAAAATGAAAGCAGGAATACATCCCGAATCATATCGTTTAGTGGTTTTTAAAGATATGAGCAACGACCACACTTTTATTACTAAAAGTTGTGCTAACACAAAGGACACCATCGAGTTAGACGGTGTTACCTATCCCTTGATCAAGGTGGAAATCTCTAACGCATCTCACCCGTTCTTCACTGGTAAGATGAAACTCGTTGACAGCACCGGACGTGTTGACAAGTTCAAAAAGAGATACGAAAAAACCTACACACAAAAAACCAATATGTAGTTTTTTACAAAAACTTAAAAGGCTCCGGGTTCTAACGCGCTTGGGGCTTTTTTTGTTTATTTTTATCTAAACACCTGCATCTATGAACATTATCATCTCCGACAACCTTCAAAAAAATTCAGATTTTCTGCCGCTGACATTCACCCGTCCTGCCGGAAACCTCCGTGTGGGCATTCTCACCATCGACGAAAAATGGGCTAAATATCTGCCCGAAGCGCAAATCTCGCTTCTGAGTGTCGACTATCTCAGAAACAAGTTTGTGCCTATTTTTGAAGCCGACAATTATGTGATAGACTCTACGATACTGCCCGACAACGATTTGGCAGAGGCTGTAAAAAGTTTGCATAAGGGCGAAGGTTTGAGTGTAAACGGCGAAATCATTGCCGCACGTCTCGACGAAAGCGACACTATGCTTTTCTATTTCGACCGTTCGTCTATCAAGATAAATTGCAAGGAGATAGCGCAGGTATCGCGTCTCAACTACACTTGGGACATTTTTACCTTCAACGAGCAGGAAATAGAAAAAGATTTTAAACTCATTACCGCAGGTCGCAAAAGCCAAAAACTCAGCGACACCAACCGTACCCTCCAACCCGAACGCATATTTGTGGAAGAGGGCGTTAACGCAGAATTTTCAATTATCAACCCCGCCGGAGGATACGTATACCTCGGCAAAGAGAGCGAGGTGATGGAAAACGCCGTTATACACGGTTCGCTTGCACTCTGCGAACATTCAGTAGTAAAAATTTCAGCAAAAATATACGGAGCCACCACTATGGGTCCTTACACCAAATGCGGCGGCGAGGTAAACAATGCCGTTATCTGGGGATACTCAAACAAGGGTCACGACGGATTTCTCGGCAACTCTGTTCTCGGACAGTGGTGCAACCTCGGTGCCGACACCAACAACTCTAACCTTAAAAACAACTACGCCGAAGTGAAGGTGTGGAACTACGCAAAGCACCGTTTTATCAAAACCGGCTTGCAATTCTGCGGACTCATTATGGGCGACCACTCAAAAAGCAGCATCAACACAATGTTCAACACCGGCACTGTGGTAGGCGTAAGCAGCAACGTTTTTGGAGCCGGTTTCCCCCGCAATTTCGTTCCCTCGTTTGCTTGGGGCGGCGCGGCAGGTTACGAAACTTACCCATTTAAAAAGGCTATCGAAACAGCCGAACTTGTGATGAAACGCCGTCACGTGGAGTTGACCGACATCGACATCGACATACTCCAAAACGTATTCGACCGTACAGAACAATTTAGAGAAAACTTTTAAAAATCAACCGTTTAGATGAAAGAAGACAAAAAGTCGGGAAGAATTGGGATTGTGATGAATAGTCCCGACAGTATGACAACAATGATTCAGTTGCCCGACACCGACGCGCCGCTCGACATAGATTGGGATCAGACCATCGGCGAAAAGATTTACATTCTTCCATTGCGCAACAATACGCTTTTTCCACAGATAATTATGCCTATTCAGGCCGACCGCAAAAAATCTGTGGAACTCATCAAAAAGGCTTACCGCGAGGATTTGCTCATTGCCACCGTTACACAAAAAAATCCCGCCATCGACGAACCCACATACAACGATATGTACCGCATTGGCACTATCGTAAAAGTAATAAAATTTTATGAGTTGCCCGACGGAAGTATCACCTGCTTGATACATTCGTTGGAGCGTGTAAAACTCACCGGCGACCGTTCCGACGAGTTTCTTGCCGCTGCCTACAAGGTGGTTAACACTGTTTTTCCTAAAAAAGGCGACTCTGAATTTGATGCCCTCGTTACATCTATCAAGGATAAATCTGGTGAATTTGTATCGCAAAGCACCGAAATGCAGTCGGATGCCGTGTTTGCCATCAAAAACATCGCAAGCCCGGGATTCCTCATCAATTTTGTGGCGTCGAACATTCCGTTGGAAGCCTCTGACAAGATGAAACTTCTGTCGATCAACGACCTCAAAAAACGCGGTATGGAATTGCTGAGCCTTCTTACCCTCGAACTCCAAAAATTCAAACTCCGCGACGACATTCAAGACAAGGTAAAACGAGAAATGGACAAACAACAGCGCGATTATTTTCTTAATCAGCAGATTAAGACCATTCAAAACGAACTTGGCGAAAACCCCAACGATGAGGAAATCAAAAACCTCGAAGCCAAAGCCGAAAAGAAAAAATGGCCCGAAGCCGCTGCCGAAGCATTCAAAAAGGAACTTGCCCGCTTAAAAACCGTGCATCCGCAATCTCCTGATTATTCGATACAACTTACATATTTACAAACACTTGTAGACCTTCCTTGGAACGAATGTTCTGCCGACGACTTCGACATCAAAGAGGCGCAGAAAATTCTCGATTCCGACCACTACGGTCTCGAAAAAGTAAAGGAACGTATACTTGAATATCTTGCCGTAATAAAACTAAAAGGCGACCTCAAATCGCCGATACTCTGCCTTTTTGGCCCTCCCGGTGTGGGCAAAACTTCGCTCGGACGTAGCATTGCCCGCGCTCTCAACCGCAAGTATGTGCGCATTTCGCTCGGTGGCTTGCACGACGAGGCCGAAATCCGTGGACACCGCCGCACTTACATCGGCGCTATGCCCGGACGTATATTGCAGAGTATCAACAAGGCAGGCACATCAAACCCAGTGTTTGTGCTTGACGAAATCGACAAAGTGTCGAACGATTTTCGTGGTGATCCGGCGGCTGCACTTTTAGAGGTGCTCGACCCCGAACAAAACTCCGAGTTTCACGACAACTATCTCGACCTCGACTACGACCTTTCTAAGGTAATGTTTATAGCCACAGCCAACTCGCTATCTACCATCAACCCTGCTCTGTTAGACCGTATGGAAATTATCAACGTGTCGGGATACGTTACCGAGGAAAAAATCGAGATTGCCCGCAAACACTTGATACCCAAAATTGTAAAAGACCACGGCATTGCCAAAGAAAACCTCAAAATGTCCACACCCGTGCTCACCACGCTTATCAACCAATATACACGCGAATCGGGTGTGCGTGAGTTGAACAACGTGCTTTCGTCGCTTGCCCGCAAGGCAGCCGTAAAAATTGCATCCAACGAAAAAGCCCCGTCGCTCACCGAAAAAGAGATAGAAAAACAACTCGGCATTCCAAAGTATCTCCACGAAGAATACCACACCAACGATATTCCCGGCGTGGTGGTAGGCTTGGCGTGGACAGCCGCAGGAGGCGAAATTCTCTATGTGGAATCGAGTCTGAGCCGTGGCAACGGAGGATTGTCGCTCACAGGCAACCTCGGCAACGTGATGAAAGAGAGCGCCGAAATTGCCCTTCAATACGTAAAATCAAACGCAGAAAAACTCGGAATCGACAACCGTATGTTCAAGGCGTTCAACGTTCACCTGCACGTACCCGAAGGCGCAGTGCCCAAAGATGGACCGAGCGCAGGTATCACAATGTTCACCTGCTTTGCCTCGCTATTTTCGCAACGCGCAGTAAAACCCTTTGTGGCAATGACCGGCGAACTCACCCTCTCAGGACGTGTTTTGCCCGTTGGCGGCATCAAGGAAAAAATTCTCGCTGCCAAACGCGCCGGCATCAAAACAATCTTTATGTCGGTAGAAAACAAACGCGACATCGAAGAAATCAACGAACTCTACATCCGCGGATTAGAATTCATCTACGTAAGCACAGCAATGGAACTTGTTCCTCTTGTCTTGCAGCCCAATCAGGTAAAAGACCCTGTAAAACTACCCAAACCGTCGAAAAAAGAGAAAGAGGAATAAACCATATCAATTCTGCATACAAAACACAACGCCATACGACGTTGTGTTTTTTTTTGAACAAAATTCAAAATAATATCCTATATTTGCAAAAACCAATTAATACCAAGAGTTATGAGCGATTACATAGATTACGGCAACAGCGATTTTAGGAGCGTTATTGATGTTATGAAACAAATTATCAATAAAATAAAATATGAATTAGAAAATGAACTGAAAAACGAATAATAAGATGCGTAAACTTACATTTTTTTTAGCAATTGTAATATTATTATGGGTGTTGGTTGCATTTTCAATTATAATTTCAAATGGAATTATGATTTTGCTGTTGTGTATAGCATCTTTTATATTATTACAAATATCTTTTGATTCATATAAAGAACGTAATGTAATTAATTATTTATTATCAAGCATACTTATCTTTGAATTATCGGCTATGGTTTTTTATTGGTATATGGGGAAGAGTAAGGTTGAAAACAATAGACAAGGGTATTATATATTAGGTAGATATAAATCCAAAAACTATAGTACTTCGCACACTAAAGGAGGCCATTACTATTATGTATATACATATTCGTTTAATGAGAAAATAGATAGTGCTTATATTGAGGTTAGTAAAGAAGTATTCAATAGTGTAGTTGATACAATGGATAGAGTAATAATGCGTGGTACACATTCTTTTTATAAAATGAATTTGAGTGCATATGACATTGAAAAATATTCTTATCCGGTAAAGTTTGCTTGCAATGCAGAAGAAGAACTCGGTAATGATTCCTACGAATATGCTATTTATGAACCAATGCGTGCCTACGATAATTTTGGTTTGAATATCGTTTATAAATCGCATAAAACGGATGCCAAGTATATATATTTTTATGATATTTTAAAAAATGAACAAAAGATAGAGGATAATACTATACGAGATACATTCCTTGTCTACTCCAATATTAATCCGAAATACTTCGATGGTTGGCACATCTGTTCAGAAAAAATAACAACACCAGAAAATATTGCCAAAATAGATTCCGCGGGTTACGGCTACCTATTCCGTGGCAAAATCTACTCCGCCGCCGAAACCGAAAAATATTGGAATATAATAGAACAATATAAATTACGAACTCTCACCTCAAAACCGTAACCCTTTCGCGCTTTTCGCGTTTTCCGTAGTTAATTAATATTTGGAGAATTAAAATTATAATTCTATATTTGCGGAAACAAAAAAAAATCATTCATATTATGGGACGCTTTGTAAACCCTTTCACCGATGTTGGCTTCAAGATTGTCTTCGGACAGGAGATAAGCAAACCCCTGTTGCTGCACTTCCTTAACACGCTTTTGGAAGGTGTGGAAGAAATTGTCGACCTGTCGTTTTCTGACAAAGAGCAGGTTGCCGATTACGACGACGACCGCACACTGATTTACGATGTGCTCTGCACCACCTCCGACGGCCGCAAGATAATAGTTGAGATGCAGAATAAGAAACAAGGTTTCTTCAAAAAACGTAGTCTCTACTACGTTGCCCGAGCCATATCACGTCAGGGCGAAAGCGGCAAGCAGTGGCGTTACGACATCAAGGCGGTGTATTTTGTAGCCTTTATGAACTTTACGCTTCCCGATATGCCCGAGTTCCGCACCGATGTGGTCTTGATGGACACCAAAACCAAGAGTATGTTCTCCGACGACATCAAGATGACCTTCTTGCAACTGCCGCTCTTTACCAAAGAGGAGGCAGAATGTGAAACTGTTTTTGAGAAATGGATTTATATATTTAAGAATATGAATATTTTGGAAAGAATGCCGTGGGCAGCGCAGAACGCTGTTTTCAACAAATTGTCAGACATAGTTGAGGTGGCGCACCTCAGCGGCAAGACGCGCGACGAGTACGAGGCATCATTGAAACGCTACCGCGACTCTTTCGACGTGTTTGAAACCGCCAAAGAAGACGGCTTGGCAGAAGGTCGTGCAGAGGGTCGTATTGAAGGTGCAAAACAAAAATCCATTGACATCGCCCGCAAAATGAAGTCCAAAGGTATGGACATTGATATTATTTCAGATATGACAAGTTTGTCAAAAGAGGAAATATTAGCCCTGTAATATATTCATTTTCATTCGCTTCTGTTTTGATTTAAAGAAACGGAATAGTCCATTATTATTATGACCAAATTTATCCTCACCATACTTTTATTACTCTCCGTCACGGCGTTGAATTCGCAGCCAAAGATTACTATTAAGGAAAAATCATTGCCGATTTTTGAAAAAATTATTGTGGCGGATATGCTCAAAGTTACGGTAGTGCGCGGAAAGGAAAATTCTATCAAGGTAACTGCCGATGACGACGGTCACAAAAGTCTTGTGGTTAAGGTAAAGGCCGGTGTGCTATCTGTTTATCAAAACGGACGTGCCAAGTTGAATTTCACCCCCGGACCTACAAATATTCACAAGGCAATAATTGACCAAGAAATTGTTATCACCACGGCGCAACCCATTGAGCGAATTACTCTTAGCGGCAACGCCTTTGTAAAATATTCCGACCCAAACACGCTTAAATCTTTTGGACTCAGAGCCGATGACAGCAGCGATTTTGAAGGCACAATATCTTGCGAAACCCTCTCTGCCCACCTCACCAAAAACAGCGGTGCGGATATTTCGGGAAAAATTCAAAAACTAAAAATTGTTGCCGATTCGTCGGTGGCTCGTATTTATGGCGTAACTTCCGATGTGTCAGACATTACGCTTACAAACAAATCACGTCTCAACGCCACAGGCAAGACGGGTGTGTTTATGCTCAATGTTTCGGGAGGAAGCCGTTTTGAAGGTATCGGCTACGAAAGTCGCGATGCCAAGGTAGATGCCGCAGGACGTTCAGATGTGTTTTTTAAAGCCATCACCACATTGGTGCTCAACGCCAAAGAACGCTCGCACATAGTCTGCACGGGTTTGCCAAAGGTTACGCAAAACGTTACAGCCGATTGCAAAATCAAAATTCGTTAGGATTTTACCACTCCAACTCCCTGATTCCCTCGCGGATAACCTCAATTTCAGAGCCGGTGCAGTTGATAACGGCAGTGGGGTTGTTGTTGCCGTAGCCACCGTCGATAATGAGGTCAACGGAATTTTTGTAGCGTTCCCAAATTAGTTCGGGGTCGGTTATGTATTCTACAATCTCGTCGTCGTCCACGATAGATGTGGTTAAGAGCGGGTTGCCGAGATTTTCAACAATGTCGTGGAGTATTTGGCTGTCGGGAATACGCAGACCCACTGTTTTGCGCGAATTGTCGAAAATGCGCGGAATTTTTTTGCTTGCCGGCAAAATAAAGGTGAACGGACCGGGAGTGTTCTTTTTCAAAAGTTTAAAAACACCTGTGCTGAGCGGCATAGTATAATCCGAAATATCGGACAAATCTTTGCAGATAAACGAAAACCACGCTTTGTCTAATTTAATACCTTTGAAACGGGCAAGACGTTCAAGGGCTTTTTTGCTGTTCATACTGCACCCAAGGGCATACACCGAGTCGGTGGGATAGATAATCACCCCATCGTTTTGGAGAATCTCTACCGCTTTGAGTATCAAGCGCAAAGGCGGTGTATCTGGATGTATTTTTAGCAACAATCCCATGGCATTTATTCAGTGTTGGTTTCTAACGCAAAATTAAACGCAAAAATATGTAAAATAATATTAAAAAAGTAAAAAATAATGCATTTACTTATGCAATTTTGCGCTTGATTTCACCCACAATCATCACTGGCATAGTAGCAAGAATGATGGTAATCCAATCATTTATAGCAAGATGGGTAACGTTGAACATCTGTCCGCCGATTTCAACTATAAGTATCTGTCCTATAAAAATCACTGCGGAAATTAGTAGAAAACCTCTGCTGTTTTTTAGATTGTGGAATGCCGATTTGCCTGTCATAAAGGCCTTTGCGTTAAACATATTCCAAAATTGCAGCATCACAAAAATGGTGAAAAACAGGCTCAATTCGTAATCGCTCAAACCGTTGTAGGCACCGTAATTAAAACTCAGGAAATCTGCCATACAAGTGATGTCTGCGTGTTGCATAATTGTAAGAATACCAAGCAGAAGAGCGGTAAAGAGGAGTCCCACACCAAAAATACTACGCCTCATAGATTTGGAGATGATAAAATCTGTTATCTTTCGAGGTTTCTCTTTCATAACGTCGGGCGACGGCGGCAGCGATGCAAGGGCTATTGCAGCAAAGGTGTCCATAATAAGGTTGACCCACAGCATCTGCGTAACCGTTAGCGGCGACTGTGTGCCAATAAACGCACCGATAAGAACTATTAGGCACGCCACCACGTTGATAGTCATCTGAAACATTATAAACCGCTGAATGTTTTTGTAGAGCGAACGTCCCCACATTACGGCGTTGCTAATGGTGGCAAACGAATTGTCTTGAATGGTCATATCCGACGATTCTTTGGCCACCGAAGTGCCGTCGCCCATCGAAAGACCCACGTCAGAGGCGTTAAGGGCGGGAGCGTCGTTGGTGCCGTCGCCGGTGGCTGCTACTACATAACCGGCTCGTTTTAAGAGTTTTACAAGTCGTTCCTTGTCGTGCGGACGTGCACGTGATAGAATCTTCAATGTTGATAGTTTTGCGGTGATTTCTTCGTCGTTCATAGCGGCAAACTCTGTTCCCGTTAAGATGGCTTGGTCGCTGTCGGTATCGTTTAAAAGTCCTATCTGACGACCTATCTCTTTGGCTGTCAACGATGTATCGCCGGTTACAATTTTCACTTGTATTCCTGCCGATGTGCAAGATTTTATAGCATCTGCCACGTCTACACGTATTGGGTCGGATATGGCAAAAATACCTGCAAAATGGAGGTTATGGATATTGAGTTTTCCGTTTTCAAATGCGGTTTCGCTGCCGTCTAACTCTTTGTAAGCCAATGCTAATGTGCGGAATGCACGGCTCTGAAACTCCGATAGTTTTTGTAAATAATCGTCCTTTTTTCTTTCGGTCAAATCCGAAAAACCAAGCACTATTTCGGGCGCACCTTTTACATAAAGTACCTGTCTGCCAAGGACTTGCGATTTTACAATGGTGGCCATATATTTGTTTTCGGTAGAGAACGGCAGACGGTCAATAATGTCGGTATTTTCTCTGATAGTCTGATAGTTGAATTGTTTTTCGGCAAGCCAAAGCAGCAATGCGCCTTCGGTGGGATTACCAATAGGTTTGAGGTTGGTGGCGGTAGACAAATCAAGGTTTGCGGTAGAGTTTACAGCAATCATTTCGGCAAGCAGATTTTCCTCAATATCAGAAAGTTGCATATCCGCTACCTGCATTTTGTTTTGCGTAAGGGTACCCGTTTTGTCGGTGCAAATTACCGACGCCGCACCCATAGTTTCGCAAGCGTGCATTGTGCGGGGCAGAGTGTTTTCGTTCATCAGTTTTTTCATACTGAACGCCAACGAAAGAGTAACGCTCATAGGCAGTCCCTCAGGCACTGCCACCACTATCAGCGTAACAGCAATCATCACTGTATTAAGTATATACGATAGCAAATCAAGCCAGTCAAAACCGCCGTCAATAGTGAAGAAATACGTTATCAAGCGACCCACAATAATCAAACCTGCCACCAAATAACTTGCCTTTGTGATTTTGTCGGCAAGCGCGTCGAGTTTTTCGCTCAGCGGAGTGGGGTCGCCCTCGTCCACCTGTGCGGCTTTAAACACCTTGCCACTTTCGGTCTTGTCGCCCACGCGAAACACCTCGGCGGTGCAGTAGCCCTCAATAATGGTGGTACCTTTCATAATTTGATACGACGGGTACGGGGCTTCGGGGTCGTTTTTAGATTGGTCGGCAAACTTGTTGGCTTGCATTTCGCCAGTTAGCGACGATTCGTTTACTATAAGATTAAGGCTTTCAAGCAATTGACAGTCGGCGGGAATCTCCTCTCCTTGTTCTAATATCACAATGTCGCCCACCACAATTTCGCGGCGTGGAATTTGGCATACATTGTTGTTACGTATGGTTTTAACAAGGGTATCGTCGTTTACTTGGTTGAGCGATTGAAAAGTTTTTTCGTTTTTCTTTTCCAACAGATACGCCACACCTGTGGCAAGCAGCAGTGCCACTATTATGCCCACAGGTTCAAAAAATGTTGATACACTGGCGTTTTCTATCTCAAATTCGTAAATAGCAATACCAATCGAGAGTATAAAGGCGGTAATCAAAATTTTGAAAAGCGGGTCGTTGAAACCACCGAACACGCCCACCACCACAATCAGCAGCCACGAAACAATCATTACGGCAGGCATAGCCCAATGTCCGCCCAAAAACGCCGCTGCCACCACTGCACCCACGGTAAGCACAGCCATAGCAATTGGAATCCAATGTTTTAACACTTTTTTGAGGACATCCCAAAAAGATTCTTTCTGGGGCGGAGTAAGAATATTTTCGCCGTTCAACCTACGGCTCTCGGCCACCTGAGCGTCGGTGAGACCTGAATAATGTTGATGGTTTGACATTTTGCAGTTTAAATTTGTGGTGCAAAGGTATAAAAAATTTTGCCCACAAAAACAATCTTTCACAAAAATGCTTTTACCACTTTTATTTCGTCTTAAAATAGCTTATCGCTTCTGAGAGTTCTTCGGAGCGTTGGAGAAGTATGGCACTGTTTTCGGCTACTTCGTCGGCTATGCCAGCAAAATTGCGGGTTACTTGGGTGAAATTCTGCACGGCGGTGTTACTAGTCCCTTTGTGTCAAGATAGTTATTGAGATTATCAAAAAAAATACATTAATAATACAAAACACTCTATTTAGCAAGTATTATCCATTTTTTTATCTCATAAATTATCCTTTACTTTGCGTTGCATAAACCAACAGCAAACAGAGAGCACATTTTATGGCATCAGTACCTGAGATTATACAGAACAACCCATTCCGAGTTTTGGGCGTATATGCCAACTCGTCGTATAGAGAAATTGTGGCAAGCATTAGCAAGGCTACAAAGTTTATGGAGGTGGGGCGCAATGTAGATTATCCTCTTGATTTGACGAATGTTAATAATCTGAATGTACAATCAAGCCTGACCCATTCGTTAGAAGATTTAGACAATGCCTTGGCTGTGATTTCCAACTCCGAAGAGCGTCTCAAATATGCTCAGTTTTGGTTTTTGAGGATGACACCGCTCGACGATGAGGCTTTTGATCACCTTTTTGATGGTAAATTAAACTACGCTTTATCGGTTTGGTGTAGAGAAAATAATCTTTCGTCGCTGCAAAATAGTATGATTATTAATCTTTGGAAATGTAATTTTAAATCGGCGTTGCAAGATGCGGAAAAACTTTACACATTATTTCCAAACGATTTTTTAAAGGCAGTTGATTCAAAAGGTACTCTGGTTAAAAGTTCTGACGATTTGATTCAATCTTATGTAGATACTCTTGTAGCCTATATTTCCCCGAAAGAATTGTTAGAGTCTATTCCATCGCCCTTTTGGCACGATTTTATAGTTCCTACTATTTCTGAAAATGCTATCAACAAAATCAATAATGCCCTACAAAATGCCAAAGATCAGTTAGACCTTCTTAACAATGAGGGTTATAAGGTTCGTTATAATCTTCCTGACAATGGCATAGGAGGAAAAATGCTTGACGACATTCAAGATGAATTAGATGTGCTCAAAAAAGTTTCCGAGCCCGACAATCCACGTTTGCTGCTTACTTCGGATCGTATTGCCAATATGCTTTACGAATGTTCTATCGATGAATACAACATACGAAAGTATTCACCACAATATTCCATCAGGATGTTGCAGGAAGCATTGGCCTTGTCTAATAATTCAATGGATAAAGAGGAGATTAACAATAAGATTGCTCTATTCCAGAAAAAAAAGGGAAAGTTGCCGCCTGAGCCATTAAGCGAAGAAGAGAGACAAGAACGCAATAATACGATTATTATGATTCTCTGTGTTGTGATTCCAATAATATTAGGTCTTTTAGATAGATGTTAATAATGGAAAAGAGGCATATCTATATATTGTTTTACATTTTGATTATGTTCGTATACTTTTATTTCATATACGATCTTAAATGTAAAGATTTGAGTGATAGTTTTGTTGTAATTTATAACATTCTTTTTTACTATATTGTATCATTCCCTATTATTATGGTATTTCTTTATTACAAGAAGTTTTATTGGCCTTTAATAATTTGTTGTATGTTTTTTCATATTATCATTTGTTTGATAGTGATAAAGCTGATAAACAGCAACATAATCAACGACCGTTCTTCAATGATAATTCCAACCGAAAAGGGAAGTCAAGTCTATAAGAAGTTTAGTTTAGAGTGTTCTCGCACCATCACACTCCATTCAATTACCGAACCCGCCAGTGTTAGAAGCCAAATCCACGGCTTTGGTTTTTATGAGGGCAAGGTTTTTTATAATTACCACGATTATTCGCTAAAAAAAACAGATTTGGTGTATTACAAAGTGGGTTTTTATGTTATTTACAACGCTGTATTCGGTTTGGTAGATATACAAGACAGCACAATAATGCTCTGTTTTAACGATGTTCGTGGCAAATATCATAATGTCAAATACAGCGTCAAAGGCTATCCAAACATTCCCGACACATTTTTAATTTACCGCAACATCAACGAAAAACTCGATTCCGTTTGGCACGTCTGTGCCCCCGAGGTCAACACACCCGAGAACCGCGCCAAAATCTCCGACTACGGCTATATATTCCATTACGATGTATACAGCAAACAAGAAATCGAATCCCAATGCCCACGGATAAAAGAATATGTGGAGCAATACAAGAATAGAATGTCACCCCCGCTATGACGTTTTGTCACTATTTTGTCAGTCTTGTCAGTTCCAAATCTGAAATAATGTCAGTTTTTCCGCTTCGGTACAGACTTTGACAATGGTGTTTTGGAAAAAATTTTGTAAAACATTAAAACGACATAAAAAATGGCAACAGGAAAAATTGGCGTTACGAGTGAAAATATTTTCCCCGTAATCAAAAAGTTTCTTTATTCTGAACAAGAGATATTTCTTAGAGAGTTGGTTTCCAACGCAGTAGACGCTACCACTAAGGTTAAGGCTCTATCGCGCAAGGGAGAAATCGAAGGCGAACTCGGCGACCTTACCGTGCGCGTAAAGGTTGACAAAGACGCTAAAACCATCACCGTTTCCGACCGTGGTATTGGTATGACTGCCGAAGAAGTAGACAAATATATCAACCAAATTGCATTTTCAAGCGCAGGCGACTTCCTCGAAAAATACAAAGACAGCATTGATGCCATAATCGGACATTTTGGTCTCGGATTCTACTCGTCGTTTATGGTTTCCGAAAAAGTTGAAATCATTTCAAAGAGTTGGAAACCAGATACTAAGGCAGTTAAATGGAGTTGCGACGGTTCGCCCGAATACACTATGGAAGAGTGCGACAAAACCGACCGCGGCACCGACATTATTCTTCATATCGACAGTGAGTCAACCGCTTACCTCGAAGATTCTAAAATTGAGGAACTCCTCAAAAAATATTGTATGTTTCTCCCCGTGCCAATCGGTTTTGGCAAAGAGAAAGAGTGGAAAGACGACAAATACGTTGACACCGACAAAGACAAAATCATCAACGATACCGAGCCTTTGTGGACCAAAAAACCCGCCGACGTTAAAGAGGAGGATTACAAAACTTTCTACAAAAAACTTTACCCTGGCACATTTGAGGAGCCGTTGTTTAACATTCACTTGAATGTAGACTACCCGTTCAACCTTACTGGTATTCTCTATTTCCCAAAAATACGCACCAACCTCGAAATCCAGAAAAACAAGATTCAACTCTACTGCAATCAGGTATTTGTTACCGACAGCGTAGAAGGTATTGTGCCTGAGTTCCTTACACTCTTGCACGGAGTTTTGGATTCGCCCGATATTCCGCTAAACGTTTCGCGCTCGTATCTCCAAAGCGACGCCAACGTTAAGAAAATTTCTACCCACATTACCAAAAAAGTGGCTGACAGATTGTCGGATATTTTCAAAAACAACCGCGATGATTTTGAGAAAAAATGGGACGACCTCAAACTCTTTATCCAATACGGTATGCTCACCAACGAGAAATTCTACGATCTTGCTAAGAATTTCTTCCTATACAAAAACACCGAGGGCAAATATTTCACCTTCGACGAATACAAGAATATCGTTAAGGAGAACCAAACCGACAAAAACAACAGCGTAATATTCCTCTACGCCACCGACAAAGACGAGCAATACTCGTTTGTTGAAGCCGCAAAATCAAAGGGTTACGATGTGTTGATTCTCGACAGCGCTTTCGACGCTCACTTTATCAACCAACAGGAACAGAAAAACACCGACGTTCGCTTTATGCGCGTTGACTCCGACACTATCGACAAACTTATCCGCAAAGAGGACGCTCCAAAATCTTCGCTCACCGACGACGAAAAGAAAGACTTCACAGCCATTTTCGACAGCCAGACTCCCAAAAACACCAACAAGAACTTTACAGTAGAGTTCGATTCGCTCGGTGCTGATTCGCTGCCGATTATGATTACCCAAAGCGAGTTTATGCGCCGTATGAAAGATATGGGCAAGATAGGCGGTCCCGAAATGAGTTTCTACAACAATCTTCCCGACAACCTCAACCTCGTAATCAACGAAACCCACCCGATGATTCAATCGCTCATAGCCGATGCCAAAGCCAAAACAGCCGAAGCCGCTGCCGCCGCCGACAAGGATTTGAAACCGTTGAAATCTGACCTCGAAAGTCTCGAAAAACTCACCAAAGACAAAAAAGAGGAAGAAATCTCTACCGAGGAGAAAAACAAGAAAGAGGAACTTCAAAAGAAAATTTCCGACGCCGAGGCAAAACGCAAAGAGATTTTCACCAAATACGCCGCCGACAACAAGTTGGTAAAACAGATGATCGACCTCGCCCTTTTGGCAAACAATATGCTCAAAGGCGAAGACCTCACCAAATTTGTAAAACGCAGCGTAGAATTGTTAGGTAAATAACCCACACATCTATATCACACGTTATTCATAATTTTTTGTTTTTAGTTAGACATCAGCCGCGCGGTAGCAATGCCGCGCGGTTTTGTTGTTTAATGGATTAAATAAAAATTGGGGAATTTTGTTTAATTGATTAAACAAAATATGAATATTAGATAAATATGGAATAATTGAAGTAATGCCGCTGTGGAAATTTTTGGTGGAGAAATAAATTAAAAATCAGCACTATTAATAATCATCAAAAAAAAACATAAAAAATATTTGACATTCTCGCACCATATCTTTACTAAAAATTTAAACACTATATAAAAATATGGACTGAACAAAGATTTTGTACAGTCCATATTTAGGGTTATACTATCGCCGTGATGCTTTATATTTCCTTTTGTAAACAAATTGAGGCAGATTAATAATAAAAAACATTATTACATACCCCAAGAAATAATATACATAGCGTTGATAGTTAACTGTTTCGTAGCCATCGCACGTTTTGCCCTCTTGCCATAAAAGTTTTATGACATCTTTGGCTAATTGAGTGGGATTGTCTAAAAATGGCAAAGTATTAACTGCGAACTCATTCCACCAATACAAACTGTGTCCCAAGCCAACAATTGCAATAACCACAAAAACAATAGTCCAAACAGTTGAAGGCTTATATTTTATTACCACATAAACATTCAATACTGCGGTTAATAATCCCAACACAATATATATTATAGGCTGTGCGACAAGAAATAAATATGTATTTGTTTCATAGTAATTCCATCCTAACATCTCACCAAATTTACGTACTATTTCGATGCATAGCCTAAATGTATTATTGAAATCGTAATTCATAGGATTACTTTTTTGGTTGTTGGTTAGACCAATAGTTTAAATAATCATTCCATTCGTCCATAGTTGTTATATCACCCGAGTGAGTGAAAAAATTATATGGATGCTTTTCCACTTTTATGGTAGTCTTGATTTTATAGTCATCCGGCATATCGCTTGTCATTCCAACATTTTGACCGATATATCCCATAGTGTTGTAATCAAAACTTGGACCGTTTTCTTTCATTCTTTTCTCGTAAGCATTATGAACAGCCTTCCCTTGTGGGTCAGAGATATTCCAATCAAAAATATCGTGGATATATCCATTTTGTCCGGTAGCCCTACCTATTGACGAACTCACAACTCTGACAGGGGTGAAATAATTCAAAAGTCCGTCTTGGCGACCATAACCTTCTCCAAGTGCTTCAATGCTTTTTGTTGTAATATTGCCGTTTTTGTCTACCATTCTATGCAAAGCAGCCATTTCGTCATCAGAATAATTGCCGTTGGTATTGATTAGCGGTTTAATCGATCTAAATTGTTGATAAGTAGATGGATTTTTTGTATAATAATCATAGTTACATTGGAAACATTGCTTGAAAGTTTCTGCATCGTCACATTTGCCGTCCACTATCGTTTGGTAAAGAGACGTAACGGCAGTATGAAACCTATAATTAGAACCCAATGCCGCATCTCGCAAAAAATTCATAGCATTGGATGGCAGCCCTAATCGGTCTGCCGTATACAATACACCGTCAGCCAAGGCCAATCCCGGATTTTTGACTAAGTTTGTTAAAAATCTCTCAACATTTTCAAGAGTTACATTTTCGTCCTGTGGTGGGTCAATGGGACCATCATCCCAAAGTGAAGTCATCAATCTTTCTTTTTTCTTGCGACTGTTGCTTTTACTACTTACTTGTGGATAAGTTGCAGGTTTAGTGCCTGTGTTAATTAAACTGAGGAACATTCCATTTGGAAATCCGTTATCAAATATAAAATTACTATTCATTTTGTTATTTTTAAAATTTTCCACAAAAGTAAAATGGCTGTTCCACCTTTGCAATACCCAAAACAATGACTCTTATATAGTTATAAGAAAAATACTAACAAAAAAACACATCTTTTAAACCTCTAAAAAACATTAAATGGTTAAAATACAGACGATTATAAATAATCATAAAATAAAAAGGTAGCAATAACTTTTTTTAATTATTGTTATTTGGTGTGATTGATTGTTTTCGTTATCTTAGTACTCAATCAATTCCAATCCCTGTCCCCTGTAAAACGAGAATTTTTTATCGCACGAGATAAGTGGAATGTGTTCGGTGATAGCGTGGGAGATAATTATGTGGTCGCTTGGGTCGTAGTGGTTTTGTCCCTCGTTGATTTGCAGG
Organism: Bacteroidales bacterium; assembly: GCA_016286055.1. Lineage (GTDB taxonomy): Bacteria > Bacteroidota > Bacteroidia > Bacteroidales > UBA3824 > UBA3824. The sequence goes on from JAEERW010000002.1 coordinate 309,806, forward strand.
CGCGAATAAGTAATGCCTACTTGCGGACGCAGAGGAAGAAAATCAATTGCCAAGACGTTTTCCACAGTGTGAATAACATCCTCAGCAGTTTTCCATTTTTTAGAACGGATTTTTTTATTGTTGAACAATACTATCAATTCGCGCATAGTTTCAAAACTTGCGCAAGCAACATTATCAGGGTCATCAATAATATTGATAACATCTTTGTCAATATCGTTGTAGTTAAGCAACATATCTACTACAACACAGGTATCTAACAATACCGGTTTCATAATGATTCCTTCTGCTGTGCCTGTTTATCTCTTTTCCTGTAATAAGCCAATTGCGATCTTAGTTCGGGGTCTGTTACTTCCTCTATTAGACCCACGAGTGCTCTTGCTCTCATTCCTGTAAGAGAGATTTTCTTTTTTTGTTCTTCTGATATTGTAGTATTTACTTCCATAGTAGTTTTCTCGTTTATTAGTTTAACGTTCTCTTTGTTGTCTTTGTTTCTATGATAAGAAATTGTGACCTCAGTTCGGAGTCAATCTTTTTCGACTGCAAATATAACAATTGTACTTCATTTTTTCAAAAAAATCCCCTCCCCCCTTGATTTTTTGAAAAAACATCCATATCTTGTGTCAAATTTTATTGGAATATGAAGCAAACACTTTTTCTTATTGGCATTGGTGGTACGGGGATGCGGTGCTTGGAGGCGTTCGTGCATACGTGCGCTATGGGTATGGCTGATAATTGCGAGATTAATATCCTCGCGCTCGATACCGACTTAGACAATGGCAACTTCGCACGACTGAAATCGCTCGTGGAGGATGCTTATTTAAAGGTAAAGGGCTATAACAAAACCCATTACCCTCTTCAAGAGACTTTTTTTAGCGCAAAAATCAACCTCTTTACTTTTACGCCCGATTACAGCGACGCCGTGAAAAACGGTAGTTTTGAGGCAATTACAAAATATGCTTACGCCGATGGCGACAAAAAGGCTCTTGCCGACATTCTGCTGTCGCCGCAGGTGCGCGAGTTTGACCTCAAACACGGCTACCGCGCTCAAACGCACCTCGGTTCGCTGCTGATGTACCACGGCATTATCGACGAGGTAACGAAAAATCCCCACGGAAAACTTGCCGAATACATCCAGATGATTTACGATGCGGGCGAAACCGGCGACGCACGAGTGTTTGTGTGCGGTTCGGTGTTTGGCGGCACAGGAGCGTCGTCGATTCCCGTTATTCCAAAGGCTTTTAACGCGGCTATCAATATTTTAGACCCGGGCAAAACCCTCAGCAAGGCCAATTTCGGGGCAACATTGCTTTCGGCTTACTTTAAATTTACGCCGCCCGACGAGAGTTTGCGCAGCCGTCAAAAGGTGGTGGCTTCGAGCAAGAATTTTGCACTCAACTCGCAGATTGCTATGATGTTTTACAACGAAGACAAGACTGTGAAGAGTGTTTTCCAAAAGTTTTATATGCTCGGCACGCCCACCAACGATTTTGAAACCAAAACTCCGGGTAATGAAACAGTTACCGGCGGAGCACTGCAAAAAAACGACAGCCATTATATAGAACTTTTGGCAGCGTTTGCGGCTCTCGACTTTTTTGCCACGCCTATTCAGCAAATCGACGAAATACGCAACCAAAAACGCGAGGTGCAGTATTACTACCGCGCTCTCAATCCTTCGGGACGAGTTGATTTCAAGGACTTTATAACGCCCGAACGCACCGAAGAGTTTGCACGTAAATTTGCAGCGTTAACAGCGTTGTCGTTTTTGGTTTATCCTGAGTTCAACGATTTTGTGGCAGCGGCTCAGGCGGGATTGTTGGCAAAAAACAATATTTCGGGTTACGAAGATATTGCTCCACAAGAAGTTACTGGCATAAAGAAATATTTTGAACTGTTTCACTTTGGCATAACGCCTCAGGGCGACATTACCGACGGATGGCTCAGGCAGTTGCACCGTTCGGCAGGCGGTTTGGGCAATTTCTTGTTCAACGCCGATATGTTTGGAGTGTTGAACCTAAAAGAGTTGAAAAAATTTGATTTCAACAAGCGGCTGTTGCGTCCCGACGACGATGATATTGCCGTATATACCTTTAAAACAGGACTTTTCGGTACGCCGTTCGATTCGTTTAAAGACGAATTTGTAAAACAGCACGACACCGATTCTATCCAATACAAAATCGAAAAACTTGTAAAACGGATGTACGACACCATCAATTCGCTTTACGGATTTAAAATATAACACACTATGGCACAGGCATTATTGATAAAAAGCACGGCGGGAGCAAAAGAAAACGTTCAAGGAGCGTGGCATCTTTTTGACCAAGCCGCACCTTATATACAGGGCATCGAAACCGGCGACATTACCGAAAACCTTGATGCCGACGTACTTGCAAGTATGGTTTCGGGACTTCCTAACCCGTGGGCAAGGGCTTACGTGTTTGCCTACGCATTTAAATACACTCGCAAGGAGGCTAATATCAAAACCGGCGGATTGATAAAATTTTATGATTCGCTAATTCAAGAATGGAAAGGTTTGGCAGCATTGATGGCTATTTTCCCCGACCGCATTTCTATTGGCAAACCGCTCTATCTCAACGAAGGAAACGACATTTACGATATTGCATCATCGTTTGGCGATATGCTTTTTGAAGATACCGACCTTTGGTGCAGTCCAAAACAACTGAACACCACTAAAAAACAGCAACCTTTTGTTCAGATAATTTATTATAACGATGTTCCTGTTGGAGCCACATCGCCGCACACTATATTTTTTACTTCGGTAGATAATTCTTCGTTTGTAGAATCGCCTGATGTGCCGTGGTTTAGGAATGGACGCCTCTGCGACCCGCTCACCTTTGGAAACCTCAACAACGACAACATTCAAAAACTCTATCTGCTTGTAAACAACTTTTTTAACAAGATTCCAGACTTTGAAAAAGAGATAAATCAAAACCGCGAGGGCAAAGATCCGCTTTCGCTGTCGTCGCTTTATGTTTTCTTAAAAGGCTGGCTTGCTGAGATTAAGGCAAAGGGCGTTGACATTGTTGACGAAGGTGTTCTTGATGGCGAACTCAATTTTGAAGACCCATTTCACCCGCTATTTTCGGTACGTCAAGACCTTTATTATAAGAATGGAATTTTCTCGTTTTCGGAATCGGAAGGTGCTCGCGTGGTAGATCCGCAAAAAATTCTTCTTCAAGACGAATATCTATGTTCGTTTGTGCAATCTGATGATTATCAGCCACTATCCGAGGCAGTGGTGTATTATATGCAGGCACTCGACCCGGGCGAGGCTGGCAAAATGTGGTATTTTGCCGTGCCGCTAAGTAGTTATGGATTAAACATTTTCAAAAATAAAATAGGCGAATTGGTATCGCCAGCCGGTCCCGACAGTCACGAACTCCGCGCCGTAATACGCTCAAACGGCAAGGTGGCTGTGGAACTCTATCTTTCGGTAGATGGTCGCAGGCTTACCCCTGTGGTAAAAGAATATAAGATAAAATCGTTTACCGGTGCTGTGCGCAATGTGATTATGTGGCCCGATTTTGTATCAAAAAATTGGACGGCATACTACCTTTACAACGAATTTCCGTCAAACAGCGGCGACGTTAAGTTTTTGCCGTTTTACAAAAAATACTCCGAAGTGGGCGGATTCGACAGTGGCGAGTTCCTCACCGACGATAAGGGCAACCTTATTTATGCCGATTTCCGCTACGACAATGCCGAAAACAATGCGCAATGTATTGTAAAATACCCTGTTGAGATAGCCACAGCCGACAATTTCCCTTACGAGATTATCCGCTCAGACAAGCCTTTTGCCGGTATCGAAATCCGTTCGCGCGAAAACGGCAAAGACCGTGTGGCTGGTTATCTTATTATAAAAAAATATAACGAAGAATGTAAAATCAAAGACCTCAGCCACGAGACAGTTTTCGACGATGTGGTGGTGGGTATCGACTTTGGTTCTAACAATAGTTGTCTGAGTTACTCGCAAAACAATCAGCCTGACGTTAAGCCAATTACGTTTCAAAACCGCCGAGTTTTTCTCTCTGGTGCAGAAAACCTCGACCCAAGGCACGAGAAAACCGCACTCAGAAACGAACTCCTCTTTTTCCAAAACGAGATTCAAGAAAACGGACAAATAAAATCGTGGGTTCACGACCACGACCGCAAATATGTGCCCGACGGTATGCGTCAGGAGGAGATTTCAGGTGGCGTGCCAATTTTTGAAAGCAACCTTGTAATCCACTCTATGGACGACCGCACCATCAAGACCAATGCTGGAATACTTCACCATAATATGAAGTGGCTCAGCGACCAAGAGGGCAAGGAAAAGAAAAAATCTTTCCTCAAAAGCGTTTGGATTGCCGCACTCGCCGACCTTTACAGCGAGTTGAAAATTCCGTCAGAACTGCGTTGGAGTTACCCGGGAGCGTTCACTCAGGAAGACAAACTGCAATACCAACAGATGTACAACGAGTTGGCAAACATTCCCGTAGAAGGCCGCCGTGTGCAGGTAAGCGACCGTCCGAGCACCGAGGCAGAGGCTGTGTGCAACTATGCACTCACCAATATTACATTGGATACCAGAAACTTGATGCTCGGTATCGACGTGGGCGGCTCTACCAGCGACGTGCTTGTGATGGCTATGGACAGGGCTGAAAGGGCGTTTAAACTATCTAAACAATCGTCGCTAAGGCTTGCCGCAGGTATGTTTGTGTCGGTAATCAAACAGAGCGAAAAATTCCGCACCGCCGTTTACAAATATCACGAAAGTCCGGCGTGCAAGTTTAAAATTGCCAACATCAAAAACATCATCGACAATCCGTCCACATCGCCGTTTTATCTCAATGCGGTGTTAGATAGACTGAAAGACAACGACTTTGCAGCGTTTTATAGTGCCATTTCGCAATCGTGCGCCGAGGTGTTTGCCGTGCCAGCCTACATCACGGGTCTGCTGCTATTTTACAGCGGAAAACTCGCCGCCAAAACCATCAAGGAAAACAACTACACGCAGGTTTCAATCGTTGACCTGCTGCCCTTTGGCAAGGGCGGACGCTTGTTTGACTGGCTCGACGTTTACCCCGGCAAACAGATGGCTTCGGAATATTACAACAACTGTTTTAAGGCAGGATTTGGCGAAGGGTCTGAAAACATCACCCTCGAAAAACGCGACTCAATACGCAAAGACAACAAGAGCGAGGTTTCCAAAGGTCTCTCCGCTCCGCAAAAGGTGCAAATGGCTGAAAATATACGTCTTACATCCGACCTCATAGGCGAACAGGGCTACGAGTATTTTGCCAAAGGCAGCAACACCGCGCAAAAACTCAATGCCGACGATGTGGCTCTGTCGGAATACCTCTCGGAGATGGATTTTGGTATTTCGTTCCCCACTCATTTCCCTGAGTTTGAGAAGTTTTTGGCTATTTTCTGCAAATTTGTAGGACCGGGCAGCACCGGCATTCTCAAAAATTCTGCCGCCATCGAAAGTCAAAAAGACCGTCTTGTGCGCGAACTCAAAAACTACATCACCTGCGACACCGAATGGCAAAAAGCCGACGCCTGCCAAAAACGCGGAATGCCGTTTGAATACCGCCACTCACTATTCGTGCTCGAAGGTATGTGTTTTTTGGAAAAATTTGTGATACCGGAGATTAGGTAGGATTTTTACCTTACACATATATTTATAAAGAGAAAGGGGCGCCGGTGCGCTCCTTTTTTTATTTTTAACAAAAATGAAAGCGAATGAAAATGAATTAAAACGAATTACTAATTCTGAGCAATAATTTGCCAATGGCCTCCCTTGTCGGCACCAACACGACGAATAATACCTTTGGCTTTCATATTAGTGAGTATTTTAGTAACCGCACGTCGTGAAATTCCCATTTCGTCCGCCATCTCCTGTGTTGTAATATAAGCATCGTTTGATATAATGTCCAAAATTTTCTGGGAACTTTTCTGGGAACTTTTCTGGGAACTTTTCTGGGAACTTTTCTGAGTGCCATCCAAAGTGCCATTATCTGCAATGCTTTGTGCCGTCTTTGTGCAGTCTTTATGCAGTTCAGTTTCATTTTTCAGGGAACTTCCCAACTCACTACCCAACTTTGGTTGGGTAGTTTTCTGAGAACTTTCCGAAGTTGCACCGACATTTACATCCTTGTTGCCAATAAAAAGTTCCGCAGTTTTTTTGCGGAAGAGAGTGCAGAGCACGCCGCCTGAATTGTGTTCAAAAACAGGTTCTATAAAACCTTTTTCGGTAAAACCGTCGCAAATTTTGTCGATGCCGCGACCCCAACTCTCTATAAAGCCCGCCTTATAAAACACGTTGGCTATTATTCGGTTGCGGGGTTTCGACGAGTGGGTCTGTTTGAGGCTTTCGATGGTCTGACCAAAGGGGAGTTCGCCGTCGTTCCAAAGTTCGATACGGTCGTTCCAAACACGCATCTGAATTTGTGCGCCGGTATAGTCGCGGTGAATGATTGCGTTGAGAATAGCCTCGCGCAATGCCGTTTCGGGCACTTCAAGTTCCTCCACACGGAGCAGTCCTTCGTAATGAATCGGGTTGGTAAGATATTTCGACTTCAAAAGGTCGATAACACGGTCTGCCATCTGAATAAGGTTGCCTTCTACCATATCCTGAAACATCAAATCGCTTTGCGACGCGCCAAATCTGCCGATTTTAAACTCTGCCGCGGCAAAATATCTCGACGGACGTTTGCCAAAACAAAGAATGGCAGCATTGCGCAATTTGCCATCGTCAGCAAAAAGGTCAAGATTTTCGAGCACAGTTTTCAAATCAGATTTTTCCAACTCGGCAGGCAACCTACCGCTCGAAACCGCCTTGTGTAGAAAATATGCTACCGCGTTGGGGTCGATACAGTCGATTGTGGCAGTGGTATATGCCGCGCCGTCCCACGTAAGACCCATTTTCTTAAATAGGAACTCTTGCAGAGCCGCACCTTTTAACTCCTGTTTGGTGCTGCCCGAACGGTAATGATACACACCCTTGTAGGCTATCGGCACTTTGTACGGAGTCACCTCTATACAGATATAATCCTTGCCGTCTTTTTGAAGAAGGTTAACATCAGCAACTATACCCAAAAGGCTCACAATCTTGTTGGGAATATCTTCCAAAAGGCGTTTGCTGTCGTCTAAGCCACATACAGAGCCGTCGTCGCATACGCCAATATAGATTTTACCCCCTTGCGCATTGGCAAAACCGCAGATCCATTTGAGATATTCATCCCTCCAAGACTCCTTGAATTCTATGTTTTGGTTTTCGGTGTTCATACTCGTGCCTTTTTTCACTGAGCAAAGATAAAAAAATATCCGCAACGTTTTTCCAAAAATCCTTTACATTTCAAAAAATAATCCCGCATCATCTAACGTTAAACTAATGTAAAGAGCAACAACCTTGCCACAATTAAAAAAAGAAACAACCATCCTAACAATTTAGCAAAATGAGCATAACAAAGTTATATATGAAATTAGTAGCCAATACATCCGAGAAAAACTTGGCAATAGAATTGTTTAATTACTGTTCTTCGCGCAAAGTGTTTTGGAAATCAGTATATTACGTTCTTGCCATAATAGTTATTGTACTTACCCTGTCGTACAATTTTGCTAACGTGTTTTACGGCGGCAACGAAAAATACACCGAATTTCTTCATAACATTTCGGCTGTAACCTTTGTTGTAAGCATCATTCAGGCACTATTGATGTTGATTTTGCCCTTCCGCACGTGGCAAAAGTACGAAAAACTTGAAACCAAAATATCGGGCGCATACTCCGAGTATATCTTGTCGTCGAAGGGCGGCGAAGACAAAAAGGCTTGCGACAAAAAACTCGGACAAGCACTTAGCGACATCGTTATGAGCGACCGCGATATGAATGAGGCCATTGCCGCTGCATCGCTTGAATATTTCAAAAAGTACGGAAATGGAAAATAAAATCAAATATTGGATATTATTGGCTTGTTGCGCCATTGTTACGGGGTGCGACTTCGATTTTCCGCGCGACATCACCCTTTCGCCAAAAAAATTGACCGACAGCATAGAAGGTTTGCCCCCCTATGCCCCTCGCAATAGAGAAATTACATTTAATATTAATTGCAATTTCGACTCGGTATTGGTGGTAAAAACCGGCTCTAAAAAGCCCGTAAAAATTATCCCTAGCCGTACAATCGGCAACACTTGCACGTTTCTGATGCCGGCACACGAGGTTACGGTAATTGTTTTCAGCGATACTAAAACTCAACCGCAACAGCCTGAAAACGTTGTAGTTGACAATACTCCTGCACCCGAAACCACCATACCTGCACAGCCTGTCAACAATCCGGTAGTAGCCCCCACTCCTACCCCACATACACCCGTCAACCGCCCTCAAAAACCCAAAAACAAAGTAGATTCGGTAACGGTAAGTTTCAACCTTTGCCTCGAAGGCGTGTACGGACGCGCGGTAGACCTCAGCGGTTTTCAATACCACTGCCGTGTGGCTAAGGGAGAAAATGTGGATATGGCGCGTTTTGCCCCAAGGGTAAAGCCCGAAGTAACGGATGTAAAGTTTCTTGGATGGACTCGCAACCCATCTGCCAACAACGCTGCCACCAACTTCACTTTCGACCAAAACGCCACCCTCTATGCCGTATGGCAGTTGCCCAAGCCCCCCGCACCCACCGAAGGTACGCCGCAAAACCCGATTAAGATTACCTGCGTAGGCGATTTGCAAAAGATGGAAAATTCCGACAAATGCTTTGTGCTTGAATCCGACAACATTATCGTTAGCAGTGCCAAAGAGTGCATTAGCAAGTTTCAAGGCACATTGATAGGCAACCAACACCGCATTACCATAAGTTCTAACCTCAAACTTATCAAAGAAAACCGCGGCACCATCAAAGACATCAGACTGCACATCAAAAAATCGGGCTGTATGCTCTGCAACACCAACCGTGGCGTTATCGAAGGCATCACCATCTACCTCGAAAAAGACATCCGCGAACTCAAACACCCCGTTATATCCTTTACCAACAAAGGCCGCATCGACCGCATAGGCCGCACGTGGTCTACCAAAAACGTAAAAGAACAGGCTAATTTGCTCTGGGCGGTGAATAATTAGAGGGATGACAGTTTTGTATCCAACGCTTTTAGCAACGGTGCATAATCGAAATAAATAGTGCGAGCCATAGAGTTAATATCATTCTCGTCAAATAAGTCTTTAATCTTTAATCGAGATCTAAGCATTTGACACCATCCATCGTGATTGGTAATAAAACCAGCCTCAAACGCTGTTTTAATACTTCCTTTTGGACCGGGGGCAAACTCATATCCACTAAAAAGCAATATATCCTGCAATACCTTCCAAGCAAGTTCAAAGGTATATTCAAAACGCTGTACAAGGCCTTCGGTTTCCAACTTAGACAGAGAATCAAAATCACGTTCCTCTGTAAGTTGTATCAAAAGACCGCAAGCCTTATGATAATTAGCATACCGCTGTATCCACCGTGTATCTGCTGCCATATCAAATCAAAATTGGTTTTCGATGGCAAAGATAATGGATTTTTCTACAAACAAAAACACTATTTATATTTATTATTATCTTTGCCCCATCAAACCATAAAAACATCTCACTATGAAAAAAATAAGCATACTATTACTACTGTTTTCAGTGTTGTGTATTATTGCCTGTTCTCTTAAATCTGAACAACAAGGCAACATTAATCCCGAAGCATACGCAATATTTAAAGATAGTACTTTGACCTTTTACTACGGAAAAGGCAAACCAAAAGGGGCATATGATGTGGAAAATTTTGTAGAAAACAATTTCTTTACGTACGCCAAAGAATGGGGCTCAATATGCACCCAAATTACAACCGTTGTATTTGACAAGTCATTCAAAGAATACAGACCCAAAAGTTGTAGTCGTTGGTTTATGGGGTGTGGATTTCTCGATTCCATCAAAGGCATTAAAGAAAATCTTAATACCTCTGAGGTTACTGATATGAGTAATATGTTTTTTGGGTGTGCAGAACTTACAAACCTTGATGTCAGCGGTTTCAATACAGATAGTGTTACTAATATGAAGTCTATGTTTGGTATTTGTAAACAGTTGACAACCCTTGATGTCAGCGGCTTCAATACAGAAAATGTTACAAATATGGCGGATATGTTTTCAATATGTAAAAACCTTTCAACCCTTGATGTCAGCGGTTTCAATACAGAAAAAGTTACTGATATGCGGAGTATGTTTGAATGTTGCGAAAAACTTACAAGCCTTGATGTAAGCGGTTTCATAACTGACAATGTTACCGATATGAGTTGTATGTTTGAGTCTTGTGATAATCTTACAAGCCTTGATGTAAGCGGTTTCAATACAGTGAATGTTAATGATATGAGTTTTATGTTTTCAGGTTGTAAAAAAATGACAAGCCTTAATATCAAGGGTTTCCATACAGATATTGTTACTGAAATGGGTTGTATGTTTGCTCATTGTGAAAACCTGACAACCCTTGATGTAAGTAGTTTCAATACTGATAATGTAACAAATATGGTCTTTATGTTTGATGGTTGTTCAGACCTGACAAGCCTTGATGTTTGCGTTTTCAATACAAATAATGTTACTGATATGAGGGGAATGTTTAGGAGTTGTGAAAAACTTAAAACTATCTATGTCGGAGACGGTTGGAATACAAGCAGTGTAAATTTTTCAGAATATTTGTTTGAAGATTGCCACTACCTTGTAGGCGGTAAAGGCACTAAATACGACGAAAACCACACCGACGCCTCATACGCCCGAATCGACGGTGGCAAATCCGATCCCGGATATTTGACGAAGAAAACTAAATAACATTGTGGATAATTTTGTGTTAATGAAGATCCTACGCCGAGATTTTTTATAAAACATTTTCATCATTACCAAATAAACGCTATATTTGCAAAAAAATACTATGGCAAAGTACATCAACCCATATACCGACTTTGGATTCAAGAAACTATTCGGCACGGAACTCAACAAAGACCTGCTCATTAGTTTCCTCAACGCTATGTTTGAGAAAAGCAGTGCGATACCCAAAGACGAGATTCTCGACATCACCTACCTCAATGCCGAGAAACTCGGTCGTTCTGCCTCCGAGCGAAAAGCGATATTTGATGTGTATTGCACCACCAAGAGCGGCGCTAAGTTCATAGTGGAGATGCAGAACGTGTTCCAACAGTTCTTTAAGGACAGGAGCGTGTATTACTCCTCGTTTCCCATCCGCGAAATGGCAAAGAGAGACAGCGCCGACGAGCATTGGAACTACGAACTCAACAAAATCTACACCTTCGGCATCTTGAATTTCGTATTCAAGGACGAGGCAAAAGACACAACGGGAGAGGTTAAGACCGTAAACGATTTTTCCGACGACGACCTGTTTCACGTAGTGATGCTCACCGACCTTACCACCGGCAAGGTATTCTACAACAAACTCGTGTACCTATACCTCGAAATGCCCAAGTTCAACAAAACCGAATCTGAACTCGAAACGATGTACGACAAGTGGCTTTTTGTTCTAAAAAACCTCTCACGGTTGTTGGAACGTCCGAAAGAGTTGCAGGAACGTGTTTTCAAAAAACTCTTTGAGCAGGCGGAGATAGCGATGTTCACCGACAAAGAGTATTCCGACTATGAGGAGAGCCTCCACAACCTTTGGGACATCACCAACGCAATGAGCGACGCCGAGGAAAAAGGTTTTGGGAAAGGTAAAGAGGAAGGTCGTGCCGAAGGCGCAAAAGCCCAAGCGATAGAAACCGCCCGCCTTATGAAACAACACGGTGATGATTTAAACTACATTGCATCTGTAACCCACCTCCCTATCTCCGAAATTGAAAACTTGTAAATTATTGTCCTGTTTTTTTATGGTCGTACAAAATAATTATCTTTGCCACATCATCAAACCCATAAAAATATCTCACTATGAAAAAAGCTAGCATTCTGTTGACATTATTATTTCTATTACTGTGTATCAACGCCTTTTCTCAAAAATATCAACCCGAGGCATACGCGGTGTTTAAAGATAGTACTTTGACTTTTTATTATGACAAAAACAAACCTGAGGGGGCGTATGATGTGGAAAAAACGATTAAAGACTGGATTTCTTACCAAAAAGAATGGAAACCTAAAAGGAAAGAAATCAAAACCGTGGTATTTGACAAGTCTTTTAAAGAATACAGACCCAAAAGTTGTAGTCATTGGTTTGATAATTGTCAAAATCTTATTTCCGTTAAAGGCATTAAAGAAAATCTTAACACCTCTGAGGTTACTGATATGGAGGCTATGTTTTTCGCTTGTGAGAGCCTTACAACCATTGATGTCAGCGGATTCAATACAGAAAAGGTCACTGATATTAGTTCTATGTTTTATGATTGTATAAATCTTACCAGTCTTGATGTCAGCAGTTTCAATACAAGTAAAGTTACTTCTATGAGAGGAATGTTTATTAGTTGTAAAGCACTGACCAAACTAGATGTCAGCGGATTCGACACAAAGAATGTTACTGATATGGGGATGTTGTTTTGGGATTGTAATAACCTTACTAGCCTTGATGTCAGCGGTTTTAATACTAGTAATGTAACAGATATGAGTTTTTTGTTTGCAGATTGTGAAAACCTATCAAGCATTGATGTCAGCAGATTCAAAACAGATAAGGTTACTAAAATGAGACATATGTTTAGTTATTGTAGAAACCTAACAAGCCTTAATCTCAGCGGATTCAATACCAATAATGTCATTGATATGTACGGGATGTTTACAGGATGTAAAAATCTTACATCTCTCAATGTCAGTGGGTTCAATACTGATAAGGTTACTGATATGAGTCGTATGTTTGAGAATTGTAAAAATTTGACAAGACTTGATGTCAGCGGGTTCAATACAAAAAATGTTACTAATATGAGGGCTATGTTTTCTCATTGTGAAAACCTTAAAACAATTTACGTTGGTGACGGTTGGAATACAAGCAGTGTAACAGATTCCAAATATATGTTTAGCGAATGCCACAACCTTGTAGGCGGGAAAGGTACAAAATGCGGCGATCAAGCGGTCTACATAGAGGAGTCGACCAACGAAAGTAGCGGCGATCAAGAACTGAAATCCGACGGTTCTGACTTAGACGCCACCTTCGCCCATATCGACGGTGGCAAATCCAATCCCGGATATTTTACAAAGAAAACTAAATAAATACGGACGTACACAAGGTACGCCCCAACAGTACGCCCCAGCCGATAATAACTAAAACTTTACGTTTTCTATACCCCTTGTAAAAACTTGGTAACTAATTTTGCCGCATAATAACCAAAAGACATAAAAATGGCAAAGATTACCAAAGAGATGGCTCTTCGTTACCATAGCGAGGGCCGCCCGGGAAAGATCGAGGTCGTTCCCACAAAACCTTACAGAACGCAAACCGACTTGTCGTTGGCTTATTCGCCCGGCGTGGCTGAGCCCTGCTTGGAGATTCAGAAAAATCCCGACGACGCTTACAAATACACCGACAAAGGCAACCTCGTGGCTGTGATTTCTAACGGCACCGCGGTGCTCGGACTCGGCGACATTGGCGCGGTAAGCGGAAAGCCCGTGATGGAAGGCAAAGGCCTGCTCTTTAAGATTTACGGCGGTATCGACGTTTTCGACATCGAAATCAACGAAAAAGACCCCGAAAAATTCATTCAGGCGGTAAAGGCTATCGCTCCCACTTTCGGCGGTATCAACTTGGAGGACATCAAAGCCCCCGAATGTTTTGAAATAGAACGCCGCCTCAAAGAGGAACTCGACATACCCGTTATGCACGACGACCAGCACGGCACAGCAATTATCTCTGCCGCAGGTCTTATCAACGCTCTCCAAGTTAACGGCAAAAATATCGCCGACGTAAAAATAGTGGTAAACGGCGCAGGTGCTGCTGCCATCAGTTGCACAAAACTCTACGTGGCTCTCGGCGCACGCAAAGAGAATATTGTAATGCTTGATTCTAAGGGCGTTATCCGTGCCGACCGTGCCGACCTCAACGCTCAGAAACGCGAATTTGCCACCTCGCGCACCGACATCACCACTTTGGAAGAGGCTGTAAAGGGTGCCGACGTATTTCTCGGACTTTCAAAAGGCAACGTGCTTTCGCAGGATATGGTTCGCTCAATGGCAAAAGACCCGATTGTGTTTGCACTTGCCAACCCCGTTCCCGAAATCACTTACGAGGAGGCTATGGCTTCGCGTCCCGACGTGCTGATGTCTACCGGCCGCAGCGACTATCCCAACCAAATCAACAACGTTATCGGATTCCCCTACATTTTCCGTGGCGCGTTAGACGTGGCTGCCACTGCCATCAACGAGGAGATGAAACTCGCTGCTGTATACGCAATTGCAGATTTGGCAAAACAACCCGTTCCCGATATTGTAAACGAGGTTTACCACGTTAGCAACTTTACATTCGGTCCCAACTACTTTATACCCAAGCCGGTAGACCCGCGCCTCATTACCGAGGTATCTACCGCCGTGGCAAAGGCCGCTATCAAATCAGGCGTTGCCCGCAAAACTATCACCGATTGGGACGGTTACAAACAGCGACTCAATCAGTTGATGGGTTACGAATCAAAACTTTCGCGTCAGTTGAACGACTTTGCACGCCGTTCGCCCCAACGTGTGGTGTTTGCCGAGGGTATCCACCCAAATATGATGAAGGCTGCTATCGAGGCTAAAAACGAGGGTATCTGCTATCCTATTCTTCTTGGCAACACCGAGAAAATCACCAAGATAGCCGAAGAACTTGAACTCAATCTCGACGGCATCGAAATCATCAACCTCCGTGCCGACCGTGAAGCCGACCGCCGCGAACGTTACGCCAAAATCCTCACCGAAAAACGCCAACGTCAGGGTATGACTTTCCAAGAGGCTAACGACAAGATGTTCGACCGCAACTACTTTGGTATGATGATGGTAGAAACCGGCGATGCAGATGCCTTTATCACAGGCGTTTACACTCGTTACCGCGACACTATTCAAATTGCCAAAGACGTTATCGGTATTCGCGAGGGATATTCGCACTTTGGCACAATGCACATCCTCAACTCCGACAAGGGAACTTTCTTCCTTGCCGACACGCTTATCAACCGTCACCCCGATGTTGACGCGCTTGTAGACACCGCAAAACTCGCCGCCGACACTGTTAAGTTTTTCAACAAAAAACCGGTGGTGGCTATGCTCTCGTACTCAAACTTTGGTGCCGACACCGACGGAACGCCCGCCACTGTGCACAAGGCTGTGGAGATTGTTCACGAACAGCGTCCCGACCTCGATATCGACGGCGAAATGCAGGTAAACTTTGCCATCGACGACCAGTTGCGCGACCGTACCTTCCCCTTCAACCGCTTGAAAGGCAAGGTGGTAAACACTCTTATTTTCCCCAACCTCGGCAGCGCCAACACAAGTTACAAGATGCTTGCCGCAATGAACAACAATGTGGAACTCATCGGACCTATCCAGATGGGCTTAAACAAGCCGATTCACTTTATCGACTTTGAAAGTTCGGTCAACGACATCGTAAACATTGTTGCCGTGGCAGTTATCGACGCCATTGTGGAAAAAAGCAAGAAGTAAATTGAAAATTGACAATTGACAATTCACAATTCACAATTGAGAATTGTGAATTATGAATTAAAAATCATATAACTCGCCAAATGTGCAAAAAAAAAGCAGATTTGGCGAGTTTTTGTATGGATAACTCGCCAAATGTGTAAAAAAAAATAGAGATTTGGCGAAATTTAATATAGATAACTCGCCAAATGTGGGGGGGGAAAATAATATATAACGTGTTAAAAAAATCCTGATTTTTTAACACGACACAAATAACGTGTTAAAAAAAATCGATTTTTTTAACACGTTGTGGTATTTTTAGGGTGTTTGATTATAAAAATTTTCATATTTTTGTAAATCAATAATACCTTACCAATAATGAACAACTACAAAATACCTACCCTACCGCTGCCATACGACTTGGAAACCAAGGATATAATGCGACAGTTGAACAAATCTAACCGTATGCTTGCCGAGTTGAAAGGCGTGGCTCGCACTATTCCAAACGAAAGAATACTCATCAGCACCCTCACACTGCAAGAGGCAAAAGACAGTTCGGCAATAGAAAACATCGTTACCACACAAGACGCATTGTATAGCGCAGGTCTCGAATTTGCCAACCAACATATCAACGCCGCCACCAAAGAGGTGCTGTTTTACCGCGAAGCCATAAACCGAGGTTTCAATGCGGTAAGGCGTAAAAACATTCTCACTCTCAACGATATAAAACAAATTCAGGAGGTATTGGAGCAAAATTCGGCAGGATTCAGAACCACTCCCGGAACACAGTTGAAACGACAGAACGACGGTGAGGTTGTATACACGCCGCCACAAGACGGCGCAGAAATATTGGACTATCTCAAAAACCTCGAATCGTTCATCAACGACGACTCCGTCTGCCCGTTAGACCCGCTCATCAAAATGGCAATCATCCACCATCAATTTGAAAGCATACATCCTTTTTACGATGGCAACGGGCGTACAGGTCGTATTATCAATATTTTATATCTTGTAATAACAGGCCTTCTCGACATTCCGATTCTGTATATGAGCCGTTTCATTACCCGAAACAAAGGCGAATACTACCGACTGTGGCAAGCCATAAGAAGCAAAGGAACAGACAATTACACTCAATGGGAAGAGTGGATTCTGTTTATGCTCAAAGGCGTGGAAGTTACGGCGCAGGATACAATTATGCTCGTCAACGAAATTGGAGCGTTAATGACAGAATACAAAAACATCCTCCGTCCTGAATTTGGCGCAAAATACAATCACGAACTTCTGAACGGACTTTTTTATCATCCATACACCAAAATAGACCACGTAGCATCCAATTTGGAGGTTTCGCGACAGACCGCTGCCAAATATTTAGACAGAATTGTTGATTTGGGGCTGCTCAAAAAAGAACGCTCCGGCAAGGACAATTACTACATAAATACAAGGCTCAAAGACCTGTTTGTAGATTTCGGGCAAAAATAACCTCCCTCCTCTACATCTCCTCCGTTCCTACCACCACGCCATTGGCGATAAAGGTTTGACCGTGTGAGAGTTTTACTATTGTGTAGGTGTTCTGCTTTTTGGTGGAGACGCTTGTGGATTTTACCTTTAACTTGCCGGTGGGGGTGATAAAATAATCGCCTGCGTCAATCTCCTCTACCTTGTCGTAACCTTTGTAAAGGGCAGTTTTAACAGGGTTGAACGAAGCCCAACCCTTGTTGGTAAGGAAAGGATGATCTTCGGTGGCGGTGATTTTAGTACCGTTTTCAAGATGATAGGTTACAAGTCCTGAATGTTTTACGGCATCGGTTTTTTCCACTGTGGCAGAGAAAGTCTCACCTGTTTGAGGATTATAAGCAAGCACTTGGTCGCCCACGGTTATCTCCTCAATCTTTTTCAGTGTCTTGTCGGCAAGGGTTATTTTAGTTCCTGCGGCAAAGCAATGCACGTCTATTCCATCGAAATATACCTCAGAAAGAACAGTGTCGTCGTATTTGTCGCCCTTGTAAACCTCCAAAATTTCAAACTTCATAGTCCATACCTTAGAATCGTTGAGCGGGTCAATTTTAAAAGTTTGGTCGCTACGGCTGTCTTCAAGGTTGAGAATTGCAAACGGCTTGTCGTTGACATAAACTTTAAGACGTTTTACACGCGAATTGTTTTTCCACGCGGCTTGGCTTTTTACGTAGCCGTTTACCACGTGTATCTCGGTGATACGGGGACTGTTGGCCTCAAAAGTGTATTTTACCCATTGACCCTCGCCATATCCGGCAACGCCCTCTACCCACGGGGTGTTGTACATTAGGTCGTGAAGGTTTTTCTCGTTGTAATTGTTGTTGCCTTGATTAGCAAGGCGGCTCGATGCAGTAATTTTGGTAGGATAGCCATTGCCGCAATACCACGAGCAACCACCGCCCACGATGTCCCAATAACTTTCATACATTTCGTTTTCTTCGGCATCAGCCTTCCAATTCTTCGCCTCGGCATCGGTGAAGTATTTCTTTTCCTTCTCGGGATAAAGTTCCTTAATATTTGCAATCCCCTGCGCCAAAGTGACAGAAGCAAACATTGCCATTGCGGCTATCAAAATAGTTTTTTTCATAATGCTAATAGATTTTTTTTGATTTCAACTGCAAAAATAACGCAAATATTGGATATTTATGGTGATTAATTGCGACGTCGGTAAAAAAATAGCCGAAAAAAATTTAAAAAAAACATATACTATTTATCCAAAAATCTTTATATTTGCCCTAACTAATATACTAACATCTATTACTATGGCTAAATCTAACTCACAATCCAAAAATGAAAGCAGTTTCGACCGCAGTTACGCCGAACTCGAACGCATAAGCAAAGAACTCGAAAATACTGAAATTTCAGTTGACCTTATGTCTGATTATGCCAAAGAGTGTCTGCCACTGGTGAGGGCGTGCAAGGAGAAACTTACTCTCACACAAAACGACATAGACCTATTGGTTAAAGAGTTGGACGACGACAAATAACAAATCGATGGAGCAACACCAACGTATAATACACTCGCTTGCTGAAATTACAAGCAGCATTGGTCGCTGTATTAAAACTTTCTATGGAAGTTACCGTTGGGCTAAGGCCGAAATAACCAAACTCAACCGTTTCCGCACAGGACACTGCTATCCCGAACTTGTACAAACTGAAAATGGTAAAATTGTTGCATCGTGCAAGGGCGTGATTTGGAGCCGCACATACAATAAAATCAACAAAAAATTTATCGAAACGGTCGGCTCGCCACTAGCCGACGGAATGACTGTGGTATTTGAGTTTTACACCGTTTTCGACCAACGCCGCGGACTCTCGCTCGTTATCACCGACATTGACATCGACAGTGTGATTGGAGAATCTGCCCGCGCCAAAATCGACACAGTAAACCGCCTTAAATCCGAAGGCATATTTGCCCTCAATCATAACCTCCCCGAACCGCACCTTATACAGCGCATAGCCGTGGTATCAGTATCCACAGGCAAGGGTTACGCCGATTTTGTTGCTGCCATTGAGGGCAACAGCGAAGGATACAGATATTTTGCCCCGCTGTTTTCTGCTGCAATGGTGGGCGACCACGCCGTTGGCGAAATTACCGCACAGTTAAAAAACATTGAATCACACAAGCACCTGTTCGACGCCGTGGTAATAATCCGTGGCGGTGGAGGTGACGCGTCGCTGTCGTTTTTCAATAGTTACGAATTGGCAAAAGCCGTGGCAGAATTTCCGTTGCCAGTACTCACAGGTATAGGTCACGCCACCAACAAGACCGCAGTAGAGGAGGCTTCGCACCACTCTTTTGCCACGCCGTCGGAACTTGCCAACTACATCATAGGCAAGACCAGTGACGCAGAGCGCAACTTCAACACTCTTGTAAAGTCAATCCATCAAAAGATGTCGGCGATAGTTAGCCGAAACCAAAGCCGTCTTGCCGCCGAAAACCGCACCATCAAGATTCACATCACCAGCAATATCAACAACCATAGGCTGAAACTCCGCAGCACCACTCAGCGCATTCACACGCTTGTGACGCAAAAAATCAACGAAAACCGCCGTTACCGCCTTGCCTTTGTGATACGGAGCATTGCCACTAATGTCAAAAACATTTCATCAAAATATCTCCTACGAATCGACGAAATAGAACACGCATTGACTCATCCCCAAAAGCGTAACATCGGCGACATATATTTCGGCGGTGCCAAAATAACCTCGGCTTCACAATTGCAACCCGGCAACGTGATAGAAATCAAACTCAACGGCGGCACAATAAGAGCTGAGGTTAAGGACATATCATTACAAAACTAAATCAAAAAAAACGCCGAAACATTCGTTTCGGCGCTATATTCAGTGTTAAAATACTTCTTAGAAGAATTTGTATCTTTCGTCAACGATGTTGGCCATCTTTACTAAAGCCTCATAAGCCTGATAGAGAGAACGTTGACTCAACTCTCTCTGCATAACCTGACGGTCAGTGTCGATATTAATCTGCTGAATAGGCTGAGCAGGAGTTAGATTTGTGTTCTGAATAACAAATACCGCATTTTTGCCAGCGAATGGTTTTGAAACCTCATTCTTGTTGAGGCTTGTTGCCACTGCCACTACCGCAGGTTCGTAGTATCCGCCAATCTGAACCGAAGTTCTACTCAGGTTGCTAGCTTCTTGAATAGGACGATTGATCTGAGCTGCAAGAGCGTCTACATTAGAAACGTTCTTTGACGCAAGGTCAGACAAGATTTTCTCTCCTTTTTTCTGAGATACAAGTTCTGCTTCGATATCTGATTTAACGGCAGAAAGAGGAGCCTTACCCTTAGGATGAACACCCACAACAGCTGCAACAATAAGACGGCCGTCGAAATCCATAACATCCGAAACTTCTTTAGATTTCTCCTCATCAAACGCCCATTGAACAAGTGGGCGAGCGTTAGTTAAGCTGGGAATATACCTTGTGTCGGGAGTGATAGAAGGTGCAACACGTACCGAAAGTCCAGCAGCATTAGCCGACTCAACAAACTTTGACACCTCGCGAGTGTTAGCGGCAAATTTGTTGGCCTGTGTATAAGCCTGCTGGCGGGTAGCATTGCTAGGTTTGATTTCTATTTGAAGGAATCCAACATTCACTTTCTTTTTAGGCTGGGTTTTGTCAAACACCTTTATAATATGCACACCGTACATAGTAGTAGTAGTGGTGATTTTTCCCTTTTCGGTGGCGAAGCAAGCATCTTTAAACTCAGGAATAAAGTTGATACGGTCGGTAACCCATCCGAGATTTCCGCTGTCGGAAGCAGAACCTTGGTCATCAGAAACTTCCAACGCCAAAGCACCAAAGTCGATTCCGCTCTTAATAACGTCTAATAAGCTGTCGGCCTTATGACGAGCCACTAGTGTATCTTCGCCTTGACGATATGCAACCAAAATGTGCGATACTTTAACAGAGTCGGGCAAGTTTTTGGTGTCGATTAGTCGGGCAACTTTGTAATAATCTCCGTCGATGTAAGGGCCGTAAACAAAACCTGGCTGCTCTGTAAACATAAGGCTATCAACAATTTCGTTGGTAATTTCTCCCTTATTGTAGTTGATATCGCTGTATAAAACATCAGATTTAGAGTTGATAAACGAAACCACATCGTTGGTGCTGGCAAAGTCGGACTTAAGGTCGTTAATCACATTCAATGAGTAAGCGCTATCTTTGTCAGATGCAACAATGTCGAACGAAACGTAGTTGATATCACGAGTTTCGTTTTCGCGTTCATACTTGGTGATGTTAGAATTATAATAATTAGCTATGTCGTTTTCGCTTACAGCAACATCATTGTCGGCAATTTCGGAATAAGGCAAAGCCACAAATTTTACATCAGCGAGAGTGGTTCGGTCGTTGAATTCTTGTTCAACCTCAGCTGTTGTAACACACAAGCCCGATGCTATAAGGTTAAAATACTTATTAGAAACACGGCTGTTGCGCAATTCTCTTTCAAGATAATTCCAGATAAACACGTTTGTAGCAATTTCATTTCCACGGTCATCCCGTTTCGACAAGAAAGACAATACGTAAGATGGGTCGTAAATTCCAGTTTGCGGGTCGGAAAAGAGCTGACGGATAGTGGAAGTAACGTTTCCAGTCTGAATCATATTGATAAGTTCGTCGTCAGACGCAGAAATTCCGAGGTCATCGGCAATAGTACCAATTACTTTTTCTCTAATCAAATCATCCCAGATGTAATCTCTAATTTGATCTGACATCTCAGAACTGAGAGAACTCTGTTGTGTTACCGTTGAGATAAAAACGGTACGTTCGTTAACTCTGTCTTCGAAATCCTGATAGGTGATGGTTTCTCCATTGATTTCCCCTATATTGAATCGGTCTTGCCCAAAAATCGACATACTCGAGTTAAGAAAATCGCCGAGAATAAATGCGAGCAATGCTGCGCCAACGCAAATGGCTATCAGCTTTCCTCTGTTTCGTATAGACTGTAATGCTGCCATTTAAATGTCAATAAATGATAATTATGATTAAATTATTTGAGGAGACAAAGATGCACTTTCAATCATGCATATAGTAAAAAACCCCAATCCCGCTTACGAATTGAGGGTTTTGTATCATATACTTAAATGCAGAATATGATTATTTCATTCTGCATCGGGGTTCCGATGATACTGAAAGTTTCTTCCTTCCTTTGCGGCGGCGTGCTGATAATACTTTGCGGCCGTTGGCTGTCTTCATGCGCTCTCTGAATCCGTGTTTGTTCTTGCGCTTCTTAATCGAAGGCTGATATGTGCGTTTCATTTCCTTTTATTTATTAATGTTTTTAACTAAATTGCTTTGCTATAAAAATGCTATATTTTCGAGCGGCAAAGTTAGAGTTATTTTTTTTGTTTGCAAAAAAAGATTTGTGTTTTTTTTAAAAAAAATTCGAGCGGTGGATTTAAACGCTCAGATACTTCATCAGCGCACTGTATCGGTCTTCCATAAGCTCGGTATATTTGCGGTCGCCTTCGTAAACCTGCTTGATGCGATATCCGTATCGTTCTAAGCCCTGAATCACTGCCGAAGTGTCGTGCCCGTTGCACTTGATTACTATGTTCATATTTCCAGCGTCGGTACGGGTATAGATGCTCATTATTTTCATGTCGTTTGATTCTGCTACTGCGGCTATTTGCGCTGGAGAATAGTTTTCTGGCGTGGTTACTATCTCTATTATCCCGCCTGGCATATTGGCAGCCGTTACTTGTGCCATTCCGCGCAAAAGCTGGGTTTCGGTGATAACTCCTAGATAGGAATTGTTTTGCGCCGAAATCACAGGCAGCAGCGATAGTTTATTCGACGACATTATTGTTAGCACTTCAAATATATGCTGCGTGTCAAATACATAAGGTTGCGGTGCTGGCATTGGGCATTGTGATATTGGTTCGTCGTCGGATATGCCATAGATGTCGTTGTCGCTCACAAGACCGAGATATTCTGTACCGGAGACCACTGGAAGGTGCGAAACACGGAAATCATCCATTATTTGCAACGCCTTGGCTCCTGTGTCGGAGGGTATTAATGCGGGGATGTTGGTAGAAATCAAATCTGATACCATGTCTGTGTTTTTTTGTTAAGGCAAAGTAAATAGTTTTTTTACATATAATTACCATAAATAAACCTTAAAAATAGATAAAAGGTTTAAATTTGCAGCAAAATTTCACACCTTATATATTATTATGGACGAAAAAACCCGATTGAGTGTCAATATCAACAAAGTGGCCACAATACGTAATGCCCGCGGAGGCAATAATCCCGATGTGGAACAGGTGGCTGCCGACTGCGAACGTTTTGGTGCACAGGGCATTACTGTTCACCCCCGCCCCGACGAACGCCATATTCGCAAAAGCGATGTACGTTTGCTTAAAACTCTAATTACTACCGAGTTTAATATCGAAGGATACCCTTCGGAAGATTTTATGAATCTTGTGCTCGAAGTAAAGCCCACACAGGCAACTCTCGTTCCCGACGACCCAAGTCAGATTACTTCTAACCACGGTTGGGACGTTGTTAAATACAAACCTTTTCTTCGCGATGTGGTAGCAAAACTCCATGATGCAGGTATACGCACTTCGATTTTTGTAGACACTCATCACGAAAATATCCTTCACGCAGGCGACCTCGGCACCGACCGCATTGAACTCTACACCGAGCCATTTGCCTCAATGTTTCCTACAAACCCCGAAGAGGCTGTAAAACCGTTTCGCGAGGCGGCAGAACTTGCTTTTGAGCGCGGCATTGAGGTTAACGCCGGTCACGACCTTAGTCTTCAAAACCTTACATACTTCCTCAAAAACGTGCCTCACGTAAAAGAAGTGTCGATAGGTCACGCACTTATCTGCGACGCTCTTTACTATGGTCTTGAAAATACTATTGGAATGTATCTCGATAGAATTAACCAAGCGTATGTTTAATTCATAATTCACAATTCATAATTAGAAACAAACAATCACATATTTACTAAAATAGATAACAATATGAAAAAGAACATCTATCTGATTCTGACGTTGCTGATGACCTTGTTTATCGGCACGGCATCGGCACAGGTAACCACCTCGTCGCTTTCGGGACAAGTTACCGACGACAGCGGTGAAACACTCCCAGGTGCTACCGTTATTGCAGTTCACGTACCGTCAGGCACGCAGTACGCATGTATCACCAACGAAAACGGACGCTACATACTGCAAGGTATGAAACCCGGAGGACCTTACAAACTTACAGTTCAATTTGTTGGCAAAAAGCCCGCAGAATATGAAAATATTTACCTGCCATTAGGCGAAGTGGTTAACATCGACGCTCAGCCAAAAGACGAAGCTCAGGAACTATCAGAAGTGGTAGTGGTAGCCGAAGCTCCAAAAGCCAACACTGGTGCAGCCACCAACTACAATCTCGACAATATTCAAAACACTCCTACTATCAACCGTAGCGTTTACGACGTGGCAAAGCTCAACCCCCAAGCAAGTATCAACAAGTCGGGCGGTATCTCTTTCGCTGGTAGCAACAACCGTTACAACTCGTTCCAAATCGACGGTACTGTAAGCAACGATGTTTTCGGACTTTCGGCTGATGGTACTAATGGTGCACAAACTGGCGCTAACCCTATATCGCTTGAATCTATACAAGAAATTCAAGTAGTAGTTTCTCCGTTCGACGTTACTCAGTCGGGCTTTACTGGCGGTGGTATCAACGCTGTTACCAAATCGGGTACCAACAAATTTACCGGCACAGTTTACGCTTATTACAACAACGAGGGACTCTACGGCAAGTATTCACAAGAAAAAGAGAAAGAGTCGAAACTCGACAACGAGCTTACCCGTATACTCGGCGCCAACATTGGTGGTGCAATTGTAAAAGATAAACTTTTCTTCTTTGTTAGCGCAGAAAACACCAAGAAAGAATGGTCTAACTTGTATTTCCCTGGTGCCGACTATAAGACAGCCGATGGAAAATACGACTATATTACAATTGAAGAGGCAAAGGCTGTTTCCGAACAATTCAAAAAGGTTACAGGGATTGAAGAAAACTACGATCCTCGCGATTTGGAACAGAGCGCATGGAACATTCTTGCACGTTTAGACTGGAACATCAACACCAAGCACAAACTCGCTCTTCGCTACCAATACAACGATTCGTATCGTGATAGCTATTCATCAGGCACTTACAGCAATGGCTACCAGACATATTACTTTGCCAATTCTGGCTACAGAATGTATGACAAAACCAACTCGGTGGTATTAGAGTTGAACTCTCGTTTCAACGACAAACTTTACAACGAGTTCCGTGCAGGACTTACCACAGTTCGCGACCACAGAGAAACTGCCTATACTTCGCCCAACATTGAAATTAATTCGGCTGGTGGCGAATACGACGCTGTAAACAATGTATTCAAAACTGGAAACAAAAGAATTTATATTGGTACAGAATACTCGTCTGGTGCAAATGGCTTAGATGTAGACGTTTACACATTAGAAGACAACCTTTCGATTTACAAAGGCGACCACACTCTCACTTTTGGCACACACGAAGAGTTCTACCAATTTACCAACCTCTTTATTCAAGGTGTCAACGGTGCTTATTACTACAACAGCACACAGGACTTTTTGAACGATAACGCTTATAAATTTGGTTACAACTTTTCTGACCCCAACATTACAGGCACAAACCGTTGGGCTGGCACAACAAAGGCTGGTCAATGGGGCTTATATGCACAAGACAAATGGAGAGTAACCAATTACTTTACTTTGACATACGGTTTGCGCCTTGATATCCCTGTAACATTCAACTCACCCTCTACCAACCCGCAATTCAACGAAAGCGACTATTCAAATAAATACGACGTAAAAGTTGGAGAAACCCCGAAAACCGCTATAATGTGGTCTCCGAGATTAGGATTCCGCTGGTATGTAGACAACGACCGCAAGACACTTATCCGTGGCGGCGTAGGTATGTTTACAGGTAGAGTTCCGTTTGTTTGGCTCACCAACCTTTGGAACAACACTGGCGTAGAGATGAAAGGCACTACAATAAACGATCAAAAGAACACACCTGAAAATGAAGCTCCTTCGTTTGCACAATACGGCACCGACCCAGTTGGCGCTATGAACTCGGCAGTAGGCACTGCATCGAAACCCACTATCAACACTGCTGACAAGAATTTCAAATATCCCCAAGTGTTACGTACAAGCCTTGCTGTGGAACAGAAATTACCTTACGGTCTGCGACTTACCGCAGAAGGCATCTATTCAAAAACGTTGAACAACGTATTCTTTGAAAACCTTGCCCTCACCGAAAGCAACAAAGTTTATGCAGTTGAAGGCGTAGAGGCTTCGGCTGCTCCATATTTCTCGATTAATTCAGGTGATTATTATTCAATCATCAACCTAAGAAACACCAACAAAGGATATACATTCTCGCTTAGCGGAAAAGTAGAGCAGTCGTTTAACTTCGGACTCAACTGGTTGGCTTCTTACACATTCGGACGTGCAAAATCGGTTAACGACGGCACAAGTTCGGTAGCATACTCCAACTGGAAATACAACTACTCTATCAATACCAACTCTATCGACGAGCTCTCTTACTCATTGTTTGATGTTCCTCACAAAATAATGGCATCGGTATCATACACCACTCCTAAATATGCTAACGGCTTATTGTCATCTACCATTGCAATCACATATAACGGCTTCAGTGGTCAGCGTTACTGTCTGAGCATGAACGAAGGCACAGACTACAATGGCGATGGTCAGAAGGGCAACTCACTTCTCTATATTCCTACCGAGGCCGAACTTGCCAAGATGGCGTTTAATACAGATGAAGACCGTCAGAAATTTGCCGCTTGGATCGCCGACGACGATTATGCCAGCGAGCACCGTGGTCAATATGCTTGCCGATATTCAAATCTTGCTCCATTT
Organism: Bacteroidales bacterium; assembly: GCA_016286055.1. Taxonomy (GTDB): domain Bacteria; phylum Bacteroidota; class Bacteroidia; order Bacteroidales; family UBA3824; genus UBA3824. The sequence continues at coordinate 336,845 of JAEERW010000002.1, forward strand.
GAGCATCATTTCGACCTTCACTTTGCCGAAAACATTTTCTATTTGAAAGAACGCGGCGGCAAAATCCAACTTACATTCGACATCACTAACTTCGGCAACCTTCTCAACAAGAAATGGGGCACTTACTATTCTTCTGCTTACACACTCCAAGTGTTGAAAGTTGAAAGCATAGAAACAAACGCAGACGGCTCAAGGTCGCCAGTGTTCTCATACAACAATAAAGAACTCGAAATCAACGATGTATTCTCTCGTTGGCGTGCTCAGTTAGGTATCAAGATAACATTCTAACCCTAGCTTACACAGTATAAAATACACAACACACCGCTGTCGTCAGAAGACGAGGGCGGTGTGTTTTTTATTTTCCTTACCAAAAAAATAACTTAAAATTCTTACCGCATTAAGCAATATGTTGTATCTTTGCAGCGGAAAAATTAAGATCAGATACCATAAATGAGCAACTACTGCATTGTAACATCGGTTGAAAAGCACATAAAAAGCGTTTTTTGTCTTAATCAGAGGCAAAAAGATGCGTTAGTTTTTTTGGCTAACGCATTTTTTTTGCACCATAACAAAGGAATAAAAGAATTAAAACTAATATAATCGTCATGAAAGATTTAAAGAAAGTGCTCCTATTAGGTTCGGGAGCGTTGAAAATCGGACAGGCCGGCGAATTTGACTACTCCGGCAGCCAGGCTCTTAAAGCTATGCGCGAAGAGGGTATCTCTACCGTGCTGATTAACCCAAACATTGCCACCATTCAAACCACCGACGGTATTGCCGACAAGGTGTATTTCTTGCCCATCACTCCGTTTTTTGTAGAAGAAATCATCAAGAAGGAACACCCCGACGGCATTATGCTCGCTTTCGGTGGTCAAACCGCGCTCAACTGCGGCACACAGCTCTATCTTTCGGGCGTATTAGAAAAATATAACGTAAAGGTGCTCGGCACATCGGTAGACGCCATTATGATTACCGAAGACCGCGAACTTTTTGTAAAGAAACTCAACGAGATAGAGGCTAAAACCCCCGTTTCGCAGGCTGTGGAAAATATGGACGATGCACTCGCAGTTGCCCGCCGCATAGGTTTCCCGATTATGGTTCGTTCGGCATACGCTTTGGGCGGATTGGGTTCGGGTATCTGTCCCGACGAAAAATCGTTTAAAGAGTTGTGCGAAAGTGCGTTGGCTTATTCTAAGCAGATTCTTGTTGAGGAATCGCTCAAAGGCTGGAAAGAGATTGAGTTTGAGGTTATCCGCGACAAAAACGACCACTGCTTCACCGTTGTTCCTATGGAAAACGTTGACCCGCTTGGCATTCACACCGGCGAAAGTATTGTGGTTGCGCCCATTATCTCGCTCACCCAAGAGCAGATTGCAATGCTGCAAGAAATCTCTATCAAGGTTGTCCGCCATATCGGCATCGTAGGCGAATGTAATATTCAGTTTGCTTTCAACGCCGTTACCAACGACTACCGCATTATCGAAATCAATGCCCGCCTCAGCCGTAGTTCTGCTTTGGCTTCTAAGGCTTCGGGTTATCCGTTGGCTTTTGTGGCTGCGAAACTCGCCCTCGGCTACTCTCTCGACCAAATTGGCGAAATGGGCACTCCAAACTCGGCTTACGTTGCCCCGTCGGTTGACTATATGATTGTGAAGATTCCTCGCTGGGATTTGAGCAAGTTTGTTGGCGTTGACCGTCACATTGGCTCGTCGATGAAGTCGGTAGGCGAAATTATGAGTATCGGTAAATCGTTTGAGGAGATTATGCAGAAGGGTCTCCGTATGATTGGACAAGGTATGCACGGTTTTGTTGGCAACAACGACCTTGAATTTCCCGACCTCGACGACGAACTCGCCAACCCCACCGATATGCGTATCTTTGCCATCGCCAAGGCTTTGGAAAAGGGTTACACCGTAGAGCGTATCGTTGACCTCACCAAAATCGACAAATGGTTTATCGAACACCTTAAAAATATTGTTGACTACGAAAAAGTTCTCTCGCAATTCAAAACCATCGAGGACATTACTCCTGAGGTGATGAAAGAGGCTAAGCGTATGGGATTCTCCGATTTTCAAATTGCACGTTTTGTTGAAAATCCGAGCGGGAATATGGAGAAAGAGCAGTTGCGTGTTCGCGCTCTCCGCAAACAGCAGGGCATCACTCCTATCGTACGCCGTATCAACACCGTGGCTTCGGAACATCCCGAACTCACCAACTACCTCTATATGACCTACGGTGCCGACAAGCACTCAATCAGCTACGACTACCGCAAGGACAAAAACATTGTGGTGCTCGGCTCTGGCGCATACCGTATCGGTTCGTCGGTTGAGTTTGACTGGTGCTCTGTAAACGCTACTCAGACAGCACGCAAATTGGGTTACAAGTCGATAATGATCAACTACAACCCCGAAACTGTCAGCACCGACTACGATATGTGCGACCGCCTCTACTTCGACGAACTTTCGTTTGAACGCGTGCTTGACGTTCTCGACCTCGAAGACCCCAAAGGCGTGATAGTTTCTACCGGCGGACAGATTCCAAACAACTTGGCTATGAAACTTTATCGTCAGGATGTTCCTGTGCTTGGTACATCGCCAGTATCAATCGACCGTGCCGAAAACCGCCGCAAATTCTCGGCTATGCTCGACCAACTTGGCATCGATCAACCCCGTTGGGAAGCCCTTACAAGTTACGACGAAATCGACAAGTTTATCGACGAGGTTGGTTTCCCGGTTTTGATTCGTCCTTCTTACGTGCTTTCAGGCGCAGCAATGAACGTTTGCTACACCAAAGAGCAGATGCACGAATTTCTCGGACTTGCCGCCAAGGTTTCAAAAGAATATCCCGTTGTGGTTTCGCAGTTTATGCAAAATACCAAGGAGATAGAGTTCGACGCTGTTGCCAAAAACGGTGAAATTATAGAATACGCTATATCAGAGCACGTTGAGTTTGCAGGAGTTCACTCGGGCGACGCTACATTGGTATTCCCCGCTCAAAACATCTACCTTGCCACCGCCCGCGCTATCAAGCAGATAAGCAAGAAGATAGCCAAAGAACTCAATATCAGCGGACCTTTCAACATTCAATACCTTGCTAAACAAAACAATGTAAAGGTTATAGAATGTAACCTCCGTGCATCGCGCAGTTTCCCGTTCGTTTCCAAGGTTTTGGGACGCAACTTTATCGAAACAGCCACCAAGATAATGCTCGACGAACCTGTTGAAAAACTTGATTCGTCTACCTACGATGTTGACCACGTGGGCGTTAAGGCTTCGCAGTTCTCGTTTGCCCGCTTGCACAAGGCCGACCCAGTGTTGGGTGTGGATATGTCGTCGACCGGCGAAGTTGGCTGTCTTGGCAACGATTTCAACGAGGCTCTTATGAATGCTCTCCTTTCGGTTGGATTCAAAGTTCCCGAAAAAGGCGTGCTCGTATCTTCGGGCGATGCTAAGGGCAAAGTTGACCTTCTTGAACCCTGCAAAATGCTGCAAGACAAGGGCGTGAAGATTTTTGCTACCGCAGGCACAAGCAAATTCCTCGCCGAAAACGGTATCAAATCTGAAACTCTCTGCTGGCCCGACGAACAAGGCGGAGAAAATATTATGCAGGCAATTGCCGACCACAAAATCGACTTGGTTATCAACATCCCCAAAAACCAAACCAAGCGCGAACTTACCAACGGCTACAAAATTCGCCGCGCCGCCATCGACCACAACATTCCGTTGATGACCAACGCACGTCTTGCCAAAGCATTTATCAGCGCATTCTGCCAAAAGGATATCAACGATTTGGCTATCAAATCTTGGCAGGAGTATATGGGAAGATAATTTTTCCAAACAATAATTAAAAAGAGGCTTCTAAATGGGAGCCTCTTTTTTTATTTTTTTTATATTTGCGAAAAACATATTCATCAATAAAACTTTAAAATAAGATGCTTGTTAAAACTTACGCAAGTGCGGTGCACGGCATCGATGCACTGACAGTAACTGTAGAAACTGATGCTTCTCCTGGAATGGCATTTTTTATGGTGGGTTTGCCAGACAATGCAGTAAAGGAGAGTCAGCAGCGTATAGAATCTGCATTCAGATCAGTAGGTTGCCATATGCCAGGACGCAAAATTGTTATCAACATGGCACCCGCCGATGTTCGTAAAGAGGGTTCTGCATACGACCTTCCTATTGCAATTGGCATTCTCGCTGCTTCGGAGCAGATTAGTAGCGAAAAAGTAGGTGACTACATAATTCTTGGCGAACTCTCGCTCGATGGCAGCATAAAACCCATCAAAGGTGCTTTACCAATTGCTATTCAAGCTGTTAAAGAAAAATTCAAAGGAATTATACTTCCTGCTGAAAACGCACGAGAAGCAGCCGTTGTCAACGATCTTGAAGTTTACGGAGCACACAATCTCCAGGAAGTGGTTGATTTTTTCAACGGCGAAAACTCCATAGAGCCCACCTTCATCGACACGCGAAAGGAGTTTTTTGACAATTTTGACACTATCGACCTCGACTTTGCCGATGTCAAAGGTCAAACCAACGTAAAACGCGCCCTAGAAATAGCTGCCGCAGGAGGTCACAATGTGATTATGATAGGTCCTCCTGGCGCAGGAAAAACAATGCTGGCAAAACGTATTCCCTCAATTTTGCCACCTTTTACACTTCGTGAATCTTTAGAAACCACTAAGATACATTCAGTTGCAGGCACATTGCCTTCTGGATCGGCACTTATGACAATACGTCCGTTCCGCAGTCCTCACCACACCATCAGCGATGTGGCACTTGTGGGCGGTGGTACATATCCGCAGCCGGGTGAAATTTCATTAGCTCACAACGGCGTGCTCTTTTTAGACGAGCTGCCAGAGTTTAAACGTCAGGTGCTCGAAGTGCTTCGTCAGCCACTTGAAGACCGTGAAATCACCATCTCGAGAGCCAAGTTTACAGTAAACTATCCAGCAGGATTTATGCTCGTTGCGTCTATGAATCCATGCCCCTGTGGATACTACAATCATCCCGAAAAAGAGTGTGTATGCTCGCCGTCGCAGGTGCAGAAATATCTCAACCGTATTTCAGGTCCGCTTTTAGACCGTATCGACATCCACGTAGAAGTAGTTCCTGTGCCGTTTCGCGAGTTGTCGGTGCAAGCTCCGTCAGAGTCGAGCGCAGCCATACGCCAGCGTGTGATTGCCGCCCGCGAAATTCAGCAGAAGCGTTTTGCCGACAGTCCGCTTATTCACTGCAACGCACAGATGACCTCGGCAAAAATACGCGCTCACTGCCAACTGAGCGAACAAAGCCTTGCATTGCTTAAAAACGTGATGGAAAAGCTCCAGCTTTCGGCTCGTGCCTACGACCGCATTTTAAAAGTGGCACGCACCATTGCCGACCTTTCTGGCGAAGAGGACATAACAAGCGCACACATTGCCGAAGCTATAACATATCGCAGTCTCGACAGAGCAAACTGGGGATTGGGGTAAAGTTCAGGACACGAAAATAAGAGTTCTGATTATTTTCTATTCAGCACACACACCTTCTTATAAACGTTGGTTTTGCCATTTGGCGAAATGGTTTTTACGTATATAACATAAATACCTGATTTACAAAAATCTCCGCTGTCGGATTTACCATTCCACAAGAAACTTGCATAAGTACCGATATTGGTGCGAGTGGCCAAAGTACAGCGGTGAACACCGTTTGAATCATAGATTGACACATCGGCGGCGGTGTCGTCGTTTGATGATGATACCACTATCTCCACCTCATCGTTGTACCCATCGCCATCGGGAGTAAACAGCTCGTTTACAATGGTTACCGAGTTAGACAATGAGCTAGAAGGAGATGACTCTGTGTGTGAGTTTGGCAATCCAGGTGTAGCATAGTCGGCGGCAGATGTAGCAAATTTCCAAGCCGCTAGGTCGGTAGAGTTGCGATTAAAGCCCACACGCTCCAACGATACACCTTGCACATTGATTTCCAAAGTATTAGATTCTGTTTTGTCGTAAATCATAGAATCAAGAACTGCACCGAAAGCATTGAGCAATACAATACTTCCCCTAGTGTTGTCAAATGCAGGGAGTTTAGAATGCTGAATCATCAATCCTCCACAGGTATAACGTTCTTGAATGCCGGCGGTATCGGGAGTAATAACTGCATACTGCTGTGGTTGAAGCAGATATTCGGTATTTACAATCGATTGTTTTCTCTCGCCTTTGTTGTCGTAGAATACTATGGAATATTGGTTTAGTGGAATGGGATATGGCGAATTGTTGTAAATTTCCAAAAAGCGTTTTTCACCCGAAAGAGGATGGAAAAGGACTTCGGTAATGAGAATGTCGAAACGTTCGGTGTTGTGATATACAAATGTGCTTGACACCGAGTCTAATGCATTGCCATAAATATCTTTAATGCGTACAGCCGAGGCGGTGAGCTTAGAGTCTTTAACAAAAGACTTTGCAAAACCCACAAAAACCTTTTCACCATCAACCTTTATAGTGGAGCATTCTGTATTCTCTACGAAGAAAACTGATGTGGAGGTTAGGCTCAAATCGTTGTTAAAAACAAAGCAAAGCTGGTAATTACTTGCCGCATAAACGTTTACCAATTTAAGACGGTAATAACTGAAGGTGACTGATGTATCGGCAGAGAGGTTTCCTACGAAGTCGGCAATGGGAGAAATTTTTAATGTGTTTGTTCCCTCTTTGAGCTGATTAGCAAACTTAGCGGTAATGGAATTAAGATTGACGGTGCACTCTGTTGAAACTTTACCATTGAGCAACACCTTTGAGGCATCAACAATTATATTTTTGGAGAATACTATTTTAATAGTGTTGTTGTCGATAACAGAAGTAGACAAGATGCATGGAGGTTTATTGTCGGGCACTGTTGCAAGAGTGCTGTTTACACGACCAGGAGTTCCGCCCGCAATATCGAGCGATGCCGTCCAGTTGCCCTCCACCATAAATAAATTTTTTGGGTCGATGCGTTCGAGCGAATATCCACCCTGAGATTTTATTTTGTCGTTATACAATTCGAGGGTATATGTAAGAGAGTCAACAATATTGCCAGCCTGATTAATTAGAGAGAGTTTTTTGTTTTTGGTGACGATTTTGGAGTCGTCGAATTTTTTCACAGTTTTGGCATAGGCATCGAGACTGTCGGAACGGCAAATAAGCATGTATTCTCCGGCGGTGAGTTGTATTTCGGGGAAAGCATACTGATAGTCGCCAGCAAGGAAATAGCAGTTTTTTAAATTGAAATCATATTTTGTAGGATTAAAAATTTCAATGTATTTAACAGCTGGCAAATTGGCAGGCGAAGGAGAAACATCGCACATAATTTCGTTAATAACGATGTCGCCAAACAATGGCATATACAAAACTTCCTGATAATCTGCCATTTTAGTACCATCAACCTGTGTAATATTTTTAGCCGAGAGAGTAAGTTGGGTACTATTGAATGATTCAGCGGGGAAATACAGCACCACCCTATTGCCCAGAAAGCGTAGAGAATCGGGATTAACGCTATTCAACGAATAATTAGCGGCATCAGAGGCTGATTCTTTGCTGATACGGCCATCCACATTTAGCGTAACCTCACCTTTGCCAGTAATACAAGCGCCAAACAATCGTGCGGAAATAGTGTTGCCGGTATATTCAAACGAAAACTCTTTTGGAAGAATATTGAATGCGAGATTTCCAGTAGCAGTGTGTTTGTATTCAATTGTAATATAATCAGCTACATACATCGTTGGCTCAGGCTCGGTATAAACCGATTCGCCATTGATAAACCATTCGCCTGCCGACGTTCTTTGCACTTCCAACTCTTTGATGTTCTTGGTATTGTCGAACATAATGTCGGTGGCGGCAAGAATGTCAAAATCTTTGCCCGAATATTTTAAAAGACAGAGTTGTGAATAAATGCCAGTTTTAAGACCCGTGCCGATAGCAAAAGCGGAATAATCATCGCTGTCAGGTACGGAATCGTTGGCAAAGAGCATAATCTTAAAATTGTTAACCGAAGAATTTTTGGCGTTACAAACCACCGAAAAATTCCATTTGATCGTGCCGGTTTCGGGATATAAATTTGATATAGAATGATATATGCGGTCAGTGCCGTTCACTCTAGAAGTGTCGCAAAAATATGTGGCGCTGCTTTCAGGAAAAGCATCAGACGAAACCTCTGCCCACAACCGATTTGAATCTGTCCAACCTGCGCCAGAATTGCTCCATTGCGCTATAAAGTCGGTAGATTGAGCAAAGACGGCAGAGGGCAAACCCAATGCCGTCGTTAAAAGCAATATTCTAATACAAAGTGACTTCAATATTATTTGGCTTTCGGCTCGGTTTCAGAAGCCGTTGCTTTTTTCTTAGTGCGCTTACGGGTTTTCATACCATCGGCGTTTTCCTCGGCTTTTGGAGCATCGGCTTTGGCGGCTTCGTCGGCAGGAGCTTCGGTTGGCTGTTCTTCCTTGTCGTCTACCAAGCCTTTTGAGAGCAGGAGGTTGTACCAAGAATATGCGCGGCGCATATCAGAAACAAACACACGGTCGGTGTCGTAATTGGGCAGTGCTTTGGCAAATAGAGCTTTAACTTCCGCCTCAGAACCTTTTTTGGGTGCAAAAGGAGTAGGTTTGCCATCGAGCACTTTATAAAGACTGCGATATACGTCAGATAGCCTTGTGTCGCCGTCGGTTGTATATATTGAGATGTCTTCAAGTGCGCTAATTTTGGCGGTAGCAAATGCCAAACAGCGGGTGCCATCAGCAACAGATTCTACAATAATTCCTTTAACTGCTTGTGCCACGTGGCGGTAAAGCCCCGGAAATGTGGCGATTGTAAGTATACCTTTTAGATCCATATATTTAATTAATTTTCGATAATGGTATTATTTTGTGGTGCAAATTTAGCACATTAGTTGGTTAAAAAAAAGATTTCGCCATAAAAAACCAATTTTTTACGTCAAAGTTTAAACTTTACGTTTTTTACAACTATATTTGCCAAAAATTTAAAAATGTATTTTAACTACACAGTATTATTCTTTTGACAACAATGAAACAAAAATTTTTAAACACAGCTAAAGCATTTGCATTGGCAATGGCTTGTTCCATGGTAATGAGCTGCGCCAACAACAACAACAACGCCAACCAAGACAACGCTCAGGCAAGCACAGTCCTCGAAATTGCTTACGTCAATATGGACAGCCTCGTAGACAATTACGACATGTACAACGACCTCAGCAAGCAACTTATGGAAAAGCAGAACCAACTAGAACAGGAACTTCAAACCAAGCAGAAATCGCTCGAACGCAAGGCTATGGATTTGGAAAACCAGTACAAGAAAAACCTCATCACCCCCACCCGCGCTCAGGAAGTTCAGCAGAACCTCCAGCTTGAACAGCAGAGAATGCTCCAGTGGCGCGACGAAAAGATGATGGAGCTCAACGACGATCAGGCAAAAATCACACGTATGGTTTACGATAGCATCAAAGCTTGCGTTGACGATTACAACACACCTCAAAAATACCGCTTTATATTAAGCAACTCTATGGGCGGTGTACTCCTCTACGGCGACAAGAGTGCCGACCTCACTCAAACCATCCTCACTTCGTTAAACAACCGTTACAATAAATCAGGAGAAATATCTTCTTTGGATTCTATTGCAACAAAGTAACTCGCAAACAACACTTTACACATCAATCATAAAGGCGGGCGAATATAGTCCGCCTTTTTTCTTGGGATTATCAACAAATGAAATGTTTCGACACATATTACAGCCGCTTTAATGTGGCGGAGCCATTTATTTCAGAACCGCCTAACAGAAATCTGCATACCATAGTGGTGATTCCGAGCTACAACGAACCTAACATTGTGCCGTCGTTGCGTTCGCTGCTAAACTGCTCCCCCACCATTTTCCCCGTTGAAATTATCGTTGTGGTCAACTCTCCTGAAAACGCCGCAAAAGATATAATTGACAAAAACCTCGAAACATTAGCGCAGATTAACGAGATGTCGCTTTCAAACCAACGCAACGACATTAAAATATTTGCCATTCATTGTCCCAACCTACCCCGAAAACACGCTGGTGTGGGTTTTGCCCGCAAAATAGGAATGGACGAGGCCGTAAGGCGTTTCGACCAAATTGAGCGCGAAGAGGGCATTATTATCAACTTTGACGCCGACAGCACTTGCAACACCCAGTATTTAAGCGCTATAGAGGATTATTTTATACAGAATCCCAAGATTGAGGCTGCGTCGATATATTTTGAACATCCTCTACACGGCGACGACTATCCCCCCGAAATTTACAGTGCCATTGCCAAATACGAATTATATTTAAGATATTATGTTGCAGCACAGCGATATGCAGAATTCCCACATGCATTCCACACCATAGGCTCGGCGTTTGCTATCAAAGCCGATGTGTATGCTGCCGAAGGCGGAATGAACCGACGCAAGGCTGGCGAAGATTTTTATTTTCTTCAAAAAATTATTCCGCGTGGCAGATACGGTGAAATTTTTTCTGCCCAAGTATACCCTTCGCCACGTGAAAGTATGCGCGTGCCGTTTGGCACAGGTGCATCCATTACTAAAATGTGTGCCACAAGCAACGAATACGTAGTGTACAATCCCGAAGCGTTTGACATTTTAAAACGTTTTTTTGCTACTGCCTACGTGCTACAAAACGGAGGCGAGCCCGACACCGACTACCGCTTAAAAGATTTTTTATCCGCAAACGGCTTTTATCAAGAAATCGACGGAATGATAAGCAATAGTGCTTCGCAACGCACTTTTATTCAACGTTTTTTCACTTGGTTCGACGCTTTCAGGCTATTAAAATTTTTGAATTTTCTACACGAAAAATACATTAACAAAGTACCTGTGGAGCAGGCCGCAGCTTACATAGCCGCAAAAATGGGATTAACCAACATTACCAACAACACGGTAGAATTGCTACAATGGTACAGACAGAAAGAGAGGGGGATATTATAAATTATCGATTATAGGGCAGCTTAACAGTGAATGTAGACCCTTTGCCATATTCTGATTTAACATCGATGGTGCCACCAAGTAGTTCTACATAACTTTTGGCTATGGCAAGACCAAGCCCTGCACCGTTTGTAGTGCCTACAGTGTCGCTGTCTTTGAGGCGGACAAAGCGCTTAAAAATTAATGCTATATTTTCGGGTCGTATGCCACATCCAGTATCTTCAACCGAAAAAACTATATTACCTCCATCTTTGGCAAGGCGGACTCTTATATATCCTCGCTTGGTGTATTTTAGTGCGTTGTTCATTAGGTTAGCAAACACCTGTTTTAACTTAACTTCGTCGGTTACAATCACTATATCGCAACATTCAGAAGCACATATAAAGTCGAAGGCTATATTTTTGTTTTGCTCAGCTTGCTTTTGAATTATCTTGTAAACTTCGTGGGCAGTTTTAAAAACGTTGACCTCGTTCATCCGTGCCGAAATCTGTCCCGTATCAATTTTAGAAATCTCCACAATGTCGGAAATAATACCGAGCAGCTGTTTGGCGCTGTTGCGGATAATATCAATATATAGGAGCTTATCGTTTTCGTCAACATCATCGTCTTTGAGTAGGTCGGCAAATCCGATAATGCCATTCATAGGCGTGCGGAACTCGTGGCTGAGGTTTTCAAGGAAAGAAGTTTTAAGACGGTCGCTCTCTTCTGCCCGTTCGGAGGCAAGCATAAGTTCAGAGTTAACCATACGAAGTTCTTCATTCAGCTTAAGATACTTATAGTTTTGCTCTTTGATAAGATCATTTTGTCTTACAGTTTCGGTGATGTCGAATACCGATACCAAACCAGCAAACACATTGTTTCGCGAATCGTGAACGGGCACGGCAGCCATAAACACCGAAATTCGTTGTCCAGAGGCTTTTTCCACTTCAAGATCGCGGACTTCGGCGTATCGTCCTGTTTGGAGTGATCTTACAATCGGCAATTCATTGGTTGGGTACTCAATGTTTGTCTTAGCCTTAAACCAATGCTTGTGAGTATTCCGGTCGATACTTTTGGGAATATCTTGGTCGTATGACAGTATCTCAATGGCTTTGTTGTTGACGCTGAGAATATTCCGTGTTTTTAGCTCTATCATATAAATACCCACTGGCACGTGCTGCAGTAGAGCTTGAAGCACATTATATTGCTTAGTAAGTTTTTCTTCGTTGATTTTCAGTTTTTTATTGAGTTCAGAGAGCTTGTTGTTGGTCTTTTGCAAAAGTTTGGTTTGCTGTAAAAGACTCTTTTCGGCTTCTTTTTTTGTGGTAACATTGGTTGCTGTGCCACTGACAATAAGAGGTTTGCCATCTAAGCCAAGAGTTTCGAGCGTACCACGGAACCAAAACCATAAATAATTACCATCGCTACAGCGCAACCTCACCTCGTCGAAACGCTCCTGAAACTTGGGATCGTCGAAATCTTTAAAAACATTGAGAATCAATTTCAAATCATCTTCATACACAAGATCCAAAAGTTCGTCCATAAGCATCGACGAACGGTTGGTGCCATATCCCAACAACCTCAGCAAAGATGGAAAGAAATAAAAGGACCTTGTATTCAAATTCAGTTGAAAAACAGTGTCGGAACCAGTAGTAATAGCCTTTTCGAGACGGTTGACACGATATCGGAGTTCGTTTTCGCGCTCGGCATATCGTGTTACATCATGTAATACAAAGAGAAACTTTTCTGGCAGTTTTATTACTGTAACTTCGGCATACTTGTATCGGTTGGAAGGTAAGCAAAACTGCAAATGTATATTCGCAGGTTCGTTGTCGAGAGAAGCGTTCAACGCATAATCAATTTTTGCCGTAATACTCTGACCATCAGGCTGTATGCCAGGCGCAAAATCTTCAAACCTTCTTCCTATTACCTCGCTAAGATTTTCAACATCCAAAAACTTTAACGCAGGAGCATTCGCCCATAAAATCTTATCTGAATATGTAAACATTGGTGTGTACAAATTCTGATAATCAAACTGAGGATTTGGTGATATATTGCTGCGCTTAGCCATAATCAGGTTTTGTCAAAGGTAATGATTTGATTATTGAGTATCAACAGATTGTTAACTGCATTGGCAACCATATCAGCAGTCAAAGGTTTGGTAATTACGCTACGACCAATAATCGGAGCCGAGGCCAACACATCTGCACTTGTGTTTGGTTGAGCTACCACTATTATTTTCACTTGGATATCAATCTGAGGCAGTTCCACAGCAAGAGTATTGGCTCCAGGTATATCGAGGTCGAGTATCACAAACGAAATATCTTTGGTGTCGCGATACACTTCAAAAGCCTGACGATAAGAATGTGCTACATAGGTCTGGCAGCCGCACGAATCAAATAATCCTTTAATCAGTTCCACTACCTCATTGACATCGGAAATCACTAGTACACTTCCATTAAACTGCTTTGCGTCAGCCACTTTTGATATTTCGGAATAAAGATCAGCAGAATAAGCAGAAGGTTGTGCCGGAATGTCAAATGTAAAGGTGCTACCTGCTCCCACCTGACTGTCAACAGTAATTTTGCCTCCCATCATATTGAGTAGTCCCTTACATATACTTAAACCTATTCCCAATCCTTGGTAATGACGAGAGAGTGTGTTGTCTACCTGATAAAAACTTTCAAAAATCTCGCTGTAACGGTCGGGGGGAATGCCTATCCCATTGTCGGTTACCGAAAACAGTATCCTATTGTCGGTGATGCGGTAATCAACGGCTATAAGTCCTGATTCTGAAAACTTTACAGCATTATGAATAAGTTTCAAAAGAATAATCTTCAACCCCTCCTCGTAGCTTGTAATAAACCTTTTTTCCTTGAAGTTGCAACCGAATTTGAGTGATAGAGGTTTGCCCGACTGCTTAATCAAAAAATCGGCGTGCATACCAATACCGTTAAGCAAAAAGTTTAGGTCGAATGTTTGGGGAGCAAGGTTGTAGTCGCCAGATTGTATTTTGGAGTAAAGCATAATATTATCGAACACATCCAAAAAGCGGTTGGCGTGAGCCATAAGGTTTTCGGTTTGCTCAGCACGTCGTTCAGGTGAAAGCGAAGGACGGCAAAGCATATCGGCGAATCCCATAATAATATGGATAGGTGTATGAATTTCGTGGCTGACGCAAGCTACAAAAGCAGATTTATAACGGTCGCTAACCTCGGCACGGGCACGAGCCCTCTGCAAAAGTTCGCGATTGGCAGATAACTGCGCCGAAGCTTCTGCTATCTTTACGGCATCGTCGTTAACCTTCTGTTTAAGCACCGTTATCGATGATTGACGTATGTCCAACTCCTTTTGTAACAGATGGTTTTGATTGTTGGCTTCGCGCAAAGCCTGTTGATATTCTACAATAGTCTTTTTGCGTGCAGCCAACTCATTTGAAAGGGTTTGACTTTCGTTTTGGAATTCTTGTTCCCTACCACGCTGCAAAAATAGCATTATACTGGTGGCTAGCAAATTAAACAGCAAAAGCACCGATATTATACCCACAAGCTGCCATTTGAGCGATGTATCCGCCACTGTGATAGTACTTAACGAAATCTGTCGCCATACCGCAGCGGCTATTAGTGCATGAATAACAATAGCAACAAGCACAAACACTAGTGGCTGTGTTTGAAACAACTTGACGAATTTGTGCTTGTTTGGGAAATTCATAGCTGCTAATATTATCGTTGCTTGGATGGAAACACAGTTCCAAATTTACCTTTTTTCATAAGTTTGCTCATCACAAATCCTATTAGCACAAATGTTGCCAATGTTACGCCGGTGGCTATGGCGGTGTGAGTAAAAAACTTGTCTTGAAGCATTTGTGTGGGTACAATTGTGCCGCTAACATAAAAATAGTTGTAACAGAAAAATGCTACGGCTGCAATTATGCCCGTTATCCAAAACCACACGCGGCGTTTTTTTGCATCGGTGGGATTCTTGCCGCCTTGGTAGGCTATCATACTGCTAATCAGTATGGCTATGCCCACAAATACCAATGCCGCTACTATGGCTAAAATATAGGTGTTGGATATCAATCCGTCTACCTGCATTATGTTTTTGTACTCGTAGTTCATATTCTAATAAGGTAATGTGTATAAATAATAGGTGTAAATTACTTTATCTTTGGGGTTGGCGGCGTTGAGCGCACCAAGAATACTGTTGTACATACTGCGGTTTTGCTTTACCTGCTTGCCTTCCCAAATAAACTTGTCTAAGTTGGCGTTTTGTGCATTTACCGATACATCGCTCAATATCAAATCAATACGCAAGAGATTGAAGTCGGTATTAGATAATCCCGTTTCAGAGAAATTGGAATTGAGTTTGATGCATACCTCACCTTTTTTAGTAGTGTTGTAGGTTTCGGCAAAGTGCTTTTCGTCGAATTTAAAGAGGTCGGGGATAAATTTTGCGGGTGGCGTGGGCTTAAACACAGTGTCGTACATAAGTTTGCCGTCGGCGGTGTACCCCTCGTAATGCCCGGGACAAGAGATTATAGGCAAACGGTTTTCGTCTAACAGAGGCTCGCCTTTTTCGTCGGTAACAAATGTGGGAGGATTTGCCTTTACCTCGGCCACCATATTAAAGCGGTTGAAATCGGCAGTAACGTTGCTAACCTTAATGTCAAGAGTTTTAACGGTGTAAAATTCCATCTTGCTCAAATCCACATTTAGGCGGCTGAGTAGCGGCGCACCGTCGGGCACAGGGTTTCCGTTTTGGTCGTAACTCTGTCCGATATATTTATAAAGGTCTTTCCAACGGTTCATAATTGGCACAAACTCAAAGTTGTCACCGTTGACAAATGCGGTTTCGTCTACGCCTGCGTTTTCGTTTGCGCCGCCGGTGGTAACGCTGTAATCTTTGGTAATGTCTACGGCGTTGGCAGTGAATGCGAAATGTGTGTAGGCGTAATTCTTAGCCTCGATAGAGTTTTGCAGATAAAACATAAAGTCGGCAGCCACATTGTTGGAAGAGTTTTTGGGCACAAAGCAGATATAGAAAATATGCTTCTGCTTGCCTGCGTCGGGATGGTCGGTGATAAAAAACTCGATGGTGTTGCCGTCGCGGAGCCAACGTTCAAACTCCTCGCGCGCCCAAGGGTCGTCGCGTTCGCCGTTTTCCCACAGTTCGCCGTCGGTGATAAACACTGCGGCAAGTCGGCGGTTTACGATGTCTTTTACAGCGGTGTTGAGCGGAGCATTGTCGCCCTTGAAGCGTGCCGCCTCTTTGATTTTTTTGTAGAGTTGACTTTTGTCTAAATTCTCTATTTTATCGATGCTAAAATTGTTAACTTCGTAAAAATCAACGGTTGAGATTTTCAGACTATTGATAAACAACTGATAAAAATTGGCGGTGTTGGCATCCTTAAAGGCTGTTTTCATACTGCCGGAATAATCCAAGTAGATGGCAAACCGCTCGGCGTTGCTCTGCCTCATCGGCGGAAAATAGTTGTAATGGTAAGCCTTAATCAACTGCTTAGGCTCGTAAGTTTTCAACGGGCAGCCGCTCTTGCCGCACGAGGCAAGCCCCACAGCCAAAACCATCGCCAACAATACCAAATGCGTATTTATAATCTTCATTTGCAGAATCCTTTTTCACATTTTTAAACCGTGTAAATATACGGATTCTATTTTAAAGTTGGCGATGTTTTTTGAAAAAAAATTTCAATGTATTACTCCATATAAAAATGCGTAATCTTTAAATCTCTATCGCGGCTGCTGCTGCCTACATAAACCAAGAAATTGCCGGATTCAAAGATTTTTTCAAGTTTTTCGTTGTAAAACATCAGGTCGTCTTTGGTTAGGGCAAAGGTAACTTCTTTGCTTTCTCCGGCTTTGAGGTATACTTTGTTGAACCCTTTCAACTCTTTGATGGGACGCACTACTGATGAAAACTCGTCGCGAATATAAAGTTGAACCACTTCGGCACCGTCTACGCTGCCGGTGTTGGTTACCGTGGTGGTGATTTTTACGGTAGCAGATTGTGGCACAGTATCTTGTGAAACTTTTGGCTGCGAAATATCAAATGTGGTGTAACTCAATCCAAAGCCAAAGGGATATGTGGCGTGGTTGGTTTTGGGTTCCCACGATTGATAAACAAAAGAATAAGTTCCTGTGGCAGTGTCGCATACGTAGGGAAAGATAGTGTCGCCACGGTCTTCAAACACATAACTGCGAAAACGGTTTGGTTTCATATTATAGTAGCAGGGCAAGGCGCCAGCCGAAGAGGGCATCGTTACCGAAAGTTTGCCTTCAAAGTTGTATTTACCAAAAATCACGTCGGCAACTGCATTACCGCATTGCTGTCCAAGGTAAAAGCACTGCACAAGGGCATTGGAATTTTCTGCGGCGGGACGGATATTGAGCGGACGGCCACCAAAAACGAGCGTTACCACGGGTTTGCCTGTGGCTTTGATTTTTTCTACAAGTTCGTTTTGAAGTCCGAGAAATTCAAGATTGTCGCGGTCGCCACGGTGCGATTCTAACCACGCCTCGCGCGAATACGAAACGTTTTCGCCAACACAAAGCACCACCACGTCGGCTGATTTGGCAACGCTAACGGCTTCGGAAATCATTTTGCGAGCACGGTCGTCGGAGATAAGTGCCTGATTGTCGTTTTGCCAAAATGACGGACCAAAATCGCTCAAACGGCATCCTTCGGCATACGAAACTGCAATATTGTTGGCATCGCCAAAGGCTTTCATTCCATCATATACTGATACTCCGGGAGTTACAGGTTCGGCTGTGTATCCACCATAGTCGAGTGTTTTGGCATTGGGACCAATTACTGCAACCTTTTTTATCTTGTTAGATAATGGCAACACACCATCGTTTTTGAGCAACACCATTGTTTTACGTGCGGTTTCGCGAGCAAGGTCTAAATGCTCAGCACATTGGTTGATTTCTAACAGAGCAGGAATGTCAACGGGTTTGTCCTCTTCAAAAAGTCCGAGCCTCCATTTTGTAACAAGCAGGCGTATCAATGCTTTGTCGATGAGCGATTCGCTGATTTCGCCCTTTTGTACCGACTCTTCTAACATTTGAAAAGTGCCTTCGCTGCCAATGATGTCGATTTCTATACCCGAATTTAAAGCAAGTTCGGCGGCTTTGCGATACGATGGAGCAAGATGGTTGACATCGTACATACGGTCGATAGCGTTTTGGTCGGAAACAATAAGTCCGTGAAAACCAAATTGTTGGCGCAAAACATCTTTCAACAGCCACGGATTTACCGTTACGGGCACATCGCACACATCGTTGTAGGCGGGCATTACACAGGCAACACCGGCTTTTACGCACATTTCAAAGGGGATAGAATGGTTGTTCATAAGGTCGTTGGCAGAGCCAGGGAAGCACGCCACATTGCGTCCGCCTTCTACCTGACCGTGTCCCATATAATGTTTGAGGGTGGCAGCCATCTTCAACCGTCCGTTTTGCGATGCCTGCTGAAATTCTCTCACCGCTGTGCAACCATAAATGCCACAAAGAAACGGGTCTTCGGAATACATCTCTTCAATGCGTCCAAAACGTGGTTCGCGGGCAAGGTCTAAAATCGGCGAAAAAAGCATATTAATACCCCTTGCACGCGATTCTTTGGCTGTTACGGCGTAAACTTTGCTCAAAAGCGTGGTGTCCCAACTGCATCCAAGAGCTATTGCCTGCGGAAAAACAGTGGCGTCAACGCCCATCAAGCCATGAAGACCTTCGCCAATAAAAATAATCGGAATAGGATGTTCGAGGGTATTGTTGTATTCTTTCAAAGAGTTTACCGTGCGGGCGTATTTTGCCGGAGGACATCCGCCAAAGTCGATATTCATCAATCCCATACCGTATGGATAATATTTGCGCAAGGTGTCGAAATTGAGGTTGCCCACCGAATCGGACGCCGATTTGATAACATAAATGCTACCCGACTGCAACTGAGCAAGTTTTTCTTTGAGCGATAATTGCGACACCACGCTGATGGCCTTGTTGATGGCAGAGTCGATAAACGTTTGGCTCTTAGGGTAATCGTTTAACTCTTCGGAACGATTGCTGCACGATGATGCGGCAACTGCTACCGATAACAATATTGACAGATAAAGGGTATAGTTTTTCATAAGTTTTTTGCAATTAAAAGATTTTGGCATTATTTGCCGAATTTTTGCATCAGCCTGAATGCGAGGTCGTTTTGTTCGGGTGTGCCAACGGTGATGCGGATGCAGTTGTCGCACATAGGCATTCCGTGACGGCTACGGAGTATCACGCCGTTTTTGACCATATACTGTTGCAACTCTTTGTGTTTGGCGGTGCGTATCATAAAGAAGTTGGCATCGCTGCGGAACACTTTTTCGATGTAGGGCAATGTGGCTACGTTTGCCATAAAACGGTCGCGCTCGCTTACAAGGAGTTTTACGGTGTTTTTGAAACCTTCCACGTCTTGCAGTTTCTCCACGAGCGACTTTTGGGTAAATCCGTCCATATTGTAGGGCAGTTTCACCTTGTTGATCATAGCCGCCAACTCTTTGCTCATATAGCCCACGCCGGCACGCAGGGAGGCAAGTCCCCAAGCCTTTGAGAACGTTTGAATTACAACCAAATTGTCGTAATCTTTGAGATAGTTGATGCACGACTCCACGCCCGAAAAATCGTTGTAGGCCTCATCCACAACCACCAATCCTTTGAAATTCTTCACCACTTCGATAATCTGCTCGGTGGGATATGCTATGCCAGTGGGATTGTTGGGCGAACAGATGATTATCATTTTGGTGTTTGGCGTAACGGCTGCCAAAAGTTTCTGAGTATCAAACGAAAAATCATCGTTGAGCATCACCTCGTTGAATTTCACATCGTTGAGGTTTGCCAAGGTGTAATACATACCGTAACTTGGTGCAAGCGACAGAGCCTCATCTTTTTGCGGATTGCAAGCCACACGGTAGACAAGGTCGAGAATCTCGTCGCTGCCGTTGCCCATAACCATATTGGCCACCTCCACGCCCTTGATTTTGGCGAGAAGTGTCTTTGGGTCAATCTGCAACGGGTCGGGATAGCGGTTCCAAGTGCCAAAAGGATTCTCATTGGCATCAAGAAAAACGTAGTCGCCCTTGCTCACAAGGTCGCGGGCGGCTGAATACGCCTCCATATCCACGATATTTTTTCTCAAAAATTTATCTAAATTCATGTTTTATAACATTAATGAACGTTAATAATCAATTCTTCACCCCAACCGCACCGTCACAGCGTTTTTATGTGCCTGTAATTGTTCGGCGGCGGCCATTGTTTCGATGGCGGGACCGATGGTTTTGATGCCTTGCTCGGTGATGGTTTGAAAGGTGATTTTTTTGGTAAACGAATCCATATTCAATCCCGAATATGCTTTGGCTGCTCCGTTGGTGGGCAGGGTGTGGTTGGTGCCTGAGGCGTAGTCGCCCGCACTTTCGCAAGCGTAACTGCCTATGAAGACGCTACCTGCGTTGGTTACCTGCTCGGCAAGGGCTTCGGCGTTGTCGGTTGATATAATAAGGTGTTCGGGAGCCCAAAGGTTGGTGAGGTGGATAGATTTCTCGTTAGAATCTGTCACCACGGCAAAACTCAATGCGAATGCTTTTTCGGCAATCTCCTTGCGGGGAAGGAGTTTCAACTGACGTTCGGCTTCGGCTATGATTTCGTTTTTCTTTGCCTCATCAGACACAAAGAGACCCACCTGCGAATCGGCACCGTGCTCGCATTGCGACAGCAAATCGGCTGCTGCGTATACGGCGTTGGTGGTGCTGTCGGCTACAACGGCAAGTTCCGAAGGTCCTGCGGGCATATCTATTGCGGTTTCCGACGAGTTTACCAACTGCTTAGCCACTGTTACAAAGCGGTTTCCGGGTCCAAAAATTTTTGAAACCTTGGGAACTGTCTCCGTGCCGTAAGCCATAGCCGCAATTGCCTGTGCGCCACCGATTTTAAAAATCTTAGTAACGCCCAAAAGTTTGGCGCAGTAGAGAACCACCGAATTGATGTTTCCACCGCTACGGGGAGGCGAACAAAGCACAATCTCTTTGCAGCCAGCGAGTTTGGCAGGAATGGCAAGCATCAGCACAGTTGAAAACAACGGTGCGCTACCTCCGGGGATGTAGATTCCCACCTTTTCGATGCCCACGGTTTTTTGCCAACAGATAATGCCGTCGGATGTGGGCACTTTATGTATCTGCGTGGGAATTTGGCTCTTGTGAAACTTTTCGATATTAGCCTTGGCGGTGAGGATAGCCTTTTTGAGGTCTTCGGGCACTTCTTTTTCGGCTTCAACGAGTTCCTGCTCCGTTACCAAAAGATTGTCGGGACAGGAGTTGTCGAATTTCATTGTAAGTTCGCGCACAGCACGGTCGCCGCCGTTGCGCACCGAATCCAAAACCTGCTGAACCACAGGGATAATGTCGTCGGTTTTGGCAGCGGGACGTTTTGAGCGCAGTTCAAAATCTTTGTCGGTTGTATATTCTATTGTAAACATTATAGTATCATTTTTTCGATCGGAACTACTAAAATACCTTGTGCACCCTCGGCTTGCAATTGGTCGATAATCTCCCAAAACTGATTTTCCTTAACCACGCTGTGTACTGAAACCCATTCGCCATCGGCAAGGGGAACTACCGAAGGACTTTTCATTCCGGGGAGTAACGAGATAATTTTGTCTAAGTTTTTCTTAGGCGCATTCAACAAAATGTATTTGTTAGACTTGGCTGCTTTGATGGCGTGAATACGGAAAAGAAGTTTTTTGATAATCTCCTCTTTCTCGGCGTTGAGGTTTCCGTTTTTAATCATTACAGCCTCAGAAAATACCATCTGCTCTTTTTCTACCAAGCCATTGCTGAGCAATGTGCTGCCGGTGGAAACGATGTCGAAAATAGCGTCGGCAAGACCAATTACAGGACAGATTTCTACCGAACCCGAAATCACGTGAATGTCGGCTTTGATGGCGTTCTCGCTGAGCACTTTTTTGAGAATGTTGGGATAGGTGGTGGCGATCTTCTTGCCGTTGAACCAATTGAGACCAGTGTATTGTGCATCGCGGGGCACGGCAAGCGAAAGGCGACACTTGCCAAAACCGAGTTTCTCGATGGTTTCTACCTGCTTGCCAGTTTCCCAAATAACGTTTTCGCCCACAATACCGCAGTCAGCAACGCCATCTGCCACGCACTGAGGAATATCGTCATCGCGAAGGTAAAGAATGTCAACGGGGAAGTCGGCAGCCGAGGCAAACAAAATACGTGATGAGTTGCTCGAAATACTGATTCCGGCTTTTTCAAATAGGTCGATAGATTTGTCGCTCAAACGACCCGATTTCTGAATTGCAATTTTTAATCTTTCCATTTTTATGTGTTTTTAATTAATTACCAAATAAAAAAGGCCGAACCCAAATGTGCGGTCCGACCTTTATATTTTACAAAATAAAACTTTCCGTAAATCCGCACACAACTATCGGCCGCCGCTATGGTGACGGTGGTGATGATAAATGGTATGTGTGTAAACGTGTTTCATCTTGAATATTTTTACCACAAATATTTTGGCGCAAAGGTGATATTTTTTTTTAAAAAAAACAAGTGAAATATAATTTTTTTACAAAAATTTATATCTTGCACCCAATTTTAAACTTAACACGATGAAAAGAACCTTATTGACGTTAGTCTCCGTGGCAACAATTGCTGCATCAGCCACGGCAAACGTAAAAATGCCAGCCCTCTTTACCGACGGTATGGTTTTGCAGCAAAAAACGTCCGCTCCCGTTTGGGGATTTGCCGACCCGGGCGAAAAAATCACTGTTTCAACCACTTGGGACAATAAAACCGTTTCTACCGAAGCCGCTTCCGACGGTACTTGGAAAGTTAAGGTGGCAACTCCATCTTTTGGTGGACCATACGCACTGATTATCAACGGCAAAAACACCGTTTACATCAACAACGTGATGATTGGCGAAGTGTGGTTTGCATCGGGACAAAGCAATATGGAGATGCCTATGAGCGGTTTCCCCTACGGCACTATTATGAATGGTCCTGAGGATATTGCCAACAGCACCAACAACGACATCCGCATTTTTATGGCGTCGCGCAATATGAGTTTCAAGGAGGAAAACGAACTCGACGGCGCATGGAAAACTGCCTCACCCAAAAACACTCCTCAATTTGGCGCCACATGCTACTATTTTGCAAAAAAACTCAATGCAGAACTTGGTGT
The DNA here is from genome assembly GCA_016286055.1 of Bacteroidales bacterium. Lineage (GTDB taxonomy): Bacteria > Bacteroidota > Bacteroidia > Bacteroidales > UBA3824 > UBA3824. The sequence goes on from JAEERW010000002.1 coordinate 360,040, forward strand.
GCCGGTGGGCATTATCAATTCGTCGTGGGGTGGCACTCCCGTTGAAAGTTGGATTCCGCAAGAATACATCAAAACCGTTCCCGAATACAGCCAAATAGTTAAAGATATTGCCGCAAGTTCGCCCATTATCGACAAACGCAACAATTGGCTTAAACAAAAACAATCGGTTTCGATGTTTCCCCGTCCCGACCTTGGCGACGGCGACCTTGCAAAACCCGATTTCAACGACTCTAAATGGCACTCGATGAACGTTCCCGGACTTTGGGAAAGCAACAACGAGGTGCGTGCATTCGACGGCATTGTTTGGTTTCGCAAAACTATCAAAATTACCCCTGCAATGGCGGGCAAAGAACTCGTAATTTCGCTCGGCGCAATCGACGACGGTGATGAAACTTTCTTCAACGGCGAACTCATCGGACACACCAACAACTATCAAGCCGACCGCGTTTACACCGTTCCTGCCGACAAGGTAAAAGCCGGAAAAGCCGTTATCGCAATTCGAGTTACCGACAATCAAGGCGGCGGCGGACTTTATGGTCAACCTTCAAAACTCAAATGCTACACCAAGGGCAACGAAAAATCTGCAATTTCGCTCGCCGGCAGTTGGAAATATCTACCCATAGCCGAACTTTCAAGAGGAAAACTCTACAAATTTGACATTCCCACGATGGAATTTTATCAACGTCCGATAAGCCCCACAGATTTGAGCGAAATGACCGCCACCACACTCTACAACGCAATGGTTGCTCCGTTTGCGGGCTACGCAATGGCAGGCGCAATTTGGTATCAAGGTGAGGCCAACGTGGGTCACGCCGAGGAATACACCCGCACTTTCCCCCTTATGGTTAAGGCTTGGCGCGAAAAATGGAATCAAGGCGATTTCCCGTTCTACTACGTTCAGATTGCACCCTACGACTACGGTACAAACGGACATTCTGAGGAAATCCGTGAGGCTCAGCGCGTTTCGTTGTCGGTTAAAAACTCAGGAATGGCTTCTACCATCGACATTGGCAACAACAAAAACATCCACCCTGCCAACAAAGTAGAAGTAGGCAACCGCTTGGCACTCTGGGCTTTCAAAAACATCTACGGCAAGGATGTAGTTTGCAGCGGACCTTTATATAAGAGTCAAGAAATCAAGGGTAACGCCATTTACCTGAGTTTCGATTATGCCGACGGTCTCAATGCCAAGGGCGGCACTCTCAAAGATTTTCAGATAGCAGGCAAAGACGGCAAATACTACCCCGCCACAGCCGTTATCGAAGGCGGCAAGGTAAAAGTTTCGTCTGACAAAGTGGCCGCTCCCGCATCGGTGCGCTACCTTTGGAGCGACTGTGTAGACCAAGCCACATTGTACAACGGCGCAGGATTGCCAGCAAGTTCGTTCCAAACAACCAAAGCGTGGTAAAATAAGCAATTAAGCAAATAAAAAAGGGTGCGACAAAATGTCGCACCCTTTTTTATAATTAGTAGATTATTACATAAAATACCTTTCGTACAATCCTTTGAAACCGCTGCCGTGACGAGCCTCATCCTTAGCCATTTCGTGAACGGTATCGTGAATAGCGTCGAGGTTTTCTTTCTTGGCGTTAGATGCAATGCGGTATTTATCTTCGCAAGCACCAGCCTCAGCCATCATACGGTTGTAAACGTTGGTTTTGGTGTCGGAAAGTACGTCGCCCAAGAGTTCGGCAAAACGGCTTGCGTGGTCGGCCTCTTCAAAAGCATAACGTTTAAAAGCCTCAGCAATTTCGGGATAACCCTCGCGGTCGGCCTGACGCGCCATAGCAAGGTACATTCCCACCTCGGCACATTCGCCATTGAAGTGAGTTTCCAGGTCTTTGCGCATCTCTTCCGAAACGCCCTTAGCCTCGCCAACGTGGTGTTCGGTAACAAATTTTATGTTGATTCCACCCTTTTTGCCGGCGGGAGAAGGTACGGGCTGCTCCAATTCTTTAAATTTGGCTGCGGGAGCCTTGCATTTCGGGCATTTTTCAGGAGCCTCATCCCCTTCGTGTACATATCCGCACACGGTGCAAATCCATTTTTTTGCCATAATTGTCTTTGTTTTTGATTGTTTGTATTTAAATTTTTATCGGGGTAAATGTAGGGATTTTTTGAATATGCAATGATTATTTTTGAGATTTTTTTTATTTTTGCAGTTGGAACTGTAAATGATTACCAAAATGAACGCACAAGAAATACAGCAAAAAGTTTCGGAATACTTTAAAACACAACCAGTTTTGAAGGCTTGGCTGTTTGGTTCGTTTGCCCGAGGCGAAGATAACCTTGGCAGCGATGTGGACATATTGGTAGTTCTTGACCACTCGCAACCCATTGGTTTAAAATATTATGGGATGTGGAACGACTTAGAGGAACTTTTAGACCGCAAAGTGGATTTTGTTACAGAAAACTCACTTGCCGATTTTGCCCGCGAAAGTGTAGAACACGATAAAATACTTATTTATGAGAGAGCCGCTTAAAGACCGAGAACGATTAGAGCATATTCTAAACGCCATAGACGTTATTTTAGATAAATCTCAAAACCTTACATACGAATCACTTACCGCCGACAAGGTTCAATTCGGTGGCATTGTTTACTACACATTGATAATTGGCGAGGCAGCATATAACCTTACAAAAGTGTTTAAAAGGAAGTATCCTACAACAAATTGGACTGAAATAGAGCGTATGCGTCACAACCTTGTTCACGGCTATTATAATGTTGACCCTGAAATAGTTTGGTCTGTTATTCAAAACGACCTACATCCGCTCCGTCAACAAGTATCCCGCTACCTTGCCGAAATAGATTGGGATGCCTGGGAAAAAACTGAGTTTGTTATCAAAGAATCTGCCGTTCATAAAAACCTTATCCAAACCGCCGAGCGCATGAAAAATCGCGGCTACGACACCGAAGAAATTTGCAAAATTACAGGTCTGAACCGTGACGAAATAGAAAGATTGTAATACCTTTGCACTATTAATTTATTTATTATGGAAAATTTTGTAACCATCAACGATATAAAAGTTAACTACAAGACCACAGGCGAGGGGCAGGATGTGCTTTTGCTGCACGGATGGGGTTGCTCGCTCGAAATTTGGAAAACCCTCCAATCGCAGTTGGAGCAAAAATACCGCGTTACCTCTATCGACTTTCCCGGTTTTGGCAAAAGCGATGAACCCAAAACTGTTTGGGGCGTGGAAGAATACACTCAATGCACCGAAAAACTTATTGAGGCTCTGAATCTTAAAAATCCCGTATTAATAGGGCACTCGTTTGGCGGACGCGTATCGATACTTCTCTCGTCGCGCAACGATTATGTAAAAAAGGTGATACTCACCGATGCGGCAGGCGTAAAACCGCAAAACACAAAGATTTCGGTTAGCCGAGTGTTCTCTAAAATGAAGAAACTTTCTACAAAAATCATTGGCGAGAAAGCCACCGAAAAACTTGTGAAACCGTTTGCAAATTCCTTGGCATCAGAAGATTACAAAAACGCGTCTGGCATGATGAAGGAGATTCTCAAAAAGGTGGTTGACGAAGACCTTCAACACGTTATGCCCAACATCAAGGCGTCCACCCTTCTGATTTGGGGCGAAAAAGACACCGCCACACCTGTTTCTGATGCCCAAATTATGGCAAAACTAATTCCCGACACCGGCTTAGTGGTATTCCCCGGCTGCACACATTATAGTTTTTTGGAGAATCCGGGGTACTATTTTACTATTGTTGACAATTTCTTAAACGCTTAAAATTATGGCACTTATCATTGCAATATCAATACTCATACTTATCTACACCGCTCTAAAACTCAAAGTAGACCTTCACAAGTTTCAACAAAATTCGTATCGAAACGAACGTTATTGGAAATATCTCAAAAACGATATACACTCCAAAATCCGTATGGCTGAGTATGCAAGTCTTGGCGTGGGGTTGTTGGGATTGGTTTTTCCCGGATGGTTCGTCTACTTTTTGATTCCGTTTTTGCTAATTACACTTTACTATGTCTATTACAACAAAACATACAAGCCAAAGGTAAAATTCAACTTTACTTCAAGGGCTAAACGATTGTATTTTACATCGTTTGGATTGATTTTGGTGTTTAGCGGATTGGAGTTTGCCCTCACATTCGACCCCTATTTTACTATGCTCACAGCATTGTGCTGCATTGTGTTTAGTTATTTTGTAATAATGCTCGCCAACATTGTGCTCAAACCCGTTGAAAAATCTATAAACAACCATTATATCAACGATGCCAAACGTATTCTCTCCGAGCATAAGGATTTGATAATTGTGGGTATAACAGGTAGTTACGGCAAAACATCTACCAAGCATTTCCTTGAAAAAATACTCAGCGAAAAATACAATGTGCTGATGACTCCGGGTTCGTTTAACACCACGATGGGCGTTGTCCGCACTATCCGCGAATACTTAAAGCCTACACATCAGGTGTTTATCTGTGAAATGGGCGCTAAACAAATCAACGACATCAAAGAAATTTGCGACATTGTGCACCCAAAAATCGGAATCCTCACTTCGGTAGCCGAACAGCATTTGGACACTTTCAAAACTCTTGAAAACGTTCGCCGCACCAAGTTTGAACTTATCGACTCGCTGCCCGACGATGGCCTCGCTATTCTCAACGGCGATTACGACATTATCCGCAACACTCCCAAGACCAAGCCCACAGAGTATTTTTCTACGTCAGACCCAAACGCCGACTATTCTGCCAAAAACATAAAATTCTCGCCGCAAGGTACTGATTTTGAGATATATCATTCGGGTGAAAAGATTGGCGATTTTACCACTCCTTTGCTGGGAAGTTACAATATTTCAAATATTGTTTCGGCTGTGGTTTGCGCTGTTAGATTAGGACTTACAATCGATCAAATAAAGTTCGGCGTTCACAAGTTGCAGGCAGTGGAGCACAGAATGGAAATAAAACCCGGTCCCAACGGCGTGGTGCTTATCGACGATGCGTTCAACTCAAACCCCAAGGGCGCAAAAATGGCGTTGGAAATTCTGTCGCAATTTACCGATTGCAAACGCTTTATCATCACTCCGGGAATCATAGAACTTGCTGACCGTCAGGACTATTACAACGGTGAGTTTGGCAAACAGATAGCCCACGCTGCCGACTGCGCAATACTTGTTGGCAAAAGTCAAACCCAAGCCATTTACAACGGTCTCAAAGCCGAGAATTATCTCGAAGAACAAATCTATATCGCTCAGGGATTGCAAGATGCGGCAGTTTACGCCTACTCGCGAGCCACAGCAGGGGATGTTATCTTGTTTGAAAACGATTTACCAGATTATCATTAACGCACAGTAAACTTCCATTCCCAAACCCGCTCATTTCCGCAGGGGTCTTCTACTTTGGCTACGAGGGTGTGACTGCCGGATTTTAGGTTGAGTTTGGCTACGGGGGCAATTAAACGGACGTTTTTGTAGTCGTATTCAAATAGTTTCCACTGTCCGTCGATAAAGACATTGTATTTTTCGATGCCGCTCATATTGTCGCTGATGCCGATAATGATGCTGCCCGACTGCGAGAGCGACGATGCCGACTTGCCCACAATCTTAGGTGCAATGGTGTCGGTGGCAATGAGGAAACTGCCGAAAGTGCGGGTTTCGGCGGTGATGTAGCCGTTGGAATATGCTCCGCCAACATAGCCGATGGAGTTTTTTGCACCCATTTTGGCAACGAAAACCTGCTTGGGAGTATACTGGCTGCCTATCAGCGATTTTATTTTTTCGGGAACGGGAATCCTTATCGAAATATAGTTTTGAAGGGGGATGCGGTAGTTGCCCACAGTGTACACGGGACGCGAATAGCGCGGCGAAGTATCGCACGAGAAATTGACATACTCGTTTTTGTAAAAAGTGCCTTGCGAAATATCTACCGTAATGCCCAATGTGTCGATACGCTGCTGCAAAGCCCATTCCAAAGGACGTCCCGACGGCGAAATAGGTGTGTTGTTGACGCTTGAATCGCCCAAGATGCTGAACCTCAAAACGCTCTTATTGCCCACAAAATCTTTGAGTTCAAAACGGATATTGTGAGTTTCGCCGGGTGCGATGTAGATGTCGTCGTGAGCCGAAAAAATATCCAACTGATTGTTGGGCTCCACAAAGCATTTCTGCACATACTGCTTGGTGTCCTGATAATGGGCGTAATCGATAAAACTATTGATATACCGGCTTTTATCAAACGGCATACGGTCGAGACGCGATTGAAAAACGAGTTTTTCGCCGTCGTAAAGTGCAATTTCTACCAAACCGCAAGGGCGTCCGCCAACAGAGAAAAAGTCATTTGCATTGATACCCAAGCCGATATGACCAAACGCCTTGACAGTGCGTCCCGAAATCTGTTTCATAGAGTAATATTTGTCGGCACACTCACCGTCTACCTGCGAATCGTTTTCAAGAATGTAAATCTTTACGCCATAGATAGTTGGCGGATTAATATCGTCGATAGGCTGAATAAAAGCCAAAGGATTGAGAGCGTCCTCGGTTTCGTTTTCGCGCACCTCAAAATGCAAGTGAGGACCGCCCGAGCCGCCAGTGTTGCCCGAAAAAGCCACCACTTCGCCGCGTTTTACCTTGATTTGGTCTTTTTCGGGGTAATAATCCACCTCAAACGACTGATTTTTATACTGTTGAGCCAAAATCACCTTTTCAATTTTTGGAGCATAACCGTTGAGATGTCCGTAAAGAGTGGTGTAACCATCGTAATGCGTTATATATAAGGCGTGTCCGTAGCCAAAGGGCGACACTCTGATGCGCGACACATACCCGTCGGCGGCGGATTTCACCTCCACACCGATTTCGCCCGCCGTGGTAATGTCCAACCCTGCGTGAAAATGGTTAGGTCTGAGTTCGCAAAACGACGCGCTCATAATCATAGGAATATCCATCGGATAGCGGTAAAGAGGTTTTTGTGCCGCCACCTGCAACGCCAAGAGCATTAAAGCCAATAATAATTTGCTTTTCATCTATTTCAATTTTTTAGAAGGGCAAAATTATATACTTTTTTTTATTTTGAAAACGATTTTCCTTACCTTTGCGCCCACAAATTTTAAAACACCTTAATAGTAATGCTAAGCGTAGACAACCTTGCCGTAGAGTTCGGCGGAACAACTCTGTTTCAGAACATCTCTTTTCAAATCAACGACAAAGACCGCATTGCCCTTATGGGTAAAAACGGCGCAGGCAAAAGCACTCTGCTTAAAGTGATTGCCGGTGAACGTACCCCTACCCGTGGCGCTGTTACCAAACCCAAAGATTGCATTGTGGCGTATCTACCGCAACACCTTATGACGGAGGATGGTAGAACTGTTTTTGAGGAGGCCTCGCTCGCTTTTCAACATCTCAAAGATACCGAAAACGAGATTGAACGCATCAACCGCGAACTCGAAACCCGTACCGACTACGAATCAGACGAATATATGGCTCTGATAGAAAAGGTTAGCGCACTAAGCGAAAAGTTCTACGCCATTGATATGACCAATTTTGAGGAGGATATCGAAAAAACTCTTATGGGATTGGGCTTTGAACGTTCTGATTTTCAACGTCAAACTTCTGAATTTTCGGGCGGATGGCGTATGCGTATCGAACTTGCCAAATTGCTTTTGAAAAATCCCGATGTGTTGCTCTTAGACGAGCCCACCAACCACTTAGATATCGAATCTATTCAATGGTTGGAGGATTTTATAAAGCAGAGTTCCAAATCGGTGGTGCTCATCAGTCACGACAAACGTTTTGTAGACTCTATCACCAACCGCACCATCGAAATCACTATGGGCAGAATTTACGACTACAAAGCCACTTATTCTCACTATCTTGAACTCCGCAAAGAACGCCGCGAACAGCAGCAAAAGCAATACGACGAGCAGCAGAAGATGATTCAAGAAACCAAGGATTTCATCGAGCGTTTCAAAGGAACATACTCCAAAACACTTCAAGTGCAAAGCCGCGTAAAAATGCTCGAAAAACTTGTGCTTATTGAGGTTGACGAGGAGGATAATTCGCGTTTAAAACTGCGGTTTCCGCCATCGGTGCGTTCGGGACAATATCCTGTTATTGCCGAGGGCGTGTCAAAAAGTTACGACAGATTGATATTCGGTAATGCGTCGTTTACCATAGAACGTGGAGAAAAGGTTGCCTTTGTGGGTCGCAATGGCGAGGGCAAATCCACTATGGTTAAGTGCATTATGAAAGAAATTCCGTTTGAGGGCAAACTCCAACTCGGACACAATATTCAAATAGGATATTTTGCGCAAAATTCGGCATCGCTCCTCGACGAAAATCTCACTGTTTTTCAAACCATCGACGACATTGCCAAGGGCGACATCCGCACCAAAATCAAGGATATGCTCGGCGCGTTTATGTTTTCGGGCGAAAACATCGACAAAAAGGTGAAGGTGCTTTCAGGTGGTGAACGTCAGCGACTTGCGTTATTAAAACTGCTTTTAGAGCCAGTCAACTTCCTCATTCTCGACGAGCCCACCAACCACCTCGACCTCAAAACCAAGGACGTACTCAAACAGGCTCTGCTTGCATTCGACGGCACGCTGATAGTGGTAAGTCACGACCGCGATTTCCTCGACGGACTTGTTACCAAGGTGTATGAATTTGGACACCAAAAGGTAAAAGAGCACCTCTGCGGCATCAACGAATTTCTTGAAACCAAGAAAATGGAGCATTTGCAAGATATTGAGAGGAAGGGGAGGTAAACTAATACACAAAGCATTCTCCATTGTATCCAGTCACGTTTTCAAAAATTGACCGGATTTGCGCATTGTTTTCAACCTTTATGCGGTGGAGGTTGCCTTTGCTAAGGTAATAAAAACAGCCATTACGTTCCAAAGTATCTAAATGCGTGATAAACAGGTGATAATCTACATTTTTGTAATCTTTGAGCCTATGTCGGGTGAATGCCTCGTTTAAAAGGTCGAAATCGAATACACCGGTTTTAAAATTTCCTTGATAACCGTTGTAGACATTGGATTCTGATTTGTCGGCAAGATTGTAATTATCAACCTGTTGCGGAGTGTAGCCGTTGCCATGACGGGTGAGATATGTGCGAGTGGCAAGATAAACCTCCGCGCCGTTGAGTTCGTTTTCGGAGAGATATTGAAGACCTGTGTTTGTGGCAGTTACGTTTGGCAAAAATCCAAGTTGAGCATCGAGCAAAAGTCCCTGTGTACCTTCGTAAATTATTGTGTCATAATCGTTTTCGTTGATAATGGTTTGTGTTTGCCTAACAAAGTTGAACGCATTGGTAAACATATCATCAAACTCTTTGCAACGCTCTACACCATAATAAGATGCACATTCGGCAAGAATAGTTTCGGGATTGTCGCTGAGAGTAAACCTCCTGCCTGTCCTTGAACGTTTCAACGAAGCCCAAACTCCTTTGCCACAAGTGCCGTCGGAGAGAGTTTTTTTGTCGTTGCGATTAAAATCCACATCGTAAGGGGTGATAATTATACCCGAAGAAAAATCATAAACGGGATTTATACCTTTGGCGTTCAATACATTAAGTTCGTTGACAATGCATATAGGGTCAATCAATGCGGTATTGCGGTAAAGCGTTGGCACACCGAGCAATGTAGCCGAACCAAACGACGAAAAAATGTGCCTAATGCCGCCCTCGTCAACAGTGTGGGCAGCCTGAGGTCCGCCGGTAAAACGCACCACCAAGGGACGCAATCCTTCGTTTAATGCCTTCTTGCAAAGGTAGTTGACACATACGCCTTTGCCTTCGTCGCCAAAGAGCGAACCAAGTACTATTTTACGATTCATAAGCCTTTCGTTTATAATGCAAATATATCAAAATTTTAAGCAATTTGTTGCATTATCAAAGATAATATATAATTTTGTACGATTTTTAAAAACTAACTACGATGAAAAACATTGTATCACTTATACTTCTGATGCTTTTACCGTTTATGGCGTTTGCGCAAAACGGCGTTTACACTGTAAAATTCGGTGTTACGGTAAGAAATTTACCTCGTTACTATGTTCAGCCTCAAAGCCGCAACTATTCGCTCGTATGTGCTGCCGACCGTCAAGTGCAGCATCACGTATCGTTCGACCAAATAAGCGACGAACTCCATTTTGCCGGCTGGAAACGCCTCTCCTCGCCCACCAACGCATATATGAAGATTAATATCAACCTCAAAAGTATGCTCATCGACGGTTTCGGCGTTAAGGAAAACATCATCGACACTCGCGACCGTTTTGGTCATCCTATCAAGGTGCATACTTTTCAGGGCGTGATAAACTACACAATGGTAACCACTTGGACGGTGCGCACTCCTTCGGAAAATTTCTCGTCGAACCCAAATGTGTCGTACGCGCCCAAGGCTTTTACTCCCGAACGCGAATTTGACACTCCCGGCGCCGCTATGGATTATGTGCGCAACAACCGCGATGTGTTCCGCGATCAGATTATCAACGACGAGGTGATGTCAAACATTTATGAGATTTCTGACCTCGTTAACCAAAACTACATCTACAACCCCGTTGAAGAGCCGTTCGACCTATATTTCTTCTATCAGAAAAAGAACCGCTATTACAGTCTCCACCGCAATCTGCCGCAAACAATCAAGGCGCATTTGGCTCAAATCAATGAAAACGGAGGAATGGCTACCACCGAAATCGCTATGGAAGACATCATCAAGCATTTTAAAACCGCCGCCGACTCGTACTCGTTTGCCAACAAAAAAGAACGCAAGGCTCGCTACGCAATGCTCTACAACCTTTGCGTGCTCAACTACGTGTTTGAAAACTTCGACGAGGCAAAACGTTACGCTCAGATGATTGTCGACAGCGGATACAACAAGATGACAGGCCGTCACCTTTTAGACGTGATTGCCGACAAGCAAAACAGATTTATCAAGCACAATATCACTACTCAACATTTTGAAGTTTATTAGGGTAAAAATATATAAATCAGATAATTACAAAACAAAATGATAACATTAGGCGTATTTTTTGGCGGAATGTCGGTAGAACACGAAATCTCAGTGATTTCGGCGTTGCAAACCATTCACGCTTTTCCGGAATTTAAATATAACATTGTTCCGATTTACATTTCAAAAGAGGGCGAATGGTACACAGGCCCCGGTCTTACCGTGGTATCCAACTACCGCAACCTTCCCAAACTGCTCTCGTGGTGCGAAAAAGTTTATATGACTCCCACCCGTGGCGATTTCAACCTTTACCGCTACAAGTCGAATATGTTTAAATCAAAGGTAGTTACCAAAATCGACGTTGCGTTCCCCATTCTACACGGTTCGTACGGCGAAGACGGCTCGCTACAAGGTTTCTTCGAGATGATTGGCATTCCATACGTTGGCTCAAACCTCCGCGCAAGCAACATCGCTATGGACAAAATTGCCACCAAATATATGTGCCAATCGTGCGGTATCCCCTGCGTAGACTATATGTGGACAACAGATAAGGAATGGTTTGAAAATCACGACGAAATGAAGGCCAAAGCCGAAAAAATCGGTTATCCCCTCATCGTAAAACCCGCCACTCTCGGCTCGTCGGTAGGTATCTCTAAGGCTGCCAACGAAAAAGAACTTGAAGCGGCTGTTGACCTCGCTGCCAAATTCACCGACAAGATTATAATCGAACGTATGGTTCAAAATCTTCAAGAGATAAACTGCTCGGTATACGGCAGTTACCACGACTGCAAGGCTTCCGTATTAGAAGAGCCCATCCGCAGCGGCGACATCCTCTCTTACAAAGACAAATATATGGGTTCGTCGTCAACCAAAGGCGGTGCAAAGGGCGGAATGAAATTTGGCGCAAAAGGCGGCAAAATGGCAGGTGCAAAAGGAGGTTCAGGCTCAATGAGCGACAGCCAACGCAAATGTCCCGCCGACCTTCCTGAGGACGTTACCAAAAATATTCAATCTCTCGCCATCAAGACTTTCAAAGAGATGAACGCATCGGGCATTATCCGTATCGACTTTATGCGCAACAAGGAGACCGGCGAAGTTTATGTAAACGAAATCAACGCCATCCCCGGTTCGCTCTCGTTCTACCTTTGGGAAGCCACTGGCAAAAAATTCGTTGACGTTCTCGACGACGTTATCAACGTGGCAATCAAAGAAAACGCCGAAAAACAGAAACTCAAACACAGTTTCGACCAAAACATCTTTGCTATGGGCGGCGGCGCAGGCTTCAAGATGGGCGGCGCTAAGAGATAATTCACACCTTATTATAAATAAAAAGGCGAGGATAAAATCCTCGCCTTTTTTTATTTATATAGTTTTGATAATTACAACTTTTCTATTTCGTCAGTTGGCAGTTGGGTGATTTTAGAAATTAAATTGAAATCAAGACCTTCTGCTTTCATACGCTTGGCTGTTTCAAATTTTTCGGATTGTGCGCCTTCGGCCTTGCCTTGTGCCATACCTTCCACACGTCCTTCCGCACGTCCTTGTTCTATGCCGTCTTTCATTGCACTGGTCACGGAATTGCGCTGGGTCATCACTTCGAGCAAATAGTCTTCGTAAGCGTACATATCGGCATCTGTATAGGCACTCCTTTCTACAATGTTCAACGCCTGACTGATTTCGGGGTTTTCGAGCAATACGTCGTCTACCTTTTCGGTCTGCTCGTTGATTTCGGTGAGGAAACGAAGCCACAAATCCTTGATGGCGCGGCTGCCTCGGTCGACTGGACGGTATTTTACAAGTTCTACGAAGATGAGCGAGAGGTCGTGATGAATGTCCTCAGGATGGTTTTTGTTGGTGATATAGAACTCCTGCATATATCCGCTGTCGCCATCGTAGTTGAACGCCTCGTCGTTGACGAGGGCAAGTGCGTAAACTTCTTTCAACCGTTCAAACGGGTTGCCTTTTGCTAATTGCTTGGTATACATAGAGGCAGCGTTGAAAAGTGTGCGCGAGAAGAACTCCTTGTTCCAATACGACTGCATCTCCACAATAAAACCGCGACCGTGGTTGTCGGTGCAGCGTACGTCAACTATCGAATACTTTTTGGCAGGATTCTCGGGGACATTCTCGGAGGTGAGGTATTCCACTTTGACTATTTCCATACCTTCGGGCATTGGCAAAAGGGCATTCAAAAGGCTCTTGACAAGGTTGGGATGCTCGCCAAAGATTTTTTTGAAGGTCATGTCTACTTTCGGATTCAGATATTTTGCCATAGTTGATTCTCGTTTAATGTATTTAGGGCAAAGTTAGCGGTTTGGTTTCTATTCTCCAAATTTATTTTTTTCTTCTTTTTAACACCGAATTAAACGAAGGAAACGAAAAACCATTATCAACCAAAAAATTATAAATCAACAAGTTGAATTATAATTTGGCGAATTTAACGAATGTGAGTAATGTGTGGGGTCACGGAAACTGACACAATATTCTGTTTGTCAAGGTTTTATTGATATCCAATAAAAGGGTTGAAAACATTTTTTATATTGCGGTATGTGAGTGATACTACAAGTTGTTAGTTTGTAGGGGGTGTTATTCGTTTCTTGGATTAATTTTCCCTAAATTGTGATGCTTATTAAATTATATCACTGTGCGTAAAACGAACAAGCCGATCATATATATAATGCTCTAAATCAATCTGATTTGCTTTGTGATAACCACCAATTTCGCCCACAAACACATCATCATTAAACAGATAATAAATTGGCAAGTTAATTATCTTGTAAATAGTATTGTATGTTTGTGGTTGATGTGTTAAACAATGTTCTTGATATATCTCTTTAAATTCTGGATAACAAATAGAACAACTATCTACTGATTCAAGAAAGCATACAGTATCTAATGTAAAAAAAGATAAGAACTGATTTTTTGTAATGGATTTGCTTATCTGAGTAGTCAATGTATCTATCAAACCTTTGTATAATTCTAACTCAAAATTGACACCTGCAATTCCGTTTGTAGCCCACAACTCAATTCTTAAATCATCGTTCTTTTCAGTGAGTTCTTGCACTTTGTTCTGATACCAATAAATAACATACGCCATAAAGCCAAAAATGATTATTAGTATCGAAGTTAGAACTATTGTTTTACATTTCATATTTCAAAAATTTAAACCTAAAATATAACTTACGAATTCCAAATTCCAATCAACCTTTTTGACATCCAAGGTATTATATGCCTCAAACTTTTTACTCTTGTCAATAGCAACATTTTTTAACTTGCCAAGTATATACTGTTTATTTTGTGCTACAAAAAACAGTTTTTCTTGTTTTGTTAATTGAGAAGGTGCATTTGATAATATATCAAAAAAAATTGTAATTATTGCATCTTTCTCAAATGAATAATCCATCAGGTTCTTTGTTTTGCCTGAATTTGAAGAGTTTTCAAAGACGTGCTCTAATCCTACGATGCCGTGTCCAAGTTCGTGGGCTATGGTGCGCTCGCTGAACTGATGGTGGTATTCGTTGAGAAGGTGGCGGTCGTCGCCTGCAAATTTATATTCCTTTACGCCCATTACTTGTCCTTTTTTGGATATGTTTTCGGTGTAAAGATAGTCAAATTTTTGATTACTCAATATTGTGTAGCGGATTTTTACCTAACAATAGGAAGGATTGTATGAATTGCCCAGAGGCGGAGGCTTTTCCATTAGTAAAAAAAACGAACACAGAAAGCATACATGGAACAAAAAAAGAGACTGCCAAAAAAGTCATCAAATCACTTTTTTGACAGTCTCTTTTTTATAGTAGATATTCTGAAAACTATTCGTTTCCGTCGGTGTATTTGCTTTCGTCGGTGAAGTTGTCGTTTGTTTGACGGCGCTCGTAGTTTTCTCCTTCGTTGGAGTAGTTGTCGTTGTTGTAGCCGTTGTTGTTGTAGCGGTCGTTGTTGTAACGGTTGTTGTAGCCGTTGTTGTTATAGCCGTTGTTGTTGTAGCCACGATTGTTGTTGTAGCGGTTTTGACGGTAGCCGTTGTTGTTGTAGCCGCCGTTGTTGTAGCGGTTATTGTTGTAGCCGCCTTGATTGTAGCCTTGGTTGTAACCGCCCTCTTGATCTTCGCCTTGGTTTTGATTGTAGTTGCGGTATCCGCCTTGGTTGTTGTAGTTGTTGTTGTAGCCGCGGCGTTGGAATCCCTGATTGTTGTTGCGGTATCCGCCGTTGTTGTTGCGGAAACCACCGTTGTTGTTGAATCTGCGCTGTCCGCCGTTGTTGAATCCGCCTTGAGGACGTTGGAATCCGCGATTTTGGTTCTGCTGACCGTTGTTTTGACGCGGAGGCAATGCTACCGACACTTTGATAACTTTGTCGTCGAGAGTGGCGCCGTTGAGTTCGTCGATGGCTTTTTGACCCTCTTCGTCGTTGGGCATTTCTACAAAACCGAATCCTTTAGATACTTTGGTTTCTTTGTCGTAAATAATTTTTGCGGAATTGATTGTTCCGTAGTCTTTAAACAATTCATTCAAGTCGCTGTCAGTGAAGTCAGGCTTTAAATTTGCAATGTAAATGTTCATTGTTGTTAAAATAATAAAGTGTAAAAAATATAAAATAGCAATAGAATAAAATGGAGGTAGCAAACATTGAGAGCAAACTATGGGATTCACATTCGTTGCAAATTAAAGTTCTTTCCTAAGTCAGTACTCAAAATTATTCAAGTGCAAATGTAATCTAAATTTGTATTAATAATAGTGTTTTAAAAAAATAATTTTCAATTTTTACAATAATCTGCTACATGTCGTGATTTAGAGGACGACCGTCGCCGTCACGATAAGCGTCTACAACTATCAAAATAATGTCAACAAGCCACCACAAGAAGCACACTCCGAAGGTACAAAGCTGCAAAATACCCATAATCCAGTTCTTTGTGTAAAAGCGGTGGATTCCCAAATATCCCAAAAACACACACAACAACAAAGTGACAACAAAACTGCTGCCCTTATCTTGAGACGAACCGACAGGTCTGCTGTAGTTTGTGTTGCCATATTGGTTGTGCTGTTGAGCAGGAGGTGCGTAATTAATATAAGAAGAGCCATCGAGACCCGATGATGGTTGTTCATATTGGGGTTGAGTATAGCTTTGCGACTGTGGTTGCTGTGGTTGCACCTGCTCATCAAGCGAAGGAGCTGAGGTAAACTTTTCGCCACAGTAAGCGCAAGTAGAGTCCTGAGGTGTAGTAGTCATACCACACTTAGGACAATATTGAGTACCCATATTGACTACTGCATCGCAGTATGGGCAACGCAACGATGTAGCATCAATAATAAGTCCGCAGTTGCGGCAATATTTTTTTGTAGAGTCGTTTTGCGAATCCATGGGAGCAGACATCTGCTCATTCTCAAGAGAGTATTGAGGCTCAGCCTCTGACGTCTCTGGCTCTTGTATAGGAGGCTCGGAAGTTTCCGTATAAGAGTTTTCAGTAGCCACAGTTATTTTAAGGCTTGGACTATCGGCTAGGCTAAAGCCGCAGTTAACACACTGAGTATCGCCAGGCAGACAAAAGTGTCCGCATGTTGGGCAATACATATTTCCTTCGGCAGGGTTGCAACCGCAGGTTGTGCACTCGGTGGTGCCTTCGGGATTTTCTTTTCCGCAGGTTCTACAATACATGGTTATTTATCGTTAAGTTTTTTATCTGATGAATCTTTGTTGTCGTTTTTATTGTCGTGATGATGGTGGTCGAAAGCCTTCAATTGCGCTTCAAGCTCTTTTATCTTATTCTCAAGTTCCTCCTGATGTTTCTTGTTTTCGGTGATGTCGATGGCAAAATAGAGAATCTTGGTGATTTTTCCTTCGTAATTATAATAAGGAGTGTATGTAGACCACAGCCAGCGTACTTCGCCGCTCTTGGTAAAGCGTTTCATCTCTTTTTCGTAGAACTGACCCGTGGTGGACACGTTCTTGATAACGGTTTCGAGTTCTTCGCGTTCGGTCTTTACAAGGTCAAGCACATTTACACCCTGAATTTCCGACAAGTCGTCGTAGTGCATATTTTTCAGATACTTGTCGTTGGCAGTGAGTAGCACGCCCTTGGTGGTGTATTCAATAGTAAGAATGGTGTTGTTTACAGCATCAATAAGGCTCTTCATATCTGCCTCGCGTTCGAGTGATTTCTGTTGCTCGGCTTTGAGCTCCTTGATGTTGTCTTGCATGAGTTTCTCGTTTTTGGCAAGGGTGGCGGCTTGGGAACGGAACTGCTGCATAAGCTGCTCTGTCTTGGTATTGATACGTGCTGTAACAAGAGCGCTAGCCACAGTATCCGCCATAGTTTCAAGGAATTTCTTTTCGTAATCTTTTAATTCGCGGATAAATGCAATCTCCAAAACGGCGATAAGTTCCTCATCGTAAAGCAATGGCACTATGGCAAGGTATTTTGGTTTTGACCTACCAAGACCCGACATCACAGTAATATAGTCGTCGGGCAGATTATCTAAGTAGATAGTGCGTTTTTCGAGAGCACATGTACCCACAAGCCCTACGCCTTTTTGAATTTTAATTTTTAAAGCCTTCTTTTTTCCAAGGGCTACTGCCGACACCAATTGCAGATATTGTCCGTCGTCTTCGTTAAGGAGCAAATAGATACCGCCTAACACAGCATCGGTGTATTTGAGAAGGTTAAGCAATATATTGTCGCACAATAGGTTCACTTGGTTTGTGCCTATGCGCATCGAATCGTTGATAAGTGCGATTCCTTGCTTTATCCAATTTTGGCGGGCTTCGTTTTCTTTTCGTTCGTTTTCCGACGAGGCAATCAGTCGGAGGGTCTCCAACATCTTATTGTAGCTCTGCTGGAATTTATTATCTTTTGGAAGAGTGTCGAGAGTGTCGTTGTAGCGGTGTTCCTCTATCTCACGGTTCAGATCTCTGATTTTAACAAATGTGCTGTGATGACGCTGCATAATATTGTCGAGGAGGCGGAGCTCAGGAATATAAAGACCGCTAACCGACTCGTAACTGGCATCCACATCAGTGATCCTTTGACTTTTTTGTGTAAGCTGGTTGATTTGGAGGGTGTACTGACGACGGAAAAGCACTATCAACAAAACTAAAAGCAGAAATACCGCCACGCCGAGTCCGGCAGCCTTGGCCAGGAAAATGTTGCCCGACACAGAAATGTCAGCACTGTCGGCTACTGCGCACACGCAGTAGTGAAAATTATAATCGTCCATCTTAAAATTGCGTCCAATTACATACTCGTTGTTTTGGTATATTTCAAAGTTTTCGTGACGGCGAAATTTCAAGAAATAATAGTCGCTGTTTTCGGGGAAAAGGTTGGCGAAGTTCTTGCCAATAAGCAATTTTTTCTCGGGCGAAGCTATAATCTGCCCGTCGGAGGTTATCACCGTTATACCAAATTGCTTAGGAATATCAATTTCGGCAATGTCGGAAGTAATGCTATTGATACTAAAGTCAGCTCCTATCACACCCAAAAGCCTTGTGCCAAATTTCAATGGTGAGGTTACCTGCATTATTAGAATATTTTTGGCATTTTCGCGTATGAGTCTGGGATGTCCAAACGCTATGCTGTTGCGGGTTTTATAGTAATAATAGGAGTTGATGTCGTTTTTGTCGTTGTAGTTTTTCACGTAGTCGCGTTCTACAATACCCTCGCTGTTTTTTGTAAAAATAGGGATGAAACGTCCAGTAGAGTCGTGATACTCTTTCAAAACGTAAAGAGAGTCGAGTCCGTCAAACATTTGCGGTTCCCACACAGTAAAGAGTGTTTTCATATCGGGTTCGTCGGCAATGTTTTCGGAGAGAACCACAGCCGCTTGGTCGCGGGTAAGGTCAAATTGCAGTTCTGGATTTCCTATTTGGTTAAACCAAGTGGTAAGTTTCTTAATTTTAGCTGCATAAAGTTCCAACGAAGAGGCCACCTGGTCAGATACTCTTGCTGCTGCCTGTTCCATCTGTTCCTTGGTTTCGTTGATATAACGCTGACGCCCTACAAGTCCGATAACGATAGCAATTACCATAATCACCACGAAAGATATCACAGAGTAGGCCGCATAAAAGTTGTACGACTGCTTCAGAAGGGTGTTTATTTTTGTCTTAATATTCTTAAACATGGCGCTATCCTTCTTTTAATATGCTGCCGATGAGCATTATACGCTCAACGTCGCCTTTGGTGTTAATAATTGGGTATTCGTTGGCCATCACAGTGGTCTTTTTGCCGGTATTTCCCGAAACAAAACGCAGCTTTTCTGATAGTTCCTTGCCCTGCAAAAGCATAGAGAGCGAAGTGTCGAAAAGAACAACAGCCTCGGGTACAAGGAATTCGGTAAGGTCGTGGTTTACTGCCGTGCCCACGCCCATCATCATTATGTTGGTAAACATGCTGTTGGCATAAAGAATTATGCCACGACGGTTGAAGTCGATACGCACCATACAACGATCAAATGTTTCGGTAAAGGCTTTCACCTCCTGCTCGCGGTCTTCGATAAACTTCTGTTTGTCTAAGAGTTCTTTCTCTTTCTCGTTCATCTTGTCCATCTGACGGTTGATTTCGCGCTCTTGCATACGCAGCTGGCGTTCAAGAACTTTTGTTTCCGAAACGTCCATACCTATGTTGATAATTTTCAACACGTTGCCTTTGTCGTCGAGTACGGGCGAGAATGTTTCCGAAATCCAAACTTTTTTCTGCTTGGTGTCGATAGATTCCACCAACGAGCGGGTTTGTCCGTGGCGTATGTCGTCCCAAAACTTGCGGTAATCTTTGTTGTCGGGCGAAAATGATGATATGTCGGTGTGGTTTTTGCCAATAAGTTCCTCTTCAGAAACTTGCAAAAGGTCTGTTACTCTTGGGTTTACACGGGTGATGGTGCCATCTTTGTCGTATTCGGTAACAAGCGATGTGGCTTCTACTGCACGGAAAAGACCCTTCATCTCTGTATCCTTATTCTCTGCCTCCTCTTTAAGGCGTCGCATTTCGGCAAGATTTCGGCGCATCTCCACTTCTTGAATCTTCATAAGCTTGCTTTGCTCTTGACTCTTTTGTAGAAGCGACTCGGTACGCTCGCTGATTTTTAGGCCTGATATGGCACTGGCTATACTTTCGGCAATGCGTTCGAGAAATGTAATTTCGTGTGGTTCAAACACTTTGAACGAGGCAATTTCTATCATGCCGCTGTTTTTGTTGTTGAATACTAGCGGCACTATCACTAGATTCTTAGGCTCGGCGTCGCCAAGTCCGCTAACAATTTTGATATAGTTTTCGGGCAATTCGGTAAGGTTGATGATGCGGCTTTCGTGGTATGCGCGTCCCAATAGACCCTCGTCTACCGAAAAACTTGCCTGTATAAGTTTCTGTTTTTCGTAAGCATAACAAGCAGCCATGTCGAGAGTTACATGTTCGGGGTTATCTTCGTTGGTGAAATATAGCGCACCCTGATTGGCTCCGAGATATTTAACTATATTGCTGATGATGTTGTAGGCGAGCACTTGACGGTCTTGCCCATGGAAACGAAGAATTTCTATAAACTTGGTTATTCCTTCGTTTACCCAGTCGGAATGTTCCTCTTCTTCTAACCGTTTGCGGTTTTCCTGACTTTTTATAGTAAGTTTTTTTCTGAGGGCAGCCACAAGGTCGGCTTCGGTATCCTTGCCGGGCTCTATCTCTTCTGGAGAGTCAAAATCGCCTTCGGTTATTTTTTCGATGCACTTGATACGCTGGTTTTTGATGGTAACTATGTCGGTAACGTACTGCTCAAGCTCGGCTATTTCTTTTGGTTCAAATATAGATGTGCGGGTTTGTGTTTCAGGCAGCTGTCCTCTTGCTATGTGGATAACAGTTTGACGAATTTTGTTAAAGAGACGGAAAAACAGCATATTCATAAACACCGAGATAACAGCGGTAAATATGCAGCCCAGAGAGAGGGCAATAATGATCATGGTAAGTTCCGAACGGTCAATTTGAAGTTCCGACTCGGGGCAGCACACTCCAATATAAGTATCCAACTCTTTGATATACAATGTTTTTTGACGCACTTCTAAATCCTTGTCGGGCATCATATATGTTTCGGTAACTATGCCGCTGGTTTCGGAGGCTTGCTTAATCTTGTTTACCAATCTGACGGTGTGCAGGCTCTCTTTGCTCGACATCTCAGGATGGATATACATATTGCCCGAAAGACATACAGCAAAGAGGTATCCCGACTGCCCAAAGGTTTGATTTTTAATATATTCCACGGTTTCGCGTGTTAATCCGAACGGACGCATACACGAAATCATACCATTGATTTTTGAGTTGATATAGAGTGGGAAAAACGATGCCACATACTGTTTTTTCAGTATAGTGAGGTTTCCTGTGTAAATTTCGGCGTTTTCAACAATGGGTATAATCTCGCTACTGTTTGGGATAAAAATATCGTTGAGAAGCGACCTGTCGGAATGGTCAAAGTTTGAGGCACTGTTAAGATAGCCTTCGGGTATTTTTTGATATATAGCCGATACCGAACCAGTAAGGCTGTAAACATTGTCGATTATGGTTTGAACGGCGGAAAAATCGCGACCACGAATAGTCCAGCGGGGCACTTTGCGGTAGAATGTTTCGCCGGTGACAAAGTCGGTAACCTGACGCGAAACTGAATCTTTTTCCTCGGTAATCTGCCCACCCTGACGCAAGAAATGGATAAACAAGCGGAGACTTTCGGAAGCTTTGTCGCACGAGGTTTTGTTTTCGATTAAAAGGCGGTCGCGGAGGTTGTTAACGGCAGTAAGCATCTTTTCGTCGGTCTGCTGCTCGCTCTCGGTATTGCGACTTATGATTACAAGTATGCCCACAATGGTATATACTGCTATTGAAAACAATACCAGAAATATGCTTACATTTCGGCGGAGCTTATTTTGCTTTATGTCGTTATTCATTTATAATCAATATGTTGCAACCATAACGCCTTTTATTGGGCTTATTTGATTTAGTATATGTCTACTAATATTTTAGTTGACTAAATTACAAACTTTTTGGCAAATATGATTCCAATTTATAATGTTTTTTTTAAATATTTACTAATACACTAATTTGTAAGCATTTATAAAATTCTAATTTTTTCTAAACTGTCGCTCAGTTGTGGTTCGTGGTCAAAAATTCCGAACAGTGCCGAACCGCTGCCTGTCATTGATGCGTATACCGCGCCGCAATCGTACAACTGCTGCTTTATTGTGCCGAGCAATGGAAATTCAGGAAAGAGGAACTCCTCAAAATCGTTCTTTACTGTCAACTTCCATTCTGAAACTGGTTTCTGAACCGATTCTTCAAGGCTGAACTTTGGCTTTTGCGGTTTCACTTTTGAATATGCCAACGGTGTGGATATTGCAATATCTGGTTTAACTATCACAATGTCAAGATTACTAGGAAGGATAATTTCCGAAAACACGTCTCCCCTGCCTGTTGCAAACATTGGTTTGTTTTTTATAAAGAATGCGCAGTCGCTGCCGAGTTCCGAAGCCATATTAATACGTTCGTCCTCGCTCATTCCAAGATTGAAATGCTGGTTCAAGGCGTTTATCATAAATGCGGCGTCTGACGAACCCCCGCCAAGACCTGCTCCTGTCGGTATTTTTTTCATCAGGTGAATGTCTAATGGAGGTATGTCGTATTTATGGCGAACTTTGGCAACTGCTTTCTGAACAAGGTTAGGCTTACCATCAAATGGGATGTTGAGCCCCGAGGTTACAAAGGTATCGTCGTCGCTGTTGTTTTCTACAAATTCAAGGCAGTCGCATAGCTTTACTGGGTAAAAAACCGTTTCGATATCATGAAAACCGTCGCTCCGGCGGGCAACTATGTCAAGTCCGATATTAATTTTGGCGTTAGGAAATACTATCATTCTAAAAAGTTTTTTACAAAAATAACGAGATATTTGTATTTGAAGCACACCAGAAACGTATTTAACATTATTTAACACTTTCTTTGTGTATTTTTTACACAAAGTTATTCACTTTTGCAGTCGGAAAACGTATAAATAAGCAGAAAGTTTAATTTAAAAACCTTATCATCATGGCAAAATTTAAAGACTATTTAACGGCATCATTTCGCCAGATACGCGAAGACCGTGCAGAAGGTATCGCAGAAGATACCGAAATTGAATACCGCCGCGACATAGAAGACCGTTTGCGGAGAATACGCCAATACGACCGTCAGCGCGACAACCTGATTCTCGACCTCTGTCCATCTAACATCACAAGCACACAAGTGGTGCCGGGCGACTTTGACGCAGCAAAGTTTAAAGAGAAAGACATTCAAATTGGCATCGACCGCCGCAACGACCTTATCATTCTCGAAATTGTGGTAGACCGCTACGAAAGCCTCTTCGGAGCATATCCAGAGGCCGATAAAATTAAAGAATTAATACCAAATTGGACTTCTAAAATTAAATAACTATGGGAGCAGGATACTATTCTTACGACACAGCGCAAATGAGGCGCAGCGTAAAATACGAAAAAGCAACAATGGAGGAAATTTTCACCCAAACTACTATGGATCCAAAAATGAACCCTCTTGGCAAGATACGCGAATGTTGCGAAAACGAAGAACACCCCGACACTTTGCCTATTATCATCGGCCTTGATGTTACAGGCAGTATGGGACACGTGCCGGCACACCTTATCAAAAACGACTTTCCCGAGGTGATGAAAAAAATACTCGAAGAGGGCGTTCCTTGTCCACAGCTCTGCTTTGTGGCTTACGGCGACCACCTATGCGACGATTTTCCGCTCCAAGTGGGACAATTTGAAGCTAGCGACGAACTTATGGAAAAATGGCTTACCTCCATATATTTGGAAGCTGGTGGAGGTGGCAACGGCGGCGAAAGCACAACCCTTGTATACTATTTTGCTGCCCGGCACACTTCGTGCGACGCTATTACCAAACGTGGCAAAAAAGGCCTACTCATAACCATAGGCGATGAACCAAACCACCCAAATTATGCCAAAAATGACATCAACAAGATATTTGGCGGTGCAGAAAAGAACCTGACTTCGGGCGAAATTATCGAAGAAGCCCGCAAAAATTGGGAAATTTACCACATAAACATTCTCGACTGGGTGGGCAGCTCAGCCGCTGTAAAAAACTGTTGGAACGAACTGCTCGGCGACCATTTTATTTCGGTTAACGACAATACAGATGCCAACATCTCCAATATGATTGCTCAATTGGCTGTTAAGCATTACAAAAAGTATTACCAAACAGAAAACAAATCGGCCGCGCCCACAACGGCTGACGCGAATGATTCGGTCAAAGATAGTGCTACAACAGAACCTGTTGACAATTATCATCCGCCAATGATGCTGTAATACCACAACTTACAAATAGAAACCCCGTTTGAATTACTCAAACGGGGTTTGTTTTTAAAATATTAACTAACTACTTGAACAAAAGTGCTGCTCTAACGCCAAATGTGGCTGGTGCACCTGGCACAAAGGTAGGAAAGCCAATGACTTGCCCTGCGTTGCCCGCATCAATAAGATACTCGGAATTGGTGATGTTTTTGCCCCAAAGCGAAAAATCGTAGGTCAAACGTCGTTGTCCAAACCTTACACCGAGGGTGGCGTTGAAAATACAGTATCCCTCCTGAGAAATCTCCTCCTTATTGTTGTCCTCAAAATAAATTTTGCCCATCACGGTATAATTGGGACGGAAATAAAAATTATACTTGTTTCGGAACGGGTAAACAAAGTCGGCGCCAAAGTCGAATGAGTTTTTGGGACTTAGGCGGAAACTATTGCCCGCCAGCTCCTGCTCCTCGCCATCCTCATCTTTGGCGGCAAACTTGCCATCAGTATAGTTAAGATCAGCAAAAACAGTAAGATACCGCGGAAAATAGTATTTCAAAGATATTTCAGCGCCTGTGCACGATGCTTTACCATTGTCGCTGGTGTGATATGCGCGGGAGCCGCTCTCGGTAGTGTAGGCTGTGGAACTTTGGAAATGCAACCAATTGTAGCGGTAAAAACATGCCGCATAAGAAAATGTATTGCCCAATCCATAACCCTTTAAACCTACCTCCAAGCTATATACAGCCTCTGGTTGAAGCTTACCCGGCGAATCGGGCGAATAGTTAAAGTATACTACGCCAGGACGGCGACCCTTGGCAAACGACAGGTACACGTTGTTTGTTTTGTTTAACATATAGTTGAACACAAGACGTCCAACAAACGAGAAATAGTCGGCGCTTGTCCAGTAGGTTTCTCCATTAGACGATTCGTAAACCATTTTACCTACAATTGGTGCTGTCATTGCCGTTGAGTAATATCCGGTTTTTTGACGCTCGTATGTACCACGAAGACCCATTGTTATATAAAAATTGTTAACCACATTCCAACTAAGGTCAACAAACACATCAGTTTCCAAGTTGTGGGTATAATTGGTTTGATTCTCCTCGTGTAAGCCGTCCAATGCTGCTCCGGAGCCGGTTTTAAGGTCGGTGAGCTGAGAGTCTAAATCCATCATGCCCACCACTTGCTCTGCGGTAGCGCCTTGAAGCAGCTGTGAAATCATTGGTTCTTTCGCCATCATGGCATTCAAAGTGTTGACCAATACACCGCTGACAATACTCTTGGTATCGCCAAATATGTCGGGCACAGTTTCCCATTGGGCCGACTTCAACCAACTGTCGGCTTTGTCGGTAAGCGAAGACTGAATCTGAGGACACACTGCGGCGCTATATGCGTCCAAAAGTTGTGTTATCTGTGCGGCATATTCAGGGGGATATTGGCTAAGCAACTGGTTTTTAAAACCTTCAATACCCTGTTGCACGCCTTCGGAAACTTTCAATGGCAAACTCTCTTTCAACGACGGAGCCACGCAATTGGGATAAAATAATTTTGGGTCGGTTTGCAGCACCAGTTTATGCTCGCAATCTTCGTACATCACACCTGCACCAATAAATCCGTTGAGACGTTGACCACCGTCCCAGTTGAGACGAAATTCGTTGCTAAACTGCACTGCATGAGCCTCTTCTTCGCTGTCCAATAGACGAAGATATGAACCATCGCCATCAAAAAACTCATCGGCATCAGATTCGCGGACTCCCAAAATATTCGACATACTTAAATGTTCTCCAAGACTGCGTGTATAATCCAACGTAACACCCGCCATATGACGTTTTACGCCAAGATCGGAGCCGCCATTGAGAAATGCAGCCGTATATGGACTTGTGTCGCCACCTTCGGGTGCCAACCTATTTGATTTGAAACATACTCCCGGAGTGTTGTCGTATTGATAGTCGATAATTAGATTCAATTCTGACGACGAATTACCCTTAATTCTGATGGAATTGCGAAACGCCAACGAATTTACGCCATTGAGAGTGCCGCCAGCGTAGTTTTTAATGTAGCCGTCGTGATAGTTGTAGTAAAAAGCAAAACGGTCGGCTACCTTCTCTCCCATCGGCATATTAATATAACCCTTGGCAAGACGCTGATTATAAGCACCATAATTAGCTTCAATATTTGCCGAAAAATCTTCTTCGGGACGTTTGGAGATAAAGTGCACCGCACCGATTTCTGCGCCACGTCCAAAAAGCGTTCCTTGGGGGCCGCGCACAGTTTCGATACGTTCCATATCAAAAATACTTACTACCGAACTTTGCAAACGCGAAACAGATACGCCGTTGAGGTATACCGAAATACGCGGTTGGAAGAAACTTTCCATACCATCGCTGGTAACGCCACGAATTGCATATCCGCTCTTGTTTTGGCTTTGTATAATGGCGTTGAATCCTGGCACAAATCCGCTAACCTCATCAATAGCGGTGGTATTAAGCTCAAACAAGCGGTCTTGGTCAAACGCTGTTACAGCAATAGGCACCTCGATATTCGACTGCAAACGTTTCTGTGTGGTTACAAGCACATCGCCAAATTCTTGTGACACTTCAGGCTCAAACACCACATCGTTGGAGCCAACCTTTGAGAATATATACTTTGGCTTATAACCTACATATCTTACAATCAAAGGATTGTGGGCATATTCATCTGGCACTGTAACGGAATAAGAACCGTCGCTTTTGGTAAGTGTCATTATATCAGTTCCGTCTACAGCAATGGTAGCACCCATAAGCGGCTTGCGGTTGTTGTCAAAAACCGTACCTGTAATGATGGTTGTCTGTGCGGCGGCAAGGCATGCAAAAAAAACCGCAAAGGCCGTTAGAATTATCTTAGGCACACGTAACATAGCATGATACTTAAAATTATTAAAATCAATTATATACATCAGACTCTGAGTCCAAACACAATAATGTCGTCAATCTGAGTAAACACATTACCGATCCAATCCTCATGAGTTTTAATTACAGTTTCGCGCTGTTGTTCCATTGACAGATGGTTGACGCTAACCACCATTTTGGTAAAATTGTTAGAGAGGAACTTACGACCTGCTTTTCCACCGAACTGATCGATATAACCGTCGGAAGTAAGATAGATAGAATCACCATTGCGCAAAGGCATAGTCTTGGTGGTGAATTTTTCGGTATCGCGGATATAAACGCCAATAGGCATTTTTTCGGCACGGAGAGTGTAAAGGCGAAGCAGATTGTTGGGAGTTTCGGTAACAAACTCGCGGTCGGTTAAATCTTTGTGAGCCTCGGGGTCGTCTTTTGCAAAACGGCGCACAAGGTAGCCGTTGTTGTTGGCACCGGCAAATTCGAGCATAAGGGTGTCGGTGTCGATTTTTACGAGCGAAAGGTCCATGCCATCTTTACGTTCAGAGTGGATATCCTCTTGATGGAGGGCTTTTTTCACCTCGTCGCGCAACTGGTTGAGAATCTGCCCGGGGTCATAAAGTTTGCGTTCGTTGATAATCTTGGTAAGCAGCGAGTTGCCGAGCATACTCATAAATGCGCCAGGCACACCGTGTCCGGTACAGTCGGCGGCTACGCAGAAAACGGTAGAACCTTCGTTTGAAAACCAGTAAAAGTCGCCGCTGACTATCTCTTTCGGACGGAAAAAGAGGAAATAGTCGATACCGAATTTTTTTAGGAACTCTGGCATTGGACACACTGCCTGCTGAATACGTTTTGCGTATACGATACTATCGGTAATAGATTTATTTTTGTTTTCGATAATCTCCTTCTGACGCCCTATCTCCTGATTGATAGTCATAATCTCTTGATTGGCCTGCTGGAGGTTTTCTTTCTGCATTGAAATCTCTTCGTTCTTTTGCGTGAGGGCGGCATTCTGGCATTCAATTTCGAGTTTCTGCTCGTTGAGTTTGTTGTTTTTCCTACGCACAATAATCAAGATTGCAAAAAACACTGCCACCACCACAGCGAGTAGGGCTAAAATAAGGTTGTATACACGTTTCTGCGCTTTCTCGGCCTTTAGGTCAGACTCTTGTTTCTGACGTTTAGCCTCAAGACTCTTGATCTCGCTCTGATGCTGTGCTTCTTCCGCCTCTTTTTTCTCCAGTTCGGCTCTGTCCCTGTCGCTCTGAAGCTGAAGTTGGAGTATTTCGTTTTCGCGACGCTCAGCCTCGCGCTGTTGGCGCTGCAATGCTAACTGCTGACGCAAGCGGTTACGCTCCATCTCTTTAAGTTCGAGGTCTTTGGCAAGAAGTTCGTTTTCGCGTTGTTGTGCCTGTGCCAAAAGCTGAAGCTGTCGGTTGGTAAGCTCGCTGATTTCGGCATCAACAATCTCGCTAGAAAAACGTTTTTCAGCCTCTTCGAGTTTATGAAGGTCGTCGGCCCGGTCGCGAGCGTCAAGTATATCGTGCAATCTGGCCGAATCGCGCAAGGCAAGATATTTTTGATAATAATTTAAAGCTTTGTCGTATTCGCCCTTAGCCTGCAGAATTTGATTGTATGTTTGATAAGCATCTTCTTGCAATTGAGGATTACCAGAACGCTCGGCTGCGTCAATGGCCTCGAGGCAAACCAATTCGGCGTTGTGCAAGTCCTTGTCTTTAAGATACACGAGAGCCATAATGTTGGTAATCTGCGAAAACTCGGCATCCTGATTGTTTTTTTTGCGGATGTCGGCAGCGGCGCCAAGATATTCGTAGCACTCTTTTTGTTTGCCCATATTCTGATAGCAGATACCTATGTTGGTGTAAGCTCCGGCGAGCTGGTCGTCGGTGACACCAGTCAACTGGTCGGTGGCGGTAATCTGACGGAACACATCAATAGCGTCGTTGCTACTACCGCCCGCCACTTGGCAGTAAGCTATGTTGTTAAGCGCATTTAAACCCGTTGCCATATCGCCATCAACTGCGCACATATCGTATAAGGTGCGGTTGGTTTCTAATGCCTTGTCGTACTGACGTTGTTTTTGATATATATCGGCAAGACGGCGGAGTGTTTGTTTTTGCAAATCTTTGTCGCCATCTGCCACAGCATAATCGTACAACTGCTTGTAATATTTAATGGCGGTATGGTAGTTTTGGGTAAGATAGGCACACACGGCGATGCTATTGGTGGTTTGGCGTTGTTTGTCGGGTATCTCGGCGCGGTCGTAAACCTTCAAAGCTTCGTAAAAATTATCTGCGGCATGGGAGTAATGTCCCCTGTTGAAGTATACCATACCTATCTCGCATCCTATGTCGGCAACTGATACGAGTCCTTCGGATGTCTTGCGGTCTACAAGGCTCTGTGCCGAAAGGTAGCAGTGTAGAGCGTCTTCGGGCTTGTTAACTTTGGAATATGCACGTCCGAGTAGGAGGTTGTCGTCGTAGGCGATATCATTAAGTTGTTCTTGACGGGCATATGAGAGTGATTTTTCGGCAGAGCTTATCACTTTGTCATCATCTTCAAGAGCAAGATGTTTGTAAGCCAACTGGTTGTAGAGCATGGCAAGTTTTCCAAGGTTTGACTCTTTTTCGATAAGATTGACAATACTATCCCGCTGACGTTCAATGTCGCTGTCAGTCTGTGCCTTGAGCGTCAAACTGCAGAAACATGTCGTCAGGATGGCCATTATCAACTTAATATATTTGTAAGTCATCTTACCTTGCTCAACGTTATTATTCGGTTCAACAAATTCTTTTATCAAATACTGTTCCTAAACTAAAATTCATACGATAGGCATAAGCGCATATTACACAATTGCTGTGGGTTGTATGGTATGTCTACGTCCATTTCCTTGGAATCTATACCGCCGTAACGGGTGTTGAGGACATTTGTTACTTTTACCATACCGTAAAGATTTTTTCCTATATGCAAACCCAGCGAAAGGTCTAAGCAATAAAAGCCAGGAGCCCAGAATAAGTCATTGTCGGGGCTACTGTAATATTTTCGTGCATATTTGCTGCAATAAACATTTTCGGCACGCAAATTCATGATTTTCAATAGCGTAACATCGAAAGCCAATTGTGCTTGATAGCGTGGTGTCTGACGGATGTGATCGCTGCGGTCAAATTGCGAATCGTCGGCGAAGTTCTGGTCGTAGATATCCTCGTGACCCATTGTAAGGGTAAATCCGCTGTTAATGTTGAGTTTGACAGAAGGAATCAAATTTTTAAACACCATAATAAACTGATAGCCGTGGAGCTTGATTTCGGCATCTTCAACATTGCGGTAAGTACGTGTCCACTGTGTATTGTCTTTGGGGTCTTTGTTATAAACGGCGGTACTGCCCATTCCAGCGGCATGGTACTTATGCCGGTTGGTATACATAGTATCAAGAACGCCCCAGCAACGGTCGATAGGATTACGCACGCGGTTGGTATAAGCCACTGCTTCTAAATAATTATCGTTGGTGAGATACCAGCGCAAGCCAAACTCGGTAGAAGCAATTTTTTCGGGCTGGAGTTTTCCTGCTGGCACTTGTTGGTAAGCCACCAAAGATGTGTCGACCTTAGGTTGACCCAAAGATGTCATTATTGCATTCACAGTGATAGAAGCGTCCACACCTGTGCATCCGTACATCTGCTGAGCAGATGGAGCCTTGTAAGCGTATCCGCGAGAAGCACGGAACGAAAGGCGGTCGGTGATTTTGTACAACATTGCTATACGGGGGTTGGTAGTACTACCCCAGAGCGAGTTGAAGTCGTAGCGCACACCGCCTGTAAGAAACAATTTGTCGATTGGCTGACATTCAATCTGTCCGTAAGCGCCATTGGTATAAAAAGCATAGGGATAGTAACCAAATTCGCCAAAAATAGGGTCGGAATAATTGACCGTTTTTGCGAAAGTCTTGTATTTTTGTTTCGGAAACTTGTTGGGAGATTCGTTGGTGGTAGGCAGCACGCCAGAATACTGGTAAAGGACGCCCACACCAAAACTTATCTTTTTGTTAATTTCGTAGGTAATGTGCTCTTCAAAACCAGCGTCGTCGCCCGCGCCGTACATATACTGCACCAACGGTGAATAACAAACACCCCTTTGCGAATTATCGTCCATACGGTAACGGAAATATTTGAGCACCGTGGTGGTAGAGAGTTTGCCAAAATTCCAGCTGCCGGTAATAGCGGCACGGATAATTTTTTCGCCCTGCATAAAATTTGAGTCGTCGTAGCGGAAAAGCATAGGAGTTTGACCAATCGACGAAAAATCTTTGCGGTAAAGATAATTGTAAGAAAGAGTTACACCACGATATTTAAGTTCGATACCAGCTTGAGCAGCCTCTTGCTGAATACGTGCGAAATCGGGATAACATGTGTCGCCATGCCATCCTGAGGTATAACCCATAATCTCACGATACTGGGGCAAAGCGTCAGCCGGGCTCTGGACGAAAGGCGACATAAGAGGTAATTTGGCTAATCGTGCAGCGGTCATCTCCGTAGGCATAAAAGAGTCAATAGCACAAACGAATGGGGTTGCGCGCTGTTCAAAATAGTTCCAACGGTTATAAAGGTCGTCATTATCGTAGTCGGTGATATTCATGTTTTTATAACGGAGATTAGTACCGTAAATCATACATTCAGCCACGTGTTTACCACGTCCGAACTTACCACCAGCCATAAAGTTGACGTAATGATAGTCGCCTGTTCCCGTTACCACATCGGCATCGGCAAAAGGTTTGGAAAAATCTTGCTTTGTAACGATATTGATAACTCCCGAGCAAGCATCGTTGCCGTAACTTGCAGCGGCAGGACCGTAAATAATCTCTATGCGGTCGGCCTGACGGATAGGGATATTGGCACCTAACGGCATACCCGTTGGGGCAGAGGGTTTTATGTCTAATCCGTTGAGAAGAATCTTTGTGTAAGTGTTGCCAAACAAACCGCGCTGCATAAATCCTTCGCCAAATTCACCCGAATGAGGCTGCGAAACCCTAATGCCTGGAACTGATTTGAGCACATCGCAAAGTGTAACGTATCCATTGCGGATAATTTCATCGTGAGTAATGATGTAAAGCGTTACAGGCAGCTCGTCAACGCTCTTGGTGGTACGCCCTGCCGAGATAACCAGTTTGTCATTTACAACCTCTTCGTAACTGATATTACTTTTGTCCAATATCTCGCGCAGGTTGATAGGCAGCGTGTCGACCTGCGCTTGGGCAGGATAAAAGGCGACACACAGCAATGCTACTATTGTTATGCGGAGTATAACATTCTTCATAAATACAATTCTTTTCGTTGTAACAAACAAAGTCTTAAAAATGCAAATATAAGAAATGTGATTTACTTTTTCAAGCAATAATAAGGAATTTAACAAAAAAATTGCATTTATCCAACCTTTTTACATTGGATTAAAACTTTAGAGCCATTGTAAAGGGTTGTAGCAAAAAGATAAATATTGCCACCATCTTTAATTTTAAGCTTTTTCTTTAATATGTCAGCCTTTTCTGGAAAATTGCGTACTGCAATATTGGCAGTTCCTATACCTACAAAATCTTTTGGCTGCGCTATTTTTTCTACAAAAAACCGTCGTCCGGGGAAATTGCAAACATCGTGGTTCGAAACATACAAGTGGCTTGAAACATGTAATTTGTTCACAGCAAAAGCTTTTGAAATCAATTTAAATGCGCCCGATTTCATCACTGAAGCATTTGGTTCAAAAAGATATTTACCAACGAGGTCAGAATCTTGACAAAAGGCTACTGCGCAATCCCGTTCGCTATATAGGCTATACGAAAAACGTTGGTGGTCGTTTACCGTAAAAATCTGCGGATCTGATACATAATCTTTTTGAAGCACCACAAGCACCTCTTTGCACTCGTTGGCAGTGGCTACTATATGTATCTCTCTAACATTGTGGAGTTTTGCAACAATATCAGCGATATCAATCATTGGCGAAAGTTTTATCATTACCACATCCGCTTTTTGAATCAAAACATCTTGAAAACAGAGAATGTCGGGCTCGCAATCTTCAATACAGACAGTTTTTTTTCCAGCAGAATTACGGCGGGCAGGGTCGATAAAAACAAGATTAAACCGTTGCGCAGTGTTTTTTATAAATTCTACACCATCGGTATTGAAAAAATAGGCATTGGTGCGGTGCAAAACATCAAAATTATGTTTCACCACATCGTACAGAGCGTTGTTGCGTTCAACATAAACGGCGTTGGAAAATTTTTTGCTCATCAAAAAAAAATCCACGCCAAACCCACCTGTTAAGTCAACACAATTATCAAACGAAGACAGCAACCTCTCCCCTATCTCTTTTTTATAATTGGCAGTAAAAAAAGAAGAACACTGCTCCAATGGAAGGTGAGGGGGATATATCAAATCGGCGTTTTCTGCCCATTGAGGCATTTTACGGCGCATAATCTGACGTCCGGCAATTTGACGAAGCACAAATTTAGAGTCGACATTATCGCTATCGCGCAGTTTTAGAGCCAAAGAGTTGACATCGCTATCTGCGTATTGCACAATAAGTTTACTCTCAGCCTCAGTCATAATCAAGAATTCTGACGATAAAACTTTCGGTCTAATTTGCCATTGTAAGTGCGCTGAATTTTGTCGGCTTGTTCGTAATAAAACGGCACTTTAAAGTTTTCCACTTTGTCTTTGAAAAATAGTGCAATTTCTTTTTTAGACACCACCGAAGATGGCACGTAGATAAGTTTGAGAGCCGTACCTAAAACTGGATGTGGAGCAGCCACGCAGATGCAATCGGATATTTGTGGCATCGACAAGGCAATACTTTCTACTTCGGTTGGCGCCACTTTGAATCCGCCTGTATTGATTACATCATCTGAACGTCCAAATATGCGCAACATACCATCCTCGTCTATTTTGCCAAAATCAGATGTGTAGATAGTATTATTTTTCATTATCTTACGTGTAAGTTCCTCATCGCAGGCATAACCGCTCATAATGGTATTGCCTGAACACGAGATAAGGCCTTCGGGAGTGATGATGATTTTTGAATGGCTCATAGGACGTCCGAGGCAACCTTCGAGGCAGCGTCCGTCGTTGAAATTATATGTGGAGATAATGCCGGTTTCGGTAGAGGCATATGTGTTGTAAAGACGGCTCTGAGGCAGAGTTTCGCAAAGCTTAAGCATATCTGAATGTGAAATAGGAGCCGCACCTGTTTCGATAAAATCAATTTTAGAAGCGTAGCGTTTAAACTTTTCTCCGCTAAACTGCAATAAGATACGGATAGCGCTTGGCACCAAAAATGTGGCGAACTTGGTAAATGGGAGATCCAAGGCTGTAAAAAAGTCGTTGACATTTTTCATTCCCTCGGTAATAATCAGCGTAGCTCCTTGTATTACAGTAGGATACACCTTTGAAAGACTACCTATATGGTTAAAAGGACCAGCCACCACAAAAGCCAAATTGTGAGTAAACTTCTGCCCCTCAACCAGATTTTCGCCATCGGCCACAATAGCGCGGTGGCTAATCATCACGCCTTTTTTCTTGCCAGTGGTGCCCGTGGTAAAGAGAATGTCGGCAGTGCCTTCGGGGGTTTTAAAACCCTTAACCAATTTGGCAACCTCCTTGAATCCCTCCTCAGGAACGTCTTTTTCTAAGGGGACAGCAACAGAGCCGTTGACATGCAGGCCAAAATATGTGAGCAGAAAATCTATATCCTGCGACACTCGGAACACTACTACCTCATTTTTGGGCAGGGAGGCGGTTTTGTCCAGAATCTTTTGCCACAACTCGCTATACGTAAGAGTGTTATCTCCGCAAATTACCGCTGGTTTGGTAGGATATAGTTCTGAATTGCGTTTTATAAAATCTTCAAAAATCATTTCTCCTTCAATTTGGTTTCTACAAGGGATACTATGCTGTCGATAGTCATAAAATTCTTTGGGGTAGCGTCTTCGGAATTTAAACTGATTTTAAATTCTTCGGACAATACAGCCAACACAGTGGTAACGGCAAGCGAATCCATAGCACTGAACAAAAAGTCAGAAGACCAGTCCACTGTGGGGAGTGCGTCTTCAAGCAGGGTAAGTATTTTTTCTTTCATAGAGCAAAAATATTAACTATTATAAATATAACAACTTGTTTTCTATGGGATTAGAATATATTTTCAACATTATTTCCCTGATAGTGTCCAAGTTGTATGTGTTATATTTTTCAAGCATCTTAAGATGCTGCAAAAAGTCATTTTTGTGTGTTTCATTATAATAATCCGAGTAGGTATTGTTGCCAGAAAGCATATCGTGAGCTATATAGTTGTTTGGATACAGACGGTATGCGGCAATGATACGACGGTCGATAAGCTTGGCAACCTGTTTATGAAACTCATTGTTGGTAAGACTGTTGTGCAAACAGAGTTCTTCGTTGGATATGGGTTTGCAAATTTCAAAGTGTACACGGCCTTTGAATTGTGTAATTCCGGTTAAAATACTCTCAAGGTCTTCACCAGGTTTCTTTACGTAACGTTCTTTCTGTGAGTGGTAAAGTTCCAAAGATTTAAGTATGTCGCAAGGTTCCCATTCGTAAGATACGCTAATCGGCACTATGTGGAGGTCTAACAATGCCTTTTCCCTATTGCTGGCACCACTCATACAAAACATCTTGATAATACCTTGGTCGGTGGCGTCCAAGCCGTTTTTGGTGCGTCCGTTGCGCTGAGCTATCCACACCGACTGTTTTTTTTCAGTAATAGCATACCTGATATACTCCGACAAATGCTGTGAAAAAGTGTAGAAATCCTTAATATTGCCTGAAGGACGTTGTACAACAAACATTTTGTTAGCCTTTCCTATGTCGGTGATCAAACTTGTCATCATTAGGTTTGATCCAAAAGTAATCTCGGTGGTTTCAAAGCCCTGTTTAACAAGATAATACTGAAACAACGACGAATCTAACATAATATCCCTGTGGTTCGACACAAAGAGATATCTTGTATTTTTGTCGAGATGTTCGATGCCGGAACATGAAAATTCTGATATACTGCGTTTTATAATCTGTTCGTTAACCTTGAACATAGTATCGTGCTGAAACTCGCGCACAGTTTTAAACGAAGTTATCCTCTCCTTTACCGACTCTAAATCATCGTCGGGGTATATAAAAGACGCCAAAACAGGGAACACCTCGCTGTGAGCTATTCGTTGCATCGCTGCGGGAATCTCTGATTCGTAATACGGCCGTATGTCGTCGAACTTCGGATTATTGTTCATTACGCAGTTTATTGATTATATAATTATTGCCCAAAACAGCTTCGGAGGTCATTACGGCAGTAAGCGGAACTCCGCAAAAGCCGTGAAGACTTACATTCTGCCCTGTAAGGAACAAGTTGCTAAGTTTAGTAGCCACAGGCACTTGCGACAACATAATATTGTTGCAATCTTTAGAAAAGCCGAAGAGTGCGCCGTCTACCACACCGTAGTAATCCCTGATAGTTAGCGGTGTTGACGACAATACATTTTCGATACAGCCTTGGAAACCAGGATGAAACTTATCTAACTGCTTTAAAATGTTCACCGTTTGTATATGCTTAAAAGTTTCATAATCGTGTCCACGGTGGCCTGAAATAGTTTTTTCCCATTGTCTAACGGTATCAAACGGCATAGGGGCTGTCACCAAGGCTGTGGCAGCATATCTGCCCTGTCCAGTGCGAGGTGGGGTCATAAACATAAAACCCAAAGGCCATTGGTCTGATACTTTTCCAAAATCCCAAACTTTTGAATAGTCGGTCATAAAATACTCGCAATAGTCGAGGTATTCAAAAGCGGAGTTTTTAAGCTTGATATAAAGCGAAAAAGCCGAATAAGAATTGGGAATACACTCCAAACGCGAACGGTAAGACTTTGGCAACGCCTGAGAATCAGTGATTTTAATCAGCGAACAAGGATGAATGTCGGATATATATATGTCTGATTGGTACAAATTGTCGTTGTCGGTTTTCACACCAGTGATGTTTCTGCCTTCGGTCAATATGCAAGCAGCCTTTTCGTTGGTATAAATTTCGCCGCCATTGTCGGTGATCACATTAGCAAGCAGCTTGGCGAAATCTCCGCTCGAATTTTCAAACCGAGAAATGCCGTTGATATACGATGAGCTTATGATGGCGTGGATATAAGCGGGAGTAACGCCAGCCCTGCCGCCATAAAGAGTGTTGGTATATGCCACTATACTCCTGAGCTTGGGATTTTTAATATATTTGGCAATAAACCCGTCTGCCGGCATCAGGAAATCATCGGTAGATTGGAAAAAGTCCATACCCACATATCCCTCCGACGGTCGCAAATTAAAGAGATCCACCTTATTGGAAATATTGAAAATTGCCTTCACATATTCTTCAAGATTCTCTTTTTCGTCGGGGAAATAATTAGAAAGCGACCTTATAAATCCCTCTTTGCCAGTGGCTATCGAATACCTTTGATGATCCTCTTCAAAATAAAGCACATCGCAACAATCGCTGTTGTTCTGACGGATTTTAATTTTGTCTTCGATGCCGAGATAACGGCAAATGCGCCTGATATTACCATTGGGTTGCATTCCGCACACGATATGCATTCCAGTGTCAAACACCTCGTTGAAACGGCAGAAAGATTGCAAACCGCCTCCTATCGAAGAATTTTTCTCCAAAACAGTAACCTTAAGCCCCTCTTTGGCAAGGATAGCTCCCGTAAAAAGGCCTCCCAGACCTGCCCCGATAATTAAGACTGACTTTGTCATTGATTAGCCTCCCTTATTTGTTGGTAAATAGTTGCGGCAGTAAGAAATTCGCTACAAGTAACTATGGAGCCTACAATTACGCCCAGTATGCCATGCGAATTGATATTCTGACCTGTTTGAAACACATTTGGTATTCTGGTACGATGTGGTACTCTGCACGCTGCCCCAAGGCTGACATCTTTGGCTATGCCATACATCGAACCATCTTTGGTGCTGGTGTAATCATAATATGTTAACGGTGTGGAAGTATAGTAATGTTTAAGCGATTGTCTCAGACCCGGAAACTGTCGTTCAACCGTCGACAACAGTTTCTCCGCTTTTTCGGTCTTGAATTTTTCGTAGTCGCTGCCACGATGTCCGCTCTTTGTGCCAAACCAAGGTTTCAAATCGGAGTATTGCATATATGACAGAATCACCCCAGAAACTGCGTATTTAGGATTGTCGCTATTGCAAAAATGCATATAGAGCCATCCTTTGGGCCATTCTTCGCTGGTGTAATATTCGCAGTTCCAAGGAGACGTACCATTGTAACTATAAAAATTGCTATTCATATAAGGCACTGCGTTTTCGTTGAAATGAAGATACACAGAAAAACCACCGACAGTTTGAGGAATAGCTTGAATACGGTTTCTAAACGACTGACGTATAAGCTTGGAGTCGATCATCTCCAGAGTTTTTTCAGGATGAGCATCAGAAATCACATAGTCTGCCTCAAAGAAAGTATCTTGATGCGAAACCACGCCCGAAGCCTTGTTTTCATCGCAAACTATTTTTTCAACCTTTTGGTTGGTAAGCACCATGCCTCCATATTTTTCAATAGTATTTTTCAACGAAACAGCCACTACATCGCTGCCTCCCACAATACGGAATGCGCTCTGATTATAGAAATCGGTAATAAAGGCGTGTGTAGCAAAAGGTGTCTTGTCTTTTTCGGCAGCATAAAGCGGAAGATTGCCTACCACCACGTTTTTTAAAAGCTCGTCGTTAAAAATCTCGTCGATAACCTCGTTGATAGATACCATCTGGTATTTCATATTGAGCACTTCGTCGGAATCGGCAGTTTTCAGCGAGTGCAACGACGACGCTCCTGCCACATTCTCCACCAATGTGAAATACTTATTAAGGTTGTCTTTCTCTTTTGGAAAATATTGCGACATCTGCTCCAAATACGCCTCCCTGCCGTTTGCGAAACAAAAGTTTTGACCAGCAAGCGACACAATATCGTATGCCAAGGGGTTCAACGGCGACAACGTAATATCTTTTCTAACTTCAAGATAGTTCAACAAGGAATCCAATGTCTGCCCCTTAGCAGCACTACCCACGAAATGCATGCCGGTTTCGAATCTGGCCCCACGACGGCTGAAACATTGCAGGCAACCGCCTATCTGGGCACCTTGCTCCAATACTACAACATGGTAACCATTTTTGGCGAGAATAGTGCCGCATGCAAGACCGCCAAGCCCACTGCCGATAATCACAACTTTCTTGTTGTCAGACATATTGCTCTATTTTATTACAGATTTCTGAATATTTTTCTACATATTTCTTGCGCACAAACGATGCCTGCTGAATTTCAGTGCCAATGTTGTCGAGTTCTTGTCGCAAAAACGGCTTACCCACTTCTATGTATATAGGGCTGTTGTGCAATAGGTATTTGTTTTTTGGGAGGGCCTTCCCTGTTCCATAGAGATACATGGGGAGTACGTCTACTCCAAGTTTTTTGGCTATATAGAACGCACCTTGATGGAAACGTCCAATCTTGCAGTCTTTTGAGCGTGTTCCTTCTGGGAAAACCGCTATGCTATAGCCTCTTGAAACAAGATTTTCGAGCTTTGGCATAAGATTGTCGATACCCATGGCTACGGGATAGTATTCGGCGTGGCGTATCATAAAGCCGTAAAAGGGATTGTTCCATACCCAGTTGTTGGTAAGAAAAATAATCTTATGGGTGAGCACCAACTGGCACATTAAATCAAAGTGCGACTGATGGTTGCATATCACTACCCTCGGAGTTTCAAAGTTGATTCCATCTGCCACCTTGTACGAAAATTTGGTACCCGGTATACCATGCACAAACACAACAAATTTTGACATTGCTTGAATAAACTTGTGCAAGCGGAGCTGTTTTTTTTCTGTCATTTTGCCAATAGTGACATAGAGCCAAACCCAAGGCGTTATCAAACAGAACATTGCCACACAAAAAAACAAAGCGGCATACAAAGTGCGCAAGTACTTATACACAAAACGAAAACTCCTTACAGGAATAGAATACACAATTGTAAGAATACACAGAATAGTGTTGAGCACAAAAATTCTTGCAAAATCCTTAACAGGACGGAAATGGCTTACTCTCTCTTCGGCAGGTGGATAATAAACCTTGATTGGCACAGTAACTATTTTAACGCCATGCCACGACGGTAAAACCAAAAGTTCAAGTTCGGCCTCGTAACGTGCCGACACCAAGGCTAATCCGTAAAGTTTTTTTAATGGATAGAGCCTATAACCCGATTGTGTGTCGCCGAGTTTCTGTCCAGTTTGCAACAAAAACCAAAAGTCGGCAAACTTGTTGGCAAAACGGCTTCCCTTGCTGCGGGTTACCCCCTCCATATTTCTTT
Organism: Bacteroidales bacterium; assembly: GCA_016286055.1. GTDB lineage: Bacteria > Bacteroidota > Bacteroidia > Bacteroidales > UBA3824 > UBA3824. Next base: position 400,579 of record JAEERW010000002.1, read on the forward strand.
CGCCCACAACCAGACAGCCGGGATGCTCCACATTTGCGTTTAAAAACAATGAAATATCTTCAGGATAATGCTGTCCGTCGCCATCGAGTGTAATGGCATAGGCGAATCCCATTTGGAGCGCTTTTTTAAAACCACGTTTCAAAGCGTAGCCCTTGCCATGGTTCTTATTGTACTCCACTATGGTAATACCTTCTATTTGATGAATGATTTCTCCAGTAGAATCGGTGCTGCCATCGTTTACCACAATCACATCGAAGCATCTATCAAGACTTTGCAAAACAACGTCACGGATTGTTTTCTCGTTGTTGTAAACAGGTATTACAACACATATACCTCTGTCTTTCAATAGCTGCTTCTGGGCTTCCATGGTCAATACTATGATTTAGCAGTTAAAACCATTGACAAAGAATATAGCGGTTTCAATCCTTCAACTCCGTTATTCTTCATCAAATTGCGGTATTTTTCGGTGGTTTCTTCATGAAGTCCAACGAGTACGTTTTTGCATTTTCCGCTTTTTATAAGTATTTCGGCATCGTCCAAAGCCATTTGCAAAGAGCTTCTGCCATGGGTGTAGGTGATGTTGTAGCCATGACATTTGAGGTATATAGCTATGTTGGAGCCGATTGTATTGTGAGTGCTTTGCATAAAGAGGGTCGGTTTTGGCTCGTCAATATTGTCTAAAATAGCCTCCGAATTATTCCAACAGCCCAAAGATGTGGCGGTGATAATGGCGTCGGGCACGGCAATATTGCTCTCCTTAAGCGCTCTTAGCGATGTTAGGAGCGAGCTTCTAAGGATTTTCCCCATGCGGCGGTATTCTGTTGGTTTGAGAAATTGTTTGATATCGTCTAACTCTTCTTCTGAGGTGATTTCAGATCTGGCAATAGTTTCAATTTCTATATTGTTGTTATACTTGATGATATCCGCTTTAGACGGATTAACCGATAAAACTAGTGAAGTGTCGTTGCCGCCAAAACCGAAAGAATTGTCCATAACGTTTATTAGCGATGGATTCTCTTGCATTTTTTTAATACATATCACAGCCTCGATGGCGCCAGCCGCACTTGTGGTATGCCCTGTAATAGATTTGGTGCTTTCAACAATGGGTAACTCTTCTCCAAAAACCCTTTTTAAGGCGGCGATTTCACTTTCATCGTTGTTGATAGTGCCCGTACCATGTGCGTTTACATATTTAATGTCGCGAGGTTCCAAACAGGCATTTTTAAGAGCTTGGGTCATAGCAAGATATGCTCCCTCACCGTTTGGCGATGTTGCTGTCTGGTGAAAAGCGTCACAGGCATTGCCGCCGCCACGATAGTAGCACAAAATTTTTGCTCCGCGTTTTTGTGCGTGCTCGGCAGTTTCCATCACCACAAAAGCTGCGCCTTCGCCGAGATTAAGTCCCGAACGGTTGGGGCTGAACGGTCGGCAAACATCTTTGTCTAAAATCATAAGAGAGGCAAATCCCGACAAATGGAATCTAGTAAGAGCCTCCGTGCCACCAGCAAACACTATATCTGCCTTGCCCGTTGCCAACAACTCTGCGCCAAGAAGTATGGCGTTGGCTCCCGAAGAACAAGCCGTGGATATGGTTGTAGCCCTATCGAAGAAGCCAAAATACTGTTTGATAACATCTGTGCAACTTCCGCTATCGTGTTGTAACATTACGCTAGGATTGGTGTCTATAACATTCCAATATTGCTCGGTAAGATCCATACCACCAACGGTAGTGCCAGACACCAAAACGCATTTACCGAAAGCATCGGTGGATATTCCGGCGTTGGCAGCCGCCTCTCTAACAGCGTAAATGCCCAGCAAAGATGTTCGGCTTACCAATTGTGAGCAAGGGATATCAAGCATATCCTTCAGCTCTTTGTTGGAATAATCCACCTCCCCAACAGGATATGAAAACCCTGAGAAGCAAAGATGTTTGGCACTTCCGATTTGTTTAGCAGCAATAATGCCACAACCAGTTATAGCAATGTTTTTGCACATTGTTGATCAACAACTATTTAGTACGGTTTTTTTCTATATAGTCAGCCATAGTGGCAATACTGCGGAAAATAGCCTTTCCTTGGGAGGCATCAGCGAGTTTTATTCCGTAGAATTTTTCCATCATCACAATAAGTTCAAGGGCATCAATAGAATCGAGACCTAAACCTTCGCCAAAAAGGGGAGCGTTGGTATCGATATCTTCTACGTGCAAATCCTCCAGATTGAGGGCCTCAATAATTCTGCTTTTTAATTCTGAAATCAGTGAATCCATATTAATTGTTTATTTTTTTATCGATAAAAGTGCAAAAATCGTTTAAAGTAACTATGCCCGACATTTCTTCAGGTTTGATTTTAAAGCCGAATTGTTTGTCCACAATTACAACGATATCAACAAAATCAAGGCTGTCGATACCCATATCGTCTTTCATTTTGGCGTCAAGAGAAATTTTTTCCTCGGCGATTTCAAGCTCTTCGATGAGAAATTTTTTAACTGTTTCTTCAATTTCTATTCGTGTCATGTTTTATTTTATTTTAATTTACAAACCATAATTGAATGTCCCTGACCGAGATGGTCAAAGATTTCTTCTATTTCCAGCCCGGCTTTTTCAACACAGTCCGACATATCTGCTGTATTGTACATTTTGGAGTTGCCGTTGGCCATTGCAGAGAAATAGAGACTCGTCATAGTTAGGCAGAGCGATGCTGGTTCAAACTTTTGTCGATCCCACAAAGTCTCCATAATATACACTCTGGTCTGGTTAGTCATAGCGTTTTTGGATTTTTTCAATATGTCAACAATCTGTTCCATAGAAAAACAATCCAAAAACTGGCTCATCCAAATAGCGTCTAATCCGCCTTCTCGCTTTGGAACTACTGCGTCTGATTTTAGGATGTCGATACCGTAGCCATCGATTCTGTCGGCATTTTCTCTGTTACTCAGGTTGTTATTCAGCATCTCAATCTGCTGTGGCAAGTCTAAAACTGTAACTTTTACATCCTTATCGTAATCTACGCATTGCAAAGCCCACTTGCCAGTGTTGCCGCCTATATCATAAAGTGATTTAACGTTGTGCTTTTTGAAAACAATTTCCAACGCCTCGGGGAATGAGGAGTCGCTATAAAAATGGTCGAAACCGAACCAACTTTTTTGAACATTTTTGGGCAGCTGAGAAAGTCCCTGATATATTGTAGGCCATGAGCCGAATGTTTTCAGGCCTTCGGGCTTGCCGCTAAGAAACGACTCTTCGAGGAAGAACCATCCCTGATAGTTGACATCGTGATTGAAGTCGATGTTTACCCTTGTAGCCTTGTCGTTGATAAGAAACCATCCAGTTTTGGATATGGTAAAGCGGTCGGTTTCGGGGTCAACGAGCACAGTGCCAATGCACAACGAGGCTTCAAGCAAACATTTTACAGCGTAGTCGCTCAGGTGAGTTTCCTTACAGATTTCCTCTCTGGTGAGTCCGTTGGCAGAATCTCTAATCAAGTCGAGAATGCCGAATTTGAGCATAAGTCTCGAAGCCTGGAACACAGCCGGTCCCCAAGCAATAAACTCGGCAAGGCGTTGAGCGTCTCGAGCCGATAGTTGTTCTTCTGTATACTTTTTTAATGATGGTGCTAAATACATTTCTATATCTTTTTAAATACTAACGCAGAATTTGTTCCACCAAAGCCGAACGAATTACTCAATACTGTATTGACTTCGGTATCCACTGTTTTTGTTGCCAAATTGAGTTTTTCTGAGTATTGGTCTGGATTGTCTAAATTGATATTGGGCGCAACAAAATTGTTTTGCATCATTATTATTGAATAAACAGCCTCGCTCACTCCCGCCATCCAACATTCGTGGCCTGTCATCGACTTGGTGGAGCTTACCAGTGTACGCTTATTATCAAAAAGTCTATCAATAGCCATAGCCTCATACATGTCGCCTTGCGGTGTAGATGTGGCATGTGCGTTTATATAGTCAATATCCTGAGATTTTAGTCCGGCGTCTTTCAATGCTCTTGACATAGCAACTGCACATCCTTCGTCGCTTGGCTTTGAAATATCTGCACCGTTGCCCGAAAATCCGTAGCCCACAACCTCAGCCAGAATATTGGCTCCACGCTCAACGGCGTGATCGTAACTTTCCAGCACAACAGCCGCTGCGCCACCTGACGGGACAAGACCATCGCGGTCTTTGTCGAAAGGACGGCTGGCAGCTTGAGGATTGTCCATCCGTACCGAAAATGCGCCCAAAGCGTCGAATGAGGCCATAGAATAATAATTGGTTTCCTGCGCACCGCCACAAAGAACGATATCCTGCAGACCCTGCTTAATCAACATATAACCCAAACCAATAGAATGGCTACCGCTGGCACATGCCGCACTTACGGTAAAGTTGACACCCCTAAGATGGAAAATGGTGCTGAGGTTCATTGTTACAGTTGAGTTCATCGACTGAAAAACCATCCCATAACCTAGCATAGCAGTGTCGTGCTCGGTTTCCATTGTCTTATAAGTGTCGATAACGGGTTTTGCAGATGAATCACTACCAAAAATACATCCGGTTTCGTTGTTTAAAAGGTAATCGTTGTCAAATCCGGCTTGCTTAAATGCTTGACAAGCTGCCATATACGCATATTGGGTATGTTCTGGCATACCCACACGCGTATGGCGGCTTAACATATCTTTGGTGATTACAGGAGTAGGAACAATTCCAGAAAGTCCTGATCGATATCCGTATTCTAGCCTTTCGGGGCAAAGGCCTACTCCTGATTTACCGTTATAGAGTGATTCTTTAACAGTCTGAATATCTGTTCCCAGACAAGACCAAATACCAGAGCCTGTTATAACAACACGGTTGGTCATTTTACTTTTTCTTTTTAGGAACAATGATTTTGATTATCAAATCATCGTCATCAGCTTCAAACTCTACTACAAGTTCGGCGTTGGCGCTAACTGCCTGTTCGCTTTCGATGTTGATTGTGAGAGTTGCGCCACGGAAATTTTCGAGTTCATCATTTCTGTAACTCTTGATTTTTATATCCTTACCTTTTGCTATGTCGTTGGCTGTTGCCACTTCTTCGTTGCCCTTATAAACAACCACCTTGCTAAACATGTAAGGAGTAGAATTGTCAAAAATAATATTGTCTTCAATTTTAAATTTCTGGGGAATTGTATTGGTAAGGACAATAACATTGGGGTTGTTTGAAGATGAGGGGTTCGACTGTGTTGCAGAAGATTCCTGAACATCAGCCTTAACATCAGTTGCGTTGTATACTTTGGGTGCCACGGAGCCGCCTTTTGAAGCTCCCTTGTTTGCCAAATCTCTCATGGCTTTTGGGATTTCCAAGTATGCGAGACCCAATCGAGTTACTTCGCTATAGTTGGTAACACCCTTGGTTAAACCTTCGAACACACAGTCAGCCTGGTTGGTTTTAAGGTTAACTATTTCGATAGAACCGCGGAAAATTGCGCCGCCAGATTTAGCTCCTACACCAAGAGCTGCGGCTGCAGCATTGCCCATATCAAGGTTGTCGACATGTACAACAATTTTGAAATCGGCACTAGAATTGGCTTCCACTATCGACATACCGCCTACTTTTTTTGCAAACAGCTTTTGAAAATTCTCTATAAAATAATTTTCAGCAGTCACATGGTCGTCGGGCCAGTCGTTTACAAAATCATCGCCTCGTCCTTTAAGATACTTTTCAAGGGGTTGTGTCTCTACAAAAATACCATCATCGCATTTGCCAACTTTGGTATTTGAATAGTCAAATTCAACTACAGCAGTAGATGGTTGTAACAAAATTTTGGAATCGCCAGCCGAAACATAAACATCGTTTTTTTGGGCGAAAGTTGACGGTGCAACAAAAACAACCGACAACATAAGCATCAATAAATACCTTTTCATATTGTACAAAATTAAAAAAAGCCGGATACCGAACCAAACCCGGATACTTATTTTTTTAAGACGTGGTGGTATTACAGACCTCATACACTCCTAAGCAACTATGCAGAACTCCATAAACGCCTTGACATCAGACAACCTTAAAATAAATCTAATGCGTGACAAAAATAGTGATTATTTTTTACTAAAACAAATTTAAAGTATTTTTCATTACAGGAATATAAAAAACAAAAAAAAGCGCCATTCCAATATGGAATGGCGCTTAATAATAATCTTTTGCGGAAAATGTTATGCTTGTGTGTTAGTTCCTCCAAAATTCATTGGAATTGTAGCTCCACCAGCACCGTCGAGGTTTTTAATCATACCGAACTGCTGTTCGTAGCGTACAATATTGTCTTGCAATGCCACCAGCAAGCGTTTGGCGTGTTCGGGAGTCATAATGATACGGCTCTTTACCTGCGCCTTGGGCAATCCGGGGAGAACTCTTATAAAGTCAAGTACAAATTCTGCACTCGAATGAGCTATTAGGGCAAGGTTTGAATATATGCCCTGAGCCACTTCGTCGTTGAGTTCGATATTGAGCTGACCTTTATTTTCTTCCATTGTGTGTCAGAGTTTTATCCTACGTATGTTACAGAATCGTTTTTCTCCTTGGGTTCTACTTGGATATGGTCGTAGCGACGCATACCAGTACCTGCTGGAATCAAGTGACCTACAATAACGTTTTCTTTCAAGCCTTCGAGGTAATCTACCTTGCCTGCGATAGCTGCTTCGTTGAGCACTTTGGTTGTCTCTTGGAATGATGCAGCCGACATAAAGCTTGATGTCTGCAATGCGGCACGTGTGATACCTTGGAGCACTTGGCTTGATGTTGCAGCCACAGCGTCGCGGGCTTCTACCAAGCGGAGGTCTTTACGTTTAAGTGTAGAGAGTTCGTCGCGGAGTTTGCGAGCCGAAACAATCTGGCCTGCTTTGAGGTTTTCGCTGTCGCCGGCATCGAGCACAACTTTTTTGCCAAACATACGGTCGTTCTCTTCCATAAAGTCCCACTTGTCTACAATCTCGCCTTCGAGGAAGTTGGTATCGCCCGGATCTTCGATTTTTACCTTGCGCATCATCTGGCGTACGATAACTTCAAAGTGTTTGTCGTTGATCTTAACGCCCTGCAGACGGTAAACTTCTTGAACTTCGTTAACGATATATTCCTGAACCTCTGTGGGTCCTTTGATAGCGAGGATGTCCGAAGGAGTAACTGCACCGTCAGACAAAGGTGTGCCTGCCTTAACGTAGTCGTTGTCCTGTACAAGTATCTGTTTAGAGAGCGATACGAGGTATTTTTTCTCCTCACCTTGTTTAGAGGTGATTGTGATTTCGCGGTTACCACGTTTGATACGTCCCATAGATACGATACCGTCGATTTCGGATACGATAGCGGGGTTAGAGGGGTTACGAGCCTCAAACAACTCGGTAACACGGGGAAGACCACCAGTGATGTCGCCGAGAGAACCAACCTTGCGAGGAATCTTAACGAGAATGTCGCCCGATTTAACCATGTCGCCTTCCGACTTGATGATGTGAGCGCCCACAGGGATATTGTAGGTGGCAAGATAGTTGCCTTCTTCGTCGTTGATGTGGATTGCAGGTGATTTGGTTTTGTCTTTTGCCTCGATGATAACCTTCTCGGCAAAACCTGTCTGCTCGTCGGCTTCTTCCTTGTAGGTAAGGCCTTCTATCATGTTTTCGAAAACTACCTTTCCGGCAAATTCCGAAATAATTGTTACGTTGAAGGGGTCCCACTCGCAAACTACGTCGCCTTTCTTAACTGTGTCGCCATCTTTGAAATAGAGACGCGAGCCGTAAGGTATAGGAGCGTTGGTGAGGGTGATGTTGGTGTTGCTGTCCACAATCTTAGCCTCGGCAAGACGGCTGATAACAACCGAAACTTCTTTGCCAGTTTCGTCAACAAAGGGAACAACTTTTAATTCCTCAATTTGCAAGTAACCATCGTATTTAGAAACAAATTGCGAATCAGCAGCGATACCACCGGCAACACCACCGACGTGGAATGTACGAAGTGTAAGCTGAGTACCAGGCTCGCCGATCGACTGTGCTGCGATTGTTCCCACAGCCTCGCCTATCTGAACCTTGCGCTGTGTTGCGAGGTTACGTCCGTAGCATTTTGCACAAACGCCCTTACGCGATTCGCAGGTAAGTACCGAACGGATTTCAATTTGTTCAATGGGCGACTCATCAATTTTCTGTGCAATAGTTTCGGTGATTTCTTCACCGGCACGAACAATGAGTTCACCTGTTTGAGGATGTATAACGTCGTGAACCGATGTACGACCAAGAACACGGTCGCCAAGAGATTCTACGATTTCGTCTTTTTTACGTAATGCAGTTGCAACAAGTCCGCGGAGTGTGCCACAGTCTTCTTGTGTAATAATAACGTCCTGAGCCACGTCAACAAGACGACGGGTAAGGTAACCAGCGTCGGCTGTTTTCAACGCGGTATCGGCAAGACCTTTACGAGCACCGTGGGTAGAGATGAAGTACTCTAACACCGAAAGTCCTTCTTTAAAGTTTGCCAAAATCGGGTTCTCGATAATCTCTGAACCTGCGCTACCAGATTTCTGGGGTTTAGCCATAAGACCACGCATACCAGAAAGCTGACGAATCTGCTCCTTAGAACCACGGGCGCCTGAATCCAACATCATGTAAACAGAGTTGAAACCGTCGTTGTTGGCGCTGAGGGTCTTCATCACCGACTCAGTAAGTTGAGCGTTTACGTGTGTCCAAGTATCGATAATCTGGTTGTAACGTTCGTTGAAAGTGATGAAACCCATCGAGTAGTTGTTGAGGATTTCGTCCACTTGGTCGTAACCAGCCTGAACCATTGCAGCTTTTTCTTCGGGGATAACCACGTCTTCGAGGTTGAACGAAAGTCCGCCCTTGAATGCGCGGTAGTAACCCATATTCTTAATATCGTCGAGGAATTTAACGGCACGAGCCATTCCGCAATATTTGATTACACGAGAGATAATGTCGCGGAGATTTTTCTTTTTGATAACCTCGTTGATAAAACCAACCTCAGGCGGAACCAACTGGTTGAAGAGGATACGTCCTACGGTGGTGTGAATCATCTTGTTAACAAGCACCTCGTTTTCCATAACGTTTACACGAATATTGCAGCCGCTCTGGAGAGTAGCCTTGCCTTCGTTGTAAGCGATGATGGTTTCTTCGGGGCTGTAATATGTTAAACCTGTGCCTTTTACAGGAACGCCATCTTGCAATTTACGCTCCTTGGTCATGTAGTAAAGACCAAGAACCATGTCCTGTGAAGGAACGGCGATAGGAGCACCATTGGCAGGGTTCAAAATGTTGTGCGAAGCAAGCATAAGAATCTGAGCCTCCAAAACTGCTGCGTTGCCAAGGGGCAAGTGAACAGCCATCTGGTCGCCGTCGAAGTCGGCGTTGAACGCAGTACATACCAACGGGTGCAACTGGATAGCCTTGCCTTCGATCAATTTGGGCTGGAATGCCTGAATACCAAGACGGTGCAAGGTAGGAGCACGGTTGAGCAATATTGGGTGTCCTTTTAATACGTTTTCGAGAATATCCCAAACAACGGGGTCTTTACGGTCAACGATTTTTTTGGCAGATTTTACGGTCTTAACTACGCCACGCTCAATAAGTTTGCGGATAACAAACGGTTTGTAGAGCTCGGCAGCCATTTCCTTAGGCAAACCACATTCGTGCATTTGCAACTCAGGACCAACAACGATAACCGAACGAGCTGAGTAGTCAACACGTTTACCGAGAAGGTTTTGACGGAAACGGCCTTGTTTACCTTTCAAACTATCGCTGAGAGATTTCAACGGACGGTTAGCATCGCTCTTAACGGCGTTAGACTTACGAGAGTTGTCGAACAAAGAGTCAACAGCCTCTTGAAGCATACGTTTCTCGTTGCGGAGAATTACGTCGGGAGCTTTGATTTCGATAAGGCGTTTAAGACGGTTGTTACGAATAATTACGCGGCGATAAAGGTCGTTGAGGTCGGAAGTAGCAAAACGGCCACCATCCAACGGAACCAAAGGACGCAACTCCGGTGGTATAACCGGAATCACCTTCATAATCATATATTCAGGTTTGTTGGTCTCGGGCGATTGACGGAAAGTCTGTACCACCTGTAAACGTTTGAGAGCCTCGGTCTTGCGCTGCTGGGCGGTCTCCTTGTTGGCTTTGTCGCGGAGCGAGAAAGCAAGTTCGTCGAGGTTAATCTCTTTCAAGAGGTCGTAAATGGCTTCTGCACCCATCTTGGCGATAAACTTGTTGGGGTCTTCGTCGTCTAAGAGCTGGTTGTCTTTGGGAAGCGAGTCGATGATGTCTAAATACTCTTCCTCGGCAAGGAGATCGAGTTTTTTAACGCCATCGGCAGCCTTTACGCCGGGTTGTATAACGATGTATTTTTCGTAATAGATAATAGAATCGAGTTTCTTTGTCTGCATACCGAGCAAATAACCGATTTTGTTGGGCAGAGACTTGAAGTACCAAATGTGAGCCACAGGCACAACGAGCGAGATGTGTCCCATGCGCTCGCGGCGTACTTTCTTTTCGGTAACTTCCACACCACAACGGTCGCAGACGATGCCTTTGTAACGGATACGTTTGTATTTTCCGCAGTGACATTCATAGTCCTTTACGGGACCGAATATGCGCTCGCAGAAAAGGCCGTCGCGCTCGGGCTTGTAGGTACGGTAGTTGATAGTCTCGGGTTTGAGAACCTCGCCGCTCGAGCGTTCCAAAATCTCCTCAGGAGATGCCAAGCCTATCGTTATCTTGGTAAATGTGCTTTTTGTTTTGTTGTCTTTACGAAATGCCATTTTCGTTGCCTTTAAATATGTAGTTATACAAAACTTGTCTATTAATAATTATGAGAGAGTTACGCTTAAACCGAGACCTCTAAGCTCGTGCAACAATACGTTGAACGATTCAGGAATACCGGGAACAGGCATCGGGTCGCCTTTTACAATAGCCTCGTAAGCCTTAGCACGTCCTACAACGTCGTCGGACTTAACTGTAAGTATCTCTTGAAGTATGTTTGCTGCGCCGAATGCTTCGAGCGCCCAAACCTCCATCTCTCCAAAACGCTGACCACCGAACTGAGCTTTACCACCCAAAGGTTGCTGAGTAATAAGTGAGTAAGGACCGATAGAACGAGCGTGCATTTTGTCGTCGACCATGTGTCCGAGTTTCAGCATGTAGATGACGCCCACGGTAGCCGGCTGGTCGAAACGTTCGCCTGTGCCGCCATCGTAAAGGTAAGATTTACCAAAGCGAGGCAAACCGTTCTTTTCCATAAGGTCGCCGATTTGTTCAACAGTAGCACCGTCGAAAATCGGGGTTGCAAATGTTACGCCCATTGTTTTGCCTGCCCAGCCAAGAACAGTTTCGTAAATCTGTCCAAGGTTCATACGTGAAGGCACGCCCAACGGGTTAAGAACGATATCAACAGGAGTACCGTCGGCAAGGAAAGGCATATCCTCTGCGCGTACAATACGCGAAACGATACCCTTGTTACCGTGACGACCTGCCATCTTGTCGCCTACACGGAGTTTACGTTTTTTAGCCACGTAAACCTTAGCAAGCTGGATAATTCCGATAGGCAATTCGTCGCCAATCATTACATTATATTTTTGACGGCGGAATACGCTCTCGTTTTCTTTAAATTTAACTATATAGTTGTGCAAGAGGGCTTTGATAGTTTCGTTTTTCTTCTTATCGGTAGTCCACTTGTTGGGGTTGATTTCCAAATAGTCGGGAACATCCTGAAGAACTTTCAACGAGAATTTAACGCCCTTAGCAATAACGTCTTTGTTGAAGTAATCTTTAACGCCTTGCGATGTTTTACCATTAACAAGGGTAAAGAGTTTGTCGATAAGACGGTCGCGGAGTTCGGCACAAATCTGCTCGTAATCCTTTTCAAGTTTTTGAATGATAGGTTTGTCGGCTGATTTAAGCTTACGGTCTTTCATTGAGCGAGAGAACAGACGCTTGTCGATAACCACACCTTTTACTGAAGGAGGAGTTTTCAAAGATGCGTCTTTAACGTCGCCGGCTTTTTCACCGAAGATTGCACGGAGAAGTTTCTCCTCGGGAGAGGGATCAGATTCGCCCTTAGGAGTAATCTTACCGATAAGGATGTCACCCTGACGAACCTCAGCACCAACACGGATAATACCGTTTTCGTCGAGGTTTTTGGTGGCGTCTTCACTTACGTTTGGAATATCGGCTGTGAGTTCCTCCATACCGCGCTTGGTGTCGCGAACTTCAAGAAGGTACTCATCAATATGAATAGATGTGAACAAATCTTCACGAACAACGCGCTCTGAAATCACAATAGCGTCCTCGTAGTTGTAACCCTTCCAAGGCATGAAGGCAACCTTCATATTACGTCCAAGAGCAAGTTCGCCGCCCTTGGTAGCGTAACCCTCGGTAAGTATCTGACCAGCTGTAACAACGTCGCCTTTGCGAACAATAGGACGGATGTTGATACACATGCTTTGGTTGGTCTTTTTAAACTTAGTGAGATGATATGTAGTGTTTTCGTCGTCGAAATCAACAAAACGCTCTTCTTCGGTCTGATTGTATTTGATAACGATTTTGTCGGCATCAACATACTGAACCACACCATCGCGCTCGGCGATAACCTGAGTGCGTGAGTCTTTTGCCACGCGAGCCTCGATACCAGTACCAACGATAGGAGCCTCAGGTTCGATAATCGGAACTGCCTGACGCATCATGTTAGAACCCATCAACGCACGGTTGGCGTCGTCGTGCTCCAAGAACGGGATGAGCGATGCAGCAATAGACGAAATCTGGTTAGGAGCCACATCAATAAGTTCAACCTCCTCAGGCGAAATAACCGGGAAGTCGGCATTTTGACGAGCCTTAACACGTTTTTCGATAATTCTGCCGTTTTCGTCCATTTGAGCCGAAGCCTGAGCCACGAGTTTGTTGTCCTCGTCCTCAGCGGTCATATATTGCATACCCTCTTCCGAGAAATCTACCACACCGTCGGTAACCTTGCGGTAAGGAGTTTCGATAAAGCCTAAGTCGTCAACCTTTGCAAAAACGCAGAGCGACGAAATAAGACCGATGTTAGGACCTTCAGGAGTCTCAATCGGGCAGAGACGACCATAGTGGGTATAGTGTACGTCGCGCACCTCGAAACCTGCACGGTCGCGCGAAAGACCGCCGGGACCTAACGCAGACAGACGACGCTTGTGAGTGATTTCGGCAAGCGGGTTGGTCTGGTCCATAAACTGCGACAACTGGTTTGTTCCGAAGAACGAGTTGATAACCGATGAAAGAGTTTTAGAATTAATAAGGTCGATAGGAGTGAACACCTCATTGTCGCGGACATTCATACGCTCACGGATAGTGCGAGCCATACGGGCGAGACCTACACCAAACTGGTCGTAAAGTTGTTCGCCAACGGTACGTACACGACGGTTGGAAAGGTGGTCGATATCATCGACATCGGCTTTCGAGTTGATAAGCTCGATAAGATATTTTATGATTTCAATAATGTCTTCTTTTGTGAGGACCTTGATGTTGGGGTCTATTTTGAGGTCGAGTTTCTTGTTGATACGGAAACGTCCCACATCACCGAGGTCGTAGCGACGGTCTGAGAAGAAAAGTTTGTCGATAACGTCGCGGGCGGTTGCATCGTCCGGCGGTTCGGCATTGCGAAGCTGACGATAGATATAGTTGACAGCCTCTTTCTCAGAGTCGCAGGGGTCTTTCTGTAACGTGTTGTAGATGATTGAGTAGTCGATGCGGTCAGCGACATCCTTGTGCAAAAGAATAGTCTGGATGCCCGAATCTACAATAGCGTCGATATGCTCGGCGGTAAGTTCCACCTCGCGGTCAACGATAACTGAGTTACGTTCGATTGAAACTACTTCTCCGGTGTCTTCGTCAACGAAATCCTCGGTCCAGGTGTTGAGCACCCTTGCGGCGAGTTTTCTTCCAACAACCTTTTTAAGAGCAGCCTTAGAAACCTTGATTTCGTCGGCGAGGTCGAAAATTTGCAGGATGTCTTTATCGCGTTCAAAACCGATAGCACGGAGAAGGGTTGTTACAGGTAATTTCTTTTTACGGTCGATATAAGCGTACATCACATTGTTGATGTCGGTAGCGAACTCGATCCAAGAACCTTTGAAAGGAATAATACGTGCTGAATAAAGTTTGGTGCCGTTGGTGTGCATGCTCTGACCGAAGAAAACTCCGGGAGAACGGTGCAACTGAGATACGACAACACGCTCGGCTCCATTGATAACGAAAGTGCCGCGCGGTGTCATATAAGGAACGGTACCCAGATAGACATCTTGAATAACCGTGTCAAAATCCTCGTGCTCGGGGTCGGTGCAATAAAGTTTGAGTTTTGCTTTCAAGGGGACGCTGTAAGTCAAGCCCCTATCGAGACACTCTTCTATGGTGTACCTTGAAGGATCAACATAATAGTCGATAAATTCGAGAACGAAATTATTGCGAGTATCAGTTATTGGAAAGTTTTCGTTAAAAACCTTGAACAGACCTTCCTGTTTGCGTTTTTCGGGTGTGGTTTCTAACTGGAAGAAATCGTGGAACGATTTCAATTGGATTTCCAAAAAATCAGGATACTCTAACTGATTTTTAGTTGAAGCGAAACTAATTCGAGTGTTATTCAGAGCCATCTGATGGTAAAAAAAATTAATAATAAATTATCGAACTGAGAAAAAATGACAAAAAGGTTTAGCATCCGTGCGCACGGATACTAAACCAAAACTCTCTGTAAGAGTATGTTGTTCGCTACTTGAGTTCTACTTCGGCACCAGCCTCTACCAATTTAGCTTTGATAGATTCGGCTTCCTCTTTAGAAGCTTTCTCTTTAACAGGCTTCGGAGCGGCGTCAACGAGGTCTTTTGCCTCTTTCAAGCCAAGGCCTGCAAGTTCTTTAACTAATTTAACGATCTGCAATTTGTTAGCGCCAGCTGATTTGAGGATAACGTCAAATTCAGTCTGTTCTGCTGCTGCGGGAGCAGCTGCGCCACCGGCTGCGGGACCAGCTACTGCAACAGCTGCGGCTGCGGGCTCGATACCGTATTTCTCTTTGAATATGTTTGCAAGTTCGCTAACTTCTTTAACAGTCAAGTTTACTAATTGTTCTGCTAATTCTTCCAAATTTGCCATTTTGTATAGTTTTTAAATTGTTTTTAAATTTAGTTATTAGTTTGCTCTCTCTTCGAGAGCCTTTACCAAGCCCGTAAGCTTGTTCTGTCCCGACTGCAAGCACGAAATAACGTTCTTGATCGGAGACTGTAACAGCATAATGATATCGCCGAGAAGTTCTTCCTTCGACTTGATAGAAGCCAAAGTTGAAAGTTGGTTGTCGCCAACATATACACTTTCTTGGACGTATGCGGCTTTGAGAATCGGCTTTTCGCCGTTTTTGCGCAGTTCCTTAATCATCTGAGCGGGGGCATTGGCCGTCTCGCTAAACATGATGCAGGTGTTTTGCTTGAGGAGCGGAAGGAGCTCGTCGAGACTTCCGTTCTTGTTGCTCTTCTCGAAGGCTTTTTTGAGGAGGGTGTTTTTAACAACCTGAAGTTTTACCTTCTTGTCGAAACAAGCCTTACGCAACTTGTAGGTGTCTGCCGCGTTGAGGTCGGAAATATCGGCCAAGTAGAAGTTTGACGAGTTGTCAATGGCTTCTGTAAGCGAATCAATTATGGAACCTTTTTGAATCTTTTTCATTTTTAATCTGCTTTAATTATGGCCTTACTCGATAGATTTAGGATCAACTTCGATACTGGGCGACATTGTTCCGCTTACGAAGACGCTCTTAACGTATGTGCCTTTTGAGGCGGCGGGTTTCAACTTGATAACGGTGCGAAGGAATTCACGTGCGTTTTCATAGAGTTTTTCACCCTCGAAAGAGGCTTTTCCTACGGGACAGTGAATGATGCCGTATTTGTCTACCTTAAAGTCTATCTTTCCGAGTTTTACTTCTTTTACTGCCTGTGCAATATCCATTGTAACAGTACCTGTCTTGGGGTTAGGCATAAGTCCGCGGGGACCAAGTATTCTACCTAACTTGCCGACTTTGCCCATGCACGAAGGCATAGTGATGATAACATCAACATCGGTCCAACCACCGGAAATCTTGGTGATATAGTCATCAAGTCCTACGTAGTCGGCTCCGGCAGCCTTGGCCTCATCCTCCTTGTCGGGAGTGCAGAGTACCAATACCTTCTTGTCTTTACCGGTACCGTTAGGAAGAGTAACAACGCCTCTAACCATCTGGTTGGCCTTTTTGGGGTCAACGCCAAGGCGAATATCAACGTCTACCGACGAGTCGAATTTGGTAGAAACCAAGGTCTTTACCAATTCGCAAGCGTCTTTGAGCTGATACTGCTTGCCTTCTTCGATTTTGCCCAGCGCAGCTTTATAATTTTTACTTACTTTTCCCATTTCGATTTTGTTTTTTATTGTTTATCAAAAGGTGACGGGCCGCTGATTGTGATGCCCATGCTCTTGGCTGTGCCTGCAACCATCTTCATTGCCGACTCTACTGTAAAGCAGTTGAGATCGGGAAGTTTGTCTTCGGCAATCTGCTTGATCTGGTCCCAAGTAACTGAGGCTACTTTCTTTCTGTTCGGCTCTGCCGATCCAGATTTGATTTTGGCAAGTTCTTTCAACTGCGCACCGGCGGGGGATGTTTTTAATACAAAGTCAAACGATTTATCGCTGTAAACGGTAATAAGCACGGGAATTACCTTTCCGGGCTTGTCTTTTGTTTTAGCGTTAAACTGCTTGCAGAACTCCATAATGTTAACACCCTTGGAGCCAAGCGCGGGACCAATCGGTGGCGAGGGATTTGCCGCACCGCCTTTGATTTCCAATTTAACAAAACCGGTTATTTCTTTAGCCATTTTGTTTGTTCTTAATAATGTTTGTATATCTAAAAAACTATTGTCCGGACTTTGGAAGCTTTTTTATTTTGAGAGGATAAAATATAGTCTCGGATTTCTAGTCGTTTATTCTTTTAGTTTTTCTACCTGTACGAAACTGAGCTCAAGCGGGGTTTTACGTCCGAAGATTTTCACCATCACTTTCAGTTTCTTCTTTTCTTCGTTGATGTCTTCAATTATACCTATAAATGTGTTGAACGGACCGTCAATCACTTTGACATTCTCTCCTATTTCGTAAGGAGTGTCCATTGCAGCGCTATCTTCCGACATTTCGTCTACTTTGCCAAGAATACGGTTTACTTCGGCTTCGCGAATAGGCAGTGGTGTGCCGCCCTTAGATTCGCCCAAGAATCCTAAACCTCCTGGTATGTTACGCAAAATACCCGTTACTTGTTGGGTTAGTAAACACTCAACAAGCACGTAGCCCGGAAAGAAAGAACGCTCTTTGCTGTACTTTTTTCCGTTGCGTACCTGATACACCTTTTCGCTGGGTATCAGTACCTGAAATATATAGTCGCCCAAATTAAGGTTCTGGATTTCATTTTCGATGTACTCCTTTACCTTTTTTTCTTGTCCACTAATAGCCCTAAGAACATACCATCTTTTTTCCTTGGGGCGTTCAATGATTTCCGATTCTTTCATTTGGCTATCTGTCGGTGAGAGTTAGTTATTTAGTTGATTTAAATAAACCGTATATCATCTCCATTATAGACTTCAATGATATGTCCATAAGGAACACTACGATTGCTATAATAAAAGTTGCCACCATTACGATAACCGCGCTATTTTGCACATCGGTCCATGTTGGCCATGATACTTTGTTGACCAATTCGTCGTAGGTGCTTTGGAGGTATGTCTTGATTTTTGTAAACATCTTTTCACTTATTTAGCACGGGTAGAGAGGCTCGAACTCCCGACACCTGGTTTTGGAGACCAGTGCTCTACCAACTGAGCTACACCCGTATAAAAGGGAAGGGAAAAATCCCTCCCCTAATTTTCGCTATGGTAAATATATAATCCTATTCGATGATTTTACCAATCTGTCCTGAACCTACTGTACGTCCACCTTCGCGGATAGCGAAACGGAGACCTTCGTTCAATGCTACAGGGTAGATCAAGGTAACAGTGATGTTAACGTGGTCACCAGGCATTACCATCTCTACGCCTTCGGGAAGCATGATTTCACCAGTAACGTCGAGTGTACGGAGGTAGAACTGAGGACGGTAGTGATTGTGGAAAGGAGTGTGACGTCCACCTTCTTCTTTCTTCAATACGTAGATCTCAGCAGAGAATTTGGTGTGAGGAGTGATTGAACCGGGTTTTGCGATAACCATACCTCTCTTGAGTTGTTCTTTTTCAATACCACGGAGGAGGAGACCAGCGTTGTCACCAGCTTCACCTTTGTCGAGGAGTTTGCGGAACATTTCGATACCAGTTACAACCGATTTCATAGGAGCGTCGTTTGTAAGACCAACGATTTCAACGGGATCGTTGAGGTTGATGATACCAGCCTCGATACGACCAGTAGCAACAGTACCACGACCAGTGATCGAGAATACGTCCTCAACAGGCATCAAGAAAGGTTTGTCAACGTCGCGTGTAGGCTGGGGAATGTATGTATCAACAGCGTCCATAAGTTCCATTATTTTCTCTTCCCACTTAGGTTCGCCGTTAAGAGCGCCGAGAGCCGAGCCACGGATGATAGGAGTATTGTCGCCATCGTAATCGTAAGACGAGAGAAGTTCGCGGAGCTCCATTTCAACGAGGTCGAGAAGTTCGGGGTCGTCAACCATATCGCATTTGTTCATGAAAACAACGATCTTGGGCACGTTTACCTGACGAGCGAGAAGGATGTGCTCGCGAGTCTGGGGCATAGGACCGTCGGTAGCTGCACAAACGAGGATTGCACCGTCCATCTGGGCTGCACCAGTAACCATGTTCTTAACGTAGTCGGCGTGGCCAGGGCAGTCAACGTGTGCGTAGTGACGCTTGGCTGTCTGATACTCTACGTGAGCGGTGTTGATGGTTATACCACGCTCTTTTTCTTCGGGAGCGTTGTCAATTGAATCGAAGCTTCTTACTTCTGAAAGACCTTTTTTTGCTAATACTGTAGTGATAGCGGCTGTCAAAGTTGTCTTGCCGTGGTCAACGTGGCCGATTGTACCGATGTTAACGTGCGGTTTCGACCTATCGAATTGTTCTTTTGCCATGGTAAATAAATATTTGTTGGTAAAAAATGTTTTATATTTTACTTGTTAATACATTTAATGCACACCCATAAGGCATGCAAAAAAAATTTGAGCCAAAGATGAGAGTTGAACTCATGACCCCTTCCTTACCAAGGAAGTGCTCTACCACTGAGCTACTTCGGCTAATGTTGATAACGAGCGGGAAACGAGGCTCGAACCCGCGACCTACAGCTTGGAAGGCTGTCGCTCTACCAACTGAGCTATTCCCGCTTAATATTTGTGGGGAGTGATGGATTCGAACCACCGAAGGCGTAGCCAGCAGATTTACAGTCTGTCCCATTTGACCGCTCTGGAAACTCCCCATTGCAATATCGTGTTGCGAGCCGGTGGAGGGATTCGAACCCCCGACCAGCTGATTACAAATCAGCTGCTCTGGCCAACTGAGCTACACCGGCAAACGAATAATCTTTTTAGAGATCGTCGTCAATAATATTTTTCATTTTTGACGGTGCAAAGGTACACTGATTTTTTATATCTCCAAAAAAATTATTCATTTTTTTTCTATTTTATTTTTGTTTTTCTTTCCGTTTTAACAGTTGGACGCGCAAAGCCTCTAAGCCAGTGTCAATTGCCTCTTCGAACGACTTGCATTTTTTTTCGGCGAAGATGGCGCTACCCGGCACTTCGATGCGGATTTTGGCGGTCTTGCTGTCATAGTTTTTGCTTTGCGAACGCTCTAAGGACAAAAATACTTCTGCCTTGATGATGTCGTCGGCTACCTGGGAGAGCTTCGATACTTTTTCGGTGATGAATTCTTCCAACTTGCTGTCGGGGTTGAAGTGGATTGCTTCGATTTTTACGTTCATAATTTTTCCTCCTTAACTATTTTACGCCCGGGGATGGGCTTGTTTGTAAATTTGGTTTAACTTATCGTAAGAGACGTGCGTGTAAACTTGCGTTGCCGTAAGGTTGGCATGTCCCAAGAGTTCTTTTATTGCATTGAGGTCGGCTCCGTTGTTGAGCATTGCCGTGGCAAAACTGTGCCTTATGGTGTGCGGGCTGCTACGGTGCACCGACAGTGTGAGTTCCAAGTAGCGGTGCACTATGTTGTACACCATCTTGGCGTATAGCGGACGGCCACGCTGTGTAGTAAATAGCGGCGACGATGCCTCGGTAATGTATGGGCGCAGACGGCGGCACATGGTGTCGGTAAGGGGTATCTGCCGTGTTTTGCCACCTTTGCCATGCACGGTAAGGGTGCGGCGGTCGAAGTCGATGTCGCCACAGCGTAGCCCGATGAGCTCGGCAGAACGGATGCCTGTATCGTAAAATAATTCCAAGATCATACGGTCGCGCGGTCCGTCGGGATGGTTGGCGTAATACTCGTCGTTGTCTAAGAGGTTCTGCATCTTATAGTCGGGCACAAATTCTGGCAAGGCTCGTTTGCGGCTGACGTTTTGAAGGCGCGATACAGGATTTGTTTTTATCACACCTTTATATAATAGATAACGATAGAAACTCCTCATCGACGAAATCTTCCGATTGATGCTTGCAGGCTCCACTCCTATGCGTTTAAGCTCCACTATCCACGACCTAAGCTGCCGAGTTCCCGCCGTAATGAGGCTCACGGAAGGATCTAGCGTAGACAAATGCTTCGACAGTAAGTCGAGATCGGTGGTGTAGCCTTTTACTGTGTGGGGGCTGTACCGCCTCTGGTATTTTAGGTATCCTGCAAATTCGTCTATAATGGGTTCGTTCATACTATACTATATATAAAAAAAGAAAACAAATGAACCTAAATTACTTTTTTCCAGTTCTTTAGGTTTATTTGTCTCTCTAAAGAAACCGATACTTAAAGATACGTAAAATATCGGTATTTGTCAAGAAGAAAATGGATTTTTTTTTAAATATCTTCCTGTTCTCTCTGAAGTTGCTGAATGTAAATAGCTTTGAGAATCTGCTCTCTTCTTCTTACTGAGAATTTTGTGAAAGCCTGACGCTCTCTGAGCTCTTTTACTACTCCTGTTTTCTCAAATTTTCTTTTGAACTTTTTGAGGGCGCGTTCAATGTTTTCTCCCTCTTTGATAGGTACTATGATCATATCCTTTTAATAATTATTTATTTAAACGTTTAATTTTTCTAATTCAGGCTGCAAAGATAGCAAATGTTTTTATTGCGGAAAAATTTTTCGTATTTTTTTTTCAATGAATTTGTTAAATGTTTGAATATGTGCGAAATACCCTAGTGATAGATATGCCGTTACTCTTGGGTGCTATAAATGTGGACGGGGGGATTCTGGTTGCTCTTGTTGAAATACTCAATAACGCGGTCGCAGAGACTGGGTGTGATTTTGGTAACATAGGTGAGGTCGGGAAATATCTTTTGCACTTGTTGAGTTCGCTGCTGAATGTCATAGTCGCCATAGAAAAGCACAAAGCGCGGGAGGAGAGTGTCGCTTTTGCCGAGGAAATAATCGCGAGAGAAAAGCCGATGAACATCACCAATATTTTCGTAGCAGTTGACGATAGATGGATCTGGCTCTGGCTGAAGGTTGTAGGTGTATTGCACGAGCCGTCCACCAAAATAGAATGGCGGGAAACTCTTGGAGGATGTATTGCCTGAATCGTCTACAAAAATAGACTTGGTAGACTGACGATATTTTGACAAAAATAACATTGACTCAACCTGCGGACGGCGTATGTAAGCTGTGGAGGCTATCAGCAGTAGCGGCACGTTGATGATTACAAACGAGAGCACCACCCAGCGCGACAGGATTTTGTGCCGAGTGAAAAACAGCGAGTTACGTCTAAAATTGTATAATCCAGCCACTACAAGTATTAAATAAAATGGCAGGATGTTGAGCATAAATCGCTCTTGCTTATACGGTATGAGGCAATGCACTATTATATAGAAACATACAGGGAAAAAAATCATAAAGTATTTTTTCCACGAGCGCATAAAGCCATAGAATGCCACTGCTCCCCACGGGAATAGAAACATCAACACAAGTATGGATATATACATGTAGTAATTGCTAGAGCCAGTGGTTGAAAGTCGTCCCGATGCGATGGACTGCACGTATTCGGTAATCATGTAGAACGGTTCGTGAAAGAGCAACGCCCCCAAAAGTCCCTCGAATGCCAGCACCGAAATCAAGGCGCCAAGCAGATAGTACAATGCTCGCTTGTGATTGCCACGAATAATCATACTAACAAAAACTCCGATGATAAACACTCCTGAATGGTAAGATATTGAGAATCCAATAGCCATAAGGAAGCCAGTAAAAAGGTCGTCGGAGAATTTGAATTTCGAAGGATTGTATTTTGCCAAACGATAGAAACCAGCCAAGAGAAGTATAGCGCTGACATTTTCGGCAAAGTTTCTCACGCTCACAAACGGCTGAATCCACAGCACCGCCACGCACAGCCCTACTGCCAATCCCACTTTACGTATCGAAAATAGCCTTGCTATTCTATAGCAGTAGTACACAGCCAACAGCGATGCCAGAGCATGCACTAATCTTATAATAAACATCTTGCTACGTGGGTCGAAGATTCCGAAAAATTCTCCCATAAATAGTGCGAACCAATTGACACCAAGATAAATGAGGCTGTAGCCGTGTTGGATGAAATTGTTGTCGCCGACGTAGAGGAATTCTGAAAGTGAGGTTTGCCTTGAAAGCAGCTGCTGGGCATTTTCCAAGTAGACGTAATGCTCATAGCCGAACGCTATGCCACGCGAAAAAAACACAGCCACCATACGAAACAAGAATGCTATCCAGATGCACAATAGCAGGGTCTTTTTTTCCAATATGTATAGCAGCGTATGTTTGATGCGGTCCATAATTACTAATATATATAAGGGGCGTTAAAACATCTGAAGGTCGCACAGACGGTGGTATGCTCCGTTCTGTTCCATCAACTGTTCGTGGGTACCTCGCTCAATAATTTCGCCATCGTTCAAAACGCAAATTTCGTCAGCGTCTTTAACTGTAGAGAGGCGATGTGCTATCACAATTGATGTACGGTTCTGCATAAGTTTTGAGAGTGCATCTTGCACAAGTCGCTCGCTTTCAGTGTCTAACGCGGATGTAGCCTCGTCGAGAATGAGTATTGGCGGGTTTTTGAGTACCGCACGAGCAATGCTGATGCGCTGACGCTGACCGCCAGAAAGTTTTGAACCACGGTCTCCCACGCCGGTATCGTATTTTTCGGGTTTTTCGTCGATAAACTCAGTGGCGTTGGCAATGGCGGCGGCTGCGGAAACCTCTGCATCGGTAGCCGACTCCACTCCAAATGCTATGTTGTTGCGGATGGTGTCGTTGAAGAGTATAGACTCTTGATTTACGTTGCCCATCAAAGAGCGGAGGTCGGTGAGTTTGTAATCCTTGATGTTAATTCCGTCGATAAGAATCTCACCCTCCTCAATATCCCAGAATCGAGGCAAGAGGTCAACGAGTGTAGACTTGCCGCTGCCGCTCTGTCCCACAAGGGCAACAGTTTTGCCTTTCTCAATTTTAAGATTGATATTGCGCAAAACATATTTTTCGGCATACTTGAACGAAACATTGCGAAATTCGATACTCTCTTTAAAATCGTTGATACGCACGGGGTTTTCAATTTCGGGCACATGCATTGTTTCGTTGAGAATTTTGTTGACACGGTCGAGCGATGCCATACCTTTTTGAATGGTGTTGAATGTGCGGGCAAAATCTTTTGCTGGATTGAGCAACTGCGAGAACACTGCCAAGAAGAATATAAATTCTGACGAAGAAAATGCCCCCTTACCCTGCAGTATCAGATATCCACCGCCCACGAGCACCACTGTAAACACCGCAATACCAAGAAATTCGCTCAATGGTGACGACAGAGAGTGTTTGCGGCTAACTTTGTTTTGAAGACGGTAAATTTTATCGTTGATTTTTTCAAAACGTTCTTTCATCTTGTGTTCGGCAATAAACGCCTTAACTATGCGTAATCCGCCGAGAGTTTCTTCCATAACTGTGAGCATTTCGCCAGCGGCAGCCTGTCCCAAGCCCGACGAAGATTTGAGGCTCTTACCCAGACGTCCTATAAGCAAAGCGATTATCGGCAGCACCACAAGCACTCCGATGGTAAGTTCCCAACTTGTGTAGATAAGCGTTCCCAAATAAAGTACAATTTGAATAGGGTCTTTAAACAGCATGTCAAGGCTGCCCGATATGCTCGACCTGATTTCCTGAACGTCGCTGGTAAAACGGCTTAGGATGTCGCCTTTTTTTGATTCGGAAAAATAGCGCAAAGGAAGATCCAAAATCTTGTAATAGATTTTTCGTTGAAAATTCATCACTGTTCCATTGCTAATGGGTGCCATGTAAAACGAGCCCATATATCCGAAGAAGTTTTTGAAGAAAGCACCAATTATCACAAACAGCCCTATATACATGAGTGCCGTGAGTTTGCCGTCGGTGATAATTACTTGATAAAGAAAATAATCGAGAAACTCCTTGGCACGTCCCATGGTTTCAAAGTCGAAACGCCAAGGACCTGGATCAGGAACCTCTGTGCCCATATCCTTAAAAAGCATGTCCAAGAACGGGATAATCATCGCCATGCTGAACAGCGAAAACACGGTGCTGAGCGAGTTAAGCACCACATTAAGAATAGCGTATTTTTTAAACGGCTTCAAATAGCCTACTACGGTGGAGATTGTGTTCACAATAAACAATTTTATATTAGAATCAGCCGCAAATATACGCAATAGTTTTAAATAAAAAAAAACGTCTTTGCTGTGCAAAGACGTAACTACTATTTAAACTAAACTTTTTAACTATGAACTACACCAATAAAACGCATAGGTGGGATGTATATTGTATCGCAGCTAAAAAAATCACTTGGCAAAACGCCTACCTGCTGCAAACCTTGGTGCTAGTTCTATAGTGTAACGTTCATCAAACGGATGAAGCATATCCAATACCATAGTCTGCGAGTTGTTTTCTGCCGAAATATGAGATGCTATAATGTGTGTAAGCTGTGGCGAAGCGTGTTCGTTTAAAAGTTCAACAGCCTGATAGTTGGATAGATGCCCATTTTCTGAATCAATCCTTGTTTTAAGGTATTGGGGATAACTGCCATATTGCAGCATCATAGGGTCGTAGTTCATTTCCAAAAAAACAGCGTCGCAAAGAGAAAACATTTGTTGGCACTCTTGGTCGGCAACTCCTATATCGGTGATTACGCCAACATTGTGACCCGAAATGCTTATAACAAAACTGCAAGGGTCAATGGCATCGTGATGTTTTTTAAACGGACGCACTGTAATAGACGGAGAAATCTCAACAGCTATGTTTCCATCAAAAAAACGCACATCGGATGGACGCCTACGTTTAGGAATTTCGTTGTAGGTGGCGTATGTGAAATAAACCGGCACGCCAAGATGCTTGGCAATAACCTTCACCCCTTGAATATGGTCGAAATGTTCGTGAGATACAAAAATAGCGCGGATTTTTGAGCGATCCACACCAGCGGATTCGGTACGCTCTACAAAACGGCGGTTTGATATTCCTCCGTCCACAAGCACGGCATCGGTTTCATTGCCTATGTAGTAGCAGTTGCCATTGCTGCCCGAGGCCAGACTGCAAAATTCAATCATCGTACTCCTTTATTATATTATAAAAGGTGTCGCGCTCCACGGGCACGAGGTTTTCTGATTTAATTAGGTCTACAATCTGCTCCACAGTCATAACGGGCTTACCCCCTACCCCAGCCATGGTGTATATTTTGGTGCTGTCGTTGACTGTACCGTCAATGTCATCGGCACCAAACTGGAGGGCGAGACGGGTGGTTTCCAATCCGCTCATAACCCAGTATGCCTTTATATGCGGAAAATTGTCCAAGAAAATTCGCGACACAGCGTAGTTTTTCAAATCTTCCAATAGAGGCACTTCGCCGATATTGCTCATTGAGTTGTTTTCGTGACGGTATTTCAGGGGAATAAAAGCGCTGAATCCGTGAGTTTCGTCTTGCAGAGTGCGTAGACGGTTGAGATGGTCGATACGCTGGGCGTATGTTTCTAAATGTCCGTAAAGTATTGTTGCATTGGTAGATATACCAAGCTGATGGGCTGTACGGTGAATTTCGAGCCATTTAGAGGACTTGGTTTTTTCGGGACAAATCTTTGCTCTAAGTTCCTCGTTGAAAATCTCAGCTCCGCCACCAGGAATAGATTCCAGTCCGGCATCTTTAAGTTTTTGCAAGCCGTCGCGGAGCGAAAGACCCGCCTTGTTGACCATATACTCAATCTCCACAGCGGTAAACGCCTTTACTACTATACCTGGAATGATATTTTTTACCTCACGGATAAGGCTGCAATAATAATCGATGTCGCGGTCGGGATGCACCCCTCCTACTATGTGACATTCGGTGGCTCGGCTGTGGCGGTAACGCTCAACCTGATGAAGAATTTCGGATAATGAAAGTTCCCATGCCTGAGCATCACCCTTTGGTTTTTTGTAACTACAAAATTTACAATTATTTACACAAACATTTGTAGGTTCGATATGGAAGTTTCGATTGAAGAAAACCCTGCGCCCAGTGTTACGCTCCTTGACGGCAAAAGCCAACATGCCCAAAAGTGAAAGTGGAGCCGACTGATAAAGCGAGAGAGCCTCATCGGTAGTAATACGTTCTCCGTCAGCTACTTTGAGCGCAATATTCTTAACTTCTCCATCGCAAGAACTTGATTGTATTATAGAATTAAAAAACGTGTCCATCTTTTATGATTTTGACGACAAAAATAGGAAATATTTATTTGTTTTAATACAATGTTCTTGCGTAGTTAGAAATATAATTGTTAACATCTGGGCATAGCATCATCATTTGGTCGCTTGTTACAATTTTGTCGTTGAAATAAAAACCATAATCTCCCTCTTTGAAAAGTAAGAAAAACATGTCGTTTTGAAATTTAGCTGGCAAAACATTAAATTTGCCTGCATTTGGAAGATTGCTGTTGATATTTTTGTAAACAAGATATTTCGGGAGATATTTTTCCTTGGGTTCGTACGATATTGTGGTGTCTTTGCCGGTAATTTCTACAATCTTAAGTGTTACGCATTCATATACGTCGAAATCAGAAATGCGTTCTGCAACATACAAAATATTCAAGCCTTCGGTTTGGAATGCCTCTTCGGGTTGGTTGATAAAATAATCCAAACTACCTTTGGTATAATTAGCAGCATTAGATTTGGGTTTTGATTTTGTATCTGTGTTGTTGATTATGTCCACCACATCGGGACATTTTGATTCAAATTCATTTTTAGAATATAATTTGTTGCCTATCATATATCCATAGCGCGACTCTTTTATCTTGTTGATATAAAAGTGCGATTGAAAATCTTCGCTGCAAACTTTCCATCCAGTATAGAAATCCTTGTTGAAATTAGAGAATACAAGACATAAGCTGTCGGTTGCTGTCAAAACTACTTTTTGGGTCTTGCCTCGATAGTCGGTGAAAGAGTATTCCGCTTTGGTGTTGTCATATTCTGTATAGCTTGCAATGCTGGCACAATATACCATATTGATGCCTGCCGTTTTGTATACAAAGTCAGAGTTTTTTTCAAAATATTGTTCGTAAGTATACAACTGACCCTTCTCCCAATACCCAATATCATCGGGCATACGATACAGGGTAGCATTGTTGTTGGATACCACGTGCCATTTCCTGTCATCGGTTTGCCCCATTATAAAAGATTCTCCCATCTTCACTTTTTTGGTGGCAACCGAAAGTGTACCCAAAGGCGACGCTGCCTGCACATAGGCTCTTTGATCTTTAAGAGTTGTTCCAATGGCAACAGCTCTTACCACTATAGCAGGGCCGTCGGTGTTGTTGATATCCATATTGTCGGGACCTGTTTTGATTTTAAACTTCATCACAGAGAATACCACTATTAGGCATAGAATGATAATACCGAATAATACTCCAAATTTATATTTTGACATATCTATTATTTTGAAATATTAATATACTTTTTTTGCAAAGATACGATATCTTTTTAAAGAAAAAAAGGCGCGGATGTGATTCCACGCCTTTTTTATTTCCATTTTCAATTTTCAATTACTTCGCCTTCTCCTCGTCGTTTTTGCGAATTTCCACACGGCGGATTTTGCCGCTGATGGTTTTGGGGAGTTCTTTTACAAACTCGATGATGCGAGGATATTTGTATGGGGCGGTGGTTTTCTTTACGTGGTTTTGAATCTCCTTAACAAGGTCGTCGGAGGGTTCGTAGCCGCGTCCAAGAACGATGGTGGCTTTTACCACTTTGCCACGTACGGGGTCGGGTACGCCTGTTACTGCACATTCCACTACGGCGGGGTGTGTCATTAGGGCGCTTTCTACCTCGAAGGGTCCGATACGGTAGCCCGAACTCTTGATAACGTCGTCGGTACGGCCTACAAACCAGAGGTATCCGTCCTCATCGCGCCAAGCAATGTCGCCGGTGTGGTAGGTGGTTCCGTTGTCGGAATATACCTCGGCGGTGCGTTGCGGGTCGCGGAAATACTCCTTAAACAATCCAAGCGGACGTCCGTTGTTGGTGTGGATAACGATTTCGCCCTGCTCGCCGTCCTCAGCCTTGCGACCGTCGGGTGTGAGAATGTCAACATCGTAGGCAGGGTTAGGAATGCCCATTGAGCCGGGTTTCGGTGTCATCCAAGGGAATGTAGCGATTGAGAGGGTGGTTTCGGTTTGTCCGAAGCCCTCCATTATGTTGAGACCCGTAATTTTTTTCATAGTGTCGAACACTGCCGAGTTGAGTGCCTCGCCTGCTGTGGTAATCCAACGTAGGTTTGAAAGGTCGTATTTCGAGAGATCTTCTTTGATAAAGAAACGGTAGATGGTGGGAGGTGCGCAGAATGTTGTAACCTTGTATTTCTCAATCATTTGCAGCATATCCGATGGGGTGAATTTTTCGTGGTCGTAAACGAAAACGCATGCGCCCACAATCCATTGTCCGTAGAGTTTACCCCAAACAGCCTTGCCCCATCCGGTGTCGGCAACGGTGAGATGGAGGTCGTTTGGTGTGAGGTTGTGCCAATATGCGGCAGTGGTGATGTGTCCAAGGGGATATGTAAACGAGTGAGCCACCATTTTGGGTTCGCCAGATGTGCCTGACGTAAAGTAGATTAGCATTACATCGTCGTTGGTGTTTACCTGTGCGGGCTTAACAAACGGAGCAGCGTTTTCGATGCCCTTCTGAAAATCCTCAAAACCTTCGGGAACTTCGGGACCTACCGAAATCATTCTTTCCAAAGTGGGAGATTCGGCTTTCGACGATGCCACGTGTTCGAGAATAAGCGGGTCGCCACAGCAGACGATAGCCTTAGTGCCAGCCATATTGTTGCGGTATACGATGTCTTTTTTGGTGAGCAAGTGTGTGGCGGGAATTACCACAGCACCTATCTTGTGCAATGCCACAATGCTGAACCAAAATTCGTAGTTGCGTTTGAGAATTAGCATTACGCGGTCGCCTTTTTCGATGCCGAGACTCTGAAAATACGAAGCCGTGCGGTCGGTCATCTCTTTCATTTTGGCAAAGGTGAAACGCTCTTCGCGACCCTTGTCGTTGGTCCACAGCATAGCAAGTTTGTCGGGTTGTTCGGCAGCCCAAGCGTCTACCACGTCGTAGCCGAAGTTGAAGTTTTCGGGAACTATTACTTTATAGTTTTTTTTGAAATCGTCCAAGTCTTTGAACGATGTCTGCTTTAAAAATCTTTCTAACATTGTTTTGTAACTGTTTTATTTGCTTATTGTTGCAAGGAATGTGGCTTCTTGGTTGTCTAATGCTATCATTCCGTGGGGTATGGTTGAATTAAAGAAGATGCTGTCGCCCGGGTTCATAATCAACTGCTTGTCGCCGAGTTGGATAAGCACGCGGCCTTCGAGCAGGTAGTTGAACTCCTGACCCGAGTGCGAGTTGAGATGAATTTTGTCGAATGGTTGGATTGTTACCTCAAAAGGCTCGAACAGAGTGTCTTTAAATCCGGCGGCAAGCGCGAGATACTTGTAGCATTTGTTTCGTTCCATGCTAACGCCTTTGCCCTTGCGGGTGAGGAAGTAACTCTGCATTTTGGGCTCGTCGCCGCTAATAATGGCTGATGGTTGAATATTGTATGCTTGTGCAACGTTGCAAATAAAACTCATAGGAATGTCAGATTCGCCACTTTCAAACTTGGCAATCTGCTCCGGCGGTATGCCGGTTTTGGACGATACGTCCTCGAGCGAGAGTTCTAACACCTCTCGCAAAGCGCTGAGCCTTTCGGCGATGGCTTTGATTTGTTCGTTTAGTATCATAATAAAACTATTTAAATGAATTATGCCGCAAAGATACTAACAATTGAGATTTGTTAGCACACTTGCGGCATAATAGTTTATCAATAAGGGTGATTTATGATTGATTAATAATCGCCACCTACTTGACCTCTAATGTATTCCATAATCACATCGCAGTTTTCCATAGCGTCGGTAGAGCCAACGTTTTCGATAAATACTGCAATTTGTTCGAGGGCTGAATTGATGTCTTTGGTTTTAAATTCTTCTTCGTTCCAATGGCTGAGGCTCTGGCGAGGTATCCACAAAAGACCAAAGAGTGCGTTGCTTTTTACCTCGTTGTCGGAAGATTTTGAAGCCTCGTTCAAGAGTTCCACAGCGCGTTTTTCGTAGTCAAATTCGTTGCTGCGAGTGGCAACGCCGTAGAGCGACCATCCGTCGTGAGTCAAATACCAACAGTTGCCGTGCTGCGATGCCTGAATGCACATAACTGCAAGATTGTAGGCAAGTTCCATACGTTTTGCGCCCGAAGCGTTGTTGTATTGAGTTTCGGCAAGGGCAAGGTCTTTGGCAAATTTCAGACGCTGGTTTTCGTTGAGGCGGCCGGGAATTTCGTCGCTAAACTCTTGCTGATAAGTAACTTCCTGAGCATTGTACCACGGCTCAACATTGTAGTTGCGTAGCACCATAAAGGGAGCAATGCCTTTTTTGCGCATAAAATCGATGCTAACCTTCGAGAGCCACTGCTCAGCCTTAGCAAGATTGTGTTCGCTGAGGTATTTTGTGCCAACTTGGTCTAAGTAATAATCCTTGCTGCCAAAAGTGCGTCCTTTGGAGGTTTGAACTATGTTGAGAAGGTATTTTTCAAAAACATCTAACTTCTTGTTGTTGAATGCGTAATTATAGAAACTTTCGGCTTCGGCACCGGTCATGTTGTAAAGAATCTCGTCGGAGAAGTAGTTGAGAGTGAGCATATCGGCGGCAGAAACAATCAAAAGTGTGAAATTTTTGTTGCTTTCCTTGTTAGCCCCTTGAATATTCTGATAAATAATGCGTTGTGCAGCGCGGCTAAAATGCGATTCTTTTTCCGCCATAGATTGCAGCCATTTGATTTCGGTCATATATTTGGTGGCTTCGGCGGCGGTGTACTTGCGGTTTTTGGTGTAAACGAGAAATTGGATAGCGCGGGCGTTGTCTTTCATCATTTGAGTGCCGCCAAGGTTAACGGCTGCGGCAATCTCTTTTTGAGCAGCGGCATAGTCGCCAAGAAGGTAGTGAATCATAGCAGCGGCGGTTTTCCACATACAGGGAGCGTTGGTGGCTTTGGTGTCGGCTACCTTGTTGGCAAAGTCGGCAAACTGTTTTGCCTCGCTGTTTTTTACCTCGTAAAAATCCGAAGGGTGGGGCAATCCCGATTCGCCGTCTAAGGTTTCTTGGGTCATATTAACATAATCCTGAATCATAAACGGCAACGATGTATTGTCGTGGTCTTTTTCGTAAATCTCTTTGATACCTTGGTAGTTGCGTTTGTCGTTGAGGCAGAATTTCAGACTTTGAATATCGCCCAATTGGGCAAAAATCTGCAAAGCCGACTCCATCTTTTTTTGACGGTAAAGCGCGCCGGCAAAGAGCGAGAGCATAGTTTGACGGATGTCTTTGTCGGAGGTTTTAGAACCTGTTGATGTCCAGAACTTTTCTACGTCGGCATATTTTTCAAGTTGAAACATACAGCGCATAGCCATAAGGGTGTAGCGCTCTTTGAGTGCGCCGTTGTAACCCTCCGCCTTGGTGCGGAGTTGGGTAAGTTTGGCACGGCGGGCTGCAATTTCGTCTTCCGAAGGATATTCCCAAGCGTTGTAAAAATTGCTGTTGAGACGGTGATAGGTGATAAGGTCTAAGAGGTAGTCTTGCATAGCCTTGTCGTTTTTGGCAATTGCTGCGCGAACAATGTCGTTGTTGGCCTCGCCGGTTTTAAACGACTGTTTAAGTTCTTCGGGGTCAATCCAAAGCAATCCGTCGATGGCATATTCGCTCATTTCGGGACCCACGTATGCGCGCCAAAAATCGTCGAACATATGCGCCGAAGCCTTGGTGTCGAGCACCTTGTACATATAAAAGTTGATAGTCTGCTCCGCGATGCAGGCATACGATTTACTGCTGATTAGCGCGGTCAGCAGCAATAGAGCCGCTAAAAATTTTTTCATATTGTTGGTAGTTAATATTATTAATGTTGTTGCTGTTTAAATCGTAAATAATTGTTTGTGAGAGTATTTCGGGACGGATATCGTTTACCGCCGCCCTCACCTTTTCTATTTCAGAAAACTCTGCTTTGCGCACAAATATTGTGTCGCCATAGTGTAGCATTACGTTAAAAGCCTCGTTGCCGATGTACATTGGAATGTCGCGGGCGTTTTGCACAAAAAATGTGGCAGAGTCGATTTGGGCAAAGTTTAGCGTGTCGTCGAGATTCTCACTATATAATATGTTGCTGTATTTTCCTTTTTTGAAAAGAATCTGCCATTTAAAATTTGGAAACGCCACGCACATCCTCAGCGGATATTTTTTCAAATGCCTCAAAAACGGCTTAACATCATTATAATAAAGTATCGGGTTGACGCATTTGCGGTTGGCGTAATTGCCTGTGTTGTAAAGCATCAGCACTCCGTAGTCGCACGGCGGAGCAGCCATATTCAACTGATGGAGGCGTATAGTTACCGAGAGTTTCAGACCCTTGGCGGCGGCGTAGTCTTTCACTTTTTGGAGAAATGGGAAATACACCTTTTCGGATTTTGCCGTCCAATCGCAGTCGATTTGAAACTCTTTGATCGTGGGCACGTGGTTGGTCTCCGACATTTTTATAACCCTATCTACAAGCATCTCAGCAATAGAATCCACATTGTGACGAAGGCATTTTTCCACAATAAACACTACGGGAATCACCTCCACGCCCTCGGGCACAGGCTGCATAAACCGTAAAGTGGCATTTGGCATCAGGGCGTTTTTGTCTTGGTCTACCACCACATCAAAATACCGCAGATAAATCTTCTTGATACCAAAATCGTCCACAAACTTAGCCTCCGCGCTATCCAAATCAAACACCGTCTTCCAAAAATACACCGACGGCTGCGGATTGTCGATGGCTGTTGGCGCGGCACAGCCGGTAATAATCAGTGCGGCAAGGATAATGAGGTAAGTTTTGATGCGTAATGTTGCCATAGAATACAATTTTACACTGCAAATATAGTAAGTCTTATTTTGATAGCATAAAATAATTTGCGGAATAAGAAAAAATCATTACCTTTGTAATGACAGATTTTCTGTAAAGATAGTATAATATAAAGTAACGATTATGACAGGACTTGCATTAAGAGGTAATTTAGGTTACGACACACTGTTTCAGCGCATCAAAAGTGTTCCAGAACAGTATTTAGACGAGATTTATAACTATGTAGATTTCGTTATCTACCGTAGTACACTTCCCGAACCTCAGAGCAATAAGCCAAAATCCTCAGGATTGGAGGAGTTTTATGGCTGTATGGAGTTCGACGGTGATCCATTAGAAATTCAAAAACGTATGCGAGATGAATGGAATTGATTTTGTGGCAGACACAAACGCTCTGCTTTATCTGATGAAAAAGAATCCGTGTATGAAGCCGTTTTTGAAATACTCCTTCGGTATTTCAATTATTTCTGAAATGGAGTTGCTGTCGTTTAGGACGATTACCGAAGCCGAGGAAAAACTTACACGACTTTTGGTATCAAAATGTTTCAACTATCCTATCAGCAACAATATAAAAGAACGTGCCATATCTTTGCGTAGAAAATATGGCACAAAACTTCCTGATTCTATTGTGGTGGCAACTGCTATTGAAATTGGAGCGCCGTTGATTACTGCCGATAAGGGTTTTACAAAGATAACAGAACTCAATTTAAAGTTGATTGAGCCGATTCTTTAATCCCTCATTATTTCGCATACTTAATCCTCAGTTTTCTTCCAATCCTCAGTATGGTTGTGGGAGTGATATTGTTGAGGGTGCAGAGTGTGTTGACTGAGGTGCGGGTCTTTTTGGCTATGCCGATAAGGGTGTCGCCGTTTTGGATGGTGTAGGTGGTGCAGTTGGCGTATTCCTTTGCCTCAATTTCGGCAAGTGTAACAGCCGAAGCGGTGTCTTTTAACACAAAACTGCCGCCGTCGCGACGAATGCCGTCGTAGGCGTGTTTGATGTCGTCCATTGTGATGTCAAAATTGCGGTTTACGCTGCGCTCAGTGTCGGATAGCGAGTGCGAAAACAGCCATTCGTAGGTTTTGGGATGATAGAAAAGTCTTGCCAATGCCGAGTGCGATGCTCCTTTGAGCCAAGTGTACATTAGGAGCGAATCGTTGTGCTGTTCTTCAAGTTGAGCCACCACTGTTTTTGAACAACTGATACCTACTGCGCGGTCGGCTGTGCCGTGGATTACCCAAAATGGAAGTTCGCCCATTTTGCTCACGTCTTTTAATGTGGTGCCGCCGCAGAGAGCCATTGCAGCCGCTATTTTGTC
This sequence comes from Bacteroidales bacterium, assembly GCA_016286055.1. Classification (GTDB taxonomy): domain Bacteria; phylum Bacteroidota; class Bacteroidia; order Bacteroidales; family UBA3824; genus UBA3824. Next base: position 435,519 of record JAEERW010000002.1, read on the forward strand.
GGGGTATGTGCCAGCCATATCCATTGTGCCGTAGCCGCCGAGACTCATTCCAAGAACGTATACACGGTTGGTGTCCACAAGGTAGTTTTGCTTGGTCCATTCAAGAATGTTCATAATTTTGCGAGGGCTCCACGCACCGCCGGGGTTTTGTGGGGCAAGGATAATGGCGTCGATATTTACACCGCGTTTTACAGCGTCGAGACAGCCGTAGCGTCTTACTCTGTAAAGGTCCATACCGCAGAGACTTGCGCCGTGTAGAAAAATTACCACAGGTTTGCGGGCGTGGCTTTGTGCTGTGGTTTTAATGGTATTGGTAACAACAATTTGCGATGTGCGGCTGTTGCCGTTGCAGATTGAAGGGTCGTTGATGGCAATGTTAATAGTGTCGTTGACAGCCACTTCGGTGGTTACCATTTGAGGTTCGTAGTAACTTTCAGGTGTGTAAATCCAAAAATTGTATCCGTCTTCTACAATATCACGCACTGCCTCCATTGTGGAGTTTTGTGCCGAAACGGTTAGACAGCCAGCTGTAAATAAGGCTGTTAATAAAATTCCTCCTTTCATTTTATTTTATTACAAATTTATGTATTCCGTTAATTCTTGATCCTACAATGCACGAATTGCCAATTACCACAGGCGAAGATTCAAAGTTGTTGGCTAAAACTTTGGTGCAGATGAGTTCGCCGGTTTTGCCTTTAAAGAGATATGCATTGCCCGAAGCGTCGCCGGTAAAGATGAATGCCTCGTTGTTTTCGTTGTAGAATGCCACTGGCGACGACCACGCAAACTGTTTTAACGGTTTGGCGTAGATTACCTTGCCGGTTTCGGTGCTGATGGCTGTAAACTCGCCGTTAGATTTGGCTGCACTGTTGCGGCAGACGTTGTAAAAGAGCATTCCCTCGCAATCGCCTTTGCCCACGAGCGGTGTGCAATAAACGCCGCCGTCTAATACGTGTCCGCTTGTGCCGGTGCGTTTGCAGGCTATTTCGGTGTCCCAAACGGGTGTGCCGTTGGTGCCGTCGAGTTTTACAATGTGGCAAGTGCCGCTGAATCCCTGCTTATCAACCTCGCAGGCTGTATATATATAAGGTGTTCCGTTTTCGGGGCGGCAGACAATTGTGCCGTCGGAATCGTCGTGATTATCGTAACGCCAAACGGGTTTCATAGTGTTGAGGTTGATACAAAGCACATTGCCGTGATTGTCGCACACATAGCCGTAATTTTTGTAAACGCAGATGCTCGACTCAATGCCGGGAGCGTTTCTGCCTTTAACTTTGTAACGCAAAAGGCTGTGCATTTTGAGGTTGCCCTGTTCGCGGATAAACTTGTAGATAGTGCCGTTTTCGCCGGGCCAAATGAGGAATCCGCCCACGTCAACCGGCGACGAGTCGAATGCCCCCCACGCTCTCCACGCTCCTGCATCGGGACCATAGAAGAATGTTTTTTCGTGTTTTTCTAAATCGTAAGCCATACAGCCAAACGGAGCGCGGCAGGGAACGCCCTGACCAAGATAATAGTTGTAAAATTCAGGGTCGATAGAGCCTGTGCCCTTGATGGTGTTGCCAGCGTCGAGTTTTGTGCGTGAAGGCTTGCCGGTGTTGGGATTAAGAAAATATGTTTTGCTGCAAAGCGAGCCGAACATTATCTCCTCGTTAGAAAAATCGGCTGTAAGGTCTTTTGAAGTGGCTTTGAAATGAGCAACTTGTTCGTCGGTCCATTTTACATAAACGGGCTGACCTGTCCAACCGCTTCCTCCGCCCCAAGTGCCGTATTTGGTGGGTTGAGTGTCGTAGTCGGTGTTGAAAGTCCACGCACGCTCAATGGTGGTGGGAGTGCCGGAAACAGTTCCGCCCATATCAGCGTCGCGGTAGAGATTGGCACGGAAAGTAAACACGCCCGGAGTGTTGCGGTAGAGGTCGTCGGTAAACTTCAACGTACCGTCAGAATTGTCTTTGGTTTCTACCTTGTATTCCAACGCGTTAACCGATGCAAAGATAGTATCGGGGAGGAACGCAACCTCAGGTTGTTTTTCCACAGCGGCAATGGTGTTGGCCTGCTGATTTTTAGTTGAGTCGTCGTTAATGTCGATGTTTTGATTCTGTCTCGCGTTAGAGTTGCACGACGATGCAGCCACTAAAACTAAACCCGACAGAATGGATGTTATTCTTTTCTTATTCATAGCGGTTTATAACGGTTTAGGCCGCAAAGGTAGAACAAAATCGATAAAAAAAGAAAAAAAATAATATTTGCATAAAAAATCCGCACAACATACCATCTATTGCTGTGCGGATTGCTTAATTAATTAGTCTTATACTCATACTTAATCTTTGCCAATTCTTCGTTTGCCTTGGTAATCTTGGCGGCGAGGGTAGATTTAAAATCGGCAACTTTTTTCTGCACCTCGGCATCACCCGACGCAAGAATCTGGCAGGCGAGTATGGCAGCGTTTTTGGCGGCGTTTACTCCTACCGTTGCCACAGGTATTCCGGGGGGCATTTGAATGATGGATAACATTGAGTCCCAAGCCTCCATACCCATTTGTGTGCGGATAGGAACGCCTATTACCGGCAAAACTGTCTGTGCTGCAATTACTCCGGGCAAGTGTGCTGCACCTCCGGCGGCGGCTATTATTACCTTTATGCCACGCTGTGCGGCGTTGCGGGCAAACTCCGTTACAAGTTCGGGAGTGCGATGTGCCGACAATGCGTTGATTTCAAACGGTATCTTCATATCGTTGAGAAACTTGGCGGCATCTTCCATAACGGGCATATCCGATGTGCTGCCCATTATTATACTTATTAAAGGTGTCATTTTGTTTAGTGTTAAATATTTGATAATAATAAATTTATATATTTTAACTAAAATTTCTCAATAAAACAGCAAAAAATTCCAATATGCTGATTAAATTTGCGACAAATTTTTCTAAAAAAGCCAGCGCAATGAATCAACCAATAACGGTCAAAGATAAACAATTTATATTAAGTATCAGCAATAGCGAGATACAAAAATCTATACAAAAAGTAGCCGACCAGATCAACCGCGACTACGAGGGCAAAGAAATCTTCTTTATAGGGGTGCTCAACGGTGTTTTTATGTACGCCGCCGACCTTTTAAAAAAGATTACCGTTCCCTGCCAAATCAGTTTCACCAAAGTTGCTTCGTACGAAGGCACACACTCCTCTGGCACTATTAAGCAACTCATAGGCATGCCCGAAGGCATCGAGGGTCGTCATGTGGTGATTTTGGAAGATATTGTGGACACTGGCTTCACCATGCGCGAAATTCTCAAACAATTGCAAGCCCATAATCCGGCTGATGTAAAAATTGCTACTTTACTTTTTAAACCAAATTCATTTAAAGAGTCTTATAATGTATACTACCGTGCAATGGAAATTCCAAACGCATTTATAGTGGGCTACGGACTCGACTACGACGGTTACGGCAGAAACCTGCCGGATATTTATACTGTAGTAAATTAAAAATTGAAAATTAAAAATTAAAACATATACAAAAATGAAAAAGATGTTGAATATCGCAATTTTCGGCGCACCCGGCGTCGGCAAAGGCACACAATCAGCCTTTATCGAGAAAAAGTATAAACTCGTTCACCTTTCCACAGGCGACATTCTCCGCGAAGAGATTGCCAAAGAGAGCAACCTCGGCAAGATGGCTAAATCGTATATGGACAAAGGTCAACTTATCCCCGACGACGTAATTATCGATATTCTTGAAAAAAAGGTTGACGAAAACATCAAGTCAGAAGGAATCCTTTACGATGGTTTCCCCCGCACAGTTAATCAGGCTAAGGCATTAGACAAAATGTTTGCTAAAAAAGGCATCAAATTAGATTCGTTTCTCTGCCTCACAGCCGACCACGACACACTTGTAAAACGTCTTATCAACCGTGCCAAAGATTCAGGCCGTAGCGACGATGCAGATGTAAACGTTATCGAAAACCGTATCAAAGTATACAACGAATCTACACTTCCCGTAGCAGATTTTTACAAAAAAGAAGGCAAATGCGTTGAAATCAACGGCATAGGCAAGGTAGAGGAAATTTTCGACAATATCTGTCACGAAATTGACAAGGTTAAATAAGATGAAGTTAGACGCAACCGACTACAAAATTTTAGCTGCCCTTCAAGACGACGGCTCCCTCACCAACAAGGAGCTGTCGCGGAAGGTGCATCTTTCGCCCACACCCGTATTCGAGCGCGTAAAGAAGCTCGAAGAAGAGGGCTACATCAAAAAATACACCGCCGTGCTCGACGTCGACAAGCTTGAGTGCGGATTTATGGCCATCTGCAACATCAAGCTCAAGCAGCATTCGTACGAAAACGCAACCAAGTTTATGGAGGCGGTTCAAAACATTCCAGAGATAGGCGAGTGCTACAACGTATCAGGCGATTACGACTTTACAATGAAGATTTACGTATCGTCGATGAAAGAGTATCAGCAGTTTGTGATGAAGATTCTCGGCGAACTCGATTGCATTGGCGGTCTCAGCAGTTCGTTTATTATGGGCGTGGTTAAAAACGAGTATAAAGTACCTATTAAAAAATAGTTTCTTTAAAATATTTATCTGTTTTATAAAAAAAATCCACAATTTTTGTTGTGGATTTTTTTTATTTGTATATTCGCCCCGAAAAACGATTATAATTAACTAAATACTCATCTTTATGTTCAAATTTATTCTAACCCTATTAACAGCAGCTTTGCTTATGCCCTCAGTTTCGGCATTTGCAGGCGACCCAGAGGCCTATGTAGTATACAGCAACGGCACTCTCACATTCAAATACGACGACCAGAAGCCCGATGGTGCTTACGCTCTCAACACTGGATTCGCCAATGTAGCTTGGAACACACGTCTTAGCACTACAACCACTGTGATTTTCGACTACTCCTTTAGATATTACAGACCTACAACATGTAGCAATTGGTTTTATGGCGGCAGCAGCATAACATCTATCGTGGGAATGAGCGAAAACCTCAACACTGAAAATGTTACTCAAGCTGCCAATATGTTCAAACTTTGTAGTAGTTTGGAATCTATCGACCTTAGTCGGTTTTATACTGCGAACATCACCCGTATGGATTATATGTTTCAGTCATGCAGCAGTTTAACAGAACTCGACCTCACTAATTTCAACACCTCTAATGTAACCACAATGCAGTCGATGTTTGATGGTTGCAGCAATCTGAATACCATCTTGGTATCTGACAAATGGTCTGTGGCCAGTTTGCAACATTCCGAAAATATGTTCTCAGAATGCGGTACTGACGCAGTGACACAGGACACCCGAGAGGCATACGTAGTGATAAGCAACGGCACTCTCACATTCAAATTCGACAATCAGAAACCATCTTCAAACGCATATTCGCTCAATACTGGCAAAGCCAACGTGGGTTGGAACACAAAATGGAACGAAATCACCAAAGTTGTTTTCGACGATTCTTTCAGATACTACAAACCAACCACTTGCAGCAACTGGTTTTATGGAGGCAGCAAGATTACATCTATCGAAGGTATGAGCCAAAACCTCAACACCGAGGCTGTAACTCAAACGTATAGCATGTTTAAAGGTTGCAGCCTGCTCTCATCCATTGATTTTAGCCATTTCAATACTTCGTCTATTGAAAATATGGAAAGTATGTTCCAGTTGTGTTCAAGTTTAACGGCACTTGATCTTAGTAATTTCAATACCTCTGAAGTAACCAATATGCAGATGATGTTTGATGACTGCAGCAATCTCAAAACCATTATTGTGGGCGACGGATGGACTACCGACAAGGTTAATCATTCTACTAATATGTTCTCGGATTGCACCAATTTGGTTGGCGGCGAGGGCACAACATACGATGCGAGCAAAACCGACAAGACTTACGCCATAGTTGACGGCGGCTCTTCTGCTCCTGGCTACCTCACCAAGAGAAAGAACATAACATCAATAGCCATTGCCACACTGCCCACAAAAACTGAATATAACATTGGAGAGAGCCTCGATTTAACCGGCGGACAATTAGAAGTAACATTCGATGACAATTCTAAGAAAACATACGACCTTGCCATTGCCGAAATTACTGGTTTCAACTCACAGAACGTAGCTGAACTCACTTTGGAAGTGAAATACTCAGGTCAAAAAACCACATTCGCTGTTACCATCTTAGACCCAAAAACTCCAGTGGCTAAAATACCTGTAGATCAAAATATTGCAAAAGTTTGGTCAAGCAACCGAACTATATTCATCGAAACTCAACCCGACACCAAATACACCATCATTGATATCAATGGACGCTTAATAACAACTTCTACAACAAAATCTACCCGCGAAGAAATTCAGGTAAACTACAATGGAGTGCTTGTAGTAATTATTGGTAACAATAGCTACAAGGTGCTTAATTAATAGTTTTTTTTACTTTGTTAGTGTTTCCAAACATCTTTTTGTATCAAAAGTGTTTGGAAACATTTTTTTTGTTCACAACGGTATCAAAAACCATATATTGATTCTTTCTTTTATTGAAAAATCAAACATATTGCACGTTTTTTGCGTATAATAACCGAATATATATAATTTATTAACCAAAATAATTGATAGTATGATACAAATAAAACAAAATTATTCAAAATGCTATTCGAGAGGGGTAATTAGTAAAACAATATTTACACTTTTGCTCACTCTCGTTTTAATGTTACCTTAAAGAGCATTTGCTACTGCAACACCTGAACCTTATGTAGTTTTCGACGGCACTACGCTCACATTCTATTACGACGCGAACAAATCTGACGTTAGTACAGGAATGGTATATGATTTACATAATTATAGCTGGACAGAATTCCCTCAATGGTATTATCTCGGCTATACTACCGTGGTTTTAGACCAATCTATGCAAAATTACCATCCCACCTCTACCGCATTCTGGTTCTGGGGTGGTTCGCTACTCACTAACATAGATTTGTCGTACCTAAATACCGACCAAGTAACAGATATGACAGCTATGTTTATGGGTTGTTCTAAAATGGAGACTTTTGATCTAAGCAAATTCAATACTGCCAATGTTACACAAGCAGCTTGCATGTTTCAAAATTGTCATAAGTTGAAAACCATATACGTAGATTCTGAGAAATGGGATTTAAGAAAATTGGAAGATAACAGTGTATTATTATTTTTCGACGACCCACTTTTGATGGGAGGTGCCGGCACTTTGTGGCAGCCAAAAGACGAATACTCAACAGCAGAATACGCCCGCATTGACGGTGGTGAATCGGCTCCCGGCTATTTAACAAGCAAAACACAGACAAAACCCACAGTGGCAAATATCAAAATCAAAACTCTACCCACACAATTGAAATATGTACCCAACGAACCACTCAATATCGACGAACAAGCTCATATGACCGTTACCCTCAACAATGGAAGAAGTTTTGAACAAGAATTATCATACGCCAACATCACCGGATATACCAACGATATCGGAGTTCAAACCTTAAATGTGGAATTTTACGGCAAATCTACCACATTTAGTATTACTGTAGAAGACAAAGTAGCACCATATTTCTACAAATTTGGTGGAGATACATATTTCTTCGTTTACGACAAATATCAAGACGGATATATTTATATCTGTGATGAAACTATGGCCAAGTACGATGAGTCAAAAGGGGATATTAAAAATGTCATTTTTACTTCTTCATTTAAAAACTACCATCCTACATCATGTGCCTATTGGTTTTATGACTTCATTAATTTAACTACATTTTACGACTGGGAAAACCTCAATACCGATAAGGTTACAAAGATGGAGTATATGTTTTACGGTTGTCAGAGTATAACCAGTCTCGATTTGAAGTATTTCAATACATCTAACGTTGCCAATATGAATTATATGTTCTATGATTGTCCTAGTCTAGAGTCAATTCATGTAGGTTCTAATTGGACAACATCTGCTGTAACATCCTCCGAAAATATGTTTAAAAATTGCACATCGCTAAAAGGCGGTTCGGGAACTACTTATGATGCAACAAAAACAGATTATACATACGCTAAGATCGACGGTGGTACATCATCACCGGGATATTTTTCACGTCCCGATAGCGAACCTTATGCTTTGATCAATGGCACTACGCTCACATTCTATTACGATAATGCACGTCCTGCATACGCATACGATTTCCATTCTAACGCGTGGGGGTGGAATCAAAGCATTACCAAAATTGTATTCAATCCTTCATTTGCAGAATATACACCAACTACATGCTCCAACCTCTTCTATGGGCTTATAAATCTTTCGCAGATAGAAGGTTTGGAATATCTAAACACCTCAGAGGTAACAGATATGAGCTCTATGTTTAATTGTTGTTTTATGCTTACTTCTTTGGATTTGAGTAATTTTGATACTCGAAAAGTAACAAATATGTTTCAAATGTTTTGGGGGTGTCGTGATTTAAAAACCATCTATGTAGGAAACAACTTCCAAATCGGCAACAATGTAAATACAGATCAAATGTTTAGTGGTGATTATCATTTGGTAGGTTCTAAGGGAACTGTCTATTTATTCGAAAATGACGACATCTACAATGGTAGCTATGCACATATCGACGGAGGTGAAAGTAACCCCGGATTATTCTCTGCGAAAGGACAAACTCCTCCGGCTGTTACCCAACTCTCTATATCTACTATGCCCAAAACTTCGTTTAGCAAGTTGGAGACGTTTAGTTATACTAATGGTCAATTGTCGGTAACATACAATGGTAGAGCCCCTCAGATTGTCGATTTTTCATCAGCTAAAGTATCGGGCAAATACGACAGCACCAAAGTAGGCACCTATGCTATGACTATAAAATATGGCGGTAAAACCATATCATACAATGTTAAAGTAGAAGATAAAGATAATTTATATTGTACCAAATCATCAAATAATGTACTCACAATATATTATGGCAAATATAAAAATGGTACTAAATTGTTCACACAACTACCTAGTTCTTTTAAAGAGTCTATTACCAAGGTGATTATAGATGAATCAGTTCAAAATTATACAAATCTTACAAGTTGCAATCAATGGTTCTGTTATTTTTATAAGCTCACCGAGATTGAAGGATTAGACAATGTGAATACCGCCAATGTTACTGATATGAGTTACATGTTCTGTCAATGCCGAAAGCTTCAAAAACTTTACCTCACTAGTTTCAAAACCGCCAATGTTACTAATATGAGCGAAATGTTTAATGGTTGCACATCCCTTACCAATATATATATAAGTAACGATTGGTCAACATCATCTGTTACCAATAGTAGCTGTATGTTCAATGATTGCACTTCGCTTCAAGGTAGTTCCGGAACGGCTTATGATGCCACTAAAATAGATTATACATACGCTAGATTAGATGGTGGAACCTCATTCCCTGGCTATCTTAGTTCTATTCAAGCTTATTTTGTAACAGATGCTCTTGGCGTTCGGACTTTTTATTACAATAGCAACCCGCCGGCTAACGCTAGTATTATTAAAGGAACCGATTTATCTCATAAGGGAGGATACGATATTACAAAAGTAGTGATAGATAAATCTTTTGCCCAATTCAAACCTACTACGTGTTCAGATATGTTTGGGGGAAGCTATAATCTCACCGAAATTTCCGGACTCCAATACCTAAATACCTCACGAGTTACTAATATGCTATGCATGTTTAGCAATTGCTCATTGCTTAGAAGCTTAGATTTGAGTTCTTTCGATACTCGTAAAGTAGACACTCTCGGTGTTATGTTCAATAGTTGCAAAAATCTTCACACTATCTACGTTGGTGATAAGTGGACTATTGAAAATGTTACTGAAGATATTCAAGGCACTTATATGTTTTATGGATGTATAAATCTCGTAGGAGGTCGCGGTACAACTTATGATTTAGACAGTAGGTCGTTTATCCAATTTGCTCGTATTGATGGCGGAGCAGAAGCCCCGGGACTTTTAACACGTAAGGGAGCAGAAAAGGATACTGTCCTTTCAATCTCTGTTTCATTGTCGAAAAATCAATACTTGGTGGGCGAAGAATTAGATCTATCCAATAGTATTCTCTCTATTACTTATTCTGATGGCTCTAAAGAAAACACTTCGCTCAATAAAGCCAAAATTTCAGGTTATAATGCTAACAAAGTATCAACTCAGACTATCACTGCCACATATATGAACTCAAAAACCACTTTTGAAGTTACTGTAAACGACCCAGCGGCTAACCCATACACAAAACCGGCTTTTGCTGATTCTTGTTATCAAATAGGCACTGCAAACGAACTTCTTTGGTTTATGTTTAATGTTAATAGTGGCGATGTAACTGCAAATGCTGTGCTCACACAAGATATTGTGATAAACCAAGATTGCCTCAATCAAATTACCGAAATGCTCAACAAAACATCTAAAGCAGCTCCTGCCTTAGTAGAATGGCGTCCTATCGGTGATAGCAACAACGCTTTCAGGGGTATTTTTGATGGACAAGGACACACTATCAGTGGCCTATATATCAAAGACGAAACTTTGGATAATGTTGGTTTGTTTGGTAATGTAGGCGCCGATGCCGTTATCAAAAATGTTGGTGTGGTTGACTCTTACATTGCAGGCAACGAAAACGTAGGCGCAATCTGCGGCAAATCTGAAGGTACAGTTGCCAACTGCTACTCTACATCTATTGTTTCTGGTTCTAAAAATGTAGGCGGCGTGATTGGCGTAGTAGAAGAAAACGCCGTTGTATGCAATAGTTACAGCCTCGGCTCTGTTACTGCCGAAGATGGACAATCAGCAGGTGTGTGCAACTCTGCATCCACCAATGCTGTGGTAGAAAATTGCTACTATCTTGCTGAACAACCCGTAACTAACGACCCGCAGGCTAAAACCGCCGAACAATTTAAATCTGGCGAAGTTGCCGAGTTGCTTTCGCAAAATGTAGAAATTAATGGTGTGGTTTATTCCAACGAAAATGTAAGCGCTAATACAGAAATCCCCGGCATGGAAGAGATTGAACAACGCAACAATCTTACCACTCCGGTAGCTCAAGTGGCTAATAAAGATAACAACATTAAAGTATGGTCAAATCATCGTTCTATCTTTATTGAAACTCTGCCCAACACTAAATACACCATCATTGATATCAATGGACGCTTAATTACAGCTTCTACAACAAAATCTACCCACGAAGAAATTAGGGTAAACTACAATGGAATGCTCATAGTAATTATCAATGGTAGCAGCTTTAAAGTTTATGTAAAATAGTTTTAAAACTGAAATATTCAAAAAAAAAGGAGGCTCAAATGCCTCCTTTTTTTATTTAAAACTAAATCTATCTTACATTTATACCTTCGCCCTTCAAATAGTTTTTCAAATCAGGAATCTTTATTTTCCCAAAATGGAATATACTTGCAGCGAGGGCGGCGTCGGCTTTGCCTTTGATAAACACATCTTTAAAATGCTCCATCTCGCCTGCTCCGCCCGAGGCAATCACAGGAATGCTCAGCATCTCCGACATACGGCAGAGGGCTTCGTTGGCGAAACCTGTCTGATGTCCGTCGTGATCCATTGAGGTAAAAAGTATCTCACCTGCGCCACGGTCTTCAATCTCTTTTGCCCATGAGAAAAGTTCCTTGTCGGTGGGACGTTTGCCACCGTGAGTGTGCACTATCCATTGGTTGCCGATGGTTTTGGCATCAATAGCCACCACCACAAACTGGCGTCCGAACTTTTTGGCAAGGTCGCTCACAAGTTGGGGATTGCGCACCGCCGCGCTGTTTACCGAAATTTTGTCGGCACCGTGTATTAGCAGGTTTTCGGCGTCCTCAACAGAAGTGATGCCTCCGCCTATTGTAAACGGTATATTGAGGTTTTTTGCCACGCTCTCCACAAGCGAGTAAATCTGTTTTCTGCCTTCGTTGGTGGCTGTGATGTCGAGGTAAACAAGCTCGTCGATACCTTGGTCGGAATATGCGCGACCGAGCTCCACAGGGTCGCCGGCATAGCGGAGGTTTTCAAAACTTACGCCCTTGACAGTCTGACCGTCTTTTACATCAAGGCAGGCTATTATTCTTTTGGCTAACATTGTTTCGATATTTTTGCTAATTGGTCTAAAGTAACGCGTTTTTCGTAGATGGCCTTGCCCACAATAGCCGAATCGCAGCCTGTTTCCACTAGGCGTTCAAGGTCGCTGATGCCCGACACACCGCCGCTCGCCGTTATTTTTAGCGATGGATATTTCTCTTTGAGACGTTTGTAGAGCACAAGGTCGGGACCGTTGAGCATTCCGTCGCACTTGATAGCGGTAACACAAACGCGCTGCAATCCAGCGGGAAGAAACTTTTCAATAAGTTCGCCGATGGTGATTCCGGCATCGCTCTGCCAGCCGTTGATACGCACTGTGTCGCCGTTGACATCGGCACTGAGTATAATTTTCTCAGGTCCGTATTTTTCGAGGCATTTGGTCATCACTGCTGGATTTTTCACAGCCACGCTACCGAGGTTGACAGCGTACGCACCAAGCGAGAAGAGCATCTCCACGTCACCGATAGTCTTAACACCACCGCCGCAGTCGATTTTGAGGTCAGTTTTGTTGGCAATGCTGCTGAGCACGTCGGTATTTTGGAGTGTACCCATACGCGCACCATCGAGATCTACGAGGTGCAGGTGTGTGAGCCCCGCCTCGCGGTATTGCTCCGCCACTTTTACAGGGTCGCTGTCGTATTTTTTGAGATTGTCGAACAAGCCTTGCTGAAGTCTTACGCAGTGTCCGCCTATAATGTCGATTGCTGGTATTATAATCATAGCTTTATAAAGTTTTCAAGAATTTTAAGACCTATGTTGCCGCTTTTTTCTGGGTGAAACTGGCAACCGTAGAAATTGTCGCGTGCTATTGCGGCAGAAAAATCCTGCGCATATCCGCACTGTGCGGCGGTATGCTCAAACACCGGCACCATATAGCTGTGCACAAAATACATAAACGAGCCGTCAGGTATACCTTCAAACAGCGGCGATTTCAATTGCGAAATCTGATTCCAGCCCATGTGGGGTATCTTTTCGCCATGTTCGGGACGGAATTTTACCACCTCGGTGTCAAAAATACCAAGGCACGGAGTATCGCCCTCTTCGCTACGTTGGCACATCATCTGCATTCCGAGGCAGATACCGAGCACCGGCTGTTTCAATGCCGGAATAAGAGTATCCAAATCGGCAGCGTGAAGTGCTTCAAGAGCCGCTCCAGCGTGTCCTACGCCGGGGAAAACCACCTTGTCGGCGGCGGTGATAATTTGCGGGTCTTTGGTTAGAATGGTGTCGCAGCCAAAACGTTTGAGAGCCGCCTCCACCGATTTGATATTTCCCGCTTTGTAATCAATAATTGCTATCTTCATCTGAATTATGCTTTTTTGCGGCGTAAAGATAAGTATTGTTATTCAGAAACACAATACGTGTGCTAACGAAAAAGATATGTCAACGACGAAGCCGCCACCTTTTTTATTTTGTTTTCTTGGTAAGGTATCCGGGGTTTGATTCGCCACCGTCGATATGGGCGTAGGAGGCGTCGAGGTGGTTTTCGTCGTATTCTGTTCCTTGACCGCCGATAAGGTTGGGGCAATTGTTAAACATATCTTTGGATTTTCTTACATTGCTGATATTCCAACCGTCACCCACATAGATTGTTTTAAGGGTTTCACAATCAGAAAACATACGCCACATATTAGTAACTTTCTCAGTATTGAACCCGCTGACATCAAGACTTGTAAGGTTTTTACAACCCAAAAACATATCCTGCATCTCAGTAACATTTTCTGTATTGAAACCGCTGACATCAAGGCTTGTAAGGCTTTCACAACCTTCAAACATATCAGTCATATCAGTAACCTTTTCAGTACTGAATCCGCTTACATCAAGTCTTGCAAGGTTTTTACATCCCCAAAACATACAACTCATATCAGTAACATTTTCAGTATTGAATCCGCTGACATCAAGGCTTGTAAGGTTTTCACAATACCAAAACATCCAACTCATATCAGTAACCTCCGATGTATTAAGGTTTTCTTTTATGCCTATGATGGAAGTAAGATTTACACAACCTTCAAACCATTTTTCACAACTTTTAGGTCTGTATTTTTTTACCGATTCGTCAAAAATCACGGTTTTAATTTTATCGCTTATAGAATACCATTCTTTAAGTTCTGTATAATATCCTTTTACCATCTTTTCCACATCATACGCCCCATCCGGCTTCTTATCATTATAATAAAAAGTCAGAGTGCTGTCTTTAAATACGGCGTATGCTACTTTTTGCGAAAAGGCATTGACACTCATCAATATCAATAGTGTCAACAGTATGCTTAGTTTTTTCATAGTGAGATATTTTTATGGTTTGATGTGGCAAAGGTAATTATTTTGCGCAACCATTTTTTTTGTGAGTGAAAAAAAAATCAGCATATTTATTCCAATAAATATTGTTTTTTTACAGCTGATTGTTGAATTTTGGAATTATTCCTTATATTTGACACTTGAAAATCTTATTTACTACGATTACTAATTTTTTTAACTTATTATGGCTTCATTAAAAGAAAAAATCGGCTATGCGCTAGGCGACGCAGCCGCAGGTGGCATCACTTGGAAGGTGATGTCGATAGCATTTCCGCTATATTTCACCAACGTATTCGGACTTTCGCTCGCCGACGCGGCTGTTCTGATGCTCCTGGCAAGGCTTTTTGACGTAGTTACCGACCCGCTGATGGGCAGTCTCTCTGACCGCACGCAATCGAAATGGGGCACTTACCGCCCGTGGTTGATATTGGGTGCTATTCCATTCGGCTTGATATTCGCCCTATTACTCTATACCCCCGACCTCGGAGAAACAGGCAAGCGCGTATATGCCTACACGCTCTACCTTCTGATGATGGCGGTATACACAGCTGTAAACGTGCCTTACGGTTCGTTGCTCGGCGTTATGACTAACGACGACAACGAGAAAAACCAATTTTCATCGTTCCGTATGGTGGGCGCCTATGCGATGGGATTCATCACGCTGCTCTCTTTCCCATATATACAGAATTGGATAGGCGGCAGCGAATATGTAACACTCAACGACCAACTCTCCGAGCTTAAAAAAATAGCCGCACCTTCCGAAACTGAAAAAACTCAGATTCAGACCCTGAGTCAGCAGCTCGTGCCGATGATGCAACACCAATATGCCGTTATTGGCGCACTCTTTGGCGCACTTGCAGCAGCAATGACACTTACCTGCGGCCTCCTCACCAAGGAACGTCTCAAACCCAAACGCGCCGAAAAATTCTCGTTCAAGCAGTTTGCCGACTTGGTAAAAAACAAGCCGTGGGT
Source organism: Bacteroidales bacterium (assembly GCA_016286055.1). Taxonomy (GTDB): domain Bacteria; phylum Bacteroidota; class Bacteroidia; order Bacteroidales; family UBA3824; genus UBA3824. The sequence continues at coordinate 450,864 of JAEERW010000002.1, forward strand.
ATATCTCACATTGATTGGCGTTTGCACCAACTTTTTCAACGGTTTCCGCTACGCTGTGGCGGGCTATATGTTTACCTACTGCCTCAACGGTGATGTCACCCTCGGCGCATTCATCATCAACTACACCGTCTTTATGGCGTTTGGCGAGGTTGTATGCATGATATTTGGCGGCGTTTCACCAAAATTCACCAAATGGGCGGGCAGCAAGAAAAAAGCCTTCACCATTGCGGCAATCATCTGCACGGTATCATCTATCCTATTCTTTTTCATCCCGATGGAGCCTGGCTTTATGTGGCTGATGGTAACAGTTGTAATCATCACTTCCATCGGCGTTGGTCTCTACTCGCCGCTCCTATGGTCGATGTATGCCGACGTTGCCGACTACGCCACCGAGAAAAACGGTACATCGTCCACAGGCCTCATCTTCTCCTCGGGTACAATGGCTCAAAAACTAGGCGGAGCAGTATCGGGTTCGTTGATTGCATTGCTACTCGGCGTGGCAGGCGCTACGATGATTGAAGACGAAATGGGCAATTCCACTATCGACCCCGCTTCCGTCACCGATTCGGTTAAGAATATGATTTGGATGCTATTCTCAATCTTTCCCGCTATAATGTCAGGATTGATGATATTGCTGTTGAAACTATATCCGATTAAGAAATAATGTCTAATAATCAAAATATTAATCAAGATGAAGAAACTATTAGCACTTATCTGCGCAGCAGTTATAACCACAGGCGCTTACGCACAAGACGATGACGATGAGTTTGAATTTGAAACCGAGTCTGCTATTTCGTTCAACGGTGGCACAGATATTGCCAGCGGATACCTCTGGCGTGGAAATCAGCTTGTTAATGGAGCCAACTTCCAACCGTATTTCAACTTCAACGCAGGTCCTTTTACATTGGGCTTTTGGTATATCAACACTTTTGACGGCGATTACAAGGAGTTTGACATGTACACTTCTATTACCGCCGGACAGGTAACGTTCACTGTTACGGACTATTACACTATCTGCTCCTACGGCGTACCGTCGGCTCTGATGCCTAAGTTTAGCGAGTATCACGCCCATGAAACTGGGCACACTCTTGAATTTTCTACCGATTGGGAAAGCGAGTTTGGATTAGACGCATCGTTCAACATCCTCTTTTACGGTGCCGACAAGCGCGACTGGGAAGCCGACCCCGACGATGCCATAAAAAACGCCTACTCCACTTACTTTGAATTGGGCTACACCGCCACTGTTAAGGAAATCGACTTCCGACCGTTTGTAGGAGCCACATTTGGCAAAACCACATGGTACGGCGACTGCTCAGGAGAACACGGTGCCAACGTTGTAAACGTCGGCGTTAAAGCATCGCACGACATAAAGATTACCGACAATTTCTCTCTGCCAGTATACGCAGTGTTTGGCTACAATCCGCAAAGCGACGAAGTGGCTGCATACGCTGGATTTCAAATTGGTTTTTAAAGATTTTTTATTCATTAATTGTGAGGGGAAGCATTTGGGCTACAGCTCAATCTTCCCCATTTTTGGCATCAGGGCTATTATCTTAGCCTGACGTTTAAGAATATAATTTGATGGACGGTTTACGTGATATATCAGCGGATTAGGCAGACATGCCGCAATAAGAGCGCACTGTTGAGGATTTAGGTCTTTTGCCCGCTTATTAAAAAACGTCTTTGCCGCCGCTTCGGCGCCATAAATACCATCGCCCATCTCTATAACATTGAGATAAACCTCCATAATGCGTTTTTTGCCCCAAATATTCTCTATGAGGAATGTAAGATAAGCCTCATAAGCTTTTCTAACATAAGATTTTACAGGAAACAGAAAAACATTTTTGGCTGTTTGCTGACTTATTGTGCTCCCTCCTCGAAAACGTTTGCCCTTCTGAATATCGTTCCAAGCCTTTTGCATCATATCAAAACTAAACCCGCTGTGTGTTTGAAACAGATTGTCTTCCGACGATATCACAGCCCTTGTGAGAGACGGCGAAATATCTTCGTAGGGCACCCACTCTTTTACCGCAGAGTGATTATTGGCAACTCCTATGTTTTCAATCTTACGCTGCAGCATCAGAGGAGTGTAGTAAACGGGCACAAATTTGTAGAGAATTACAAAATAAACAGGCCACACAAGCAGAGCTGCTGATAGTATAAATAAAATACGTATCAGATAGAATGAGAATCCACGCTTGCGGACTTTATTTTTTCTTTTCGTTTTTCCTTGCGCCATCGGCCAACACCTTTATATAATATGTCTTATTATCTTTGTTGGTAAGTTTGGTATCTCTTAGCCACGGATTTAAAAGTTTGAATATCTTATAGTTAACCGTGTAAGTTTTAGCAAATGTGTACATATCGGTAATTGCACTGTCCACCTCTACGGTATTGGTAGCAATCTCTTTGTAAAGGTCTTTTTGACGGTAGCAGAATCCAAAGTCGGCTGGTTTTGAAAGCAGTAGTTTGTATGCGAGAATGCGGTACACATATCTGCCAGTTTCTGAATTGTGTTTCAAGTCGTAATAGTTGTTTTCGCCCTGACGGGTTACCAAACGCTGCAAACCATATTGTCCGCAGTTGTAAGATGCGGCAGCCATTGTCCACGAACCAAATTTAGCGTATGCCTGTTTCAAGAAAAAGCAAGCGGCGTAGGTTGATTTTTCAAAATCGTAACGCTCGTCAACCTCGTCGTTGATTTCCAATCCGCACTCCTTGCCAGTGGATTCAAGTATCTGCCAAAAACCCACCGCCTTCATTGGCGACACCACATTGTCCATACCGCTCTCTACCACGCAGAGATATAAAAAATCTTCGGGAACGCCCTGTTCTTTTAGTATCTTGCGCATAGTGGGAAAATATCTGTTGGCACGTTTCAAGTATAAAAATGTCTCCGAATGCCAGTACATTGTCTTCAGAAGTTCTTTTTCGAGCGATTCACGCACGTCGAAGTTTTCAAGAGGTACGGGTTCGCCGCAGAAATCCAGTTTGTCGGGTATTACGGGACAGTAGACATTGTATTTGGTATGCATTTCGGTTTGATAAAGTCCGTCGCCATCGTCATCGACAGAGCATATAAACATTTTAAATGCAAGAAAACTGATTATCAATACAGTAACCACGTAAAAGGTGGACAAGATATATTTAGGTGCGGTAGAATTGCTCATTTTAAATTATTATATTTTACACAAAAAATAATGTACACTTTGCTAATGTAGATTTATCTGCAAAAATAATATAAATATACATAACAACACAAATATTTTTGTTTTTATTTTTATGATTTATTATTTATTTTTGACCCACAAAAAAAATTTTATGAAACTGAAACTGCTATTGCCAATACTAGCCCTCGCAGCCTCTTGTAACTCTACCGATGAGAGTTACGAAATAGATTTGCACTGCGCCGAATGCGGCAGCGCCAAGGTTTCGCTATGCCGATATGTTGATGGTACCATTTCAGACCTTTCTACTACTACTTTTGAACACGGTCACGCAGTGTTTAAAGGCAAAATCAACGAGCCAGAACTTATATACATATATGTGGAAGATGCCTTAGACTATCTGCCAGTTTTTTTAGAAAACTCCTCAATTGACATCGACTATGTGTATGCACGGCCATCGCGTAGTGTGGTAACGGGTTCGCAGTGCCACAAAACATTCAGCGATTTTTTGCAATCATATTCGGCTTACAGCGACAAGGGCACGGGAATTGATAAAATGATAGAAAATGCCGAGGACAATTGCGACACCCTTATGCTCCAACGCCTCACCGACAATTTAAAGATTTTGGAACATGAAAAAGTGGAGTTTCAGCGCCAATATGTGGTTCAAAACAACACTTCGCCAGTGTCGGCATACATACTCTGCACCGATTTAATGTACAAATTATCAAGCAACGAGCTGGACACACTAATCAACATGTTTCCAGCCGAGATGAAAGGCAGCATTTATTTAAAACAAGTTTTTGAATATCGCAAAACAATGCCACAAGACACCATCGCCTTATAAAATTGAATATCATGAAGAGAGTTTTAATAGCATTAACAGCAATACTTACAGCACACCTTGCCGTAGCGCAGACCACTGGCTACCGCAATTCGTACAAACACTACGAGGGCAAAATGGGCAAAACTGACGTGGTGATGGAGGCTTATTATTCAAACCACGACGTATCAGGCATTCTTTATCCCAAAAAATCATCGGAATGCTTTCACGTACAAGGATCTGAAGAAAACGGCGTGCTTAATCTTTTTACTTCCGACAACCGAAAAATTACACTTACCGACCTAAAAGAAGACTACTCGCAATGCATGAGGTTCAACGAAGTATATGCCGAACTTTACGATTCAATACCATTCGCATCTGCCGACGAAGACAACCCTGTAGCTACCAATACTATAACCTACACTTATCTACAACCTGCGGCATACAAAGGTATTGAAACCAACAACGATACCAAGGCCTTGTTTGCTAAAATGTTCAACGCAGCTCCACAACAAAGTGTAGAGGGCGATTTCTTTTATCCTGAACCCTACCCTACTATGAAACTCAAAAACGACTTTCAAGCCGCAAAAAACCGTTTCAGAAAATTTGTTGACAGCGAATTGCAAGAAGAGAACAAGATTTCATCACAAGAGCTTACTATGCAAGAAACCAACTACCAATATGTAACATACAACTACAACGGTCTGGTCTGCATTATCAACAACTGCTTCTCTTACGCAGGTGGAGCCCACGGTATGTACGCCCATATTCCAGTAATTTTCGACCTTGAACAAAACCGCATCCTCAAAAAAGATGATATTTTTAAACCCGGCACCGATGACGCCATTATCAAACTGATTATCAAATACTTTATCGCTCACGGCGATGCCGACGACAAACCTTCCGACGAAAGCGAAGGAATATTCAAAGAAGATGTTTTTGTAGAAAACAACATCGGCATACAAAACGGTAATATCATTTTTTTTTACCAGCCATACGACATAAATTCCTATATAGCTGGCACTTACACTGCTGTTATTAAGATTTCAGAACTAATACCATATATTACAGATAACTCACCAATTAAACGAATGTTAAAATGAAAAAACTAATTTACTCCATTCTCTTATTTACCATTGGGTTTGCTCCTGCAAAAGCTCAAAACAATGCAGAATCTATTTACAACGACTATCGCACTGAACTTTTGGGTACTACTAAAGACAATGTCAACGAAGTAATTGTAAAAACTGCGCAATATTTTTTAGAAGCGCCATACGTTGCTCACACTCTCGACTCAAACAATGTGGAGCAGCTTGTGGTAAACTTAGACCGTTTCGACTGCCTTACCTTTGTGGAAACTGTGCTTGCCCTAAGTGTCGACTATATCACCGACAATCCGTCATACTCCAATTTCACTAGCACATTGCAAAATATCCGCTACCGCAGCGGCGCAATTTGCGGCTACCCATCGCGTTTGCACTATACCTCTGATTGGATCTACGACAACGTGCAGAAGGGTATAGTTACCGACCGCACCAAAAACCTCGGCGGCATTCCTTTCCGACCAATTGTCAACTATATGAGCACCCATCCTCAAAACTACGAACAGTTGAAAAATAACCGCGCAGCCGTTGATTCTATGCGCACTATCGAAAAACAGATCAACCTCCGCAAGGCTATGTACTTTATTCCCAAGGCTCGTGTATCGGCAGTGGCAAAAAATATTGATGCGGGTGATATTATAATGATAACCACTTCGATGGCTGGTTTAGATTATGCCCATGTGGGGTTTGCTATCAAAGAGAATGGAGTGCTAAAATTTATTCACGCTTCGTCAGATAAACACAAAATTGTAATCACATCGGGCTCGTTGTATCAGTATCTGCTTAATGTAAAGAGTTTCACGGGCATTTCGGTGTTAAGGGCAAAGCAGTTATAACTCTCGGAGAAAAATCTCTGCTGTAAACATATTGACACTTGCCGCCGAACCATAGCACGCCCTCGAATACTGCACCGCAAAACGCCTCAACCTCACATCCGCTCCAAACGAAAACCCTGCAGCACGGCTGGCGTTGCCCATTCGCAAATCATTGTGTTTCTGCACATTGAATCCTGCTTTTGCCGACACTGTGGATTTTGGGAAAAGCTCCACTCCTAGCACAAGATGGTCGGCTATATTGGTGGCGTTGTCTTCGTCAAGCCTGCTCTGCAACTCGGTAACGGTGGCAGAAAAACTCAGCGGAGCATGTTGCAATATCTTGCTCGCTCCTACTTGTATGCACAACGGAAGCGGCTCGCGGTTTGACCCTGTATACGGCGAACACTGAAATCCCACGTTATTGGCTGTGGCGGCTATGGTTACGCCAATATTGTCTAAATTGTAAACCACACCAAAATCAAAAGCGATTCCCCACGAACGGTAACGTTCAAGATGTGAAAATATAGCCTTGGTGGTAACACTTGCCCGCAAATCTTTGGTAATCTGGCGAATGGCAGCGCAATATATGGCGCAGTCCTTAGCAGAGAATGTTCCGCCAAGTATGCCAGCCTCGTCGGCGTAGTCGAATGAGCCATAGTGCATAAATAGCACACCGCCAGCCACCGACCAAAGGTTGTTGATTTTAGCGGCATAAGCAGCCGAACCAAAATTAATGTCGGCAATATAGTCGGCATAGTTCAATGACGCATAGCGGTCGTAGGTGCTGTCGATCATCGAAGCGTTGGTAAACAGATAGTTGGCACCGAGATTGCCGGCAGCAATTGACGTTCCACCCAATGCCGTAGAATTACCGCTTACGGGTAGTTTGAGAAACGTGTATACGCTCTCTCCTCCGTTTTGCGCTGATACGGCAAACACTGTAATTATTGTGGTTAATATTGTAAGAAATATTTTCATGGTGCAAATTTCATATTTTTAAGTATAAAAAAAACCATCATTCAAAAAAAAAGTCTAATTTCGTGCCTAATAGATTCACAACAAAAATAACGGCATTAACGTTTTCAATCGTATTGAATTAATAACTATGAAAGTATTACACATTTTTTATCTATTAACAGCGGCTCTGCTTTGCTCATGCGGTGGCGAAAAACAGAATCAGGCTGCACTTAACTACGATTCCATACCGCAAGCAGAAAGTACTATTTACTTAAACCAGAGCGAGTTGCCACCTGTCAACGACCTTGCACGGTTTCTCGCTGGCAAGCCCGTCGATAAGTTTGCCCATATCCAAAGTTCCGACTATTATAAAGAGTACGCCAAAAAGGCATCGCAGCAGTGGAGCGACCTCAAAGCCAAAACACTCAACCCCATAAAACAATGGTGTAACACCAATATACCTGAATTTCATAAAGATACAACTTGCCTATTTTATCCATTCGGCGGTCCCGACTTGGTGTTTGCCTTCACATTTTTCCCAAACGAAACCGACTATGTGCTTCTCGGTCTTGAAAATCCCGGCTCGGTAACAATGCCCGATATGCTTTCCGAACAGGAAACCCACGAATACCTTGATTCCCTGCTATATTCTTACCGCTACATCAATAAGTACGGATTTTTTGTGGCAAGTCACATGCACGACGATTTCAAAAACATCACCCTCAACGGCACCATACACCTTATATTATATACTCTTGCCATGGAAAACTGCATTATAACATCGTATAAAGACGTGTATATCAACGATCTGGGCAAAATTACCGAAAACGACAGCAACCGCAAGAAACATCCCTACGGCTATAGGATAACATTTACCAAAGACGGCGACATCAAAACCCGCTCAATCACATATCTACGTATGGAGGCAAGCGACCCTGCCATGTCGGGAACATTTGAGTTTGCATACTACATCAACTCTTACCCCGAAAAAATATGTTATTTAAAATCAGCATCTTACCTACTGCAAAACAATGAGTTTACAATCATGCGCAAAATTCTTTTAGACCAATGCGACCGTATTCTCCAAGACGAATCGGGACTTGCTTACGCCCGCGTGGTCAAAGATTACGACGTAAACATTTTCGGCACTTACACACGTCCCATGAATGTGTTCTCGTATTACAAGCAGGAAGATTTGAAACAGGCTCTTGCTGCTCGCAACTCAAAACCGCTACCCTTTAAGATAGGTTACGCTTCGCAAATCAACGAATCGGTGCTGATGGCTTGCACTCGGAAAGGAAAATATGATTACAACAATCCAAAACCAATCGAAAAAGACAACCATATAGCTGTTACCAAAGATACTATTTATAAGGTGCAGTTTAAGGTTAGCTGGAACATGATTCCCAACAACGACCCCATGTTAGACGGCATTCCAGATGTGGATTACTACACCGACAACAGCGTGTATAAATACACCGCCGGTTCTAAAAAATCGGAGGCAGAATGTAAAGATATTCTGCAAATAGTTAAAAACAAAGGGTTTACAGACGCCTTTATTGTAAAATTTGCTAACGGACAGAGAATAAGATAATTAAATTATGAAAAAGAGAGTATTGTTTATCGACCGCGACGGCACTATCATCGTGGAACCGCCAGTAGACTATCAAGTAGACCGTCTTGAAAAATTCAAGTTTGTAGACGGCGCAATCATTTCGCTATACAACATCCGCAGATATACTGATTTTGAGTTTGTGATGGCAACCAACCAAGACGGACTCGGAACCGACTCTTTTCCCGAGGATGATTTTTGGCCGCTGCAAAACCTCATGCTCGACACTCTCAAATCGTCGGGAGTGGAGTTTTCCGATATTCTTATCGACCGCAGTTTTGAACACGAAAACCTGCCTACACGCAAACCAGGAACGGTAATGATGAAAAAATATCTCGAAAGCGAAGAATACGACCTTTCGCAGAGTTTTGTACTCGGCGATCGTCCTACCGATGTTATGCTCGCCAAAAATCTTGGCTGCAAAGCTGTATTCTTCGGCAATGAACTACCCTCAGAATTAGAGCCTTACTGCGCCCTCCACGCCAAAACATGGACCGAGGCGGAGCGGTTTCTAATTAGCAGCAACAATATCATTGAGGTAACACGCAACACCGCCGAAACCAAGATAAGCCTCAAACTCTATCCCGCAAATCCCGAAATCAAGCACGTGGATACAGGAGTAAAATTCTTCGACCATATGCTATCACAACTACCTGTGCACGGATGTTTTGGCTTAGACCTTACCTGCAACGGCGACATAGAGGTAGACGAGCATCACACCATCGAAGATGTGGCATTGGCTCTCGGTACAGCTGTTAACCAACTGTGGCAGCGCCGCAAACTCATTAATAGATATGCCTTTGTGCTACCTATGGACGACTGCTTGGCGCAAGTGGCATTAGACCTCGGAGGTCGCCCATGGATGATATTCAAAGCCGATTTTACACGCGAAAAAATTGGCGATTTTCCCACCGAAATGATCACGCATTTCTTCAAATCGTTTTGCGACAATGCCAAATGCAACCTCAACATCAAAGCCGAGGGCGACAACGAGCATCACAAGTTGGAAGGCATTTTCAAGGCGTTTGCCAAATGCTTAAAACAAGCTATCAGCTACGACTTTACCTTGCAAACAATTCCAAGTTCAAAAGGAATGTTATAAATAATAAAAATGTGGCTCAATGATTAACGGCAAGAAAATAGGAGTGGTACTTCCGGCATACAACGCCGCTAAGACCCTAAAACCGACCCTCGACGAAATCCCCTACGACATTGTAGACGAGGTGATACTCACCGACGACTGCAGTCAGGACGATACCGCAGAAGTGGCGGCACAACTTGGCATCAAGCATATTATCCGCCACGAAAAAAACCGCGGCTACGGAGGAAACCAGAAAACATGCTACAAAAAGGCTCTGGAACTTGGTTGCGACATTGTGGTGATGCTACATCCCGACTATCAGTACACGCCAAAACTAATCCACAGCATGTGCTACACCATCGCCAACGGAGTTTATCCTGTGGTGATAGCCTCCCGAATCTTGGGCAAAGGCGCACGCAAAGGTGGAATGCCCCTCTACAAATACATTTCAAACAGGTTTCTGACATTCTTCCAAAACCTTATGATGAACCAGAAACTCAGCGAATATCACACCGGCTACCGCGCTTTTGCCCGTGAGGTAATCGAAAAACTAAACCTCGAAGCCGACAGCGATGATTTTGTATTCGACAACCAGATGATTGCCCAGATTTTTTACGCTGGATACGAGATTGCCGAAATCACCTGTCCCACAAAGTATTTCAAAGAGGCTTCATCAATTAATTTCAAACGAAGTGTTAAATATGGGTTCGGAGTAATTTTTACCTCAATAAATTACTTCTTAGCCAAAACAAGAATTAAAATTCACCGTATATTTAAATCAGATTCAAATAATTAGGGCAATGTAGATTAACCAAACAGACTAATGACTATTAACACCTTATACCGTAACGTTTTACATACGGCATTATTATTATTGCCGTTGTTGATGATTTCGCCAATTGCAAAAGCGCAAACCAACGACACTGCCTATGTTACGGCTATGGACCCTAACGTCAACGTGCTGTCATTAGTGCCCCAAACTATAGTGTCGTCTATTTCTGTAACTGGCAACAAAAAAACCAAGGAGACCGTCATCCTTCGCGAAATAACCTTTGCCGAAGGCGACACCATAGACACCAAATCACTTACACAAGAGTTTGAACGTAGCCATACAAACCTGCTCAAAACTTCGCTTTTCAACTACGTTACCATCTCTCCCACCGAAATAGAGCCCGGATATATTGCCGTAACCATCAATGTGGAAGAGCGCTGGTATCTTTGGCCAGCTTTCAGCATAACGCCTCACAACGGAAACCTCAACCAATGGCTGCGAGAACCCGACATTCACAAAGTTGACATCTGCTTCGGCATAAAAAAATACAACTTCCGTGGACGCCGCGAGGTGCTGTCGTTCAATTTCCGCCGAGGATTCAACAACATTTCGCAAATCAGCTACTCAAACATAGCTGTCGACAAAAAATACCGTCATCTGCTTGCAGCACACCTTTCGCTCAAAACTCAAAAAGACGTGCTTGTGCGCACCACCGACGGCAAAGGCGAATACAATCACTTCAACAACAACGGTTTCAAAGAAATAAAGCCAGAACTCGTATATCAATTCAGGCAAAATATCAACGCCTCGCATTTTTTTAAAGTGGCTTACAACGACGTGTCGATTTGCGACTCGTTGGCAATGCTCAATCCCGACTATCTCGGCGATGGCGCAACCCACATTCGCAACATCACCACCTCATACTCGTTTCGGCTCGACAACCGCAGTTCGTCGTACTACCCGTTAACGGGTTCTTTTTATGAAATTACTTTCAAACGTACAGGATATCTTTCGCAATCTCCATCAGTAATTGGAGCAGAAGCCGATGTGCGACATTATTTGCAGGTTACAAACCGAATATATTTCGCTGCGCAGATTTTTGTTTCTACATACACCAACAACACCCCTTTTTATATGCGACCAAACATCGGCTCCAAACCTAACATTTTGGAGGGCTACGAGCACAACCTCATCTTTGGCGACGCGCTATCCTTCTTAAAAACATCGTACAAGTTTGAGCTTATCCCCACCCATATTATCCACCTAAAACGCATCAACGCACCAAAGTTCAACAAGATACACTTTGCCGCATATATCAACCTCTTTGCCGATTGTGCCTACGTAGAAGACCACGCCCACACAGATTCGCTCAACAATCCATACACCAACACTTTTCTCGGATCATTAGGCGTGGGTCTCGACCTCGTAACCTACTACGACAAGGTTTTCTCCATGTTTGCAACTCGCAACGTACAAAACAATTACTACTTTGGAATAGGCATCAAGTCGTTTTTCTAACAATTCTAACCAAAAATATACTAAAAGGGCAAATTTTGGCGTTAAAAATATTTAATAATGTAATAAACCTTGCCAAATGAAAATTGCAATATTCGGACGCGAATTCAAAGAAGACTTCAACGAATCGATATACAAAATATTCGAAACACTCAACCGCAATCAGGCTGAAATATACATTCATGAGGAGTATCTCAAATTCATTAATCAGGATCTGTATTTCTTTCCAAAAATATCGGGCACATTTGCCAGCAGCAACACTATGCCCGCCGGGCTCGACCTTCTCATAAGCGTAGGCGGCGACGGCACAATGCTCGAGAGCGTTTCTTACGCAGTAGGAGCCGACATTCCCGTAGTGGGAATCAACAGCGGACGGTTAGGATTTCTTGCAACAGTATCGAAAAAAACTCTCGACAAAGCATTCGAAGATATATTCGCCCGAAACTATCAAATAGAAACACGCACACTGCTTGAACTCAACAGCGAAAACAACCGTTTTGGCGACCTCAATTTCGCACTCAACGAACTCACCATAATGCGCGTCAACTCAAGCTCTATGATCAGCATCAACGTTTATCTCAACGAAGAGTTTCTTAACACATATTGGTCGGATGGCTTGATTGTTGCTACTCCTACAGGTAGCACCGCATATTCGCTCAGCGCTGGCGGACCTATCATTACACCAGGCAGCGGCAACTTTGTAATTACGCCTGTATCGCCACACAACCTCTCAGTGCGTCCAATTGTTATTTCCGACGACAGCGTGCTTAGGTTAAAAGCCGATGGAAGAGGAAGAAACTTTTTGGCATCATTAGATTTTAAGCAAGCCACTTTCTCATTTGATGAAGAACTTGTGCTCCGTCGCTCCGACAAAAAACTTAAACTTATCAAATTTAGCGAAAGCACTTTTTTCAACACCCTACGAAACAAACTTCTATGGGGAATGGATAAAAGAAACTAAAAATTAATACAATAACAAAAAACTTTTTAATATCTTTGCGCCGGATATATCAATAATATGCAAAAATACGTTATAACACAGAGACAAAATATCGCAAAATATACAGAACTATGAAAAAAGTTACTGCTACTATACTTCTTTTAATAGTCGCTTTTTCTGCCGCTTACCCGCAATCCACGGCATGGAAACGCGACCGCAATAGCGTGTTCGGCGGAATAGGCTACAACTTCTTTATGGGTGAGCTCGGCGGAGGCAAAAAAGATGCAGCCCACTTTTTCGGTATTCGCGACGTTGACCTTGCAAGCACAAGACCTGCCATGCAAGTGGGATATCGCTACAGAATTCTTGAACCGCTTTCGGCAAGAGCAAGCTTTACATATTGCAGAATCTATGGCGACGACTCCGAATCTGCCAACATTTACCGAAAAGCACGAAACCTTAACTTCCGCAGCGATTTATTTCAATTTGGTGCTACAATCGACTACTATTTTGTTAAGGAAAAAGCCATTTCACGTTTTGGAGCTTTCCAAAGCGTTTCACAATGGAGACAACGTATTTCGGCATATGTTTTCACTGGTATAGGAGCTGTACACTTCAAGCCCAAAGGCGAACTCGACGGCTCGTGGTACGACTTACAGCCCCTATGCACCGAAGGTCAGGGCTCGGGCGTAACACTTAAAGTGGTAGACGAAAACGGAAACACTATTACCATAAAAACCGAATCAAAACCATACAAACTATGGGCTGCCACAGTGCCAATCGGCTTAGGTGTTAAATACCGCCTCAACCCAAAAATGGCACTCAGCCTTGAAATAGCAAACCACTATACCACAACCGATTACATCGACGACGTTTCGTCCGACTATTATTTCAATTACGAGCAAGAAGGTGTGCAACCGCCGAGCGATCTAACTCCAAAATTCGCCGACCGCCACTTCGACGTTGACAACAACGGAGAATTAGTGGATGCCTCAGCTCCCTACAAATCAGGACACATGAGACGTGGCAACTCGGGCTACAACGACGCGTACCTCGTTACAATGATATGCTTCCACTACAAGCTATCAGAAAATATCCTGCCACAGCGCAAGCCTAAGTATTACTAACATCAAATACCTTAAAGCCAACCACTTACACAACGGAATAATAACGCTGGCAGATATTTTTCAAAAAAAAATATCAAAAACGCATAATATTTTTTGTAGAATAAAAACATTATGCTTAACTTTGCAAAAAATTAAAGAAGAGGGGACTCAGAGTCCCCTCTTTTATTCACAATAACAAAATGATATCAGAACAGAGCATACTATCGATATTGGAGCAAGAAAAAGAATTTGAAAAATTCTTCTTCGTAAGCGTAAAAGTGTCGGGCGACAACAAAATTACCATCACCGCCGACACCGACGAAGGCATCACCATCGACCAGTGCGGCGAAATATCATCGAAACTCGAAGAACTGCTCGACCGCGACCAAGAAGATTTTGAGCTTGAAGTTACAAGTCCCGGACTCACCGAGCCGCTCAAAGTGCCCCGTCAGTACACAAAAAATATCGGGAAATACGTAGATATCGTGCTTGCCGACGGCAAGAAAATCGACGGAGAACTGCTGTCGGCAAACGACGACGGCATCACCATAAAGCAGACCATCACCGAAAAAGTGAACGGAAAGCGCACAAAAAGCGAAGTTACCAACACTATAAACTTCGCTGCCATTAAGACAACAAAATTGAAAATAAAATTTTAAAATATAGGCAGTTAAAAAAATGGAAATCAACAACCTCATAGAGACATTTGCCGAATTTAAAGAGCAGAAAAGCATTGACCGCGCCACCATGATGCGCGTTATCGAAGAAGTATTTAGAAACATCCTTGCCAAAATGTATGGCACCGATGAAAACTTCGACATAATAATAAACATCGACAAAGGCGACCTCGAGATATGGAGAAACCGCGTTGTGGTAGAAGACTCCGACCTGCAAGACCCAAATCTCGAAATTTCGCTCACCGAAGCTAAAAAAATCGACAGCGACTACGAAATCGACGAGGAAGTTACCGACGAAGTGCCCTTCCGCGACTTCGGACGCCGAAACATTCTTACTCTAAGACAAAACCTCACTTCAAAAATATTAGAACTCGAAAAAGAAAAACTCTACGAAAAATATAAAAACCGCATTGGTGAAATCGTTGCTGGCGAAGTTTACCAAGTGTGGAAACGCGAGATACTCATCCTCGACGACGAAGGCAACGAACTCACCCTACCCAAAGCAGAGCAGATTCCTACCGACTTTTTCCGCAAAGGCGACAACCTCCGCGCCGTTATCAGTCAGGTGGAAATGCGCAACGGTTCGCCGTTCATTCTCTTGTCAAGAACCGACCCGGCATTCCTCGAAAGATTGTTTGAACTTGAAGTGCCCGAAATCAACGACGGACTTATCACCATCAAGAAGATTGTACGTATCCCCGGCGAACGCGCCAAAGTGGCAGTAGAAAGCTACGACGACCGTATCGACCCAGTAGGAGCTTGCGTAGGTATGAAGGGCTCAAGAATTCACGGCATTGTTCGCGAACTTAGAAACGAGAATATCGACGTAGTAAACTTCTCTGCCAACACCCAGCTATACATACAGCGTGCCCTCAACCCGGCCAAGATCAACAATATAAAAATCAACGAAGCCGACAAGAAGGCAGAAGTATATCTCGATCCCGAAGAAGTGTCAAAAGCCATCGGCAAAATGGGCGCCAACATCAAACTCGCCACACAGCTTACTGGATACGACATCGAAGTTTATCGCGACATCGACGAGGGCGAAGAAGACGTTGACCTCGAAGAATTCAACGACGAAATTGAAATGTGGATTATCGACACGCTCAAGTCGATCGGCTGCGATACAGCCAAAGACGTACTTAAAATCTCCAAAGACGAACTCGTTAAACGCACCGACCTTGAAGAGGAGACTATTGAGGAAGTTCTGAATATACTTAAAGCAGAATTCGAATAAGCCATGGATTCGCTTAAAATATGCCGGAAACTTAGATTTAACAGCAGTTAATTAAAAATTCACAATGCAGGACAACAAGGACATAAGACTAAACAAAATCGCGAAAGAACTTAACGTAGGAATCAACACCATCGTAGAGTTCCTTCACAAAAAAGGACAGAAAATCGACGCCAACCCTAACACTAAGATTGACGGCGCTCAGTACGACATGCTCGTTAAAGAGTTCAGTTCCGACATGCTCGCCAAAAAACAAGTGGAAAAGCAGGTGGAAATCGACAAAAAAAGAAAAGAGACTATAACTGCCGGAAAAGAGCCTAACAAACACCAGAACAACAGCCAAGCCGAAAAACAAGAATTCAAGATTTTGGGAAAAATAGACCTGGATCAGAACAATAAAACTAAGACAACAAACTCGCAACAGCAACCAAAAGCTGCTGACGACAACAAACAGAAACTGCCAGTGCAACAAGACAACAACAAGTCCGACACACAGAACGGACAGCAACGCAACGAAAACAAAAACAAGAACAACAACAATAATAACAACAATAACAGGCCTAAGAACCCAGGTCAGCAAAAAGACGAAAGGACTGTGAAGGTTGTGGGCAAGGTAGATTTAGACTCGCTAAACCGCCCCGCCGAAAAGAAAAACGCCGACCGCCGTCCCGAACCGCAGCCTCAAAACCGCGTGGAACGTTCGGAAGATAGGTTGTCGAACGATGCCGTTCCCACCGACGCTGAAATTTTCATTCCCAAAGTGCACAAAATCACCGGTCCTACAATCGTTGGCAAAATTGAACTTCACGACGAACCCAAGCCCTCACAAGGAAGACGTCAAAACAAGAAAAAACGCCGTAGAATAGGAAAAGAACCCGTTGATATTCAACAAAAAGACGAGCAACGCGAAAATTCCAAGGGCGATTCTAAAAACCGTCCGCCCCGCAACGGCAAAAAAGGCGAACAAAAAGAGCGTGGCGAACGTGGCGAACGCGGCGAACGCGGCGAACAGAAAAACAACGGCGAGGGTCGCAGAGGTCGCGACAAAAAACACCGCACCGAAGAGATCAAAAAGGAGATTACCGCCGAAGATATCAAAAAGCAAATCAAAGAGACGCGTGCCCTCATGGAAAATCAGGGCGGTAAAAGCGCCACTTCAAAATATAACCGCTTAAAGCGTAAAATTATTCACGAACGTATCGACGAAGAGAACAAACGCGCCGAAGACGAAAAGAAGATTCTCGAAATCACTGAGTTTATCACCGCCAACGACCTCTCTTCGCTGATGGATGTGCCTGTAAACCAACTTCTGTCGATTTGTTTCGACTTAGGCACTCCGGTTTCTATCAACTCGCGTCTCGACGCCGAAATGATTAAAATTCTTGCCGAAGAATTTGGTTTTGAGGTTAAATTCCTCAACATCGGCGACGAGTCTGACCTTGAAAAGAAACTCGACCCCAACGAAATGGAGGAACGTCCGCCTATCGTTACCATCATGGGTCACGTTGACCACGGTAAAACTGCGCTCCTCGACTATATCCGCAAAACCAACGTTATTGCCGGTGAGGCAGGTGGTATTACACAGCATATTGGTGCTTACAATGTAACGCTACCCGATGGCAAACGTATCACTTTCCTCGATACTCCCGGTCACGAGGCGTTTACGGCTATGCGTGCCCGCGGTACCAAAATCACCGACATTGTGGTAATTGTGATTGCCGCCGATTCGCAGGTGATGCCCACCACCGAGGAGGCTATCAGCCATGCCAAGGCCGCCAACGTGCCGATTATTTTCGCTATCAATAAAATTGACCGTCCCAATGCCGACCCCGAAAAAATCCGTCGCGAACTTTCGGAACGCGGTATGCTTGTGGAAGATTGGGGTGGCGATTATGGCTGCGTAGATATTTCTGCAAAGCAAGGTACCAACGTAGACAAACTTCTCGAACGCATATTGCTCGAAGCCGAAGTGCTCGAACTCAAAGCATCATACACATGTCCCGCATTTGGATCAGTGGTAGAGGCATCGCTCGACCATGGTCAAGGATACGTTACCAACGTGGTGGTAAGCCACGGTATACTCAAAGTGGGCGATGTGGTATGGGCAGGCTGCTATTCTGGCAAAATCAAGGCTATGTTCAACGAACGCAACAAGCGTATCAAGAGCGCCGGTCCTGCCATGGCAGCATCCATACTTGGTCTCAATGGCGCACCTAACGCCGGCGACAAGTTTGAGGTGATGGAAGACGAACGTGCTGCTCGCGAACGTGCTGTACGCCGTCAACAAATTGAACGCGAAATCACCAACCGTATCAACGTAATGGACCTCAACAAGTTTGCTCACGACGTTATAGCAGGCAACTCAGAAGAACTTGTGCTCAACCTCGTTATCAAAGGCGACGTGCAAGGCTCTATTGAGG
The DNA here is from genome assembly GCA_016286055.1 of Bacteroidales bacterium. Lineage (GTDB taxonomy): Bacteria > Bacteroidota > Bacteroidia > Bacteroidales > UBA3824 > UBA3824. The sequence continues at coordinate 469,086 of JAEERW010000002.1, forward strand.
CTCTCAAAAGTTCGTTTGAAAAACTCTCTACCGAAAGCATCAAAGTTAAGGTAATACATGCGGGCGTAGGTCAGATTTCAGAATCCGACGTTATGCTTGCCAAGGCATCCAAGGCAATCATTATTGGTTTCCAAGTACGTCCTGCACAAGGCACCAAGAAACTTGCCGAAAAAGACAATGTGGAGATTCGTCTCTACTCTATCATCTACGATGCTATCGACGATGTAAAAGACGCTCTCGAAGGTATGCTCTCTCCCGACATCAAAGAGGAGATTACAGGTACTGCCGAAATCAAGGAGATTTTCAAAATATCCAAGGTGGGCAACATTGCAGGCTGCCTTGTACAAGACGGCAAAATTATCCGCAAAAACAAATGCCGCGTTATCCGCGACGGTATTGTGGTTTACTCTGGCGAACTTGGATCGCTCAAACGTTTCAAAGACGATGTTTCGGAAGTTACCACCGGCATGGAGTGCGGCTTAAATATCGACAAATTCAACGACATACGCGTGGGCGACATTATCGAGTCGTACGACGAGAAAGAAGTCCGCAAGAAATTATAATATCATTCATCATCCATCCTTTAGGGCGGATTTCCTCTCTTTGGGAATCCGCCTTTTTAAAAACTATTGAAACTCTATATGAAAACATTTATCTCACTTCTTACAATTATCTCGCTCACTGTTTCGCAAGTGATGGCAGGAGAGGGAATGTGGGTACTTTCGCTTATAGGCAAAAACTATCAGCAGATGAAAGAGGCAGGATTTCGCCTTACTCCCGAAGATATTTACAGTATCAACCAAACATGTTTAAAAGATGCAATCGTTTCCCTCAATGATGGAGAATGTACCGCCGAATTTGTATCTACCAAAGGTATGCTACTTACCAATCACCACTGCGGATACGAAGATATTCAATCTATAAGTTCGGTTAGCAACGATTACCTTACCAACGGTTTTTGGGCTAAAAAAATGGCAGACGAGATACCCATTAAAGGCAAAACTGCTGCACTACTGATAAGCATCGAAGATGTTACCGACAAAATTCTTACACCATCTACCCTCCGCCTTGGTCCCGAATCGCAAATAGCAGTTATCGAAGGCACTATTGAGTCGTTGGAAGAAGAGTATTCTGAAAACGGTAAATATAAGGCTGAGATTAGTAATTTTTTCAACGGCAACTATTACTACATGTTTAAATATGTGGTATACAAAGATATACGTTTGGTTGGTGCACCTCCCGAATCAATTGGACAGTTTGGCGGCGAAAACGACAATTTTGCATGGCCTCGACAAGGTGCCGACTTTTGCATTTTCCGCGTATACACTGCGCCCGATGGTTCTCCTGCCGAATATTCCGAGAAAAACATTCCATACGTTCCCCAAAAATATCTTAAAATCAACACCAAAGGCGTAAACGAAGGCGATTTTGCTATGATAATCGGTTATCCTGCCGAAACCCAAAGACACTATTCGCCTCGCCAAATTCGCATGCTCAAAGACAATTTTTCAGTGCTTTCCGAGACCTATAAACAAAAACTCGACATCACTAAATCGTTTATGGATTCCGACGATGCCATTCGCATTCAGTATGCCTCTAAACACACCGAAGATTACAATGCTTATAAATATTATTACGATACTTACCGCTGTATCAACGATTTAAAAGTGATAGAGCGCCGTCAAAAGGCAGAAACCGACCTCGACAAATGGATTTCAGCCGACAAAAAAAGCAAATACAAGAAAGTGATTCAGCAATACAACAACGATTTAATAGCCAACTCTCAGAACGATATTTATATGAACTATTGGCTTGCGTCGATGTATGCAGGATGCGAGTTTGTGAAATTTGGTTCTAAACACTATATGTTATACCATTATCTCTCAATAGGTTATCGTCAAAAGGTTGAAGAAATAGTTAAAGAACTAAAAGCCAACTCCGAGGCATATTTTCGCAACTATAATCCCAAAATTGATTATACAGTTTCGAAACAGATGCTAAAATATTATGTAGACCATGTGCCGCAAAAATATTGTCCCGCTGGATCAAACGATTCAGCATTCTTTCTCCTATTGGAACAAAATTTCACCACATCGATTCTCACCGACAAAGACCGTTACAACAATTTCTTGAAAAATCCCTCAGCCGAGGCTCTCTCACAAGATCTTTTGTTTTTGCTTGCGGTAGAAATTGTTGAAAAAATGGACTATTTTCAAGCGTCCGACGCCCTTGAATGCAAAACCGAGGTTCACTATCGTGACTACACCAAGGCAATGATGGAGATGGCTAAATCTATCAATCCCGACACACTTTTCTATCCCGATGCCAACAGTACAATGAGGCTCACTTACGGCAAAGTTTGCGGCTACACCTATCAAGGCAAAGATATGGGCTGGTACACCACTTTTGAATCTCTTATTGCCAAAAAGAACAACAACGACCGTGATTTTATGGTTTTGCCCGAATTACAAAACCTTTTTGATAAACGCGATTTTGGTACATACGCTTACAACGATACACTGCGGCTCTGCTTCCTCACCGACAACGACATCTCTGGCGGCAACAGTGGAAGCGCAGTGCTCAATGGCGATGGCGACATCATAGGTTTGGCTTTCGACGGCAATCAAGAGGCTATGAGTTGCGACATTATGTTTGAACCTGACATTCAGCGCACTATATGCGTGGATATCAGATATGTACTATTTGTAATTGATAAGTTTGCCAAGGCTGGCAACATTATCAGCGAATTAGAATTTGTAAATTAGTTATGGAACAGAAATTAGATTTGGACAACATCGACCCCGTGGTTCTTTACGGTGTAAACGAACAGCGTTTAGAAAAAATCCGTCAGAATTTTCCCAAGTTGAAACTCATAGCCCGTGGTCATGAAATCAAAATTCTTGGCGAAACCGAGGAGGTGAAACGTTTTTCTGAATCCATAGAACTAATCAAGGCACATTTTTCAAAATATAATTCACTATCCGACAACGAATTAGAGAGTATATTACATAAAGACGTGCAAAAAGCCTCGCTATATGCCGGCGGGGGCGATGCCATTGTGTATTCGGTAACTGGTGTGCCGATACGTCCACGCTCGCAAAATCAAGTGCAGATGGTAAAGGAACTTGAACGCAACGACCTTTTGTTTGCGACAGGACCCGCTGGTACAGGTAAAACATACTTGGCTGTGGCACTGGCAGTAAGAGCGTTGAAAACAGGAATGGTGCGCCGAATAATACTCTGCCGTCCGGCGGTGGAGGCTGGCGAAAAAATCGGTTTTCTGCCTGGCGACATGAAAGAGAAACTCGACCCATATATGCAGGCACTCTACGATGCTCTCAACGATATGATTCCGCAACGTCGTCTCGAAGATATGATTGAGGAGCGTATTGTACAAATTGCCCCTCTTGCCTTTATGCGCGGACGTACCCTCTCCGACGCAGCAGTGATTTTAGACGAGGCTCAAAACGCCACAGTGGCTCAGTTGAAAATGTTTCTCACACGTATGGGCGAAAATTCCAAGTTCATAGTCACTGGCGACGAAACCCAGATTGACCTGCCCCGCAAATCCGATTCTGGACTTGTTCACGCCCTCCATATTCTCAAAGGAATCAAAGAGATTTCGTTTGTAGCATTTAGCGGCGACGACGTGGTGCGACACAAACTTGTAAAGAAGATTATCTCGGCATATGAAACTCCAATTCATAATTCATAATTCATAATTCATAATTCATAATTCATAATTCGTAATTCATTAATAATAAATATTATGGCAAACGCATTAATAAAGACCGATTTCAACTTTAAAGGTCAAACAAATGTTTATCACGGCAAAGTCCGCGATGTATACACCATCAACAACGACAAACTTATAATGGTGGCCACCGACCGTATTTCGGCATTCGACGTAATCTTGCCTAAGGGTATTCCCTACAAAGGACAGATTCTCAATCAGATAGCCGCCAAGTTTTTGGACGCTACCAAGGATATTGTTCCCAACTGGAAACTTGCCACTCCCGACCCTATGGTAACAGTGGGACAGAAGGCTGAGGCTTTTCCTGTGGAGATGATTATCCGCGGATACCTCACTGGCAGTTCGTGGCGCACCTACAAATCGGGTGCAAGAGAAATCTGCGGCGTTAAGATTCCCGAAGGTATGAAAGAGCATCAGAAATTTCCCAAACCCATTATCACCCCCACCACCAAGGCAGCAGAGGGGCACGACGAGGATATTTCAAAGGAAGAAATTCTCAAACGTGGACTTATTTCGCCCGAAGACTACGCTCAGATAGAAGAAATCACCTACAAACTATTTGAACGTGGCACCGAGATAGCCGCCAAACGAGGACTCATCCTTGTTGACACCAAATACGAGTTCGGCAAAATCGACGGCAAAATTGTGCTCATCGACGAAATTCACACTCCCGACTCGTCGCGCTATTTCTACTCCGAAGGTTACGAAGAACGTTTTGCCAAAGGCGAACAGCAGAAACAACTTTCAAAAGAGTTTGTACGCGAATGGCTTATGGCAAACGGTTTCCAAGGCAAAGAGGGACAGAAAGTTCCTGAAATGACCGACGAGATAGTGGCTGGCATCTCTGCACGCTACATCGAACTCTTTGAGAATATCACTGGCGAAAAATTCCAAAAAGCCGACCTTTCGCAAGATATTGCCAAACGCATCGAAACCAACATCAACAACTACCTTGCATAATACAGCGGATTGATTTTATAGTAAGATCAGCCAGCGAAAAATATTTTCGCTGGCTGATTTGTTATTATTGGTTTACCACCTTATAGCAGTATTTACCAATAGTTACAACAAAAATTCCTTTTTTGTTGATATGGATTGCTTGACGTGAAGCATTAATGGTGGCCGAAGTGATTATGCGACCTGTAATGTCGACAATACTGTATCTAACGCCCAAGGACGCACCAACAATAAAAATAGTGCCGTTGCTGCACCAAACGTTTGGCTTGATTGCCTCTGGTGCGATATCAACAGGCGTTTTGGCATCTATTTTTGTCTCTATATACTGTTCGGGAACGTCCTCATAATCGTCGCTGTCTTCAATTTTGTAGTATACTTTGTAAATGCCAGGTTCGGTAGCCTCGGGAAGCGTTGTGGAATATTCACCTTCGGAGCCGAGACGATACAATATTGTTCCAAAATTGGATGTACCTTCGGTAATCAGTGGCTGAGGCTGTCCCATGTATACAAGAAAACCAATGGCGGTAGGAACAGTTGTAATCACGCTTTTGCCCTTGCTTATGTTTACGTTGATGGTTTGCGGTTGTGTGCCAACATATTTTTCATTGTCTTCTACCTTGTAATACACGGTGTAATCGCCGGCATGAGTGGCTGAGGGAATATATTCGGAATAGTTTTTACCGTCGAGGCTGTATAAAACCGTGCCAAGGTTCGACTCCATATCGGCAATCAACTTCTGGGGCTGATTGTTGAATACAAGAGGGAGGGGTTCGGGTGGAAACACAAATGCCTGTGCTTTTTTGTAGGTGAAATATTGTGCGCAATCAGGATTATAGATAACGGCATCTGCGGTTTTGTCGGTATCCCAATAGTCGCCATAGTAGATAGTTTTTAATTTTCCGCACTCTTTAAACATACCTTGGGCGTATGCGGCTTTGCTGTTGTTGAAATTGCTAAGGTCGAGTGAGCGGAGATTTTCGCAACCATCAAACATAAACGACATATCACGGACTGCTGTGGTGTTGAAATATTGCAGGTTGGTAAATTCAACAAGATTTTGGCAACCTTTAAACAATTCTACGGTGCTTTCGGGGGCGTATTTGGCAAACGATATTTCAAAATCAATTTTTTCTACCTTATTTTTTATCGAATCAGGCAGAGTGTGCATACAAGTTGCGCCGTTGCGATAATGCCCATAATATAATGTGGCTGTAAGCGTTTTGCTGTCCCATAGATAATATGGAGATTCTTGGTCGTAGAAGTTGACCTTGAAACTACATTCGCCGCCATAAACCCTGATTATCACATTGTGTTCGCCAACGGCCGACGGGTTGTATTCTGCCACTAAATCTTGGCGGAGGTTGAAAGTTTTGGAACTATTATCGTTAAAGAATACTGATATTTTGCAGCCCGTAATATCTAACGGCTCACCAAGGCAGTATTCTGTTTTTATAGGCGGAGAAGCCACAATTAAGCGATGTGCCACTTGGGTGGTGCCGCTTTGTGTTAAATATCCTGCCTGTGTTTCGGAATCTATTTGTGCGTATTCTTTATCAGTATTTGCATCGCTAAAAATAGTATTATACCCGCCAAAAAGATTGTTGCAGCCATAAAACATATCGTCGGATTGCGACACATTTACTGTTGACCATAAATCTCCGGCATAAATGGTTTCTAACTGTGGGCAATCGTAAAACATGCGGCGCATATCAGTTACCTTGCCAGTGTTGAATGATTTTAAATCTATTTCGTTGAGGGCGCGGCAATAGGCAAACATCGAGTACATATTTGCAACATTCTTGGTGTTGAAACTGCTGAGCACCACCTGGCTGAGATTTCTACAGCGGAAAAACATCGAGTTCATATCGTCCACATTCTGAGTGTTGAACGCACTGAGGTCGAGAGTATTAAGTTTTTCGCAGTTGGCAAACATAGCCATCATACTTTTAACTTTTGCAGTATTGAATCCGCTAAGGTTGAGCAACTTAAGATTACCACATTGGTAAAACATATAAGCCATTGATGCGGCGTTTTGCGTGTTGAGGTTTTGGATACCGTCTACCGATTGCAAGTTAACACATCCGCAAAACCATCGGTAACAGGTGTTGGGCTTATAGTTTGCAAACGAACTGTTGAAAACCACCTTAGTAATATCTGCCGAAGATGCGTTCCATGCAGGCGTTTCGCTGCCAGTGTTGATTTCAAATGCGCCCGAAGGTTGATTATCGTTGTAATAAAAAGTTAGAGTGCCGTATTCTAATGTCGCGTATGCGTTTTGTGCTGACACTTGGCAGCTAGAAGCAAACATACTTACCACTAATACTGTAGTCAAGAAAACCCCGAGACGGTTTTGTAAATTTTGATTTTGCATAACAGGGTAATGTATTTATCGGCTAACAATGTATTTTATTTGTTTGGTTTCGTTGCCGGTTTGCAATATTACTACATACGCACCGGAAGATAGTATGTCGTTGATGTCGAGTTTGTAATTGTCAGAATTGCGGAGCGTAACCTGTTTGCGTATTTTGCCAAAATTGAGGTCGTAAATAGTAAGCCGCACATCGGAAATTTGCGAAAGGTTTACCTCTACCGTGATAGGTCCTTTGGTGGGATTGGGCGAAATGGCAAAGTCCTTTACAATAGAGCGTTCTACATATAGCGGCGAGAGTTCGTCGTCGGGACGTACCGTGGCAAATATCTCCACAGGCTTGGAAATGTCAGAAACGCAGTCTTGGTTTTCGGCAGAAAGTGTAACACTGTATATGCCCGAAAGTTTGGGAATAAGTCGCAGTTCACGTTCTGAGCCTTTGGAATTGTCGCAGTCGAAAGCGAGAGTATCGTATTTCCAAGAATATTTGTCGGGATTGGTTTGCGACATCTCCATTACCACGAGGGTGTCGTTGATGTATGATGCCGACGACATACGGAAATATGGCGAGAACGATGTTGGCGACATCGTAACCGAAATTGTATCCACAGCATAGCAGTCGTCGTAGCCGTTGGCTTTGATGATATACGTGCCGGGCGATTTTACTGTATAAAATCGGTTGTTGTCTACCACCCAGCCGTTGCATATCCACTCATAACCGTCAAACTCGTTGGCGTCAACAGTGATTTCGCCGTTGTAGCAAAGGTTGATGCTGCTTGGAACATCGTTTTGCAAATATCCCTTATGGGGAATAGCCACATTGGCATGCACCTCGCAACCATTAGCATCGGTTATCAGCACATCGTAGTTGCCCTTGTCGAGACCGCTGCGTTTGCTATCTGAAGTGATTTTTCCGTCGGGCCAAGTGAATGTGAATGGCGACGTTGCCGAAAACAACCTTATGTCGGCTGCTCCGTCGGGGTCAAGACCGCAGGTGGCGCTGTCGATAGCGGTGGAGGTGCTGAGTTTCTTGCTGTAAATTTTTATGTCTACAGGCATGATGCAGTTGTTTTGGTCTACCACTGTTACCACGTAGTTGCCATTGGCAAGGTTGTTACGAACAGGGTCGGGGGTTTCCACATTGTCGCTCCATTTGTAGGTTACGGGCAATTTTGCACCCGACACTGCAATTTCGGCTCTTGCATTGCCTATCGACGAGCAACTTGCCTCTGTTTCTTTGTGCGAAACCTTGAGGTTGCCGCTGGCGATAGTTACCTTATGCGTTGATACACAGTTGGTTTCGTCTTTAATATTGATGGTATACACACCCACGGGAACATTATCTTGAGTAAAGGAGTTTGTGGTGATATTGCTCTGCGAGAGGGCGTTGTTGCCTTGCCAGTCGATAGCATACTTGCCTCTGCCGCCTTTGATATCAAAAATCACCTTTCCTGTGGCATCCTGACGGCAAAGGGCGTTCTCGGATTTTACATTTACCGAAAAATCGCTGTTGAGTATGTCAAACGATTCTTGTATGGAACAATTATGTTGGTCGACGATTCTTACAGTGTGAGAGCCTGCTGCTAAGTTTTCGGCGATATTAGATTCTGTGCCTTCAGTGTCATCGTCCCAAATGTATTTGTAGGTGCGCTCAGGCGACATATTAATTTCTACCTTGCCGCCAATTGACTGCTTGTCGGCGCACTCGGCGTGGGTGGTTAAAAACGAGGGACGGAGAGTGTCGTGTTTGATTTCGAAATTGATTTCGGTGTTGCATCCGCCTTCCCACTCTAACCGCACATTGTAATCGCCAGAATAACGTTCTGTGATGAAATTGTTAGACCCGGTGGATATTGGTTCGCCGTTTTTAACCGTCCAAAAGTAGTGAGGATTAAAGGATACTGGTGTACCTGACAAAATTTTTGATACAGCAATGGCACTTCCGCTATTAATCTCAACACATGGAGCGTTAGTAGTGTTTACAAAATGCGAGTATTTGTTTACGTCGATATTTACAGTGGTGCTCTCTGTGCATTTATCATCGTGGGTTAATGAAAGTTGGTACAACCCAGAACCAAGGTCAGAAAGTGTAAATGGCGGGTAAGTGTCGTTTATATTCTTGGTTGGATTTTCTCCATTTTTAAACTCTTTGCCATTCAATGTCCATGTAAAATTATTGATATTGAATGTTCCGGTGTAATTATCTGCTCGCTGTATACTGGCTGAAATATAGCCGTTGGATGCCTCGGGACATGAAAGATAGCGGTATTCGGTTGCCCAATTATATTCGTTAATATCTATATTGATTGTGGTGTCGTTTTCACACACTTCATCGTGAAATACTTTCAAAGTATACTCATTTTTGCTTAGCCCTTGAAGCGAAAATCTGTAACAATCATCGCTTATTTTCTGACAGTTAGATTCATCATCAAAATCGACATGTGGTTTAACGTGCCAAGTGTAAGAGTTTATATTAAAGTCGCCATTACCAGATTTGTTGATTTGTGCAGTTATATCGCCGTTTGATGCATCTACGCACGAAAGGTCGTGGTATTGAGTGCCGAGAAAGTTGTATGTGTTTGTGCCGATTACCACTTCGGTGGATGAAGTGCAATTTACATCATGATTAATCTTTACGTTATATTTGCCAGGCAACAAACCGCTTATGGTATCGGTTGTGGTGGTGTGTTTGGTAATATGATTGTTTTGTAATGTCCAAGAGTAACATGTTGGATTAAACGATCCTTGTTTGTTACCTTTAGTAGTTGAAATAGTTGCAGAAATCTCTGCGCTTCCGTTTGGGGCAGCGGCACATGAGGCGTTTTCGGTGGAGGATGAAAATGTGTATGTGTTTGATACAATAGTGAATGAGGAGTCGAATCTACATCCTTTACCATCAATCAAACCTATATTATATGTCCCAACTCCAAACTGATAGTTGATTAACTTCAACTCATCATTTATTGTCGGTGAAGTTTCTAATGTTGATATATAATCTACCTTGGTCGGTTTAAATCTTCCTATTGTATCATAATTTAACGTGCCGTTTTTTGCCGCTTCGCACGATGCAGCTGTAGGAAGCAATATTAAAGTTTTTTGTGGGTTTTCAGAATCAATTTTAACTATTTTTTCCGAAGATGAACACTCGTTGGTTTCGTTTGCTTTTACTGTAGTGTACACGTAGTATGATTTATTCTCAAAAGGCGTGGGTTCATCATTATCATTAAATTGGTGTGACTCTGATTGTTGGTTTTCTTTATAAAATAAATTATATTGTAATGTATTTAGGTTTTTGGATTGTTCTTCTGTAGCATAATATATTAGAGTAGTGAACTTATCTTTTTCTTCTTCTTCGTTTTTTTGAATACTTATACTTGATACTGTGATTAATCCATCGCCGCTGCCTTCGCATGTTGTGGGTGTGGATTTTAATTTAAATTCTATAGGAATGTCTGGTTGCGCGATTGTAACTGTGGTATCGACGATGTAGCAGTTATTTTGAATAGTACAAGATACGGTATATTCGCCTGCTGATAAGTCTGGAAAAAATATTTTTTTGTCCTCAGTTATTTGTGGATTTATATCTTTCACTGGATCAATTCCCCACTGGCCTGCATAAATATTGTCGATATCAATAGAGACAGTTACACTTCCAGTACTTTCATCGTGGCAAGTTACCGGAGTGGGTTCCAGATTTATCTTTGGAATGTTACTTGTTTGCTTTAATACCAATGGGTTAGATTGACGGTCTATCCAACCATCATCCTCAACATTGTCTCGAATCCTAACATTTCCTATTCCTGTAATTCGTATAGGTTCATTAGCTTTTATGTCAGTTTTTGTTTCATTATTTTCAGCATCAGTCTCTACTAAGATATAACCTCCACCTTTGCCTCCATCTATTTTATTAATCTCTTTAATCGTCAACAAGCCACCTCCGCCATTGTCATCCTGATTACATGCAAAATAACTATAATCATTTTCTTCTATTGAAATATTGTGATAATAACCTTTCAGGGTATATGTAATTTTTTGAGGGATACAATTTGAAAGGTCGGGTTTGATGATGATAGTATGGTCACCTTTTTTGCATAGGTCGGCAGGTAAACTATGGGTTAGATATTTTACTCTGTGTTCTCCTTCTGTTACTATTGAATATGATGTAACTTTAGATTCGTCAGGATCGTCAGGATTATTAGGGTATACAGGAATCCCATCATTATCGTAACCTTTAATTTCGATGCTGTCAATTTGTATTTCTTCTGCATTACAAATTGATATATTTGGCATTTTCTTCGTGTCCATAGTCCCTTTATCTGTGTAAGGGAATGGATCTGTTTTTAAAACAATCGCTCCTTGACGACCTGTTACAGCCTGTTCCTCGCTCCAAAAGTCTATTTTGCCATCGTTTTCATTTTCACCGACATAATCATGTTCTGATGAAAATACAACTGCGTAAGAGGTAGTAGGGCAAGAATAAACTTCCCCTTGTGGGAGTTTTTCTTTATCATAATTTAAAATTATACATTTTATTCCTGGCGATAAATATAAGTGAGAATAATCGTTTCTGGAACAATCTTTGGCCTTGCCGTTAACTTTAAGAAATAGACAATTCCCCAACGGAGGCACACTTAATGTGTCATTTTTAATTGACATTTCACCTGATTCGAATTTAGCCTGTCGGTAAAAAGGTGGAATCTGACCGAGATCGATATAATATCCTGCATAAAGGATTCTAATATAGCATGTCCAAAGAAAAATAGATTCTGCGTTACAATAGGGAGAAGCACGGAATGATTCAAGGTCGTAATATGATATTGAATGATCGTGTGAGCCTATATTGCGCCATTCACCGTTCTCCTCGCGTATTTGAATGGAATAAGGTGCTATACGATAAGTAATGTCTGGTCCCTCAAATGATAACTCATCTCCTTCACAAAAGTAATCTTTACCAAATTTTAATGTTTTTTGTCTATAATTAAAATTCACTCCAAAATATTTATAAAAGTCTCCATCAACAAGAGGAGGCTGTGTATACAAGACCTTTGACTTGGAAGAATTCAATGATTCTTTAATATCTTGTGATGACAAACTGCTACTATAATCCACGCCATCCGGAGCGGTGAATTTAATGATTATTGGATTATTGGCATCTTCGTCAAAAGGAACTTCAAGAGAATGGCCTTTATGATTAAACTTTGCCTTAAAACCATTCTGAAGTGTTATTTCGGTGTCGGCAACTTCCAACGAACCGAAAAAACTCAATGTGACATAGTAATAACTACCTGCACCAAACACACCAACATGACAAAATAACAATGCCAATAATCCAATAATATATTTCATGACAACTATTTTCCTACGTTAATTTCAAAATATTCTTTATCTCAATGAGCTCCATGAGTCTAAGTCAAAATATTCTTTATAAAGAATAGTGCCCTTTCCTGGCAACAGGTAATAGAACCAACATTTGTAAGTACCAAAAGGTAAATAAGGCCAGGGTGGTAACTTATTTTTTATATGTTGTTCTATTTCATTGGCAGGTTCAGAAATATATTTGTTGATTATGGAGTAGTCGTCCATCATGATATTTGAAAAATTACAAGTTATCTGTGATGTATATTCCGTAAAAGAGGCGATTTTTTTATGGTTAATTTGAAAGTCATTTAGAAAAACTTTAATGTTATAAGTCTTAACGTAATAAAATTCCGAAGATGGAGGATAGCCTTCGATGCGGTTCTGAGTAACATTCTTAAGTACATCTGTGTAATTATCGTAAATATATTCATATTCACTATTGTGAAAGGCGTCAGATTTTTTGAAATCCATTTCAAACCTTACTAGACCACTTAATGTAATATTGCCGTTTGTCCTTTGCTCATTTTTTAGTTCGAAATCATCGAAAAATTCGTCGTATTGTAATTCATATGCCTCACCCATAACAAGATATTCTGCAGTATAAGAGGTTTTAAGGCCAGTTGATAGAATCGAGGCAAATTTTGATTTCATATCAGGGAACTTGCTTGTGGCGAAATGCATATAATATATTGTGTCTTCTCCACACAAGAAATCAAATCGGTAGATAGTCTGCGGGTTGAATGTGATATTCTCTAACGAATAGTTGATTTCGGCGGCTTCATTTGGCACATCGTTAAATTCCTTATATGTGAAACTTGTGGTTTGCTTCGGCTGGTTTTCGTCGCTTATCGATGTGATTACGAGTTTCATATCTTGCTCCGACACTCCGCTGAATATGTTGTTGTAACTATATCCGAGCATGATGTATCCTTGTTTGTATTCTTCAGGTAGGTAGTACAACTGACGGTCGATTGGATACTGGTACGATATGAATTTGCTGTCAATTTTGTTTCCTTCTGGCAGTTCTCCTGTGGTGAATTTCACAGAGCAGGAGTAGTCGTAGGTGTTGCCCAAATGTGTCACTTGCTTCCACTCGCCGTTAACAAGTTGCGCGAGGGTGATGGTTACAGAGGCAGTGTATTCTGTGTTGGGCTTCAGTTCTTTGTGTGTTAAATACGCCATAACGTCGGGAGACTCAGGCACAGAGCATCCGGTGGACAAATTCTCGCCCGAAGCGTCGGTGACTGAAAAACTTGCGACCTGATATCTGTAAGTGTACGACAGAGTGTCGAGCACTTTGATTTCGAAAGGGTCGTATAGTTTGTAGCTGGCGGCTATATTTATCGGGATGCTGAAACAGCTGCAGTCTGTTGCGCCTGATTGTGGATTGTGGTTGTCTTTGTTGAAAAAAGTGAAAGTGCTTCTTGCGAGCAGCATGTCCACTCCCGACGAATCGTACTGAATCTTCGGCTCGTTTTTTTGCTCTTCCTTATTTGGTTCGGGATTGGGTGTGGGTTCGGTTTCGTCCTCTTTATGGCACGATACCAACATCACTGCAACCGATAAGATGGCGGCAATGGATAGTAGATAAATCTTTTTCATTATAGTTAAATTTTAATTAGTTACTGATTATTTTTTCGCCCCAAATGTAACCATTTCTCCCGACAATCCAAATATTTTCTTATCTATTTTTTACTAATTTTATTTAATTATATATTTTTATAATGTGCTATATATATTTCAGTTAGTTAAGCAGTTTTTGAAAATTATTGCCGTTATAAAATATTATCAATATATAATATATTTAAAAAAAAGTGTTAAAAATATTTTGCAGAGTGATTTTATATTTGTTATTTAGCCGACGAAAAAACACAAACTACCTCTGCATGAAACTACCATCTCTTATACTTCTGATAATGATATGTATGCCCGCTATGGCGCAGCGGCAGCAGAATATCATGCTGATAGCTAAGCCCGGGCGCGACCGCATTGAACTCCGTTGGGCTCCAGTTGCGTATCCAGTGTGGGACGAGGCTAAGCAATGCGGATATACGTTTGAAAAATATTTGGTAAAAGAGCAGGGCGATTCGGTATGGGCAGAAAAACAATTTTCTAAAAATATCAAAATGGCGGAAATGGGCGAATGGGAGCCATACGCCGACAACCAGTATACCGCAGTGGCGGCAGAGTGCATATTTGGAGAGCGCGAGACTTACACCGATTTTAATCCTATTACAGCATATAAAAAACACAACGACAACGAACAGCGGTTTGGCTTTGCCCTCTACTGCGCTGATATGGACACCACCACCGCCCGCCTTGCCGGACTATATTACAACGACTCCGATGTGGACAAGAGCAGCACCTATATCTACTCTGTAAGGTTGGCAACCGCCGACACCCTCTACACCGACACAGCAGTGGTAATGTCGTCGATACGAGCCTACCGCCCGCTATACCCTCCGCCAGCCCCCACAATAGTGGTACGCAACCGCGCGGCACATATTTCGTGGGATACGCAAGCCACACCTTATTATATAGCATACTATATCGAAAAGAGCGAAGATGGCAAGCATTTTGAAAAAATATCCGAACAACCCATCTCAGCCACTTACGGTTCGTTTGAAATGCGTATCATCGACACGCTTGAAACCAACGGCAAGGCATATTACTACCGTGCCTACGGCTTTGATAGTTTTGGCGAAAGTGGTCCTATGTCGGATGTGTCGAAATGCATAGGCAAGCCTGAAATCACCTCGGTGCCCGAACTCACCTACGCCGAAACTGTTAACAACAATTCTGTGGTGGTAAACTGGACTTACGATGCCAACCTAGAATCCGCAATTGAGGGATATAAGATATACCGCTCCGAATCATCAGGCGGCACCAAACAACTGCTGTCGGACAATATCAGTCCGCAATCGCGCAGTTTTACCGACACCAAACCTCTCTACGACAACTACTATTTTATTTCGGCATACAATTCTGTAAGCGAAGTAATCAACCCCTTTCCATCGTATGCGATGCTTGTTGATAGCGTACCACCTGCAGCACCCGCTCCGCCCGAGGGCTTTTGCGATAGTCTGGGACGCGTTACGGTGTATTGGCAGCGCAGCACCGACCCCGATGTGATAGGTTACCGCCTTTTTCGCGCCAATCTGCCCGATGTGGAGTTTGTGATGGCGTGCCCTTATATGATTAAAGATACCACCTACACCGACACCATTACACTAAACACCAGCACCGAATATATCTATTACCGGCTCAAGGCAGTGGACGGTCGCGACAATCAAAGCCAGATGTCGCCACCAGCAGCAGTGGCAAGGTACGACACCATTCCCCCGTCGCCGCCACGAATCAGCAATGTGGAGATAGCCCGCAAAAAAAACATAGTTTCGTGGCACAAATCGGTATCGGGCGATGTAAAAAACATTGTTTTATTTCGTACAACTAATCTCAATAGCAAGTTCGACACCTTGGCTATATTGCAACCACGCGACACCGAATACAGCGACAACAATATAGAGGAGGGCGAAACCTACTATTACGCACTCAAGGCTATGGATAATGGCGGACTGTGGTCAGACATCTCGAATATCGTGGCAGCAGATATTCCGGCAAAACCCGAAAAAATTGTATTAACCACCACCGTAACCACCAATGGGGTAAAACTCAAATGGAACACCGAGCAATTGCGCAAGAAGGTGGTGTCAACCGTTGTTTTCCGAGCGGTAGACACTAATGATATAAGCACCTACGCCATAGTGCACGGCAACGAATACACCGACACCAACGTGTCGGCGGGCAAAACATACAAATATTGCATCAGGCATCAATTTGATGATGGCACAGAGTCATCATTAAGCGATGAAGGTAAAATTTCTTTTTAACAAGGTATGAAACAGAAACTACTAATATTACTAACCCTATTGACATTCTGCACTGCGGTATCCTCTGCCCAGCGCAACTACCCCGTCCGTGCCACAGTGCAATACACCCCGCCATACAGCCTCTTTCTCGGCGACTATGCCACACCAAAACTCATCATTACCCTTACAGGTCAAGACCTCTTAGACGCCAACTGCCCCTACAAACTCTCCATCTCGCTTGAATGTCAGAATGTTAAAGTAACTACAAAGCCATCGTTCAACCCCGCACCTTTATATATTAACGGCGGACAGACCATAGTGCTAACAGGCGCCGACCTTGCAAGATATTTCGACATACAAAACCTTGATTTCCACGGCATCACCGCCGCCAAATACCTCCAAAACGGACAACTGCCCGAAGGATTTTACCGCATGAACGTAAAAGTGATCCACTACCACGAAAACCGCGTAATCAGCAACACCGCCTTCACCATGTTCAACGCCCGCATGGGCAAGCCGCCTGTGCTCACCCTGCCCAAAGATAAGAGTCTTATCCCGCCCAACCAACAGGTAA
>JAEERW010000008.1 GCA_016286055.1 Bacteroidales bacterium
TCTACTTGTGTTGGATGTCAACACAAACAATGAAAACATCAAACAAGAGATTAACACACAAATATATAAATATCTCCCCTCTGACAATTGGAAAACACTTGTGCTAACGCGAGCAATTGTCAAAAATAAAAACCGTTTTGCGTTCATTGAGATGGACAAAATGACGGGAGAAGAAGCCAAAGAATTGTTTTTAAACAATTATGATAGCTGTATTAAGTTTTCGGATGACCAACTCGACATAATTATAAATGAACTTTATTACCATCCGCTCTTAATTGAGCAAACCGCAATTGCAGTTTCAAATAGCCAAGAAAAAGATGCTGATGAAGTACTAAACAATATAAAAGGGAACAAAGTCAAAAATAAGCGAACAGAAGAAATTTTAGGCGGTTTAGCAATAGAAGAAAAAGAGATACAAGACATTTACACATATCTCATCAACCTATGTAACATAGAAAATCTTTCCACCGACGAAGTAAACTTCCTCGCCGTCTATGTTACTTGGCCCTATGAACCAATTGCTAACGAAGCAATAGAAACTCTTTTACCCAATAGCAAAGAAAAACTAAACTCACTTATAGAAAAAGGTATCCTTTCCCATAATGACAAGCACTACTCCATCCACAGTCTTATGGGTGACGTCTTGCGCGAACAAATCAAAATAAGCGAATTTGATTATACCAATTATTTGGAAAATATTCTAATTTTTCTTTATGATGAAATAAAACGTGTTACCTTACACAAATATTCCAAACTCATAACTAATAGTTTAATTCACCACGGACTATGTAACAATATTATATTGTTCAGAGAGTTTCTTAACGCATTGTGCAACTTCAATGATGTAATTCTGTACAATTTGCCAGAGCCGGAGGTTACCGACATAGTGAAAAAGCTGGAAGCAAACGCAGAGCCTTTCCAAGTTGCCCAATTATACAATGCCGTGGCAAGAGCGGAGGAATTTAAAAACAATCTTTCCGATGCAAAATTACATTATGACAAGGCATTAGAAATAATGGGAGATGTGGAAAAATACGAAAAAACATTGGATACAAAAGGGTCATTGCTTAACAACCTTGCAATGCTCGAAGAAAAACTTGGCGACACCGATTCCGCAAAAAAGCATTATGAAGAATCAGTGGAAATATTAAGGAATTTGCCGGAAACGCCGCAGTATTTGTATTGTTTGGCAACTACCCTATACAACCTTGCTATAATCGAAAAAGACCTTGGTGACCCCGATTCCGCAAAAAAGCATTACGAACAATCGCTGGAAATAGGAAAGAAACTGCCGGAAACGCCACAATATTTGGATAGTTTGGCAACCACACTTAACAACCTTGCACTTCTCGAAAGAAACCTTGGCAACACCGATTCTGCGAAAAAGTATTATGAAGAATCGTTGGAAATAGAAAGGAAACTGCCGGAAACGCCACTGTATTTGAAAGAGTTGGCGACTACCCTGCACAACCTTGCAGACCTCGAAGAAACCTTTGGTGACACCGATTCTGCGAAAAAAAATTATGAAGATTCGTTGGAAATAAAAAGGAAGCTGCCGGAAACGCCGCAGTATTTGTATAGTTTGGCGACTACCCTGAACAACATTGCAAATATCGACAAAAAATTTGGTGACACCGATTCGGCAAAAAAGCATTATAAAGAATCGTTGGATATAAAACTGAAATTGCCAGAAACGCAACAGTATTTGCATAGTTTGGCAGTTACTCTGTACAATTTTGCAGACCTCGAAGAAACCCTTGGCGACACTGATTCCGCAAAAAAACATTTTGAAGAAGGATTGGAAATATCACGTAAAATTGGAAATGATAAATATATTAGGTTCTTTGAAGAACGCTTGGCAAAACTTCCTTAAAAACTCTCAATAACCTTGTACCGTTTCACCGACGGGAAGAATAGCATTTTCTTTGCAAAATCAAAATTTTTTCCTTATCTTCGCACCACAAAACTTTTTTGCTATGGATTACAGATACAAAATCTTCATAAGTTACCGCCGTGACGACGCGGTGTTCAAAGATACTGTTTACAATATCCTCAGCGAGTATATCGACGAGGACAGGATTTTTGTGGACACGGTGGAATTAAATAAAAGGCCAAACAAATGGTTTGAAACCATACACGACGCATTGCTTTCGTCAGAATATATTTTGATTTGTGTAAACAAAGATACCTTCAATCGTGAATCGCAAGAAAATAAAACAGATTGGTATTACAAAGAAATTGAAATTGCACTGCAAAGACAGAAAGAGGACAATTCTGTACACATCATTCCAATAATAAATGTTCGTCCAAATTTTGACGAAACACCATTTCCTGAACTTTCTCCATTTCAAGATGTAAGGTATCGAATAAAAGAGAGAAATACTACATTTCAAGAACGATTATTGAATATTTTGGGAATAGAAGATAGAAAAAATGGAAATAAATCTTCTTATCCCACAATAATTAAAAACATAGTATTCCCAAACAATCTTGTTCCACGTTTTGATATGCTCAACAAAGTGTGGAAAAGTTTTTATAACCATAATTGTGTGGTAGTCAGTGGTATTGGCGGCAGCGGAAAAACGTCTTTGGCATATCTGTACGCAAAGGAACAGAATTTTAATAATGTTGCCTGGGTAACAGTTAACGGCAAAATTGAAGACGCCTTTTTGGAAAAAATGGCAGAGATATTATTTGAAGGGGAAGAACAAGAACGATTTATACAAAATCAAAATAAACCAGTAAAACTTGCAATAGTTAAAAACAAATTATCAAACATTAAAGGTAAAAATCTACTTGTGTTGGATGTCAACACAAACAATGAAACAATAAAACAAGAGATTAACACACAAATATATAAATATCTCCCGTCTGACAATTGGAAAACACTTGTATTGACGCGAGCAATTGTCAAAAATAAAAACCGTTTTGCGTTCATTGAGATGGACAAAATGACGGGAGAAGAAGCCAAAGAATTGTTTTTAAACAATTATGATGGTTGTATAAAATTTTCGGATGACCAACTCGACATAATTGTAAATGAACTTTATTACCATCCGCTTTTGATAGAGCAAACTGCAATTGCGGTTTTCAATAGCCAAGAAACAGATGCAGAGGAAGTATTAAACAATATCAAAGGGAATAAGGTTAAAAATAAGCGAACAGAAGAAATTTTAGGCGGTTTAGCAATCGAAGAAAAGGAAATACAAGATATATACACATATCTTATCAACCTCTGCAACATAGAAAATCTTTCAGAAGACGAAGTAAACTTCCTCGCCGTCTATGTTACTTGGCCCAATGAACCAATTGCTAACGAAGCAATAGAAACTCTTTTGCCAGATAGCAAAGAAAAACTAAACTCACTTATAGAAAAAGGTATCCTTTCCCATAATGACAAGCATTACTCCATCCACAGTCTTATGGGTGACGTCTTGCGCGAACAAATCAACATCAGAGAATTTGATTATTCAGAATATCTTGATAATATCGACAAAATTCTTGATGACGACATAAAATCCGTCACCTTGCACAGTTACTCCAAATGCATCGCAAGTAGTTTCATCAACTACGGAATTTGTGGACGTATTGCTTTGTTCTATTCTTTTCTCAATCAATTGCGTGACAACAATGATGTCATTCTCTATCAATTGCCAATGCCTGAATTATATCATTTAGTAAACGAATTTGAGAAATACGCAGAACCATACGATTTAGCCGACTTGTATAATGCCATAGCAAGAGTTGAGGTGTTCAAAAACAATCTTTCCGATGCAAAAATGCATTATGAAAAGGCATTGAAAGTAATAGAAGGTGCAGATGAAAATGATGAAACATTGGATTCAAAAAGTGCGTATCTTCAAAACCTTGCAATGCTCGAAGTAAACCTTGGTGATACCGATTCCGCAAAAAAGCATTTTGAAGAATCGGTGAAAATAAAAAGGGAACTGCCAGAAACGCCGAAGTATTTGGATAGTTTGGCAAACACCTTAGGCAACCTTGCAGGTCTCGAAGAAAACCTTGACGAAAACGATTCCGCAAAAAAACATTTGCAAGAAGCGATTGAAATAAGTAGAAGACAGCCGGAAAAGCCGATTTATTTGGACTTATTGTCAGGTACCATCAACAACCTTGCAATGCTCGAAAAAAACCTTGGCGACAACGATTCCGCAATAATGAATTATGAAGAAGCGGTAGAAATAAATAGGAAACTGCTGAAACTGGCGGAAACGCCACAGTATTTTGATAATTTGGCAAAAACTCTCAATAACCTTGCAATGCTCGAAGATAACCTTGGCGACACCGATTCCGCAAAAAAGCATTTTGAAGAAGCGGTGATAATTGAAAGGGGATTGCCAGAAACACCGCAGTATTTGTATAGTTTGGCAACCACCCTTGGTAACCTTGCAGATCTCGAAAAAAAACTTGGCGACAACGATTCCGCAAAAAAACATTATGAAGAACAGATTGAAATAAGTAGAAAACTGCCGGAAACGCCGGATTATTTGGACTCATTGTCAAGTACCATCAACAACCTTGCAATGCTCGAAGAAAATCTTGACGATACCGATTCCGCAAAAAAGCATTATGAAGAATCGTTAGAAATAAAAAGGAAACTGCCGGATACGCCGAAGTATTTGAATAGTTTGGCAACCACCCTTGGTAACCTAGAAGATCTCGAAGAAGACCTTGGCGACACCGATTCTGCGAAAAAGCATTTGGAAGAAGCGATTGAAATAAGGAGACAACTGCCGGAAACACCGGATTATTTGGACTTATTGTCAGGTACCATCAACAACCTTGCAATGCTCGAAAAAAACCTTGGCGACAACAATTCCGCAAAAAAACATTATGAAGAATCGGTGGAAGTAAAAAGGAAACTGCCAAAAACGCCACAGTATTTTGATAGTTTGGCTCTTTCCCTGACTAACCTTGCAGTGCTCGAAGAAAACCTTGGCGAAACCGATTCCGCCAAAAAGCATTTTGAAGAAGCGGTGGAAATAAGAAGGCAACTGCCTGAAACACCGGTGTATTTGGATAATTTGGCAAACTCCATTGGTTTTCTTGCAATGCTTGACGCAGAACTTGGCGACATCAATTCCGCGAAAAAGCATTATGAAGAAGGGTTGGAAATTTCGCGACGAAGTGGAAATGAGGAATATATTAGGTTCTTTGAAGAACGCTTGGCAAAACTTCCTTAATCTCCTTATCCCCTTCCCCGTCGTAAAAAATAGCATTTCTATTTGATTATAAATCACTTCACACATTCCACCGCCATTGCCAGCCACGCAGATTGCTTACGCTTTCACGAGGTTGACTTTTGCCGTTTGTCAAGTTGATGCCGCAATCTGGACAGAGGTTTTCAAATCCTGTTAAAATCATTCCGCAAGCCGGGCAGACACTCTGGTGAGTGATGCTCACATTTGTATCAACAGCAGCAACTTTCTCAGGCACAGGCTTATCGAGCACGCTATGTAATGTGGATGTTAAATAGTTTCGCACCGCATAAAAATTTGCCCCGTAAATAGCAAAAAACAACACGCAACCCCAGAATAAATAAGACGAGAGATGTCCCGAGAACATAAACATACCCACTAATAATGCAGTAAAGAGTATGATTAAAAAGTTGGTGTTGGTGAACTTAAATACAGCATTCTGCTCTTGTAACCTAATAGTTACATCGTAGTGGTATCTAAAAAACGAGTTGCGGAGCGTGGCATTGTACACACCGTCATCGAATGAAAACTTTATAGGAGATAGTTTGTTGTTAATACTATGCAAAAACATATCCTCATCAATACCGTTTTGAGGAATAGACACCATGCCCGAAGGCGAAAACCAACTGTCGAAAATATTAATCATCAAAAAACTAAAAACTGCTATTGCAAAGATAAGTTTTTTAATCAGCAAATATTTTACTTTTGCAAAAAAAAATATGGCAAAAATCAGTATTATAGAAGGGGAATTTGAAAAGAGTCTCAGCCTGCAACTCACCGAAAGCATTCGGGCTGGATTTCCATCGCCTGCCGAAGACTATCTGCACGAGAGTCTCGACTTCAACCGCGACCTTATACGCAATCCGCAGGCCACTTTCTACGGTCGTGTGGAAGGCAACTCTATGATCGAGGCGGGTATCAACGATGGCGACATTGCCGTTATTGACCGCGCTGCCGAGCCTCAGGACGGCGATATTGTGGTTTGCTACATCAACAACGAGTTTACCATCAAATACCTCGACCTCACGCACCGTGCCGAAGGATATATCGAACTTCGTCCTGCCAACAAGGATTTCAAACCTATCCGTATCAACGCCGACGATGATTTTGAGGTGTGGGGCGTGGTGGTATGGACTATCAAAAATTGGAAAAGATACTAAATTATGTACGGTATAGTTGACTGCGACAATTGCTACGTATCCTGCGAGCGGGTTTTTCGTCCCGACCTTGTGGGCAAGCCAGTGGTGGTGCTCTCTAACAACGACGGCTGTGTGGTGGCGCGTTCCAATGAGGCTAAGGCTCTCGGCATAACAGCAGGAATACCATATTATCAACTTGCCGAAAAATTTCCCGACCAGAAAATCGCTGTTTTCTCATCCAACTACGAACTCTATGGCGAACTTACCGGCCGTGTGGTAGAGATTATCAAAAAAGAAGCCCCTGCATATTTTCGTTACAGTATCGACGAGTGCTTTGTGAAACTCAACGGCATTGCCGACCTCAAACCTTGGGGCGAAAATCTCTCCAAAACCATAAAACAAAGCGTTGGAATACCTGTGAGCATAGGCATTGCCCCCAACAAAACCCTCGCTAAAATTGCCAGCCGTTTTGCCAAAAAATACCGTGGCTACCGTCATTGCTGCGTTATCGACAATGAAGAAAAACGCCGTAAGGCACTATCTCTCACCGGAATAGAAGATATTTGGGGAATAGGACGCCGCTACACATCGCGAATAGTGTCAAGCGGAATCAAAACCGCCCTCGACCTTGCCAAAATGCCTGAATCGTGGGTAAGAAGCACATTCAACAATATTGTTATGCTGCGCACTTGGCGCGAACTCAACGGCGACGACTGCGTGCCCGACGAACAGATGGCTGCCAAAAAGAGCATCTGCACCAGCCGTTCGTTTAACGGTATGATTTCAGATATAAGCCAGTTGCGCACTCATATCGACAACTATGCCGCACGTTGCGCCGAAAAACTACGTATGCAAAAAACCGTTGCCACTATTCTCGGCGTGTTTCTTAATACAAATCCCTTTCGCGAAGACCTTCCGCAGTACTACAATTTTTTGGAAACAAGGCTCATAACGCCATCTAACAGCACCATCACCATAGTTAAAACCGCCAACGCACTTTTGGAGCAACTTTACCGTCCGGGATACAGGTACAAAAAAGCGGGAGTGATAGTTATGGGCATAGCGCCCGACAGCCCCATTCAACAA
Source organism: Bacteroidales bacterium (assembly GCA_016286055.1). Classification (GTDB taxonomy): domain Bacteria; phylum Bacteroidota; class Bacteroidia; order Bacteroidales; family UBA3824; genus UBA3824. The sequence continues at coordinate 7,442 of JAEERW010000008.1, forward strand.
GACCTTTTTGACACCGATGCCGAAATGATAGCCAAAATGCGCCGTCTCGACACAGTGGTAGACCGTATCAACAAGGTCAATGGCACCGAAACCATAGTGCTTTGCTCGCAGCAATATCCATCGCAAAACGGCACAGGCAAAGCCGAAATTTTCGCCAACGCAATCAAGCACGATTTCAAAAGCGCAAACCCCACCACACGATGGAGCGACATAATAAGATTGAAATAAAAATAATTTTTTTCCAAAAAATCTTACCACCAACTCATTTTTTATTTGGCTTATTGCGCAAATATCTATACCTTTACTTTTTAAAAAAGCGAAAACCGTATGTCAACCTTAGACGAAATAAAAGCACCGATAGCGGAGGAGTTGGAAAAGTTCAAGCCCTATTTTGAACAGCAGATGAAGTCCGACAGCCGCAAACTAAACCTTGTGGTACGTTATGCGCTAAAAACCAAGGGCAAACAGATGCGTCCTATATTAGTGTTTCTGTGCGCCAAAATGCTCGGCACTATCAACGAAAAAACCTTCACCGCCGCCGCCCTTATCGAACTTTTGCACACCGCCACCCTTATACACGACGATGTGGTAGACGAAAGTTTTTACCGCCGTGGGCTTTTTTCGATTTTTGCACTTTACAAAGCCAAAATTGCTGTGCTCTTGGGCGACTTCTTTTTGGCTAAGGGTCTGCTGATGAGCCTTCAAAACGATGACTTTAACCTTTTAAAAACCGTTTCGGAGACGGTGAAAGAGATGTCGGAAGGCGAATTAGACCAAATTGATCACGCCCGCCGCATGGATATCACCGAAGATTCGTACTACGAGGTTATCCGCAAAAAAACCGCCACACTTATTGCTGCCTGCACTGCCACTGGTGCACAATCGATAAATGCTAATAGCGAAACTGTGGAAACCATGAAGCAATTCGGCACCAAAATAGGTCTCGCTTTTCAAATCAAAGACGACCTCTTTGACTATCAAAAAACTGGCGCTATCGGCAAACCTAAATACAACGACATTCAAGAACGCAAACTTACCCTCCCCGTAATCTATGCCCTTCAAACCGACAAAGACGGTGAAAGCCGCTCTATAAAAAAGATTTTCCGTAAAAAAAGAAAGTCCAAAGACGACATTGCCAAAATTGTAGACTTTGTAATCAAAAACGGCGGCGTGGAATACGCGGTAAAAAAAATGCAACAATTAAAAGACGAGGCAGTAGCAATGCTCGCCCCCTTACCCGACAACGAAGCAAAAAATGCCCTTATAAAATTATCAGATTATATCATAAACCGAAATAAATAAAACACTATGAAAATCAAATCGTTATTAATATCATTAATAGTTGCTGCCATTTTTTTGGCAGGCTGCAAAGGCGTTAGCCAATTAGCATCGTTTGTAAAATGCGATTTCGACTTTATCAACGTCGACAACGTAAAAGTGGCGGACATCAATTTTTCGCAAAAAAAGAAATACTCCGACTTTTCTATTGTGGATGCTGCCAAATTGGTTAAAGCATTCACCAGCAAGACATTCAACCTCAACCTTACTGTCAACGTAAAAGCCAAAAACCCAAACCAACGCAAGGCTGCAATAGGCGGATTCGACTACATTCTTTGGATCGACGATGTAAAAACTCTTTCTGGCACTATGAATCAGCAGTTTGAGATTGAACCCGGACAATCTATTACTATGCCCATGAATTTTACCATCGACCTCTTAGAAGTACTCAAAGGCGAATCGCGCGACAAAATTCTCAGTTTTGGCTGTGGTCTTGCCACCAACAATGCCGACGCTTCGCGCGTAAAACTATCGTTAAAACCTTACTTCAAAAATGGCACGCAAATATCTAAGTTTCCAACATATATAACCATAGGCGGCGACAAAATTATGCCGTCTAACTACTAATCTCCACAGTTATGACAAGGCACACTTTTATATTAATAGCGCTAATATTGTCCGCAGCCTCCGCATCGGCACAAATCGAACTCACAGCCGACGATTTTGCCAACGAGGGCGACGGATATATTTATGCCGTTAAGTATTATCAAACCGACGACGATATATATATCAGCGATTTAGAATCAAAAAAGTGGAACCTTGCCGACATTGAGCCAGAAACATTTGACACTCTCCGAATCTATAAGAAAGAGCGTAGCCGATATGGAAAACTGTTTCCCAATGCACAGCTGGTAAAATTTCACAGCCGTCGCGATATGGAATTTATCACCAAGGATTCAAACTCCATAAGCATGCAGGGAATGGTAAACGACTATCTTGGACTGAAAGCCGCTGTGATGCTTATCTTTCCGCAAGATCTTGATTTATACAAATTTCCTATCAAGCAAGGAACATTTCTCAAAGACAGTCTCAGCAAAAAGTTTATTTCGAGCTACGGTCTTGCCCAGTTTGCCGACAGCGTGCGTATCGACTTAGATTTGAGCCATACTTCTTATTTCGACACTGTGATGGAAGTGCGCACGCCCACCGATAAGTATTTAGCCCTCCGCGAAAAAAATACCGTTACTAAAAACATCATTGCATACAAGAATAGCCACATTATGGGTTGGCGTCCTGCACCAGAATATACAGTAAAAGAACGGACCATATTTTATCGATGGTTTATCAAGGGTGTTGGCGCTCCTGTGTTAGAAATTGAAACCGACCGTAAAGGCAAGGTGATCCTTATACGCTACCAATACCGCGAGCCCATGCAAGTGACAATCGAAAAAGAAGACGTAAAATGCAAAGGCGAGGCAACAGGCACTGCCACAGCGGTAATCAAGGGCGGCACTCCCGACTACAAATACCTTTGGAGCAACGGCAAAAAAAACAAGACCATTAAAGACCTCAAAGCCGGAACATACACCGTTACCGTTACCGACAGCAAGGGAACTAAGTTGCAACAATCCATCACATTAGAAGAACCCGCCGAAAAACTCTCCATAAAACTCGACGCCACTCCGCTACGCTGCTATGGCGACCACAACTGCCACCTTACAGCCGATGTGCACGGTGGCACCGAACCTTATTACGTGGTATGGAGCAACGACATAGAATCCCTCGAACTTGTAAACCAAGGCTATGGCATATATGGTTGCATAGTTCGCGATGCAAACCGCTGTTTTGTTTGGGATTCAATAGAGGTTACCGCTCCTAAAACACCTTTCAAAATGGTTCCTCACGTTACACATTCACAATGCAAAGGCGAGGCCAACGGTGAAATTGCGTTTGATGTAGAAGGTGGCGACAAACCATATAAATTTGAAATTGAAGGCAACCCTGCCCAAGAAGTAAATACTGGCTTCGCTGCCGGAGTATACTCAATTAAAGCTACCGACAAAAACGGATGCGAACTAACCCGCACAGCCGAAGTACGCGAACCTGAAAAACTACTTGAAGCCACTGGCGAAGCTACCGACGTTAACTGTCATGGAATGAAAAATGGAAGTATCACGCTTAAAGTTTCAGGAGGGTCGCCCGGATACAAATACCAATGGAGCAACGAAGCCACCACAAAAGATTTAACAGCTATTCCAGCTGGCACTTACACCGTTACCATCACCGACTTGCACAAATGCTCCATCGAACGCTCTTTTGTAATCAACCAACCCACCGAAGGCCTGTCGATAACGCACACACACAACGACGTCACCTGTCACGGAGGCTCCGATGGCAGCGTAGCAGTTACACCAACAGGAGGAACAGAACCCTACAACATTGTTTGGAGCAACAAGGCAAAAACTCTCAGCCAAGAAAACCTCAAAGCTGGCAACTACACCATCAACATTACTGACAAGAACAACTGTCTAATTACCGAAACCATAGTAATTTCAGAACCAGAAACGGGCATTGAAATATCTGCCGAATCCTCCGATTCGCCCTGCAAAGCCGAGGGATTAGGCGAAATTAAGACCGAAATTACCAACGCCGCCTCCCCTATTTCATACCAATGGAACAATGGAGAAACTTCCGCCAACCTTAAAAACTTATTATCAGGAACTTACACACTTAAAATTACCGACGGCACGGGTTGTTCTGCCTCTAAGACATTTACCATAACATCGCCCGAAAAAGAACTTACCGCCACAATAGAAACCACACCAGCCACATGTTCTTACAGCGAAAACGGCAAATGGAGCGTTCAGGCATTCGGTGGCGTACCAGGTTACGAATACAAATTTAGCGACGGCAGCGAAAACCCGCGGCAAACCGACCTAAAACCGGGTCATTACTCCGTAGCCATTACCGACCAAGCAGGATGCACTATTAAAAAAGAGTTTGAAGTAACCGCCGCCGAACCCCTCAAAATAAACGCCATAACCCACGAACCCACTCACAACAAACCCAACGGCAGCGCAGAATTGGAAATCACAGGCGGAACATTCCCCTACAAAATACATTGGAACGACGGTTACGCCGAGCCTAAACGCCGCTTGATGAGCACAGGAGAGTATTATATCACTGTCACCGACAAAAACGGATGCACAGCCGAACACGAAATTATTTATGAATAAACACCTTATATTATATATATTATGCAATTAGTATTCGCCACCAACAACGCCAACAAACTCCGCGAGGCACAGCAGATATTGCCCAACTATGAAATTCTCGGTCTCGAAGACGCAGGAATCCACGACGAACTGCCCGAAACACACCAAACCATCATCGAAAACTCCAAAGAGAAAGCCGAATACCTATTCAACAAATACCATATAAACTGTTTCTCCGATGACACTGGCTTAGAAGTAGAAGCCCTCAACGGCGCACCCGGAGTATACTCGGCACGATTTGCAGGTCCGCAAAAAAACAGCGACGACAACATTGCCCTTCTCTTAGAAAAACTCCAAGGCGTAGAAAACCGCAAGGCACGCTTTGTAACATACGTTACGCTAATAATCAACGGAAAAGAGCATATATTTGAAGGCGAAATGCGAGGCTCTATCCTACCCTACCGCTCTGGCAGTGCAGGATTTGGCTACGACCCCGTATTCTGTCCCGAAGGTTACACCAAGTCGGTGGCAGACCTCACAACCGTAGTAAAAAACCAAATAAGCCATCGAGCCCACTCGCTCCAAAAAATGGCGGAATTTTTATGGAGTGCGGACGGCTTGTCCGCGAATCATAACACCCTATAAAACAATACATTACAAAAAAATTAACAAATTTTGGCAAAAAAAACCAAAAATTATTTTCCAAAATTTCAGAAAAATCTTATTATCTTTGCAGTCAAATAAATAAGTAAGTCCGATTTTATGGAAAAGCAGAAAATCCTATTTGTTTCGCAGGAGATATACCCCTACCTGCCAGAAACCGAAATGTCAATGATAGGACGATACCTTCCCCAAGGCATTCAGGAGAAGAAACGTGAAATACGCGCATTTATGCCACGCTATGGCAGCATCAACGAGCGCAGAAACCAGTTGCACGAGGTTATTAGGCTCTCGGGCATGAACATCATTATCGACGACACCGACCACTCATTGCTCATTAAGGTAGCCTCGATTCAGTCGGCACGTATGCAGGTGTATTTTATCGACAACGAAGACTTCTTTCACCGCAAAGGTATACTCACCGACAAAGACGGAAAATATTACCCCGACAACGATGAACGTGCGATATTTTTTGCCCGTGGCGTATTAGAAACCGTAAAAAAACTACGTTGGAGTCCAGAGCTCGTTCACTGTCACGGTTGGATTACATCGCTCGTACCGCTATACCTCAAACACGCCTTCAAAGAAGATCCTCTATTTGCCAAAAGCAAAGTGGTATATTCTGTTTACAACGATGAGTATCCTGATGCATTTCCAGAAAACTTCTACAAAAAAATCAAAGTAGACGGAGTTAACGACGAAGACCTTGAAGTGGTAAAGAACCCCACATTCGCCAATCTATCAAAACTTGCAATCAACATGTCAGACGGCGTTATACAAGGTCACGAAACCATCAACTCAGAGGTGGAGCAATACGCACGCAACTGCGGCAAGCCGTACCTCGACTACCAAACACAAGACAAATATATCGACGCTTATTCCGACTTTTACGACAAGATATTAGCAGAAAACGAATAAACCAAGAAAAACCAACCATAATAAATGAACAAGCATTTTGTATACGCCATTGTCGCCGCCGCACTTCTTTCAGCATGCGACAACGACGAGAATATGGGCACTGATCTGATGCCCGAAACCGACCATCCGATAATTGTAGTTACCGACACAATTGATATCAAAACTGAAACTATTTTAGATAATGCAGTTTATAGCACAAACCAGTCGCACCTATTAGTCGGCGGTTTCGTTGATCCTGTTTTCGGCAAAACAGATGCAGCTTTCTTTGCTAAATTTTCTAACACTTCTTATGGCAAATTCCCTTCTGAATGCATCTGTGACTCGGTAATTTTAACTCTTGGACTCGATACCACTGCTATACAATTCTACGGCAACACATCAACTAAAAATAGTATTGATATATACACGCTTACTAGCAAGGTTTACGCCGACTCCAGCTATTACAGCAATTTCAATTATAAAGATATTATTTCAGACTCTCCTATTGCCACTGCCGAATTCATTCCAACTAAGACCAAAGAAGAGATACGATTCACTCTCCCGATAGAGTTCGGCAAAAAGGTTATCAATTGCAGCCGCAACACAACTTTCGACGATAATTTCTATGGTCTATGTTTCACTCAAGGTAGCACTTCTTCGTGCATTCTAAAAACATCTCGAAACAACAACAATATCAAATACCGTGTATACTACCACTGTAAAGGCGACACTGCAAGCACTGCCGTAACGTTTTCGGTAGCAAGTACTAATGCTTGCGCTTCGTTTTTCACTCACGACTATACCGGCACAAACATTCCTTCCGATTCTAAATCCGACTCTCTTGTTTACCTTCAAAGCATGAGCGGAACTAAAATCAAAATTGACCTTTCGGATATACGCAAATTTAGCAAGTTTGATCAAAAACGCATATCTATTATGAGAGCTGATTTGATTCTCCCTATCGACAGCGTTCTTAGCGATATTAAAACATTCGCTCCTATCAACCAAATCACTTGTTTGGGCAACAACAAAGATGGTTCTATCATTTATTTTGAGGAATTTTTGACTAAAGACTCATACGGAGGCACCTCGCTACGTTCTATCAGCTTTGAATCCAGCCGTTGCCGATACAATATCAATCTCACAAGCCGTGTTATCGAGCTGTTAAGATTATACAACAAAAATATTGAGCCAGACTACGACATTTGTATTTATCCCTACGCACGCACAGCAGATTTCGGACGCACCGTTATCAACGCTCCGAGCAAAAAATCTTCGCCTATGAAATTAGTGATTCAATATACTGTTTTTGAGAAATAAAACGTATTAATATAAACCAAACTTCATAACCAAAAATACTAAAACATTATGTGTGGAATTGTAGGATATATCGGCGAACAAAACGCTTATCCAATTATTATCAACGGATTAAAAAAACTTGAATACCGTGGCTACGACTCTGCGGGCGTGGCCATCAATAACCTCAAAAATATCAACGTCTACAAAAAGAAGGGCAAAGTTTCTGACCTTGAAGCATTTACCAAGGGCAAAGATATTTCAGGAACTATCGGTATGGGTCACACTCGTTGGGCTACTCACGGTGTGCCAAACGATGTTAACGCTCACCCGCATACTTCGATGAATGGCAAGTTTGTAATTATCCACAACGGCATTATCGAAAACTTTGCGGTATTAAAAAAGAAACTTGTTGCCCGCAACTACACTTTTAAATCCGAAACCGATACCGAGGTACTCGCCGACCTTATTGAATATATCTATCTTTTTGGCAAGGTAAACGCCGAAACTGCCGTACGCCTTGCTCTCAACAAGGTGATTGGCGCATACGGACTTGTGGTAATGTGCACCGACGAACCCGACAAACTTATCTGCGCACGCAATAGTAGTCCCCTCGTGATTGGCTATGGCGACAACGAATACTTTATTGCATCCGACGCTACCCCATTTGTGCAATACACAAAAAAAGCCGTTTATCTTGATAATCAAAATCTTGCAGTTATCACTCGCGACAGCGTTACTGTTAAGACCATCAAAAACGACGTTATCAATCCCGATATTCAGCAAATAGATTTCGATAGCGACGAGGCTGAGAAGGGCGGCTATCGCGACTATATGCTCAAAGAGATTTACGAGCAACCCAAATCTATCCTCGAAACCATCCGTGGACGTGTTTACGAAAACGAAAACGCTATTAAGTTGGGCGGACTGTTGGACGTTATGCCCAAACTTCTCAACGCTCGACGCATTATTATAATAGGCTGCGGCACATCGTGGCACGCAGGTCTCGTGGGCGAATACCTTATCGAAGAGTACGCCCGTATCCCCGTTGAGGTGGAATATGCATCAGAATTTCGTTATCGCAACCCCATTCTTACGCAAGACGACGTGGTGATAGCCATCAGTCAAAGCGGCGAAACTGCCGACACACTTGCAGCCATTCAGTTGGCAAAGGCAGCAAAGGCTTGTGTAATTGGCATTTGCAATGTAGTTGGATCGAGCATCAGCCGCGAAACAGATGCAGGAGTATACACACACGCAGGTCCCGAAATTGGCGTTGCAAGCACAAAGGCTTTTTCTACACAGGTAACAGTGTTGGCTATGATTGCCCTCTTGCTTGGCAAATGCAAATATATGATAGGTCAGCAACAATATCATCAGTTGCTCACCGAGTTGCTCTCGATACCCGAAAAGATTGAACACACATTGCAATCGGCAGCCAAAGTTGAGGAGGTGGCAAAACTCTACAAAGACAGCCGAAATTTTCTCTATCTTGGACGCGGTTGCTACTACCCCGTGGCATTGGAAGGTGCATTAAAATTGAAAGAAATTTCGTACATCCACGCCGAAGGCTATCCCGCCGCCGAGATGAAACACGGACCTATTGCCCTCATCGACGACAAAATGCCAGTAGTGGTAATTGCCACACAAGACAAAGGTTACGAAAAGATTGTCAACAACATACAAGAAATCAAAGCCCGCAAAGGCAAAATCATAGCCATCGTTAGCGAAGGCGACACAGTGATTTCAAAAATGGCAGACCACGTGTTGGAAGTACCCAAATTTGACACCGCCATCGGAGCCATCACCACCATTGTGCCATTGCAATTGCTAAGTTACTACATAGCCATAATGCGTGGCTGCAATGTTGACCAACCCCGAAACCTTGCCAAATCTGTAACAGTAGAATAAATGGAATGCGGGCGACTCGCCCGCTAATTAATATAGTCATGATACCCTATCAAATATTGTTACCATACTTATTAATAATAGGCATAATCGGCGTAATATTCTTACGCACCGACAAATACAAAGCCACTCACGAAAAATGGCGCATCAAGGAACGCACTCTCCACATTTTGGAGTTTCTCGGAGGTGTGTTCCTTATGCTACCCGCGATGTACATCATCCGCCACAAAAACAAAAAAGCGTCGTTTTATGTAATTACCTACGCTGCGCTATTTGTATGGCTGATTGTGCTATATTATTGGTTTGTTAGAAATTAAGAATTAAAAACTAAATTTGCCAAATACACAAATCTTTTACTATCTTTGCACCACTTTTTAGATACTGCCATTCTTAGCACACATCAAAAAAACAATAAATGGGTAAGATAGTAGAAGTTAGCAAATTAGGTATCGACATAGGCTCCACTACCGCCAAAGTAGTGGTTTTCGACTCATTGGGTAAAATTGTGTTTACTTCGTATCAGAAGCACAACACTTACATATATCAGGCTGTTACCGAGGCTCTCCAAAAGGCAGAGCAACAACTCGGCAACATCACCGTTACTGCTGCCATCACAGGTACTGCCGGTATGGGCGTATCCGAACGCAACAATATCAAATTTATTCAAGAGGTAATTGCTGCCACCGACGTGGTAGAAAAAAAATACCCCGATGTAAAAACCCTCGTTGACATTGGCGGCGAGGATACCAAAATGATCTTTTTCCGTCCGGGCAAAAATCCCGACATCCGTATGAACGGAAACTGCGCAGGCGGAACTGGTGCGTTTATCGAGCAAATGGCTACCCTCCTCAACGTTAAAATTGAGGATATGAACGCACTTACCGAAAAGGCTAAAAACCACTACCCTATTGCATCGCGCTGCGGCGTGTTTGCCAAAACCGACATTCAAAACCTTCTTGCCCGCAAGGTGGACAAAAGCGATATTGCTGCGTCGATTTTTCACGCAGTAGGTATTCAAACATTAAACACACTTTCAAGAGGTTACGAGGTGTTACCGAAAGTAATGTTTATAGGCGGACCGTTGACCTTTATGCCAGAACTCCGCAAAAAAATGCTTGCCTCAATGCACCTCACCGAAGAGGATATGGTTTTGCCAGAATTTTCGGAATTCTTTCCGGCTCAGGGCGCGGCTATGGCTTCCGAAGGCGAAGAACCAGTGTCACTTAACAATCTTATTCAAAAATTTGAGGCATCCAAAAATCTTAAATCCGAACCCAAAGACCGTCTACCCTACCTATTCAAAGATAGCGACGAATACAACCTTTGGCTCAAAAACCGCAACATTATCACCCCAAAAAGGGTAACGCTCAAAGAATACACCGGCAAAAATCTTTACCTCGGTATCGACTCCGGCTCTACCACAAGCAAGGTGGCAATTCTCGGCAACAACAACGAATTGATTTTCAGTTACTACATATCTAACGGAGGTAATACTCTCGAAAAAATTCACGCCGGTATAAAGCAGTTTTACACCGAAAACCAAGATATTATCAAGAGTCGCAATCTTAGCATATCAGCCTCAGCAGTAACAGGTTACGGTGAAGACCTTGTAAAAGCCGCTATGGGCATTGATTACGGCATTGTGGAGACCCTCGCGCATTTTTCTGCCGCCAAATTCCTCAACGACAAGGTTGACTTTATTATGGACATCGGTGGTCAGGATATGAAGGCTATTTTTATCCAAAACGGCGTAATCAACCGAATTGAGTTAAACGAAAGTTGCTCAGCAGGTTGCGGTTCGTTTATCGAAACATTTGCCAAAACGCTCGGTCTTTCTACACCAGAATTTTCGCAAGAAGCCTGCAAAAGCGCCGCCCCGTGCGACCTCGGTACTCGTTGCACCGTGTTTATGAATAGCAAGGTAAAACAAAGCCTCCGCGAAAATGCCTCTGTGGGCGACATCAGCGCAGGTTTGGCTTATTCCGTTATCAAAAATGCATTATTTAAAGTTCTCAAACTCAAAAACTTTGACGAACTGGGCAATACAATTGTAGTTCAAGGCGGAACATTTAAAAACCAAGCCGTTTACCGTGCTCTCGAAATTCTCACTGGCAAAAAACTCACCTCTACCGATATTCCCGAAATGATGGGAGCATTTGGCGCAGCACTCTATGCCAAAGCAAATTACGAGGCAGGCGGCGTTAGCAACAGCACATTTGTTGGCTTAGAAAACCTCGACACTGCACTCGACTATACCAACAAACAGATTCTCTGCAAAGGCTGCGAAAACAACTGTCTTGTAACGTCGTTTAAGTTTAACAACAAGCAAACCTACTATTCGGGCAACAAATGCCAAAAGGTATTCAACAGCAAAGGCAGCAACACCGACAAGGGCGAAAACCTCTTTGCAATACGTTACAACTTGCTTTTCGACCGCAAGTGCGATCTTCCCAAACCTCGCCTCACGATAGCCATTCCAAGGGTGTTGAACCAATACTCCAACTATCCGTTTTGGCATAAGTTGTTTACTGAATGTAACATAAAGGTAATGCTCACCCCGCCCACCACAATGCCGATGTATGAAACCGGCGCAGGCACTATTATGAGCGACAACATCTGTTTTCCGGCGAAGATTGTGCACGGACACATTATGTGGGCTATTTCGCAAAAACCCGACCGCATATTCTACCCCATTGTAACATACGAGAAAAACGAATATAAAAACACCGAAAACTCGTTTAACTGCCCCATTGTGAGCGGTTACAGCGACGTTATCAAAAGTTCCGTCGACACCGAAAACCGTTACGGCATTCCGTTCGACAATCCCGTTTGCAATTTCAACGATGAAGATTTGCTTTACAAAACTTGCAAAAAGTATCTCAAATCGCTTGGAATCAGCAGTTCGGACATAAAGCGTGCCTTTAAGTCAGCCCTCGAAGCGCAAGCCGAATACCGCAGCACTATCGCCGTTAAGGCAATGGAGATAATAGAGAACGCCAAAAGAGACAACCGTCTTTTAGTGGTACTTGCAGGTCGTCCATACCACGCCGACCCGCTCATCAACCAAAAAACCCCCGACATAATCTCCGACCTTGGCGCAAGTGTTATTTCAGAAGATTCGCTCGCCGCATACTTAGACGTTATCCATTTGCAAATAATTCCGCAATGGGCTTATCCCAATAGAATACTCAACGCCGCACAATGGGTTGCTAATCAAGATTATAACGTAACATTTGTACAGTTAAACTCATTCGGATGTGGTCCAGATGCAGTTCTCGTCGACGAGGTAACAGATATACTCCGTGCTTCGGGCAAAAGCAACACTGTGATACGCATCGACGAAATAAATTCCACAGGCTCTATCTTATTGAGAGTCCGTTCGTTGATGGAATCATATAAAGTAATGAATTTAAAGGAGCGTCCGGTACGCCACGAACGTCAAACGGTTAAACCCTTTGGTGTAGAGGATAAAAACCGAACCATACTTGCACCATATTTTGCCGAGGGTTACAGCGACATTATCCCTGTACTTTTCGAGATGTCGGGCTACAAGTTGGTAAACCTTCCCCGCCCCGACAAACGCTCGGTAGAATGGGGGTTGCGCTATGCCAACAACGAGATTTGCTATCCCGCCACCATAGTTATCGGCGATATGATCAAGGCACTCAAAGAGGGCGACTACGACCCACTGAAAATAGCCTTTGCCATCACGCAGACAGGAGGACAGTGCCGCGCCTCATCGTACCTCGCTTTGATGAAAAAAGCCCTCATCTCGGCAGGACATCCCGAAATTCCTATCGTAAGCGTGGGCACGGCAGGCAAAACCATCAACTCGCAGCCCGGTTTCCATATCGATTGGATGCGCCTCTTGCCCGTGATTCTACCGTCGGCAATGTTTTTGGATAGTCTTCTGAGATTTTACTACATACTTGCCGCGCGCGAAATTCACAAAGGGCAAGCAGCCTCATTTAAAGATAAATACCTACGGTTAATTAAAGAAGAAATTCCATACAATCAGCCCAAGAAGATTTACGAACTAATGGCAAAGATGGTAGCCGAAGCCGACACCATCGAGGTGCACAACCGTCCCGTACCCCGCATAGGCATCGTGGGCGAAATCTACGTCAAGTACAACAAGTTCGGACACCGCTTCATCTCCGACAAACTTATCGAAGAGGGCGTAGAGGTAGTCTTCCCCCCTATTTTGGAATTTTTTACGCAAGAATTGGTCAACATCCGCAAAAATTGGGATATGCACCTGTCGCACAAGAAGTTCTCTACGTGGGTATTGCTCAAATACTTCAACTACTACATCGAAAACGCCATCTCCAAGAGCAAGAAGATACTCGAAAAATCAAAGTATCCCTTTGTGTTTGAGAGCATTAAGCAGATAGCCGGAGAAGCCGAGCAGACCCTCAGCCTGAGCAACCAGTTTGGCGAAGGGTGGCTGATAAGTGCCGAAATAGCCTCATTCGCCAAGCAAGGCATCAAAAACATCATCAGCGTACAGCCCTTTGGCTGCATTGCCAACCAGATTATCTCCAAAGGCATCGAAAAGAAACTCAAAAAGCAGTTCCCCGACATCAACCTCCTCTTCCTCGACTACGACGACGGAGCCAGTGATGTTAACATCACAAATAGGTTGTATTTTATGTTGAAGAATTTGTAATTATATTTATATATTTGCAACTGATAAACAAAATAATTTTTGCTTATGACAAAACGATAACTAAATTAACATATTAAATAATAATGCATTAGCAATATTCGCGTCCAAGAAAAAAAGCCCCGAAAACTGTTTTTCTAACGGAAACGGATATCTTTCGCGTGTTCCCGATTTGGAAACACCATCACCCCAATGCTGTGCGCCGTATAGGTGCGCGCAGTGTTTTCTATTGGGGTGACGGATAGGTTTCCATTCGGGGCTTCCTATCGGACGCGAAGGTAGAAAAAGGCACGCACCCTTTTTGTGTCCGTATGCAATGTTGTTTTTGCTGCAAAAAGATAACTATGCCAACATTGCAATGGATAGGAAAAGAGGCGATTGTAAGCCACGCCGACAAAGTGCCGTTCCGTGTTTTGGAGCGCCAATATTCGTATGCCAACCCCGTAGAGACGTGCCACGGCGCGTCTCCATCATCCAACAACAAAATAATCCACGGCGACAATCTTGAAGCCCTCAAAGCCCTTTTGCCACAATACGAGGGTAAAATCAAAAAAAATTTTCGTAAATGTCAGCACTATCAGACCTTATATCGCAAATAGAAAACCCCGACCTTAGGGCGAGGATTCAAGCCGAAACCGACAAACTTTTCAAGCAAAAAAAGTTTGGGCTTGTGTTTGAAGACCACTTGCCCGAAACTACGCTTTTGTACGGCACTCCAATCCGTTCAGGAATGACTGCCGCTCCCCAAAACGACACTAAGCGTCTCCTTACGGTGCTTTCTATCAACGACGGAGAATGTATTGTGGCAGACAATGCCACTAAGCAGACTTTCACCATCCCTGCCAGCGACCTTGTGGCTGTGGCACAGTTTGGAGAACCTATATATCCGAGCCTTACGCCTATCGACAGTATTTACAACAATACCGACCCCGACGCGCCCGCTCACGCACTTATACAAGCCGACAATTATCACGCGCTCCAACTTTTGGAATATCTCTATGCCGAAAAGGTAGATTGTATTTACATTGACCCACCGTATAATACCGGAGCACGTGATTGGAAATACAACAACGATTATGTGGATTCTTCCGACACTTACCGCCACTCCAAATGGCTCTCTATGATGAAGAAACGCCTTCTTTTGGCTAAAAAACTTCTCAATCCCGCCGATAGTGTTATGATTGTAACCATCGACGAAAAAGAATATTTGCATCTTGGCTGTCTTTTGGAGGAGTTGTTTCCCGAGGCAAGGATGCAGATGATAAGTAGCGTTATAAGCCCCGGAGGTGCTAGTAGGTTAAATGCTTTTAATAGGACAAACGAATTTGTTTTTTTTGTAATGTTCGGCAATTCTGCACCACAAGCATTACCTTTAAGTGATGATTGGAAAGGGAATATAAAAGGCGGTTCAAGAGATACTCTTCGATGGAGAGAGTTACGTCGCGCAAGTACAAATTCGCGCAGAATTGATAGACCTAATTTATTTTACCCAATTTACTTGTCAACAGACGGAAAAAAGATTTTGGGTTGTGGAAAATCACCGTCTTTTGGAGAAGATTATCAAAAATGGGAGTCCCCTTTTGATAATTCCATTATAATATTCCCAATTAGACCTAATGGAGAGGAAGGTAATTGGCAATTATCACAAACTAAATTGATTGAAATGTATCAAAAGGGATATGTGAAAATTGGAAATTACAGAGGTGTAGAAACTGCCTTTTCATATATAGCGCAGGGTGAACAAGAAAAAGTAGAAAATGGACTTTTCCCTATTATTGGCAGACGAGATGACGGCTCTATTATAGTTGATGATAGTAAATATGAAGCAAATTATATCCCAAGTACACAATGGTGGATTAATTCTCACGATGCTACACAAAACGGTACAAAACTTATAAATTCAATATTGGGGAGAGGTAGATTTGATTTTCCAAAATCCCTATACGCAGTTCACGATGCAATACGATTCTTTGTCGCCAACAAACCAAATGCGTTGATAGTTGATTTTTTTGCAGGAAGCGGCACAACGGCTCACGCTGTTAATCTATTAAATGCAGAAGACGGCGGCAAACGTCAATGCATAATGGTAACAAACAACGAAGTATCGGCAGAGGAGGCAAAAACCTTACAGCAAAAAGGATTTCAGCCGGGCGACCCCGAATGGGAGCGTCTTGGAATTGCCCGCTACGTAACTTGGCCACGCACCGTTTGCAGCATCAAGGGCGAGGACGTAAACGGCAATCCTCTCAAAGGCGAGTACATCGGCTCTGAACTAAAAATGTCTGACGGATTCAAGGCTAATGTCGTGTTTTTCCGTCTCGGATTCCTTAACAAAACCGCCGTTTCGCTCGGTCGTCAGTTCAAGGAACTTTTGCCACTCCTTTGGCTCAAATCGGGCGGCAAAGGCAAATGTCCCAATCTCGACACCACAGAGATTCCGAAGATGCTCATCCTGCCAGAAAACGCATTTGCCGTGCTTTGCGACGAGAATTATTTTGCAGAGTTTGAGCAAAAACTCATCCATCTGCCTCAGATAGCCACCGTCTTTATAATCACCGACTACGAAAACGGTTTCAAGCGTATGAGCCAGTCGCTCTCCGTCCAAAACTGTTACCAACTGTACAGAGATTATTTAGACAATTTTAGAATCAATGTATTAACGTAAGGGCGTACCTTGGGTACGTCCGCATCTATCAACAACAATGAGAGTAGAATTATTTCCATTTCAGATAAAAGCGGTAAACGATTTGCGCCGCAAGACAGCCAGTGCGCTCGGCTTTTATCAGCAGACACATACGCCACAGGTAATTTCGCTGCAAGCACCCACCGGCGCGGGCAAAACAATAATGATGGCATCGTTTGTAGAAGATGTTATCTACGGCACGGAGGAATTTGAAGAACAGCCCAAGGCTATTTTTGTGTGGCTGTCTGATTCGCCACAACTCAACCAACAGTCACAAAACAAGTTTCTAAAATCCGACAAAATTCGCATAAATCAATGTATCAGCATTCAAGACGACAATTTTGATAGAGAAACATTCGACGATGGCAAAATCTATTTTCTCAACACACAAAAAATCGGCAAATCGGGCAACCTCTCCCAGCACTCCGACAGCCGCCAATATACCATTTGGGAAACCGTAGAAAACACCATACAGCAAAAGTCAGACCGGCTATATTTCATAATCGACGAGGCTCACCGTGGAATGCAAGGCAAGGAAGCCGGCAGAGCCACATCAATAATGCAGAGGTTTATCAAGGGCGCACCAGATTACGGCCTTAAAACGCCTGTACCTGTAATAATTGGTATAAGTGCCACATCTGCACGTTTTAATGCACTTGTGGGCGACACCACCTCCACGCTACACAAAGTGATTGTACCGGCGGCGGATGTACGTGCGTCAGGCCTTCTCAAAGACCGCATCGTAATCACATACCCGGGCGACACTCAAAAAAACAACGAAATGGCAGTGCTTGACGCCGCCACCGACGAATGGGTTGGCAAAGTAAAGCATTGGCATCAGTACTGTTACGAGCAACATTATGCCTACGTTAATCCTATTTTTGTAATTCAGGTTAAGGCAGGCAACGCCGAAAAAATATCAGAAACCGACCTTGAAACCGTCATTGCCAAAATTGAAGAACGCGCAGATATAAAATTTGAACCTTTTGAAGTGGTGCATACTTTTGGCGACCACGGCGATTTAACGCTCAACGGTCTAAAAGTAAGTCACATAGACCCCAGCGACATTGCCGACAACCGCAAAGTAAAAGTTGTTCTTTTCAAAGAGAACCTTTCCACAGGATGGGATTGTCCACGTGCCGAAACAATGATGAGTTTCCGCCACGCCGAAGACGCCACTTACATAGCGCAGTTGTTAGGTCGTATGGTACGCACTCCGATGCAATGCCGTGTAAAGGTTGACGAATATCTCAACGATGTTAGGCTTTATTTACCTTATTTCGATGTTGATACAGTAAAAAGCGTAGTAGACGAACTTCAAAATACCGAAGGTGGCGAAATACCTACATTTATTGACGACGAGCAATTAGGTCACACTAAATACAATACGTATTCGGTGCATATCACTCACAAAAAACAAGACGACGACTATCCCTCATTGTTTGACGGAAACAACAATGAAACTAATAACGAAACAAACAACGAAACTAACAGCGAAACTAATAACGAAACTAACAGCGAAACGGAAAGCAGTAATACTACTGATAGTAATACTGACAATGACACCAATACAAACAACGATACCAATACTGATACAGTAACAGTAGAAGAAACAAATGTTGTCATTGTAGAACCTGACAATTCTCAGCAGACACCACCCGAAAAGACAAAGCCAGAAGAGAAAAAGAAGCCTGTGGTTATGCCTCAACTATTTGAAATCAACATCGATCGCGAGGGGATAATCAAATATATCAACGACTTGGGCATAATAACGTATCAGGTAAGAAGTGTAAAAATCAATAGTTACCTAAAATCTCTTCTTAGCCTTTCTTCGCTACTTACACAAACCAACATTAAGCGCGACGCCAAAGATGTAGTAACTGCCGATGTGGTGGGTAAAATTCACGATTATGTTCAAAAACTACATCAATCGGGTCATTACGATAATTTGGCAAAAGATGTACTTACATATAAATTGTCGATCAAAATATTTGACGTTTTCGGTTCAGCAATCAACAGCAATGACGTATCCGACCTTTTTACAATGAGCAACAGTGAACTTGACAGGCTATTGCGCATAGTGGAAACAAAACTTGGTGGCTTCGGTTTTACAAACAAATACGGCGACAAATATTTCGACGAAAACAATCCCGACAATTTCAAGATGGATTGCATTCTTTATGCCTTGGAAGAAAAAAATATCGAAGAGTTAAACAATTATGCAGGCAAAAAATTCCACTCGTTAGACGATGAATACCGCAAATACATAGTTGCCAAATCTGAGGAAATCAAAAAGCAATATGCTTCCATTATAGCCAATGGCGATGCTGTCAGCAAGCACTCGTTTTCATTGCCCGAAACAATACAAGTGCCAGTAAACGACAACGGAAAGGTTTACTACGACCATCTGTTTGCTGACGAAAAAACAGGCAAGGCGCAGATTAAACTCAATTCTTGGGAAGAAGGCGTTATTGAAGAAGAAAAACGCCGTGCGGATTTTGTTTGTTGGTTTCGCAACGAATCACGCAAACAATGGTCGCTCACTATACCTTACGAAATCAATAACGAAACCAAGGCTACATATCCTGATTTTATCATTGTGCGCCGCGATGCAAGTTTGGGATATATACTCGACATATTGGAGCCGCACGACCCCACCCGTACCGACAATCTGCCCAAAGCCAAAGGCTTTGCCCGATATGCTGCGGAGGAATTCAAGATCGGCCGTATTCAACTTATCCGCAAAATAAAAGAGCAGACCGGCGAAAAATTCCATCGTCTCGACTTCTCCAAAGGCGAAATCCGACAAAAAGTATTAAAACTTCAAACTCCTGAGGAATTAGACCATTTGTTTGAAACTGACGGAATTATGGAAAAGTAAAGAAAAAAGGATTTGGATAATAACAACTTATTCCACACCCGTCTTATGTTCTTTGATATGATGGATGTGGAATAAATAGTAATCCATACTTTTCTTTTCTTAAAAATTGTCAAAAAATTTTAATTTTTGGCTAACATATTATAACTTTGCCAAAAATTAACTACAAAAATGCTACTCTACACATTCGGAATAAGGTTTTACAATGCAGCGGCTAAATTAATTTCGCCATTCAACACAAAGGCGAAACTATACACAGAGGGTCGCAAAGATATTTTTAACAAGTTAAAAGACAATATCGACCCAAACGCAAAATACGTTTGGTTTCACGTTTCGTCGCTCGGCGAGTTTGAGCAGGGACGCCCTGTTATCGAAAAATTCAAAGAACGCTACCCCGACTACAAAATACTCTTAACATTCTTCTCGCCATCAGGATACGAAATACGCAAAAATTACAACGGTGCCGACTACGTGTGCTATATACCCGCCGACACCCCTCAAAACGCAAAACGCTTTCTCGATATAGTAAATCCCAAGGCAGTTTTCTTTGTAAAATACGATTTTTGGTATAATTTTCTATACGAAGTTCACTCGCGGCAAATTCCACTTTACATATTCAGCACAATATTCCGCAAAAACCAAGTGTTTTTCCGCTTCTACGGCGGCAAATACCGCAAGGTGCTATCATTCTTCACACACCTGTTTGTTCAGAACCAAGAATCGGTAGAATTGCTCAACAAGCACGGAATCACTCAGTGCTCAATTGCTGGCGACACCCGTTTCGACCGCGTTTGCCAAATTACCCAAAATGCCGAAAACATTCCACTTGTAGACGCATTTTGCCAAGACCACAAAGTGATAGTGGCAGGTAGCAGTTGGCCGCCCGACGAAAAACTGATTTTTGCCGCCATGGAACGCCTCAAAAACGATGTTGACACACGATTAATAATCGCCCCCCACGAAATTCACGAGGCACACCTTTCGGCTATCGAAAAAATGACATCGCTGCCCCACGTGCGCTTTTCAAAGGCCGAAGAATCCACAGTTAGCAAATTCGACGTGCTCATCATCGACAATATCGGTATGTTAGCCCGACTTTACAAATACGCCCACATAGCATACGTAGGCGGAGGTTTCGGCAGCGGCATTCACAATATTTTGGAGGCTGTATCCTATTCCATCCCCGTAGCCTTTGGTACCAACTACAAACGGTTCAAAGAGGCGGTAGACCTTGTTTCGCTCGGCAGTGCCTGCACCATCCGCAACGCCGACGAACTCTACTCGGTATTCAAACGCTACCTCACCGACGAAGCCCTCTTAAAACGCGCCGGCGAAATCTCCCGCCAGTACGTAGAGCAAAACCTCGGTGCCGCCGACAAAATTTTGGCTGAGGCCAAGGTGGAGGAATAATCAACTCACCACCAAATCCCGACGGTGCAATAAGAAATCAACAATATTAATATGCGCTATTCCGTTGCGGCTCATATCTATCTTATCTAACGAAAGGACGTATTTGGGCGAAGAATCGCTGATTGGAGCAAAAGCCGAAAACTCTCGCTCTATTGTTGACTGCGACGCCAAAAGATACGATACTTGAATAAAGCACTTTTTCGCGTTAAGAATGGCTACAAAATCCACTTCGCCTTTGTAAGTCTTGCCGGTGAACACAGTGTAGCCACGCATTAGCAACTCATTGTAAATGATGTTTTCAAGGAAAAAAGTATCCTCAAAATTCACTGTGTTGGTATTTATTATGCGCAACCCCATATCCACAGCGTAATATTTTTCGTTGGCTTTGAGAGCAGCCTTACCCGCAATATTAAACTTTTTGACAGCGTGAAGCAAATACGCCTTCTGCATCTTGTCCAAATAGTTGTTGATAGTTTGACGTGTTATCGACTTTTTGGTGTTCGACTTGTAGTAATTGATAACATTCTCAACCGAAAATTCACGTCCAGCATTAGCCAAAATATAGAGTGATATTTCCACAAAGGTCTTCTTGTCGAATCGCGAATTTTTCTTTACAATGTCTTTCTTAATGATTCCTTCGTACAAGGTTATAAGATAACGGCGGATATCGGCTTCACGGTTAAAATCAAACCGCATAGGGAATCCTCCCCATTTGATATAGTCATAAATTGAATCATCCGAAAAACTGCGGTTATTCTTTTCCAAATACTCTTTCATCTCTAAAAACGAAAACGGCATTATCTCAAATTCTACCGTCCTGCCTGTAAGCAACGTTGCTAATTCGCCCGACAAAAGGGTAGAATTGCTACCCGTTACAAATACTGACACATTGAGTGTGGCTCTAAACGACGACAAAGCCTTCTCAAAGTTCTTTACGTATTGAATTTCATCAAGAAAAATATAATACTTCTTGCCGTCAACGATACGCGATTTGACTTCTTTATTAAGGTCGGTTGCAGTTTTAATATACTCAAAATCAATATCTTCTAAATTGATATAAATCACGTGGTCGCCAGTGATACCGTTTTGGATTATTTCATCTTTGATGGTTTGAAGTATTATTGATTTGCCACAACGACGAATGCCCGTAATCACTTTGATCAGGTCTACATCGTAATAAGGGCGAATGGTATCTAAGTAACTTTCTCGTTTGATAAGCATAGTTGACGATTTTTGTTTTCGCAAATTTATATAAATAATTTTCAAAAACAAAATATTTTTTCAAAATTGTAAAAGATAAACACATCATATCGTTTACATTTTAATAAAAATTTGCAAATTGTAAAAGTTCAAAAGGTGCAAGCGTTTACATTTTAATAAATTTTAGAAAATTGTAAAAGTTCAATAGGCATCAGCATTTACAATTTAAAAATAACAATAGAGCAATACCCAAAAAATAATTCGTATCTTTGCGAATAATTATCAATTCAAAAACCTAAAAAACATACCACACTATGACCCCCATTATAACCCATTTCGGCACACCGACACCCATTAAATTCGCTCACAAAGCCTGCGACGAAGGTCTTTATATTATTTTCCGCTGCTACGGAACTATTAACGTAACCGCTTACGACCAAGACAGTTACCCTGACTTAGATGCATTAAAACTTGAACTTCATCCAAAAAACATCGTCCAAGCAATCAGCGACGCCGCCGAAAACCGCACAATCGACGACGATGAATTCATAGCCAACCCCGACAATGCAATCGGTACGGTGATAGAAAACTTTCTATCCACCATAGGCATCACCGCTAAAACCGACATACACACACACATTGCACCAGATGAAAGCCGTGAAGTGTACAACGCATTATCATTAGACCTCATTAAGCAAAATAAAATCTCCGAACATCTACCCAAAGAGCCTCACGGCGAACTTATTGGCTGCGGACATTCATCAATATCTAACGGAATGATGTACAACTCCAACTCCTACCACGAACTTACCATAAATAAAACCTCAGAAAACACCCTTAAAATATCCAAAACAGACAAAGAGTGCTTTCAGCCGGAAGTCCGCAAAACCTACACCGCGCCTGTCGAACTCCTCAAACCTATCGCCGAATTGGTAGAGCGGGAGAATATGGCAGCGTGGGCGAAGTTTCAATACATTGAAGACCCCAATTTCAAGATGTACGACTATTCCTCATCATCAAGCATCAGTTTAGATTTCGACGACACAAGCATAGGTGGCTACCGCCACGAACACCGCGGCATCAACCTTAGCGCAACCGATCAGCGCGGCTACGGCGACATTACAAAGGAATATATACGACTTTTGAACGAATGTGTCTCTCACGCCACACTTGTAAAAGAAGAAGCCGACGCCAAGGGAATAAACCCTTTTGCCATAGAAATAATGCAGTATACGAATAATAATGGTCATCTAACCAACCCGATAATCCCCACTCAGCCACAGCCGCCGTCCCCACCCCAAGTGCAGGAAATCCCCGAAGGCGCAATAGCCTGCCCACAATGCGAATACGTCAGCACAGGCAAGTTCTGCCCCAATTGCGGCACTCGGCTAAGATAGTCCTGATTCGTTTTAATTCGCTTTTATTCGCTTTAATTTTTGTTCAAAAAAAAAGGCAGTGCGCCGCCCGGTGCACTGCCTTAATATCATAATTTCTGTTAAAACAAAGCGGAAGACTATTTCTTCACAAACTCAACCCTGCGGTTTTTAGCCCTGCCCTCGTCGCTTGAATTATCGGCTAAGGGAGAGGTTTGACCTTTGCCAACAGCGGTGAGACGGTTGGAGGCTATGCCCATTTCCACCATTTTGGCAACAATGGCCTTGGCGCGTTGCTCCGAAAGGGTTTGATTTGACGCTGCATTGCCGGTGTTGTCGGTATGTCCCTGAACCTCAAATTTTAGGTCGGGATTCTCGTTCATAAGTTTAACAATGCGGTTGATTTCGCCCATAGATTCGGGTTTGATGGTAGATTTGCCAATGTCGAAAGTGATACCGTAGGTGATAATCTTGCCGTCGGTAGACATACGGTCGTAAAGCGGAACTGCGCCCTTGGCTATGCGGACGTTCTTGATGAAGAATACGGCGTCGTTTTGATTGCAGCCAAACCAAAGATAGGTAGGCTGTTTTGCGTTAGGAATATTTACCACCCTGCGCTCGTCGAAATACACCTTGTAGGCGCGTTTGTTGAACGAAATTGCCACGTGATGCCAAGCACTAACTGCCACACCATCGAGACGTGCATCGCCGCTGCGGGTTTCATCACTATTTGGCACAGGCCAATAGTAACCGAAATATGCATCGTTTAATGTAGTTTTGGTATCCTCATTGGTAGAAACTTGATGATGAAAACTAAAACCGCCATTATCGCTTCTAATTTTGTCGCCGTGAGGCAGGTGAGTAGTAATTTGCCAACCGTGAGGATTGAATGCGGTATTATAATCAGGACCATAAACAATGTAAACATCGTACTCAATAGTAAATTGGTCGGTGAGGTAGGGCTTGTTGTCGTTGAATAGCGGAGTGATTTCGCCATCGTCGGAAAGCGAGATGCACTTTACACCGTTGAGTTCGGCAATCTGCGCATAACCGCCAAAAACGTCCCATTTAGAGGGGAACTCTCCTATTTGCTCGTTGGCTTGATCATCCTCAAAGATGATTTCGTCGCCAGCCACAAAGTCGTAACTATTCCACGAAATCTGCGCCTTGGGATTGCGGGGGTCGCTTTTCGGAGCATTGTTGTCTACTTGGTTTTCCGACTCGTTGTAATCATTATCGTTGCTTTGATTGTTTTTACCCTTGTTAGAATTTTTGTCTTTGTTTCGTCCGGGGTTCATAGCGTTGTCAACGGCTTGTTCGGTTTTGCGCTCCACATTGTCTTCAACTGTGCGCTTGGCGGCGTTTTCGGCTTTTTCTTTAAGGCGGTCTGCCCAATTTTGCGCGTCGGCAGATGAGCACACCGACACAAGCGCAACTGCGGTTAAAAGTGTTGATATCTTCATAGTTATAGCATTTTGGTTAAAAAATAGATTAATTGTGTAGGCATTAACGCCCTATAACAGAAAAAGTTGTTGTTCATTATGTTCAGTATTTAATCTTCATCCAACAGTTTGAATTTGCAGTAAAGGAGTATTTTTAAATTCGCACTTTTACGGTTTGAGTTCAACAAAATTAAGCAACTAATAATTCTTGTATTGCCATTTTTTTTATATATTTGCAAAATAATCTGATATTATGGAAATAGTTTTTGAGAAAGATTATTTAAGCAAATTATACTATAAAGGTGATTCGGGAGACAAAAAGCATCGTTTTCAACCACAGATAGTAAAAAAATACATCAACACTGTGAACTTACTTGAAAGCATTCAAAAACCCGATGACCTTTACAAATACCGCGCATTGAACTACGAAAAACTCCTTGGCGACAAGGAAGGAACAGAATCAGTAAGGATAAACGACAAATATCGTATTGAATTCAGAACATATCCTTCCGAAAAAGAAACAAGAATTGTAATATGCAGCATTATTGAATTGTCAAACCATTATAAATAAACTAATTATGAGCAACTTAGGTTATGGATTCTACCCCACTCATCCGGGAGAGATTTTGACAGAAGAAATTGAGTACAGACATATTAAACCTGAAAAATTGGCGTCTTATATTGGAGTTCAGACAGAATCTTTTCAAGATATCCTGTCAGCCAAAAAGCCTCTGACGGCAGAAATTGCACTTATGTTAGAGGCTGCGCTTGACATTCCCGCCGATTCGTTAATGCAGATGCAGACCAAATATAATATGCAGACAGCACGTCAGGATAAGAATTTTATCGACAAACTCAACCAAATCAAGAAAATAGCAGCAGTATTTTAAAACACCCCACCCCTATGCACAGAATAACAACCCACATTATTGCTTCGGCGATGCTATTGATGCCTTTCGCCGCATCGGCTCAAAACACCTACGTGTCAAAACCCGCTGCCGACCTCATCTCGTCGGGGCACTACTTCATACGTTTCGACGGCAAGGTGCACGACCCCGAACAAAATACCGACATCAAAATGCAGATTGCCA
Source organism: Bacteroidales bacterium (assembly GCA_016286055.1). Taxonomy (GTDB): domain Bacteria; phylum Bacteroidota; class Bacteroidia; order Bacteroidales; family UBA3824; genus UBA3824. The sequence continues at coordinate 33,439 of JAEERW010000008.1, forward strand.
CCGCGGTAAAAGACGGCGTTTCGTGCACGTTCAACGAAAGTGCCGACGCCCTTACGCTCAATACCGCCAAAGGCACGTTTATGCTCGATGTCAAAGCCAAAACCTACCGAGTGATTAATCAAACTAATCAAACTTTTAATATCGGCAGGCTGACGTTTCAAAAGCAAGGCACTTGCAAACTCAACGGCAAAGATTTCTATTTCGACGAATACCGCTCAACCTTAGGCAATAAGGTGCGCTTTTTTTACAATTCTACCAAAATAGCCGCTGTGGATTTTGGTGCGCCAGAAATGCCCGTGGTGAATATCAGCACGTTAGACAAAAAAATTCCGCAAAATATGATACTCTGCCTATCACCCGAATGGAAATCGTCGGGAGGCGGTGCAGGTGGCGTGCCCAACAATATGCAGCAGCAGATTATTGAGCAAATGCGCAAAGAAATCGACCCTAACGACCTTCCCCCGGGAATGACCGTTGACGATATGATAAATATGGCTCTCGGCCGTATGAACGGAGGTGCGGCTCAAAATCGACCCACAACTCCTGCCATTGAACCGCCAAAATGTGCCCAGCCTTACAACGACCCGTCGCCGTCGAACGATTTGGCAGACCCCACTTCTTATAGCAACATTCAAATCACTGACATCAAGTATCTTACCACTCCTGTGTATGCGTCAAGATTTTCAAAACCCAAAACACAAGGCGTATTCAACCCATCGATGGAGGTTACCGAGGAGGGGGTAAAACAACAGTTGCAAGCACTCGACCAGAAATTTGCCAATATGTCGGTAGAGCAAATCGAAAAGTATATGACCCAAGCCTCGTCCGACATTATGACAGCCATTCAATTCAACCTTGTAAATGGATCTCTTATTGAATACTCGCTTGCATTGTGCGTGGTGAATCCTACGGCGCTCAACTACAACAACGCCGGTATTTTGATGGCTTACAAGGGCGAAACAGAAAATGCCAAAGACCTATTTATGCAGGCGCTCGCTATCGACAACCAAAACGCTATTGTTCAAGTAAATTTGGCTAACTATTACCTCGAAAAAGGCGATTTGATCAACGCTCGCAAATATGCCGAGAACGCACTTTCTACTCAACCCGATTTTGGCGAGGCATACCAAATACTCACTGGCGTAAATATCAAAGAAAACAAGTTTTACGAAGCCACCACAACATTGTTTAAAAGTGCCGAGACCTTTTTCAACGACATTACGGCTATGCAGTTTTTCTCGCTCATCTACAACTTAAAGGTAGAACAGTACAAAGTGGCAGAAAACCCCTCCTACCCCTATATGAACGTGGTTAACAAGGTGTTTACCAAAGAAAACTTCGAAAGCCTTACCCGAGCCACCAAAGCGGGCGGAGTATCTAACGGTCAGGACGTTATCCAAAATATGAAAGAATTTCCGTGGCCCGTCAACAATGCTGAAATTTGGCAACTGCACGAATCGTATCTCAGCAAATCAAACCACAAAGTTTCCAATGCCCTCACCAAACTCAACGAACGCAACAAAGAGGTGATGGATCAAGACCGTTACGCAATACTCTACTACGAATCGATGGGTATGCAAAACGCCAACAAAGAACTTGAACGCACCGAAGGAATTATCAACCAATTGTCAGAGAAAAACGTTTCGCTGCATTTACCAGAACTCGATATGTACCAACGAATTAGCAATCAAATGGCAAACGACAACGAGGTAATCTACTACCCCGACGCACGTCAGTTTTGGTGCTTAAAAATGTGGGAATGTTACTACGAAATAATGCTCCAATACCACGAAGGCTTTTGGTACGACCCCGACAATGGCAATCCTGTAAACTATCCTGCCATTTATCCCGCTATGAATAGCAAGTTTAAAGCCTTGGAAAACAACCTCGAAATTGCATTCAACAACCACAAAAAGCGTCTCGAAGAGATAGACAAGGATCTGGCAAAATGTTTAGAAAAAGCCAAAACCGAACGTGGACAAGTACGCTGTCTAATAAACGCCGCTCAACAAAAAATGGATGCCGGCGAAACCTACGTAAGAGGCAAAGTGCAAAGTCACTACATCGACATAATACACCAATACAAAGAGTGTTACAACCTCGAAATTAAACCAACACTTGAAGAATGGTGGCAAAAGACAATTGCTATGGGAGCATATTGCGACAAATACGCAGTAATGGAATATTTTGAAAACGACGTTCTTCACGCTGCCAACCTATCGTGGCTCGACAATAATTACCGCAAGGCTTGGGAAAACGGCAAAATGATTCAAAACAATTGGGACCTTTGGGTAGAACGTCCCCGCCGCGAACGCGATAGTCTCTACGAAATACTTGCCGAACTTCCTCCCGACCCGCCGCAACCTCCACAGCAAATGAGCGCAGGCGGTTCCGACGGTCTCGACACAGGCGACCATTACCTCAAAACCTACGGCGAAAAAGAACGACCTTGGATCGAAGTAGGATTCGACGCTGGTCCGCTCGGAAGAATTGGTCTCCGCCGCGAATCCAATGGCGACATATCTATCACCAACGAGGGCAACGTATTTACAGGCACCAACAAAAAATGGAATCTCTCAAACGGTGAAACCACCACCACAGGCTACCTCACCCTTGCCGACCAACAAAGAATCAAAGACAAAGGCGGATTCACCAGCCGCATTGCCGATTATATGACACAAAAATCCGAAGGTGTGCCTCTAATAGGCAGAGTGATAGCCGCCGCCAAAAACCACTCCGAAGGAACGGGATTTCAGCCATTCTTGGGAGAAAAAAGCGGACAGCACACCGCCATCACCACCGATGCCAACGGACATTTCACCGGCTCAACTCACATCAAATTTCGCGAAATACAGTTGCGCAACCTTCCGCTCAATATCACCCTTCACACCGAAGACCAGCGCACCGGCACCTACCGCCGTACCAAAATGTGGGTAGGCGCAGATATGGCAGGATTTGGAATTAGAATGGGAAATTAAATTTGGGGGTTTTGATGCAAATACGCAAAAAAAATTTGGGGATTTTATAACATTTTGGTAAAAAAAATTTGGGGATTTTGTGTATTTTCCCCATTTTTGCATTGCACAAATAATAAAAAGTATGGTAATATTCAAGCGAAAAATATACAGCGAAATGGTTCGTTGGAAAAACGAGAGCAAAGGCAGCAGTGCATTGCTAATCGAAGGCGCCCGACGCGTAGGCAAATCTACGATAGCCAAAACTTTTGCCGAAAACGAATATAAATCATACATCCTCATTGATTTTACAAAAGCCTCTAAACGGCTAAACGAGTTGTTTGAAGATATAACAGATTTAGATTTCTTCTTTCTAAATCTTCAAAACATTTATGGCGTATCGCTAATAAAACGCGAATCGGTAATAATATTCGACGAAATTCAATTTCAACCGCTTGCTCGTCAGGCCATTAAGCATTTGGTAGCCGACGGTCGATACGATTATATCGAAACAGGTTCTCTGATAAGCATACAACGTAATGTGCAAAATATACTTATTCCAAGCGAGGAAAGCAAAATTACGCTATATCCTATGGATTTTGACGAGTTTTATTGGGCAACAGGCAAAAAAGATATGCCCGAATTGCTTAGTCAAGCATACCAAATGCATCGGCCATTAGGAGATGCAACACATAGGAAACTAATGCGCGATTTAAGGCTGTATATGCTTGTAGGTGGAATGCCACAAGCCGTAGAATCATATCTATCTTCAAACGATTTGAGGATTGTGGACAACAAAAAAAGAGAAATACTCGACCTATACGAAAGCGATTTGCGAAAATTAGACCCCTCCTCCAACATTGCATCGCGACTTTTTCGTGCAATACCTAACCAACTTAACAACAATGCTTCGAGATATATGACCAGAAGCGTGGCTCCAAATCAGAGGATAGAAAAAATAGAGAGTATCATTGCCGATTTGGAAGACAGTAAAACGGTAATAATGGCTCATCATATCAACGATCCTAACATCGGGATGGGTATGTTTCAAGATTTTGACCGCTACAAAATGTTTATTGCCGACACAGGATTATTTGTTACATTGGCGTTTTTAGAGAAAAAATATACCGAAAACGTTATTTACCAAAAACTACTGTCAGATAAATTAGACGCCAACTTGGGATATGTATACGAAAACCTTGTGGCTCAAATGTTGATTTCGCAAGGCAACAAACTGTTTTATTACACTTTTCCTGTTCCCGACAGCAACCACAATTACGAAATAGATTTTATTCTTTCGCGTGGCAACAAATTGGTACCTATCGAAGTAAAATCATCTGGCTATAAAACACACAAATCGCTCGATGTATTTTGCAATATATTTTCTAAAAGGGTTGGCGACAGAATCTTACTCTATACAAAAGACTTTTCAAAAGATAGCGAAACTTTATGTATGCCTATTTACTACACACAATTTTTATAACCCCTCCCCTATCTCACCCTATACCCCGCCACCATCACGTCATCCAACTGAGGAGTGTCACCGCGCCATTCGTCAAGGAATTTGCCTAAGCGTATCATTTGCTGTTCGCTGTTGAGGAGCGACATTTCGGTCATAAGGGCGCGGAAACGTTTGTAGTTGAGTTTGCGGTTTTCTTCGCCTCCAAATTGGTCGGCATAACCGTCGGAAAACATATAAATCCAATCGCCTGTCTGCACGTCGATTTCCACCGAAGAAAAATCGCGGAAAAACGCATAGTTGCCAATAGGATTCTTCACCGACTTGTATTCTTGCAGTTCGCCGTTGCGCATAAGATACATAGGATTGTTGGCATTTGACTTCCGCGCCGGGTATTAAACTTCCAAATGAAAACTGAAACAGTCTGTTTTAGTTTTCATAAAAATATCTCCCCCACCCTTTCCCCTTTCCAAAAAAATCCTTACCTTTGCCATTGCATCGCTGCCCTATATACACGGCGGCGGGCAACTTTATGGAAAATACTACCGAAGAAATATCAATTGCCGTCGACATTATTAAATCGGCGATATTGCAAAGCCAAATCAAAGCCGTAAAAGCCGTCAATCAAGAGCAACTTGCACTGTATTACGGCATTGGGCGGTATGTGTCTTACAATACACGCAACAAAAATTGGGGCAAAGGCGTTATTGACAGTATTTCGCAACAGTTGAAGAAAGAACTGCCCGGGCTGAGAGGTTTTTCCGAAAGGAACATCAAGAATATGCGCACTTTTTACGAAGAATGGAAGTGCTTAGAAAACGGCGATACAAATTCGGCAGTTCCAACTGCCGAAATAGAAAATCAAAGCCATAATTCGGCAGTTGGAACTGCCGAATTGCAAATCCAAAAATTAGGAATCGTACAAATACCTGATTTTCCGTTAGTTGAATTTTTGAGCCTTGGGTTCACACATCATATTGCAATCTTGACCAAAGTAAAAGATATAGAACAACGAAAGTTTTACATCCGTTTTGCTTGCGAATCAAAGGTGAAGGTGGAAGACTTGGAGGCTCTCATCGACGATGACTTGTATTCGCGCAGAGGCAGTTTACCTAATAATTTTACCAAGACGATTCCCGACAAATTGCAAGCGTTCCGCGCAATCTCGATGTTCAAAGATGAATACTTGTTGGACTTCATCAATGTCGAGGAACTTTTTGTTCGCGACAAGGATCAAGATGAACGAGTGGTAGAGCAAGCCATTGTCCACAATGTCAAGAATTTTATAATGACTTTTGGCAATGATTTTACTTTTGTAGGCAACCAATACCGCTTGGAAAAATATGGAGAAATTCAGTTCCCCGACCTTCTGTTTTTCAACCGCGAACTCAAAGCCCTTGTTTGCGTTGAACTCAAATCGGGACCTTTTAAAACTGCATATCTTGGACAGTTGGCAGGCTATCTGCGAATCCTCGACGACGAGGTGAGAAAACCCGACGAGAACCCTTCTATTGGTATTTTGCTTTGCAGCAATGCCAACAGCAAATTTGTGGAATACGTTATCCAAGATTACGACAAGCCAATGGGTGTCGCCACATATCGTACCACTGTGGATATGGAAGACCGACTCCGCAAAGCCCTGCCCGACATCGAACAGTTGAAGGCACTATTGGCAGAGGAGGAAAAGTAAATTTGCAATTTGTTATTTTCTTTCTTCAAATTTATCCAAAAACTCCTGAGGTGTAAGTACGGGGATGTTAGCAAATTCAAGAAATACATTTTTCATTTCAGTATCTCGGCTAATTTAGGGTCGTTGTCAATCATTTCCTTTGATGGCTCAACAATATTGAGACTGCCAAGGAACTCTATTTCAGGAGACAGTTTACTATCCTTGGGTTTGGTACAACCCTTGAATGTAAGTCCATAAGTTATTTAATGCAAATGTTGTAATAATCTTGATGTATAATATGTTTGTTGCAAATATACATATTTTTTTCTCCCCCTCCAAAAACTTGATTTGCAATCCCCAAAATTTTATCCCCAATTTCTTTTGCTCTAAAAGAAAAAAACAATAGTTTTGCATAGATACTTTTACATACCATAAAATTTATGCAGACCGGTATTTACGAACAAATAATTAATCAACTATTTGAAGAAAAAATATCAGCAATAGATCATAACCGTTTTTACATCGGAGAAAGAACTATTGAAAAACACGAGGTTGCTAAACTTTTATCTATGTACCTTACAAATATTTTTGAACAGGTATTAACCGACTCTGATTTAGACGAGGATGATGAAGATTTGCTACCATCAAACTCCATTTCCAAAGGTATAAACTTGGCAAATGCTATTATCAAAAAATTGGTCAACGAGTTTAATTTAGAATCAGGCAATTTGGTTTCGGCACAAGCAAAAATATTGACCGCGGTAATAGACAAAACACAATCTAATTATCCCGATTTAGCAAAGAGACTGCAAGAAATCATGCCCATAAAAGGGCTCGTTAACGGAGCGTTGTTTACAGGTAAGGACATGAAACTTTACACCGAATTGCAAAAAGAAATTGCTTCTGCCGATGAAATACATTTTATGGTATCGTTTATCAAGAAAAGTGGACTTGCTTTGCTGTTGCCACAACTTAAAGAATTTACAAACCGCGGCGGGAATTTGAAAGTAATAACCACTACTTATTTACAAGCCACCGATTTTGAGGCCGTTAAACAACTTGCTACACTTAAAAATACCGAAATTAAAATTACCTACGACGAAACTTCCGAACGACTTCATGCTAAGGCTTATATTTTTCTACGCGATACAGGTTTCAATACGGCTTACATTGGTTCGTCGAATCTATCACAACAGGCTCTGGATACAGGCGCAGAGTGGAATGTAAAGATTACGCAATACGAACAGCCGCAGATGATGAAAACTATCTGCAATTCGTTCAAAGCATCGTGGTGGGCTGAAAGTTATGAATCTTTTATCAATGGTAAAGATGATGCTCGTTTAAAATCAGCACTCAACGGCAAGATTAACAACGAAATAGATTTTTCAAATTTAACAGGATTAATCCGTCCGTTTGATTATCAACGTGAAATATTAGAACGACTTCAAGTAGAACGCGAAGTTCGCAATCACTGGCGAAATCTTGTTGTAGCGGCAACAGGAACAGGCAAAACGGTAATGGCAGCAAGCGATTATAAACAGTTTGCTGATAATCACGACCGTGCACGATTGTTGTTTGTGGCTCATCGTGAAGAAATTATCAGGCAGAGTATCAATACTTTTCGACAAGTTCTTTGCGATTACAACTTTGGTGAAAAATGGTATAGCGGCGAAGAACCTAACAATTTTGAATACATTTTTGCTTCAAAAGATACCTTAAACAACCGTTTGGATAAGATAAATCTTCCTGCGGATTATTATGATTATATCATTATCGACGAAGTGCATCACGCCACGGCCTCATCGTATCGAAAAATTATTGATTATTTTAAACCCAAAATACTGTTGGGACTAACCGCTACTCCCGAACGTATGGATGGAATGGATATTAAACATGATTTTGACGGCACAATTTCGGCAGAAATACGTCTCGACGATGCTTTAAACAAAGGATTGCTTGCACCATTTCATTATTATGGTATTACCGATACTGTGGATTATTCCGAAGTGGCTTGGGATAAAGGTCATTATGTAACATCCGAACTTTCAAAGATATATAGATACAATGATGCACGTACCGAGGTAATTTTACGGTCGTTGCAAAAATATATAGATAACATTCGCGATGTAAGGGCATTGTGTTTTTGTGTTGACCAAGAACATGCAAAATATATGGCATCAAAGTTTACATTATGCGGATTAAAAGCGGATGTTCTTACAAGCGACAACGCCCAAATGCGTACAGTTTTATATAACAGGCTTAAAACCAAAAGCATAAACTATCTTTTTGTTGTAGATATGTTCAACGAAGGTGTTGATATTCCGGAAGTGGACACGATTTTATTTTTACGACCAACAGAAAGTCTCACAGTGTTTATCCAACAATTTGGACGTGGATTGCGCAAAGCACCGGGCAAGGAATATGTAAATATTTTAGACTATGTAGGCAATAGTCGTGCAGAATTTAACTATACCGACCGTATGCGAACGATGATGGGACGCACTTCGATGAGCGTATTAGAAGAATTAAATCTCAACTGTCCGCATTTGCCATTAAAATGTCAAATAATTTTGGAGCCAAAAGCCAAGGAATATATTGTAAACAACCTTAAAAATGCAATCCTAAATTATAGTTCACGCAAACTAACGTCTTTAATTCAAAATTTTGACCGTAATCATTCTGTACCTCTTTCTCTCGAAACCTTTGTTGATATATACCAAATTCCATTAGAGAAATTATACAAAGGAAGAACTTGGAATCAACTGTTAAACGAATCTAACATCGTAAACACACAATCAAATTACAACGAAGAATTAAGCCGGGCTGTTTACCGTAAATGGTTGGCCACTGATTCGTATTCTTATTTAAATTTCATAAACTCAATAGCACAAAAATCATTTAAAATCAACGTAAAACAACTGTCAGCCGTTGACAAAACAAGACTACTGATGTTTTATTACGACCTTTTTGAAACTGCGGGCAAATATACGAGCCTTCAAGAAATGGTAGATGCACTTTCAAAGGATACATATTTTTGCGACGAAATGAAACAAGTGGTGCCTTTATTGCTAAAAAATAATAATGCATACGAAAAGCCCGACAATTCGCAACTGATGAATTTTCCGCTCAAACTGCATGGAATTTATACTAAATCACAAATTCAGGTTGCTATTGGCACATCCACACTCGAAAAAAAATCACCGGCACGAGAAGGTGTAGAACGCAACAAAAACACAAAAGTAGAAGCCATGTTTGTGGATATTATCAAAAATCGCGAAGAGGGTTCTACAACAGATTACGATGATAAAGCATTAACCAGCAATCTGTTTCAATGGGACACACAAAACCGTGTACGTCCTGAATCTAACGAAGGTAAGGCGTATATCAATCAAACACAAACCATGCTTTTATTTGTTCGCGAGCAAAAGAATTTTGCCGAAGACAAATCGCGCACCATGGGATATGTATATTTAGGAAAAGTTACTCTCAAAGATTGGGAATACAAAAATCTTGGCACACGTTATCAAATGCAAATTCGGTGGAAAATGGTGGATGAAATACCTGCCAGCGTAATGCATTATGCAAGAATGAAAGAGGTAATATAATCACCACCCCCCTGCAAACTCCCTTCCCAATACCAAACTCTTTTCATTAGCAGTTAAGGGCTGCAAGTTGAGGGTTTCTAACGATTTGGCGTATTGGTTGATGTCAGAATCCCAATAGAGTATTTGGTTTTTGTCGGTGAGGGCAAAGAGAATGCCTTTTTGGTTGAACCTAACAGAGTTGACACGGCTGCTGCGAAGGTTGTTTTCTTCGATGTAAAACGGCTGCGACGCAAAATCTTTGGTGTCGAGCAATGTTATGCGCTTATCGGAACCTATGAGGGCAAGCAACTGGGTCTTGGGGTCGTAAACAGCCGATTCCACCTTTGATTTTCCGCCCGAAAACTCGTAACCCACTTGGTCGTTTTTGGTATCAAAATAAAAAATAGTACCGTCGGCATAGCACACCACAAGCAGATTTTTGTCAGGAATAGCGGTTAAGGACGAGGCAATATGGCGAGAACGAGAGAATACCTCTTTGGTATTATTGTTGGCAGAATTCCATTTAACAAGTTCGCCTGTGTGTATCAAAATATAGTATTCATCATTATTGTCGGACGAGGCAATTGATATAATCTTTTTGTTTAGATTAGTGATTGCAACAGATTTTTTATCAAGCGATTGTGCATCATAGATAAAAACTTCGCCATCATCAAGAGCGGCAACTATTTTGGTCTTGTCGTTAGAGAGAACAGCCGAATTAATATATCCGCTGTTTTTGAGAGCGGAGGTGTTTTGAGCGGAAAGGTCGGCAATATAGTTTTTCTTATCGTAAGTGCTGTAAATTATAAACTTATCGTTTAAGAAAAATACCTTTTGAATAGGAGCGGTTTTTTCGGTGTTTTTGATACGGGCAAACTCCTGAGGCTTATCGCCCGCCATCTTGTAACCTGCCACCTCGCCAAATTTAGTTACGGTGTAAAGGCGGTTGTTGCCGTCGATAAAGAAATCAGCCACCTCGCTGTCGTTGATTTTGAGCGAATTGTCAAAACCATTCTCCTGCATAGCGCAAACCATTGCTTCATAGAGCGTTGGAGTATTTTCTGTAAGTCCAAACTGCTGTTTTATCTGCCAAGCCGACCACGCAAGACGGAGGTTCATAGTTTTATCTTCATAACGGTTTTTGGCTTTGAGAGCCAACGCGTTCGACACTGCTATATTATAAAGGCGTGCTGCGCTGTCGGAGGCTTTGTCGGCAATGCGGGTCTGCTCCTCAGCCAAAAGTCGAGCCGACTCGGCATCTTGAAGGTTTTTGACGCAGAGGCAGTTTGGCGGTATCTTGCTTGGCAAGCCAAAACGGATTGGGACGCACACGATTGTACCACGATTCAAAATATCCGAGGTTTCCCGCAGGAAGTAGGAACCCAATTTTGCGGTCGTTGCTAAGCCAACGTTGCATCTGCGAGTTAAAATCGTTGTAATCTTTGGTGTCGGCAAACTCCTCGGCATTCCACGAAGTAAGTTTTTTCCAGTTTCTAATCAACGCCTCGTGGGTGATATCAAGCACAGTATCGCCGCTAAGATATTGGGTTTCAATATTATCTGGTTCTATAAAAGGACGAAGCAGTGTATTGTCGGGCAAGCGGAAAATATTAAGCACTCCGCACACCGCCGCCGTGGATATATCTGGACGGTTGATAATGCCTGTTATCTCGTTGAGTGTGCAGCGGTTGCGCACGGGACGGTTTTTGTCGATTTTTACCAAACTCTTAAACGCCGCCGCTATTATCATCTTGCTGTCTTCGAGATTGATTTTTTTGTCAGCCCAATCGGCATTTCTTACAAAATAGTCGTAAGCGCTCTCGTAAAGTATTCCTGCGTGGGCATTTACCATTAGAGAGCGATTCGGCAAGCGAGGCGAGTGGGTTTCGCTGCGGCTTAAAATCGGCAATAATCCAACTGTTGTAATCGGCCTTGAAAAAACCCGCACGGATATACGGCACCACACCAGCGTACACCATCGACGATTTTCCATCACCCGATGCACCGGTAATAAAAGCCATCTTATTCTCTTCCAACAGTTTAACTATTTGCCTAATATGCAAATCTCTACCCTTAAAGAAAATACTTTCCTCTTCGGTAAAAGGCCGTAAACCGGGATATGGACAAATGCCGTTATTCATAGTTTGATAAAAATTGTCAATGCAAATATACAAAATTAAAGTAAATAATCAAAAACCGTGCTATGCAAGTAACTTTAACGAATGTTTGAATAAAAGTTTCAGAAATTTTCAAGAAAATCAATAATGGAGATTCTGTTTTTTTGTATATTTGGAGGAAATAATTAACAACACATAACTCACATCACAATGAAAAAGACACCATTATTTATTGCAGCGTCTGCCCTTATCCTTGCTTCGTGCGGGGGTGGCAGCAACAACAATCAGGGTGCTCAATCACCCGAAACCAACGACAACGGTATTACCGAACAAAACCCCTCCGACGCTCCAAAAAACGCCGACGGTCAGGTAGTGCTCTCAGGCTCTATCGACAAAAACGTTACTTGGAAAGACCTCGGACTGCCCGTTGACTACGTCGTAGAAGGCGAAATCTATCTCGACGGCAACTCTCTCGTAACAGTAGAGCCGGGCGTAACAATAATGTTCACCGGCACCGACGGCAGAATCATTGTTGGCGAAAACGCCGGCATCAAAATGCAAGGCACAAAAGACAAGCCTATCGTCCTCACCGGACCCACCAACAATCAAAACGTCGGCAGTTGGGACGGTGTGTGTGTACGCTCCAAACGCGCCGACAACGTCTTTGAATACGTAACCTTCCAAAACGGCGGCGCAGGCGAACATGTACTCGCAATCGAAGGATCTGCATCCGTCAAAAACTGCACCATCGACGGCACAAGCCAAAACGGAATACATATTTTCAAAACCACCGCTTTTGAAAACAACACCATCAAAAACTGCAAAGAATACCCTGTTACCTATCACACGTGGACAGAGAACACCACCATCGGCGGCAAAGGCAACACTTACGAAAACAACGGCAAAAACTTTATCTACATCCGCACACATTATGGCGACGACAACACAACCTATACATTCGTCAAGGAATCCATCCCCTACTTCTGCGACGAAGGCTTGGATTTCAACGGACGCTTCACCATCAACATCGAGCCGGGTGCAAAATTTGCCATCAACCGTGGCTGGCGTGTATATGTAGGCGCAGATGTAATCTTCAAGGCTAACGGCACTGCCGCCGACCCAATCGTATTTGCTGGTGCAGAAGACAAACCGGGCTATTGGAACGGCGTTGAAATCCAAACAACACAAAATGACGAATCCTCTATTACCTACTGCAACTTTGAGAACCTCGGCAACAAAGATTTCTTCGACGACTGTGCTTTCTACATTGGCACCGATGCAGGCTTCACGTTCAACAATTGCAAAATCTCCAAGACCAAAGCAAAATACGGTGTCCGCGTAGAAAATGCCGGCAACTTTGTTGACAATATGAGATGCGACAACATCACCATTTCCGACGCCTCATCAGCCAAAGTAATAGTTAACACCGGTATCGAAGGCGTTATCAACGACGAAGCCACCCTCGACGGCTTAGACAAAATCAAGATGGATTAATCATTTTGCACACTTTATAATAAGGCAGTCTAAAAATCTTAGGCTGCCTTTTTTTCTTCGTTTCATTCGTTGTTAAAAAAAACTAACTAAAATATTTAGTTAAAAAACTATAAAATGTAGTTGAATTTAAAAATTAATATTTATATTTGCAGCGTAAAATAAATCAAAACAGAATAGAGATGGAAAAACTTACAAAGAAAGAAGATGAACTGATGAACCTATTTTGGGACAAAGGACCAATGTTTGTAAAAGACATTCTCGACCTAATGCCCGAACCAAAACCACATTTCAACACCGTTTCCACAATGGTAAGAATGTTAGAATCAAAAGGGTTCGTAAGCCACAAGGCGTATGGCAACACCTATCAGTATTACGCCACAGTTCAGCGCAGTGATTTTGGACGCAAGTCGCTCAAAAACATTATCAAGGAATATTTCAACAATTCCTACACCAACGCAGTTTCGGCTTTGGTAGACGACGGCGAACTATCGTCAGACGAAATCAAAGACCTTTTGCAGCAAATCGAAAACCAAAACGCTCAATCTTAAACGCTATGGAAACGGAATATTTCTTCAAAGTGGCTCTTGTAATTGCAGCAATGTACATTACATACAAAATCATTATGAGCCGCGAAAAGTATTACGCCATCAATAGGGCAACAATCCTTTCGTCGGTGGCAGTATCGTTTGTTATCCCATTGGTAAAACTGCCATTTCTCGACAAAGAGGTTTATGTAGAAGCCGAAACCTTCGCACCTGAAATCGACCTCGAACCCGTTGCAATGGCAATAGAACCCGAACAGCAAATATCTTTTACCGAAATTATTCCGTACATCTTGGCAGTTGGCATAGCATTATTTTTCTTAAAATACATAGTTACCACGCTGTCAATCATAGGCAAAGTAGCATTCAGCCACAAAATTACTTTAAGAGAAGGTGTCAAACTAATTATCTCAGAAACCATTAAATCGCCAGTGAGTTGGTTAAGATATATTTTTATGAACTCGCACGATTATCAAGAAAATTCGCGCGAAGTACTTACCCACGAAATGGCTCACATCACACACCGTCATTCTATCGACTTGATTTTTATGGATTTGGCTTGCTGTCTGCAATGGTTCAACCCTGCAATATGGCTCTTTAAACGCGAATTGCGCGCCGTACACGAATATCAAGCCGACCACGAGGTAATAGCCTCAGGATTCAACGCAAAACAATATCAAACATTATTAATAAAAAAGGCCGCCGGCAGGAAGTGGAGTTCAGTAGCCAGCAGCCTGAATCACAGTAATTTAAAAAAACGTATAACTATGATGTCAAGTAAAAAATCGTCACAATTGGCAGTAATCAAGGTACTATTGCCAATAGCAGTTTCGGCACTGTTGACAGCAAAATTCGCCGAAAGCAACGCCCAAACCATCGTTGTAACCAGCAGCAAAGATAACCATTTAAATTTGAATATCCAAACTGCGCCGCAAGATCCCATCGTAATTGTAGATGGCAAACCAAGCAACACCTCAGCCGTGGAATCGTCAAAAATTAAATCAATCAGCGTCTACAAAGGCACACCCGCCACCGACAAATACGGCGATGATGCCCAAAACGGTGTAATTGAAATCACCACCAAAAACGGAGAACCATCCAACATCCCCAGCGATGTAATAAACACCGAACCACCTATACCCTCAGAGCAAATCATTATCGGTCCCGCAACCATTGATATGGATCACAACATAAAAATGGACATTTCTACCCTACCCTCATCGCCTCTTGTAATAATCGACGGCAAAGAGGGAACGATGGACGACGTTGACGCTTCTAATGTTAAAAGCATAATGGTTCTCAAAGACCAATCTGCCATAGACGCATACGGCGAAAAAGGTGCTAACGGAGTAATAATCGTCACCACAAAAAAATCCAAAAAGGAAAATGCTAATCCAGTAAAAATCAGGGTAACAACCCCACAAAACGATGAAGATTCCGTATACGTTACCCCTGATGTAATGCCCGAATTTCCCGGTGGCGACAAAGCCCTCTTTAATTTTATTACCGAAAACATAAAATATCCCGAAGATGCAAAAGCAAAAGGCATCTCAGGCACAGCCTATTATAGATTTATAGTAAACAAACAAGGCAAAGTTACCAACATCACCTTATTAAGAAGTGCCGGTGACGAATCGCTTGACCAAGAGGCAAAAAGAGTAATTGAAATGCTCCCCGACTTTAAGCCCGGCATCAAAGACAACAAGCCAGTTGACGTTCCGATGTCAATGCCGATAAGATTTTCTACAAAGAAATAATAAACAATAAACAATATGAATACAAAGGCAGCAGACTGAACGGTTTGCTGCCTTTTTTTTGAAGGGATTTTTTTGGAAGGCACAAAAAAAATCAGTAACTTTGCTGAAAATAAACGAATCAAAAAATGCCCAACAACCCGTTGCAAACCATCAATATAGAAAGCAAAATCCTCGTTATCAGGGGACAGCAAGTAATGCTCGATCGTGATTTGGCGGAGTTGTACGGTGTGGAGACAAAAGTCCTCAACCAAGCCGTAAAAAGAAACATAGAAAGGTTTCCGCAAAACTTTATGTTTCAGTTGAATGATACTGAATTTACAAATTGGAGGTCACAAATTGTGACCTCCAATTCTGACAAAATGGGTTTGCGTCGCCCGCCGTTTGCTTTCACGGAGCAAGGCGTGGCAATGCTTAGCGCAGTATTAAAAAGCAACACTGCGGTAAATGTCAGCATACAGATAATGAACGCTTTTGTAGCGATGCGAAAGTTTTTGCAAAACAATTTGATGTTGTTTGACGAAATAGTTGCTATCAAGCATCATCAATTGGATGCAGACCGCCGCATTGACGAACTTTTTGACCGTATGGACAAATACGCCATTGACGATACTCAGGGTATATTCTTTCAAGGTCAAATCTTCGACGCATACGCCAAATTTGAGAGTTTTTTACAAGCCGCTACAAAGGAGATTATCTTAATAGACAACTACGTGGATTTAAGCGTATTACAACGTCTCACCAAAAAGCAACCGGGCGTTAACGTTACAATCTACACAAAAACCAACACACCTCTCACTGCACAAGATATTCAAACTTTCAACGCCCAATATCCAACATTAACCCTTAGGCAAACAGCCACAATGCACGATAGATTTTTAATCATCGACAACACTACCCTTTATCACATCGGCGCATCTCTCAAAGACTTAGGCAAAAAATGCTTTGCGTTTGAGATTTTGGATTCGTCACTGATATCTGCGATAATGGGAAATTTGTAAAAACTTTTTTTGCAATTTCCCCAAAAATCCTTACATAAACCATAAAACTACAAAACGATATTTCCTTCCTCTCCATACTAAACCGCACTTCATCAGCGTTTTTTATGAGTTAAATCACATAAAATAACACCAAAATGAAAAAACTTTTAGTTTCGGCTATTGCCGTAATGCTCACAGGCAGCGTCTTCGCTCAGAAAGCCGAAGACCTTAAAAACAATTGGGAGATGACCATCCCTGTAAAAACCGCCCAGTCTACCACATTAGACAAACTCTTTACCGCTTGGGCCGACGTCAATCCCGGCGACTTTGTAAACATCTACAAGAAGTACAAAAAAGCCCCCGCCGAAAACATTGATGGTTACCAGGTAAACTACAAACCAAAAAACGGCTATATGAAGATTCTTGAAGAGGTGCAGTTCGACAACATCCTCGAAACCTGTTTTTGGAATCTTCCCAACGGCAACAAACTTCTGGGCATCTACATCACACAATGCCACGAGTGTGGCAATTGCGGTGAAGACGAGGATGCAGAATGTCACAACGTATTGATGTTTTACGAATATGAAACCGCCAAAAACCGTCTTTCGCCCCGTGCCGACATCACCAAAAAAGTGATGGACCAAGTAGGCAAAGGCTATCCGTCACTTCCCTGCGAAGGTCGCGACATAGAATACTACGACCCCAAGTCGGGCAATTACAAAAAAGTTAAATGGAACGGCAACGGATTTTAAACAATCATTAGACATAAATTATCTCCAAACGCGCAGACAAATCAGTTTTTTGTCTGCGCGTTTTTTATAAAAATCAAAAAAATCATCAAAAAAATTTGTTTTCTCAAAAAAAAGAACAAAATTTGTAATTTATTGACAAAACGTTTTTTCTAAACTCTAAACAAGATGCGATCAATTATTACAATAGTGGCTCTGATTCTTGTGGCGGCTATTCCGCAGGCAATGGCTCAGAACAAAAAGGTGGATAAGGCTCTCACCTATTTCAACTCAGGAGAATACACCAAATGCTCCGAAATGCTTGTGAAACTTTATCCCAAAACCAAAGACCGTCCTACAAAAGGCAAAATTTGTTTCTACCTTGGCGAATGTGCCCGCAAAACCAGCGACCCCCGCAACGCCGAACGTTGGTACAAAAAGGCTGTTCAAGCAAAATATTCTAACCCCTTGGCTACTCTCTACCTTGCCGACGCCCTCAAAATGCGTGGCAACTACGAAGACGCCTCAGCCACTTATAGTAGTTACATCGACCTCGTTCCCGACGACAAACGCGGCGAACAAGGCGTAAAAGATTGCGAAACCGCACTTCAATGGGAAAAGAAACCCACCAGATACATTGTTTACCCAGCACGTTGGCTCAACGACAAAGAGAGCGACTTTGCTCCCGCTTTTGGAACCGACTCAACCGAAATTTTCTACACTTCGGCACGCGAAAGCGCCACAGGCAACGAGCGTAACGCCAACAGCGGAATGTATTACACCGATATTTTCTACTCCAAACGCGACAAAAAAGGCAAATGGAGCATTCCTATCCCTGCCGAGGGTGCTGTCAACACCAATTTTGACGAAGGCAGTCCCTGCATCTCTGCCGACGGACAAACAATGTTTTTTACATCGTGCAAAAACATCAAGAACCAGAACCTCGGATGCAGAATCTACACCAGCACATTGTTGGAAAACGCCACCTGGTCGGCACCTGAGGAAGTTCCGCTGTTTCAGGACACCGCCGTTTCGGTAGGACACCCTTGCCTAAGTCCCGACGGACGCACACTCTATTTCTCGTCCGACGCATCGGGCGGTCTCGGCGGCAGAGATATTTGGAAAGCCACACGCGAAGGCAAAAACAAATGGGGCGAACCTCAAAACCTCGGCGGAAGCATCAACACTCAAGACGACGAACTCTATCCCTTTGCCGCAGCCGACGGATCGTTCTATTTTTCGAGCAATGGACGCGGCGGTCTCGGCGGTTTAGACATCTTTAAGCATTACACCAAAGACGGCGTTACCCACACCGAAAATATGCAAGTGCCCATCAACTCGGCCGGCGACGATTTTGGCATCACATTCTTCAAAAAATTCCAGAAAGGCTATTTCTCATCCAACCGTGAGGGCAGCCGTGGCGACGATATTTATGCATTCTACCTCCCTCCCATCGAGGTAAGCATCGAAGGCGTGGTTAAAAACGAGGAAACCACCGTGGTAATCACCGACGCCGAAGTAAAACTCACTGCCAGCGATGGTACACAGTTGGAATCCAAAACCAACAACGCCGGCACATTCAACTTTAAACTTATCGAAAACCTTGATTATATGTTCGTTACCAACAAGCCAGGATTTCTCAAAGGCGTTGGCAAAGAAACCACCAAAGGCTTAACCGAAAACACAGTGCTCCACATCGAAATACTTATGTCGCCTATCAATCAGGTAATTGAGATAGAGAACATAGAGTACGACTTTAACAAGGCAAACCTCCGCGAAGAATCGATGGTAAGTCTCGACAAATTGGTTGAAGTGCTCAACGTTAACAGCAATATTACCATAGAGTTGCGTGCCAACACCGACTTCCGTGGCAACGATGAGGCCAACCTCAAACTCTCCGACGAGCGTGCCAAGAGCGTTGTCAACTACCTTGTTTCAAAAGGCATCAACCCAGCCCGATTAACATCAAAAGGTATGGGCGAATCCAACCCCGTAAAAGTTACCAAAAAGATAGCCGACAAATATCCCTTCCTCAAAGAGGGCGACGTGCTCAGCGAGGCATTTATCAACAACCTCACATCTAACCAAGATAAGGAAATCTGCCACCAGTTAAACCGTCGTTCAGAATTTGCAGTTATCAGCACCGACTTTAAGGAGATTGAAAATGGCATTCCTTTCGGCTCCGACAACTAAACTAATGCAACCAAATGGAAGAAAAATTAGACAATAAGATAACGGAGTTTATAGGCAACCATCACGTATTGGTTCTCGCCACTTGTGCCGACAACCAACCATATTGCTGCGACTGTTTTTATGCCTACGACGCTGAGCGCAACACCTTTATAATAAAGACCGATGCCGAAAACACGCGTCACATGAAAGAGATAGCCCAAAACAGCAACGTAGCCGCCTCGATAGTGTTAGAGACCAAAGAAGTGGGCAAGTTGCAAGGACTTCAAATATGCGCCAAAGCCGTTACCCCCACCGGCGACGACCTCTCGCACGCAAAAAAAACATATCTAAAACACTACCCTTACGCCATAGCCGTACCGGGCACATACGTGGTTTTAGAGCCAAATTATTACAAACTTACCGACAACCGATTAGGTTTCGGCAAAAAACTTGTATGGAACAGACAAGACAACAATAATATATAAACAAAATCAAAAACTTCAAAAAATGAAAATTAAAGCAACACCAATCTGCGCCATCGTAGCAGCATCGGCATTAATGTTTCAGTCGTGCGCAGGCGACAGCAACAATCAAAACAATCAACAACAACAGCAAGATCAGCAGCAGACCCAAACAAGTCAGACAAACGAAAACAATTTCTATCTGATACCCTCTCCCGAAGACCTCTTCGCCTTCACAAAAGACAAAAGCCTTCAATTTGTTCCCGGCCTCATCAACCCCGTGGAAAACATCGACAAATACATCGACGTAAAATCCAAAGAGTTGAACTTCGGCACCTATACCGCCGACATGGCATACTGTGCAGCCTTTGAAAAATCGCTCGAATCTTACAAAGAGTTTACCGTAGTTCACCAACTATCCGACGCTATCGGTATTGGCAACGTTTTCACACCTGCACTCGAAAATAGACTCAAATCGCTTACCGACAACCGCGATTCGCTCAAACAAATGGCAAGCGACATCTATTTAAACATTCAAACCTTCCTCGACTCTAAGAACCGCTCTAAAACAATGACGCTGATTTCAACTGGCGGATGGCTCGAATTTCTTTACATCGTTGTAAACTCAGTAGATAAATTTGAAGCCGACAATCCAACAATCCAGCGCATTGCCGACCAGAAAATCATCTTCGACAACCTTATGCTACGTCTTGAACAGCAACAGGCCGATCCCTCTATTAAATCCACAATAGCCGACCTCACTCCTCTCAAAGCAGCATTCGACGAACTCACAGTAGAAAAGAACCAAACCTCATCATCTACCAGCAATTCAGGCGCTATCAAAGTGGGCGGAGGTATGAAAATCAAGATGACAGAAAATAATTTTAATAAAATTAAAGAAACAATTACCTCTGTAAGAAATAATATCACAATAAACAACGTTAAATAAGTAAATATTAAACTTCTACAAATATGAAAAATATATTTAAATTTTTACTTGTTGTTTTAGTATCAGTGCCTTTGGGGCTTCAAGCACAAACTACTTGTAGCGACCAACTGAAGATGCGCAAACCGATGGCTCCATACCGTTACAATACCGCATCAAAAAGTGCAATGTGCCAGACAGGTCGCAAATACGAGTTTGTACTGCCTATTACCAAAGGTATGGACTATAGAATACAGTTTTTCGCAAGCACAGTATTCAACAACAATATCGATGTTAAAATCATCGATATGAGCACTGGCGAGGTAGTTGTGAATGTTCCTGGCAAACTAGACAACGACGAGCCGAAAAGCCCCCAGCAGACAGCATTGCAGGAGTATATGGATCTCAAGAAAAACAGATTTGTCCATCCGTTTTTCGACTTCACTCCCGTGTCGTCTACTTCTCTCAAAATAATGTTAGACGTAAAAGAGGTGGAAATTCCTAAAGAACAGGTTCAAGAGTACACCTACGACGATTACGACTACGAACAGCCCCGTCAGCAGGCTCAGCAGCCAACACAAGAAGAAGGCTTTGCAGTGCCCCTCGAAAAACTCAAAGGCTGTATTTCGGTTTACATTATCGACCGCGAAACAGAAGAAGACTCGTTCTAAACGATGTTGAAAACCATAAAAAAAAGCCTTGCTTTACCGCAAGGCTTTTTTTATGCCATTTTTATTAATAATTATTGTTCCACAGGCGTATGTTGTGATAATATAAGCAAAAATCTATCAACAATTCCCTCCATAGCCTGCGACACGGTTTCAAAACTCTCAATTTTGCGCGACTTGTATACAAGGGCTATGCTAAATATAACGCCACCAGCATCAAGACGGTGACGGCGCAAACGGTATGCCTCACGGGTAAGACGCTTAATGCGGTTGCGGTCTACCGCATGCTTAAACAAGTGCTTACTCACCGATACCATCATCTGGCAATTACCGTTGTCGAATTTGCTCCCTACTGTATAGTAAACCACAAAAGGAAAGGACATAAACGACCGCCCCGTATTAAAAAGATTTTCGATACGGATAAGGCTTTTAAGCCGGTCTGTTTTGCCTAATGTATCGGTCTTGTGCAAAATTCTCTATTTTCTCTTGTTGTTTGCTATAATAAACTGCTCCAAAGCGGCGGGCATGCTCTTGGCTTCATCAGTGGGAGCCTTAATATCCAAACGGTAGCCGTATTTTTCTACAGCCTCCCAAGCCGAGTGTCCAAAGGCGGCAATCTTAACGTCGCCCTGCTCAAAGTCGGGGAAATTTTCGTGTAGACTCTTGATACCTGCGGGGGTAAAGAACACAAGCACTTGAAAATTTGGAAAATCGGGTTTAAGGTCGTCCAATTCGGCACTTACGGTTTGGTACATCACGCATTTATCGAACTTGATACCCACACTGTTGAGAAAATCTGGAATCTCGTTGCTACTTACATCGCTCGTTACGAGAAGGAATTTCTCTGCAATATTCTTTTTGAGTGCGTCGATAGTATCGTTAAAAGAATTTTTTCCGTGGAATATCTTGCGTTTGCGGTATACGATATATTTCTGCAAATAAAGGGCTATCTGCTCAGTGGTGCAGAAATACTTCAATGTTTCAGGAACGGCGTATTTCGTCTCCTTCGCTATTCGGAAAAAATTGTCAATGCCGATTTTGCTTGTAAAGATAACGGCGGTATAGTCGGGCAAATTGATGTGCTGTGCCCTGAAATCTTTGGTGCTAACACCGACAATCTTGATAAACTGTCGGAATGTGACATTAAGTTTCAACTTTTCAGCCAAATCAAAATAAGGGCTGCTGTCGCCTACGGGTTTTGGCTGAGAAATCAGCAAATTTGTAACTTTCAAAACTCTTTATTTTAAATTTATCCCATCTGTCCCACGTGGCGGAATATCTGCAGCTCAGCTAATCAGCGGGACAGTATCTTGACTGCGAGCATCACTGGCAAAAATTCCACGCCGCAAAGGTATAAAAATAAATAAAAAGTAGAAAAATGTTTATCAAAAATTATTTTAATCAACCTCATTAATTTAATCAATTCTGCCAAAATGCACACCCCCGCCCCTATCACAAACAGCGTTTCAACGGTAAATTGGTAACCGATATACACCATACAAAAATTAATGGGCAGCAACAACACTCCTAACATCTGCAGTATGTACGAAAGGTTGGTATAATGCAGAGTAAAGGTATCGCGGCAGAGGAAAAGGTTGCTCAAAAACATCGAAACCAATAGTTTAATCAAGTAAATTACAATAACCAACCCACAACTAATTGCCAAAGCCAATAAACAATAAAAAGGCTGGTTAACACCGTACTTTGCCATCACTATCAATACAAACAACGACACGTTGAGTATGTAATTTACAAACAAAGTCCATCCCGCTTTTTCGGCAGAGATGTTGCGCTCGGAGGCGGCGTTGTTAAACGCGTTGTAGAAACAGTTTATCATCAAAAGGCGATGAATGTATCCATGCGACAAAAAATTGGCTATAAGGATTAAAATAAGGCTCAATACCATAGGTATTAGCATTTCGGCAGGAAACACAATGCTGCTTTGCTTACTACCAAGGTCGATATGGAAACGTTCGGGTATTTTGTTCTCAATCTCTATCTGCCACGCATCAATACCGTAGAATGGCAGAGTAAAGTTGCCCAATTTTGTAAGGTCAAAAGGCGTGTACATTACCAACGAATCGGAGTGGGTATAAATATCTCGGTCGTGACGTCTATACATAAACGAGGTGTTGTCGGAAGGTATGCCCACAAGATACTCGGTTTCGTTAATTTCAAAGGTAACCACACTATTCTGCAAGCGCGGACGAGTTTCTGGAATAGTAAATAGCGGAAGGGCGTTCTCAGTCAACTGAGCACAAAGGGTATCTACAAGCGGTGAAACAGTTACCTGCGGAGGTGGCGGTGGTGCGATACTTACCGATTTCTCCCAATAAAAAAGGTCTACCGATGGTAGCGAATGGTAATAGATATACGAAGTGCTGTCGCCGCCAATAGAAACCTTATGAGGCTTTTTTGGCGGTGCGGCGGCAGATATTTCAAAAACTGCCAACAGCATTGTCAATATTACAAACCTAAATCGCATTATTTGCAAAGGTAATTATTCTAAATGTAAAAAACACTATAAAAATCATTTTTTTTAACCACTCATCATCAATCCAAACTCATAGTTATGCTAAATCCAAACTTTATGTTGCTTGTGCGGTAACTTGTAGATATTATTGGATTGGTTATCTGATGGTTGTAATACAACTGCACTTTAAACCTTTCCGATAAGCGGTAATCGGCGGTGGACTTTATCGAAAAACTTGTCTGACCTGCCGAAATTTGGTCGTAGAGGTTTTCAATCTCGCGGATTATGGTCTTGTCGTCGTCGATAACAAAGTCGGCTCTAAGGTCGAGGTCGCTCTTGAAACGATTGCTTCCGCCCGAGGTGCGGATATTCAAGGGCAATTGGGCAAACTTATATCCTACACCAATAATCCACTCCTTGCGGTACATTTCGGATATTTGGCTGTTGGCAAATCCGAGGGTTATCTGACGGGTGCGGCGGTACTCAAATTTGGTGCTCATAAGGTTCACCCACGAAATGTCGATTCCTGCAAGAGGTGCGAACTTTTCATCGAGGGTAACGGCGGCAATTTCGTATTGCGGAATAAACAGGTTGTTGGCTTCGTAGCGGGCAAACGAGCGTCCCCAATTGTATTCGTCATCAAAACTGTACTCGGCGTTGTTTTTAAAGTTAGTAATCGAATACGATGAGGTGTAGGCATGGGTAAGCATAGCCGAGCGAACCACATTTTTGAGCAACGGAATATTTCCGAGTCCCCTGTAGTTGATGCGCCAGTTTGGCAAAGGCATTTTGAGGAAGGGGTCGAGCCGGATTTTATGTGCACTTGTGCCTGCGTATGCCGAAAGGAAAGCGGGCAATAGCACATCTTGATGGGTTTTGCTATATCCGTTGGGATAGTTGCCGTAAAGAAGATTTCCTCCTGCGTCTACCTGTGGTGTGGGATCGTAATTTTTCAACCCCATACGGCGATCGGCCTGGCGCTCGGCGATAATTTCGCGGTTAGTGAGAAATTTGTTGTATGTATCCAAAGAGTAGTCGTCGCCAACTTTGTGGAAGGCGGTCTTTATCATATTGTAGCTAATGCGGAAATTACCGTGTTTTACCCTGCTCGAAGTCTGCCATCCGTCAATATCGGTTGCATAAGCAAAGAACTCTTCGGTGTTGTAAACTATGCTGCGATCAAAATTTACATCTATCCTAAATGTGTTGATAGGTTCAAGAGCCACCCTTACACCAATGCTGTTACCCTTGGTGTACATAACAGGGTCCGCAAGGGTTGAATCTTGCAATAGCCAACCTTTATCAGCTGCATAAAGGTGAAAATCATCATCATTGAGAGCCATAAGATAGTCAATACCAGGTGTTATCATTCCGTCTGTATAATTAGAACCAAACACCTTTGTATCAGGACGATAGCCAGTGAGCGTATTTGAGCGTTGGTTTTTGTAGGTAACGGATATATTTCTTACGCTCATCAATGCCATAGCCAAATAGTCGGTGGCCACCAATAACGGACTATCGTTTACATCCTTTTTGCCCGTTATTACAGCTGTACAGCCTTCATAATCGTCATCGGCGGTAAAGCGTATCCTATTCTTATCAACAATGCTCACACTGCCATTTATAGGCTGTCCGTCAATATCGGTAATAGTGGCATCAACGTCGGTAGTTCCAAGGTTGTGATAAATTAAGCGTCCCACCCCCTTGGCAAAACGGAGATTATTTTTGGTGGCTACAACTTCACGTTTTTCGTTGTTAGCCTTTTTGCGACCATCCTTACTGAAACGTTTCATCACATCGCGGAAATATGGCGCTTTGCGGTAGACAGATTCAAAGTTCAACGCTCCATTAAGAGTCAGCACACCGTTGTTGGATATTGTGTTGCCATGGTTGATATAATAAGAAGGTGTTGTGTCGGTAGCAGCTACCTCCACTGGGTCGATTCCTCGTTCCCATTGGTAGTCGGCATTGTAAATAGCGTTTGCAGATACCCAGTTAAACAGCGGTATCTTGTTGAGGGGCGCCTGATATTGGAATTTTACATTCTGCTTGTAGAGGGTGTTGTATCCCAAATCGAGGAATTTCATAAACAAAGTATCTTTTTCTCGCTCGTTTTCTACTGCAAAACGGTCGATCTGTCCGTCGGGATTTACGCGGCTCTCGTTGTTTGCCGAAAAGTTCATAGAAAGATTTTGCGACAGTTTGTAGCGGAGTTCGTAATTTCTACGCCAACGGAAATCTTTTTGATATGTCGGGTCAAGGAAACCGTCGTCGATATCGATATTGCGATAATGAATTGTAGAATACGTGCGGTCGATATTGGCAGAGGCGGCCACCATAGTAGGCAAGAGATAAAAGTTGAAGTCACGGATAAGAGCCAAATGCTTGTTTCGTAAAAATTTCACCTTCGACAAGGGTCGGTAGTTCTTAGGATTGTAGGTGAAGTTGTAGTCAAGATTCGACTGAAGTATTTTTTCTAATTGTGACTTAATGGTAACATCGTGCATATAGTATTCGCTGTATGCAAATCCGGCGGTAAAGTTAGAAACATGGTACAAGGGTTTTTGCTTTGGCTTGTCGTTTAACTTTGACCGCTGGTCTTGATTTTGGTTTTCCAAATCGGGGGGATTGTTTGCATTGCGTTTTTCCTCCTTACGCAGTTTGGCTTCCTCCTTTGCTTCGCGGCTACGGCCTTCGATATGCATATTGGTAACGTTGAAACTCTTGCGGCGTTCAAATGTTATGCTACGGTCGCGGATTTCGTTTTTTTCATCCTCGGAGAGAGTGGGATTGTTGAGGGTTTCCTTTAATTCTATATCGGGATCAAGGGGATTGTAGCGAGGTATCTCATAATTTTCAGAATATCCAAAATAGAAGGGCATCCTTACTCCGTAATCGTTGTTAAACAATTTTCCCATCTGCACTTGCGATGTTAAATCGTATTGATATACGGTAGACTGGTAGCGCTCGCCAACCCTCTTTTCTATGCTTCCGAATCCAGGAGTATGGGTATATCCCGAAACAGCTACGTTGGCAAAATCGGCCATCTGAAGTTCCACTTTTCCTTTTGCAGCCCAGCCGCCTTCTTCACGGAAATCGGTTAGGCGTAGTTCGTTGACCCAGATTTCGGCGGTTTTGGCGAGTCCGTCGTCGGAAAGTACGTTGCTTTCTTGCGAGGGATTGCGCACACCTATCATTATAGTTTTAATATTGCTGACGTTTGGGTTACCCATAACGGTTATCCTAGTGCCATCATCGTGGGCTATGGTATATGGCATGCTTATCGAAACTGTAGAACCAGCTTCACGTGCGGCGTTGTTTCGCATTACCTTAACATCTTGAAGGTCTTCAAATACGATCTCCACATTGTTTTCAAGAGGCCAAACAGCAATGCGTCCATTCTCGTCGTTGGTATAATAGCCTTCGGGGGTAACTTTTAACGGAAGTTCGTATTCGTAGTAGTTTTCTTTATAGTCGGAACCCAAGCGGACAAAAATACTAAGGTCGTTGTCGTGGAGCACCGTACCCGGATGCTGCTCTTCGTGAACAAACATTTTGAGTTTTTTATACTGGCGAAGGTCGAGCACAGCAGTTTTGTAAGCAGCCAC
Organism: Bacteroidales bacterium; assembly: GCA_016286055.1. GTDB lineage: Bacteria > Bacteroidota > Bacteroidia > Bacteroidales > UBA3824 > UBA3824. The sequence goes on from JAEERW010000008.1 coordinate 61,027, forward strand.
CGATTGTCCGTCGGGAAGATTGGTAACGTGAAGTGCCATAGATTTCTCATCTTCCTCCACCACTTGGTTGGTTTGATAGTCGCGCTCTCGGTCTATGCCGGGAGGGAGAAGATAGTTGACGGGAGTTTTGCTGCCGTTTTCTTCGAGACTTACGGTAGAGATATCCAAAAGTCCGTCGCTGTACTGATGGTCGGTAACAATTTCGCCAGCAGAGGTCATCGCAGCGTTGTATTTGCGCCATTCGCCACGAACAAGGTTCATTTCGGCAAAACGGAGAATTATGTCTTTTTTAGCGTTGGTGAGGAACATACGCATAAAGCGTATCGACTTAAAATCCGAAATAGAGCCTACAATGCTGTCGGGTTCGTAAATAGGCACTTTAAATTGATACCATTTTACAGTTTCGGTTTCACCATTAACAGTTTTAACATGGCTTTCTATCATATCCGAGATGTAGTTTTGTCCCACCTGCATTTGGTCGGGCGAGATGTGCACCTTATATTGATAGTAAGACTCTGTTTCGCTGAGGGTGTTGTCGAGATTTATGTCTTCCACGTCGGGATAGCGGTCTTTTATGGTGCTGTAACTTGAATTGCCAAAGTCGCGCGAATTACCTTCGGTGCCATTGTAGAGTTTGTAACGGTCGGCTATCGAAAGTTTCTGTTCATCGTAGTCGGAACCACGGAAAAAATGGTAGTTGTCGTTCGAGGGGTCGGCGTATGCGTCGGCATATGCTTTGGAAGATGAACCGAATTGGTTTGAAATGCGATTCAAGTAAGAACCGAAGAATGAACGTTCTTGTTCGTCGCTTAAACCGTCGAAACCCCAATCCTGAACATCCTTAGCACCGTTGCTGTTGTCGAATGCGTTAACGAGGAAGGTCTTGTTTGAAACCAAACCCCAAGCGGTGGTGTCGATAAACTGCGGGTCGGAGGGATAAGGCAGACCGTTTTCAAAACTTTTGCGCGAATCTTTAAGTACGTCTTCCGAAACGTTGCCGAGGTTGAAATAGAGGTCAACACCCATATCATCTTTTTCGTAGATAAAGGGGTCGAGCATCCAGAACTCTATGTATTCGATGTTGGATGCTTCAAAGTCGGTGGTTGTGAGTTCGCGCATAACACCGCCCCAACGTTTTGAAGGATTTTTAAGTGAACCGTCTTCGTTGATACCAGCCGAAATACCCGACTCGCCTTCCACGTCGTAGTTGTAAGGTCCGCGCTCGGTGGGATAATAAGCAAGGTTGAGGATGGTCAACTGAGTGGATATTCCGCTGATAGACTGTGCATTTGGGAAAATTTCACGTTCGTAGACTGCACGGATGTAGTGGTTGCTTTGGTCGTCTTTGGTAATATAAGAAGGTGTGATGCCGTAACTGCTTGTGGCTGTGCCTTGAAGGTCGCTAAGCACATTGTACCACGCCAAACGAGCTCGGTTGAAACCATATCGGAGGTCGTTGTTGTACTTAGCCTCGGGGAAATTTTTGTTTCCACCTGGTGTAGACGCCAAAACCCATTGCGACACGGATTTAACATCAATCTTGGTTTGGGCAGATTCAAAATCGTCGATATAGCATGTGCCCGCCTTGTCGATAGATCGGCTGTGTCCTGGAACAAGTTGTGCGAACTCGCCTTCAAAGCTCAATCTTGATTCCGCCTTGGTGCTTATCAGCGGCAAACGGTCGATAGCTTTGGTGAGTCCGGGCAATGGCAATGTGTAACGGGTGTCGAGACCCCAGATAACATTCTTAATAGGTTCGTTACCAAAACTTACCTTATTAGTAAGGGTCTTTTCAGAAAGCCTCATCACAGTACCACCAATATTAAAATTCTTGTTGAACTGATAGTTGAGATGCGTACCCATAAGGTTTTTGGTGGTAGAGTTAAAGGTGGTGTTGCTCTCTACCGAAACAAGTATTTTGTTTCCCGACGAAAGAATAGATTCGTTAAGAATCTTTACCGAACCCAGAAGATAATCCACAGTATAATCGCTACCCTCTTTCAACTGCATTCCGCCACAGGTAACTTTTACCGAACCTTCGGGAATGTTCATAGCATCGAGAGATATTTCGCTTCCCGCCGACGATTTGTATTTACCTGTAATGTAAAACTTGTCGCGCTCGGCGTTCTGTTTGGCTATTGTCTTGGTGCTGTCGTAAAGTTGGTTGTAGCAATATTTGGCTGCGTCGCCACTGTTGTTGATTTTCTTTTCGAGATACGAGCCGAAGGGTTCGAGCATAGGCAGATAAAGACGTCCGCGCTCAGGATTAATTGTTACACCGGGAATAAAGTCGAAAACACCGTCTGGGGTAGATTCGAGAGCTGTGTTGGCATTATCAAGGTTAAAGACCCTGAGCAACACCTTGCCATCAATGTCGCCGGCATTAAGATAGTTGATCTCGGTGCCGGTTTTGTCGTTGTGATATTTAATCTGCAGGCGGAAGTTGTCTTTTTCTATCTGGAAAGCGTTGAGCGAATAAACGTTTTTCATCATAAGTTGCCAGTTTGGCAATGCAGGCGAAAACGAAGTGCCGCGCAAAAGTTTCAAAATCAAAGTCTGCGAAGGCTGCACTTCCGAACTAAACTCACCCACTTTGTAGGTTTTACCTTTATATGTGTATTCATACGCAACAGCAAGTACTTCGTCGTCTTGGAGAGCGGCGTTAAGCGAAATAAAACCTAGTTGCGGATTAAAAGTATATTCGTTTTGGGCAAGTTTGCGTGCGTTGCCAATCTTTTCGTAATCGGTACCAGGCTCAAAACGTCCGTTCAAAGTGCTTGTTACCGAATTAATATCGCGTACCGCCTTATAAGAACCAGTTAAAATAGCATAAAGATTGTTGGCAGTGTTGGAGGGCGAAGCGTTCGACAAACTAGTTTTGTGCACAGCTGTTCGGTTGTAAATAATTGACGGTTCGCCAAGGTCGAGGAAAGCCACGGAGTTTCGGGTGTCGTCGGTAGCAAGTCTTTTGTTGGTTACCCAAACTTCGATGTTGGTGACGTTGATACCCGACTGAATAATGGGAAGATTTGCCAATGCACGCTCATAATTGTCGCGGAAAAAATGGTTGAGGAAAAAGTGGCGGTTGGCCTCGTAGTCGCTCGCCTGAATACTAAACTCATTGGTGACAGCTCCAGCGTTGACCTCAATGGTGCGGGTTTCGCCCTTCTGCTGCGAAAGCACTGCGGTGGCGGTAAGTTTGCCGAATTTCAAATCGGTTTTGATACCAAACAATGTGCTGCTTCCTTGTATCAATGTGCCTTCAAGCGGCATCGATACGTTGCCGAACTCTATGCGTTGGATAATTTCGTCGTCGTGACCAATATATTCTATGTTTTGCTTATTCTCAAATTCAAAAGTAGCCTCGGTGTTGTAGTTGATTCCAATTTTCATCTTGTCGCCGATAGTACCTGTAACGCCTACCTGCATATTCATATCAAAATCGAACGATACATCGTTGCGTTGTTTTTTAGGAAGGGTGAAGTTGTCGATTTTAGTAATATCAACACCGCATGTTACCATTACATTACCCTGAGCCTTAATGTCGATAACGTTTGTACCAAACACACGGTCGAATCCGCGTATATCCACATTAATATGCGGATTAAGGTAGCGGTCGAGTCCGTTGCGGCTACCCTTGTCGCCACGTGCGCTCTGCATAAGCATCTGTTGACGCCAATATTCACGCATTTCGGTGCGGTTGGCAGCTGAGTCGTGGCTCTGACGATCGGTGGTTTGCGGACGACCCACATCCATTCCGCCCACTTTTTGCTGAGTGGTGTAAGTGCCAGTTTTGTAATCGTACTCGGTTTGTGTGGAGATATTGTCAGGGTCTTTGAGTTGGATAGGAGAATTTTGGCGGATACGGTCAGTGTCGCCGTCGATTCCGGGACGCTCCCACAATGTACTGTTATTAATTCCTGCATTTGACGGGGATGAAGCAAGCACTGCCGCCGCAAAAACCGCAACTGCGCCCGTCATACCAAGAGTTCTTCTTATGTGTTTCATCAATAGTTAGTTTAATGCTAAAAAATCAGACGCTCCTCAACGCCTGTTTAATCAAATCTTCGGCACTGAGCGAAGGACTTGCCTTCAAAACAGCACCCACAACCTTTTCGGCTGCAGCCTTAGGATATCCGAGCATAACAAGGGCAGCAATTGCCTCCTCGCGGTTGGCGTTTTGTGGCGATACTGATACAATGTCAACTCCTGCTGCAGATTTTTTGAGTTTGTCTTTCAAATCTATTACTATTCTTTGCGCAGTTTTGGGACCTATGCCCTTAACCCTGCCAATCAATTTGGCATCTTCGGAAACCACAGCGTTTTGCAATTCGGCGGGACTCATAGACGAAAGCACCACACGTGCCGTGTTTGGTCCTACGCCCGAAACATCCAAAAGGCTGCGGAAAATCTCACGCTCGTATTTATCGGCAAATCCATAAAGTATGTTAGCGTCCTCGCGTATCACCTGATGGATAAAAAGTTTTACATCCGCCTTGCCTTCCAACGCAGAAAAAGTGTTTAGCGTAATATTAATCAAAAAACCAACGCCATTATTGTCTACCACGGCATAAGAGGGTGTTAGTTCTGATAATTTTCCTATAATATATTCATACATAATTAGTTATAATAATCCGTTTTCTATTCTGATAATAATGTCCTCAATCATTTTATCCTCCTCATCGGCGTCGTATTCCGATTTGAGATTGGAGCCGAAAAGCCTTGCCACGCCCTGCCACAGAAAAGCGCTGAATCCACCCTTCAACTCCTGAATCACCTGATATGTGGTGTTGCCAGTTTCGCGGTCCACAAGTTTGATAAGTATCTTGCCTTGCGAAATGGTCAAGTGTATTAGTTCATCCTCAAATTGGTCGCGAAGTTCTTTCTCCTTAGCCTTGATAAACACCTTACGTTGGTCTTCGTCGGTGATATGTTTGAGCGAATCTTCAATTTCGGCGTACACCTTGCGGATAAGCACCGAATACGGATACACGCGCCTTACATTGTAGAGCAATTTGGAATATTGCTGTTGCTGCCGCTTGGTTTTAAACACATACGGCGGACGTGCCAAGGCGGGACGAAACTCCTTGATAAGGATAGTGTCGGTACCCTCGGTGCGGTACGGAAGCCATTGCACGCTGTTTTTGCGCTCCTCGTCTTCGATAGCCTGATACTCGTCGAAAGTGATTATGCGCTGCGCCTCACATGTGGCTGTCCATAGCGATATAATAAGAAATAAATACAGCCGTTTCATACTTGAACATTTTTACTTAAAAAATAAAACTACAAAAGTAATCTATTTTTTTACCTTTGCACTTATATATGGTTAAAAATAAAACAGACAGATGAAAAAAATATTGCCCCCCCGTCTCCAAAAAGGCGACAAAGTGGGTATAATTGCCCCCGCCGGACCCATCACCGACAAACAAAAACGCATTGCCGAAGCTAAAATACTGAAAGCCGGATATATACCCGTGTCAGTAGGCGACATTACAAGCAAAATGGGATACCTCGCAGGGTGCGACGAATACCGCGCAGAACAAATAAACACTCTATTCGCCGACAAAAGTGTTAAAGCTTTATTAGCTGCAAGGGGTGGTTACGGGTGCACAAGGATCTTAGATAAAATAGACTACGAACTAATAAAAGAGAACCCAAAAATAATCGGCGGTTATAGCGACCTTACCGCACTTATCTGCGCCATCTACAAAAAAACGGGACTCGTAACATTCCACTCGTCGATGCTTGTGCCCGACGAAACCGACTACTCAAAAAATAGTATGTGGGATATTTTTGAAAACGGGCTCAAAAATTACCGAATAACCTGCGAAGATACCAACAAGCAAAATAATGAACTGTCTTCGCAAGAGCCAACAGTTTTAAAATCAGGCAAATGCCGTGGAACGCTATTTGGTGGCAACTTAACTTTACTTCAATCGCTCTTAGACACCGAATACGATTTCAACCTTAATAATAAAATATTGTTTCTTGAAGAAATCAACGAGCCGCCCTACAAGGTAGACCGAATGTTAACACACCTAAAAAATGCAGGAAAACTGCGTGGTATCCGCGGCATAATTTTCGGCATAATGAAAGGCTGCGAAGCGCAAGGCAACGAATCGCTCTCGCTCGACTACGTTATCGAAGATTTTATAAAAGACCTCAACATTCCAGTAGTAAAAAACTTTACATTTGGACACGTGCAGTCGAGATGTACTTTCCCTATTGGGGTAAAGGCATTGTTAGATACCGACAAAATGGAGGTAAAATTGTTGGAGGGGTGCGTGGAATAATTTCACACAAACTCATACCGTGAATTTCTGCGGCACGGTTCAAATCCCGCTTCGCGAATTGCGGCTATCATTTCGTTAGAATCGAGACTATAATTAGCACCCGCTGCCGACACCACGTGTTCCTCCATCATAATAGATCCAAAATCGTTTGCGCCCGAATGAAGGCATATTTGCGCAATTTCTTTACCAACAGTGAGCCACGATGCCTGAATATTAGCTATATTATTGAGTATCAATCTACTAATAGCAATCATACGGATATATTCTTCACCCGAAACAGGTGCGAACATACCATATTCTTTAACCAAACGTGTATCTTCGCTACAAAATGGCCACGGAATAAAGGTAACAAAGCCTTGGCTGTACTCTGGTTTTCGTGCCTGCGTTTCGCGAAGGGCAATAAGATGTTGGATGCGCTCTTCAAGAGTTTCCACGTGACCAAACATCATAGTGCAAGAGGTGGGCAAATTTAGCACGTGGGCTTGGTGCATAACTTCGAGCCACTCCTCTGCCGAACACTTTGCCGGCGACACAATTTTACGAACACGGTCTACAAGAATCTCCGCACCTGCACCGGGCAGCGAATCAAGTCCCGCAGCGTGAAGTTTTTCTAACACCTCGCGATAAGTCAACCCCGAAGTCTTGCTAAGATATGCCACCTCGGCTGGACCAAGTGCATGAAGAACTACTCCGGGAAACTCCCTCTTTAAATCACTAAAAAGTTTGCAATAAAAATCCATTCCAAAATCGGGATTCATTCCACCTTGCAAAAGCACTTGGTTTCCTCCTGCGGCAAACAAAGCGGAGATTTTTTCGCGATATTGCTCCATTGTGGTAACATACGCCTCGGGCGAATTTTTAGAACGCGAAAAATTGCAGAACTTGCACCGCGTTACGCATATATTCGAAAGGTTAATATTGCGGTCGATTATCCATCCCACCTTGTTGTAGTCTTCGGGCTTTTTAAAACTATTCTTTACTTCGTTAGCCGCCGCAGAAAGTAGTGCTAAGGGTGCATTCTTATAGAGAAATACTCCCTCGTCTAATGTTAGCGGTTGCAACTTCAAAGCCTTAGATATAATGCTGTCTATATTCATTTTAATTACTATTATCTAAACAAATTATTTAATTAAATAATCACTATTGATATTACTCATACTGTTAAAGATATTCACCCTTGCGCCGGGGTTCATCGTTTCAAGATAGTCGGCAAATTGTCGGAAACGTCCACGGGCAGTTACGGTTTCAAATCCACATTCCGACTTAATTTTCGGGAATCCGTAGAGGTCGGCATAGAGCCTCGTCTGTTCTTTGTTAATCTTAATCAGCGGACGCACCACATCCAATCGTCCATCGAAAAATGACATCTTGGGCGGAATACTGCAAAATTCGCCGTGATAAACCATATTCATCATCAGAGTCTCCACAGCATCGTCCATATTGTGACCAAGGGCAAGTTTATTAAACCCCTCCTCGCGGGTAAAATCAAAGAGAATTTTTCGGCGAACACGGCTGCAAATAAAGCAACGGTTTTCGGCATTGCGAAGATCTTCGAGTACAACATTCTTTACAACGAGCGGAGTTTCAAGGTCGTCGCAAAAGCGTTGAACTTGGTCGAAATGTAAATTATACGCGGCATTTTCTACGTGAACATAAACGGCAGTGAGCGAAAAATCTGTTTTAAACACTAAACGATTGAAAGCCAGCAGATGTAGGAGTGTCAAACTATCCTTACCACCTGAAATTCCTACTGCGAATCTATCTCCTTTTTCAACAAGATGGTACTCTTCGCACGTTTTTACAAAGGCAGAACGGATTTCGCCAATCTTGCGTTTTTGCTTAGTATCGAATTTTCCCGAGAATATGTTCGCCATAAGTCAATGTTTTTTTAGAGCGCAAAAATAAAAATAATATGCAAAATTTCTATTACCTTTGCAGCGAATAATCAAACCAAACGAAATGAACCAAACCACGATAAAGACCATAGCGGCAGCATTTGCACTCGCACTCTCCTCGTGCGGCAACGAACCACCCATCAGCGAGAGCAAGGCGGTGGAAGTAATTATCAAAATGCACGAAGCCGACGCCATAATGTTTGTAACAGGGTATAACGACGCCAACCTACGTGGCGACAGTGCGTCGTACTACAACTACATTTTCAAAGAAACTGGCGTTACCAAGGCGGAGTTTTTAGAAACCATAGATTGGTACACACAGCATCCCGAACGCTACAAAACCCTCTACGATAAAGTGGTAAAAGTAGTAAACGCCGATGATGAAAGACAACGCGAACGCGATGATATAAACCGTGTGAAAGCCGACAACGACATATGGAACCTCCGTTCGTATTACAATCTACCATCCGACGGTATCACCAACCCGATAGCATTCGAAATACCCACCGATCAACACGGAATATACACAGTATCAGCCGATTTTATCTACTACGCCGACGATGGGACTGTAGATCCACGCTTAAGCATAATTGCAGATTACGAAGATGGAACAAACGATTATAATCCCACACGAGGCATTGTAAAAGACGGCAAAAAACATCGTTACAGCGCTATGATTAAAACTAATCCAGCAAAAGAACTTAAACAAATCCGCGGATGGATTTGCGACCAAGCCGACGCCACTAAAAGCAAGCACGTAGATGTTTCAGATATAAAACTTCTTTACACAAAGGAATAAACCAACACAAAATAATAATGAAACAAACAGCCCGAGCCATAACGCTAAATTGCACCAAGTACAGCGACAACAAACTGATTGTCAACACATACACTCGCGAACTTGGCAGGGCTGCGTTTGCCATTAGAATTCCCCAAAACCGAAAAGCATCTCCCCTATCCTACTGTCAACCACTATTTATCAACGAGATAGAGTACAATTCCGCTCCTGAGGCAGAAATCAAACAGGCTTCGAAAATATACCCGTGGTATACATACACTTCAATTCCATTCAGCACCACCAAAACCACTACTGCAATATTCATAACAGAGATTTTGGCCAAGGTGCTCACGTTTTCTGAAAAAAACGAGGAACTCTACGACTACATAACTGCAAGCTTGAAACTATTTGACCAAAACGAGGTGAGTGGAAAGAATTTCCACCTGAAATTTCTACTGCAGATTACTAAATATTTAGGTTTTTACCCTGCCAACAGATATTCTGAATTGCGCCCGTGTTTCGACATCGCAAACGCCAAGTTCACAGCCAACATCACTTCGGCAAAGCAGGCAATACATCCGCCTTTTAGCGAAATTTTCAGCAGGATTCTCGACTACGACTACATTCCATGCGACCTTATACCCCTCAGCGGAAGCGACCGTAGTTTCCTCCTTGAAAAAATTATCGAATATTACCACTACCGTTTTGAGAATATCGCCTCGGTAAATAGTCTCGAAGTTTTGAAAACAGTATTTCATTAACATATATATTATTATGGAGAGCAATTTAAACATTATTATCGGACAGGGACTCGGCCCGTTGCAGTTCGGAGCCACCGAGGAAGAGATTAAAGAGATTTTCGGCGAACCCGACGAAACCGAAAAAGAAACCGACTCAAACACTGTTACACTGTTCTACGACGACATTATGACAGATTTTGTTTTGGAACCCGACGAAGACGACGAAACATACCGCCTATCTTCTATCCTTACATCAAATCACGACTACTCCATCGACAACAAAATCAAATTCGGCGACAAAGAGGAGGCTCTTATAAAATACGCCAAAACCCTCAAAGCTGAACCACCAGAAACCGAAACCGACCCCGAAACAAACGAAAAATTCCTTTACTTCGACGACCTCAACCTTGTGGCTATTTTCGACAAGGAAGGTCTCGCTAGCGTACAAATTAGTGCGTGGGACGAAGACGAAGAAGAATAAACCATTAAAATACATATCATTATGAAGAAACCAACTTTACGGCGAACCCTTGCCGCAACATTGGCTGCGGCTCTATTGGGTTTTTCGAGTTTCAAGGTGCTCGACGATGGCGACGATTTTGAACTTATCAAAAACCTTGAAATATTCCATACACTTGTTAAAAACCTGAGAATATTGTATGTAGACGAAACATCAAGCGGTGACCTTATCAAAACCGCAATGGACAAGATGCTCGAAAACCTCGACCCCTACACTGTATACTATCCTGAATCACTCGTGGAAGATGTAATGTTTATGAACTCAGGCGATTACGCAGGCACAGGCATCGAAATAGAGATGATGGGCAACAAAGCTGTAATTGCTCAAATAGTAGAGGGTTCACCTGCCGAAAAAAACGGTCTTTTCATAGGTGACATTATCACCTCAGCCGACAACCGAACGCTCGCAGGAAAGAAAAACGACGAAATAGAACTTATGCTCAAAGGTGAGCCGGGAAGTGTGGTAAAATTCCAAATTGAACGTCAAGGCGAAAAACTTACAAAAGAAATACGCCGAGAAATCATCAAACAGAAAAGCATCCCCTATTACGGCGTAATCAACGGAACAACAGGATATATCAACCTTTCGAGTTTTACCGAAAACTGCTCTGCTGAATTTAAAGATGCCTTGCTTAAACTCAAAAACGAGAAAAAAATCACTAACCTTATTATAGACCTCCGATATAATCCCGGCGGATTGCTTATAGAGGCTGTGAACATCGTAAACCTTTTTGTAGACAAAGGCAAAGACATTGTAGAAATGCGTGGACGCGTGCAAGAATGGAACAAAATGTTCCGAGCCGAAAACAATCCTGTGGATACGCAAATACCTATTGTAGTGTTGGTTAACGGCAAATCTGCATCGGCAGCGGAGATTGTTTCAGGAGCATTGCAAGATTTAGACCGCGCCGTGGTAATAGGCGAAAAAACTTTTGGTAAAGGTCTCGTACAAACCACCAAAGACCTTGTTTACAACGCAAAATGCAAGATAACAACAGCCAAATATTACATTCCCAGCGGCCGCTGCATACAAAAACTCGACTACTCGCACAAAAACAAACAAGGCAAGGCAGAATCAATACCTGATTCGCTCATACGCACGTTCAAAACCGCAAACGGACGTCCTGTAAAAGATGCTGGCGGAATTATGCCCGACATCTCTGTATCAACCGATACTATAAGTTATTTGGTTGAAAATCTAATTAATAAAAACATAATATTTGACTACGCCACCAAATACCGCATCAACAACGCCACCATAGCCGAACCCGAAAAATTTACCGTTACACAAGCTGAAATAGACCAATTAAAAAAATCAGCGGGAGCAAATCTCACCAACTATCAAACCATCACCGAGCAAGAAATTGCCATTTTGGAGAAAACCGCAGCCAACGATTTTAAATCGCCCGAAATAGCGCAAAAAATAAGTGGTTTGAAAGATATTATTAAACAGATAAAAAGCTCTGAGATAAATAAATACGATAGCCAAATTAAAAAAGCACTTGAATATGAAATTATACGTCGTTACTACTACGAACAAGGTGAAATCCGCTACACCCTACAAAACGACCCCTATATCACCGCTGCAAACCAAGTGTTAAAAGATGCAATTCTCTATAAAAAAACGCTTAGCAAGAAATAAAAATAAAATAGTTGGAATGATTTTTGCAGTAAAATAAAGGGATAAATTTAGTTAAATTAAATTAACAAATTGATAATAAAGCACTTGCCTATTTGTCAAAAAAAATAGCAAAAAAATAAAAAAAATAAAAATTTTTCCTTAAAGTGTAACTTTATATAAAAATTTTCGTACATTTGCGGTGTGAAAGATATAGTTTATATAACAGTATACTTTACAATGAAAGCGAATTGGTTAATTATAGTATCAATAATAATATTGGGGTCGGCAATGAAAATCGGAGGTGTTTTAACCTTCGATAATGCCGCCATTACTATAAAAGACGTTAATGTAATAGAGTCGCTCAACGGCAAACTATTATGCTACACAATAAACTTGTATTCGCCCTCGCAAATCAAGGACTTTGTAGCAATACCTAACATAGATGGTGCCAATATCGACTCAAAAACAAAATTCGAGTTCAATAATCACACACGCCGCGCCACAGTGGTATACTATTACGCTCTGCCGCAGCACACTAACGAAAAAGAGATAAGCATTACATTCAGACTAAATAACAACGACCATCAAACTGACAACATTATTTGCTCGGTTTGTCAAGAAATGTAAATTAAAAATAGAAAAAAAATAAAAACAATTAGAACTTTGGCATAAGATTTGCATTTTGTAAGATGTACATACAACAAAACAAAAAATTAAGAGAAAAGACATTATGATACATTACCAAATAGATGCAGCGTTAGACACTCCGTCAATAGACCTTAACCCAAACACAGGTGTGATGGAATTTGCAGGAAAATCGTTTCCTTCGGATGTAACGGCTTTTTATCAGCCAGTGATGGAGTGGTTAGACGAATACAAACTTACGCCCTGCGAGCAAACTGAGGTAAACCTCAAATTAGAGTACTTCAACACAGCATCTTCAAAGATTCTTTTGGAGATTTTCAACAAGTTGGAGGTGATGTACAAAGAGGGCAACAACGTGGTAATCAATTGGTATTACCCCGACGACGATGAAGATATGGAACAGACAGGCAACGAATATTCTGAACTTATTCAAGTTCCCTTTAAAATGATTGGATACTCCGTTGTCTTCAACTAAGATATAATTTTTTGTTTTTCCTTGTACGTTTGATTTTTGAGTAGTAAGACCGGCTGTGTTAGTCGGTCTTTTTTTTTGGGGTCGCAGACCCCTTTTTAATTTCTAAACTAAAAGAAATTTTATCTGTCCAATAACTCAAAATCCTTTGAATGAGCCGTACCGATGTAAAGGAAAGAAAAATCCGTGGAAAGGATATTCGATATAAATCTTTAAATAAAGGTTGTAAAAAACTAATATTGAGCAACTTATTTATCAATCTAAAATTTCGCCTTCTGCCAACGAACTGTGAAAAAATGCGAAGACAGCCTGCGATTTTTTCAAATCTAATACTTCGGACAACTCCGCAACCGACGCTTCCGAAATTTTGTCAACCGAACCAAATTTTTTTATCAATTTTTGAAGCGAAACATCGCCGATGCCGGGGATATCTTGAAGAACCGAGTGAATCATCGCCTTCGATCTTTTGTTTCGATGAAAAGTGATTCCAAAACGGTGCGCTTCATCGCGTAAATGCTGTATAATTTTAAGCGTAACGGATTTTTTATCCAGGTATAGTGGAATTGGGTCATTCGGGTAAAAAATCTCCTCTAATCGCTTAGCAATGCCGATCACTGGAATCCTATCCTCTAAGTGGAGTTCGCACAAAGTTTCGTATGCGCACCGTAATTGGCCTTTTCCGCCATCAATTACTATCAACTGAGGTAAAGCATCACCTTCGTCATAAAGTCGCTTGTAACGCCGAAAAATCACCTCTCTCATCGTTGCAAAGTCGTCGGCTCCCACCACGGTTTTTACATTGAAAAGTCGGTAGTCTTTTTTCGAGGGTTTTCCATCCTTAAACACCACGCACGACGATACAGGCAAAGTGCCTTGAATGTTAGAGTTATCGAAGCACTCAATATGTCGCGGTTCTTCGTCTAACTGCAAGTCGTTCATCATAGTACGCATAATATTGCGCACACTCGCGTCAGGGTCTACAAGAGAACGTTGGCGCTGCTGTTCGTCCATATACTTGCGACAATTGTTTACAGACCAATCTAAAACGGTCTTTTTATCGCCTAATTTGGGAATAGTTATTTTTACATTACTTAGTTCAAAGTCAAGTTCAAATGGAAGAATAATTTCCACAGCGTTATTTCCGATATTCAATTCAGAGAAATGAAAATCCGTTACCGCAGTAGCAAATATATCTTTATCATCGTCGTCCATACGAATTTTAAATTCACGAGTAACAGAGCGGATAATAAAACCATTGGACAATTTCATAAAATTGACGTAGAGATATTCGCCAGCACCATCTTTTATCATTGAATAAACCTCAACAGTTTGCGGCAAATCGAGCGAAATAATATTTTTGGCGTGATACGAAACCAAAACATCATAACGCTCTTTTATCTCCTGTGCCTCTTCAAAACGCAATTGAGCGGCAAGTTCCGCCATCTGTTTTTTCAAATAATTTATAACTTCGTAGGTCTTGCCGTTGAGAATTTTTTTAACTTGATCGATATAACCGGCGTAAGTTTCCTTAGAAACATCGCCGATACAGGGTGCGCAACAGTTTTTGATATGATAATCGAGGCAAACATCGTATTTGCCTTTTTCAACATTTTCGAGCAAGATATTGGTCTTGCAAGTTCGAAGTTTAAATGCACGACGAAACATATCCAAAACATTCTTCATTGCATTCACCGAAGTGTATGGACCAAAATATTGGGAACCATCATCAACTTTTCTTCGGGTGAAAAAAATTCTGGGGAAATCCTCATTGCTAATGCAAATCCAAGGATAAGTTTTATCGTCTTTCAGAAGAATATTGTATCGCGGTTGAAACTTTTTAATCAACTTATTTTCGAGCAAAAGGGCATCCTGTTCGGTATCAACAACGATATGCAAAAGGTCGTGAATATGTTTAACAAGTATTGCGGTTTTGCCCACTTGATTCTTTTCGCGGAAATAGGAAGATACGCGATTGCGAAGGTTCTTTGCCTTACCAACATAAATCACCTTGCCATCCTTGTCCAAAAAATTATAAACACCAGGACTCAACGGCAAGGACTTTACTTTGTATTCCAACGAATGTTCTTCCATAAAATTTTGAAAATTTCACGTGAAACATTATCTTCCTAAGGCGACCAAAATCGTATTAATATCGGCAGGACTTACACCTGGAATGCGCGACGCCTGCCCTATCGAAGTAGGTTGTATGCGCTGCAATTTCTGGCGAGCCTCAGTGGAAATACTCTTGAATTTTGAGAAGTCAAAGCCATCAGGAATTGTAACATAATCCAGACGCAACAACTTGTCGGCCAAATTATTTTCACGATCGATATAACCTTGATATTTAAGTTTAATTTCAGCAGATTCAAGTTCAATCTTAGAATATTTTGAAAGGAACGGCAGAACCTCGGTCAACTCAGTCAAGGAAACTTCGGGACGCAAAACAATGTTTGCTAACTTATTTCCCTGAGTCATTGGTTTACCTCCTTTACTCTCGATATAGGGATTTATCTTATTCATACTGCACGAATAAGTTTCACAGAATTGAAGAATCTCTTCAACGTGTTTTTGCTTATCCTTGAAAGTTTCATAACGATGATTTGAAGCCAAACCAATTTCGTGCGACTTCTCAGTAAGACGTTCGTCAGCATTATCCTGACGAAGAAGTATACGAAATTCTGAACGAGATGTGAACATTCTGTATGGTTCATCAACGCCTTTTGTTACCAAATCATCAATCAAAACACCGATATAAGCATCAGAACGAGAGAGTGTAAAATCAGGTTTCACGTGAAACGATAAGGCAGCGTTAATTCCTGCGATAAGTCCCTGACAAGCAGCCTCTTCGTAACCTGTTGTACCATTTACCTGACCGGCAAAATATACATTTTTAACCACTTTTGACTCCAATGTATGGTGCAATTGTGTTGGGTCAAAATAGTCGTATTCAATAGCATATCCTGGACGGAAAATTTTACAATTTTCAAGTCCTGGAATAAGGCGGATTGCGGCGTATTGAACTTCAAAAGGTAACGATGAAGAAAAACCATTGAGATAATACTCACAGGTGTTATTACCCTCAGGTTCAAGGAAAACAGGATGAGAATCCTTATCAGCAAAAGTTACAATTTTAGTCTCCACAGAAGGACAATAACGCGGTCCGATGCTCTTAATTGTTCCATTAAAAAGCGGCGAACGGTCAAAACCTTTGCGCAATTCGTCATGAACCTGTGGATTTGTATAGGAAATAAAGCAACTCATTTGGGGCAATTTACTCAAATCGTGGTTGAGAAAAGAGAAACCAACGATGTCGTCATCGCCCTTTTGTTCTTGCATTTTTGAGAAATCAATAGTACGTCCGTCGATGCGAGCGGGAGTGCCTGTTTTCATTCGAGAAACACTCACACCCTCATTCAGAAGGTATCCAGAGAGGGTATCAGCGGAAATCTCTCCTATCCTACCCCCTTTATAACTTCGGTCGCCAACGTGCATCAAACCATTAAGAAATGTACCTGCGGTTAGCACAACTTTTGAGCAACGAAACAGAACTCCAAAAACAGTTTCAACACCCACAGCCATTCCATTTTCCACAATTACAGATTTAACAGTATCCTGCCAAAAATATAGATTTGGAATCTTTTCCAATTGTTGACGCCAAACGAGTGAAAATTGCGACCTATCGCATTGTGAACGAGGGCTCCACATAGCGGGACCCTTGCTTTTGTTCAACATACGAAATTGAATGGAAGTCATATCGGTAACAATGCCAGTTAAACCACCCAAAGCATCGATTTCTCTCACAATTTGACCCTTTGCTATACCTCCAATAGCAGGATTGCACGACATTTGTGCAAATTTGGTCATATCCATAGTAATCAAGAGCGTTTTAACCCCAAGATTGGCGGCTGCCGCAGCGGCTTCACAGCCTGCGTGACCCGCTCCCACTACTATAATATCATATTCATCAATTATATTCACAATTACAAACTATTATATATATTCAAATAAAAATCCTCTTTTTTATGAATTTCTTCCTCTTGTTCGTCGGTTTGATCATCGTAACCAATCAGATGCAAAACACCATGAATCATAACTCTTAGAAGTTCGTTTTCACGTGAAACATTAAAAATTTTTGCATTTTCAGTTATCCTATCAATACTAATAAAAATATCACCTGAAATCTTACTGTTTTTAACATAATCAAATGTAATTACATCAGTAAAATAGTCGTGATTAAGATATTTTCTATTAACGTCTAAGAGATAGTTATCTGAACAAAAAATATAAGTTATGTTTCCCGTGAAACATTTTTCAGTTTCGATGGTTTTAATAATCCAACTTTCTACTTTTTTAGGGTTGGAAAATTCAAAAATAGCATCCTCAAATTGAAAAGAAATTGCCATTATAATTTAAACTTAATTACGAGTTCAGAACCATTATTAAAAAATTCTAATCCGTCGGAAAGTTGGCGAATTAAGAAAATGCCGCGACCGTTGGTTTTTTCAATATTCTCCTTTGCTGTCGGGTCGGGAAGATTATTGTAATCGAATCCTTCGCCTTGGTCAGATACTGTAACGGTAAGAAGATTATCATCTAACTCAAACGAGAGATTTACCATTTTAGAGGAAATCTCTTTATTGCCGTGAGTAATGGCATTGGTAACAGCCTCAATGGTAGCAATAGAAATATTGCCGTAAAGGTCGGCATTAACATCGTACTTTGCACTAAAAGTATCGATAAAATTCTCCACCAATGAGATGTTATCCATAGTGGAACTGAACGAAATGGAGTTTTTCATATTATAGTCATTTAATTTTTTGCATATAGTTATTATATTTATTAAGATAAAAGAGGTCGATATCTAAATAGTTTCTAAAAATAAACTCTTTACTGCCCTGCTGTTTGTTTAACGGAAAAATAGGCTCAGAGGTTTTGTTGTTGAAATTATTACCAGAGCGGGATTCGCGTTCCTCGTCGAACTCTTGTTGTTTTTCTGCGTTTTCTAAATCGAGCAGTTTCTTAAAAACCTGATTTTCGCGATTTAAAAGATTGTCGGTGATATTTCGATTAATAATATCACGTCTATTTTGCTCAATAAGTTGCTGCATTTGGTCGTAGAGTTGCTTAGTTTGAGGATTTGTAGAAGAACCCTGCTGTAACTCTTGCAGATACTGCTGCAACAACTCTTGCATACGTAACGATTGAGCCATCTGCTGTGAAGACGGTTTATTACCCTCTTTCATCTGTTGAACCATCTGTTGAAGGGTTTGAATTAGATTTTGTTGATTCTGCTTGGCTTGCTGCATTTGTTGTTGACGCTGCTGAGCACGTTTCTTATTACGAGATTCTACGGGTTCTTCGGAATCATTGCCTTGCTGTCCGCTTTGCATTTGTTGCTGCATATTTTGCTCTATTACGGCAAAAATTAGCGCTAAATCATTTACATTAGTAAGGATAATTTGCTGCTGAATAGCACTACGGGATTTATTATTGTCAGAAATAAAAGACAAAGATTGTGTTATAGAAGAATTAATTTCATCAATCTTAGAATAAACTGAATGACCAAGTTCGGGTTCTCGCTTAGCGAGTGCATAAATAGAATCACGTACAAGAGCAAAATCGTTGCGTACCGAAAGTTGACGTTTTTTTAAATCTTGATAATATGCAGCATTGGTTTGGGTGCTCTTGGTATAATTAATTAGGTTCTCTTGCGAGAACGAAATATTCACAAGGTTGTCCAAAATCTGACGAACATCGTTAAGATTCTCGGCTTGTTTCTTATTTTGCTGACCTTTTTGCTGACCGTTCATCTGCTCGGCAAGTTGCTGCATCTCCTCAGCGGTCTTTTGCATCTGTTGTTGAAGGTTTTGACGCTGTTGCTGAGGCGATTGTAACTGATTATCAGGAGTTTGACTATTTTGATTTAGATTATTTTGATCTTGATTACCGGTATTTTGATTATCATTCATAAGGTTATCGGTATTTTGAGAGTCTGATTTATCGCCTTTTGAATTAATATTATCGCTCTTATTATTATCAGATTGAGATTTATCTTGCTGATTTTGCAAATTATCAAACTGGTCGGACTGTTTATCAAGTTGCTTAGAAATTTCTTCAAACTTATCGAACAAAGAGTCGATATTAAGTTTCAGATTGTCTAATTCAGCATTTTGCTTCATTAAATCATCATATTTTTGTTTCAAAGCATCGAATTTTTCCTTAAAATCTTCTGGCGAAAGAGAATCATCGTTGGATTTTTCAGAATCTTGATTATCACTATTCAAATTATCTGAATTATTTTTATCAGAACCTTTTTGATTATTTTCCTTATTATTTAAGTTTTCTTTTTGAGATTTTCCATCCTTATTTTTAGAGTCAGACGATAATGTTTCACGTGAAAATTTGTCATATTCTTTGGATAATTGCTCCAAACCTTGCGTAAGGTCGTTAAGTTTTTTCTCAGTAGAAAAGTATTTTAAGAGTTCATTATTACGATCGAGTTGCTCAGAAATCTGATTAAAATCGAATTTGAGGTCGTCAATACGGTCGCGGAAATTACGTTCGCTGATGGCATCTTTAAGTTGGTTGATTTGTTCGAGAAGTTCTTTAACATCATCGTTGAGGAGTTCATTCCACAGATTTTGCATTTGCTTTTGCTTTTCAGAAAGATCTTGGTTTTGATTTTGGAACAAATCTTTCTTAAAATTATCGTCTGAAATCTGCTTTAAAAGGTCTTCGAGTTTGTTTTGTTTCTCTACAAGATTGTCGATTTTTAACTGTTTTTCGTAATCAGAGAGATTGTTATTGCCCGAAACTGATTTTTGAAAATCTTCTAAATCCTTTGTTATATCGTGAAGAAGGTTTTGCGATTGGTCAATTTTTTCGTAAAGAGAATTATTAAGGTCGGAAAGACGTTGCTCTTTTTCTTCGGCAGTGAGCAGATTATAACTACTGAGAACAGTCTTGGTAGATTTAAATCCCGAAACAGCATCGTTGTCTTTTACCTCAAAATAGTAGTTGACCGTGGACTTAAATTTTGAGAAATCAAAGTAGAAAAAGAAATCCTGATTGATGGAAGAAGGCACAATCTCGATAGTTTCGGAATGTAGATTCTTGGGTTCAGATTTATCGTAATAAATAAAGTGTAGGGAGTGAAAACCGTAATCATCTGAGATATGTCCTGAGAAAAACATCGCATTCATAGATGAAGAATCTGCGCTGCTGACAACCTTAATTGAAGGATAAACATCGGGGACAACCGTTACATTATAGGGTAAAAATATAGAATCAAGACCGTTATCAGAGCGAACAGAATAGTGATAAGAGAAATCTTTGAGAGCAGATTTCTTAATTGAAACCTGATTTTGAGCAACCGAAATAGTATCTGTCAATACGGAATCTGTATAGAAATTCAATGTGGAAACATTAAGAACATCAAAATTCCAAACTATTTGTGCTCCACGTGGAACAACCAAATCACCGGTATTATCAAAATCTGTCGAGTTAAGATTGGTATAAGCGGGCGGAATAATGCGAACATTAAAACCGTTTAAAGATGGTTTATCGAAAACATTAAGAAGATAATCCTCGGTTTTATATTGCAAATACGAGAAATTAAGGTTAATTGACGACGACACATTGCGAAAAGTGTATGAATAAAAACCAGTAGAATCTACATTCATACGGTAAGAGTTTCCTGAGAAATTGACGAAAATATCATTAGGAATAGATGGACCGTCGATTGTGCCACGTATGGTAAAATCTTCACCTCGACCGATGGTGAGGGAATCGTTTAAGATTGTAAAAATGTAAGGATTTTCAGGTTCGTAAGCGGCAGAATAGTTGAGAAACTGAGATGCTCCACGTTTAAACCTATCGAAATTTGTGGTAGCAAATATCGAGAAAACAAGTATCAGAAGGAGCGAAACCGTAAGATAACGAAGTGTAGATTTATAATTAATTGCCGACGAAAAATTAAGCGGAGAGATTATTCCAGCCTTCTGATTAACTGCCGCAAGGAGAAGTTCAGAATCGGTTTCGGGTTGCTGATAGTGCAATTGTATAAGATTCAAAAGTGTATCTTTCGACTCAGGAAAATAGTTTGAAATAATCGACGATGCCTCTTCGTAAGAGATTACGGGCAGAATTTTGAAGATTTTTAAAAGCGGAAATAAGATAAAGAATACAAAATCCGAAAATAGAATAAAGATAAAAGAGTAAAATAGGAAGGTCTTAACCAAGGGCGAAAGATAGAGAAACGACTCGGCAAACGACGAAACGGTGAAAGCCACAACGCCGAAAACCACAAAAAACAGCAAGCCCAACACCAACTTGTTGGTGTAGAACTTACGGATGAAGTTATCTAACTTTTGCTCTATGATTGGAAATTCCGATTTCATTTCTTATTCTGCTTCAACCAATGATAAGGATTAATTTTGTTGGTACCTTGCCAAATCTGAAAATTGAGAATAAGTTTGTTTTCATAATTCTCAAAATTACCGATAACATCGCCTTTTTGAACGGCGTCGCCAGATTCTACTTTGATATGGTCAAGTCCAGAATATACGGTAAAGTATGTTCCGTGTTTAATAATTATGGCAAATTGATTGGTAGGTAAAGAAACTATTTTAGAAACTTCACCATCGTAAACCACATTAACTTCGGAAAAAGCCGGTACAAGGAAGTTAATACCATCGTTGCGAATAGTGATTTTATCGTAAACGGGATGCTTTTTCTCACCAAAAGATGAAATAATAACCGAATTTTTAACAGGCCATTCGAGATAACCTTTTTGAACTTCAAAGAGGAAAGCATCTTGCTCCGAAACATTGTTGTGAGTGTCGGCGGGTTTGCTTGCTTTTGCCAACGATACTGAATCGGGACGGTAAATATCACCTTGAACTACCTTAGGTTGGGCGTTATCTTGTGTTTTATTTGCTAATTCTGCTTTAAACTGAGCAATTATATCTCGACGATTGTTCTTATATTTTGTAATAAAAGACTGCTCTACACCAAGACGCTCGGCAAGTATCGAACGTTTGTTTTTAGATTCGTCGAGCGAAACGGTAACATTGGCAATCTCGTTTTTGATGTCTTTTATACGCTTGATTTTTTTAGCACGATAGTCGCTGAGATTTTTTATAAAAAGAAACTGACGAAACGACTTATAAAGATTGTCGAACGAGAAAAGGTCGAAATTCTGATACATAGAATTTTTGATTTTGTCCGCTTGAACAATCAGTTCGGAATATTTTTTCTTCTCGTATTCCAATTGCGTATTTAGTCGCTCGTGATAAATTTGATAATTGTAAATCTCTTTGTCTAATTGGATAATGTCAGATTTGAGTTTTTTTGCCAAAATTTCTTTTGTCTCTAACTGAGTATCGAGAATGCTGATATGCGAAACTATATCAAAATTGGCTTTATCGGCATTAGCAATCAGCGAATCCAAAAAGGCACTCTGCTGATAAATAGAAGTCTGAGCCGTAAGCCCCTCTCCTACTACACTCAAAAACAATATTACTAAAAACTTTTTCATTAAAATTCAAAGGGTTTATAATTGTTTGGGATAGAAAAATTAACGGTCATCTTTTTGCCAAAGGTAACTTTCTGATAGGTGAAAACGGCAGTAAAGTCTGTTCCAACACCATTGAAAGATACTTTTGAGGGCAAGTTATGATAGGTAAAATCTTTATAATCAGAGTAAGAAATTGTAAGACCCTTGCCGTTGGAAGCAAATAGAGCGGTGTTTTCGGTCATTTTTTGGTTAGAAAGGTTATAAACCACTGTATTATTTATGCCAAAACGTAGTTGATACTCATCTCTGCCACGTGTAGTTATTGTTATAACATCACCATTTTGAGTAGGAAAAAAGTAATCGAGAAGGTTCAAATCATTCTTTGGGAAGATAAAGAATTGGTCTAAGAATATGCTCTGCATAATGTTGAAATCCACATCCACTGGTAAAAATTTACGCAAGTAAGAGTAATCACCAGCGAAATATTTGTTTTTAAGTTTAAAAATAAACTTAACAGAATCGGGTGTCATCAAAGCCCTGCCCGCCTCAATGCCGAGAGCAGAGATGGAAATCCAAATCAAACTATCTTTAATCATTCTGATAGTGCCGCTGCCTGAGTGCGACTGTGTTTCGCTGCGGAAATCTATGTTGAATTTTATCTCTACTTTGTTGAATGTATCTTGCTGTGCAACTGATTTTTTTAGATCATTTAACAAAACTTGATCGGCAGCGGAAACATTTACAGGAGCAACCACAGTGGTGTCGGTTTTAACAGGTGTAACAGGTTTGTGCCTATTTTTGCACGATGCCAAGGTTAAGGTTGCGGTTAATAAAAGTAAAATCTTTAATTTATACATATCTAATTTAGTTTTTTAATTTTGTTGTTGATAATATTTGAGTTGCCACCATTGTCTAATGCCAAGCGGTAAAATTGAATGGCCTCTCCTACCCTGCTTGTTTTGGCATAGATGTCGGCGGCAAGTTCGTATATAAATGGATGTTTTGATTCGTTGAATGCAATTGCTTTTTCGATAAAATATTCAGCACCTTTGGTGTCGTTGGTTTTAAGAAGGTAGTAAGAATAAACAAAATTGAAAAAAGGCGAATCTTTGTCGGCAGCGAGGCACATTTTAATAATCATTGCTGCCACTTCGCGATCGCGACCTACCTGCACAAGATAATAGCAATATTTTGCAAGATAATAAAAATCAGTATGATTGGCAGTAAAATATTTGCGAAAATAGTCTAACGCTGTATCCACATTGCCACTCTTGATTTGATAAACAGCATTAAAAAAGTAATAAAGATAAGCGGACGAAGTGGTTAAAATGCCAAAATCTGAGGATTGTTGAAGAAAATCTTCTGCCACCACAAGGTCGTTGTCGATTAATGCACCTGCGGCAGAATAAACAAACACGTCTAATTGCTCAGGGTAATAAGACATAGCGCGTTCAACAACAGTACTAAGTGCATTATTATCAAAAATAGCATAATTACGAAAAAGCATTCGCCAAACATCAAAATTTGACTTGTCGATTTCGAGAGATTTTAAAAGTGCTAATGCTGAACGATTGTAGCGATAAGTGTTAAAAAGAAATTCGGAATAAACATTATAAACAATCGCACTGTCGGGATAAGCGGCAGAAAGAATTTCAAAAACCGAATCTACTTTTGTGATGGCAAAACCTTCGAACGAGTTTGAAAACTGCGAAACAAGAAAAAGTTTTTGTTCTAGGGTAACGTCGGAGCATTTTAAAGACTTGACGAGATTTTGATAAAAGCATACGTCGTTGCCCTGTGCATTACACAAAAAAGTCTTGACGAGATATACAAAACCACTTTCGTTATTTACAGCCTCCATTTTATTGATAACAGGCTGAACCTTAGTGAGTTGATTGGTTTGAAAATAAAGGTCGCAAAGCAAAAACAGATTGTATAAATTAGACGGATCGGCATTAATGAGCCTGAGAATTTCGTTTTCGGAATCTTGATAACGATTCAACAAACGATAAAGGTCACTTTTGCGAGTGCAGATGTCAACATCAAAACCATAGGCGTTTTCAAACTGCGAAAGAATATCAATTGCATCTTGATAACGATGAAGCGAAACATAAAGGTCAGTAAGTTGATGATAATTTTCGTAAGATGGATACTTGTCTAACACCATCTTAGAATACTTAACAGCCTTTTCAATGTCGCCATTTTTTATGTAAATATCTGATAAAAGTCTGAGATAGAATACGTTATCAGAATTAATATCAACAGCATTTTTGGCAAACATCTCTGCCGCAGAGTAATCGCCTGAATCATAATGAATTTTGGCAATTTGATAATAACTTGCCGATGATTTGGGATTTAGTTTAATACATTTTTGGTAACATTGCAACGCTTTGTCGGTCTGCGATTTAAGCAAAAAAATACCTGCCTGCGAAAAGTTGTCGAGAAACTCAACATTACTTGGCACAGGCTGCGCTAAGGCTTTACCAAATGATAAAGCCAAAAATATGAATATCAATATGTTACCCCAAAAACGCATTAAATTCCCGAATGTCCAAATCCGCCATCACTGCGGACAGTTTCTGAAAGTGAGTCAACAATCTTTAAATCAGCCTTTTCAAATTTGGCAATTACCATCTGAGCCACTTTGTCGCCGTGGTGGATGGTGAAATCCTCGTTTGAAAGGTTTATGAGAATGATTTTTATTTCGCCGCGATAGTCGGTGTCGATAGTGCCGGGAGTGTTAAGCACTGTTATTCCGTACTTTATGGCCAAACCGCTGCGGGGACGTATCTGCGCCTCGTAGCCTTCGGTAAGTTCGATGAATAATCCCGTGGGAACCAAAACTCGCTGCAATGGCTTAATTACCAAATCATTATCTAAATTTGCCCTAAGGTCTAATCCCGACGAATATTCTGTGGAATATGTCGGCAAAGGGTTGTTGCTCTTGTTTATAACTTTAATTTCCATATTATCAAATTATTGAAATGACAAAAATATAAAATAATCGGATTTATTTATCGTCTTTTTAAAAATCTCGATATAAATTTTTTTAACTGCGGTTGAAGGTTCTCTCTGCGATAAACAACTAATACAAAGAACATTAGCATAACAGTATGCAGCGAAATCCTTAAAACCAATGGCAATTGATTGGTAAAAAATGTTGGTACAAACAGCGCAACTGCCAATCCAAAATACAAAATCATTGATTTATAATCGTATACACAAGAGAGGTGTCTCCTACCCCATACAAAAGTTATAATCAGCATAGCCAAATAGCAAATATTATTAGCAAAGGCACAAGCCATATATCCCCAAACAGGTACGAGGAGAATATTTAAGACAATTGTTATAACCGAACCAATAACGAAAATGATTATGCCATAATGAGTTAAGAACTTTAATTTGTACCAAAACGATTGAACATAAATCAATCCTACCAAAAGATGCCCAAACAAAAGCATTGGCACTACTTGTAATCCATCCCAAAATTCTTTTCCAATAAAATATTTAAAGAAATCAAGGTAATAGACTATAAATAAGAATATAAAGAGTCCGAAAGCGAGTAAGTATTTATTTACATCAGCAAAAAGTTGATTAAAATTAGGTTGTCCTTGGCTTGAAAAGAAGAAAGGGTCGGCAGCATAGCGGAAACACTGTATAAATAAGGTCATAAAGACTGCAATCTTGGCGTTTGCGCCGTAAATACCTAACATACTGAGTTTGTATTGGATAGGGTCGGTAACTCCTTCGGGTATGGTGTAAAACATATTGATGGAGATTCTGTCGAAAAACTCGTTGATTTGTCCTGCCAAACCTGATACCAACAAGGGCAAGGAATAAAGGAGCATCATCTTTAATAATGCGAACGAAAATTTGAATTTAACTTTCAATAAATCAGGTATAAACATTATCAAAGTTAGGCTACTTGCAATTAAGTTGGAAAGGAAGATATAGCCTACTCCCATTTCGGGGTCGTAGATAGAATTGAAGATAGAATAATTTTCTGCCAATTTGGGTAACCAAAGAATAAAAAACAAGTTACAAAAGATGTTTACCGAGATGTTTATCAACTTAAAAACAGCAAACTTAATTGCCTTGTTTTGTTGTCTTAAACGTGCAAATGGAATGGCTGTAAGGGCATCTACACCTAATATTAATATAAAGAACGAAATGTAATAGACGTGATTGCTATAATGAAGAAAATCAGCAATTTGCGGTGCAAACAAGAGTCCTAATGCTATAAAAATAGAACTTGTGGTTAATAGAGAAAGAAAAGTGGTAGAATAGAGTTTATCTTTGTCGTCTTCGGTTTTTGAGAATTTAAAAAAGCCTGTCTCCATTCCGTAGGTAAGGAAAATCATCAAAAATGTAACGTAAGTGTACATTTCGGTAACTGTGCCGTACTCATCGGTAGAGAACACACGCGTGTAAAAAGGCACAAGAAGATAGTTGAGCAATCTACCCACTATCGAACTCAGACCGTAGATAAAGGTCTGACTTGCAAGTTGTTTGATACTACCCATTTAAAATCTAAATTTTTTTACAAAGGTATAAAATAGAAATTAGTAAATTGCGAAAAATTTTTAATAACCATAACAACAAATAAAAATGAAAAAACTATTAGTAGTTATTGCACTGATTACAAGCGCATTAAGTGTTAATGCACAGGGCAAGTGGAATGGCGAGATTGGTCTCGGTTTTACCTACAACGAAGGTAACGTTACCAATATGAATCTAAAAAACACAGGCAAAATTGAGCGAAACGACTCAATTATCAGTTTCGATGCCAACTACAAATTCCTTTATAGTAAGGAAGATACAGTGGAAACCAACCGCGGATTAACGGGCGGTATCAAATTCGACTTTCTGCAATATGGCAAATGGTCGCCGTTTTTTGCTGCCGAGGTGGTTTGCAACAAGTATAAGGGTTACGACTTTAAGACCTCTATCCTACTCGGCGTTAAATATAGAATCTACACCAATCCCGGCAAATGCGACTATTCTATCAGTGCGGCAGGCGTTTGCGACTATGTGGATTACACCATCGAAGAGGATAATCCATTGCCAACCAACGTTTGGCGTATGAGTATCCGCCCAAAAATCAAACAAAAATTTGGTTCGGCAGTGTCGCTTACACATTACACATTTTATCAACCCAATTTAGAGGATTTCGACGATTACATTGTTAATTCGCACACCGCATTGGAAACCCAAATCAGCGAACATTTCTTCTTTGAAACCAGTTTCGACTACGAATACCGCTCATACCTACCCACAGAGGATTATAAAAGACGAGATGTTACCACCGAGGTGACATTAAAAATAAAATGGTAATACGCAATGTCGTAGAGACGCGTTATTAACACGTCTCTACAAAAATAAAAATGAAATAATCGAATCCGAAATCATTACCCCATCCAAATTCAATCGCATAAAGCCGTTATCTTCAACCAGATAGCGGCTTATTTTTTTATCAGAAATATTGTTACGAAATTGGTTTTCAAATTCTAAAAACTCAGTATGCAGGCGGTTTAAATCAATTCCTTTGTGCGTTCTTAAACTAAGCATTAGAAACTCGTTAAATCTATCACGCTTAGATAGTTGCTCCCGTTCAAAAAAAGTTTCTCCACGTGAAACCATATCACAGTATTTACGCACATCGCGAATGTTCCAACTGCGGATATTATTATAATAAGAGTGTGCCGAAGCACCAAATCCAAGATACGGAACAAAATTCCAATAATTAGTGTTATGCTTAGAATATTTTTCGGGTAAAGAATAGTTGGAAATTTCGTAATGCTCATACCCCACAGAGGTGAGAAGATTATGCACAAGGCGGAACTGTTGAACATAATCATCGTCATCGATAACATTTATCTCGCCTTTGCGGATTTTAAGATAAAACGGTGTACCTTGTTCTATACCAAGACTATACGCCGAAATGTGAGGTATCTTTAAATCAGTAAAAATCTTAAAACTGCGTTCAATCTCGTTAAGTGTAAGCAACTCATAACCAAAGATATAATCAACCGAAAAGTTATCAAATCCATATTTTTGGCAAAGGTCAAGATAGCGAAAATTATCGTCAACAGTATGGCAACGGCCGAGGAATTTAAGGCAGTCGTTGTCCATCGACTGAAAACCTGTGCTAAGACGATTAACGAATCCCGATGCTTTTAACTCACTGAAATATTGAGTAGTAGCCTGTTCGGGATTTATCTCTAAGGTACACTCTATATTATTAGCAAGGTGATAATTGTCAAGAATGGTTTTATAGATATTCTCTAAAAAATGGAAAGGCACAAGTGAGGGTGTTCCTCCGCCAAAATAGATTGTTTCAACAGTCTGATTTTTAAACAAGTAAGATTTATTAACAATCTCTTTGTTCAAAGCAAGGAAAAAATTATCCAATAATTGACTATCTTTGCAGAGCCTTATGGAGTAAAAATCGCAGTAGCCGCAT
Source organism: Bacteroidales bacterium (assembly GCA_016286055.1). Classification (GTDB taxonomy): domain Bacteria; phylum Bacteroidota; class Bacteroidia; order Bacteroidales; family UBA3824; genus UBA3824. The sequence continues at coordinate 89,970 of JAEERW010000008.1, forward strand.
TTTTTCTTACAGAAAGGTATATGTATATAAATTCCTGACATAATGAAAAATTATATTCTGTTATTCAAATTCAGTTTGATATGGGCATTGTTGATACTCATTGCCTGCACTTGCCGCGTTCAAACCGACAGCGGTATCGATATAGATATTCCTTTTTTGGATAAGATAGTACACTTTGGTATGTACCTGATTTTGGGCGCGTTGGTAACATTCGAATTCCGACGTATCACTACAAATTATTACAAATACATAGTTAAATTATTGATTATCTGCGTATTGTACGGAATCTTCATTGAAGTAGTACAATATTTTCTGCCTTGGCGCGGATTCGAATTTGCCGATATGATAGCCGACGGTCTTGGTGCGGCCGCCGGCATATATGGTATTAAGTGTCTGATATTCGACAAGATAGTAGAAAAGAAGAATTAACCCCTCTCCTATTATTTATGCCACAGGAATTTTCTCGATTCTGCGCTGATGACGTCCGCCGTCGAACTCAGTGCTCAAAAATGTGTCGAGAATCTGCACAGCCTCTTCTTGCGAAACAAAGCGTGCGGGAATAGAAAGCACGTTGGCATTGTTGTGAGCGCGTGCAAGACGGGCAATTTCGGCGTTCCAACAAAGTCCTGCGCGGATTTTCTGATGTTTGTTGGCAGTCATACAGATACCGTTTCCGCTGCCGCAGATGGTGATGCCGTAAGCATCGGGAGTGTTCTCCACGTTCACAGCCAAGGGATGGGCGTAATCGGCATAGTCGCACGAATCGGCGCTGTTGGTGCCACAATCAGTAATCTGAAAGCCTTTTTTCTGCAAATAATCCTTTAAAAAGAGTTTCAACTCGTAGCCTGCGTGGTCCGAAGCCATAAAAAGTTTTGAAATTTTCATAATTGAATATATGTTATTAAATAATCTGTTATAAATTAATATTGTTGATAACGTTCAACGCTGCAAAAATAACAAATATTTGAGAATAAGGCGATTGAAATCTAAAAAATAGTTTAAAGAGAGATATACAAAATGCTGATGTAAAGCATAATACAAAAGTTATCAACAATGCTGTTAATTTTAGTGTTAATTGTGGATAGCGAAAATGTGGATAACTAAAAATTTTTCTTGATTTTTTCGGAAATCTCAAAAATAATCCACAATTTTGAAAAAAATAAAACAAGTTTTCCACACCGCGAAATTTGGTATGTGGAAAAAACGTTTTCAACAAAAAAGTAGAATCAACGTTTATCAACAATTGTGGATAAAGTTTGTAAGATGCTAAAAGTTAATGTATTGAAAAAAGAACAAAATGTGAATTAAGGTTAACCTATTCGAGAAATTGTTAATTGCAAAAAAAATCGAAAAAAAGTTTCCACACAATTCACAGCCATTAATTATCAAAATAAAAATATATTTAAATTTAAAATATAATATTTATAATGAATAACGAACAAAGACCGGTCTTGAAAAATGGGCATATCGATATGCCAATAGATGAATCTATCAATTTGTGTGCCGAAATTGACAATTTGCGCAAAAAAAAGAACGCCGTGATACTTGCGCATTACTACACTACCGACGAAGTGCAAAAAATAGCCGACTACACAGGCGACAGTCTTGGTCTCGCTCAACAGGCTGCCAAAACCGATGCCGATATAATTCTGTTTGCCGGCGTGCATTTTATGGCCGAAACCGCCAAAGTGCTGTGTCCTAATAAAAAGGTGTTGATTCCTGACCTTGCCACTTCGTGCTCGCTTGCCGATTCTATTAACGAAAAGGCTCTTGCTGAGTGCATTCGCCAGCACCCCGGACACACCGTGATTTCTTACGTAAATACCACCGCAGAGGTAAAAGCGCTCACAGATATTGTGGTAACGTCGTCGAATGCTGTTAAGATTGTTAGCCAACTGCCTAAGGATGAGAGAATTATCTTTGGTCCCGACCGCAATCTCGGCGCATACGTCAAAAAGGTGACAGGTCGCGAAAATATGGTGATTTGGGACGGCGGCTGCCACGTTCACGACGGTTTCTCTGTGGAAAAACTCCGCGAACTCAAAGCACAGCACCCCGAGGCAAAGGTTCTCGCCCACCCCGAATGTCCGCAGGCTATTCTCGACCTTGCCGACCATATCGGAGCCACTTCTTATCTATTGAAAATGAGTGAAGAACAGCCCGACAATGAGTTTATCGTTGCCACCGAGCCGGGAATTTTCTACGAAATGAAAAAACGTTCGCCGCAGAAAACCTTTATTCCTGTTCCTTCTAAAAGCGGACATCCATTGAATATGTGCGTTAATATGAAACGCAACTCACTGAAAAAGATTTATTTAACCCTAAAATACGAATTTCCTGAGGTTGACCTGCCTAAGCACATCGCCGAAAAAGCCGTTGTGTGTATCAATCGAATGATGGAGATGAGTAAATGATTGTGATAAAATGAAAAGATTATTATTTGTTGTATCGATAATTGCTTGTAGTTGTGTTGGTTACGCCCAGCAATCGGAGATTAATCCTAATGGCTACAACCGTTTTTATTATCCCGAAGGAGGAATTTCGAGCGAAGGAACCCTCCGCAACGGTCAGCCCGACGGATATTGGAAAACCTATTTCCCTAACGGAAAACTCAAATCTGAGGGTCTACGCACCGAATTTAAACTTGACTCTACGTGGGTTTTCTACACCGAAAAAGGCGACACCCTCAACATCATCAACTACCGCTACGGCAAGAAAAACGGCTACCATTACACCTACACCTCGTTCGACGATTCTATCCATCACAACATAGTGGAATCCAAAGAGTTGTATCTCGACGACAAAAAACAGGGCATCTCCTACTACTATTTTAAAGACGGTGCTTTGGAGAAAGAAATCCCCTTTAAAAACGATTGGAAAAACGGCACAGGCTATCAGTACAACAACAAAGGCGAGATTGTGGCTATTCTCCAATACAAAAACAACTCGTTGATAGATAAACAGATAATCAACCGTATCGACGGCGACGGCAAAAAGCAAGGCGTTTGGCGCACATTCTATGCCGACCACAAGGTAAAGACCGAATGTTACTACAAAGACGACCTACTCAACGGTTACAGCCGCGAGTTTGACGAAAAAGGCAAGGAGATAAAGATTGAGCGTTATATCAACGGCGTGCTTCAAGAGGAGAACAAAAACGCCCTTGCCACCACCAAAGAGAGCGTTGAGGTAAAAAACACCTATTACGCTGGCGGAGGGCTCAAATCGAGCGGAGGCTATAAAAACAACCGTCCCGTGGGCGTTCATCGCACATACAACGAAAAAGGCAAGATAAACGGCTCGTCTACCTACAACGACGAAGGCAAGAAGATAGCAGACGGCATTGTTGACGGACGTGGTCGCGAACAGGGAAATTGGACTCTCTACGACAGTCTCGGACACGTGTCGGGCAAAGGTGTCTACAAGGCAGGCAACCGCGAGGGAGAATGGCAGTTTTTCCATCCCAACGGTCAGATTGAGCAAAAAGGCGTCTACAAAAACGGCAAGCCCGAGGGTGAATGGATTTGGTATTACGACAACGGCAAGGTACACCGCACCGAAAACTTCTACCAAGGCGAGGAAGACGGCGAATTTGCCGAGTTTGACATAGGCGGCGACACGATAGCCCGCGGCACCTATTCCGAAGGTTTTAAAACAGGTTTGTGGAAAATAGCCTCAGGCGACGTTGTTATCTACGAGAAATACTCCGACGATGTGCTCCACGGCGAATACCGCATTCTCTACCGCGACACCAACAAGAAAAAACTCGAATGTGCCTATCTTCAAGGTAACCTTCACGGCAAATACACCGACTACTACCCCGACGGCCGCATCCTCAGCCAAGGCACCTATATGTCGGGCAATAAGGACGGACTTTGGCGCTATTACAGCGAAGACGGCCTCCTCGAATCCGAGATAGAGTATTCGCAGGGCGAAATCATCAAAGCCGACGGCGCAAGTATGCCGAAGAAATGATTTTATATTGATGTAGAGACGCGATTAATCGCGTCTCTACAATTGTGCATTACGCAATTTCTGCATTCAGTGCATTCTGCACAGCGGCGCGTATAGTGCTTTCGATAACGCCCTTAAACGGCATTGCAAACAGGGGCAGTTTGCCGTTGAGGGTGATGTCGTGCTCATTGACATCGATATGGCCGTTGAGCGACATTCCGTTGAACTTGCAGGCATAGTCGCCCGAATTGCCGTTCCATTCCTCTTTGAGGTCGGAAACCTTGTCGCCGTGCTCGCGCTTCATCTGTTCAAAAAAATGCTTCATCTTCTCCAAGGCAACATCTTGGCTGTATTGATGGTCTACTTTAACTTCCATTTTATTCGGTTTTAATTGTTTGTGCAAATGTACAAAATTTATTCGACAATAACTAATTTATTTTATATTTAGTATGTATTCGTACGCCACTTGTGGCTTTGTTTTTTTGGGGGCAAAGAATTATAAATATATTCGTTTATTTAATTTAATTCGTTGATAATAAACTATTTAATCAGCCTGATTCCGTCAATTTTGGATATATATTTTTCTAAATCGCTCTTTTTAAACGGTTTGCCGTGGGCGGGATAGATAGTTTCGCAGTCGGTGTTGATGATTTTTTGCCACGACAGACGGTATGCCTCCACATCTTCGATCCAAATTATAAACCTGTTGATACTTGGAAAATTGTTCATAGCCGCATCGCCGCAAAACATTATCTTTCCGTATTTTAGCGAAATATGGTCGGAGGTATGTCCCGGCGTGTGGATAATCGAGAATGTCAGTTGGTTCTTTATCTCTTCAAACCTCTCGCTGTCGGTGGTAATCAGACGGTTGTAAAACTCCTTTTTCAACGGTTTGAAATTGCTCGCCCCGCCAAACAGCGACAGAATCTTGCAAAACCTGTACGCCCGTTTGTTTGGGTATCCGCCCTCCTCGCTGTTGCTTCCCGCTTTGAGAAACTCCACCGCCAACGGATGCAACACCACCTCGGCGGGGGTTATCGACAGCACCTCGTTGATAAATCCTGCGTGGTCGTCGTGAGCGTGGGTGAGCATTATATATTTGATTTTCTGAGGGTTGATATCGAATTTTTTAATTTTTTTCAAAAACCTCTTAAATCCCGTATCATACCCCGTATCAATAAGCGCATACCCATCGTTGATTTTCACTAAGTAGTTGTTCACCACCCTGTTACCAAGGTTAATAATATCAGATTCCATAAAGATGAATGGTTTGGTTTTGGGAAACAAAGATAGGGAAAAAGGCGTGGAATTGGTGATAATTATCCCAAAAAATCCCTTACCTTTGCCCCTAATATTAATCGCTAACCAAATTATATTATGCAACTCACAGGAACAATTCAAGAGCGTATTGACCAAGCCATCGCATTTGCCAAGGCGCACCGCTCATACGAGTACGACCACGAAACAATCGCAGACCTTTATAAGCGAGTAGGCGTGCCGTACACCGAGGCGGCAGAGAAAATTTACCGCGAATGGATGGGTGTATTGGAAGGAATCAATTTTTATAACGAAAATCCTTTAATGTACCCGATTGATTTTAGGGTTATGTTTTTTGAAGAAGAGGATGCCGAAGAATATTTCTCTTATTACGATGAGAAAACGGGGAAATATATCTGCCGTATTGGAAAATCCGCAATGAAAAAATTCGGAGCGGACACTGTTCCTGTTGCATACGGCGGACATTACTATCCGGCAATAGTTTACGTTAAACCCGATGGTACAATCCTTACCCACCACCACGACTACGACAAAAAGGGAGATTATTGGAAGTTCAAAAGTTTCAGAGATTTTCTCTGTATGGAATTAAATAGTTCTATGCCTTCAAAGGTGGACAAAATTGAGGATTGGGTGGAATTTGGCGGCACTTTGGAGGAGTGCATCAACGAAGACATCGAGTATTTCAAGGCTCACGGCGGACACAAGAACTGCCGCTTGCTTACCTATATGGGTGCTATTGTTGACATTCCCAAAGACCGCGACTTAACCGACGAGGAACTCCGTCAAATCATTTTCGATTATTTTGAGAAATATGATAGAGACCTTTCCCATAGTTTTCACACAGTTCAGTATATTGTAGAGTAATTTTTTTAAAGGATAAATTATGCAACTGACAGGAACAATCCAAGAGCGTGTTGATGCCGCAATCTCTCCTCTGCAAATTATGCAAGACAACACGCCCGATTATTGGAATGAGACAACATTGCCCGAAATAATTCAATTTGTGGAGGAATAATTATGGAAAACACGACCCACGTGACCCTGCACGCCAAGAAAAGCTTGGAATAACTGACCGTAGCGGCGAATGGGGAATGGGAATAGATGCAGATTATTTGTCGAGGATATTAAAGAAAAATAATTTGCAAACATTATAACTTTTTTTTATTTTTGTGTCTGAATTTACTTAATGTGGGAATAGTATAGCGGTTAGAACACTTCTTGTGTAGAGTTGAGACGCGAGTTCGAATCTTGCTTCCCACACATTTTTTTATTTTTTTATGCACGCTAAACGAGGATATTTACCAACTGACGAAGAGAGTTTTTCTCCCGAGGCGGTGGAAAAAATGCGGACGGCTTCGCGCCACGTATGTTATCTCATCAACGAGGGCTACGACCTGCAAATGGCTTCTACTTTTGTGGGAAACCATTTTGCGCTTTCGGAACGTCAGCGTGTGGCAGTTGTCCGCAGCATAGCCACCAACGAGCAACTCAACATCCGAAAATCAAAGGAGAAAACCACCGTCAGCGGTGAGGAGGTTTGGATCGACGGCTTTAATATGATAATCTCGTTGGAGGTAATGCTCAGTAATTCAATGCTTTTTGACTGTATGGACGGCACTATCCGCGACCTTGCCGCCCTTCGTGGCACATACCGCATAATCCCCGAAACCGAAGAGGCTCTCCGCATACTTTTCGACACGTTGAAATCTATGAACGTGGCAACAGTCAACATCCTCTTAGACGAGCCTGTCTCCAACTCAGGACGCCTCAAAACACTCATCGCCGAGGTTGCCGAAAACTATCCATTCGGTTTAGACATCCAACTTCACCGTTCCGTAGACCGCACCCTGTGGCAAAAACCCAACGTCATCTCCTCCGACTCCATCATCCTCGACCACTGCCAAAGTTGGATCAACCTGATGAGGCACTGCGTGGAAGGAAGGGAGGTAGAGATGTTGAAGGTGTGGTAAAGGGCTAACATTTGGTGGAAATTGACAAACTGCTTGTTTTTCATTTTTTTTTAATACCCCCTCCTACCCTTTTTCTTACAGCATCATCTTCGGGTTGTATTGTTGTCAGATTATCTACAAATCCATTTTTACCGAATGTTTGATAGTCGCAGTATTTTGTGAGTTTATTTGAGTCAAAAAAAGCGTATTTGTAAGTTGTCCAAGTATATTCGTCACGAGGATGTGTTTCGCCCCAAGCATAATAATCACCATACTCCCACGGATTATTCGCCCCAAAATTGCAGGTTGCCCACAATGTACCCGACGGTAATTCAAGGTTAACGTATTTATGAGATGTTGAGTAGAAATCCTTGGTTAATAATTGTCTATTAATTGAGGAACTGATGGTTGTTGGTTGGTTTGGTTTTGATGTCTATTTCGAAGCCTCAATAGTTCTCTATCGTTGGAAACAATATATGAAATGCCATTGCCAGATATCCAGAAATCATTTACCGTAGTCAATACTATTCCGCCAGTGTATTTCAATACTACCGTAACAATAGTCAATCCTTCATCAGTAACGTTTTTGGTGTCTAATATTTCTATATGTATTTGTCTTTTTCTATTTAAATCACTCAAAATGCTTAAATAGCCATCCCTCAGCACTTTGCTAACACCGGCATCCTTATTGTATTTCTCTACTATTTCGTCTTTCATAGTGCATTTTTCGTTACCATATTGCAAAATCGTTTCAACGAGTTCTTTTTTATGTGTATCATATGGTGAGGCTAACCACTCGTTTAAGTATCGAACATAATTGTGAACAACTTGTTCAGCCGGTTGTGAATAATCCATTTTGATTTTTTGCTCTGTATCGATTACTACTTCCATTGGGTTTGAACGACCTTTGTCTATATAGCCAATTGTATTATTGTTAAAAACCCAAAACTCAGTATCCGTTGTCATAGATATTTCTCCTGTATATTTCAGGGTTGCTGTTACAATATCCTTGTCTGATTGATATTCGACATCTTTTATTTTAATAATTTGTACACGGATTGTTCTATTTTTAGTTTTTTCGCTCAGTATTCTCAGATATGTATCTCTAAGGCATCTGTATCTACCTTCGCCGTATTTTTCTACTATTTCGTCCGACATAGTGCAAGCACCATTTAAATAAGTTAAAATGTTAACAACTCTTTGTTTTTTATCGAAATCGTATGGTGAAGCAAGCCACTCGTTTAGTGCGCTTATATAATTTCTAACCACATCTTCGGGATTTTGAGACCAAACTGTGGAATGGGTTGTTAAAATTACAGTTATAATTAAAAAAAGTTTGATATAAAATCTTGTCATAGTAAAATCCTCCTATCGACCTAACCATATTTGTATACCTGCATTGATATCTTGAAATAGATTATATTTACCTATATTATGCTGATAACCAAGCGTAAAACCAATTCGTCCAAATTTTAGCATAATTCCAATCTCGCCGTCAACGCCGTTGTGGATTTTTGTCGCATACATATCTACACTTTGACTATAATCTGTTTTATGTTCATATCCGGGGTATTTCTTGACGTGTGCGTAATTACCATAACCTAACGTAAAATAGTACCCAAAAACGTCATTGAGTCTGATAAACGGACCTATATGATAGTAAAGTCTGAATACACCTTTATCTATATACGTTTCTAAATCAGATTGTTGCGCAGGGGTAATAGTCCATATTTCTTCAAAGTAATAACCTTCCGGATTGTAGAGGGTTTCGTCATTTCTTCTTGACCATACATATTTTGTGTAATTTGAAAATCCACCGTTAATAATCAATCCCCACTTCTCATAATAACCAAAAGCAACGCCCAACGACATACCATAAGGTGCACTTGGAGAATATCTATAACCTACAATAAATCGATGTTGTGGGTTACTCCGTTTTTGCAAGACTTTCATCCAATAATACATTCCTAGATGATAATCTGAAAACTGATTATCTCTGTCAATGTTTTGTGTGTAGCCAAACGACAGTGCAAAACGCTTGATTTTTACCATTACACCCGCTTCTCCTTCAAATCCGTTGTGAATTGTAGGGGCGTATAGATTGCCGTCGTATGATTTGACTTCGGCGTATGTACCGCAGCCCGCAGCCGCATACATATACATAAAGTCGAAGATTCGGAACATTGGTCCGAATCTGATGTATGAGCGGTATAAGCCTTTGTCGTTAGTTTCTGATAATGGATCGTTACCTAAGTCAGATGTTGAATGTAAATTGCTGATTCTGAATGTGTCTAAAAGATTGCCTGTTTCAGTGTTTCTGTTTTGCCAATTTGTAAAAGCAAGTTTTGAAAAACCGCCGTTAAGAATAAATCCTATTCTTTTGCATTTTCCAACCGATATGCCACCCGACATAAGAGTAGGTGAAAATGTACAACCTAAAAACCAATTACTTTGCGCTACCTGAGAGTCAGAAAATCGCGGCATTACCACTGTAAAATCCTTTTGATAAGCCTTTACTGTCTTGGATTTTGTATGTCCGTTTTTTTCTATTCTGATAGTATGTCTTTGGTCGGCCGAAACCGAAATTGAATTATTGCTTTTTCCATAATTTACGCCGTCAACAAATAGGTTGGCGTCATATTCCTTGTCTACCTTCATTTCAACCGTTGCTGATTTGAGTGTGATATGTCTCTCTATCGGTTCTCCTGTAAGATTTACTGAAAATGAGACAGTTCCAAAAGTCGGTTTTGACACGCTGACATAGTGATGTCCGTATGTCAGATTAATAACGAACTCTTTGTCATTGGCTTTGTAAGTAGTGTAATCAACTTTGATATCAGCATTTGGTTCTGAGATTTTTAGAATTAGGTATGCCTTTCCTGTATTTTTGTCAGATGATTCAACTTGAATAATTTTCTCTTTTTCAATTATTTTCTCAACTTCAACAATCTCAATTTCTTTTTGTTTTGAACGACCTTTGTCTATATAGCCAATTGTATTATTGTTAAAAACCCAAAACTCAGTATCCGTTGTCATAGATATTTCTCCTGTATATTTCAGGGTTGCTGTTACAATATCTTTCTCTGATTGATATTCGACATCTTTTATTTTAATAATTTGTACACGGATTGTTCTATTTTTAGTTTTTTCGCTCAGTATTCTCAGATATGTATCTCTGAGGCATCTGTATTTACCTTCGCCGTATTTTTCTACTATTTCGTCCGACATAGAGCAATCACCATTTATGTCTGTCAATATGTTAACAACTCTTTGTCTTTGATCAAAATCGGTTGGAGATGCAAGCCATTCGTTTAGTGCGCTTATATAATTTCTAACTACATCTTCGGGATTTTGTGCAGATAATCCAAAAGAGATAAGACAAAGCGTGAGTACAAATAATACTTTATTTTTCATAATATAAATTATTTAATATCAACCTTTTATCTTTATCGTTTATTCGTTCAATACTCGTTATCAGCCATCCTGCGTTATATGTCTGACGTTCAAATTCTTTTATTGTGAATATCCATCCGGGAAGTTGGAGAAACATAAACTGCAACTCGCTGACATATTCTATGTTAAGAAGTCCTGAATTAATCATTGTATAAAAAACTGCCGTTTGGTCTAACTCGTAGCGTTTTTGTGATACGCTTAGAATGGATTCGGCTTTTATTCGGCTGAGTTCCATAAAGTTGGTTTCGTGGGCGAGAGGTGTTATCAGTGTGTTGTCGTTTTTGGGCGGCGTCAAGGAGAAGAAATCGCCTTGTGCCTTTGCTACAACCCATTTATAAAGGTCTTTGCCATAGGTTTCAACGTTCAATATCAAAATAAAATCAACACTTTTACCTTTGTATTTGCCTGCACACGTGGCTATGGCAAACCAAGAGGTGTCGGCGAAATTTAGTTTCGCACCCGATTTTGTAGCATCCTTTGCAAACTGTTGTGCCGCTTTGTATACCGAATCTTTTTCAGAGCCGAGCATCTCGCTGTCGAATAACCCGATGAGGTTTTCTCTATTGTTGAAACGGTTCATAAAACTTTCTACAAGTTTTATCCGGCTTTGAAACAGAGAATCGCCACTGCCGATAATAACTTGCGCATATACGTTGATATTAAACGATATAAAAACAGTAATGAGAATTAGTACCTTATTCATTTTACAGTCTTGTTGTTTCACCTGCGGCAATATCGCCTAACTTCGGGATTAAGTCATCGCCCCAAATAGTTTTTTCTGCTACAAACCAAACGGTAATTGTCTTTTTGGTGCGGTCTGCGTATGCAGTTAATTCACCACGTCGACCTATAAAGTCCTGTGAATAAGATACTACACATTGATATCTGTCGCCCACTTTTTTGATATTGGTAACATCCATTGCTTCAATGTCAGTGCTTGTGATTGTTACATCGGTGTAGGTACGTTTTTCAACAATCATCTTTATTAATCGGTCGAAATACTCTTTTACAGGGCGTGTGGTTTTGATGGTTCTGCCCTTGGAGTTTTTGCTTGTGGTTTCCATCATTACGGGTGCGCCCTTTGTACCGTTTTCAAGTGTAATAGAATCACCTTCGTTTAGGAATAGCGCAATTGCTGCCTTGCGAAACTTGTAACGGTCGTTGACTGTTGGATGACCATTCTTTTGCGTTGCGGTCATTGATGAGATGTAGTCGTTCATCTGTTTGACGCACTCTTTTGCTCGCTGTTGCAGTAGTTTTTGATGCTCTTCGTTGTTAACGTCAGGCATATTAATTACTATACCTGCGTCTACAATGGTTGTCTGTGCCTGTAATGCGTTAAAACATAGCGCAATACTCAGTGTAATTAATAGTTTTTTCATAGTTCATCGTGTTTTATAGTATTCTCTGACATATAATTGCTTGATTTTTCCATCTTCCATAACTTTCGCAACAGGTACGGCGCGTAGAAGAATTGAACTCATTGTAATGCGTAACAGATAATTATCAATGGTCATTCGGTCAATTAGCGTCCGTCCATCCTGTCCTAATACGAACACCATACAATCGTCTGTGAAGATTTCATCTTGATGAGGCGCATCCTTTTTGCTGCCTACAATCAAGTCGAAATATTGTTCCATATCGGTGGTTGGATTGTTCTGCGGTATGTCGTCTATCTGATGGTTACTATTATTGGCAATTGGAAGAGAACCACACTCTTGCAACTGCGCTTTGAAGTTGCCGTCTCCTGAATTAAAGAGTGTTTCTAGTTCTATTTCTTGATCCTCCAACATTTCTAAAAATCTCTCGCAAATGTCCGACAGGTTACATCCCGAGGCAATCAAAACGCCACAAGTTTTTAAGAATACCTCTCTGATACACTCCAACTGTTCGGGGGCAATATAAAGACTTCCTCTGTTGTTTGATAGAGAAGTGCTTATGTCATTGCCACATACCGCCGAAAACGAAAGTATCAGTTTTGGATTCTTTACCGCCAACTGATTGTGAACTTGTTCAAAATCTCCGCCTCCGATATTGCAATAGATAATGATATCTTCGGCGTTGCACTTAACATTGACGGCATTGTCTTGAAAATCAGACAAAACGTTAGTTTCTTTTAACGCAGTATTTACGATGTCGGCAAAATTACGTTTGAAGTATTCGCGACATTGTTGATATGGTGAGTCGATAATCCAATGGATTTTTTGCGCCTCAGATGTCGAAACTATTAGTGTAAATATTATAATAATTATCTGTTTCATAGTGGTTTTAATATTCGTTAATGATTAAGTTTCCATTTTCCACTGACAGAAAGTCGCAGTCGCCGGTAGAATTTTTTATCATCCTAAATGATTTTTCGTCTGCAATCCATTGTGATTCAATGTATTTGGTCTCGCTTGGTATTTTTAGCGAACCGCCTACCACGCCGTATTTTTCGCCACTTTTCAATAGAAGCATTTCTCCGTGTAGTTCTATTTCGGTATCGTAGAGAAAATCAATCACTATATATTCTTCGCTATCCATATAGCCAAGTTTACCATTTTCGCGAACTTGTTTAAGCGATTTATAATCAGATTGTTTGAGTATTTTATTACATTCTGCAATACGGATTTTAATATCTTGATTGTCAGGATATTCATTAAGGGCTTTTGTTAGATGAGCCTTGGCGCGTGCTATGTTTTTTGATTTGAATAGAGATTCGCCTATTTGAATCAATTCTTGTAAGTGCTCGTCAACAGGAGATTGACTAATCGTGTCATTTTGAGTTGATGATGGTTCAATTTGGTGTGTGTTTGTGTTTAAAAACCAATAAATAACTGCTCCGGCAATCGCTACTAAAACTAATATAGCAAAAAGGAGTGAGTGTTTTTTGTGTTTATGTTCGGGAGATGGCGGCTCAGGGTCTTTTATACCTAACGCTTCGTTTATTAATGTATTGAGTTGTGCATTAGACATACCTGATTCTTTCGCTTTCTTTTCTAAAAGAATGCGGTCAGAATCATCTAATTCTCCATCTGCGCAAGCCGCCTTTATTAATTCTGTCAAGTCCATCGCCTTATAATTTTGCGGACTAAAACTCTTATTATAAGGCAAATAAAATAGCGTGAAACCGTCTCGTTGTTTTATTGCTTATTTAGAAACTGACGGCTCCGCCAAGAACCGTTAACGATAAATAAGCACGAAACGGCTCACGCTTGTACAGCGTGAACCTTGTTCGCCGCTTATTCTCTCGTTATTAAAATTTGGCGGATTTTACAGTTTCGAGAATAAGAGCGTAAAGCCCAATATTTTAATATGTTATATTTTTATTTCTGTCTGTTCTCTATGGTTTGGATTGTTTTGTACAAATATAATGTTTTTTTGTTTAACGTGTATACTGAATTTGTGTTTCAATCATTTTTTGAGAGATGATTATGCCACCTCCACTACTCTCTTAATAATTGGATGCATAGAATTATAAATCTATGTCGATATTAAGTATTTAATGTGTTGTAATCCACCTTTTTACGTTCCGTTTTAAGGTTACTTATAAACCTAACTGCGTCAAAATCATCGCAGAAACAGCTTTCTTCGCCTTCGTGGATGGCGTTTTTAAGGTTGCGGATTTTTTCCACCTCGTCGTAACTTGTTGGGCGGGTGTTTGGCTGACGTGATACTGAGTTAGAAATCATAACCCCCTCCCCTACTCTAACTCATTGTTTTCAAAGTACTTTTGTAGCCAATCGGCGAAGGCGATGAGGCGGGTGCGGGTCATTGAGGGGATGAGGTCGTTGATGTTGTCGTAGTGGGCGTTGGCGATGAAGTAGAGGTACTCGTCGAGCATATTGTCGGTGAGCATTTGGGCGAAAAATTTGAGGTAGAAGGTCTCGTAGAAGCCGTTGCGGTCGGTGATGGATTCCGAGAGGTCGGTGAGCAGCGACTTGATGTTTTTTAGAAACGGCTCGGCGGCGGGCAACGGGTCGGAGGTTTTGGGCAGACGCTGCAACGAGTTGATAAACAGCAATGAAGATATCAAATCCTCGTCCTGAGGTGCTACCAATTTGGGATTAACAGTTTTTTGGGCGATGATGCGGTCGGCATCGTTGACATTCATTATCGCGGCTAATTTGTTGATTGCCAATACCGAACGTGCCGATTTGGGTTCGGTCAGGAGGTAAAAACAGTAAGCGAGGGCGCTGTGGATGTAGAGTTCGTCGTCGTAGAGAGTTTGGGCAAGGTCGAAATGCAGATCTGCGCCAAAATTGTAACGTTTAATAGCCTCAATGTACGACTGATACGCCTCGGCGGTCTTTTTCTCATCGCTGAAACTCTTTGCCTTGCAGTAGTGCGGCAAGTATTCGGTGGGGAATTTCTGAGCGGCACGGTCGTAGGCTTTGCGCTCATCGGCGTATTTTTTGCTGATATTCAAGCATTTGCCTAAGATAACCGAAGCGTGGAGCATATATTCGGAGTTCATATCCATCACGCTCTGAGCATATTTTTGTGCTTTGGCGTAATCTTTGAGTTTAAAATAATTAACTGACAGATTGTAACTTACAAGGTCTTTGAGATAGTCCTTTTGTAAGAGCGAAATTAGTTTGTCGTTGCTCTCCTTATATTTGCCTTCGTCGGAGAGATTGACGGCTATTTTTAGAGTTGAGGCGAGGTTTTCTTGGTCTTGGCAGAAAGTTTTTCCCACCATAGCGAAAACAGTGATTATAATTAATAAAAAGCGTTTCATTTGATGTGATTATTTAATATCTTGGAAGATTGATTCGAGAAGTTTTGGATCGGTTAAGTGAACTGTAACGAGACCTGCGTTTTTGGCAGATTCGATATTGTCGGCGCGGTCGTCGATGTAGAGCGTTTCGGCGGGATTGATTTTTGCGTCGTTGATAACATACTGAAAACAAGCGGGATCGGGTTTCTCGTAGTGTATTTCGTTTGAGTAATAACGCTTTACAAAAAGGTCGTCGGGCCATTGGGCGAGTTTTTCTACATAGTTGACGTGAATTTCGTTTATGTTGCTGAGTACGTAGAGGTTAAAGCCGTGGTCTTTGAGTTTTTGGAGCAGCGGACGGTTGGTTTCGGGATAGCAAAGAATCATAGCGTTCCAACAGCGGTCGAAAGTCTCGTTGTCCATATTAGTTTCAAACACATTGTTGCAGAATTGGCGGTATTCGTCGGACGTGCAAGTGCCTGTGGTATAGCGATGTGCGATGTCGGTTTCTTCGCAAAGTTTCTTCACAAAAGTGTCGGCAGCATTCTTGGCTCCGCAGCGTTCGTAGGCCTCTATCGTGGCGTTTATCGACAGCGGGAAAAGTACTCCTCCGAGGTCGAACATAATGTTTTTCAAGTTGTTAAAGTTAATCATAAAAAAATGTTTAAAAAAATTTTTTATCTTAGTTTAAATATTTACTTTTGCACTCACAAAACGTTAAGTTAAAACGTTGGACCCATAGCTCAGTTGGTTAGAGCATCTGACTCATAATCAGGGGGTCCTAGGTTCAAGCCCTAGTGGGTCCACAAGCCGGTTGATTAAAATCAATCGGTTTTTTTTATTTGTAGAGACGATGTGCACATCGTCTCTACGCGGTTCCCATTACACAATAATAATCCTATCAAGGTTTCCGGCGAGGGTTTTGCGGATTTCGTTCAACTGTTTTATCTGCCCGAGAACCTCCATTTGTGCGTCGGCCGACAGTGAGCGGTCTTTGAGTTGCTCAATTGCCTGTTTTTCAGCCATATTGATAATTTTCAACTTGTATGTGAGTATCGTCTTGGGAATGTCCTTCTTGTAGGTCATTTCGGGAGTTTCGCAGGTGTTGCCTCGCTTTGTCCAAATGTTGCTCAGCGACTCTTTGGGAATGGTGAGGTCGGCGGCGAGATTGCGGATGCGTTCGTCCTCGTTGTTGAGAAAATACGACGCGTCGATGGTGGTGTTGCTCAGCAGGTGACTCTTGTAATCCTCGAAAATCTTCTGAAACACAAGGTTTTTGAGTTCCAGATCCTCGTTCATAAGTTCGCCGATGATGTATGTGCTTACTGTTACGATGTTTTGCTCGCCTGTGGCAACGTCGGTGATGGTTTCGTATTCGTAGTTGCCAAAATTGATCAGGTAGTTGATAATTTCCTTCTCCTCCACCTCGGCGTAAACGTTTTGTACAAACGTTGGAACTTGTTGAGTTTCAGTGTTATTTGCCACCATCGGCTGACCTTCGGCGGGTGGTGCAGCATTTGGGTCGGCGGGATTAACGATGTCGGCACTTTGGCG
Source organism: Bacteroidales bacterium (assembly GCA_016286055.1). Classification (GTDB taxonomy): domain Bacteria; phylum Bacteroidota; class Bacteroidia; order Bacteroidales; family UBA3824; genus UBA3824. The sequence continues at coordinate 106,857 of JAEERW010000008.1, forward strand.
AAATTTGGCTTTAATCAAGTCCTCGTGCTGTTTCTTTATCAGGCGACCTGTTTCGGCATAAAGCGCATCTTCCTTAACATCAAGCAGTTTGCTACATTCTTTGATGTAAAAACTTCGTGTAACGGCATTGTTAATCTTAGAAATCGACACCACAATGCTGCCCACCACTTCGGAACGTTTTAGAGGGTCGTTTTGACTGTCTTTCAATAATATACGCGTTTTAAAACGTATAAAATCCTCCTCGTGTTCGTCGATATATTGTTGCAATTCGGTGGGAGTGTGACTTTGCGCAAACGAATCGGGGTCTTCGGGTTCGGGCAGGAGTACCACCTTTACATTAATATCCTGTTCGAGAATCAGGTCGATACCGCGCAGAGATGCTTTGATACCAGCCCAGTCGCCGTCGTAAATTACTGTTAAGTTGTTGGTAAAACGCTTAATCACAGATATTTGTCCCGGTGTTAGCGACGTTCCCGACGAAGCCACAGTGTTTTCTACCCCAGATTGGCTCATAGATATTACATCGCAGTATCCTTCAACAAGATAGCATTTGTCGCGCTTAACAATTGCGTTTTTGGCTTGATAAATACCGTAGATAACGTTGCTTTTGTGGTAAACCTCTGATTCTGGTGAGTTTACGTATTTCGCAAGTTTCTTATCTGAGGTCATTATTCTACCGCCAAATGCCACAACGTTTCCTGCTATCGAGTGTATAGGAAACATTACACGCCCTGCAAAACGGTCGAATTTGTAGCCGTCTTCTTTTACTATCGTTAATCCTGTTTTTTCGAGATATTTTATGTTGTATCCCGCCTTAATAGCCTCATTAGTAAGTGCTTGTCGATTGGCAGGACTATATCCCAATTGGAATTTCTCTATGGTGTCGGGGCGGAATCCTCTATGCTGAAAATAACTGAGTGCCACCATCCTACCCTCTTCGGTTTCGGTGAGCGTTTTTGAAAAAAATTTCTGTGCGAAGGTATTCACAATCTTCATCGACTCGCTATCTTCGTGCTGAGCCTTTTCTTCGTTACTTAGTTCTTTTTCAACTACTTGGATACCATATTTCTTGGCAAGGTATTTCAATGCCTCGGGATAGGTCATATTCTCGTGCTTCATCACAAACGACACGGGCGAACCCGAAACGCCACATCCAAAGCATTTGAAGATGTTTTTGGCAGGCGACACCGAAAACGACGGAGTTTTTTCGTTGTGAAATGGGCAGCAGCCTATATAGTTGGCTCCACGACGTTTGAGGGTCATAAAATCCTGCACAACGTCCAATATCTGAGCCGTTTCTATAATCCGCTGTATGGTGGGTTGATCTATCATTTTTGGTTTTCCTTGCCTATACGTTTTGATTGGCAAAAATAGCGTATTTTTCGGATTGTGCCGGCGGTTATTAAAAAAAATTTTAAAGTTAAAAGAAACTATTTATTTTTGCGATTTATAATCAAAGTATTAAACCAATGAAAAAAGGCAGATATGTAAGAGGCGGCGGGGTTGAACCCCCAAAACGTGAGGAGACGAAGATAATAAGTAACCTCTCTCCTACCCCTCCACCTACACTCAGCGACATCGACAATAAGGGATTTTTTGCTAAGCATTTCCCAATATTTCTGATACTTATAGTTACGTTCGGTATTTATTATGTGAATTTCGATAATGAGCCCACCAACTGGGACGATGATAAATACATCGATCAAAACCCTCTGTTAAAGGATTTTAGCGGAGATGCGGTTTATAGTATGTTTTTTTCTACCAACAATGGCGAGCGATATTTTATGGGTAACTACCACCCTCTCACTATGCTCACGCTCAATATCGATTATCATTATTCCGAAATTGGACCAAACGGCAAAGCCCTCCCCGACCGGTTTATTGCTGTAAATATTTTGCTGCATTTGCTCACGGTGCTGTTTATCTATTTGATTTGTACTCAACTGTTTAAGCGGCGGCTTTATTGGATACTTATTCCTCTGATATTTGCGGTGCACACGCTGCACGTGGAGAGCGTTACTTGGATATCTGAACGTAAAGACGTTCTTTATGCTATGTTTTACTTTTGTGCGCTTTGGCTATACATTTTGTACAAGAAAAAGGATAATCTCTTGTTTTATATAGGCTCACTTATAGTGTTTATACTCAGTGCGTTATCTAAGGGACAGGCTGTATCGCTCACATTCTCAGTGGTTTTGATTGATTACTTTCTTACAGATAAATATTTCAATTGGAAAACACACCTTAATAAGATACCTTATTTATTAATATCTATTGTGTTTGGTCTCATCTCTATCGAGGCGCAGAAAGCAAGCACGGCACTCAGCGAGGTGGATCAATATTATTGGTGGCAGCGTATTGCGTTTGGTTCTTATGGATTTGTGCAATACATTCTGCGACTGATACTTCCTGTAAATCTCGCCTGCCTCTACCCCTACCCCGACATCATAAATCGCACAGTACCAACGCTTTATTGGTTGGCAGTGCCTGTGTTTGTGGCTTCAATTTTGTTGAGCGTTTTTACCTACAAAAAAGACAAGACTCTTACATTCGGAGTGCTATTCTTTATAGCCAATATCGCTCTGTTGCTGCAATTTATACCAGTTGGTTCGGCAATGTATTCCGATCGTTATTCTTACATTCCATCGTTCGGAACTGGTGTGCTCCTCGCCTATCTTATTGATATTCTGATAAATAAAAAGAATTTTAATAAATACTTAATATACGGATTTGTAAGTATCTATGTATTAAGCCTTTCTCTATTGACCATAGATCGTATAAAAGTTTGGAAAAATAGCGAAACTCTATGGAGCGATTGCGTTAGTAAATACCCCGAGGCGGTAATTGGATGGAACAATTTGGGTAGTTATATTAACGTTATGGCAGATTCACTTTACAAAAAGTCAAACAATAGTAAATTTATTGAGCAAAAGAAATATGCAGTGGATTGTTTCACCCAAGGCTTGAAGTACAAACCCGACTATACACACGCTTTTTATAATAGGGGATTAGCTAATAAGGATATCTTTGATGCTACTCAGGACACCACTTATGAGCGTCAGGCATTAGAGGACTATACCAACGCCTTGAAATTCGACCTAAGTTTTGCCGCAGCGTTCCAAAATCGCGCTTTGATTTACGATTCGTATGGCGAACGTTGGTTATCAAAGAACAGAGATACTGCCAATTTCTATTTCAACCTTGCACTATCAGACTACGACCGCGCTTTGGAGACAAATCCCAACCTCTGGGACATCTACATCAACCGTGGAGCGTGCTACGGCAAGAGCGGACGCCTTGAACGTGCATTGGAAGAACTACAAACCTACATTGCCCACGACACCACAAATGCTTCGGCTTATAGCAATAGGGGATTGGCTTACAGCGGATTACATTATTACCAAGAGGCTTTGGTAGATTTTGATAAGGCATTGGCGATAGACCCGAAAATGGAAGGTGCATATTTTAATAAGGCAATAACATTCCGTCAGTTAGGTCAATTGCAAGATGCGATGGATTGTTTATCAAAACTTTTAGAGATAAATCCCGAAAACGGACAAGCATATTATTACCGCGGTATTTACAAATTTGGGCAGCAAGATAGGGGAGGGGCGTGCGACGACCTTCATAAAGCGTTAGACAATAATTATATGCCCGCGCAAGAAATGATTCAGCGGTATTGCAACCAATAACGAACCCTTTACGTTAAATTTACGTTACGCATTACAAATTACTAATCAAACACTCAGTGAAAAACGCCTTATTTATAATTCTATTAGCGACAATTTCGGTGGTGGCGGTAGGTCAGGAGTTGCCTGATTACAGCAACAACGGCAAACCCGCCAACCAATACGATGAAAATAACCTGAAACAGGGGTTGTGGATTTATTTCTACGACTCTATTCAAACGCAGGTGTCGTGTAAGGGCAATTATGTGGACAACAAACGCGAAGGTATTTGGACTGAGTATTTTCGCAACGGCAAACCACGCAGTATGTTTACCTACAAAAACAACCATATCGACGGCGCAGCTAAGATATTCTACGAAACCGGCGGACTTGCCGAGGAAGGTTTTTGGCGTACAAACCGTTGGATAGGGGAGTATCACTACTACAAACCTTCCGGAACGTTGGCATACGAGTGGTATTTCGATGAAAACGGCCGGCGAACAGGTGAGCAAAAATATTATTACGACAACGGAAAATTAAGACTATCAGGTATTTGGGATGATGGTAAGGAAGTTGGCCGCATAACCGAATATTACGAGAACGGCAAAGTAAGGCTGGAGAGCGATTGGATTAACGGCAAGTCTGACGGCGTGATGCGCGAATACGCCGAAAATGGCAACCTAAAAGCCGAATACGTGTTTCACGACGGTATTTACGACGCTTCGAAATCAAGGATTTTTTACGAAAATAAGAAACAAAATAATAATACTATCGTAAACCAAAACGTGGAAATAGCCAAAGTAGAGGAGGAGTCTGACAATGACGACAATCCAGCCTACGAGCGATTCAAGGGTTCAGGCTATCACAAACTTTACGACACGCAGCGCAGACTTGTGCGCGAAGGTACCTTTGTAAACGGTTTGTTGGTAAATGGCAAACGCTATTACTACAACTCAAAAGGCGAGATAATCAAAACAGCCGTCTACGAAAACGGCCGCGTGGTGAAAGTTATTGAAAAATAGGAGATTTTGATTTTAAGTTGTTATTTGTATTTGGCTGTCGGCAGTTTTAGGATTGTCGGCAGTTTTTTTGTGAAATAATTCATAATTTCATTTTTTACCCTTATTATTTGGTTTTAATGCTCAAAATTGCTAAAATTGCGGTTCGTTAGAAAATAAATTTTAGTAATAATGGAAAGCAATTTGCTGATATATAACTCTTTGAGTAGAAGGTTAGAAAAATTTCAACCTGTCAATCCGCCTTATGTGGGTATGTATGTTTGCGGTCCTACTGTTTATGGTCCAGCTCACTTGGGACACGCCCGTCCCGCTATCACTTTCGACTTGATTTTCAGATACTTGAAATATCTCGGATACAAGGTTCGCTATGTGCGCAATATCACCGATGTGGGTCACCTTGAACAAGATTCAGACACCGGCGACGACAAGATTGCTAAAAAAGCAAAACTCGAACATCTTGAACCTATGGAGGTTGTGCAGATGTACACCGAAGATTACCACAAAAATATGCGCCTTTTGAATGTGCTGCCTCCTTCGATTGAGCCGCACGCTTCGGGTCATATTATTGAACAACAGCAACTTGCCGAAAAAATCCTTGAAAACGGATATGCCTACGAATCAAACGGTTCGATATATTTCGACATTCAAAAATATCAAGAGAAATACCACTACGGCAAACTCTCAGGTCGCAATGTTGAAGACCTTTTGGAAAAAACCCGCACTCTCGACGGTCAGGACGAGAAACGCAACCAATGCGACTTTGCACTTTGGAAAAAAGCCTCGCCCACACACATTATGCATTGGCCGAGCAAATGGAGCGAAGGTTTCCCCGGTTGGCATTTGGAATGTAGCGCAATGTCGATCAAATACTTAGGTGAAGAATTTGATATTCACGGCGGCGGTATTGATTTGCAGTTTCCCCACCACGAATGTGAGATTGCTCAAACCACAGCCGCGCTCGGACACGATTCGGTGAAATATTGGCTTCACAACAATATGATTACCATCAACGGCAAAAAGATGGGCAAGAGCCTCGGCAATGCAATGTCGTTGGAACAATTCTTTGCTGGCGATCACGAACTGTTGGAACAGCCTTACAGCCCTATGACAGTGCGATTCTTTATCCTTCAAGCGCATTACCGCAGCACACTCGACTTCTCTAACGAAGCCCTCAAAGCATCGGAGAAAGGTTTGGAGAAACTGCTTTCTGCTGTGGAAACGATAAGTACTTTAAAATCAGGCAATTCTTCATCGTTTGACGTAAAGAAACTCATCACCGATAGTTTCGATGCTATAAACAACGATTTCAATACTCCCGTGATGATTGCGCACCTCTTTGACGGCGTTAAGCACATCAACCTTATTAAAGATGGTAAAGAATCCATCACTGAGGAAGATTTAAAAGCGTTGAAGAAATTCTACAACGATGTATGTTTCGAAATATTAGGACTTTTGCCGCAGGGTAGGGGAGAGGGCAGCAATGACGACCGTTACAAAAAAGTAATCGGCAATCTTGTTGATATGGTCCAGACACTCCGCAAAAATGCCCGCGCCGAAAAGAACTACGCCCTCAGCGATAAACTTCGCGACGACCTCAAAGCCGCAGGAGTATCTGTAAAAGATACTCGCGACGGTTACGAATGGGAACTCTAAATATTATGCTTCGCGTTTTAGCACCTGCCTTATCTTTTTCATATAGATGAGGCAGGCGAGAGCGAAGTAAACAACTGTTTGAATAGCAATACCTTTCATCTCAAAACTTACATCAGATATTGAAGCGCCCATACCCGTTATGCGCATATAGGCATTTAAACCGAATGTTGACGGGAATAGGTACGAGAAATATCTAATGCCATCGGGAATTGCCGAGCCTGGCCACGAAAGTCCGCACATAAAGTACAGCGGCAGCGACATAAACACGAATATCAGCATACAATCTTCACGCCTGAAAATCAGGTAACTAAGCACCATTCCGAGAAAACAGCACGCACTGACGTAGGGAATCAGAAACAGTATAAAATCCCAATAATGTCCAAGTTGCGGCAAGCCGAAAAGTTTGGTGATAACAATGAATGCATAAAGTCCGTGAACGATGTATAACATCAAGTAAAAGAGCATTTTACCTAATACAATCTCTATTGAGTTTTTGTAGAAATGGCTCATAGGAATTACAAAACCGCCGTTTCGTTCGCGGCTTCGTCCCATACTCATTCCAATGCCGAGAAATAGCGATTGTTGAAAAATCATCATCAAAATAGGCGGAATCATAAACGCCGCATATCCGCCCTGAGGGTTGTAGAGCGATGTGTGCACGTAGTCGATGGGAGCCGCCATTATCTCAGCCTCGCGCTCTGTGGTGGGGCGGAGGTAATTCTCTACCTTGATTTTGCGGTTCATATCGATAGATACATTTGAGCAAGCCGACGCCGCACATTTGTAATACACCATACTCATCATATTGCAGTAGAGTCCCACAGTGGTTTGTTTGCCTTGGGTAAACGCCTTAGCGAAATCCTTGTCGATGTGAATGATAGCGTATGCGTCTTGACGTTCTAATAGAGAATATGCCTCGGTCATATTGGTGCAGCATTGCACAACCTTTACATCGGGCGTGGCGTCTACCTTGCGCAAAAAATCGCGACTAAGCGACGATTTGCTGTCGTCAACTGCCACCACAGGCACATCGCGTTGCACTTCGGGAGTGTACACGTAAGCATAAATAATAGGGTAGGCGAGGGGCAGGATAACAACAAATAGGATAATGCCCACATCGTGAAAAACGGTTTGCAACTCGTCGTACCAAATTTTAATGATGTTCATTTTTGTGCGTTGATTAAAACAGTGCAAATATAATTAATATGCTCCAATATTGTAGCATTTTGGCTCTAAATTGTCAAACTTTGCCGTTATATGCTCCAAAATTCATTTTCCTCCAAAAATTATTACTTGTCAAAACCGCAAAAAAAATATGCATTTTGACAAAAAATAATTTTTATTAGTTGTCAAAATTGAAGATTTTGACCTATTTGTAACCGAATTGTAGCCGTTTTTTTTGTTTATCTGTTATGGTTTTGCTGTAATTTCGCAGCGTATTAAAACATAATGGAATGACTATAAACATTGTTTTAAGGCTTCTTGGTGCGTTGGCACTGCTGATTTATGGAATGAAGACTATGAGCGACGCTCTACAAAAAATGGCAGGCTCTGGTCTTAGGCATATTCTCGGTCGTATGACCTCAAACCGCTTTACAGGTATGCTCACGGGCACTTTTGTAACGTGCGCGGTGCAGTCGTCGTCGGCAACAACAGTTATGACAGTGTCGTTTGTTTCGGCGGGATTACTCACTCTGGCTCAGGCTATTTCGGTGATAATGGGTGCAAATATCGGCACTACGCTTACGGCGTGGATAATGTCGTTTGGATATAATGTAGACCTTACCAATGTGGTTTTTCCCTCGTTTCTTGTAGGTATTGTGTTGATTTACAGGCGAAAGCATAGAACTGCGGGCGATTTCTTGTTTGGACTTGCCTTTATGTTTTGGTCGCTTGTGGTGCTCAACGGGGCTGGTAGGGATATGGATATGCAGCACAACACTTCGGTGGTGGGTTTCTTTGCTTCGTTTGATACAGGAAGTTACCTTACGATATTTGTTTTTTTGCTTGCCGGCACTATTATTACTTGTCTTGTGCAGTCGTCGGCGGCAGTTATGGCGATTACTATTTTGCTCTGTTCCACGGGCGTGCTTCCTATCTATATGGGCATAGCGTTGGTGATGGGCGAAAACATCGGCACCACTGCCACAGCCAATCTTGCGGCACTTGGGGCGGGCATTGAGGCTCGACGGGCGGCGTTGGCTCACCTATTGTTTAATGTTTTTGGTGTGATATGGGTTTTGGCGGTGTTTTATCCGTTTGTGAATATGGTTTGCTCGTTTGTGGGCTACAATCCGGCAGAGTCGGGTCAGGCAGAGCGTCTGCCTGTGGTGCTTGCAATGTTTCACACTTGCTTTAATGTGCTCAATACTGCGCTGTTGATAGGCTTTGTGCCTGTTTTAGAGCGTATTGTGTGCCGCATTTTGCCCAATAAAAATGCATCTAAGCCAGTTTCGTCGCTTAGGTTTATAAGCAGCGGACTTATGGCAACTCCCGAAATATCTGTTTTTCAGGCACAAAAAGAGGTTGTTCTTTATGCAGAACGTATGCAGAGGATGTTTGGAATGGTGTGCGTTTTGCTCGACGAAAAAGACGAGAAAGAGTTTGAATGGCAATATGCCCGCATTACCAAATACGAGAATATTGCTGATAATATGGAAGTTGAGATTACTGCCTACCTCAAAAAAGTGAGTATGGACCATCTCTCCGACGATACCAAAGACAAGATTCAGATAATGCTCAGTCAGACAGGCGAGTTGGAATCTATTGGTGACGCTTGCTACAAAACCGCCAAAGCAATTAACCGCCTACGCAATGGTCGCGAAGATTTTTCTGACAAGCAATACGAAGGTTTGCACGAGATGATGCGCCTTGTAAATGAGGCAATTACACAAATGATGGTTGTGGTGGGCGGAAGACGCAACGACCTTACTATCGACCATTCGCAAGCCATTGAACGCGATATCAATACTCTCCGCGACCGTCTTAAAACCGATGCTATCAATGCAGTTAACGACCGCTTGTGCTCATCTGCTTTGGGTTCGCTTTATAGCGACATTGTGTCAGACTGCGAAAAACTCGGCGACTATGTAATGAATGTGGTGGAGGTGCGCCTTGGCAAACGTCTGCTGAGTTACCGAGGTTTGTATGTAAATATAGATAAAAAGTCGGTTACAGTTGATGGCGTTTCTGCCGGACTTACCCGCACAGAGTTCGACCTTTTGTGTCTTTTGCTTGTTAATAGAGGTAAGGTGCTAACACGCACGCAGTTGTTGAATAGTATTTGGTCGGATGTGGTGGTAACGGAGCGCACTGTAAACATCAACATCACCCGTCTACGCAAAAAACTCGGCGTTTATGCCCGCAATATCGAAAGCCGCCAAGGTGTTGGGTATATGTTTAATGATGATTTGGAATAATGTTATAAAGAATTTCCGTTTATAGCGTTCCAAAAACTTAATTTTTTTTAATTCTTGGAACGCTATAAACGATTTTTTGGGTGGGATTCCTTTTTATTGGTCGTTGTTGGAACGTGGACTGAGCGTTTCGCAAAACATTGATAGATTGTTTTTTAATGCCGACGGCAAACTACGAAATGAGTATAATGAACTTTATAACTCGCTGTTCAAGAATTCGTTACCTTATATTAATATAGTGTCTGTTTTGGGTACAAAAAAGATGGGTATGACCCGCGATGAACTAATCAAAGAATCAGGTATCGATAGTAGCGGTCAACTTACTCGTGTTTTAGAAGATTTAGAAAATTGTGGATTTATACGCAAGTATAGTTTTGAAGGTGTAAAGCGCTGTAAACATTTATTTCAATTGATTGACAATTACACCTTGTTTTATTATAAATTTGTGATGGATTCCGACAGTACCAATACAGGCTTTTGGACAGCAAATATCAATACTCCACTTAGAAACTCATGGGAAGGATTGGCTTTTGAACGTGTATGTTTTGAGCATATTGCGCAAATTAAGTATGCGCTTGGCATTTCGGGAGTTTCGTCGTATTTGTATTCTTGGGAACGTAAGGGAGATGAAACTGACCCTCGTGGAGCGCAAGTTGATATGGTTATCGACCGTGCCGACCGTGTGGCGAGTCTTTGCGAAATGAAGTTCTCTACCGGCAAATACGAAATTACCAAAGACGATGATGAAAGCCTCCGCCATAAAAGTGCAGCGTTTATGGCGGCCTCAAAACCTTATAAAGGTGCTCATCTTGTGTTAGTTACTCCTTTTGGTGTGGCAGAAGGCATGTATATGTTTTCGGTGCAAAATGTTGTTACCTTAGACGATTTGTTTAAGGATTTATAGAGAATTTCTGTTTATACCGTTCCAAAAACTTAAAAATTTTTAGTTCTTGGAACGCTATAACCAATTTTTACGGCTTATAATCCACATATTTAAAGGCGTGGGCTATGCGAGAGAGGACGGTGAGGGGCAGAAGGCATATTACCAACAACGCCACTATCGAGGGCCAAGCATATACAAGTTTGAATCCGTTGAGGGCTTGGTTTACATAGAGCATATAATAATGCCTCAATGGTGAAATCCACGCAAGATACTGAAACACAGGCTTCATTGCCGTGAGCGGAAATGTGAATCCGCTTACCGAAATTTGCAGCACTCCAAACAGCGAACAAGCACTCATTCCCATTCGCAATGTGAGGAAAATTCCAAAAAAGAATACCGCCAACGCCTGCGATGCAAATACGCACAAAAGTCCTGCGCAAATAATGCGTATCAGGCTGACATTGAGCGGAAAATCTAAAAATTTATAGAAATAAACGTCTATCAAAATCATTATCAGGCAATAGAGAAGTGTCTGCGGCCAAAGTTTTCCGGCAAGGGCTATGGTCGACGATTCGCCTGCCATTTCAAAAAGTTCTTTTTGAGTTCCCATTTTCCACTCGTAACCTATTGTGTATGCGGTAAATAGCATTATGATGAGGAAGAAAAGTCCCGGCACAACTATATTATTAAGGTATACCGAATAGTTGAGGGTAGGATTGTTGAGCGGGTGAGTTTCGATGGTGATAGGTTGCAGAATGCCCATCATCAGGCTTGGCGACACGCCTTTGGCAGTGAGAGAGGCACGGGTAATGGCAAGTCCGGCGAGTTCTGATGTGGTTTGGAGGTCTTTCATCAATAGGCTGCCGGCGGCATAATAAGTGTCGGCGGTGTAAAACGAAATTTCGGGTCGGCGGCTTGCGAGGGCGCGGTCGGTGGTGTTGCGCGGAATATAGAAGAATGCGTAAATATCGCCTTTCTGCATAGCCTTGCGTGCTTCGGAAAAACTGCCGTAATGAGCCACAATGTCGGTATTCTGCATTGCACCCAGAATACGCACAATGCTGCGTGTGGTGGAAGTGTTGTCTTCGTCTACCACTCCACAGGGCATTTTGGTGGGTATTCCGCTGCGCATTATTTGCGTAAAGTATATTAGGCAAAATAGCGGCGCAATTATTATAACAAACAGATACATAGGACGGTGCGAGAAAATCTCTATTTCTCGTAATCCTATCCGCCATATCCGCAAAAATACCTCTTTCATTATGAATTCTGAATTGTTAATTATGAATTATGCATTATTTCAATATTGCCGACATACCAATGCAAAGACCTTCTACTTCGCTTTGGTTGAGGGGTTTGGCTTGAACTTCAAAAGTTTTGAGGTCGTATTTGTCTAATGCTTTGGTGGCTTTCCAGGTGGCAAAGTTACCCACGTTTTTCATACGCGAAATTTTAACGTCCACGGTTTTGTCGAGGGCGGGAATGTACACCTGTTTTTGGTCGTTTACCTTGATTCCGGGCAAGAAATCTTCGCGAACCGAGAACACAAACCAATAATCGTTGGTTTTAGAGATGCTCATAATGGGAGAACCTGTGCCCACAAGTTCGCCAAGTTCTGGATAAATTTCGGTGATTTCGCCATCGGCAGTGGCAATTAGAACCATTTCGTCGATGTAAGAAGATACTTCCGACACAGCACCCTTGGCACGTTCTACCTGAGCGCGGGCTGCTGCCTTGTCTTCTTTTTGGGCACCGTTTACAGCCATATCGTACTGACTTTTGGCGGCTTTTTCGGTGGCGGACATTGCGTCGTAGTTGGCTTTTGCCTCGTCGCGTTTTTGCGCTGCGATTACCCCTTCTTTATATAGATTTTCGGCCCGTTCGTAGGTTGATTTGGCAAGTTCCAAGCCTGCTTTTGCCTTCTGCCACATTTCAAACGCGCCCTGAATCTGTTCTTGACGCGCACCGTTTTGAGCCTTGTTTTCGATGGCTTTGGCGGCAGAATAAGCGGCGTTGGCTTGCGAAAGTTTTGCCATAATGTCGGGTGCTTCGAGAATTGCGAGCGTGTCGCCCTTCTTTACTCGGTCGCCCTCTTCAAAACGGATTTCGGCAACGCGTCCAGGTACTTTTGACGATACGCGATAATCGGTGGCATCTACCTCGCCTTGAATAATCTCTTCGGGGTCGGTTTTGGTTAATCCGATAATAATCACTACTGCGATTACGGCTAAAATCACCGCAGCAAACAATAGATTTGCCGTTACTTTTCTGTTCATAGTATTATATCTTAATTACTAATTGTTAATTACTTATTGTGAATTATGAATTGTTAATTGCCAATTCTCAACTGTCCCGTAGCCTTGTTTAAGTACAACTGAGCAAGTTTGAGGTCTATTTTAGCCTGAACCATAGCCGATTGCGCTTGTAACCAAGCGGTTTCAGCAAGCAGAACGTTCGACACTGGTATAACGCCCTCTTTTAATCCCACATTGGCATAATGGAGGTTTTCTTGTGCCGATTGAAGGCTCTTTTGCGCTGTGCTAAGGCGTTTGGCTGCCTCTATCACGTGTTGCGACGATTGTTTTACTTGGAGTTCAATTTTTTCCTGAGTTTCTTCCAACTTGTACGATGCTTTTTCGGCTTCGAGTTTGGCGGCGCGGGTCTTGTAGATGCGTTCTCCGCCTGTTATAATGGGGATTTTTACGCCGATACCCACTGTCCACATACCCTTCATCTTGTTTTCAAAACCATTGAAACTGTTGGGATTAGTCCACGTGTAACCACCTGTGAGAGCCACATTTGGGAGAAATTCTGCACGGGCAACCTTTACCTTCTGTTCGTAAATTTTGGTGGCGAGTTCCAAAGAATTCAGTTCGGGACGATCAACGTTTTTACCGTCAACATTCAGAGTATCAATGTTTTCTGCCTCCGAAATATCAGCCAACAATAGAATATCACTTTGGTCGGCGTCTTCAAGGGTAAATTCAGTTTCAAAAGGCATTCCGCATATTTGGCAAAGAAGCATTTTACAAAGTGCAAGACCGTTATCTACTTGAATCAAAGTAACCTCAGCCTCGTTTAATTTAACTTTTACATTAAGTACATCGGCTTTGGTGGCAAAACCTTGATCCTCCATTCGTTCTACATTCGCCTCCAAAGTGCGGAGCGATTGCGCGTAACTCTCTGCCAAACGTTTCTTGCTTTCGAGCGATACTATCTGCCAATAGGCTTCGTCAACTTTAACTATAATTTCTTGATTAGCAAGTGTTTCTTTATTTTCTTCTACCTGCAATAGATAATCGGTTATCTTGTTGTAAGCCACAATTTTACCGCCCATATAAATGGGTTGGGTAAGCATTATCGACGCTAAGAATATATTGTGTGTATTGAGCGTTAGCGCATCGGCAATTTCGCCACCCACACCTGCGATGGGGGCAAGGCTCTGCTCTAATCTGCCCGGACTTTGGAGTGTCTGCATCAACTGCGGCACATAATTCTGCATTGCGCCCTGAAACATCTGCGCCACCTGCGGATTAGCCTGCAAGTATTGCAAAAACTGCGGATTCTGCTGCAACTGTTGAATGTTTTGTTGCAATTGCTCGGCAAAATTGTTTTTCACCTCTTGAATTTGGCTTGTGAGGTTTGTGCCCATTCCACGGAGTTTCTGTTCTTGTTCTTCGCTGATGAGGTGGATGTCTTTGCTGGTGTAGACGTATGCGCCCACGGCGTTGACCCTTGGAAGGTATTTAGAGAAAGCCGCCTTTTTGTTGTTTTCGGCAATTTCGCGGTCAATCTCGCTCATACGCAAGTCTTTGTTGTTGTTGATAGCCATAGCGCGGCAACTGTCTAATGTTAGCACCCTTTGTGCATTTGCCGAAATGCTTATCAGCATTGCCGCCGCTATGATGTAGAACTTTTTCATTACGCTTTTTAATTTTTTGCAAATGTACGGCAAAAAGCGTTACACCGTAATCCAAAAATAAAGGGAAAATTGGAGTAAATAACGGTTATTTAGGTATTTTTTGGCTATTTTGTTGATGTTTATTGGTTAATTTTAAGGTAATATTACTCCTCGTTGTAAAACCAGTTGAGTTTTTTGATAGCGTTGTTTAGTTCCACTGCGTTTACTTTGAATGTGTCGATAGGGTCGAGATGTGAGTCGCTGATTTCCAACGATCCGCTTTTACGTTTTTCGATAATGTTGTCGTCCTTGACTAGGAAAGCGAAATTCTCTTTGTTGCCCACCACGTGCCAGTCGCGGAAAGTAGAGTCGCTGATATTACGTCCCATTGAGTAGTCTTCGCTTGGATTAGTTACGCCGAGTATGTCTTGTAAAATGGTGGTGGAAATATCGTAATGCGTAGTGCGGTATGTGTACACACCTTTTTGATGGTCGGGAGTGTGGATAATCAGCGGAATATGAATCTGCGGATATGTGATATTGCCGCCGTGTCCCCAGTAGTTTTTATGGTTTTCGTTAAATTCCTGACCGTGGTCGCCTGTTATTATTATATAGGTGTCGTCCATAAGATTCTTTTCTATCATTCGGTTGATAACCATACCAGCCAGCGAGTCTACTGCATTGAGGCAGTTTCGATAGAGATTCCAAAACGGGGTTGGGTCTAAGTCGTTGTTTAACTGCATATAATCGGCAAATTCCCACGAAGGTGTGAACTTTTTGGGTAGATCTTTTGGAAATTGAAAACTATGCGCCAAATCGTAAAACAGAAAAGCAAAAAACGGTTTCTGTGTGTCAACAGTGTCCAAAAACTCTTCGAAATCGTGAGTGAGACGGCAGTCGCGTTCGTAAACTGTTGAACCTTCGGTATTTGGTTTGATTGGCACCTTTCTGAAAATCAGTTTTTCAAAATTAGGTTCTGTAAGAGTGGCAGATGTAAAAGTTTGCATCTGGTAGCCGTTTTGTTGCAATTCATCTATCAGCACAGGAGTGGTGCCTGTCATTTCAAAATCAGCCCAATAATACGACGACACGCCAAAAAACATTCCAAAAATGCTTCCTCGGGTGGCGTTGCTGCAACTTAAATGATTAGTGTACAGTATGTTGTCTTGGGTAAATTGGTATATCGAGGGCATAGTTTCTTCGGTGAGTCCACGATAGTTCCACGAATCAATAGCGAGTATCACCACATTAGTTTTTTTCTGAGTAGGTTGAGAGTTGATGGTATTTTTGGGATATTTAAAGTCAGTCTGATGACCAAAATCGGCTTTCAGAAGGTCGTCTTGCGATACAATGCCCATGTTTTTCATCATCCGCGTAGCAGTGAGGGGATAGTAGTAGGGGATATGCGCGGCACTTTTGAGCACCGACTGTTTTTCTATCACAGCAGCCCACGCATGGCAAAAGTTTGAATATATTAACGTGATTAAAAACAGCATCAGCACAGGCACGAAGAATGTCTTTGAATTTCGGCTGTAAATAATCTTTGCTATTTTGTATAGAATGATGTTAGCGGCAATGAACGCGGCAATAATCAACGCCACTTTGATTTTTAGCGATACATCAAACTGAAAAATATCGTCGCTGCCGTCGCCAAAATACATCTCGAGCACAATGCCGTTGATATGAAAGCGGAAAAAAGCGAACACATAGCTGTTGATGTAGATTATGATATTTAGAAAAGATGCCAAAGAGATATGTGTAATGGATGTGGCTGTCTCTTTTTTTGAAATAACCGACACAAGCATCGACATCAAAAATGGAATGAGCGCCACCAGCATCGCATGCGACAGACAGGCCGTGCAATAAAACAACCAACCAGTGGAATCCATACTTGAGGCGATAGAACTTTTGGTGATATAAAGAAAAAATTGCACTGCAATTATCAGCGATGTAGCCACATAGTAAATAAATCCTTGTTTCGTCAGTTTTGAAATCATTGTTTATAAAACATTAAATACGCTGCAAAACTACAAAAATTATTATACTTAGTGTTTTTTTTCGTATATTTGCAATATGAATTTAAAAAGGAATTATGATATGGTTCCCATCAAGGTGGGAGAAATAATAATGAAAGATGCAGCTGAATAATCTGTTTGAAACAAAATAACAATTAATAACAATACTATTATGAAATTGAATCGTTTGCTTTTGACCGCGATTATTGCGGTGTCTACTAGTTGTGCATATGCACAAGTAACAATCGGCCGCCCTGTGACCAAGGCTTTTTCGGGCAAGGTGCTCGGTGACAAAAACAACAACAAGCCAAATATTAGCAATATTGGCGGCAATACCAACCAAAACAATGCTGTTAACTCAAACAGTACAACATCGTCGGGAAGTTTTACCAATGCGCAGATTGCTCAGGCCAACACAGCCAAAGACGCAACGTACCTCTCTCAGACCGAAAAGGACGTGATTCTCTATTGCAATCTCGCCCGTTTAGACGGACAGGCTTTCACCAACCAGTATTTGGGCAAACTTAAAGGCTCGTCAAACTCTTACGAACAGTCGCTGCTAAAAGACTTGGCCAACGTTAAAAATCTTCCTATGCTCAAACCCAACAGCCGTTTAGCCAAGGCTTCAAAGGTGCATGTCGACGATATTGGTCCTAAGGGTCTTACCCAGCACGAATCTTCTGACGGTACTGCCACATTTACCCGCGTACGTAGTTACTACAACGGCGGATATATGGGCGAGAATATCTCTTTCGGTTATGCCGACGCTATGGATATTGTATTACAGTTGCTTATTGACGATGGCGTGGAGTCTTTGGGTCACCGTCACAACATTCTCAACAAGGGATTCTGCCGTATTGGTGTATCTGTTGGCTCGCACAAAGAATACAGAAACTGCTGTGTTCAAGATTTTTCCGACGATCGTGGCGACAATGCCGATGAAGCCAATGGAAATACCAACAACAATAACCAAAACAACAATATAACCAACAACAATAATAATAACAACAACAACCACCGTCCTAGTCAGGATGGAGGTCACAGTCCCTATCACGTATATGATGATGACGACGATGATGATGATGATGACGACAACTTAGACTTGTTCGGCTTCTTTTCTGATATCTTCGATAATTATTACGACGCCGATGAGGACGAATACTACAACGACGAAGGCGACTACTACGACGATGACACCTACTGCGACGACGATGATTATTATTTCGACGACGACGATTACGACGATGATGACGATGCTTATTATTACGATTACGACGATTAATAACTTGAAACGATATGAATATTAAGCGTTTATCATTATTTCTCCTTTTCTGTATGTCTGCATTAGCACTTAATGCGCAGACCATACAGGAGAAAATAGCGGCATGCGAAAAACAATGGGATCCCGCCGTGCTGCAACGCGCCAATACTGCAAAAGATGCAGATTACCTCTCTGAGATTTCCAAACAGTGTTACTATTTTTGCAACCTTGCACGTTTCGACGGTCCGCTTTTCGCAAAAACCTTTATGGAGACATTTTGCTCCGATTGGCATACCAACACTAGCGAGAATTTTAAAACCTTGAAAGAAGATTTGGCAAAATCAGTTGGATTGTTTCCTTTACGACCCGACAAAGGTTTAACGATGGCGGCACAGTCGCACGCCGAGGATGATAAAAAAAATGCACACACATCGGGCGATGGCACAAGTTGCACTCAGCGCTTGGTTGTGAAATTTGGATGCAGAAATTATGGTGCAGAAAATATAGCATGGGGTAGGTATGAAAATGGTATTCAGCCTGTAATTCAATGGCTTATCGACAACGGTAACGCACCTTCTTACGGACACCGCCGACATATTCTTGGTCCTGGCTATACAAATATGGGTGTAGGTTTGTATTGCAATCCTACCGACGGCGGATGCTGTATGGTTCAAGATTTTGGACGTTACAATGATGATGAGGTCTTAGACTTTATTTATAAAAATTTCCCTGAAAAGGTGATAAAGATAGCCGATGTTGCCAGAAATGTTGACTATATGAACGACAAAGAAAAAGACCTATTGATGATAGCCAATATAGCTCGATTGGATCTTAAACGGTTTAATCAGAAGGTGATGATGGAGTTAAATCCCGAACCCGACACCGCCATAATTCACTATATCGAATCGAAATACGATGTTAAAATGACTCTGCTATATCCCGACCGATTAGTGATGAACAAATCGTATAATGCTGTTAATCAAGAAGATTATGTTCCATTTGAACCATTACTTTCCGATACTAAAGATATTAAGTGGAATTGGAGCCAGTATTTTGGATGGAATTGTACTTTTTGGACAATACTCTTTTCAAAGGCCCTTTACGATGAGGTGAATTATTGTGTGGGGTACAAGTTTGCTTATAGTCCTACTAAGGGATATAGATTTGCTCAAACGGTTTCACACGGCAAATCTGATGAAGGATGGAACTATGCCTTTACCTCTGATTTGTACACACCATCTAACAACGACAAGCCAAATCCTGACGTTTTTCTCAACCCTGACGCCGAAGAGTCTGTGGCGCCGCCGCTTGTTGCTCCTGTAACAAACAATCCTGTTACTCAGGAAGATGAGAAACCGTTGTTTTTGCTCATTGACGCACAAACTGATGACGGTACCGAGGTAGATCCTGGATTTGAAGTAGAATATGATGATGATAACGACGACTACTACTACGATGACGACGATGACGACGATGATGACGACGATGACGATGATGATAACTACCACCGTCCTCACCACCATGGTGGTCACCACCATTATCATCATTACCACAGATATTGATTTATTTATAATTAGTGAATGTTTTGTAAAATTGTTGTAAATTAAATGATTATGAAGAAATACTTATTGTTTTTATTTATGTCGGTGCTGGGCTTTGCCGCTCAAGCCCAGACTTTTTACGAAGTGCAGTACTACGATGTGTACGAAAAACAGAAATATATCGGTCTTATGACCTATTGGGACAACGACGATTGTACTATGCGATGTATCCCTATGAGCGGCGAAGATGTTTATTGGGATTGTTCGTATTCGGCTTCGTTTGATAAAGAAGACGGTCTTAACTATATGATTTTTAGTCCTGTACCTGAAAAAGGAAAAGAAAATCTTGCTTATCCCTACTTTGCTTGGACATGGACTAAAAGCGATGCTTCTGACCAATCAGAAACACCTTTGGTATTTTTCGACCCCGAAGACGATAATGAAGAGATGGTGGAGGCTGAATATTTTGAGGAGATTTCTCTTGCCGATATGGACGCAGAGTATATAGGACAATTTTACGACGAATCTGAAAAAATGTACTCTGTTATTACTCAGGCTTGCAACCTTGTTAACGAGCAGAGACCTTCGGACAACAACAATAATAACAACAATAACAATGTTAACAACAACAATAACAATGTTAACAACAACAATATCACCAACAACAACTCGTCGGTTACAATGCACTTTGTAATGGCTGCTGCCACTAAAGACGAGTCGATTGGCGAGAGCGTAGAAACCGACCTCAAGCTTGCTCAGCCTCAGTTTAAGGCTTGGGCAAGCGACCTCGGTATCAACTACAAGGAGTACATTATAAAAGACAACAGCTTCAACCGTAGCAACATCCTCAATGCGTTTAACAGTATCAACCCTGGTCCAAACGACATTTTGGTGTACTTATATTCTGGACACGGTTTCCGTTTTTCTGACGACACAGACCCTTATCCTAATATGTATCTTGCTTACAATGAGGATGTAAACGGTACAAACTACCTCGGAGTAACCGATGTGTTCAATATGCTTACAAAAAAGAACGCTCGTCTTACCATTGTGCTTACCGACTGCTGCAACAGCGATTACGGTGCTACCCGTCAGCAATGTGAAGGTTCTTATCTTCGTTCGCGCGGTCACAACAACTTTGACCTTACCAAGCTTGAAAAGTTATTTTTGCAATCACAAGGCAGTGTAAAGGCCACTGCTGCAAAAGCCGGTCAGTATGCGCTGTGCGATGCTCAGGGTGGATACTTACTTACTTCGTTTTTGAATAATATCAATTCTATTGTCAGCGCAGTTTCGAGCGATGTCCCCTCTTGGCAGACTATTCTTGATAATGCCAGCGAATACGTTAAACGCAAAACCACTGGCTACGACGAGCGCGGCAAAGATACCGACCCGCAGATTGTGGTTAAGAATGTAAATATTAAGTAGTTTATTTGTTTGATGAAACCTATATTAGTAGCCATATTATTGCTATTGATCTCTGCTGAAAATGAGGTGGACAGCATTCTCTCGCTAATCAAGCCCAACACGCCAAAAAGCGAGAAGGCTGTGTATTACAGTATGGTAGGCGAAATGTCGGACAATACCGACACCGTTATTAAATACGCTTCGCTATCGCTTAGTAATTGCAGCAAAAATGATGTTGACCTTATAGCAGACAATTACAGCTATATCGCTTGGGCTTATTATCTAAAAAACAAGACCCGCGAGGCTCTCACATACAACAAGAAAGCGGCTGAGTATTACAAAAAATCTTCGCATATAGAACAATGCGCCTTAAAATATGTCAACATTGCCAAATGCTACCATCAATTGCATCTGAGCGACAGCGCATTTTGCTATTTCTCTAATGCGATGGATATTTTTGAGAGTCTCGGCGATACGCTCGACGTGTCGTATGTGTGTCAGTCGATAGGCAATATGTATTACGATATGGGTCTCAACAAATCGGCTCAGGAGTATTACACCAAGGCGTTGAATTTGGATTCGTTGTCTTGTAATTATGTGGGCATGGCCGAGGATTATCAGGCGCTCGGTTTTGCGCAAGAAAACAATCCAAAACTTGAAATTTATTATCTCAAAAAGGCTGCGATGATTTTCGACACCATCACCACCGACTATTGCGACGATTCCAAATTCGACACCTATCACTATCTTGCCTCAGCGTATATCAAGATGGCAAAGAAAACAGGCTACAGAGCCTACGCCGACACAGGTTTCAACTATTTGCAGCAGGTAGTGCGGCGCGAACTCGATATGGGCGAATACAACAATTATGTGCGTTCGCAGTTGGTTTCTATTGATTATCTTGAATATTGCCAACTTTACGATGAGGCGTTGAAGGTGCTCAACCAATGCCGTCCTTATCTGCACGACGACAGCGGCGACAAAGACCTTCTTGCTCTCTTTTACGAATACGACTATCTCGCCCGTGAGCAGCTCGGCGACTATAAGGGTGCGTTGGAGGCCAACAACAAGATGCATCAGTTTAAAATGGCTCGTGTAAGCGACAGTGCACTAAATGTGATTGCTGATTTTAAAACTTCGCAAGCTATGAAGGTTAGTGAGGCTGAAAAAAGAGAACTTAAAGCTTCTAAAAGCCGAATGAGAATATTGATTTTTGCTTTGATTGGCGGACTTTTGCTTGGTTCGCTTTTGGTATTTTATATTGTTAGAATGTTGAATATCAAGCGAAAATCTAACCGCGAATTAGCCGAGAAAAACAGCCGTCTCGACCAGCAAAAATCCGAAATTCTTGCTCAGCGCGACGAGATTACTGCTCAACGCGACCAGATAGAGGATATCAACCGCAAGGTTTTCAGCAGTATCAACTACGCCCAAAAAATTCAGAGTGCTGCTGTGTCGAAAAAGGCCGATGTGGATGCGCTTTTCCCCGAAAACTTTATCTATTACCGTCCTCGTGATATTGTCAGCGGTGATTTTTACCGTGCTACACAGTGTGGCAAATATCATGTGATGATTACTGCCGACTGCACAGGTCACGGTATTCCGGGCGCATTCCTCTCAATGCTTGGACTTTCAGCTCTCAAAGAGTTTTGCGTAACTGAGCAAGATGCAGAAAACCCCGGCACTATTCTCGATAGAATGCGCAATTTTATAAAATCTACCCTTGTGTCGTCGGATTCTGAGCGAAAAATGTCCGACGGTATGGATATGACCATTTGTTGCTACGATTTTGATGCTATGCAGATGCGTTATGCTTGTGCCAATCACACCGCATATTTAATACGCAATGGCGAGGTAATCACGCTCAAAGGCGATAGAATGCCTGTTGGACGTTATCTCAAAGAAAAAGACCATTTCTCCACCTATACTCAGGCGATTGAGAAAGGCGATGTAGTTTACACATTATCAGATGGTATTCAAGATCAGCCAGGAGGTCCCGAAAATGATTCTTTGGGCAAAAAATTCCTTGCCAAAAACCTATTGGCTTTCTTGTTGGAAAACTACACCAAACCAATGTCCTTGCAATGCGAATTGTTAGACAATTGCATTACCGAATGGCGCAACGGTCGTCCACAGGTAGATGATATGACGCTGATAGGAGTGAGGGTGTAAATAATTACCCGATTATTTCACAAATCCAGTAGGATTAGCCAAGTTTTCGTACGAAATTAAATCCACTTTTGCCGAACCTACCAAGAGGCTCATCTGAGCGCGGATAGGAATTTTGTTGTCGTCGGCTGATATCCAAAGTTTGAGAGCGTCCTTGTCGGTAAATACGCCCGAAACCTCTACCACAGGCACAAACTTGTAGCATTTTATCTTGCCGAGTTTGCCCATTTTTAGCGTTTCTGTTTCAACGTATTTTACTTGCAAAGGCCATTCTTCATTACCAAACCAAGTGTTTACCGAAATTACCTGACCTTTGTAGAGTTTGCTCAAATCCATTGTGCGGAGGTAATAAGCCGCAGAAACAATGTCGTAGCAGTTTGCTTTCACCTTGTGGTCGCCCGATTTGGTGCTGTTGATAGTGTTGTTCTCGTGATCGAATGTAACTGTAATCTTGCGGTTATATGACGAACCTTCGTGAACATCTTCTAACGATTTGTAAGGCAAACATTTGTTGTTTGGATCCATCCACGATTGATAATCCTCGCTGATTTTGTAGATTTTGTCTACAAGTCCTACCGTCTTGCCGAATGCTTTCAAGTGCATTATCTGTTTACCTTCGTACGTTATAGCACGAGTTTCGAGACTCATTTTTGCACCTGTTACAAAGGCGTAATAGATTTCGTAGGTGAGTTTTTCTTTTGGACCAAACGCAGGTGGTATCTGCGCTGAGGCAAATAGTGCCGAAGTCATAAGTAGTACGGTTAATAATATGGTTTTCATTAGGTTAGTGTTTTAAAACGTTTTTATTTGATATAACTGCAATAAAGTCTTTCAAGTAAAACGGCTCAAAATATGCCACGTCTACAAATTGGTTGTTAACATACTGATTGTAGGTGAGTTGAGCCATATAATCGGCCGACGGAGCAATTTCGGTGGCAAATACCGCTTTCGGGTTGTTGATTATGCCGCTTATCTTTGCTGCCGCATTGCCTGTAAATACAACGTATTTGTCTTTAAAATATTCTGCATAACTTTCGGGGGTGATAATCTCGGCTTGACACGCACGTAAACAATTGTTGTTCAGGTCAAAAACCTCAGAATATACCTCGTTTCTGCCAGCGTCTAATGTGGCGCAGACCACCGTTTCGGGGCTCTTGATAATATCCTTATTATTAACAACTTTTAACGCCATAGCTTGCAAAGTGTCAACAGCAATTAACTTTATGCCCGATTGGTATGCCATTCCCTTGGCGGTGGACGTGCCTATGCGCAATCCTGTGTACGAGCCTGGACCCTTGCTTATGGCAACGCCCGATAAGTCGCTCACTTTTAAGTTGTTCTCTTTTAATATATCCTCTATATATCGCGAAACCGCCGAAGCGTGATTGCGTTCATGGTTCTCTTTTAGCGTAATGGTTTCGGCATTGCGGCTAAGCGACACCGAGCAAATGTCGGTAGAGGTTTCTATGTTGATGAAATAGTTTAGATTCATTATCGTAACTTGCTGTTAATGTTATTCTTCTTCATCGTAGTAAAATTGGTAAAACTTCATTCCTGTTTCGGGGTCAACACCTCGGCTAATGCGGCTTTCGTCGCCGTGAATATAGATGTGGAAGTTTTTGTCGAGTTTTATTACGCTTTTCATTTTGGTCTGTTGCTTTTTGGCAGCGTTTTCCGATACTCCGAAATTATCTTCAAACTCTACGTTTTTTTCTTCGGCGTATTGCTGTTTATATTCGTTAAATGCCTCAATTACTTCGGGTTGCGAAAGAACGTTTTCTTCAAACTCTTGTTTGTCGAATTTTTCGTTTTCTTTAAAGTAATTTTTTGATTTATTGAGCATTGCAATCTGTTGAGGTTTTTCTACTTCGTGTTCCTCGTTGTAAACCTCCTCAACAAAATCTTTGCAAAGTTCCATGTACTTTTGGGTTTGATAAAAATCGTCTTTGCGTTGCTCAATGCCTAAGAAATCGGTGCGCCAATATTGAGCCTCGGTTTGCTTGTTCACATTGTCGATGATATTGATTTTGTAACCAAAATCCGGCTCTGTGTTGTATATAAGGCATGCTTTGTCTATTTTGTTGAGGTTGATGCCCTCTTCTATCTTTATGTCAAAACGGTTTCCGCTGATGTCGATACGCAAGAAATCCTGCTTGGTTTCTGATTTGAAAATTCCCACTGCGTCAACAAGTTCGTCATCAACCACAAGGTCGGAGAAAGTGGCAATGTAGAGGTCGCCCGCCTTGATTTTTGGGTGAGTGCCAGCGTCGTAGAGTTTGGCTGCAATTGCCTTGCTTTCAGGAATAAAGTATTCCTCGCTACTGAATATGTTGTTGATGGCTGTGTACACCTCGTTGCTGTCGGGCTGACCCTTGGGCGTAAAATTATAGAATGCCTCGTTGCTGAAATGTCCAAGAAAAAAGCCTTTGAGCATCTCCATAATCGAGTCGTTCAACATCAATTCTGTGTCGGAGAGAACCAACTGTTCTTCACGGGCTTTGTTGCCGGTTTTGTGAAGTATTACTTTATTTAATTTTGCGTTGCTGAAATCGAGCATTTTAATTCAAATTTTTGTTGTTACAAAGGTACATATTTTTTTTAATTAATAACGTATCTTCTCGAAATTCTCGCCAAACACGCCAGCCACTTTTGCCACCGATATAAATGCGTGAGTGTCGGTTTCGTCTATAATCTTCATTATCTTAGAGTAATCCATCTTGCGGGCAATCACTATTATCACCTCGATAGGCTGTTTTGAATAATATCCGTGACCGTCAACAAGTGTTACTCCACGACCCACTTCGCTCGAAATTCTTGCCGCTATCTCGTTGCTGTGCCTACTAAAAACAGTAAATTGATACGATTGTCGCCGTCCATCTAACAATTGGTCAAGTACATACGAGAATACAAACATTACCACATAGCCATACACTATTTTTTCTACCGAATGAAATATCAAAAACGATGAGGCAATAACTATAAGGTCGTGATAGAGAATTATTTTGCCCGGCGAAATGTTTTTCCTTTTGGTAATCATCAGTGCAAGAATATCCACTCCGCCAGTGTTGCCGCCGTTTACAAAGGTTATCGACGTGGCAAAAGCCGAAAGTCCCGCCGCTATGAGCGAACACATAAATGCGTCATCTACAAGGGGTTTCTCAAACCATCCGTCCATCAGCATAAAGAATGCCGCAATGCCCACAAACCCAAAAACCGAGTTGAGGGCAAATTTCAGGTCGATAATCTTGCTTGCCGCCAACACTAATATTGTATTTATAATGATAATGGATATACCCGTAGGGAACCCGCTTGCAAAATATATCAAAGCGGCAATACCCGACACACCTCCGCCCGTTATCTGCGAAGGAATCAAAAACGCCGACCACGCAAACGCGTAGAGAAACAATCCGAATGTTATAAACACGTAGTTTTTAGCGTGTTGCTTAATCAGTTTTGCTATATCCATATCTTTATATTTTGATAACGAAGGTAGAGAGTTTTTTTTGAGAATAAAAAAAAATCGGTATATTTACAGCGGTTTCATATCATCACAAGTAAAATAAATTCTTCAACCATCTGAAACTTACTTTTTTACAGCGATGTGATAATTTTTATTAAAAAAATTCGTTTTTATCAATACGCTATTAAAAAAATTATTATTACCTTTATGCCTGAATTTTTAAACTGATTCGCTTAATATGGACAGAATACAGATAGCCCCAACAGACAAATCGCCGGAGGTTGATTTCAATCCTTCTGAAGGTGTTCTTATGCTCAAAGGACGTTCGCTTGTAGAGGATTCTGAAAGCTTTTATCTCCCCCTCGTTGAATGGATTCAGAAATATATCGAAGATCCAAAAGAGGGAACTGTGATTGACTTTAAGTTTGAATATTTCAATACTAGTTGTTCCAAGTGGCTTATTACCATTACTAAAGAGTTGAAGGTTCTTTACGAAAAGGACCCGTCCACTCAGATCAACTGGTATTACGAAGACGACGACGTGCTCGAATACGGCGAAGTGATTTGCGACCTCGTGGATATTCCTATCAATATGATTGATATGGAACCCGAGGAGGAGGAAATATAAATTGGTTATAGTGGTTATTTGATTATTAATGAGACGGATTCCTTGGCTCGACTGTGGATTCCGTTTTTTTTGTTTCTATACTTTATGGCAGCTAACTATCTACGAGACTTTATTCAGCAACTCAGCAATTTAGGTGAACTGAAAACTATCGACAGCTTTGTAGACCCTGTACTTCAGATATCTGAGTTTACCGACCGAGAGTGCAAGCAGCCCGGCGGAGGCAAGGCTCTTTTGTTTACCAATACTGGCACCGATTTTCCTGTGGTTACCAATATCTACGGCAGCCTTAAACGTATCTGTGCCGCTCTCCGCTGCAACAATCTGAGCGACAAGGAAGATGAAATCAGACTTTTTTTTGATATGCTCACCGCCCCCAAGGACACTCTTGCTAAGAAACTATCTGCTATTCCAAAATTGGGCAAGATAGCGGGATTTTTCCCAAAGGTGGTTTCTGGTCGTGGCGATTGTCAGCAGGTAGTGATGCAGAACACCGACCTGTCGAAAATCCCCGTGCTGAAAACTTGGCCATGCGACGGCGGGCGATTTATCACCCTTCCGATGGTAAACACCAAAGACCCAATTTCAGGCATGCGCAATCTGGGTATGTACCGTGTTCAAATTCTCTCCAACGACACCACCGCCATGCATTGGCATCGTCACAAAACCGGGGCGCGTCATTATCAGCAATATAAGACTCTTGGCAAAAGGATGCCAGTTGCCATAGCAATCGGCGGCGACCCTGTGTATGCATATTCTGCCACTGCACCGCTACCTGACGGCGTTGACGAATATCTGCTTGCTGGATTTTTGCGTCACAAGCGTGTAAACCTTGTAAAATGTATTACTCAACCCGAAATTGAAGTACCTGCCGATGTGGATTTTGTGATAGAGGGTTATATCGACCCTGCCGAGGAGCTTGTTTGGGAAGGTCCTTTTGGCGACCATACCGGATTCTATTCGCTTGCCGACTATTATCCAAAAGTGCATGTTACGGCTATAACTCATAGAAAAGACGCCGTTTATCCTGCCACAATCGTGGGTATTCCGCCTATGGAAGATGCATACATTGCCGTTGCCACTGAGCAGATTTTCAAGTTTCCCATCAAAGCGGCGTTTGTGCCAGAATTGGAGGATATGCACATGCCCGACTGCGGCGTACAGCACAATATTGTTATCGCCAAAATCAATTCGCAATATCCAGGCAATGCCGTAAAGGTAAAAAATGCCCTCTGGGGTGCAGGACAGATGATGTTTAATAAGATTCTTATAGTTACCGACACCGAATTGCCTATACGCGATTATAGTCAGCTGTTCAGAGAGTTGTCAGCCAATTTTGAACCTAACCGCGATGTGTATATCGATAGGGGAGGAGTGTCTGATGTATTGGATCATGCTTCGCGCAAGTTTGCTTGTGGTGGTAAAATCATGTTGGACGTTACAGCCAAAGAACTGTCTGTGGAGCAACCTATGCCAGCAATTGATGTCGATGGCTTAAAGTGCAAGTTCCACTCTGTTGACCATATCGACATCTCGCTTTTGGCTTACGGTATTTCTGCCGTCATTATATATATAAGGTGTAAGGAGAAAGACACTATTAAAACAATAGCAAATCACATAGGAATAACAAGCGGATTAAAAACCGTGCTGTTTGTAGATGACAGTTTGCCCGTCAATGATCTCAGTGCCGCCTTTTGGTACTCAGCAGGAAATATCGACCCTGCTACCGACTGCTTTGTAATAGATAATGCCACAGGTGGATGCTTGTGTGCGGATGCTACGGCAAAAACTATTGAAGCAGATGGATTTACACGTCAATGGCCCTCCGCTGTGGTAATGGATTCCAAAACCGTGGCGGAGGTTGACAATATGCAGAATGATATATACGGCATAATAATACCCTCTCCATCGCAAAGGTTTAACAAACTCTTTGGTGGTGAGGCAGTAAGGTTTGAAAATTAGGCAGGCAAAGAGCCTGCGCCAATTCTACTCCACAAACTTATATCCAACTCCTTTGACGGTGCGGATATAGTCCTCGCCGATTTTTTCGCGGAGTTTGCGGATATGCACGTCGATGGTACGGTCGCCCACCACTATGGTGTCGCCCCAGATGGTGTTGTAGATCTCGTCGCGAGTAAATACCTTTTCGGGTTTGGAGATGAGCAACAGCAACAACGAGAACTCTTTGCGAGGCAACGAAAGTTCTTCGCCATTGTGAGTTACGGTGTATTTCTCCTTGTCGATGATGAGGTCGCCGAGGGTGATAGTTGATGATTCAGAATCAGAAGCTTCACCATCTTCGCTAAATCCAAAGCGTTTGAGCAGGGCTGTTACGCGGCTGATAAGCACTTTTGGCTTGATAGGTTTTGATATGTAGTCATCGGCACCCGCCTCGAATCCTGCAATTTGCGAGTAATCTTCGCTACGGGCGGTAAGAAACGCGATAACCGACTTTTTGAGAGCGGGAATTTTACGCATTTCTTCGCAAGTCTCAATGCCGTCCATCTCGGGCATCATCACGTCTAAGATTATCAAGTGTGGGATAATCTCTTTAGCCAGTTTGATGGCGTCTTTGCCGTTGCTTGCTGTTGATACTTTGAATCCTGCTTTGGTGAGGTTGTACGACAGGAATTCAAGTATGTCCTCTTCGTCGTCTACCAAAAGGATTTTGTAGTTGTTAGTTTTTGACATATTATTCTGCTTTTTTAAGAGTGAACGAGAATGTTGTGCCTTCGTTTATTTTACTTTTTACGGTAATCAGTTCTTCGTGGGCTTCAATAATGTGCTTGACAATGGAGAGTCCGAGACCTGTGCCTCCTGTTTGTGAACTTCGGCTCTTGTCTACACGGTAAAATCGCTCAAACACTCTGTGCAACTGCGATTCTTCAATTCCTATTCCATTGTCTTGCACTTCGATTAGCCATTTTTTGCCTATGTCGAATATGCCCAAAGTGGTTTTGCCGTTTTCCTTGCCGTAATTGATTGAGTTTACAACAAGGTTCGACAGCACTTCGTAGATTTTTTCTTTGTCGCCTTTGCAGATGGCTGCTCCAGCGGGGGCGCTTGCTAACTCGAGGGTGATATTGCGTGTTTTAGCTTTTATTTCGTAAAACTCTATCACATCTTCGATACTTTTCTTTATATCGAAATTTTCGATAATAAGTTTCAATGCTCCTGACTCAAATTTTGATATGGTGCTGAGGTCTTCTACTATTTTTATTAACCGCGACACGTTTTTTTCTGCTCGGTCGAGGTATTTCATATTTATGTTTGGGTCTTCTAATCCGCTGTCTATTAAGGTATTAATATAACCTTGGATATTAAATAGCGGTGTTTTCAGCTCGTGCGACACATTGCCGAGAAATTCTTTGCGGTATTTTTCGTTTGCTTTGAGTAGTGCAATTTCGCGAGTGCGGTCTTTTGCCCATTTTGCCACGTCTTCGTTTACTTCGGTAATTATCGTGTCGAGGTTCATGTCTGTTTTTTCTTTTTCATGCTCTTTTTCGTGTTCCTTTTCTGATGATGTGTCTACGGGACCTGTGGCATATACCCGAGCAATATTTTTCATAAAGGTTTTTTGAAATACAACGCAAAGCACGCCGGTTTGTACCAACAACAGCAGTACGAGGGCTATTGCTTCGGTGGTGGTAATGCCATTGTTTAACATTAACACCAAGGCTTCAAGCGCAGTAAACAGCGCTGAAACTATTATAGAAACTACTATGTACCTCTTTTTGTCCATTTTTACTTTCTTTTGAAAGGCAAATTTAATAATTAAATAATAAAATAGGCAAATTTTGACTTAAAATTCTTTTTTCACCTCCATTCCTAAAATGTGGCAACCTGTGGGTGTGATTACTATGTCGTCTTCTATGCGTATTCCGCCAAAATCGCTGTATTTTAATGCTTTATCGTAATTTATAAAGTCGGCAAAACGCCTTTCGGCTTTCCATTTTTGCATTAAATATGGTATGAAATAAATTCCGGGTTCGTTGGTAAGGGTCATGTTTTCTTTTAATTCAAGGGCGTAGCGAAGATTGCATAGTCCAAACTGATGGCTTCGTTTTATGGTTTCTGAATATCCGAAATTGTCTTCGCCGAGGTTTTCCATATCGTGAACGTCGAGTCCGAGCAGGTGACCTATGCCGTGTGGAAAGAACATCGCATATGCTCCCTCGTTGATGATGTCATCGGTACCACCTGTCATAATCCCTATCTCTTTTAACCCTTCGGTGATGATTCGGGCAGCGGCGAGGTGCACATTTAGCCAAGTTTCTCCCGGTTTAGCAACTTCCAAAACGGTTTTTTGTGCTTCTAACACTATGTTGTAGACCTCTTTTTGCTTAGGAGAGAATTTTCCGCCTACTGGTACAGATCGGGTCATGTCTCCGGCGTAATGACTGCCTGATTCTGCTCCTATGTCAGCCAAAAGTATCTTTCCTTTTTGTAAACGCTCTTTCGACGCAAATGGCTGATGAAAGATTTCGCCGTGCGTGGTGACGATGGGGGGGAAGGAGTAGAAAAATCCCTCTTTGAGAAAAATTCGGAAGAGCGCGGCGCGGATAGAATTTTCAGATTCGTGACAGGCTGGATCTGTGGCGGCATCTATTACAAATTGTTCCATAATTGCGGTGGTGCGTACTGCGCGTTCTATTTCGGCAATTTCTTGGGGTTCTTTTATTTTGCGCATTTCGGCTATGGCGTGGATCAAATCTGATGATTGTATGCTTTTGAGTTTTTCTACGTGTTGGCTTAGTAAGTTTCCTATCGTTATACTCACTTGTGCTTGATAAGGAGCCACAAAGTGTATTTTGCGTCCCTTATTGCAGGCTTTGGATATAATCATTTGCAGCTGGTTGTAGTTGATTGTTTTGTTTATGCCCGACATATCTGCAAATTGGGCAAGGGTTGGTGTTGCGCCTGTCCAGATAATGTCGTCGGGGCACGGTTCTTCGCCACAGAGATATTCCTCGCCATTGTCGGTATCGAGCAAAGCTATTAATCCTGGCTCGTCAATACCTATATAATATAGAAAGGTGCTGTCTTGTCGAAAGGGGAAAGTGTTTGATGCGTAA
The DNA here is from genome assembly GCA_016286055.1 of Bacteroidales bacterium. Lineage (GTDB taxonomy): Bacteria > Bacteroidota > Bacteroidia > Bacteroidales > UBA3824 > UBA3824. The sequence continues at coordinate 138,950 of JAEERW010000008.1, forward strand.
TTAAAAGGTGTAGTATAATTGCCGGATAGGATAATGAGCCCGTGCTGAATTTTTTCTGTTAATTTTTTTCGCCGAATGGCATACGTTTCTTTGTCAAACATGGTATTCGCAATGTTAATTTTTCGGAAAAATATACAATTTTCTACTTTTTTACAAAAAAAATCGCGAAAAAATAATTTTTGGGCAAGAGTTTTGCAAAAGATTAATTGTAAACATTTAAAACTCTAAATATCATGCCGTACAGAAGATTACCCAATACCGACGCAGCCCGAGTAAGAGCCTTGAAAAGAGCTCTTGAACTCGGTAAAAAATATTCGCCCGAAATGCTTGCTTTCAAACAGTCAACTTTGAACAAGATTCTGGCGTTCCTCCCGATTTTTGAGCAAGCTATATTGATGCAGAAAGAATCTCACACCCGTCAGGTGACCAAGAGCAACGAATACGCAAGCGCTCTCAAAAAGGCGCGGTTGTACATATCGCATTTTATTCAGGTGTTTAACTTTGCCATAATCCGTGGAGAGATTAAACCAGAGGCGCGTAAGTTTTTTGGAATCAATCCAAAAGACGCCAGAGTTCCTGACCTTGCAACAGAGGCTGAGGTGATTGAGTGGGGAAACCGTATTATCAAAGGCGAAAACGACCGAATTGTTAAGCGTGGCACTCCCGTCCTCAATCCTAAAATTGCCGTTGTAAAGGTTTACTTCGACGAGTTTGTTGAGAAACTCAATTTTCAAAAGATGCTTCAAAGCATAAGCGTTCGCGCCAATGCCAAAGTTTCGGAGATGCGTCCCGAGTGCGACGCTCTGATTACCCAGCTTTGGAACGAGATTGAGAATTATTACAGCGATGAACCACCCGCCCGCAAGCGCGAACAGGCTTCTTACTATGGAGTTTCGTATGTTTTCCGTCCCCGCGAGCGTGCTGCGGAAAAATTATCAGCCGCTTCGTAATGATTTACGTTAACAGGCGTTCTTCGGTATTGTGCTGCCTTTTGGGCACTATGGTCACTTTGGCAGGTTTTATTGGTTTGATTTGTTACGGTTTTTCTCGTTCTAATCAGCGACTCGACGGTGTGCTACTGTCTTCGGTAGAAACCTTGCCAAAGACGCTCGAACGTCATGGTCAGGCGTGTGTGCTTGCTGATATCTATTCCGACGACGAACTTTTTATGCCCGACGACCACGAACGTGTGGTAAAGGGTAGTGTTACGCTTATTATCCGTTGGTCCGACGGCAGTGAAAACTTGCTGTTAGACTGGCACGGCGGCGCAAAGTTTCTGCGTGCGGTATCAGATGGCGATTCTGTGGCTACAGCTGTTCCTGCCGAATGTATTGAATGTGATGCTGAAACTTTTGAAAATCCTGAATCGGTGCGTCTTGTTACCGAAGGCAACCGCGTGTCGGCCACTTATTGCGGCAAGAGTTACTCTCTTGGAGGTCGTGCCGTAAAGGGTTCGCCCACTGTACTTCTCCGGCGCGAATATATGCGCTACGGTAGCCGTGTGGTTCTTGTCTACGACAAAGTAAAGAACGGTTACTATGCCGGTAGTAATTATAAGGTGTCGCGCATAACTTCATACGAAACAGCAAAACAGCGCCGTGCCACCATTACCGGTGGCACTATCATGTTCATTTTCCTAATAATGATAGGGGTCGGGCTGTTTTTTGTGCCTGAAAGGAAATATAAGGGTTAAATAGTTATACCCTTGATTGCCTTCTCAATTCTTTTGAGTGATTCTTCTTTGCCTAACTGCTCTAAAATATCGAAGATGTGCGGACCTTTACATTCGCCGCAGAGGGCGAGGCGCATGGGGTTGAGCACTTTGCCAAACGATAGTTCGTTGGCTTTAATCCATTCTGATACAATGGTTTCGATATTTTTTGATGTAAAATCATTGATGCCTTTTAGCACTTCGGCGGCTTTGGTGAGTATTTCAGGAGTTTCGGCTTTCCAGAATTTCTTTACGTTTACTTCGTCGTATTTTTCAGGTTCTATAAAGAAGTATTCTGATTCGTGCCAAAGGTCGTGAGTATATTTTGCGCGGTCTTTTACCAGTTCGCAAATCTGCTCGGCACGGTCTTGTGGAACGTCGATACCTGCGGCTTTTGCGTCTTCGATGAGGTAAGGTGCAAGAGCCTTAGCCGATGAGCGTTCGATGTACTGCTTGTTGAACCATTTGTTTTTCTCAGGGTCGAATTTTGAACCAGCTTTATTAACGTGCTCAAGTGTAAATAGTTGGCAGAGTTCCTCTTTGGTAAATATCTCTTGGTCGGTGTTGCCGGGGTTCCATCCCAAAAGTGCCATCATATTGATAAACGCCTCAGGTAAGAAACCGTATTCTTTGTAACCCTTTGAAAATTCGCCAGTTTTTGGGTCGGTCCAGTTCATTGGGAAAACGGGGAAACCAAGACGGTCGCCGTCGCGTTTGCTGAGTTTGCCTTTGCCGTCGGGTTTGAGGATGAGGGGTAAGTGGGCGAACTGCGGCATAGTGTCTTGCCAGCCAAAAGCACGATATAATAAAAAGTGTAGTGGCAGGCTCGGCAGCCACTCTTCGCCGCGAATTACGTGACTGATTTTCATCAAATGGTCGTCAACTATATTGGCAAGGTGGTATGTGGGCATTCCGTCAGATTTGAACAGAACTTTGTCGTCAAGTATGGAAGTGTCGGCGTTGATTTCGCCGCGGATAATGTCGTGAAGAACGAGTTTTTCGTTTTCGGGCATTTTGAACCTTACAACGTACTGTGCACCGCTGTCTAAGAGAGCCTTTACCTCGTCGGCGGGCATTGTAAGACTGTTTTTCATAGTCATACGTGTGGCAGGTCCGTAGCTCTGTACCGATGCTTTTTCGGCTTCGAGTTTCTTGCGCATGGCTTCGAGTTCCTCTGGAGTGTCGAATGCGTAGTATGCGTTGCCGCTGTCAACTAATTGCATGGCATACTGGCGGTAGAGATGCTTGCGGTCGCTTTGACGGTATGGTCCGTATTCGCCGCCCTTGATGTCGCTCTCGTCAACATCGAGACCGATCCATTCCAACGATTTTACTATATATTCCTCAGCACCTGGCACAAAACGTGTCTGGTCGGTATCTTCGATACGGAGGATGAATTTGCCGTTGTGCTTACGTGCAAACAGATAGTTGAAAAGCGCGGTGCGCACGCCGCCGAGATGCAGTCCCCCTGTGGGACTTGGCGCAAATCTAACTCTAACTTCTTGGTTTTCCATTATTTTTTCTTGAGATATTTTGTTACAAGGTAATCGTCCTTCATAAGTTGTCGTACGCGCTCGAGCTCTTCGGGAGTGTTTACAGAGTACGTTACCTCGTCGGTCATGCTCATACGTATAAGGTAACCGTTTTCGAGCACGCGGAGAAGGTCGATACATTCTGTGATTTCAAGTGGCGATGGAGCCGCCGAGTTGAATTCTTCGATAAAGTCTCTACGGAACACATCGATTCCCAGCAGTTTGAGTCTTGGACAAGCGTTGGTGCCTCTTACAGCCGATGGGATAGGTTCGCGAGAGAAGTATAGAGCGTTGTTGTTGGCGTCTACTACCACTTTTATTTCGTTTGGATCGCGGAAAATTTCATCGGTGGTGATTTCAGCCATAAGCGAAGCGGCTTGAAGTTCGGGCTCAATGATCATAGGGCTGATTGCGCATCCCACATGGTTTGATGTTACCATAGGTTCATCGCACTGTATCAGCACTACGATGTCGTACCTGATCTTTTCAATCTCTTCGATGGCTTTAACTGCCTCAACCACACGGTCGATAGCACCAATATGGCTCTCTTTTGTTTTGATACAGTTGCCGCCGATTGATTGAATGTAGTCGATGATTTCTTGGTCGTCGGTGGCCACGTATACATCAGCAAAGTCTTCGCAGCGCATCATTCTGTTGTAAACGTGTCCGATCATTGGCATACCGTTGATGTCGGCCATAGGCTTTCCAGGAAATTTCTTGGAACCCATACGAGCGGGTATTATGCCTATTATATTAAATTCTTCGGTTTTCATTTGGTATAATTCTTTTAATAATTTTGCTCAAAAGTAGTTTTTTTTGTTGAAATTACCAAAGCGAATTGTTTTTTTTGATTCTTGGGCAAAAAAAAAGTCTGTTTCACAACAGACTGATAATTTAATCTACTACAATTGAGGTCGATAGCGGAGTCGAACCGCTCTAGACGGTTTTGCAGACCGTTGCCTAACCGCTTGGCTAACCGACCTTGTGTTTTGCGGTGCAAATATATGGCGTTTTTTTTATAAAAAAAAATTTTTTTATAAAAAATTCAAAAAATCGCTTTTGTGTACCGTATGCTGATGGCTTGATATTTGCTAGTAATCCACAATAAAATAATTGTTATGTCAGTGTTAGACGGTATCAGAAGCTTGTTTTCATCTTCGGATCAGAGATGTGTGCTTACATTGTCGCAAACAGTGGGTCTTTTTGAAGGCGGGTCGGTTGGCGAGGCTCTTGGTATGCCTGTCAAAAACCGCACAGCAGAGCAGCTGCACCAAAATCCTGTAACTGATTTGCTTGGCTTTGGCGACTATACCACACCCGGAGGTTCTTTGTCGGTATGTTCTGCCTCTTCGTGCGGATTTGCATCTTTTATGGCCGACAACGAGGTGCAAGGCTTTCAGCCTCAACGTTATCTTGCACTTTGCAATAGCTGGTATTTATATAATGTGAAGGATGAGATAGGACCGTTACGTTTGATACTTCCTGCGGCGGTGGTAGCTGGTGCCCTTTATTCAGCACTACCGCATATTAGCGTAAAGGATGCTTTGATGTCGCTCCCTGATATAGTTTGCGACAACTGCATTTCGTCGGCGTCGCTTTTCTTTGCTGCGGCAAAATATCTCTCGTGTGGCGATAATCCGCAAGATGCGATTAAAAAAGCCATAGACTTGTCGTCGCGAATTTGTGCCGAATTGGGGCTTGTGGTAAATCATACTGGCATAACCTCGAGTTTTAGAAATATTCTTTCTACTAGCTTTGCTTCTACCGAAGGCGGATTCAGCTCCATAGTACTAGGGGCGGTAAATTCTGGAGTTTTTCCCGACCTTTCTGGCTGTCTTGTCGGGTCGCTTGCTGGATTGTATTCCACTTCTGACAGTATACCATCATTGTGGAAAAGTTCGGTTTCGGGCATTGATTCTGTTCGTAATGCTGGCGAAACTGTTCATAAACTTATTACTCACGCCCTCGAAACAGTCTCCTAAGAGGGTAGGAGAGGGGAGTGTATTTTACTTAATGTAGATAATAATTTATATTTCTATAAATATAAGTTACATTAGTTAGAAATATAATAATTTTTCCTTTGTAAATTACTAATCTTTAATTAATAATAATAGTTATTATATCAAATAATATTATATTTCTTTATTTGTTATAATGAATATATGTATAATTATATACTTATTTTCAAGTAAAAATGATTTTTTTAAAAAAAATATAAAAAAAGTTTAAAAAAAATTTGGAAATATGTTTTTTGTTGTTTATATTTGCAGTGTCGCAAATGAGAAAAAGAGATTTTTTGAAATGCGCGGCAGAAGAAAGCGGTGCCGCCTGAAAGCGTAAGTCCGGACTCAGTGTAATTGATTTATTAAACGTGTTTGACAGTCCGGTGCGAGTAGGGTGGCGGAGTTTTCTGCCGAGAAAGAAAAATTAAAGCAAAGGTTTAGATACCTGTTTTAAAAAATTGACTGATAGAAGGATGAGTTATGCACTTATAGTTATCCTTCAATAGAAATCCCGCTGTAAGCCACGGGTCCGCCCACAGGAGGATTGTGTTTAAAAATTTCTAATTTGATACGTCCAATGTGAGGAATTTCGAGCTTGATGCGCTGCAAAATACGGTGGGCTGCGTTTTCGATGAGGCAGGCAGGCTGCAACATCTCTTCCTTAATGAGGTTGTAGACAGCGCAATAGTCTACCGCATCGTTGAGATCGTCGGATATGCCGGGACTAACGATGTCGGCTTCGAACGAAATGTTGACGCTGAAATCGTTGCCCTGAGTTCTCTCTTGTTCCAAAACGCCTATCGGCGAATGAAAACGCATATCGTGTAGTATAATTCTGCCCATTTTACGTAAAATTAGTCCGCAAATATAAAAACAATCATTAGTTTTATTTATATTTGCGCTCTATTTTATTTGATTAAAGTTATGGAAGAATCTAAAAATTTTATCGAACAGTTGGTAGAAAAGAACCTCGAAGAGGGCAAGAACGGAAAGAAAGTACAGACTCGATTCCCTCCCGAGCCCAACGGTTACCTGCATATAGGCCACGCCAAGGCTATTGCAATCGACTTTGGCATTGCTAAGAAATACAACGGTGTGTGCAACCTGCGTTTCGACGACACCAACCCCATAAAGGAAGATACCGAATATATGGACGCCATCAAGCGCGATATTGAATGGCTCGGTTTCCACTGGGGCAATGTGTTTTACGCATCAGATTATTTTCAGCAGCTTTGGGATTTTGCCGAGGAGCTTATACGCCGTGGACGCGCATACGTTGACGAGCAGAGTGCAGAAACCATTGCTGAGCAAAAAGGTACACCTACACAGCCCGGTATTGAGAGTCCATACAGAAACCGTCCCGCTGAGGAGTCGTTGGAATTGTTCCGTAAGATGAATTCTGGCACTGTGCAGCCCGGCACTATGGTTCTCCGCGCCAAAATCGATATGGCTAATCCAAATATGCACTTCCGCGACCCGATAATCTATCGTGTGCTCAACATACCTCACATCCGCACAGGCAACAAATGGAACGCTTACCCGATGTACGATTTCGCACACGGCGAGAGCGACTATTTTGAAGGCGTTACCCACTCGCTCTGCACATTGGAGTTTGTGGTTCACCGTCCGCTCTACGATTTGTTTGTTGACTGGCTCAAAGAGGTTAGGGGCGAGGCCGACAATATGGACGACAACCGTCCGCGTCAGACCGAGTTTAACAAGCTCAACCTCAGCTACACCCTTATGAGCAAGCGAAACCTGCTCACACTTGTAAAAGAAGGTCTCGTTTCGGGATGGGACGATCCCCGTATGCCCACCATCTGTGGGTTCCGCCGTCGTGGCTACAGCCCTGAATCAATTCTCAACTTTATCGACAAGATTGGCTACACCACATACGACGCCCTCAACGAGTTTGAATTGTTGGAAAGTTCGGTCCGTGACGACCTCAACACTCGCGCCACACGTGTGTCGGCAGTGTTAGACCCTGTTAAGCTCATCATCACCAACTATCCTGAAGGGCAGACTGAGGAGATGACCGCCATCAACAATCCCGAGGACGAAAACAGCGCAACCCATACAATCGAGTTCAGTCGCGAACTCTGGATAGAGCGCGACGACTTTATGGAAGATGCTCCAAAAAAATTCCTCCGTCTCGGACCCGGCAAAGAGGTCCGCCTCAAAAACGCATATATAATAAAGTGTCCCGAGGAGAATTTCTGCAAGAAAGACGCCGAAGGCAACATCATAGAAATATACGCCGAGTACGACCCCGAAAGCCGCAGCGGAAGCGCAGGAGCCGACCGCAAAATCAAAGGCAAAACCCTCCATTGGGTATCGTGTGCACACGCTCAGAAAGCAGAGGTAAGGCTCTACGACCGCTTGTGGAAAGTAGAAAATCCCCGCGACGAGATGGCACGCATTATCAAAGAGCAAAACTGCGAACCACTTGAGGCTATGAAACAGATGATAAATCCCGATAGTTTAAATGTAGTGAGCTGCTATATAGAAAAGTACGCTTCTACGCTCAAACCTCTTCACTACTTGCAGTTTATACGCATGGGATATTTCAACGTAGATCCCGACAGCACGGCTGAGCATCCTGTGTTTAACCGCACAGCCACGCTCAAAGACACATGGGCAAAAGTGAATAAATAAGGTAAATAAGTCGGATTATGAAATACAAACTCAGTTTGTGATTCATAATCCGATTTTTTTAAAAAATTATTTCAAAAAAATTTTTTTTATCGAAAATACTGCCTACCTTTGCGCCGTCAAATTCAGAAATACGACTGCCCGATGGTGTAATTGGCAACACGTCTGACTCTGGATCAGGAGAGTTCAGGTTCGACCCCTGATCGGGCAACATCAAGAGAAATTCCGTAGTGCGGGATTTCTCTTTTTTTTAATCATTTTTAACCATTTAAAGATTACGCGTATTAAAATATTCCATATCTTTATAAGCCAAAACAGATATTTTAGATTACTTTATGGAACAACTTAACATACTAGTGGTAGATGATAGTATGCCCAACTTAATGTTGCTCAAGGATATACTCTCGGGATACAATTTCGGTGTAACCGCCGAAAGTGACGGAGAGAATGTGCTTGGAATACTTAAAGCTGGCAATATAGACCTCGTGTTGTTGGACATAATGATGCCCAAGGTAGATGGATTTGAGGTTTGTAGACGCATTAAAGCCGATCCAGACACCAAGGATATTCCCGTTATATTTCTCACAGCTAAAGTTGACGAGGCAAGTCTGCTCAAAGGATTTGAACTCGGAGGCGTTGACTATATCAAAAAACCATTCTTGATTTCTGAGCTTATGGCGAGGGTGAAAACACATTTGCGTCTGCGTCAAGCCGAAACACAGTTGAAGGACTTTAACCGACAGATACTCACCGCCGTGGTGCAAACAGAGGAGAGAGAGCGTGCCCGTTTTGCAAAAGACGTTCACGATGGTCTTGGAGCTTTTTTCTCAAGCCTGAATACATATCTTAGCCTGCTTTCGCACAATAAGGTTTCGCCAGAGGAACTTCCTGCTGTTTATTTAGAGATGAAAGAGCTTATAGATGAAGCTGTTAAGGAGAGTAAGAATATATCAAACAACCTTATGCCCGACATGCTTCAAAATTTTGGGTTAGTGGCGAGTGTCAGCAGTTTGTGCAAGAAACTTTCGCCTGCAGGTATGCCTGAGATTGTTTGCATTACAGATGATTTTACAGAACCCCAAAGCGCTGAATGTAAAATAGCGATTTTTCGTATAGTCAACGAGCTGCTCAACAATGCGCTACGTCATTCCGAGGCAAAAAAAGTAACACTTACCTTTTCTCGAAAAGAGAATCTTATTTGCATCAATTATACCGACGATGGCAAAGGATTTGACATGGAGGAGGTACAACGCCGCATTAAGGATAAACCTTGCAGCGGCATCACCAATCTTTATGGACGTGTGTCGGGGTTGAATGGACGAGTTGATATTGTATCATCGCCAGGCAACGGCGTTAAAATAAATATCAGTATTGACACTAAGGCTGGACAGTAATGGAGACCGAACGCAAGATTGTATTGGTAGACGACAAACAGTCGTATCGCAGCACCACTAAACTGCTTTTACGCAAAATTGGGGGTTGCCGTGTTACAGCTGAGTTTTCGTCGGGCATAGAGTTTTTGGAAAACATTGATACGGTAGACGCCGACATTGTGTTTATGGATATTGAGATGCCCGGTATCAACGGCATTGAGGCTACCAAAAGGGCGTTGAAAGTGTGTCCCGACCTAACTATTATAGGTCTTTCGCTATACGACGAACCAACTTACATCGAAAAACTTATTGATGCCGGTGCACGTGGTTATCTTCTCAAACTTGGCGACAATCTTTCTTTGATTGAAACCATCATAAAGTTTCCAAATGCTGATATTTTTTACTCCAAAGAGATAGCTTCCGAAGTGGTGAAGCAACCTCCTGCAAAAAAACGCATTATGATAGTGGAACCATCTGACGGCACTCGTTTTATTACTGAGTATACCCTTATGAACAGAGGATACGAAGTGTTTTCATATTCCGACGCCGACGTTGCATTGCAGAATCTTGAATCAGTAGCACCAGATTTGATTATTACAGATTATTCGCTCTCTTCTACCGATGGATTCACTTTTATAGAGAGGGTGCGACAAAATACTAACTTTGCTACTGTAAAGTGTATATTGCTAAGTATCAAAACAGACGCAGATGTTATGAAACACGCCGGCTCTCTGATGGTAAACGAAGTGCTCCGCAAACCATTTACGGCTACAACCCTAAATCAAGGAGTTGAAAAAGCTATTTACGAAGATCTCACTTAATGGTTTACAGGTGGGGAGGCGGAGTTTCTATGTATCTCTTTGAAATTGAATTTATTTGTTGATAATAAAGTCGATTCCAAGAAGCGTTACATCGTCCAACAAGGCAGTGTTTGAACGTTGGATATTGAGTTCGGTAAGCAAGTTGTTAATAGTTTCGCGAACAGGGAGGTTGTCGGCAACGAGATTTTCCACAACAGTTTGTCCATAGTCAGGAATGCCTTCGCGCTCCATTTCTACTACACCGTCGGTGAAGCAAAGAATTTTGCTGTTGCCTTTGAGAGTAAGCACGCCTTGTGTAATTACTGGTATATCGTCCATCATTCCGATGCCTGGACATCCAGCGGTGAGGTATTCAAGGCTGAAAGTGTCTTTGTTGAATAATATTGGAGGATTGTGACCTGCGTTTACATATTTGAGAACGTGGGTCTTAAAGTTGTAACGACCGATGAAAAGTGTGATGAACCGTTCGCCATTTGAATTTTTAACAATAATCTTGTTGAGACGGTGAATCAGCGTTGGGAGCTCGGTTTCGGAAACGAAAAGGGCTTTGAGGCTTGCCTGAAAGTTAGACATCAGCAAAGCCGCAGCCATACCTTTTCCAGCCACATCGGCTATGCAGAAAAACATTTCATCGTCCGAAAGGTAGTCGAAGTCGTAGTAGTCGCCACCCACCTCATAGTGCGGCAGGTAGAATGGGTAAACAGAGATGTTTGGGTTGCCGTCGAAAATGTCGGCTTTTGGAATGAGTAGGCTCTGCATTTTAGACGCCATCTCCAACTCTTTTCGCATACCCTCTTGGCGTTTGTTTTCAATCGCCATTATTATGTGGTTTGAAAGAATTTGTATGGAGTTGAGGTTTTTGATGATTGGCGAAGTGCCTTTGCCTTCGTTGGCGTCGCCGATGAGGATGTATGCGAGCGGTTTAGTGTTTTGGGTGATTGGGATTATGTAATCGAGACCGGGGAGTTTTTTAGTAAGGTCGAGCGAAGAAATGGAGTCGTATTCAGTGATGTCGCCGAAGTCGCGTTCGGGGTTAATGTTTTCTCCAACCTGATCGTCGATACCGTGTCGAAGGATAATGTTCCAATGTCGGTTGTCGTAGTTGAAAATCAGCACACTGTTGATATTAAACTCGTCTAAAAGCACACTGCTGTAAGTTTTCAGCAATTCTCCGATTGAGGAGTTGTTGCTGATAACTTTTATAATGTTAAGCAACGTGTTTAGTTTAAACCGGCTCGAGTTTGCTTTTTTCCCTTCGACCATAAAGCCAATACGAATTTGTTTTTTTGCAAAAATAAAAAAAATATTTGTGCAGCGTATATAGTTTCTGCACAAATATTTAATAAGGTGAAATTATTTTGCTCGTTCAACGTAAGAACGGTCGCGTGTGTCGATTTTGATTCTGTCGCCCTGGTTAACGAAGAGAGGAACGCGGATTTCGGCTCCTGACTCAACTGTAGCGGGTTTGAGAGTGTTGGTAGCGGTGTCGCCTTTGATTCCAGGTTCGGTGTAGGTAACTTCCATGATAACAAAAGGAGGAAGCTCTACTGTAAGAATCTGGTCGGTTTCTTCTTGGATAACGATTTCAACTTCTTGACCATCAAGATACATATCGGGGTTTTCGATGTGCTCTTTGGGAACAGTGATTTGCTCGAAAGTTTCTTGCTGCATAAACACGTAGTCTTCGCCCTCTTTGTAGAGGAACTGGTAAGGACGGCGGATAATGCGGGTGATGTCAATTTCGTGTCCTGCCGAGAAAGTGTTTTCAAGTACCCTGCCGTTGGTAAGGCTTTTGAGGCGGGTGCGGACGAATGCGGGACCTTTGCCCGGTTTTACGTGCTGGAAACTAACCACAGTGTAGATGTCGTGGTTGAAGTTGATACACAGGCCGTTTTTTAAATCTGCTGTTGTTGCCATTGTTGTAGGTGTTTTATTAAGTTTTTAATGCGCAAAAGTAATAATAATCTTTTAATTGCAAAAAAAACTTTATATTCTGAATCCACCAATTAGCACGTCGTCCATTTGCACAAAACCGTTTCGCCAGTTTTCAAAAAAGTCGTCGAGCCGTTGTTTTTGAATTTCAGGGTCTGGAGTTTCTGCGTTGAGTTCTTCCAGCAGTTTTTTTAATCGTCCGTAGGTGACTTTCTTGTTGGTTTTTGCGTTAAACTGGTCGGGAAAGCCGTCGGAGAACATATAGATGTAGTCGCCTTTTTTTACAGGAATTTCTATGGTTTCAAATGGTTTTATCAAAGGATAATACCCGATTGGGTTTTTTATGCCTTTGTATTCGGTGAGTACGCCGTTGCTTACGAGGTACATAGGGTTGTTGGCTCCTGCGAATTGCAATGTCATTTTTTTTGTGTTGAGTATGCAGAGAGCCATATCCATTCCGTCTTTGGGTTCGAGAGTCCCTTCTGCAGATTGTTTCAACGATGTTATCACCTTTTGGCGGAGCTGTTCAAGAATATCGGAGGGTTTGATAGAGGGGTCGCATTCAGCGGTGATGTCGTTGAGAAAAGCCATTCCGAGCATACTCATAAATGCTCCTGGAACGCCGTGACCTGTGCAGTCGCAGATGGCGAAAAACAGTAAGTCGCCCTGTTTTTTCATCCAATAGAAGTCGCCCGACACAATATCGCGGGGTTTCCACAGAAGGAAATAGTCTGAAAGCATTGATTTTAAGATATCTTCGCGTGGTAGAAGTGCGTTTTGAATGCCACGAGCATAGCGGATACTGTCGGTAACCTCTAAGTGTTTGGCTTCTATCTGGTTTTTGAGTATTTGAATGCGCTCTTTGTCTTTTTCGATAGCGAGGCTCATATCCCAGAGTTTCTTGTTGCGCTGTTCGAGTTTTTCTTTCTGGACTTCAATTTTTTTTCGTTCAATAGCTAAATCGTTGTCGGAACTATCGTTGTCTGATGTTTTGAAAGCTGTTTGTTCAGATTCTTTTTGCTCTGCAAGTTCGTTGTAGAGGTAGTTGAGCCTTGTGAGTTCGTTGTCGTAGAAATTGATTTCTTGGCGGTATCGGTGTTCGAGCCTACGCGAAGCATTGAGCACACGCCTACGCATAGCGAGCAGTACCACCACCAAAACAGCAATAAGTATCACCACTATTACTATCAAAACTATATTTACAACGCCAGAGTTCAATTGTATCTCAATTATTTAGATGAAAAATTTTGTCCTAATATTAAGCTGTATTCCTGTTGCGAGAGTTCTGTGACTTTTAAACTGCTAAGGAAATCTGCATAAACGGTGATGTCCGACTCAAAATATCTAATGACATTTTCTTCAGTGAGTACAAACATAGTACCGTAGGAGTCGAAACAAATATTTTTAACTGGAAAATTGTGCAGAAGAAAGTCGTCGACCACCAACGGCTTAGAGTTGATATGGTTGGAGTTGATTACCGAAATTCTGTTGCCAAGGCTCGACATGGCCATATATCTCGACTTGTTGTCGTAAACGATTTTTTCAATTCGGTTGTGAGCGCCGAGCATGTCAGATTCTTTGGTTCCTGTTTTTAGGTCGAGAAACTGTATGTCGCCTTTTGAAAAACAGATGGCGAGAAGTTTTTTAGACTCAATGCAGGTCATAGCGTAAGCGTTGACCTCAGCTTGTGAGAAAATCTCCTGAGATATGTTGCTTTTGAAATTCCATCTTTTGAGTGTTGCGTTTCTAGTAAGAAGATACACATCGGATTTGCCGTAGCAGTAAATGTCTGCAATTGTAGTTTTGAGGTTGATGTTGGCCTCAGGTTTGTCGTCGGGGTCGTCGGCATCAAAAACACCTATTCGGCCATTGCTATATGCAGCCACAAAGAATCTTCCATCGGGAGTGAGCATAGCGCTTTTTACATAGTCGCCTTGGAGCGATAGCTTTTTCTGCCACCTCTGGTTTATGTTTATGCAAAAAGTCTCCTTGTTGATAGTGGAGTAGATGATGAGTTCAGGCGAAAGAAATATCGCGTTGTGAATTTGGTCGTGGCTAACAAAGTCGGAGATATTGACAAACTCTTTTGCTTTTCGGTCTAAAACGTTGTAGCCTATAATTCTTCCGTGCTCGGTGATGAGGATAATACGGTCGGCGAGGTCGATGGTAAACGCTACAACAGTTTCGTTGGTGGTTTTAAGAGGTTTTACCAAGTTGTTGATTTCCATAGAATACAGCATAGCGTCGTAGAGTTCGGCGTTGTTTTGGGTAACGTTGTTTCTCTTGTTGAGCAGATAAGCTGTGTATGCAATTCTGAGGTTGAGTTTTTTGTCACCGTATTCGCTTTTGGCCCTCATAGCCATAGCGTTCGACATTGCCACGCTGTAAAGTCTTGTGGCAGAGTCGTTGGCTTCTCTGGCAATACGAGCCTGTTCTTCGGCGTCATGCTTGGCCATGTCGGCTACCGCTTTTTGCCATTCGGCATCTTGAAGGTTTAGTAAGGCGATGGTTTTTAGCGAGTCGGCCTCGTAGCGGCGGCGTTCGGCAAGATTTTTTGCTCTCAATGCCTCGTCGCGGGCGTTTTTGGCTATGGAAGCTTGCACCTGCGCTTGCGCTCTTTGTCGGCCAGCATCTCGGTTGGCTTTTTCTGCCATCTCTTGTGACCGCAATGCGCGTTCTTTCTGTATAAGCGCCGAATCAGCCTGTTGACGTGCGTATTCTGCCACTTCGGTAGCGTTGCGCTGTTCTCTCATTGCCCAACCTGTAAGCATTATGAGGACTACGGTAAAAGCGGCGAGCACGGTGATCGCTGTCATAAGTTTTCGGCGTTTCGATCTTTCTTGTGCTTTGATTGCCTGGTCTGAGAGTTCTATGAAGTCGATACAGTTTTCGTATTGGTTTTGAGCAAGTTTTAGTTTCTGACGGTATGAGTTTTTGGTGTTGTCGTATTTGAGAAAACGGTATGGATTGGGTGTGTTGGCAATATACCAATTTAAAAAGTACGAATATGTACCCGACGATAGCAGATATTGCTCTTCGCGATTGTTGTTGAGCCATCGGTTCATCTGCGTGGCAAAATCGTGATAGTCTTTTAAGAAAGTCTCCTCTTCGGTAGCCCATTCGGCAAGGAGTTTCCAGTTTCGGATAAGAGCCTCGTGGGTAACGTCCAATACAGTATCGCCAGAGAGATACTGAGTGTCGAGTCGTCCAGGAACGCTGAACGGCTGCAACAGGGTGTTCTCTGGTGTGCGGAAGATATTTATAACACCGCAAACAGTGGCGTTGGTAATATGTGGTTTGTTGATAATGCCCGTTATCTCGTTGATAGTGCAACGGTTGCGCACCTGACGTTTGTTGTCGGTTTTGGTCAAAGACTTAAACACCGTTTCCACAATCTCTTTGCTCTCTTCGGGAGTGATGTTTTTTTCTGCCCACGGAACGTTTTCCATAAAATAGTCGTAAGCGCTTTCGTAAAGTATTCCTGCGTGGGCGTTGAGAATATTGTCGAGACTTGGGTTTTCGTAATATTTTTGCTGGTATTCGGGCAATTCTGCAAACCAAATGTTAAACTTAGCACGGTCTTCGGTACTTAAAGCATCACTCGAAATGCCTGCTATTTGTGCCAAGTGAATCAAGTCAATCTCTACCGCTCCATTATCAGCCATTTTCCACAACATATTTAATGCGTGTTGGAGTACAGGCAACTGGTCGAAGCCGCTGTTGAGGTTGTTGATGATGATTTCGGTAAGGCGTGGCGAAATGCTTCCTCCTGCAAGTTTTGCGGGTTCTTCAATCACTTGGCGGATTTCGTTGCGTTTAAGTTGCGGTACAAAAAACTGGCTGTATGCGATATACTCTGGTAGATTTTTAAATACGGTGCATTGGCTGATAAAGTCGCTACGCATTGTAAATATCACATAGATAGGCAGTTTTTCGATAACCGAAAGCCTGATGGTTTCGAGCAGTAGGTTGATAGTTATGTACGATTCGTCGGATGGTTTTCCGTTAGAAAAATTCTCCAAATTGGTGAACATTTCCTCAAACTGGTCGGCTATAATCAGCAGGTTTTTACCTTGTTCGCCATCGGTGTAGAAAGGCGATTCTTTATAGAGTTTTGCCAACGACGAAAAACCGTATTTGAGTTCTGACTGAGTTTTTTCTTTTGATATTTCAAGTTGCTCAGATATTGATTCACAGAGAGATAAAAAAGGATTTTTTTCGGGTTTGAAATCGGCAATTAGCCAACTATTGTATTTCGCCTTACAAAATCCTGCGCGAATATTTGGCAGCACACCCGCATACACCATCGACGATTTGCCATCACCCGAAGCACCTGTAATAAACGCCATCTTGTTTTCTTCCAACAGTTTGATAATGTGGCGTATGTGCATATCACGACCCTTGAAGAAGATTGATTCCTCTTCGGTAAAAGGTCTAAGGCCGGGATATGGACATATTTCGGGTTGCATATTTATGATGTTTTTCCTGTGATTTTGTCGTAGTATATTTTAATATCTAACGGAATAATGCTCTTTTCGTTTATGGTGTATGATACAATTTTTTTTAGCGGTTTTAACTGAGTTTCGTCGGCGTGATCGCTGTTTCCGGCAATGTAGAGTGGGGTTGAAGCGCTTTGACCTCCTGTTTGTTTCCATACTTGCTGAGCAAACGGCGGAGCCCAATCGGTGGCGTAGTCGTAATAAATGATTCCGAGTTTGCACAATGGTAACTGGTTTTGGATAAAGTCGTTATAGTCGGTGTCGGCTCCAGCGTTGATTTCGAGTTCGGTAACAGTTTGAAGGTCGGCAAGCATATTGGAAACCTCTTTTGCCGAATCACGGTCTAATGTATTGTAAATAAATAATATATCGTAATTCTTGGCATCGGTTTTAGCCGAAGGTTTGATATTCATAATTGCTCTCAATTCCTCAACAAACACAATAGGCGAAGTAATGTCGGAATATATTGTATTGTCGTTGATGTCGCGGCGGATGTCGTTGATATATAGGTTTTTGTCGTTGATAATGCCCGACGGATTCCACACAAACATCTTAAAATTGCCATCAGTAAGTCCTTTTGCCGTGCGGTATTGAATGGCAGAAGGAGTGTCGTAAACAGGCGAATCGTTGTCGATAATATTGTCGTTGCCGAGAATGTGCATCGAGCAGTCGGCATTTAGCATAAGGTTTTCTACATTGGTTTCTGCTGTATTTACAGGCTCAATCACCTCGATACCAGCACGCAAGAGTATATTTTTAACCTCGGAGCGCATTTTTTGCAATCCGTCGGTAACCTCGGCGAGAAACACCTTGGAACTCTTTATGTACAAATTCAGAAACATTGCTTACGACTTTATCATTATTATTTCTATCCAAATTAAATGCCACAAAAATGTAAAATAAAATTGTAATTTCAAAGATTTTTTTGCACTTTACTTTCTTTATGTTAAATTTGCACCGTTTTAATTTAAAATACAGAATAATGGGAAAGAAATTTGCCGAATACAAGCAGTTCGACCTTTCGCAGATTAACAAAGAAATACTCGAAAGGTGGCAGAATGAACATACTTTTGACCAAAGTCTCGAAACCCGCGAGGGTGCACCTAAATTCATATTTTTTGACGGTCCGCCGTCGGCCAACGGTATGCCGGGCATTCACCACGTGATGGCTCGTACTATTAAGGACTGCATTTGCAGATACAAGTCTCAAAAAGGTTTCCAAGTAAGCCGCAAGGCCGGTTGGGATACTCACGGTTTGCCCGTGGAACTGAGCGTAGAAAAATCGCTCGGTATCACCAAAGAAGACATCGGCAAAAAAATTTCTGTTGACGATTACAACAACGCTTGCCGCAAAGACGTGATGAAATACATCGGCGAATGGGGACGACTCACTCAGCAGATGGGCTACTGGATCAATATGGACGACCCATACATCACCTACGACAATCGTTATATCGAATCGCTCTGGTGGCTCTTGAAACAGATGTACAACAAGGGCTATCTCTACAAAGGATATACAATTCAACCATATTCGCCCGCTGCCGGCACAGGACTTTCGAGCCACGAACTCAATCAGCCCGGCTGCTACCGCGATGTTAAGGACACCACCGTTACAGGAATGTTCCTTATCACCGACCCGAAAGATGAGATGACCAAATGGGGCAAACCTTATTTCCTCGCTTGGACAACCACACCGTGGACACTTCCCTCAAACACCGCTCTCTGTGTTGGTCCTAATATCGACTACGTGGTGGTGCAAACCTACAATCCCTACACCGCCGACAAAATCACCGTTGTAATGGCTGAGGCTCGTTTGAACGCATATCTCAAACCCGATGGCGAATCAGCCGACATGGAAACATTCAAACCCGGCGACAAAGTGGTTCCCTACCGCATTGTGGGACGTTATAAAGGTTCCGACCTTGTGGGAATGCATTACCAACAAATGATGCAGTGGGTAAAACCTTGCGAAAAAGTTGATGACCTTTCTGCTGAGTTCGTTAAAAAATACGCCGCCGCTCATCCCGACAAATGCTTTACCTACGAAAAAGATACATTTGTAGAGATTGCCGAGCAGGCATTTAGAGTAATCCCCGGCGATTATGTTACCACCGAAGACGGTACAGGTATCGTTCACATTGCGCCCACATTCGGTGCCGACGACGCCAAAGTGGCAAAGGCAGCCGACGTTCCCGCGCTCTACCTTATCAACAAACTTGGCGAAACCCGCCCGATGGTAGACCTCCGTGGTAAATACTATGTGCTTGATGAACTTGCCGAATCGTTTGTACATAAATGTGTTGACGTAGACGCATATAATCATCACGCTGGCGACTATGTTAAAAACGCTTATTCGCCCAAATACAATCAAGATGGCAAGTACGATGCCGAAGCCGCTGCCAAAGACGAGGATCTGAACATCATTATCAGCCTCGAAATGAAACAGCAAGGCATAGCATTTAAGATAGAGAAACACGTTCACAACTATCCTCATTGCTGGCGTACCGACAAGCCGGTGCTCTATTACCCGCTCGATTCGTGGTTTATCCGCGCCACAGCAGCCAAGGAGCGTATGATTGCCCTCAACAAAACCATCAACTGGCAACCGCCTTCAACAGGTTCGGGACGTTTTGGTCAATGGCTCGAAAACCTCAACGACTGGAACCTCTCTCGTTCGCGCTACTGGGGCACACCGTTGCCTATCTGGCGCAATCGCGACACCCGTGAAGAAATCTGCATTGGTTCGCTCGAAGAACTTTTCAAAGAAATCGACAAATCAGTTGCCGCTGGATTTATGAAGAGCAATCCTTACAAAGACAAAGGATTTGTGCCCGGCAATATGAGCAAAGATAATTACGAAAAAATCGACCTTCACCGTCCCTACGTTGATGATATCATCCTTGTTTCGCCCTCTGGCAAGCCTATGAAACGCGAAACCGACCTTATCGACGTTTGGTTCGACTCAGGTGCAATGCCTTACGCTCAATATCACTATCCTTTTGAACACAAAGACGACCTTCCTTTCCCTGCCGACTTTATAGCCGAGGGTGTGGATCAAACTCGTGGTTGGTTCTATACGCTTCACGCTATTGCCACAATGTGTTTCGACAGCGTTTCGTTCAAAAACGTTATCTCAAACGGACTTGTGCTCGACAAAAACGGCTTGAAAATGTCGAAACGTCTCGGCAATGCAATCAATCCTTTTGATGTAATTGAAAAATATGGAGCCGACGCAGTACGCTGGTATATGATTACCAACTCATCGCCGTGGGACAACCTTAAATTCGATGTTGACGGTGTTGACGAAGTAAAACGTAAGTTTTTCGGCACACTTTATAATACATACTCATTCTTTGCTCTCTACGCAAATGTTGACGGATTCACCAACAGTGAACCTCAAATTGCAATAGAGAAACGTCCAGAAATCGACCGCTGGATACTCTCGTTGCTCAATTCGTTGATAAAGAAAGTAGACGAATGCTTTGCCGCATACGATATGACTCCCGCCGGACGTATGATTCAGGATTTTGTTACCGAAAACCTCTCTAACTGGTACGTTCGACTCAACCGCAAACGTTTCTGGGGTGGCGGAATGACCGAAGACAAACTTTCGGCATATCAGACACTTTACACCTGTATCGAAAAAGTGGCTCAACTGATGGCGCCCATCGCTCCGTTCTATGCCGACAAGATTTTCCAAGACCTCAACGCCGTATCGGGCAACAGCAACGTATCTGTTCACATTGCAGATTATCCAAAATACGACCAATCAGTTATAGATCAAGACCTTGAAGACCGTATGGAGATGGCACAGAAAATATCATCGATGGTTCTCGCGCTCCGTCGCAAAGCCGCTATCAAGGTTCGTCAGCCGCTACAAAAAATTATGATTCCTATTCTCAGCGCTGATATGGAACATAAGATTGAGGCAGTTAAACGATTGATACTCACCGAGGTTAACGTAAAAGAACTTGAATATCTGCACCAAACCGCCGGAATCCTTACCAAAAAAGTGAAAGCCGACTTTAAACAACTCGGCAAAAAACTTGGCAAGAATATGAAAGTGGTGGCAAACTACCTTGCAGAAATGTCGCAGGAGCAGATTTCAGACTTTGAACAAAAAGGCTCTATCGATATTGATGTTAACGGCGAAAAAGTTAACGTGCTTACCAC
Source organism: Bacteroidales bacterium (assembly GCA_016286055.1). Taxonomy (GTDB): domain Bacteria; phylum Bacteroidota; class Bacteroidia; order Bacteroidales; family UBA3824; genus UBA3824. The sequence continues at coordinate 159,646 of JAEERW010000008.1, forward strand.
TGAGGTAGAAATCACCTCTGAGGACATTCCGGGTCGCCTTGTTGCGAGCGAAGGCCGCATAACAGTGGCATTAGACATCAACATCACTCCCGAACTCAAAGACGAAGGCTACGCCCGCGAACTTATAAACCGTATTCAGAATATGCGCAAAGACAACGGTTACGACGTTACCGACAAAATCAAGATAGAGATTGCACAAATTCCTGAGATAAGCGGCGCATTAAGTAACTTTAAGGAATACATTTGTTCTCAAACACTTACCGATAGCCTCCAAATTCTTGGCAAAGAAAATATGCCTTCGGATGCAATTAATATCGAAATTGACGAACAAACCACAACATTGATACGTATATCGAAAATATAATTTTTAACCATATTGTTGTAGAGACGTGATTAATCACGTCTCTACGATAACAATAATAGATTAGTATTAATTTTTAACAACTAAAAAACACCTAATTATGGCCGAAGAAAAAGTAAGATACTCCGATGAAGAACTGGCTGAATTCAAAGCCCTTATAATGGAAAAGTTAGAGCAGGCTCGTAAACTTTACAAATCGTATCACGAGATAATAACCCAACAAGACGGCAACGACACAGTAGACACAAGTCCCACGTTTAAATCATACGAAGAAGGCTCGTCGCTATTGTCGAAAGAGCAGGCAGGCTCTATGGCTGAGCGTCAGTTGAAATTTATCAAAGCCCTTGAAAACGCTCTTATCCGCATTGAGAACAAGACCTACGGTATCGACCGCAACACAGGCAAACTGATTCCCAAAGAACGACTTATGGCTGTTCCTCACGCAACATTGAGCGTAGAGAGCAAGAAAGACGAGAAGAAGTAACCTTTTCTCACACCTTATTTAATAGACTGCGATTTCTGTAGCCGCGGCCGTCGACAGATGGTTGGCTTTAGAAATCGCAGTTTTTTTGTATTTTTTTTGTAATTTTACTCATATTATCAAAAAAATCACTATTTTTAAGGCGTCCTTTCATTTACTGAGTGGTTAAACCAGAAGATGGGGTATACTTTAATCTTAAAACCTTAGCAACAATGAATAGTGTTAAAATCTTCTTATGTCTTTTGCTGCTATCTTCGGGTCTGCCATTGTGGGCGCAGAATTCGGCAGCGGAAGCCACCTCGTCGAACTGGGCTCTTGGAGTGGGCTTAGGTGGACGCGTTAACTTTATGAAAATCACCGACATCGTTTCTGATTTTGAAAGCAACAAGCAGTCGCGCACAGGTGCAATGTTTTCAATCTTTGCTTACAAAGATACCGACGACGGCCTGCTTGCCATACGTCCTCAGCTGTCGTTCCTAAGCCGTGGCGCTAAGTACACAGGGCTGAAGTCGAGCACATGGACCGACGCCGAGTATTGTGTAAAAGCCAAGTATATGGATATCAGGCTGCCGTTTATCCTCAATTTTGGAACATACCGCCCTGGAACTGTCCAGCCCTATATTTACCTCTCCCCAATTGTGGGAATCGCAACGGGTGGCGAAATCTCCATGACCGAGTCTAAAAGCAAAGGCAAGTCGGTGGTTGCTGATGTTTCTAAATCAAACCTTTCGAGCCTATATCTTGGCGCAGGTGCCGCTTTCGGCTTAAAATACAATGCGTTGGTAAACCAAAAACGCTTCTATCTGGGTTTGGAGATGATGTACGACTGCGGACTCACCAACACCTACGGACAAAAAGAGAAGGATGGAAAAGCCAACGACCTTGCTCACCTTGTAAAAAGTACTAATAATAAGTTGGACGGAAAGCGCAAGTTCTCGGGACTTGAATTTCAGTTTCTCGTAGGCATACCGTTGGGATCTAACAAGAGCAAACCTTTGCCTCCTGAACCCACACCTATTATGGAAGTTCCTGTAGTAGAAATAGATACTCCTATTCAAGACAACATCGACATAGTTGAGGAACCCGAGAAACCATGTTTCCAACTCGAAGAAATTAAAACTATGATGGATAATGGCGAAAATGTGATTGGCAAAAAGATTTGCGCTGTAGAAAACGTCATTCAGTTCGACTTTGGAAGCGCTGCAATCAATCCAGAGAGTTATCCTTATCTCAACGAGCTCTCAAAGATACTTAAAAACACCGGCGCCAACATCAAAATCAACGGACACACCGACATTATGGGTACCGACGAGTACAATATGCAGCTGTCTGCCGACCGTGCCAAATCAGTTTTGGATTATCTTGTAGGACAGGGTATGTCGCCCGAAAAGTTATCTTTCGAAGGATACGGCTTCCATCGTCCTATTTCCACCAACGAAACCGAGGAGGGACGTTTCTTGAACCGTCGCGTGGAGTTTGAGATTCTCGGCGACACCGACAATAATTAATAACCAATGTTTAACCATTAACACAACGCATTATGGATAAGAAATTTAGAATATTGTTAGCGGTTGCGGCACTGGTAGTTGCCCCGATATTTCCGTCGTGTCTTAGCGATGGCGACGACACTATTATTGTGTCTGGTACGTTGGAGTCGTCGAATGGAAACAATAATAATCAGAATAATAAGCCATTTGTTCCTGATCAGGATGAAGGTATTTACCGAACCGTACCAAAGGAGACAGTGGATCAATTGAAACAACACATGTCTATCTACGAAGACAATAATCCTCCAAATCTTGAAGGTTTGTTTTTAATAAAACCCTTTGAAATGGTTTATTGTGAAGATAACGGTTATAAACCTGGGGATATAGTAGCTCCGATGTTATTAAATTTGAAAAACCAAGACAACAATAAGGGTACAATTGATATTTTTACACGAGAAGGTTTTTCAGCCGGTAGTAGTTATGGAGCTTATATCAGTGGTAGTGGAAATAATTTCACCATTTATTTCAATACTATTACCGATAATCAAAGTACCAAGGGTGCCGGCATTATTCATACAACAGAAGCAGTAATTATTTCTGGTACTTTAACTTCTACTGGCATTAGCAATCTTACTTATGCCATGACAATGGTTGATAAAGACAACGACCCATACAAAGAGCTGATGGAAGTGGGCTATTATCGTATTGCAAGCGATAATGATCATATGTCAGAATACACTAATCCCATTCTTATCTCCGAAGTAGTGAATCCTCGTAAGACTTATTATGTTGATGATTTGTATCAAATTTGTATCTACACAATTTACCCATCGGATATGACAGTTATTGTGGACAATAATGTGATAGATGCACAATCGAACACTGATTTGTATGTATCAACCTTACCGACTTCTGAGGCTGGTGTGCATACCGTTGTATTGAAAGGTGTATGTAATGGTGTAAATATGGGGGATGTTACTTTTTCTTATACGGTAGAACCACGTCCTGTAAAACCGGTTCTTTCCTATACATTATCATCGTCACCTTATTATTTAGGAAGCGATATTATGTTAGAGGTAACCTCACAGCCTGCGTCAAACTTGTCGGTTTTAGTAAATGGAATCGAAATCGGGTCTAAAGTGTCAGCTGATTCTTATTCACTTAAATTGCCTTCAGCCACAGGTGGAACATTTACAGTAACGTTGAAAGGTAGTACATCGAATTTTGATGCTGACGATGTAATATTCACATATACAGTAGATTATCCAGATTATATTGATTTGGATTTGCCTTCTGGCACTCTTTGGGCTACATCAAATATTGGCGCATCGGCACCTTGGTATTATGGTAACCTTTTTGCTTGGGGAGAAACCACAGCTAAAACATCATTCGCTTGGGATAATTATTTATATACTCTGTCTGATGAAAACAGTTTAACTAAGTATTGCAACGATCCTAATTTGAGTTATAATAATGCTTATACTGATTCTTATACTGTTTTAGAGCCTGGTGATGATGCTGCAACTGTTAATTTAGGAACAGGATGGAGCACACCCACATTCGAAGATTGGCAAGAATTGATTGATTATTGCGATCTCGAATACACTGTTTTGTATCGAAACGATATCAACATCAGTTATACCGTTGGCAGTGTAGAAGGTATTGTTTGCTATAGTAAAGCTAATCATGATAAGCACATTTTCATACCATTAACCAATAATCAATCTAATATGTGTATGAGTTGCCTTTGGTCAAGTACACTTAATGCTGATAATTGCAAGGAGGCTTATGATATGATTTTCTATTGTGAAAGTAATCATTCTTCTGCTAAGTATATATTAGACAAAGGTTATGCGCAAGAACGAAAAAATGGTTTGTATGTACGTCCAGTTCGTCATTGATTTTTATTTTTGATTTACAAAAAATATCCATATCTTTACCGCTGTTTTTTAGATAACGATAAAACAGATGAATCCGTTAATAAAGAAATCTTTACTGATTGGTTTGTTGGTAATAATTGCCGATCAAGCCCTCAAAATTTGGGTAAAAACCCATATGTACATAGGCGAGAGTAGTTACCTCAATTGGGATTGGAGTTTTAGTTGGTTTCAGCTTACTTTTATCGAAAATCCCGGAATGGCCTTTGGATTAAAGCTCGAAGGCGAAATAGGTAAGTACATCCTAAGCATTTTTAGGATTATTGCAATCATTGGTCTGATTATCTTTATTGGTTGGATGATTAAGAAAAAAAAGCCTACCACGGGATTTGTGATATGCTTGTCGCTTATTACTGCTGGCGCCATCGGCAACTTGTTGGATAGTATGTTTTACGGAATGTTTTTTGGCGCCTCGGGTTACAGTGCCAACCAAATTGCCGACTTTATGCCAGCCGATGGAGGCTACGCTTCGTTTTTGCAAGGCAAAGTGGTGGATATGCTATATTTCCCCATTATCGACACTACCCTGCCAGATTGGATGCCTTTTAAAGGCGGAGAACACTTTGTTTTTTTTAGTCCTATTTTTAATATTGCCGATAGTGCAGTATGTGTGGGCACGTTTGCAATGATACTCTTTCAGAAACGCATATTTCCTAAGTCCGATGAGGAAGTGTCCGAAGATTTAAAGGAAAAAGAGATATAGATTAAACAAATTGACATGCTTACAAAAAAAGAATTGCCCCGTCGGGGCAATTCTTTTTTTTATGAAAGTCCGTTGTTCTTAAATAGCGAAATGTATTTTTGATCGTGGAACGGAATGTAGTATTGAATCCACGATTTAAGATATGTCAATAGTTTGATAAGCGAGATGGTCTCGTTTTCGGCATATGCGGTACGGTATGCTTTCACAGTGCTAAGGAATTGGTCGTGAATACCCTTGTATTCGTCGAATTTGCTATATGAGAAATCTTTAAGGTATTTTTCCTCAAAACCAAAGTGGTATCCTGTGTAGTCGATAAGTTCGTCGATTGTAGATAGAATATTTGCCTTTGATTCGTGGCGTTTGAACACACCGTAAACTTTGTTGGCAATGTCAAACCATTTTTTGAGCTGCGAGTCAATAATATTAAGACCTATACGGTAGTCTTCAAAATTAATAAACGTGTATTCCGATTCAAAACCAGGAAGGTCAATCTTGTTCTTTTGCAACAAGCTTTCGAGAATCTGAGTGCGGTTTTCAAGCTCAAACTTGCTGATAAGGCTGTCTTCTTCGAATTTTTTGCTGCGGTTACGCTCCTCTGACAAACTGCTTAAGTCGTTTAGTATTATTGTGTAAACCACAGTACCTTCAAATATGTTTGCTGTTATCGACAGCCATACCGAAATATTGTTGCCATCTTTGCTTGTAAATTTCACTTCGTGACCCTTGGTGTTGATAATGTTGCCGAATTCAGCCTGCAGCACCTTAGCCATCTCTGTTTCGGTGGTTTTAAATCCGAGAATATCGTAGATGCTTCGTCCTAATGTTTCAGCGCTCTTGTAGCCGAATAGGTTGACAAACTGTTCGTTAACATATGTTATAGTGCCATCGTCGGTGGTGGTGATTACCGCGCCGGTAATAATGTTAAATATATTGGTTTCGTAACTTTCACGCTCTTTTATAAGTTTTGAAAGTGTTACAGAACGACCTTTGAGTTTCTCTATCTCACTGTCTTGTAGTGAGTTTTGTTGTTCAAGGGTTTTGTTGATAGCCTCCATCTCTTTGAGTTCCTGAAAGTAGTCGTTCTCGCGTCGTGTAGAATCCTCTTGTGTAGCCTGCATCTCTTCGATGGTTTGTTTCATCTCTTCTTCTTGATCTTTCATCGCCTTGGTTTGGATGTTGGATTGTTCGAGGAGTTCTGCAGTACGGGTGTTGATTCTGGCTGTAGAAAGAGTTGAAGCGATACTTTCTGCAATTTTTTCTACAAGTTCTATCTCGTAGTCTTTTAGTTCGTTAAACGAAGCAAGCTCAATAACGCCCAATATTTCGTTTTCGATTTTTAGTGGAACAATCAATAGAGATTTTGGGTTTGCACTACCAGTACCGGATTCGATTTCAATGTAGTCGTCGGGAATGTCGGTAAGATATATAGTATATTTTTCTTCTGCGCAAGCGCCTACGAGACCTTCTCCAACGTTTATCTTCTTGTCTAAGAATTTTTTACGGTTGTAAGCGTATGCCGAAAGCAGTTCGAGGAATGGATGCTCGGGGTCAGTATCCTGATAGATGAAGATACCGCCTTGGTTGGCTTTTAGGTATTTAACTAGGTTTACGATGATGTCGTCGGATAGTTCGTTGATGTTTTCGGTGTGGTGACGGAGAATTTCGGCAAACAAAGCAAGACCCTCAGTTGTCCAGTTTCGCTGAATATCTTCGCGTTGACGTTTCGACTGTTCTTCCTGAGCCTGTTGGAGTGATTTACGCATGTTTAGCAGTGAGTTGCCGAGCACGTCCTTATCTGACAGCGGCTGATAGTTACTGCTAAAATCTCCCTGTCCAATAGCGTGGGCAAATTCCGAAGTTTTTTGGAGACCAATAGTAAGCTGAGATATTGAGTTTGCAGTTTCGCCAATCTCATCGTTGTAAATCTGTTCGGTAAATTCGGGCAGCTCACCTTCGGAAAGCCGCTCGGCATATTTCATAAGTTTTTCGAGCGGGCTAACAATGGTGTTGGCAATTATCAACGAAAGAATTATCGACAAGACAATAGAAATCATCAAGAAAAATATGAAAGTGTTGATGTTTTTACGACCTGCAAAAACAGCATCGTCAACAGCCTTGCTGCTAATTCCTGCCGACCTCAACTCGATGATAGACAACATTTTGTCGATATCAGCTATGTGACGTGTGATTTTTTGATAGTGTTTGCGTTGTTCGTATTTGAGGTCGTTGAGATATTGTTGGGTAAGTTCTTCGATGTTTACGGGCGCTCTGTTGTCGCTAAATATTGCTCTGCCAGTGGAGTCGATAATTTGTTCGTTTTGCTCAACGGTGTTTTCCTGTTGGCGGAGATTGTCTTTAACGTTGTTAGGGTTGATGATATTTTTTTGCGCTAAATGAATTTCGTTGTAAGAAATGGTGTAGTCGCTATCGTAAATGCGTTCAATAGTTAGGATTGTGTCGCGATAGTTGCGAACAACATTTTTGTCGATATAGTTGATTTCGTGCAATTTGGCAACCGAAGCAAACACTTCTTTAAGTTTTTCGTGGTAAAGCAAGTGCTCTTTGTGAAGCGATTTCAGTTCTTTTTCGTTTTTGGCTGTGTGAAAATTGCGCAACACAAGCATATCTTTGGCAAGCAGGTATTTAATCTGTGCCGAAGTGGTGTTCATATCCTTTGCGAAGGATATTGCTTGGTTAGATGTGTTGACTTTTTCTAATGCGTTGTATTGATAAATACCTAACACAAAGTAAATTGCAGTCAATATAAAGAAGCCGAGCAGTATCTTGCTCTTGATGCTCAGATTGTTCAACAGTTGTCTCATCGTAGTCAAAATTTTTAGCGCTATAAATTTAAGGAAAATATATATAAGGTGTATCTATTTTCCACAATTTTTTTTGGGCAAAATTTGTACCGTTTTTAGAATACCGCTTTGGCTATCTCTCTGACGTTTTCGGTGCGGCCAACGCTGAAATAGTGGAGCGCGGGAACTCCGTGTTTCATCAGTTCTTTGCTCTGATTTACAGCCCATTCGATGCCTATTTGGTAAACTGCATCATCGTCTTTGGCGTTTTGTACTGCGTTGGCAAGGTCGGCGGGGATATCCAAGTGGAATGTTAGTGGAATTACATCAAGGTCGCGTTTTTTGCCTATCGGCTTGATTCCCGGAACAATCGGCACTTTAATGCCAGCCTCGCGACAACGGCGTTCCCACTCAAAAAACTTGGCATTGTCGAAAAACATCTGAGTAACAATGTAGTCGGCTCCTGCGTCAACCTTGGCTTTGAGATACTTCATGTCGGTTTGGAAGTTTGGTGCTTCGGCGTGTTTTTCGGGATAGCCTGCCACTCCCACCGAAAAGTTGGTAGCCTCGGTGTTTTTAAGGTCTTGATCAAGATAAATGCCTTTGTTTAAGTTCATTATCTGCTTAACCATCTCTTCGGTGTGAGCATATCCGCCCGGTTCGGGAATAAAATAGCGTTCGCCTTTGGGAGCATCGCCACGAAGTAGAAGTATGTTTTCGATTTCCAAGAAGTTAAGGTCGATGAGGATATTTTCGATGTCTTGTTTGGTCATTCCACCGCAGATGAGGTGCGGTACTGTGGTAACGCTTGGAAACCTGTTGCGTATGGCGGCGGCAAGTGCTACTGTGCCCGGACGTTTACGAACGAGTTTTTTTGACATCACATTGTTGTCGATCTGTTTGTATACAGTCTCGTCTTGATGATAGGTAATGTTGATATTCAATGGGTTAAACTCGGTAAGGAGTTCAATTTTTTCGTATAGGCTCTTGGCGCTGTGACCCACGAGCGGAGGCACTATCTCAAACGAGAAATGCGTCTTTTTTGCGTTTTTGAGAATTTCAGCTATTTTCATTTTGAAATATATTTTTATACAAAGGTGAAAAAAATTTTTAAAAAACATTCATTCTTTCATTCTCTTTACTTATTTTTATGCCATAATTTTTTTGTCTACATTATATATATAATTTATGTATACAAAATATAAAATATTCACGATGGCGTGTTTCGGCATAAAAACTATTGATGCCGAGAGTGAAAATAGTCTATGTGATAATTTGTTTGGTGATAAAGAATTTATTGAGTAGTAAATTATTAATGATAATTATTTAAACAAAAGATATAAACACATTCATCATTATAAAATATGGCAGAAGAAGCACCGAAAATCATTTTCTCGATGTCGAGGGTGTGCAAAACTTTCCCTCCGGCAAAAAAAGTATTAAATAATATCAGCCTCTCGTTTTTTTACGGGGCAAAAATCGGCGTTATCGGTCTCAACGGCTCTGGTAAGTCGTCGCTACTGAAAATTATCGCCGGCGTTGACAAGAATTTTGAGGGCGACCTTGCATTCGCAGCCAACGAATATTCTGTTGGTTACTTGGAGCAGGAGCCTAAGTTAGACAACTCAAAAACCGTTAAAGAAGTGGTTCAGGAGGGTGTACAGCCCATTGTTGACCTTCTTAACGAATACGAGGCTATCAACCAAAAGTTTGCCGAGCCTATGGACGACGACGAGATGAACAAACTCATCGAACGTCAGGGCGAACTTACCGAACTGCTTGACCATCACGATGCTTGGGAACTCGACAACAAACTTGAACGCGCTATGGGTGCGCTCAACTGTCCTCCCGACGACCAAAAAGTAGAAACTCTTTCTGGTGGTGAACGCCGCCGTGTGGCTCTCTGCCGTCTGCTTTTGCAAGAGCCTGACGTATTGCTACTTGACGAGCCCACCAACCACCTTGATGCCGAAAGTATCGATTGGCTTCAACAACATCTTCAACAATATAAAGGTACGGTTATTGCGGTTACCCACGACCGTTACTTCCTCGATAGCGTTGCAGGATGGATTCTTGAACTCGATAGGGGAGAGGGTATTCCGTGGAAGGGCAACTACTCATCGTGGCTCGACCAAAAGGCAAAACGCCTTGCTATGGAGGAGAAAACAGCATCTAAACGCCGCAAAACTCTCGAACGCGAGTTAGAATGGGTTAATATGAGTCCTAAGGCTCGTCAGGCAAAAGGCAAGGCACGTCTTAACGCTTACGAAAAACTCTTGAACGAAGACGTAAAAGAGCGTGAGGAAAAACTCGAAATCGTTATCCCTAACGGTCCTCGCTTGGGTGATAAAGTTATTGAGGCTCACGGAGTTTCTAAGGCTTACGGCGACAAGTTGCTTTATGAGAATCTTGAATTTACACTTCCGCCAAACGGCATTGTGGGCGTTATTGGTCCTAACGGTGCGGGCAAAACCACACTTTTCCGCTTGATTATGGGCTTAGAAAAACCCGACAGCGGCACATTCACCGTTGGCGATACTGTTAAAATCGCCTACGTAGACCAGCAGCACTCGCAAATCGACCCTGAAAAGACTGTTTTCCAAGTGATTTCGGGCGGTACTGACGATATCCGCCTTGGCAACAAAACTGTAAACGCAAGAGCATACGTATCAAAATTCAATTTCTCGGGTAGCGACCAAGAAAAGAAATGCGGAGTACTTTCGGGTGGCGAACGAAACCGTCTGCACCTTGCCCTCGCACTTAAAGAACACGCAAATGTTATTCTCTTAGACGAACCTACCAACGATGTGGATGTTAACACTTTACGTGCGTTGGAAGAGGGTCTCGAAAATTTTGCAGGCTGTGCCGTAGTTGTTAGCCACGACCGTTGGTTCCTCGACCGTATAGCCACACATATCCTTGCATTTGAAGGCGATTCGCAGGTAAAATTCTTTGAAGGCAGTTATTCCGAATATCAAGAAAACTACCGCAAACGTATGGGCGACGCAATTCCTACAAGGTTTAAGTATAAGAAACTGATGGATTAATGTTATATTTATAATAAAATGCTCTGATAATAATTTTGTTATCAGAGCTTTTTTATTATTATTAGTTATCTATTTCAAGAACAAGGCGGAAACCGATGTTGTCTCCTTTTGTGTCTGGGAAAGCGCAATCACGATGGAATACTCTGCATGTTTCATCTCTGCTTCTAAAACTACCACCTCTAAGTACTCTCGAATAACCTATTCTTGATCCTATAGGGTTGTCTTCTTCTTTGGTAGTGTACAAACCAAAGAAATCTTCGCACCATTCTTTCACATTCCCCGACATATCATAAATTCCAAGCTCATTTGGTTTTAATATTGTGCTATGAACCGTATATGCTCCCATATTCCTATTTTTTTTCTTTGTGAAAGCAACCTCAAATAGCTCATCACTTCCGCTGTATTTGAAATTTTTTTTACTCATATTGCCGCCTCGAGCCGCAAATTCCCATTCTGCTTCAGTTGGTAATCTAAACGTAAGATTTTCATCCTGTTTTAGCTTATTAAGTTCTTGAATAAAATCTTGGACTTCTTTCCATGATACATTCACTTTCGGGCAATCGGCATTAGCTTTTTCTTTAGCGTTTTTATTCTTAATACTATTCCATATTTTATTAGTAACAGGGGTTTCTCCGATATAATAGTCGCTTACAGTGACTTTGTGGACTGGTTTTTCTGGATCTCTATCTTTATCCTCATTAGATCCCATATTAAAAGATCCCCCTTTTACATAAATCATCTTAAACGAAATATCGTTGATGTGAATCTCTTTTGTTTCGGTTGGGTCTTTCAACTGTTTTACCTTGCCATTATTTTGTATGATATAACGCTCGCCATTTGCATTGAGAAGATATGTTTTGAATTTATCTCTATAATGTTTAAACTCAATTTTGTGGTACATCATTCCATTAATTTCACGACCGTTAATCTTGTTTTTGCCATCAAACGCTTCTATGCTTTTTACTCTATTTCCTTCTTTATTTTTGGTGAGTATTATGTGGGTTACCCCATTTGAATCTTTTGTTTTATGATCTGTTTTATCTAAGAATTCTGTCTGAACATAATGCTCGTTATCGTTGTCGAAATATGTATATTGTTCACCGGCGATGCCTTTTACGTTATCAATGCATGGTTCATTATCTACGTTATAGTATTTAGTTCTTTGGATTTTGCCATTTCCATTAGTATCGTAAATAAATTCTATTTTGTGGACTCCTGAATCGCTTTTTTCTTCGTCTTTATTAGGGTAATGATATGTAGTTTGTTCTTTATTGCCATTTTCTTTATTATATTTGTAAAGGGATATACTTTTGATATCGTTGCTATGCTTGTTGTTTTGGTCGTCGTCGTAGTATTCAATTGAAATTTCATTGAATTGATATTTAGTTCCACCGAGAAACTTTCTGCTTTTTTCACGCCCAAGATGATCGTGCTCCGACTCATACCCATAATTGCCGTCAACTATGTGGCGAATAATAAATTTAGATGTGTTATCAGATATTTCCTTGTCAAGGTCTTTCAAAAAAGACTTTATGTTATTAATATTGAGAGCCTTTTCCCTTAAGTCGTTTACATCGTTGTGACTTATGTTTAAGAAATATGTTTTTTTAGGGTATTGATTATCAACAGTATCGTATTTGTAATAAATAGCGTTGTATCCCGATTCTGGTAATGTAACCCTGACATCGTTAGGCAGTTCCTGATTGGAATTATCAGGTGGCGTATAAAAATCTTTGTGTTCCTCTTTCCTTACGCAAAACTCTTTTAAAACAATTCTGTCGTAATCGTCAAAATAGAATCTTACCTTATGAAAACCTGTAGGAATCACCACCTTCTGAATGTTGCTATCGTGGTTTTCTCTGGTTTCAAACGAAATGTTATATATTTTGTCGTTTTCAATTTTAACTCTGAAGTGGGTGAAATATGCTGGCAAATCGTGATAGTCTTCGTATTCGTCCATCATAGTTTGCATCTTAAATCTATCGTTGAGGGCTATTGTTACAATTGCCGAACTTGCTTTGTCGTAGTTTATTTTTTTAAGCTGGTGAATAGAATCTGTAGAAAAGTCAACAATGCTGTTTTTGTCGCCTTCCATAAAATTCATTGTGCTCATGATAGACGAATAGGTGTTCCACGGTCCAAAGATGCTGTCTACAAAGCAGTTGGTTTCTTTTAATCTGCCTTGCAGAGTAAAGTAAATGTTTGGCGTATAGCGTTTTGCGTTGTTCTGGCTGATTTTGTAGTTGTCCATATTCGTTTTGGCCATTTCGCACAAACGGTCGTGACGGAATTCGAGCATGTTTTCGTTGTTGCCCTTGTTGAGCTCGGTAAATAATTTGCAATTCTTTATCACATTGCCAATTTCAGTTCTAACATTGTTTGCCGTGTGGCTTTTATTGCGGTAGACATATTTATTCAGCTCTTTCCTCAGAATGTTCTTTTCTTCAATGCCCTTGGATTGGTTATTAATTAGTTTGGGCTTTAGTATATCATGTTTGATTAAATGACACACAATGTCTTTTATTTGTATATCGAGGAATTGTATTGACCTATTTCCCAATTCGCACAATAGATTGTTTTGGTATACTTTCACCTTTGTGCATTTATTGTTGATAAGTTCGCAAAGCTTTTTGTCGTCGATAATGTTGGTAGAAAACAGTATTTCTTCTTCCTTATTGAATTCGCCTTTACTTTTGATACTGTTTTTAGTTAGTGTGATAGTTTTGATAATATCGCAGGCAATGTCTTTTTTGAGATTTGAAAGATAGTCATTATTGATGCCGCATATTTCATACAACCCATTTCTGGTGTCAATGATGCCTTTTTTTATGATGTTACAAAACCACTCCTTTTTCTTTTTTAAATCTATATCTCCGTAAATAGCTTTGTCAAATAGCTTGCACAAATCGTCCAAATATGCCGATTGACGATATAATCCACTATCTGACAATAGTTTGTCTTGTAATTCGTATATTGCTTGATTAAGATTTAGCAAAAGTTTTTCACGTACAGTGTCGTTGGCGCATTTGTTAATAGAATCTATCAGGCTGAACCCTTTTAAATTGTTGATTAGAACTTGCCGTATGCTTTTAGTATTGCTGCCTCGGTCGTCTAATTCATTATCGTTGAGCTTGCCGTATGCGTAATTGCTGATATGGATGGCGGCTTGCTCTTGTTGAGCATCATTGCTGCTATTGAAAAGATTGTCAATGTGTTGTTTTAAATGATTTGTGTTAGATTTAGTATTATTAGTAATTAATTTCCCCAACTTTGTATTTTCCCATGTGTAGGTGTCTTTATTTACCGATGAACGAATATATTTGATTAAATCCGCGTATGATTCCATTTTTTCGTGATATAAAACACTGTCGAGGTATAGACCTATGGATTCATCATCGTACGAACAATTATCATTACAGTTGTTTATGAATTTGTTGAAAATTGTTTGCAGGTTTTCTTTGATGACATTTAATTCGGTGCGATTTTCGAGAATTTTTGCGATGTAGTCCTTTTTTTCTTTATTTCTTTTGTCGCTTCCTTGTTTTAAAGATTTGATTCTATCGTTATAAAAATCGGAAAGGATATTGGTAAATAGTTCGCTGATTTTATCATTTATATTTATGACTTCTTTTTGGAACAAATCTGTTCTTATTTCTTCAGTTTCAGCGTTAATTGATTTATTATAACAATTTTCCCACACTTTATACAATACTACCGACAATGTCATAGTGTCAACTCGATAGTCTGTTTTGTTGTCGGTATCATCAAAATCTTCTTTATTGTTTAGGATGGTTTTAATAAGTTCGTATGAATTCAATCCTTCGAATAGGCCTTTTGGTTTGAAATCGTCGCAAGCCATCATAATATCCCGTGCCTGGTCGTCGTCGAGGTTTTCTAAATAATAAATGTTGTGGGCAAGTACAGGATAATGTCCTGAATATGACTCTATATCATATAGAAATTCTTTCCGAAGAGAGATGAGGAATCTGTGCAGAGTTTTTTCGTTTGAGTACTTGTCGTAGATTTCTTTTGTTGGGAATAATTTTTCGCTGCCTTGACTTATCTCTTCAATGTATTCATAATAAGGAGAATATGAGTTGCTCATTATTTCATATATTTTGAATACTCTGTTTATCTCCTTGATGTTTAAATCTAATTGAAACAGCTCTTCGAATTGGTCAAGAACAATCAGAAAGTATAGTTTTAAGCCTCTCTTTTTAAAAATACGCAAGAAAAGTTTGTCCCACAACGAAATATTGTCGTATACTGCACACTCGTATTTGCTATCTATGTTGTTTTTTTTGATGCAAACTATGTCGTCTTCGTATTCTTTAAGTTTGTCGTTGATTCTTTCGTTGATTAATTCCCAAAACTTGCTGGCATAGTTGTTTCTGTTATCTAAGTTGAAAACCTCTTTTGGTGTGATTTTTATTGTGATAAAATTGTACTCCTTTAGCCTCGGGGTGATGCCTGCATTAATCAATGAAGATTTGCCACATCCAGAATATCCGGCGAGTATGGTACTGGTTGTGTTGAGAATGATATCGGTTAGTTCTGATGATTCCTCATTTCTGCCCCAAAAATACATCTCATCGTATTCGGTATATGTGTAAATTCCCATATAAGGATTTACTCTTTTGCTTTCTGAATTCTTAGTGGTTCCCATAGGCTTTATAATTTAAGTACTTCCCGAATTTTGTTGTACAAACCGTATTCGTCTGTGTTGGTTATCTCAATAGTATTGTTAGAATTGAAATTCAAGTCAAGGTTAAGTGGATCAAAGCATTTCTCTTTTGTGCCATTCATAACAGCAAGAGAAGGTGGTGTGTCTTGGTAATGTTGATAATTACTTGCTTTTTCGTGTTGCTCATAGCCATTATAATTATGAGCGGAGGTAGTGTCAAAATAGTATATCTTCAGTTTATAATCTTTATTATCAGTATTCGTTTGTTTTTTGTGCCAGACAAAATTAAGCTTCAAATCATTCTTGGATAGTTTTTCTATTTTGTTCAAATAATTATCAACAAAATCTTTGAAACCCCTTTCATCTCCAGGTAAATATGATACAAAACAATTGTTGAAGTTTTCTTTCCATTCTTTGTGGTATTTGTCTTTTAAGAATGTAAATCTTTCCATAAAAGCATCGATACTCTCGTCTTTGAGGATAAGACCATCGTTTGAAGTAATCAACCTGTCTGTTTTGTGGTCGACAATTGTATTACTAATTAGTGCGGTTTCTCTATTTTCGTTGTTGTTGGTTAGCCGTTCCCACATAAATCTCAGAGCCCAACTTGGGAAATTGGTACCGAGTGTTAATACAAATCTGTTGTTTAGCTGTCGATTATTTTTATTGTTGTAGTTGTATAGCGCTATGATGCAGGTATTTATAAAATTTACAATTTTCTCTTCGGAGAATATCATGTTTTGCGCTCCTGAGTATCTGAGCAAATCTATAAAGATTAATTTGTCGCTGTTTTTATCTGTAATTTCTTTTTGCAACAATTTGATAAATGATCTATTATCTAACCCAGAGATATCCTTGGTGGAAGGAATTTCAAAATATTCATATAAAGAATGGTTTTTGACATTTTGTTCAAAACACTTTAAGAAGCAATTAAACATTTCATCTTCTTCCTTCTCATTCTTTATATTGTTTTGTTCTTTTGTTTTTTTGAATTGTTCTTTTTTTTTGAATTGTTCTTTTGCGTTTTTAATAATAGTGCTCACTTCGTCTTTATGAGTATAGCGAGCGTATTCTTCGATCATATCCCAAATAATATTCTCGTCGCTGCCTGATATCTCACCATTTTTTAATTGATAATATGCGATTGTTTTGTTGGTATATTTTTGTACAGTGCCAAACAAGCTCTTAGAATAACCTATAGAAACAATGATATCAAACAAATTGCTCTGAATAAGAGTGGCTAAATCAGAGCGACAAATAGCAACTTCTTTTTCATAATTGATTGAACCATTTTGAATTTTGTCTTTTTCTAATTTGTTGATTAATTCTCTATCATTATAATGTATTGCGTACCATTCTCGAATGTTAGCTGGGGCTTCGTCGTTATTTTTTTGTATTGCCTCGGCAAACAATCTGCTATTGTAATAGTCTCCTAATCTGCCGTCTTTGGCAATTTGAATGTTGGCAATATTATTTTTGTTGTCGGCACATCTGTACTTCAATATATTATCACCTACCACCAATACTGATTTTTTCCAAATAGCCTTTGTAATCTTATTGTCCAATTCCGGGTCATCATTACCAGTATTGTATCGGATTATGTATTTTTCCACAGTATTGGTGATGTTTGTGATAGTATTGTCGTCTGATGCTTTGAGGGTGCTATTATCCGTAACTTTTTGCAAAACATTATTTAATTCTTCCAAATAAAACCAATTGCTAAAGGCACGTTGTACTATGGCGGGATAGGCGTTATTTCTTTTGTTGTATCTATCAACACATTGTTTCATGTAGTCCGCCCATCTGTCGTATAATGAATTCTTGTATTCTGGATTGGTGAAATCCCATTCTTGAATTATAATACCATATATTTTTTTAATGGGTGTCTCGTTGTCAAAGTTAACATAGATGATCTTTTTGCCAAGAGTGTGCTTATGAATAAGGGTCCATTCGTACATGCAATGCGGTGATGTAAAATATTTATCGCTCAATATGACAATAATTATTTTAGCATCACCAATTTGTCTCTCAAACAGTTCAATATTATCACCTGCCTCTACTGCTGTTTGATATATTAAAACGTTGATATTTCTGGATGTAAGACTTTCGCACAAATCTTCCACATATTTGGTTTTATTCTTTTTGCCTTTTTTGGTTTTTGTAAAAGATTGTTTACTTTCATCTTCGCTCGCATAAGATATATATACAGGTATATCCTGATTGATGGTATTATCGGTGTCTTTGTTTTGATGGTTTGTGCCATCTTCATTTGAAACATTATCCGATATGGACTCAGGGTTATCTTCTGCACAGTTTCCTTCTTCCATGGTTTCTCTTTTTTCCATTCCAAATATAGTACTTATCTGTGCTATCTCCAAATATTTTTTGCTTTTTTTTACAATAATTTAGGGGAGACTTATATAAGTCCCCCCTAATTAACTAATGCTCAGTTGGTATTGTGGTTAGTGGCTTAAATCAAAAATCCTTAAACTTAAACATCACTATTATGGGATTGTTGTCGGGATTGTATGATGAGAGAATCTCCTTGTCGTGGTTGCTCAGCAGCGGAGTTATCTCTTCTTGATACTTTTCGTAATTATTTTCATTGATAGTCAATGAAAAATAATCATCTAAAACCTCCTCCGTTGCTGCAAAAAACGGTTCGGAGGTTTTATTTTTGTTTGTTATAACCAAATAATTGCCTGATTTTTTGGAGAATACAACCTTTTTGTATTCTTTTTGATACAGATTAGACATTTTGTAGATGGCTGTTCCACTGTTTTCTAAAAACAAATCTGCATAGTAGCCATCAGTTTTGTCCATATTCATCAAATCTCCTTTAAGCATCGAATAATTAAGCCGTTTGTCGTATTTAAAATAGATAGCCGGAGTGAGTTTTGAATTTTGATAATAATATATGGTGTCGCGCATAACGGCAATATGATTGTCGGCTAAAACGATTTCGAGAGGATTAATTAAACATGGCCCATCGATCCGCTCATACGGAAATTGCTTTTGCAAAATATTGAAATTTAAATCGGTAACAAAAAATCTTGTTTTTATGCTATCGTTCAACATATTATCAAAGGTATAGAACACATATTCGTCACCAAGTCTTAAACAATTGCCATAATTGAAAGGTATGTTGACCTTATCGATAAAATTGCCGTCGCAATCAAAAAACGACCAAAAATGTCCATTTGAAACTATAAGATTTTGACGTTTATAGTCAAAAAACATATCTGTATATTGATCAATTTCTCCCGGACCTTGACCCTGATGGAGTTCTTTTACAAAATTGCCATTGGCGTCGTAAATTTTTACTGGTTCGCTTGTAATGAATGGAGCATCCGCCACAAATATTCTTTCACCCGCTTTTATGGTGTAAAATACTTGTTTGATTAACGCCGTATCATTCTGTAAAGGAATGAGATACATAGTGTCGATAAGTTGGTCGAAGGGCGGCAACTCTTTGTTAGGCGGATTATCTACATCGATTATCACCATTCCGTCGGAGGATTGTGCTTTTTCGCCGCCGTTGCAAGCCGAAAATGCCATTGCTGCTGAGATGGCGGCTGTAAATAATAATGTGTGTCTCATAATTACATATTTTTAGATTTAGTTACGAATTATCGACCACAAAAATAGAAAAGTATTACACCCATTTATCATATCGTAGCAATTTTTTTACTTATTTATATCTTCCCAACTGTAAAATTTTTTTACACCACTGTAAAAAAATTTTACACTTTTGTCCTATGCTCTATTGCTAACTTGCTTATTTATAACAAAAAAAACATTTTGGCATATATGATGTGTGTTTTATGCAATTACATTTAATAAAGAATAAATAAAATGAATATCAGAAACGAACAACCTAACGATTACCGCGAGGTAGAAAACCTTACCCGCGAGGCATTTTGGAACGTATATCGTCCCGGCTGCACCGAACATTTTGTACTGCACAAATATAGAAACAATCCCGATTTCATTCCCGAACTCGATTTTGTGATGGAGGAGGATGGCAAAATTATCGGACACATTATGTTTTCTAAGGCTGAACTCGTAAAAGACGACGGCTCTAAGATTCCGAGTTGGACTTTTGGCCCAATCAGCATTCTCCCCGGCTATAAACGCAAAGGTTATGGGTTAAAGTTATTGAATTTTGCGCTCGAAAAGGCTAAGGCAATGGGCGTTGCGTTTCTCTGTATGGAGGGAAATATCGAGTTTTACAAACACGCCGGTTTCGACCTTGCCAGCAAACTAAAAATTCATTACCACGCCGAACCCAAAGATTGCGACGTGCCGTATTTTCTTGCTCAGGAACTTATTCCCGGATTTTTAAATGGAATAGAAGCAACATATTGTCCGCCAAAAGGTTACTTTGTTGCCGATGAGTTTCCCGAAGAATTTGCAGCATACGAGGCAACATTCCCACCAAAGGAGAAAAAAGTTTTGCCCGGACAATTACAGTAAATAATTTAATCAAAACAATATGAACACCACAGCACTCGTAGTAATAGACCTACAAAACGATATATCAAAGCATTACAAAGATATTATCGACAATGTAAACGCCGCAATTGATTGGGCGAAAAATAAAGGTATGCACATTGTGTATATCAAACATCACAACACTATGCCCTTAGTGAGAACCTTTAAAGCCGGAACTAAGGGCGCGGAACTTGTTCCCGAAATGAATATTGTTTCAGATAATATTTTTGTGAAAACTCGCGCAAATGCCCTTACAAGCAACGAGTTCGCCGATTTTATCAAAACCAACAACATAACAGATTTTTATATTGCAGGTGCTGATGCCACCGCTTGTGTAAAATCTACCTGTTTTAATATGAGGAAAACAGGCTATAAAGTTACTGTAATATCCAATTGCATAACGAGTTACAACCTTAACAAAATAGACGAAATGCTTAATTATTATCAAAGCAAAGGTTGCGAAATAATTAGTTTAGATGAATTAATTTAATAGTTTTACTATGAAATCATACAAGTACATCAAAAGTAATGCCTTTACTGCGGGAGATTCGCTTGGAAACCCTGCCGCATGCGTTTTTACCAACGGAAACCCTCTCACACCCGACCAAATGCAGTCGGTGGCAAAAGAGCATAAGGGTTTTGTAATGGAAATGGTTTTTGTTGATAATTCTTCGGTTGCCGACTGCAAACTTACATATTATTCGTCGGAATGTGAGGTGGAATTTTGCGGACACGGAACTATTGCCACCATGTATCCTATGGTAAAAGACAACCCCGAATTGCGTGCAAAACCTGTTATCAAAGCCGAAACCAACCGTAAAGGAATCATAGAAGTTTTTAACGCTATCGACACCGAAGATTCTGTTTATATTACGGCTCCTGACCCGATAGAAATTTCTATGAATATTACCAACGAAAATATCGAAAAAGCATTGAATTTGCCAGCCGGTGCAATATCAAAAAAATTGCCCGTTCGCATCATTGATGCTGGTTTGCGAACTCTCATAGTGCCTATTGAAGATTTTGAAACCGAAATTTCTGTTTACCCTGACGAAATGTCTCTTAAAGAGTTTAGTTTAAAAAATGGCTACGATATAACACTCTGTTTTTCAATGAATACAGCATCGCCCGACAACTTTGCCCACACTCGTGTTTTTGCACCCAAATTCGGATACTTAGAAGACCCCGCAACAGGGTCGGGCAACAGTGCTTTTGCAAATTATCTTTTGAGTGAAAAACTTTGGGACGGACACCCAATCACCATCGAACAAGGTGGCAACGACCGTATTTTCAACGCTGTAAAACTCAAATACGTAGACAACAAAGTCCTTTTTGGTGGAAAATCTACTGTAAGAATTGTTGGAGATTATTTGATTTGATATCACCCATTTGCATAACTGTGCATTCCGCCGAGGAAATAATTTACACCAAAATAGGTCATCAAAACCGTGAGAAATGCAAGAACGAAGAATAGATGCAGTCGACGACTGTTTTGCAGAAATTTGAGCGAAAAGCGGTGAAACCCAACGGCATAAACCATAAAGGTAATCAATGCCCAAGTCTCTTTCGGGTCCCAACTCCAATATCGTCCCCATGAGATATTTGCCCAAACTGCACCCAAGAAAATGCCTATACCTAACAGAATTTCAGCGGGATAGAGCATTATGCGGCTGAGGACGGTGAGTTGAGTGAGTTTTTCATCGTCTTTTATGAAAAACGAGAAAATTCCATTGAAAAACGTGAACGCCAACAGCGCGTATGCAATCATAATTGTGGAAACGTGCGCACTAAGAATCGGCGAATTTAATACCGGCATCAATTGCGTAATCTGCGGATTTCGCTGACCAAGCCACGCCACCAAAAGTGTAAAGCCCGAAATCAAAAATCCAAAGGGTGTGAGTATCTTGATTTTGTTGCCAAAAATCAATGCTAATATCATAATTATTAGCGACATAAATAGCATTGTCTCGTAGCCGTTGCCCATTGGAACTCGCCCCGAAATATACCACCGCAAAATGTATCCGCAGAGGTCAAAAATCAATGAAATTACCAACAAAATTCTTAACGTTTTGAACACTTTTATTGGAAATTTTTTGGCAACAATCATTATCAAAAACGCCAAAAATCCGATGGTGAGATTTGCCATAAAAAGGATTTTGGCAAAGTTGATTTTATTGTAAAATATTTCGGCGTTAATTTTTGATTCTGAGATTTTTACGTCGGACTCTTGAAATAATTTTCCGCTTGTAAGCATAAGAATCAAGCCGATTTTTTCGTCGGTTTCGCGCACGGCTTTTGTAACTTCTACTGTATTGAGGCGGTAGTTTTCGTTTTCATCAAAAAAGTCGGCAAACGATGCATATTTTTCCACGCCAAGTTGCTGTTGCAGAGCCTTATCCTTAATGAGAATCATCTTTTCGTCTTTCCAAACTTCGGGGCGGTAAATCCATCCGCAAACTACCTGTTCGGCTGTGAGATTGTAATAACTTGGTTTGCCGTAAATCTTTGATACAAAATCTCTTGCCATTGTATTGAACGGTGCGATACGTCCGTTATAAACAATCTGTTTTGTTGATATTTTGTCTGATTCTTCAAACGAAATTGTTGGAATTTTTTTTGTCTGCGAATTGGCATTTATGCTTATACAAATTAACGCCACAAACAATCCGCCTTTTTTGAGTGCAGGATGTTTCAAAAGATTCAGAAAATCAGCACGCTTTGAAAACAGCATCCACAATCCTGATAATGCAAAAAGCACATAACCTAAGTATGTAAGTGGTGTGCCATAAGGGTCGTAATTTACTGAAAGAATGGTGCCTTGATAATCCTCGTCGAAACTTGTTTGATAAAATCTGTAACCGTTTTTCTTATAAATATTGTTCATAGAAATAACGGATTTTTCATTGTTGTTTACTGTGATATAACTCTCAAAATCTTGCGGCATTGTTGTTCCCTGATAATTTTTGATGAGAAAACTATCCAATTTCATCTCAAAACCGAGGTTTTCTTTCCACATATTTTCTTTGAGCACAAAATAATCTGCGCTTTTGTTTTCGCGAAGATGCAACATTCCCTCCTTGCTTGTAAGGTGAGTTAATAATGCACCCAATAATATGATTACCAATGAGATATGAAATAGAAATACTGGCAGTTTTTTATAAAGTTTTTTGATGAAAACCACCAACGACCCAGCCGCCAGAACTGCCCACAATCCACAAAACCACGCGGTGGAATAAAAATGTTCGTCGGCAAACGATTGAGTAAAAAATGTTGCCACTGCCATTGAGATAAGCACGGCTATGAATGTCGACAATATTGTGATTTTTAAAATGTTACGCATTTATATAAATGTTATCGTTTTGCAATAGCCATACACTCCATCTCTATAAGCCATCCCGGACGGCAGACGGGGGCGAGGGTTATTACAAAGGGCACTTCGCCAAATGTTGCTTCAAAAATTGTCTTAACCACGTTGTAATCAGCCGTATCGCGAAGATAACAAACTATGTGCGCAATATCATCAAACGATGCTCCACCTTCGTTGAGCAATGCTTTTACATTCTCTATCATTCTGAGGGTCTGCGCTTTGATGTCGCCAGGTGCAACTATTGCACCTTTGTTGTTGATAGATGCTGTGCCTGAGATTATTACAAGACGACGGTCGGCAAAATCTACGGCAGTGCCACGCTCAAAGGTAACTCCATAGTCGGAAGTGCGGTTGAGATGGTCGGCAGCGTAGAGAAATTTAATTTGGTTTTGCTTTATTCCTCCAACACAATAAGCGTCCATTACTGAGGTAACATTTTTATCGGCAAAGCGACCGCAAATGCCTGTGCTACTGATGTAATGAGTGTCAACTGTTAGATTATTTTCATTGAAATTATCACGACGGGCTCTCACCACTGCGTCATAGTTTACGTCGATGTTTTGAACATAAAACCACGTGCGGATGCAGTTGTCTGCTATATTCAAGTTGTTGGTTTTTAGCATATTTTCGAGATATTCCAACTGACGTTTGGTTTCATCGTAGGTGTTGGCAATTGGATTAACCACATTGGCAGTAAAATAATGCGAGAGTCCATCTTTCGAAAACTTCACAGTATAATTATCAACACGCTCTATTTCAACTTCTTGGCGGAGATATGCGAGGACAGCGATTTTTGCACCATTCAAAGGAGGTTGTTGAATGTAGGCAACGGCGGCATTGCCCGAAATTTTGCGTATTTCGTTAACAGCCGTTTCTGCCTGATTGGCAGCGTCGGAGAGCAAAAGACGCATAAAAACAGGCACATAGCCATTGTGTTTCATAAGTATTGCAACAATTTCTGTGCTCACCGACCGCAATTGCTCGGCAAAAGTTAGCGATGCATCATTTACTGTTACAATGGCGTGAATTTCGCCGTTAAATTCAGAGGTTTTTGCTACTGTGTGTTCGGTTATATATTGTTTAAATTTCATTCTTTTATTATTATCGCAGTAAAAATACGTTAAAGTTTAACACTCGAAATATCCACTAACCCATTGACAATGGCATATATAGTTAAGCCGGCGGGCGAATGGATTTGGAGTTTTCGGGCAATGTTGCGGCGGTGAGTTATTACAGTGTGAACCGAAATGTTGAGTTTGTCGGCAATCTCCTTATTTTGAAGACCTTGCACTACGCCGATGATTACATCCTTTTCGCGGTCGGAAAGTGTCTCGCCGTTCTCCTGATTTCCGTTGAAAACCATCGACGAGATGTTTTTAGAGGTGTCTTTTTGTTCTGTTAAACGTTCTAAACGCTTGATAGCAGGTGTAAAAATGTGATCCTCCACGTCGGCGTGATGCCGCAGCCATTCCTCGTTGTTAAAAATATCGTAAAGCGTTGCCGTAAGTTGGTGGTTGTGATGAGCGTCCGACGGCAAATACTTAATTATCATTAGTTTTAACTCGCGAAGTTTTTGGTCGGTCTGTTCGTGGTGCTTCGAGAAAGTTTCAATGTTGTAATTTGGCAGTGGATTGCCCTCCAAAAGCGATTCTACGTATGGGAAAAGCGTTTTTTCCTCGTATTTCATATGGCGGCGGATTTCCTGAGCGTATTCGTCGTAAATTTTCATAATCAGTTTGCCGAGCGGGTCGCCGTCGCTGATGCTTTCTTTTAGTTCGCGGTGGATAAAAGGTAACTGAAAATCAAGGTAATACGTATGGCTTGCCTTTAAATAATGCAGCAGCGTAGACACGCTGATTTTATCATCGTTTTCAAAATTAGTCGAATTGTTGATAGTGTAATTTACCACGGCAAGAAAAGTGTAGGTGTCTACGCCATTGAGTTTGCAAGTCTCGCTCACAGTCTTGTCGCCGAAGCCGAGGTTTATTCCAAAAGAACCCAACGCCTGCAATACGCTGTAATTATCTTTGATGAGCGTTACCATCTTATCGCCGGATTCGTACATCTTTAAGTTTTTCATTGCTTTACGCCTTTTTTTATCACGGTGCAAAGTTAACATTTTGATACGAAACCAACAAGTGAACGCGGAAAATACCTAAAATTAGGTATAGTCCGCAGGTCGCAACCATCAAAAATGGGGATAAAAAACAACGTTTTTTTTATTCCTCCCCCGCGCCGCTCAATATCCAATTGTCTATCAAAATCCGGTCTTGTTCGAGGTCTAATTTGTCGGAGTGGTTGTGTTTAACTTCGGGGAACTCGCCTTTGAGGATTTTGTGGAGGACGCTGTTGGCTGTGTCGCCAGGGGTAACGAGGTTGAGGTCGGCGCGTTTGGCTGATTTTTCGTTTACCAATGCGGCGTAACTTTTGCCTTCGGTGAGAAAAAGTCCTGCGGCGGCGTGTTCGCCAAGTCCGTGGCAGTTGGCGCACGAATTGTTGAAATATTCATTTTGAATGTAGTTGAACATTCCGGCGTTGATGGTGCCTGCATCGATTTTCAAAGTGTCGCGAGAGCTTTTGTCGTCGTTGGAGAGTTCTTTTTGCCAAAGTGTTACTACACGCTGACGGATGCGGTTCAAAATGGTGATTTCCACATAGTTGACACTCTGAGGAATACCGCCGAGAGTGATGTGCGTAGAGCCGTTGCCGTTGTTGATAATCTGTTTTGAAATTTCGGAATATTCTGCGGCGGCGGTTTTGTCGTTTACAGCCAATGAAAATCCTGAAAGCGTAACGCTGTAACCATCAGGCCAAGAGTCTAAGCCGCTGATAGTTGCATCAACCGAAACTTTGATTCCTTCTTGCTGAAAAGTGTAATTTTCAATTATGTCGCCGTCGTCGCAAGCGGCTAACAAAAAAAATGTAATTATGTATAATATCTTTTTCATTTCTATTATTTTTTATTTTAACAACGAATTAAACGAATTAAACAAATACTTTTCAAATTAAAAAGAAAACTATTTCATACTTATATAATCTAAGATAATATTTATTATTTTTTTCGTTTAATTCGTTGTTGAAAAAAATTAAAAAGCATATTGCAACATTACTGTAACAGAGTGGGTTGCGAGACCGAGGTCGTCGTTGTCGCGGTCGAGTTGCGTGGCGTGACCCGTGCGACCCATATACTGATACATTGCTTGGAGTTTGAGGTTGGTGTCTTTTATGAAATAATTGAAACCAAAGGCGGGCATATTGATAATGCCGTCCTCAGAGGTGGCGTTGCGGTCCATAAAGTCGTAACGTGCAGCCACTTGCCACTGATTAGCCACAAAATATCCAGCCTGAGCGTATCCGCCCCAATAGTTGAAAGTATCGTCGATTTTTTGACGGTCGGTGAATCCCACGTGCATCATATATGCCTCGGCAGCGATGTAGAGGCGGTTTTTCATATAGGCAAATTCAAATCCAAAACGGCTGTCGTTGGTGCTTTCGCTCTCGCTCTCGATGTTGGTGTTGGCAGAGAGTGCGATAATCATTTTTTGGTCGTTGAGGTTGTTGGGATTTCCCTGAGTAGAAGGCATATAGCCAAACGGCATTACCGCAATTCTACCTGCATAGAGAAGCGACGGAAGTCCCTTGATGTCGTCGCTGAGGGTCTTGGTGGCGGAATTTACGCTTGCGCCCGTGCCGTTGAAAATGCCGGCTTCGTAACTGAATTTGTTGTTTGCCACAAGTCCGTGAGCCATTACACCAAGGTCGAAACCTGTGCCGATTGAGGGGTTTACGGCGTTCAAAACGTGAGGCATTATCACGTTGGTTGTCAGCGATGTAGGCACGCAGGGAAGAAGAGTTTCGCCCAAAGTGGTGAGGTAGGCGTGGGTGTAGGGAGTTTTGAATTTTCCAACGCGGAAACTGAGTGCATTGCTGGCCTTTACGTCGAACCAAGCCTGTTGCAAAAGTGCTCCGCCCGAACCGGCGGCATTAATGCTGAGGTTAAACGAAATTCTGTCGTAAACCTTGCCTGTGAAACCAAGGATTGCATACGGAATTGCAAAACCCGAGTTCATTACATTGTCTTGATTATAAGCCTTGTCGAGACCCTCGTCGTCGTACCAATTGTATTTTGCGGCGGTTTGAATCAAGGTGTAAGGCTTGAAAACAAAATCGCCTTTCTTAGATTTAATTGAAAAACCTTCACGTCCGGCAAGCGACACAACGCCATTGTCGGTATCTTCGGTCTGCGCTGAAACTGTGAGCGTTACAGCAGATAGTATTGTTATCAAAAATATCTTTTTCATCTTTTTATGTTTTTTATCAACGAATTAAACTAATACACTGAAAATGTATTCGTTACATTCGTATTAATAAAAATACTTGCGTTTTTATTAATTATTTTCATAATTATTCTTCGTTTTAATTAGTTTAATTCGTTGATGATTATTTATTTACAAACTCTCTAAAAATGTTACTAATGCCTCCCTGTCTTCTTTTGGCATTTTGGCGAAGAGGTTTTTGGAGGCTTCGCCTTCGCCGCCGTGCCACATTATGGCTTCGGTGAAATTGCGGGCGCGTCCGTCGTGGAGAAAATATGTGTGTCCGTTTACGATTTTTTGCAAGCCAACACCCCAAAGCGGTGTGGTGCGCCATTCGTTGCCTCGTGCTAAGCCGCTGACATAATTATCGTTGAGTCCAACGCCCATAATCTCGCTGCCCATATCGTGAAGCAAGAAATCAGAATACGGGTGGATGGTTTGTCCGCCGAGCCACGGAATCCGCGTACCATTCAACAGCACAGAACCTTGCGGCTGTGTGTGAAGCGTTGTAACGTGGCACAGATGGCATCCTGCGGCATAAAACATCTCCTCGCCGCGCTTTACCACAGGGTCGTTGACGTTGCGGCGGGCGGGTACTCCAAGGCATTGCATATAGAGGTCAACATCTTCCATTTGCTGCGACGTAACGTCCAACTGATGGTAAGTGATGCCCATAGCCGACGTTGCCTGAGCCATTTGAGCCTGACCTTCGCAAATCTCCTCGGGGAAACGGCTGTTGGTGGCGCCCATATCCGACGAAAAACCGAGTTCTACTGTCAGGTCGGCGTGCTGAGCCTTGTTGCCGGAGAGACCGAGTTGGAGTTTCCCGCGCTCCTTGATGTAGTTTGCCTTGCCCGAAATTCCATATTCGGGATAATTGCTGCGGGCTGCAAGTTGCTCAATTTCAGTGCGGTCGATAGCCATCATCAAACCCATTCCCACGTGTCGGAGCGGTATGCGGACGGTGCAGAAAAGGTCTTCGGGGGCGATAGAGTCGGCGTACCATTCGGTGATGGTGTATTCGGGGCGGGCGAGTTGGTATTTTTCGCCGTCGGGAAATTCAAAATCCTCAAATTTCCATTCCACTTTGAGTTTGCCTTCGGGTTTAACGCCCATAATCGCATTGTCGTGAACCACACGGCCATAATCTTGGAAAAACGAACCGTTTTTTCGTGTAATGTAAATCAGCATTGACGAAAAACCGAAGTTTCCGCTGCCGAGATTGCTCCACGTGGTAGGCTCGGTGCGTCCAGCGTTTCGGTGGCAACTTCCGCACGAATATCCCGCGTACACGGGTCCCAAGCCGCCCTGACTTTGCGACGAAGCAAGCGGATTGTCGTAAAGGTTGTCGCCATTGTTGAAACGCGAGGTGTATTTGCCCGAAACCCATTTAGCCTGAGTATCAAACGCATACGATGACGAAAGGCAGACCGTAGAAGTTCCCGCCGAAAGTGAAAATCCTTCGGGAATTTCAAATTCGTCGATTTCGATGCCGTCGTCGTTGTCGCAGGCTGTTAAAGTGACTGCCGCAACGCAGGTTATCGCTATTTTAGTTATTAAATCCATTGTATAAATGCACAAAAACGGAGGAGACACAAAGCCTCCACCGTTATAATATTCTTTAAAAAAATGTCAGCTATTAGTGAATTGTTCTTGCCTTTCCGTCTTTAAAAATCAAGTATTCCAAAGTGTGGAAACCACGCAATTGCTGAGCCGATTCGATGTTTTGAGCGTTTTGGCTACCTTCTTCACCTTCGGGGATTTCTTCATAATCGCCACTCCATTCGAGTTCGCCCCAAGATGCTGTGTTAAAGATTTTTACGATACCGCTGAGGTCGAGAGGCCATGAGTCCATATTGGGGTCGAGACCCTTGTCGGCAACAGGACCAAAGAGGAAAGCCTCGCTCGATTCCCAAGGATTGCGTGCTGCAAGCCAAGCGTCGGCACATTTGCTGAAACCTTCGTTTGAGGGGTTTTTCTCAAAAGCCACTACTGCGTTGTAAAGTTCGGTGTTCTTTTCTGACAGACTTTTATAAGTGGGAAGAATAACACCGTTAACATATTGATTAAGAACGGCATCCCAATTGTAATCGGCAAGATTGTTGTCGATGTACGATTTTAATTCTTTGTCTAAAACATCGCTGAGTTCTCCGCAAGCCTCGATAGCAGCCTGAGCCTCGGCACTTCCAAGATTGTTGCGGAAGGGTTGAGGAATTGCCAAAATAGCATCCTGAGCACCCTTGATGGCTGCAATCACCTTGGCATCAAGTTCAGCGTTTTTGCCGTTGATAACCTTTGAGATAGAATTTGCATTTACCACGCCGTCGAGCGAACCGTAGTATGCATTTTTGATAGAGGCAATGTTGTTAGAAAAATCGACACGAGAGTGCCACGAAAACCAAGATTCTACTTGGAGAACTGCATCGTCGTGTTTGCCGCTGTTCCAAGTGTCAACAGGACCCTTGATTTTTGAGTCGCCAACCTCGCCGGCAATGTCTACACAACCGTCAATAATCTGTTCTACACAGTCTTTCGACGATTGAAAACCAGCTCCGGTGTATCCGAGGAAGCGTTTTGCGTAACTGTCGCCACCGTCGTATGCGGTGTTCCAATAATTGTAGAGGTTGTCTGAGTCGGTCTTCAAGAGGGTAGCCACAACGCGCATATAGTTGCCCCATTGTTTTGCGTACGAAGAGTTGTACTCAGTGTTAACAGCCTCGTTTTCAGAAATATTGGCTAATGGTTCTTCTTCATCGTCTTTGCAGGCGGTGAATGTTGCTGCGCCGAACGCTAAAAGTCCGGCAGCGAATAATGCTCTTTTTTTCATTTTATATTGTGTTTTAATTAATTACGAATTATGAATTATGTATTATGAATTACTTCTGCCAAAACCACCCCACGTATGCAATGGCAATGCAGAATTCGTTTTCGTTGTTGAAAGAAGATTTGGTGTTTTTAAACATCTCGTCAGTACCTATTTTTCGGTATGTGTAATCCGCCTTGATTACGAGGTTGGGAAGGGCGAAATAGTTCAAACCCCACGTCCAATAGTTCACTTGGCAGCGGTCGTCCATAAGTTGGAGTTGCTCGCCTTTTTCTTGCGGATTATAATATTCGTAATGGGCAAATGGTTGAATGTTAGGAAATTTGTCGCCGCCATTGAAAGTATTTTTTAAATTAACGCCAAGTTCAAAATTGTAATTAAGTGCGTTTTTGGCAACGTTGGGAGTGCGGCTGTAACCCGATTTGTTGGAGTATGTGCGTATGGTTTTGTCGATAAACAGCACCTCGGTGAGATTACCGCTGAGAAAACTTCCTCGGAATGTTACAAATTTGTTTTTGTATTGAGCGTCAACAGAATATATTGAAATATTGATAGGGTCGTTGCTGTTGAAAGTATTCAGACGGTCGCAATTTTTGCCTGCATCGTGGCAGTAATACATTGAGTATCCGAGTCTTAGTCCGGGCAAACCGTTGTAATCGAGTCGCAAAACGTAAGCCGGACGGGTAAAATTATCTGCCTCAAAGAATCCCTGACGACCGCCCTTTATCCAATTGTAACGGCTAAAACCGAGAGGGTTTTGACCTGCCACAATCTGCGCCTGATAGTCGAATTTTGCAAATCCACCGCCAAACGAGCCGAAAAACTCAATACCTGTTTCGTGCCAAGTGCAAGGCATTATGGTAGTTGCGCCTTCGGGACGGAATGTGGTGTAAAAATTGATTGGTTCGTGGTGAGCGTTGGTAAGTCCCACAGGCAGAACAATATGTCCCACCTTAATATTAAAAGCGTCCACAATTTTGCGAGTGATGTGGAATTGTTCGAGAGCCACCTCGCCGCCCTTTTCCATTTCGGTTTCGTATTCGCCGTTTTCGCTTCCGCTGCCGGCTTCCATCTCCATTGCTGTGCCTGTGCCGCCTGCTTCAAATTCAATTTCTGCCCCGAGAATCCATTTGGGATTAAATTTGTAATCAATAGCCAATACAAAACGGGGAATCGAAATCTGTGCGTGATTTATCTCAGAATTGCCCTTAGGCGAACCTGTCCAACGGTTTAATCCATAATTTTGCCACGAACCAAGAATTTCGCCATAACTTCCGACACGGATTTTTTGATAAGTAGTGTCGTCTTGGGCATTTGCGGTGGAAACTAATAATATAGCCGCTGTTATTAAAAGAATTAGTTTGTTCATCTCTATCTGTAATTAGATTCGCCGCAAAATTACAGGCAGATAAAACAGCGCACAATCACCAAAAGTAGGTAAATTTTTGGAGGGGATAATTAAGAATGGGGATGAGAAAAAGAGCGGGAAACAAGATTCGAACTCGTGTCTTCACACCATAATAATTAATGACCGACTGTGTGTGCTCTAACCATTGGAGATTTACGCAACTAACTTTCTGAAAACTCTTAAAACAAAGTTTAAGAATTTTCCGTTGCTACTGCCACTAAGCTATTCCCGCATTAAGGTGCTGCAAAATTAGAAAAAGATTCTCAAAAAACAAGCGACAATTACTCACCCCTCGATATGACTAAAAAACTCCAACACATCGTCCCAAGTTTTGTAGGGGGCTTCGCCGAATTGGAGAAATGCGCCCATAAAATCTTTGGCACCGTTGTGGATGCGGTCGTCGATGAGATAGTCGCCGTAGTTGAGGTTTTTGTGGTGCGATAGTATCAGGCGGCGGAATGCTGGCACGCCGAGCCATTTTTGCACCCAAAGCATCTTGTCGGTCCACGACGATGGATTGCCCCACGGTGCCGACGATAATATATAGGTGTCGTATTTGAGCGAAAGTTGTCGAAACGCCTTAACTGCGCTCGGCATAGGTTCAAGCCTCGAAAAATAACCCGGAATATCCCAAATGCGTCCCTCGTATTGTTTCAACTCTGCCTCGGTGCATTTGTGGATGCCGTTGTGATAGTCTACGAGCGTTTCGTCGAGGTCGATATAGAGAATAGGCCGCTGACGGTTGTTGAGTTTGTCGTCGATCCAATGGATAACGGGAATCACCGAATTGAGCAAGATAGAATCGTTGAGCCGGTGTTCGCCGTCAAACCAAATTGCATTCATATAATGCGCTGCAAAAATGTCGTGAGTATGCACAAGAGGGTCTTTATCGCCAAAAAGTCCGTAAACAAGATTGCGGTGCTCCTCCACATTGATTTGCGAGAAACTATTAGCCATCACCTGTTTAAACTCGTCCACCTCGGTTTGTGTAATCCAAAATTCGGTTTCGCCATCATCGCGAGGGTTGAGCCATTTTTGCTTGCCCATACCGTGGAGAGTTTTGAGGGTTTCGCCAATTTGAAACGCGGGATTCACCAAAATGCGGTTAAAACCATAGAGTTGCTCGGTGTAAAGTCCACCCATCGACGTGCCGATAATAAGGTCGGGCTTTTGGGTGTCGCAGATATTGCGGAGCAGATCCATTGCTTTTAGCGGGCTAACGGGCATGTCGGGTGAAATCACCTCGGCGTTAGGCATAAGTATTCGGAGGCTTTTGGCAGTTCCGCTAGCGCCCGACGAGGCAAATCCGTGAACATAGAGAATTTTTCGTCCCGCCATCATATCGGGATATTGAATGTAGTTTTGGTTTTCCATAAGTAAATATTTGTCCGCAAAGATATGGAAAAAGCATTATTTCTCCAATTCTGCATTAATCTTCTGCCTGAAATAATCTGTTCCATATCCGCCGAAATCCTTTACCATACCGTCTTTGCCAATAAGAACATAGGCGGGGATGCCAGTGAAACCCCATTTCCGTTTTAGAGCGTCCACGTCGCTATTGGGAAGACGGTGGTGCAGACCTTTGATAGTAGGTATCAGTTCGTTGTATTCATTTTCGGGCGAAGTCATATCCGCCAAATACATAAATACTACATCTTTATCTTCAAACTCTGCCTTCATCGGCTCCATATCCTTAATTGCGCCACGACAGGGACCGCACCAAGTGTTCCAAAAATCTATCAAAACCACTTTGTTTTGGTTGTCTTTCAACAATTCTACCAACAGCGAATCAGCAACGCTTTCACCTTCCTTGTGAGCATAATATCCGCCTCGTTCATTTTCTGCCTCTGTTTCTCCACGAATTTCAGCGTTTTTTGCCTTGACGTATTTGGCGTAAAACGGGTTGGACATTTTTTCAATTTCTGTTACCAATTCATCAGGAACTGGGATGCCTTTGGGTATATAATTGTAACAAATATCATACAACTTGCCAAAATCACAAAAATAACCCTCACCGCCACAAGCAGCCTTCCATTCTTCCGTTACCTTTTGATTATGTTTTTCAATATAATCTTCTACTGTTTTAATAAAAGCAATCTCCTCGTCAGTGCGCGTGGTGTCTTTCTTCTTCATTTTCTCTACAATTGCATCTGCAATGTCTTTCTCTTTAACCGTCAAATGTCCATCGAATAACATATTATCCACCATGTATTGAAAAACGTCTCGTTTGTTGAGATCAGATTTGGAGAATTTCTCGTTCTCCAAAAAAATCCTACCATCACCAAACCAATTCCAAATATTAAAGATTTGAATCATATCGTATGTGTAAAACATCATAATATGGTCAATGTCAAGAATTTTTGGGTAATTGTAATAATTATTGATATCATCCTGAAATTGTGGATTGGCGCAGGCCACGTTGAATTGTTCTCTCCATATTTTCAAATCTCTAAACGCCCTCGAAAGAATTTCCGCTGTCTGGTATTTCAACATAAGGTGCATATATTCTTTGGCGCGTTTGGTAATGTGCATTGTATCAACCATTTTGCTATATCGTTCGTGACCGTCTAAAATGTATTTTTTGTACTCCAACATTGTAAAAGTGGCTGCTTTTCTCATAGTGTCGTTGTTGTAAATCAACTCTTTTTTAAACTTATCATAAAAGGGCAAGTTGAGGGCGTAGTTCAAATCCACGTTCTCACCAGCAAAATAGGGAATCAGTTTTTGATGTTGAGTAATATCGTTGACGTCAAAACTTATCTCGATGGTTTTGCCTGCGGCACAAACAACTAATCCATAGAAAAACGAATCAATATCCAAGGTTACAGTTTGATACTTAACAGTCATCGGCACTTTGATTTCAAAAGTGTGGTCGGGGTTCAACTCTACTGCAACACACTCTTGTCCATAAAAGGGGTTGATGATATAAATTTTCGCAATCATCTTGTCTTGTGTGTTAACCACTTGCGGATTAAAATTATATATCTTACCCTTTACAATCGCCGGTTTTATCGAAAATTCCTCTTTTTCAAGGCTTTTGCCATTATCTTTGATTTTGTCGGCGTAATGTTTGATTTTGTAAGGCATTTCGTCCTGCGCCAACATCGTTAGCGGCAATAGGATAGCGGTTAAAATTAATAGCAATTTTTTCATTTTTTAGTTTTTTTATAATGTTTGTTTTCCAATAGACAACCAAATTTCCAAAATATTACAGTAAAATGGAGAAAATTTTAAAAAAAAAAATGCGTATAGAAAAAAATCTTGCTGAGATGTGTTGAATACGTGATTTTCTTAATCGCCAAAGGAGAGAAAATAATTTTTTTTGTTTTTAATCGGCGAATGCCTATTTTTACGGCGACAAAATTTTTTATGCAATTATGGGAAAACTTATCAAACCCGAACATTACAAACCCATTCTCGATTTGAAACAAACCGAGTTGGGTATCAAGAGAATCAAGGATTTTTTTGAGAGCAGCCTTTCGGCAGAACTTAAACTTCGCCGTGTTACCGCGCCCCTTTTTGTGTTGAAGGGAACCGGCATCAACGACGACCTCAACGGCGTGGAGCGTCCTGTTACGTTCCCTATCAAGGATTTTGGCGACCAAAAAGCCGAAGTGGTTCATTCGCTTGCCAAGTGGAAACGCCTGACCCTCGCCGATTATAATATCGAGAGCGGCTACGGAATCTACACCGATATGAACGCCATCCGTCCCGATGAGGAACTCGACAACCTCCATTCGCTCTATGTAGACCAATGGGATTGGGAACGCCATATCGAACCCCAAGACCGTAACATAGATTTTCTAAAAAACATCGTTAAACGCATCTATTCTGTAATGATAAAAACCGAATACGTTGTGTACGAGATGTTTCCGCAGATTAAACCCTCGCTGCCCGAAGATATTTTCTTTGTAAGCGCCGAGGAATTGTGCAAAAAATACCCCAACCTTACACCTCACGAGCGCGAAGACGCCATCTGCCGCGAACACAAGGCTGTGTTTATTATGGGCATTGGTGGCAAACTCTCCGACGGCGAAAAACACGATGGCCGCGCTCCCGACTACGACGATTGGAGCACTCCTAACTCCGACGGTTTCAAGGGTTTAAACGGCGACATCCTTGTTTGGAACGATATTCTCGGACGTTCGTTTGAACTTTCGTCGATGGGTGTACGCGTTGACAAAGAGGCACTTTTGCGCCAACTTGAAATCGAAGGCAAAAACGAGCGCAAAGAACTCTATTTCCACAAACGCCTATTGGACGGCACATTGCCCGAATCAATTGGTGGCGGCATCGGACAGAGCCGTCTCTGTATGTTTTTCCTCAAAAAAGCTCACATCGGCGAAATCCAATCATCGCTTTGGAGCGACGAAATGCGTAAAGAGTGCAAACAGGCTAATATACCGCTGATATAATACCATTTCTCTATTTAAAGCACTTAGTTAATTAACCTATTATTACATTATGTAATATAAGTAATTAACTAAGTGTTTTTTTTGATAACTACAAAGATATGTTTTTGGATATTGGACTATAACAAAGAGTATTTTAAGACTATTTGATATTCAAATAGTCCAATATATCTCCAATAGTATTGCAGATGTATTTTACATCTTCGAGACGGAGTTCGTAGTATAGCGGCAGGCGGAGGAGCGTGTCCTCGTATTTGTCGCAGTTTTTGAGAGGTGTGCCTTTGTAAGAGTCTTTAAAATAAGGACTTTTGTGCAAACCCAAGTAATGGGTGACGGCGAGAATCTGTTTTTCGCCAAGGTAGTCGGCTATTTTTTTGCGCTGTTTTGAGTTTTTGCACACTATATAAAATATGTGTCCGTTGCCAGTGGCCTCGGGCTGATGGAATGGCAGGGCAATGTAGCCTTTGTCTTCAAACGGTTTGAGGAGTTTGTAGTACAAGGTCCACAGTTTGATACGTTTCAATTGAATCTGTCCAGATTTTTCTATTTGTGCATAGAG
Organism: Bacteroidales bacterium; assembly: GCA_016286055.1. Lineage (GTDB taxonomy): Bacteria > Bacteroidota > Bacteroidia > Bacteroidales > UBA3824 > UBA3824. The sequence goes on from JAEERW010000008.1 coordinate 196,527, forward strand.
AAACGCCGAAGTGAGTTCCGACGGAAGAAACGAACTGCCTATATCAACCCATTGATACTTATTTACTTTGCCACGCGAAAAATCGGCTCGGTTGGTTCCTTTTTCCCAAATAATTTCGGCACGTGAATAGAGTTTGGGGTCGTTTACCACCAACATTCCGCCTTCGCCGGCAATGATATTCTTGGTTTCGTGAAACGAGAACGTTGCCATAGTGCCGAAACATCCCGCCGCCTTGCCATCGTAATACGAGTCGAAAGCCTGCGCTGCATCTTCAATCAGCATAATATTGTGGCTTTTGGCAATTTGGCAAATGCGTTTCATCTCGCATACAAATCCTGCATAGTGCACCACTACAATCACCTTGGTCTTGGGAGTGATGAGGCGTTCAATTTCGGCGGCATCAATATTGGGATTGTCGGCGCGGCTGTCGGCAAAAACCAACGTAGCGTTTTGACGTGCAAATGCCAAAGCCGTAGATACAAAAGTGTATGCGGGCAGAATTACCTCGTCACCCTCTTTTACGCCAGAGAGAATCGCCGCCATTTCAAGAGCGTCGGTGCAGCTCGATGTCATTAAGCATTTGCCGTAGTGGTACTTATCCTCGAAATAGCGCTGACATTTTTGGGTAAACATACCGTTGCCCGAAATTTTGCCGCTCTTAACGGCATCTCGTATATATTTAATCTCGTTGCCGCAAAGAAACGGCTTATTGTAAGGAATTGGTTCCATTTTTTGTTTTGTAATCAATAATTTTATAATTTTACGTGCTGAATTTTAAAACTCAAACTAAGCACAATTGTGATAGCAAAGATAAAAAATTTTGTGGTAAAACACCCCATAGTGGCGGTGATTTTTTTGGTAGTTTTGGCGGGAGTGCTGTCGATGTACGGTTTTTTCTCGGGCGAATACCTTTTTTATTTTACGGGACTTGCCGATGATTCGTGCTGTTCTCAGATGATAAGTGCAATGCAGGCAGAACGTTTGTCATCCGACGGTGGAGCTACTGCTTATACGTTTACCACTGGCATGGGCGACGCTATGGGCAGCGGAAGTTTCAATGTTGAACCCATTTCCTTTGTGGTTGGCTGGATTAAACGATTTGTTAGCTTGTTTATTTCTTATGATGCAAGTTCGCGTTCGGTTGTGGATTTCTATTTCCAGTTTTTGGTTTCATTTTTAGGTACTGCTTTGTTTACTTTCTTGTGGCTCAGAACTTTGAATGTGAGCAAATATTCATCTGTGCTATGTTCGTTGATAATGGCGTTTTCGAGTAGCATTGTGGTGCTTTCGTTGTGGCGAATCGAAACTTTTGGTTTTAATCTGGCGTTTTATCTCTTTGCATTTGAGCAACTTCTTGTTAAAAAACGTCCATATTTCTTCCCGTTTGCGGTGCTGATGTTCGCATCTTCACCATTCTTCCTTTATTTAGCCTCTTTATTTTTGTTTATCTATATGATAATGAGGTTTGTTGTTATCAAGGCACACTTTAAGACAATATTATCTACTTGTATATGGATATTTGTTATGGGGCTTGCGGGTATGTTGGTTGGCTTCCCCGACATTATTAACTCTTTGATTACACAACTCAATACGCCGAGGTTTGCTGGAAATGTGGGTTTTTCTACCACTGCTCCATCTAACATATTGCTTACAAGCACTATGGCAATTACCACCATACTTCGTTTTTTTGCCCACGACATACCTGGAAACGATTTTTCTTTGAGCGAATGGAACAACTATCTTGAAGCCCCCGCATTCTATACTGGATTGCTTACATTGCTGCTTTTGCCTCAGATTTTTCAATTTCTCAACCGTCGCAAACAGATTGCTTACGGCAGTTTCTTGGCGTTTTGGGTAGCTGTGATGATTTTTCCGCCGTTGCGCCGCGCCATAGTGCTCTACGCTGGTGACTATTACCGCTATGGCATCGACTTTTTTATCACCTTTGCAATGATATTTGTGGCGGCTCAATCGCTCTCGCTTATCGAGAATCTCAAACGTATAAGCGTTCCTATGCTTGCTGGTTCGTTAGCTGTTTGTATAATAGCTCTTTACGGAGCTGCTAACAGCGAATTGATGGTTAATAATTCCACATTAAAGTCTAATGTTGTATATTTTGTTATTGTCTTTTTGGTGCTTCATGCCGGAGTATTGATGTGGAGTGCTAATTGCACCAATAGGCAACTATTTAAGATTGTGCAAGTAGTGCTTGTGATGATTGAAGTTACATTTTTAACTTACTCATCGTTCGATGGTCGCGACACAGTATCAAAAATGGAGTTTGACCTCAATAGAAACGGCATTTATGATGGTACAGAGAAAATTGTAGCCAAAGTAAAAGCGACCGACACTGCGAAGTTTTTCCGTATGGAGAAAGATTACAAGTCGTCGCGCCAGATACACTCCAATCTCAACGAGGCGAGTGCCTTGGGTTATTTTGGAACAAAAAATTACTCATCGTTTAACCAACCCTATTATGTAAAATTCCTGAGCAACACCGGTCATATAGCACCGCACGTTGAATCTGAAACCCGTTGGATATCAGGTTTTGGTCCCGATCCTCTCGGACTTTCGTTTGCAGGTATCAAATACTACCTCACCAAAACCGACACTATGGTGGCGCGTATGCCTATTTGTCAGCCTTTCGACACTATTAACGGTATTCGCGTTATCAAAGTAGACAAAACCCTGCCGCTTGGATTTACTGTCGACCGCTATATTAAAGCTGCTGATTTTAAGAAACTTATTTCTTTCCACATAGAATACGCTCATATCGACAATGCCGTTGTTTCGCTCGATTATTTGGGCGTGTCGCCTGCGCAGAAATTTGAGATTGTGGAAAATCTTCGTAAGCTTGTTGGTCGTAACTTTAATGATGCCGACAGTCTTTATATGGCAGTTCGTGATGCTGCTCCTGATGTTCCTTGGATGGCGATAGCTCAGAATCTTTATCATAGTTCGATCAACAATTTTATGGCGAACGAGGCTTTGTTGGCGTCTTTTGTTTACGAAGAGGAGTCGGGTATCGACACTGCACTCTTTACTCAACTTGATATCAACAACACAAATGTGATAACTCCTGTAGAGCAATTCTCTACTTCGCTTTTTGATTCTTTATATAATTATGCTAATAGCGAATCTCTTGTAATCACAGATTTTAGGCAGGATAATATCAATGGATATTTGAATGTTTCTAAAGATAAGTTTCTTGTATTGACCATACCATACGACAAAAACTGGACACTTACTCTCGACGGTGAGGAAAAAGAACTGAAACTCTGCGATTTTGGCTTTACAGGTGCGGAGATTCCCGCTGGTAATCATACTGTTGAGTTGCTGTATCAAAATCAGACTTCCAAAAAGTTCAATACCATAAAGAAGGTGCTTGTTGTACTACTTTGGGTTGCTGTTGTAGGCATCATTGTTTATCGAAGAAAAAAAGGCATACCGCTCTAATAATTATTTAAGTATATTATTATGAATAGTTATGCCTATTATTCTTTTTTGAGTGGAATTGGTTGGAAAATTATGGATCTGATGCCGCCGTTTATAAGATATGTGGTTTTTAAGATTTTTCTCAAAAAGACTGGACGGCATTTTTATGTGGATTATGGCTCTTATCTTCGCAATATGAACAAAATTAGTTTTGGCAATGGTGTATTCATTAACCGAAGATGCAGTTTTTTTGCCTCATACCATATTCCTAACGCAGAAATAATACTTGGCGACAATGTTGTAGTGGGTCCCGGCGTAACTTTTTTTGGCGCTGGGCACGACTATAAATCGCTTTCACTACCCGACACCGCTAAAACCATCACCGTGGGCAACAACGTATGGATAGGAGGCGGAACAACCATTCTGCCTGGCGTAACAATAGGAGAGGGGGCTGTTGTGGGTGCATCAAGTGTGGTTTCAAAAGATGTAGAACCATATACCGTGGTTGCTGGCAATCCCGCAAGGATGATAAACAAGAGAGTTCTTTCTTCCTTAAAAAATACTTAATAAAAATATATCCTGTTATTTTGTTATGCTTTTTAAAAAAAACATTTAACTTTGCCGCAAATATAAAAAGCATACAGAAGTAAGATATTAAACGTCATGGAATATAATCACCGCGAAATTGAGGCTTATTGGCAGAAATACTGGGACGAGAACGGTACGTTTATAGTTTCAAACAAATCTGACCGCCCCAAATATTATGTTTTAGATATGTTTCCTTATCCTTCGGGTGCGGGTCTTCACGTAGGACATCCCTTAGGATACATTGCATCAGATATTTACAGCCGCTACAAGAGGCTAAAAGGTTTCAACGTGCTTCACCCGATGGGATACGATGCATTCGGTCTTCCGGCCGAGCAGTACGCCATACAAACGGGTCAGCATCCCGCTGTTACCACCGAAAACAACATAAACCGCTACCGTTCGCAGTTGAAAAAAATCGGCTTCTCTTACGATTGGAGCCGCGAACTGCGCACTTGCGACCCCAAATATTACAAATGGACTCAGTGGGCTTTCCTTCAAATGTACAACCATTGGTACAACAACGATACCCAGAAGGCTGAGCCTATCGCCACTCTTACCGCCGAATTTGAACGCAACGGTAATCAGAATGTTAACGCAGCACACAGCGAAGTGCCAGTTTTTCCGGCTGAGGTTTGGAACGGACTCAGCGACGGCGAAAAAGCCGAAGTAATTGACGCTTACCGACTTGCATACCGTGCAAAAACTATGGTAAACTGGTGTCCAAAACTTGGAACTGTGCTTGCCAACGACGAGGTGAAAGAAGGTCTTTCGGTTCGTGGCGGTTATCCTGTGGTTCAGAAACCTATGGTTCAATGGCTTTTGAGAGTTTCGGCATACGCAGAAAGATTGCTTGAAGGTCTCGACCGCATAGATTGGACCGACTCGCTCAAAGAGATGCAGCGCAACTGGATTGGTAGGAGCGAAGGCTGTGAGATGTTTTTCGACATTGCTGACAGCGATGTTAAGATGAAGATTTTCACCACCCGTGCCGACACAGTTTATGGAGTAACATTTATGGTGCTTGCTCCCGAAAGCGAGTATGTTGACCAGATAACCACAGCCGAATATCGCGAGGCAGTGCAGCAGTATCGCGATGAAGCCGGGAAACGTACCGAGCGCGAACGTATGTCGGATACTCACACAGTTACAGGTCAGTTTACAGGTGCGTATGCCATCAACCCATTCACCGGTTCACATATTCCTGTTTGGATAAGCGATTATGTTTTGGTTGGATACGGTACAGGTGCTATTATGGCGGTTCCCGCACACGACAGCCGCGACTATGCTTTTGCAAAGAAATTTGATCTTCCGATAATTCCCTTGATTGAAGGTGCAGACGTTTCCGAACAGTCGTATGATGCCAAAGAAGGCATTATGATGAACAGCGGAATGTTTAACGGAATGTCGGTATTGGATGCTAAACAGGCCGCCATCAACGAGGTAGAAAAACTCGGCATAGGCAACCGCAAGGTCAACTACCGCTTACGCGACGCTATTTTCAGCCGTCAACGTTACTGGGGCGAACCTTTCCCAGTATATTACAAAGACGGACGTGTGTACACGCTTGATATTACAAAACTTCCGTTAGAGTTGCCCGAAATCGACTCGTTCCTTCCCACCGAAGACGGCGAGCCGCCTTTGAGCCGCGCCACCGACTGGAAAACCCCCGAAGGATATCCCTACGAAACAAGCACAATGCCCGGATTCGCAGGTTCATCGGCATATTATTTAAGGTATATGGACCCCGACAACAACAACGCCCTCGTGTCGAAAGAGGCAAACGAGTATTGGCAAGATGTTGACCTCTACATTGGAGGCACCGAGCATGCTGTGGGACACCTTATATATTCACGCTTCTGGAACAAGTTCCTTTTTGACCTTGGCGTGGTTTGCAAAGACGAGCCTTTCAAAAAACTCGTTAACCAAGGTATGATTCAGGGACAGAGCAAGTTTGTATACCGTATCAAAGGTACAAACCAGTATGTTTCTTACGGACTCAAAGACGATTTCGACACCCAAGAAATTCACGTTGACGTTAACATTGTTAAGAACGACATCCTTGATTTGGAAGCCTTCAAACAATGGCGACCCGAATTTGCCGACGCGCAGTTTGTGCTCGAAGACGGAAAATATATCTGCGGCACTGCCATAGAAAAGATGAGCAAGTCGATGTTCAATGTGGTAAATCCCGACCTCATAGTGGAGCGTTACGGTGCCGACACATTGCGTCTTTACGAAATGTTCCTCGGACCCATTCAGCAGTCTAAACCTTGGGACACTGGCGGTATCGAAGGCGTTTACCGATTCCTCAACAAATTCTGGCGTTTGTTTTTCAATGCCGACGGTAATTTTGAAGTTTCTGACGCACAACCTGTTGAGGCAGAACTCAAAGCACTTAACAAGACCATCAAAAAAGTTGAAAGCGACATTGAGATATTCTCATACAACACAAGCGTAAGCCAGTTTATGGTTTGCGTAAACGAACTCACATCGCTCAAATGCAACAAACGCGCAATACTCGAACCGTTGGTAATAACCCTTGCGCCTTTTGCACCTCACATAGCCGAGGAGTTGTGGAAACAATTAGGACACAGCGAGTCTATTTCTGACGCTGCTTTCCCCACAGTAGATGAGCGTTACACCGTTGACAGCACAAAGACATATCCCGTGGCAATCAACGGCAAGACCCGCTTTACACTCGACCTTCCTGTCAACGCCGACAAGGACGAAATTGAAAAAGAAGTCCGCGCCAACGACCGTTTCCAAAAACTTATAGAAGGAAAATCAGTTGTAAAGGTGATAATTGTACCTGGCAAGATGGTAAACTTTGTAGTTAAATAGCGATATAAAACAAATTGACATTCAATCTATTTGTTATAGATATAAAAATCAAATAAAATGGCATCAAGTTCTAACATCAAAATTTTTTCGGGAACCACATCTCTCTATCTTTCGGAGCAGATAGCCAAAGCCTACGGCACCACTCTCGGAAACGTAACAATGAACCATTACAGCGACGGCGAGTATCAGCCGAGTTTGAACGAAACGGTTCGCGGCGCATACGTATTTATTGTGCAGTCAACATTTACACCCGCCGACAACCTGTTTGAGTTGCTCCTTATGATCGACGCCGCCCGCAGAGCCTCGGCCTACAAGATTGCGGCGGTTATTCCTTACTTCGGATTTGCCCGTCAAGACCGCAAGGACAAACCCCGTGTGGCTATCGGTGCAAAACTGATTGCCAACCTTCTTACCAAAGCCGGCGTAGACCGCATTATTACAATGGATTTGCATGCCGACCAAATTCAGGGATTCTTTGATGTGCCGGTCGACCACCTTTTCTCGTCCACCATCTTTGTTCCTTTTATCAATTCGCTTAAATTAGAGAACCTCGTTGTAGCCTCGCCCGATATAGGCGGCAGCAAACGCGCCAACACTTACAGCAAATTTCTCCAAGTGCCTATGGTTATCTGCCACAAGTATAGAGAAAAAGCCAACGTTGTAAGCGAAATGACTGTTATCGGCGACGTTAAGGGTAAAAACGTTATCATTATCGACGACATTATCGACACAGCTGGCACACTCTCAAAGGCTGCCGACCTGATGATGAATCAAGGTGCGCTGAGCGTTCGCGCTTTTGTCACTCACCCTGTGCTTTCGGGTCCCGCTTACGACCGTATCACCGAGTCGAAACTTACCGAACTCTATGTTACCGACACTATACCTTTGAAAAAACCGCACCCAAAAATCAAGGTGCTCACCGTTGCCAACCTCTTTGCCGACGTTATCAAAAAGGTATTCACCTGCCAGTCGATAAGCGACACCTCGTATTATAAGTAGAAAAATATTTGGAGTTGTGGAAAATAACTCCTACCTTTGCACCCGAATTTTCCGATGGGGCGGATAACCGCCCGTGCGATGGGAAATTGAGTAAACATATTTATTAACGCTCAATTTTGAGTAACACAAATTTAATTAAATGAAAGTATTTGAAATTAGCGGTACCAAACGCGAAAACATTGGTACCAAATTCGCAAAAGACTTGCGCAAAGAGGGACTCGTTCCCTGCGTGGCTTACTGCTGCGGCAAGCACATTGATTTCACCGTTAAACAGAAAGAGATCAACGGAGCAATCTTCACTCCCGAGGTTTTCATCGTAAAAATCACTATCGACGGCGAAACATACAACACTGTTATCAAAGATATGCAGTTCCACCCCGTTACCGACGAGGTAATGCACATCGATTTCTACATCTTCAACGACGAGCAGGAAATCACTGTTAAACTACCTGTTGTATTCGAAGGTCACGCTCCTGGTGTTAAAGCCGGTGGTAAACTCAAAACCGCTGCCCGCAAACTCAAAGTTACTGGCAAGGCTGCTAACCTTCCCGAAAAAATCGTTGTTAGCATTGCAGAACTCGAACTCGAACAGCAGATCAAGGTTTTCAACCTCAAATTCGACAATTATCGTATTTCCGACCCGCAGGATATGCTTCTCTGCCGCATCGTAGCCACTCGTGCTACTCAGCAGGCTGCTGCTGCCGACGACGGCGGAAAGAAGAAAAAGAAGTAGTTTGCATAGTAATAAAAGTTTTTAGACTTTCGGAGACGGCACTTTATGCCGTCTCTGTTTTTATAATTAAAAGCAGTGAAATACCTTATCGCAGGTCTCGGAAATATCGGAGCCGAATACCGGGACACACGCCACAATATTGGCTTCAAAATCGCCGACGCTCTTGCCGCCGACGCAGGTGCGCAGTTTTCATCCGACCGCTATGCCGATGTGGCGCAGTTTAAATACCGCGGCAATCCTGTTACCATTATCAAGCCGTCTACTTTTATGAATCTCAGCGGAAAGGCTGTAAGTTATTGGCTCAAAGAGGAAAACATTCCAGTTGAAAACCTCATTGTATGTGTCGACGACCTTGCGTTGCCTTTTGGTGTAATACGCCTGAGGGCAAACGGTAGCGAGGCTGGGCATAATGGACTTAAAAACATTACAGAACTGCTTGGTACTCAAAATTATGCGCGTTTGCGTTTTGGTATCGGAAACGATTTTGCAAAGGGTCATCAGGTAGATTTTGTGCTTGGAAAGTGGAATTTTGAAGAACTCAATCGTATCCAAGAGCGCTCAAAAATCACCACCGAGGCACTTTACAGTTTCATTACCAACGGTATACAGCGCACTATGAATATGTACAACGGCAAATAACCTTTAAACCACACCATTATGGCAGAAGAAAACTCCGAAATGCGGATCGACAAGTTTTTGTTCAACGTCCGCTTGTTTAAAACCCGTTCGCTTGCCGCCGACGCTTGTGGCAAGGGGCGCATACTTATCAATGGAGCGGCTGTAAAACCCGCCCGTGTTGTTCGTCCCGACGATGAAATCAGCGTAAAGGTTAATCCTGTTTACCGTCGCTACAAGGTGCTTCAATTGCTCCGAGGACGTGTGGGTGCTGCCAAAGTGCCCGATTATATCACCGAAACCACCTCTGAGGACGATTTGTTTAAACTAAAAATGATGACCGAGATGGGACGTTTTTCGTTTGGCAAGCGCGACCGTGGGGCTGGACGTCCCACAAAAAAAGACCGCCGCGACATCGACCGCTTTTACGGCAACGATGAGGACGACGATCTTGAAGGTTTTTTGCCTGATTTCGATTCCGAATCAGAATAGTTTATCTTCTTATTTTTACGTCAGCGGGAACTTCGAAGATGCCTTCGGGAATAGTTCCGTTTTCGTCGAATGAATCTATTACGGTTTCAATCTGGAACATTCCGCCGTCTACCACTGTTTTGATAGCGAATCCTTTCCAAACCCAAACGGTAGACGCTACCGACATGCCCATCTGTTCGGTGTTAACTTCGTATTTTTTGCAGGGATAGCCGTTTACTATTTCTTCGCCTTTCTCTTTGATTTTGTGTTTTTTAACTACTTCGGGAGTAAGGTTGAGGAAGTTTACTGAGCCTTCGGTTTTTTGACCCTCTTTGGCGTTAATGTCGAAAGTTACTGCGCCATCGGCTGTTATTACTGTTCTCATATTCATAACGTTGCCGCCCATAGCCGACATATCCATCTTAAATTCGGATGTCTCTTTTTTGCCGTAGTCGGCAATGTAGTAAGTAGTAATCATCGGGTTGCCCATCATCTCGGTTTTGGTGGTGATAACGGCTTTTTCAAATTCGTAGCGTGCTTCTTGAGCGTTGGTAGCGGCTGTGCAGAATACCATAGCGGCAGCCGCTAAAATCATTTTTACTTTCATGTCAGTTCAGTTTTATATATTAAACAATTGTCTTTGTTGTTTTACATTGCAAACTTAACTTAATAAAAGGTGATATAGATTTTTTTTTAGATGAAGGGCTGTAATTGGTCGATAAACCGCCGATTTTGGTAGACGAGTTTATTTGTTGATATCAATTGCAGGGCGCACACTTAACTTTAATGCCGATGTTACACAGCCACGCGCAGGCCATATAAAAGCAGAATTGAAACTTAAAAACGAGTCGCCGGTTTGCCAATATCCGCCTTCGCTGCCGAGGTTCATAGGCAGAAAAATCGCTCCTTGGTTTGCCAATTCTGTCCACTGATTATTAGAGATAACGTTGAGCGTGGTGGGGTCTGTGTCGGAGTTGATAAGGCATATCTGATCGTCCCACGGTTTAATCGATTGAGGTGATATGTGGTTTAGTTTAAGGGTGTTAGCGTAATTGTCGGGCAAAAGAATTACCCCTTTTTTGCCATCAACAGTAGCCCACAGAATCAAGTTTATGGCATTTTTGCGTTTTAAAACAATGTATTGCCACTCGTTGGCGGTAAGTATACGCCAACCGTCAGGCAAAGTGCCATATTGGTTAAAATCAAATAGTTCTAAATCGGCTACTTTGAGGTTTTCTGTTGCAAACACCACCTTTTGAGAGTCGCTTACCGAAAATACTCCGCTGTGAGGCTCTTTTATGGGGTCGCTGCTGCCGCAAGATATTGAAAAACATATAATTGTAATCGCTGCAAAAAACAGCGGTGACGTTTTTTTCATTTTTATATTTTTTAGTTTCAACCCAATTATTTGCGGGGCAAAAATAGTAAAAAAACTATCTTACCATCATTTTGAAACTTGTTTTCTCGCCGTTGGAGATTACTGCACCGGAGTATATACCCTGTGGTAGTGAAAGATCTACCGAAGCGGATTCCAATATCATTTCAGCCACTATTACACCGTTGCTGTTGAATATCACAAGGCGGTTTTCGGTATCGGGGTTGAATTCCGAAACCTCCAATCTGAAAGGTTGTCCGCTTATGGCTGGGTTGGGATATGTTTTAACTATTGATGCTGCTATTTTTGCTGTGGATGGAGTGGTCCAAGGGCAGGCATAAATATTACCGTTGAGCAATGCCCAATACGAGCCTTTGAGTGTGGGTTCGGTGAAGTATTGGCGTGAGCCGTTGTTGAGTTTTTCGTCGGTTTCTTCTCCGTAGCGATACCATTGGTATGTTTCAAACTTTTCGCTACTATTGTCGACGAAAATTACGTTTTGGTATAGTTGTAATATTAATCCATGTGCGGCGGTGATTTCTAATGTAAATTTGATTGTGTCTGATGGAGTTGTAGATTCTTCATCACCCACAAACACTGCAGAGCAATTGTATTTTCCTAGGGAGGTGGGCAATGTAGAAATATGCACTTCGCCATTTTGTGTTTCGTAATTAACACTACCTTCAATAGTTTCTATTATGATATTGCAATTTGTGGGAACACCGCTACCGTCAGAAAGTCTGTATTTTAGTATTGCCTCTGTTTCTTCTTTTTTGCAGAATTGTTTCCAATCTGTGGGGAATGAGATGTGTTTGTCGTTGTCGGAAAGTGACGGTTTGATTTGTAATTGTACTTTTTCTACCACGGTAGCCTCAATTTTTACGCCGCCGGGAGCGGATGGCATGGTAAACGAATATTGGTATTTGATGTTGGCGTCTTCGCTGATGATATTTTTTTCTAATTTGGGATTGGTAATTTCTGGACCTTCAGTAACTTTGTAACCATCTTTGGCTTTGAATGTAACTATGGAGTCGCATGCAAATATATTACCTTCGGTGCTTGGGGTTACAAACTCCATATGCTCGGGAAGGGTTACGGGGTATGTTTTCACTGTCCAATTCATAGTGTATATGCGGTTGCCCTCCGAAAATGGTTCTATTGAAATTGTTGTAGATTTAGTGGATACACCACCTATAGCAGGTTTGCATGTCCAATGTGAAAAATCGAAGTTTTCTCGGGTGGGATTTTTGATATTCAAAGTTTCAGAAGAGTATTCATAAGATATTGGGTCGTATTTCTGATATTTGTTATCGACGTCCGCCCATTTGTAGAATAGTTTGTATTTACCTGTGGTGAGGTAGCCTGGCTTATTGTCGGTGCTGTCAATTATGGCGAAAGATATGTCGTTGGCGTTGGATGCATTGTAGGTTGTACCTTTGTCGCCGATAATTTCGGTGCAGCCGTCGAACATGTTGTCGCCAAGAATAGTGCGGTTTTGTATCCAATCGATCCAATCGAGTGACACTAATATGGTTGAAAGATTGTTGCAGCCATAGAACATTTCAGTCATATTGGTTACTTTGCTCATGTCAATACTACTGAGGTCTATGGTTTTAAGTGATGTGAAATCCTTGAACCAATATGCACATGAGGTGGGGTGCACATTGGAGGTATACCCATAATCAAATTGAACTTTTTTTACAACCTCCCAGCTCCATTCAATATTTCCTGACGAGTTTTTTTTATCTCTATTGTTTTCTTTCTCAATGTCGTTTATGTCAAAATAAATACCATTCTCGGGTGGCAGGTTGTTAAGATAGTCTAAATCAAATACCTCTCGTGCTGTTGACTGAATCAGTTTGTTCCAAGCTCTCCACCCTCTAAGCCTTTCTCCGTATTTGAATGTCAGGCTTCCGTCATTATTATTAAATTCAAGGTAGGAACCTGCTACTGTGACTTTGTTCAATTTGTTATTGTTTTCATCACAAAGTTCATAGTAATTATTATTATTTTTGTATTGTTCCTCGTGTGGAACATCAGACTCATCTAAAAGTTTTAGACCTGTTTGACTGTCCAGTACTTTTGTGTTTTGTTTCGATATTATTGCGCTATTTCCATTGCTGCCGGTGAACTTTCCTCCGTAGATATATACCATACCCGTTGAATTATTATTTATTAGAGCGGGACCATTTGTGGCTGTGAATGTGGGAGAAACTAAACTTCCGTTTTTTCTTTGGCTGTTTTCAATATATAAATTGACGTTATCAATGGTTCGGATGGCATAATCTGTTCCTTTAAATGATCCTCCAAAAATATATGCGTTGACATTATATATAAATTGCGACGATTCTGGTCCGTTTATCTCTACTCCGCCATTGAAATTGCCACCGCAAATATAGATAGGATTACCCCAATCCATTTTGAATTTTACTAATCCATTTGCGGTGATATTGTTGAGGTAAACATCGGCATCATTAACTACTATTTCGGCATCACCACTACAATTGATAGTTTTTAACTCAAGAATATATTTTTTCACATTGCCAACCTGATCGCCAATACGTCCGATGTTATCAATCTTATTGTTGAGATTGTACGAATCACTATTTTGTTTGATGTATACTACTCTGGCATATCTATTATTCTCTTCATCGTAATAATTGGCTGGTGACATGGCCTCTTCGAGTGAAGTAAAATATTTGGTGATAGAATAACTGTAGTCATAGTATATATCAGAGTTATCAATGCCGTAGTAGCAGGTGGCAGTGAAATTATTTTGACCATACAACTGTGGAGCCGTCAGCAGTATAATAGTCAACAAAGAAAGAGCTATTTTGCAAATTAGCCTTTTTGTTAAAGTGTTGTCAAGTTTGTTTGGGTAGTTTGTATCCATTTTTGAAGAGTTTTATGTTTTGAATATTACTGCAATACTATGAAAAAAATGAGAATAAGAAAAATAGTTTTGATTTTTTTCGCATAGATTTTTGTAAAAAAAAAGCCGCGACACTATCGCAGCTCTTTATTTAGTACCCCGGGCCGGGATCGAACCGGCAAGGATGTTACTCCATTGGTGTTTGAGACCAACGCGTCTACCAATTCCGCCACCAGGGCAATGTGGTTTTCACGGCGCAAATGTAGAGGTTTTTTATTATTGTGCAAAGTTTTTTTGATGTTTTTTTTGTGGAATATACAAAAATGTTCCTATAATGCACGGTATCAGTATGTTGATAATCCAAAGCAAAGCCGATGCTGCTGCAGGTATCAGTGGGTTAGGAGCAAATGGGTTTAGCACCAATGCCGATATAGAGCACCTTACACCCAATTCGGCAAGCGCAGGTCGTGGCACAAAACTGATGATGCCGTATATCAAGAATATGGCTGCGTAGCCGTCAATTAATCCTATGTTGATTCCTAATGCGTTAATAATAAGATAGTGTTGTGTGCAGTACAATAGATATCTTGCTGCACTTATCAATAATATTGAATTTTTTAGGTGAGGAGTGTATCTGATAAAAAACGTCAATTTGTCGGCTATTTTTTGTGTGCGTTTATATTTCTGAAGAATGGGAATAAAGATTTTTGGATTGTAAAACAATACCGATGTTATAGCTGCCGCCACTGCTGCCACCGCGCCAAATATGGGTTTTGCCAGATGTGATTCGTTGATAAAGAGAGTCTGGATGGCAGCGAAGTAACAAGATGCTATAGCTGTGCACAATAGCATTATAGGCATTTGACTCATTCCGCTGTAAAGGGTGGCTATGCCGCCTTCTATTCGGTGAGTAGCTTTAAGCACCGAGGGTCTTCCTATGGTTTCGCCTATACGGTTTGGAGTGAATGTTGACGGTGGAATACCCATTAAAACTCCTTGTATTGCTGTTTTTATCGTAATGGATTCAATAGGAGCTATTGCAATTTGCCATTTTAAAGATTCTAACAGCCAGTTGGGTATAACTAAAATTACCGCAATAGCAAATATCTTGAAATTTATATTGCTAAATCCATTTATTTGAAAGTATTCTTTAAGTTGTTGTATATGTAAAGTTGATAATTTGTAAAGAAAAATATAAAAAGCGATTACCAGCGCTATTTTTAAAACGAGAATTGCTCTTTTCTTCATATTATCAGGTGTTTGACAGCCGTGTTTCGGTGGCTGGTTGCGGCGAATAATCTTTGTTGATAACTGGCAGCAGTATAAGCGACAGAGCACCGAGTATTATAAACGATATGTCTTGTAATCCGTGAATCACCAATGCAAATGCCCTTCCGTCGGGATCGCGATTTACACCGTACATTGCAAGTGTTTCTATTACAATAAAATGCCAAGTTCCCATTCCCCCCGGAGACGGAACAATAACCCCAAATGTAGCGAGCACAAACACCATTAAACCTGTGGCTAAAGTGAGGTGTTCGGTAAAGCCGAATGCTTTGAATCCGAGATATACTGCGTAAAAATACACAAAATTGATGTACAATGTATGTATTATAAATAAGGTGCGGTGTTTTAGGTGCAGAATAGTTGTAAGCCCGTCGCGAAATTGTTGCCATATGCCGTTGATCTTGTTTCCTATGCCTAAAATGTTTCGGCGTATTGCCATGCGTACAATCAATATGCCTGCTACGGTTAAACCTATTAATATCACTGATATGGGTATGGCATACTCTTTAAGCATATCTATTCTTTGGCAAATATCCGGATTGGCGGCTATCATTTCAGCTACAAATCCCCATTGCGACACCAACACTATTGCCGAAACTATCAGCACTATAGCAAGATCGGCAATTCGCTCCGTTACCACTGTTCCGAGGCACCTTGCAAAAGGAATTTTTTCGTATTTTGAGATAATTCCGCAGCGCAATACTTCGCCCGATCGTGGAATTGCCAAGTTGCTGAGATACATCACCAACACCGACATAAATAGGTTTATGTTTCTGGTTTTGTATCCAAACGGTTCTAAAAGCAGCTTCCATCTGGCGGCTCGGCTGTAATGTGCTGTAAGATAAAACACAGCAATAGCCACTATCCAACCCCAGCGGGTACCTTCGAGCGCATTGAATAGTGTCGCGATATCCTGACCACGGTACGCCAGCCAGAAAAGAACGCCGCCGATTGCGAAAAATAGTGTTATTTTTAATCCCTTTTTAACTCTGCTGTCCATTTTAGGTGCTTTTGAACCGCAAAAATAAAAAATAATTATTAATATGCCTCCGTTTTACAAATAATCCTTATATTTGGATAATTAAAACTTGCAATTGCTATGAAGCATATATTATTGTCGCTTATAATGTTGTGTTTTTCCACGGTGATGTTTTCGCAGACTAAGCTTGTCTACGACGAAGATTTTGTATTTACCGATGGCTTGTATCTCAACAAGGAGATGATGCAGAATAATAAGCCCGTAGACAAGGCACGAATCAAAACACAAATCGACCCAAACGACCTTGCTTTTTTCGACTATCTTACTCAGCAAAGCACAATTACCCTATTTGATGAGGTTGGCAATGAGGTTACTATCAAAACCTCGTCGATTTGGGGATACTGCTCGGGTGGCATTATCTATGTTTATTTCAATGGCTATTTCAATCGTGTGGGTATTGTAGGCAGTATTTGCCATTTTCTCGGCACCAAAACTTTTGTCAACACTCGCGACCCATTCTACAGTGGTATGTATGGACGTTATGGTATGTATGGACCCACATATACCACTTCTACTGAGGCACAGCAGTATTTGCTTAATTTTGAAACTGGCGACATCCTCGAATACAATGCTACTAACCTTGAACAAATGCTTATGAAAGACCCCGAACTCCACGATGAGTTTGCCGACCTCAAGCGCAAAAAACGTAATGCAAAACTATTTTACTATATGCGTCGTTTTAATGAAAAACACCCTTTGTATATTCCTGTATATGAATAAATTATTTATTGTATAACATTATAAAACCAAATTTTTATGAAGATAAAAAAACTATTATTTACTGTTGTTGTGGCGCTTATGGCCTTGCCCTTGATGGCTCAAGAAAAAGTGGCTGGCGCTGATGTTATCAAGAAGTTCTTGTCTACTAAAACTTTAGTAGTACTCGACGACAATATTTTCAATAGCTACAACTCTGCTATCAAAAAAGCTGTGGAAAGTAGCTGGACTATCACTAATTTTGACTATTGCTCGGTAGCCGATTTTCAAAAACGCAAATTTGATCCGCAGTATTCGTTCTTGCTTGTTACCAAAGACTATTACAAAGACGATTCCGACAGAATGACCTACGCATTTTTGTCGCTTTTGCTCGGTGGCGACTACAAGTCGGTGTACGATATGCCCACTTTGGCATCGTTCCCACTGTCGTATTATGAAAATCAAGATTATGAAAAATACGTCTACAAACTTGCTCCCATAGTAAAATTTATGCAAAACCACGTGAACCTTACCAAAGAGCATCCCGAACTCACCGAAAAGAACATTGTACTATATTACAACCGCAACTCTGAGAAACTTGGCGACAAAAAACTCTACATTATAAAAGAAGACCTACCCAAAGACCTCAACACCGAGGCAAAAGTTAAAGCCGTATATGCCAAATCGTTCCAGATACTTGCCGAACAAGAAGACCTTGAAAAAATAGTTAAGGCAAACGACTCAAAAGCAGTATTTGTACACAAAGTAGGACCTCCGAAGGGAAGTCCCAAGGCTGCACGCTGTTTCAACGTGGTGCTTGGCAACGATGGCTCGGTATACTATTTCGGCTGGCACAAGATCAGCTCCAAAGAACCAGATGGATTTCTCAAGGGCGACTTTAAAAAATTGGGTAAGCAATAAAAAAGTTTTGTTTTTATAAAATTTGCCCTTATATTTGTAAAAAATTAATTTAACGAAAACATATAATGAACGAAGAAGCTCAAATGTACATAGACGAGGCGGAAGAGAATATGAAAGCCGCCGTAGTCCACTTTGAAGGCGAACTTGCCAAAATTCGCGCTGGCAAAGCCTCTCCCGCTATTTTGCAGGGTATTACGGTAGACTATTACGGCAACCCCACCCCACTCAACCAAGTGGCAAACGTTGGCACCACCGATGCCCGCACCATTGTAGTGCAACCGTGGGAGAAAACTATGCTGCCCAAAATTGAGAAGGAGATTCTCAAAGCCAACCTCGGATTAACTCCATCTAACAACGGCGAAATTCTCCGCATTGTAATTCCTGCCCTCACAGAAGAACGCCGCAAGGCTCTGGTAAAACAGGTTAGAAGCGAAGCCGAAAACGCACGTGTGGCTGTACGCAACGTCCGCAAAGATACCAACAACTCTCTCAAAGCTCTTGAAAAAGACGGTCTTACAGAAGACGAATCGAAAAAGGGTCAAGAAGAAGTTCAAAAACTCACCGACCGTTTTGTGGCTGATATTGACAAAATTTCGCAGGCAAAAGAGGCCGAGATTATGAAAGTGTAAAATATTTTAAAAAAAAAATTAGAAAAAAGCCTGATTATTCAGGCTTTTTTCGTTAATTTGTATTGTCAAATAACCGAAGAATCAGATGTGTTTGTCAGACTATATAAGATGTTTAGCTTTGGCGATGGCGTTGCTGTTGGCTCCTTGCCTTGTTTCGTCTCAGACTTCTAATACATTTCGTAAGTCTTCGTATGTGCATAATTACTGTCTCGACGAAAAAGGCTATATCGTAAAATGTTCTCAGATGTCGGAAGACGCCAACGGATGCATTATGTCGTGCACATCTTCGGGATTGAAAATTTACAACGGACGATTGTGGGAGCGATTCTACAACTCCACCAAATCAGAGCTTATTTCTAGGGTTTATGTTTCTCCACTTCACGACATTTTTGTGGCAGGTCCTGAATGTCTGGGATATTACCATCCTGAAGTTGACGGAAGTTTAAGGTTCTGTCCTGTGGAGGTGCCTTTCAGCAGTCGCAATGTTACCAATATTTTTGGCTGTGATTCTGATAGCGGCAGGGTTGTGTTTATGCTCGATGATGGATTCGCTATTTACAACAAAAATATCATTCAGCGTAGTATAGGTGCTATTGCCACCTCAATATCATACAACGGCGGCATTATCATCCTTTGCAAAAACGGCGACCTATACAGCTATTTCAACGGTGCTTTGCAGATGGTTTGCAATATCAACGGGTTAGGTATCAATACCGACGGTGTTAAAATGTTGGTTTTAGACAACACCCGTTTATTCTTCCTCTGCAAGGGTTATACAGCTTTTGAAACCAATCTTGAAGAGCTGCTTTTGCGCAAAGCCATATCGTCAAAAGACCTTACTCCAATAACACTTCCCACCGACAACTTCCCAGATATTAGGGTTAACGATTTGGTATACAACAGTCGTTTGCGCAAACTCGCTATAGCCACCAACAACGGTATCTACGTATATTCTAACCGTTACGAATATCTTCAAAAGATTGATAAGGATATCAACCTGCCCGTCAACGATATTGTGAATGTTTTTTTCGATTCCAAAAACAACCTGTGGGCTTCGTATTCGGGCGGAGTGTCGCGCATTGAGCTTAATGCCCCGTTTGTGTTCTATTCATCAAACCAAGGCGTTTCGAGTGCTGTGCTTTCGTCTTTTGTCAACAGCAAATATTACTACGTCGGCACAGTTTCATCGATTTTTGTGTCGTCGCACGAGGTTTCCGGCAAAAATACTACCTTTTATCCTATTCCTTACAATGTAAGCCAAGGACAAAATTTCTGTTGGGATTTGCTTGGTATAGATGATGTTACATTAGCATGCACCTCCGAGGGATTGTATCAAGTGTTTCCTGATAAGGCTGTACATATAGCCGCCACTGGGCGCTCTTATGGCGCTGCAATTTCTCCCCTTTATCCGGGCAAGCTGTTTGTTACTGGGTTTGAAGGGTTCAAAGTGTGTGACTATTCCATTAAGAATGGCAAGATTAGTGTATCTAATGTGTTGAGCTGTGAACAGATTAGTCGACCGCTGTTTAAAATTAAAATCGCCGATGATGGTGTCTTTTGGTGCTCTTCGCTTTCCGACGGTATTGTAAGGTTGATTCCTATGGATGATGGATTAACAAAGTTTGATGTTGAATATATCTCCGATAATTATGGGCTTATATTTGGTAATCAACTCACTGTGGAGCTGATTGACGATATGGTTTATATCAACGATGGACTCTTTAAGCGTGCGAAACTTGGCGAGCACGCCACCGACCCTCTCATTTTCGAGCCCGACACAGCGCTCAACAAGTGTTTCCGTCCCGACGAGCATATTTATCACTTTGGGTATAGCAAACTTACCGACGAATTGTTTGTTTATACTCAGTATTCTGCGTGGCGAATCAACCGTTCCCATCCCGAAATCAATGAGATAATTCATTTTAGATTGCCATTGCAAACGGTCTACAATATCTCAGTCCTTGATTCATTGCTGTTGCTTTCTACCAATTTCGGACTGGTGAAGGGCAATATTACCGACACCACTTCATTTAATCCTGCCAAAGAACCTTTTAATTCTATTATTAATGCCGTATATTTCAAAGGCAACAGAATTTATAGGGGATACCGTTATTTCCAACCTGATGATGCTGAACGAAACTATAACACTTATACTTCAGATTCTTATGATGAGAATTCTACTGATACGGTATGTAATTTTGAGTGCGAATATTACGATAATAAGATACGAATTATGTTTTCTTCTTCGGCTTTTGAAAATTTGGAGTCGATGATGTATTGCTATAAGCTCGAAGGTATTGACAATGATTGGAACGAATGGTCACACTCAAATGTCAGAGAGTTTACCAAACTTCCTCCTGGACACTATATATTTAAGGTTAAGGCTCGAAATTGCGAAAATGTGGAATCGTCAGTTTCATCGTTTGCCTTTACAATAGTGCCACCTTTTTATGCAAGTATTTGGGCTATTCTATTTTATATTCTAATTGTAGCATTTTTGATTTACTATTTAATTAGCAGTCGCACTGCCAAGTTTAAAAACAAGGCCAACGACCTTTCTGCTCTCTTAAAACAGCGCAACACGCAATTGGAGGCTCAAAACGAGAAACTCCGTCAGATGTCGTTTGTGGCAACACGATCCACCAACTCGGTGACAATCATGGACAAAGACGGAAATATCCAATGGACCAACGACTCGTTTAAAAATGTTTATGGATGCTCGTTCGATGAGTTTGTTTATATGCATGGCCGCAACTATTTTGAGTCGTACCTTTCATTCGACAAAAAGAATCAAGAACTGATACAACTTGCTCGGCAATCAAGCCAGAATGTAACTTACGAAACCTGTCACCGCTTTTATGATAATGTCAACTGGGTGCAGGCATCGCTCGACACCGTTTTCGACGACAATGGAAATCTATGCAACTGGATACTCACCGAAACCGACATCACTATGCTCAAACGTGCTCAGGAAGAGGGGGCGCGTCAGGCTTCGCAACTTACCGAGGCGTTTATGCAGTTGCAAGAAAACCAGTTGCAGATAGAGATGCAGAAGGAGCAACTCTTCGTTAAGAATACCGAATTAGAAAAAGGCTACAAGAAAATAGAGGTGCAGAACAATGCCATCACAAACAGTTTGCAATACGCACAGCAGATGCAGCAGTCGATTCTTCCTTTGGACGAGAGCATTACACAGTATTTTGAGCACTTTGCTATTTATATGCCCAAGGATATTGTATCGGGCGATTTCTATTGGTTTGAACCACTCTCCGACGGTTCGTTGATATTTGTGGTGGCAGACTGTACGGGTCACGGAGTACCGGGTGCGTTTATGAGTCTTATCGGCTACAACCTGCTTAACGAAGTGATTATTATGCAGGGAATTACGCAGCCGAAACTCATTTTTGAAAACCTCAGTCAGGGACTTATCAACGTTCTCAAACAAGAGCGCAACCAAAACTACGACGGTATGGAGGTACGCCTCTGCCGATTTGTCCCCGAAGACGATCATTATATTGTAACATTCTGCGGCACAGGTTCTTCTATTTTCTACTACAATAGTCAAACCGACGAGATGGAGCGTATCAAGGGTGTTCATCGTCATCTTGGTCTCACCGACGAGAGCGTAGAATACAACGATTTTGAAGAGCATCAGTTTGTGTTTAACCGTGAGGATAAACTCTTTATGATTACCGATGGACTTGTGGATCAAAATAATCCTCAGCGCAAACGATTTGGCACTGAGCGGTTTATGAGGTTTGTTACCGACTATCGCAGTCAGTCGATGGATGTAATTGGTCAAAGCCTCAAATCGCTTCTCAAAGATTTTATGGATGGTCAGCCGCAGCGCGACGATATTACTGTTGTAGGTCTTTCAATTAAGCAATAATGGAACTTCTCTCTCCCGCAAAAAATCTTGAAACAGCCATTGTCGCTATAAATTGTGGCGCTGATGCTGTGTATATTGGTGCAAACGACTTTTCCGCTCGCAAGGCTGCGGGCAATTCTATTCAGGATATAGAAAAACTTGTAAACTATGCTCATTTCTATAAAGCAAAGGTTTATGTAACACTAAATACAATTCTCTACGACAATGAATTGCCTATCGTTAATAAACTTATACGCAACCTTTATAATATTGGCGTGGATGCGCTTATTATTCAAGATTTGGGCATATTAGAAATGGATATTCCGCCGATAGAACTCCACGCAAGCACACAGATGAACAATTTTGATTTACAGCGGATTAAGTTTTTTGATGAGATTGGTTTTAAACGCATTGTGCTTGCCCGAGAAACTCCTTTGGAGGGGATAAAAGAAATCCGCAAGAACATAAACGCTGAAATAGAGTGCTTTATCCACGGTGCGTTGTGCGTTTCGCTTAGCGGACAATGTTATATGAGTGCGGCTATCGGCGGACGTAGTGCCAATCGTGGAGAATGTGCGCAGGCGTGCCGCTTGAAATACGATTTGCTCAATAGTAGGGGAGAGGTTTTGATAAAAGATTCTTATCTATTGTCGCTCAAAGATTTAAATATGACTTCGCATATTGCTGAGATGTACTCTGCTGGTGTAGATTCGCTAAAAATTGAGGGTAGATTAAAGGATAAATCTTACGTGGCAAATATTACCGCTCATTATAGAAAACTGATTGATAATATTTTAGATGGTAAAGTTAAAAAGCCGTCGTCGGGACACTCGGTATTTGATTTTACGCCGTCGCCTGATAAGGTATTCAACCGCAAATTCACTGATTATTTTGCAGTTGAACCCAAGAAGGGAATGGCAAATTATATAAGTCCCAAATCTTCGGGTGAATATTTGGGCAAGGTGGTTATGGTAAGATGTAACAATTTGAAAATCAAGACCGATGAGGTGATTTCAAATGGTGATGGATTGTGCTGCGTGGTTAATGGCGCAATGTACGGTTTTCGTGTAGAGAAAATAGAGAACGGCATTATTACTGCCAATTTAAAAGAGAAAATTCCCACTGGTACAGATATTTACCGCAATCTCGATATCAAGTTTCAACAAAAACTCGACAACACCAAAACCAACCGCAAAGTTGCCGTGGAGTTTACCGTAACGCTATCGGATAATGGTTTTTCAATAATTGCTCTTGATGAAGATAATATTGAATGTGAGTGTTTTACACAATTTCAATTGCAGAAAGCCGATAATCAAGAGAGGGCTTTTAACAGTATCACCAATTCGCTGAGCAAATGTGGCGAAAAGTTTGAATGTAAGCGTATTACGTTTGATTTTGACGAATCGCCGTTTATCCCAAACTCTGTTATAAACGAAACCCGTCGCAATGTTTTGCAAATGCTTGAACAAAAGCGTATTAAAACTTTTAGACCAAAAGATTCGCCCAAACCATCGGGCAATGCTCAGTATTTTGAAACCGAAGGTGGATATCGACTCAATGTTTCTAACCGTCTGGCTAAGGAATTTTACAAAAAACACGGCTGTAACGTTACTCAGCAGGCATTTGAACTCCAAAACTCTACCAAAGGACTTGAACTTATGACCACACGCTACTGTATACGTCGCGAATTGGGTTATTGTTCCAAAAATCAAGGTGTTATGCCCGATAAATGGAAATGCGACGAATACCGCTTAGTAAGTTCTTACGGCTCATTCGCACTAAAATTCGATTGCAAGGAGTGTTTTATGCGGGTTTTTAATAGATAATTTCTATCTTAGCGGCACACATTTTTTTGCTTTTTTATGGACGAGAAGGTTTTTAAAGATACTCCGATAATACCCGGTGTAATGCGTGCGAGCGATATTCCCGGCGTGCCGCCGATGATTTCAAAAATGCGGCAGATGTATGAGTATGGCGGTGGCGACCCTTTGTTGCAAGCCAAAAACTTTTACCGTCAGGGCAAGTTTATGGAAAATTTTGAGGATAATGCCACGGTGAACGTTCATTTTCAGCATTATTTTCCCACCTATCACGATATGAATGTGAGTCAGTTGCGCACATATTTTACTTGGCGCACCGATGTTCGCAATGGTGTGTTTAAACCTACCTCGCTGTCGTATCTATACCTTTATATTTACGAACTTATCAATGGCATTGGCGTAAAGTCGCCACAAGATTCGCTCAGCAAGATGGACAAAATCCGTGACGCATATTCGGGCGAAAGTTACGATGCCCGCCGTGTGGTTAACTATCTGAACCATTGGGCATGCGATTTGTGCATTGTTAACAATCTTCCCAAAGAAACGCTTGAAAAATATTCTACCGACAGTAACGAGAATCACCGCGCTCTATCGCTGCTGCATAATCCCGACAATGCCTCCGACGATGAGATTTTTGCAGCTTTTGAACTCCTTTCTGCCAAAAAAATCACAAAATCGCCTGTGTTTACAAAGCAGGGCGAAATCGGCAAAAAATATTTTGTAGGCGTTTGGCGATATTTGACTAAGGAACTGTTTAACAATATTTTTGGCGAACCTGTTACCCGAAGTTGGCAACCTTTTGCTAATGCAATTTACTATGCTGCGGCTAAAACCGACGATGCTATTTACGAATTATATCCCACATTGATGTACATTTTCCGCCGTGGCGAATGGTATCAGAAGTTTTACGATTTTGCCTATCCGCAAAAACGTATGTTGGTAAATTACATTGGTGCAGTGGATTACAAACTCCGTCAGTATTTTCGCACGGGCAGCAAGGTAAAAGAGATGGAGGCGTATCAGCCATTTTTTGAAGGTATCGACAAGGCTATCCGCTATTGCGAATTTCAATCACGTCCGCAAGTGTCGGTAAACCTCTCATCCTTAGACCAAATACGCACCGATTCTGCCGAAACCCGCGAAAGCCTTCTCACAGAGGAGGATTTGATTGATATTGAAACCACTACGTCGCACGCACCCATTGCTGCCGTAGAAACTGTGTGCACTCCGTCTCAACAATCACAATCTATCGAAAATCAAATTCTCATAGCCCTTTTGCAAAATTCGTCTGTTAGCGAAATTATTAAAACACACCATCTTATGCCATCTGTTTTGGCGGATAAGATTAATGAGATGTATTTTGATGAATTTGCCGACAATGTGGTGGATTGTGATGGGTCAACTATCACATTAATAGATGATTACGCAGAATATTTAAAGAATTTGCTTTTGTCGTAGTCATTATCCGGCATTTTTATTATTTTTGCCACGCATTACTCAGAAATCAATTTTTTATGGAACAGGTAAAAATACCCCGACGCATTGCGCAAACTGTGCTCAACTCGCTCAAAGGCGGTGTTGTGCCGCGTATTGGTCTGCCTTACATTGCCGTTGGCCGCAAAAACGAGATTGCCGCGCTTCTTCACGATGTGGATATTATTTCGGAAGGCGGAGCATCGTTTCGTTTTATTGTGGGCAAATATGGTTCGGGCAAGAGTTTTCTTTTGCAGACTATCCGCAACTATGTGATGGACAAGGGTTTTGTGGTGGCTGATGCCGACCTTTCGCCCGAACGTCGTTTGCAAGGTACACGCGGTCAGGGTCTAGCTACTTATCGCGAACTTATTTCAAACCTTTCTACCAAAACAAAACCCGAAGGTGGTGCGCTAACATTGGTTCTCGACCGTTGGATTTCGGGTGTACAGAGTGCCGCAGTTCAGGAAACAGGTTTGGATATCAACAATCCCGAACTCGCCAAAGAGGTTGACCGCAGAATTTTTGCCGTTACATCGTCGCTTGGCGAACTTGTGCACGGTTTTGAGTTTGGAAAACTTCTCTCAGCATATTATCACGCATATTTAGATGGTGACGATACCACAAAAGCGAAGGTAACACGTTGGTTTCGTGGTGAATATATCCAAAAACGTGAAGCAAAAGACGAACTCGGCATAAGTATCATCATCACCGACGACGATTGGTACGACTATCTGAAACTCTTTGCCAATTTTTTCCGCCTTGCGGGTTATACAGGTTTGATGGTGATGATCGACGAACTTGTGAATATCTACAAGATTCCGCAATCTATTAGCCGTCAGTACAATTACGAAAAAATGCTCACAATGTATAACGATACTTTGCAAGGCAAGGCTAAATATCTTGGCATAATAATGGGCGCAACTCCGCAAACCGTTGAAGATAAGCGTCGTGGCGTGTATAGTTACGAGGCTCTCCGTTCGCGACTTGCCGAGGGACGTTTTTCAAAACCCGGCACACGCGACCTTCTTGCGCCGATAATCCGTTTAGACCCGCTTTCTGCCGAGGAGATGCTTGTGCTGTGCGAAAAACTCCGCGATATGCACGCTGGACTTTATAATTACACCACCCGCCTTACCACCGACGATTTGGTAACTTTCGTAAAAACAGAGTTTTCGCGCATAGGTGCCGACCAAAACATCACTCCCCGCGAAGTAATCCGCGATTTTATAGAACTCTCCGACCTATTGTACCAAAACCCCTCGCTTCACCTCTCCGACATCCTCACCTCCGGCGATTTCACCTTCGCCAAATCTGAGGCAGTGTCGGACGATAGGGTAGAGGAGTTTGCTGAGTTTGAGATTTAGATAAATTGTGTCAAATATACAGGCAATAATAGTGTTTCTTTATCTTTGCTTAAATCTTTGGTGTAAATAAGGTATCGTTTTTCGATGATATTAGAATACTTCTCGCAGAAAGCGTCAAGCGATTTGTGAGAGTTGTAACCCGACGATTTTACTTCGATAGGATGTAGTTTCGCACCACGGGATAGCAAAAAGTCAATCTCATAGTTATGAGTGGCATCTTTTGACCAAGTGTAGTAAAATAGTTTATTTCCTGTGGCTGCGAGGGTCTGTGCTATAATATTTTCGTAAATATAACCGAGGTTGGTGCTTAGTTTGTCATTAAGAAGTTTCTGATATATAATATTTTCAGTGTGGTCTTTGTCCCAAAATGCGAGTGTAACAAATAGACCTGTGTCGGCACAGAAAATCTTGAATTTAGAAACATCTTTTGTAAGCGACATACCTACGTTGGGGTCGTTTGAATGATATGAGAATAATACCGTTTTGCTGTCTTCAAGATCTTTCAAAAACTCTGTGAGTTTTTCTTTGTCTGTGTCGCCGAGTACAGCATACGGTTTGTAACGGTTGTTGGTCTGACTTAGTTGAGATGGTATTTCCATAAAAAGAGTTTCCAACCTTCCTGATTGATCCAATTTTTGAAAATCATCTTGATAGATTTTGATAATACTACGTTTTGCTCTGTCTACCAAACTGAAATTGTTAGTTTCGAGATAAGTGTTAACAGCCTGAGGCATACCACCTATGAGCATATATAGTCTAAAATCTCTCATTTTGTCGCGGTGTGCCCTGTCGAGAGGTAGTTTGTTGTCAAAGAATGTTCTTAATAGAGGAATAGAGTTTATATCTCCTAATGCCCATCTAAACTCCTCATAATCCATAGGATATAGTGTAAGCCGTTCTTCTTCGCTTGGAAGTGTGATGTATCCCCCACACCACAAAAAATCTTTTCCCCCACCCCTTACCCCTTTATCCCTCAATCACTTAGCATTTCCCGAATTTCACTCAAAAAGTAATTTATGGTGATTTTATGGTGATTGGGGAAGGGATG